>NZ_JANUDT010000021.1:0-1369 GCF_024808035.1 Sphingobacterium sp. BIGb0116 | reverse complement strand
TATTAAATATTTATAGGATAGAGATGGGCTCGCGTGACATTAGCTAGTTGGTAGGGTAACGGCTTACCAAGGCGACGATGTCTAGGGGCTCTGAGAGGAGAATCCCCCACACTGGTACTGAGACACGGACCAGACTCCTACGGGAGGCAGCAGTAAGGAATATTGGTCAATGGGCGGAAGCCTGAACCAGCCATGCCGCGTGCAGGATGACTGCCCTATGGGTTGTAAACTGCTTTTGTCCAGGAATAAACCTTTCTACGTGTAGGAAGCTGAATGTACTGGAAGAATAAGGATCGGCTAACTCCGTGCCAGCAGCCGCGGTAATACGGAGGATCCGAGCGTTATCCGGATTTATTGGGTTTAAAGGGTGCGTAGGCGGCCTATTAAGTCAGGGGTGAAATACGGTGGCTCAACCATCGCAGTGCCTTTGATACTGATGGGCTTGAATCCATTTGAAGTGGGCGGAATAAGACAAGTAGCGGTGAAATGCATAGATATGTCTTAGAACTCCGATTGCGAAGGCAGCTCACTAAGCTGGTATTGACGCTGATGCACGAAAGCGTGGGGATCGAACAGGATTAGATACCCTGGTAGTCCACGCCCTAAACGATGATAACTCGATGTTGGCGATAGACAGCCAGCGTCCAAGCGAAAGCGTTAAGTTATCCACCTGGGGAGTACGCCCGCAAGGGTGAAACTCAAAGGAATTGACGGGGGCCCGCACAAGCGGAGGAGCATGTGGTTTAATTCGATGATACGCGAGGAACCTTACCCGGGCTTGAAAGTTAGTGAAGAATGCAGAGACGCATTCGTCCTTCGGGACACGAAACTAGGTGCTGCATGGCTGTCGTCAGCTCGTGCCGTGAGGTGTTGGGTTAAGTCCCGCAACGAGCGCAACCCCTATGTTTAGTTGCCAGCATGTAATGGTGGGGACTCTAAACAGACTGCCTGTGCAAACAGTGAGGAAGGTGGGGACGACGTCAAGTCATCATGGCCCTTACGTCCGGGGCTACACACGTGCTACAATGGATGGTACAGCGGGCAGCTACATAGCAATATGATGCTAATCTCTAAAAGCCATTCACAGTTCGGATTGGGGTCTGCAACTCGACCCCATGAAGTTGGATTCGCTAGTAATCGCGTATCAGCAATGACGCGGTGAATACGTTCCCGGGCCTTGTACACACCGCCCGTCAAGCCATGAAAGTTGGGGGTACCTAAAGCATGTTACCGCGAGGAGCGTGTTAGGGTAAAACCGATAATTGGGGCTAAGTCGTAACAAGGTAGCCGTACCGGAAGGTGCGGCTGGAATACCTCCTTTCTAGAGTATCGCGGATCGGTACTCGTCACGTTACATATGATTGCAAAA
>NZ_JANUDT010000020.1:0-1454 GCF_024808035.1 Sphingobacterium sp. BIGb0116 | reverse complement strand
GCAAAACTTTTCAGCCTTACAATTTTCGAGTTTTACAGGGAATAAGTTTTGTGCGTTTGCTTGAATTGTCAAACCTGCAAAAAGGATAAAAAGCGTTTTACTCATTTATTTTGTTTATCTACTGAAGAGTGTCCGTTTAATATTGCTTGTAAAGCTGTCCGCGTAGCTATGGCTTAAGTTACGGGGCTTGGCGTCAGTGGCGGAAATTGAAGCGAAAAGTTTCAATTTAGCGACAGGTTAAGCAAAGGCCAACTAATGGCATAAATTTAAGAAAAAAGTCAATATAATTTATTTTTGGATAATTCCATTTTTAGCTATATTCGGCGAATTATTAAATGGATTTAAATAGGAGTATTTCAATGATAAATATTTTAAAAAGGTTGTCTGCTGTTTTGTTATTATTACTTTCAAGTATCTCTTTTTCGTATTCCCAGGACAAGGTTGATATAATACTGATTGGTACTTATCATTTTAACAATCCGGGAAATGATGCTGCAAAGACTACCGCTAGAAATATCCTAAGTGAAAAAGATCAGATGGGGCTGGAGGAGTTAACCAATGCGATTAACAAGAAGAGCAAACCCGATCAAATTTTTGTGGAAAGTCCACATGCAGAGGCAAAAAAGTTAAATGAGATCTACCAGCTATACTTATCAAATGATTTTAACAAGTTTACAGATACGATAGGAAATAAGAGACTTCAAAAACTTTATATTGAAGGCGAAACTTTTCAACTAGCTTTTCGTCTTGGCAAAAAATCCAATAATAAGGAAGTATTCCCCATAGACACGATGATACAAATGAGATTCGATCTTTTGAGCAAAGAACTAAATGCCAATCCAGTGCTCAAAGCAGCGTATGATAACAAGTTAGGGGAACTGAGTAAGGGATTTAATGAAGGGATCGGTAAAGAAAGTATGCGCGATGTACTTTTAAGACTCAATGAAGAGGATATTTACTTTCAAAATAAAAGTTTTTATATCTCTTTAGCAAATAAAGTAGGTGTATCAAATGGTTATTTCGGAAGTATATTGGTTTCAGACTGGTATAAACGTAATTTATTGATGTACGCAAACATTCAAAGCCAACTGAAAAAATCTACTAAAACAGCAGTGATCTTGGTGGGTGTAGGTCATGCTGCCATGTTCAGAGAATTTTTTAAGAATGATCCGAATTTTAATTTAGTCGAATTGAAGGATATTCTTTAAAAATATAGAGGTTGGTTATACCCCTGATTTATTTGAAAACAGGGGTATAACCAAAATCAAAAATTCTCCTATAAAATTTCTGCTTCACCAATAAGTCTAGGTCCTTCATGTAGCCACCATTTACGGCCTTTTGTCAAATATTGCTCCAGCTCTTTTACAAGGAGAAAACGAACAGTCGCAATTCTTTCTTCTCCAGGCATTTGATCCTCGCCCTCAAAATTTATATCACCTATATAAGTCCGCTGT
>NZ_JANUDT010000019.1:0-2153 GCF_024808035.1 Sphingobacterium sp. BIGb0116 | reverse complement strand
AAATAATTACACTTTAGATATTAGGCCAAGTTTCTTTTCAAAGATAATTCCAACCTTGGCTAGCAAGTTATAAATTTGCGCCTTTTGATATACTAAACCATATTCTCTTTTAATCCACTGTATCAAAAGAGGTCCGGTCCACTTTTCTGATTGATATCCATGATTCAATGGCGTTTCTTTTATTACCAGCTCTTTGATTCTTTCCAGCTGTTCTTCCGACAACCCGCTACGCCTCCCTCGTCCTTTCTTATCTTTTAATCCTTCTATACCTTCCTTTTCAAATCGGTGCACCCAATTTGTTATCTGCTTGAAACTGATACTGTGGAGTTCCGATAGCCGTCTGCTTGAATGTCCCAAGGCAACCAGATATACCAAATACAGTCTTACGCCGACAACGTAAGCATCATTTGTATTTAATAATTTTTTTATTTCTCCTGCCTCTGATCTTTGAATTTTTAAGACTGATTTTCCCACGATATTTCTTTTTGAAAACAAACAAATATATGGATAATAATGTGTAATTTATTATTATACTTTTATGTCATGATTCCACATTTTATCCTTCCTTCTAATTTACAGCTAAAAGCTCACACAATATATTCCTCTCCAGGAGAACTTTGTATTAATACATGTGCTTATCAAAAATATTCAGTTTGTCCTATTTGCAAAAAGAAGAGTATTAGGATCCACAGTAGGTATTTTAGGACTCTTTTGGATCTTCCTATTTCCGGTCATATAACGAAAGTCAAGCTGCGTGCTAGAAAGTATTTCTGTGACAATATAGCCTGCCCAAGAAAGATTTTTACTGAACGCTTCCACTGTGAAATCAAGCCTTATTATAGAAGACTTATGCGCTCTAATGATCTTCTTTTTAAAATGGCACTTGAACTGGGCGGAAATAAAGGCGCATCAATAAGCGGTTATGTTGGACTACCTGTCAGCCCGTCCACTATTTTACGGGTGATCAAAAGAGTCAATATACAACCTAATTCATTAACATCTGGTGTAATTGGCGTAGATGACTGGGCTTTCAAAAAAGGAAGGACCTACGGAACCGTTATTGTTGATTTAAAAAGAAAAGAAGTTATCGACCTGCTGCCCGATCGTGAATCGGGCACCCTCGCCGAATGGCTAAAAAAGCATCCGGAAATAAAAACAGTTTCCAGGGATCGATATGGACCATATGCTTTGGGCATAAAAGCGGGCGCCCCTCAAGCCAACCAGGTTGCAGATCGCTTTCACTTACTGTTGAACCTTGGAGAAGCAACCAAAAGGATTTTTCAATCAAAAGGAAAAGAACTAAGGGAGATATTTAAGCTTTACAATGATCCCAAAAGCGAACGATCTACATCAGCTGAGACTGAGCAGCCAGCTAAGAGAGTATTAGAAATCGTAGAGCCGAACATTTCGACGGCTAATATTAGTGTCGCTAGAAAGTATCTTTTTGACAAAGTTAAAGAGCTACACGGAAACGGTATTACGCTAAGACAGATTGCCAGAATTACGAAGCTCGCGCGTGGCACTGTTAGAAGATACGTTTTAATGGACTCACTTACAAAAAGGCAATCCAGAAGTTCAACCAACCTGGACGCTTTTATTAACTTTCTCTTGATGGAAGAGAACCGAGGTAAAACATACCGCGAACTGCATGAAACAATTGTAGAGATGGGTTTCAACGGAAAATACACACAGTTCTGCCACAAGATGAACGAAGTTTATCAAATGCAGCCATTCACTAGAACCAAAACAGTAACTCCCATAGTAGCAAAAACCTGGTCACCGGCGAGGCTCTCCTTGATGCTCTATATGGAATTAGAGCAAATTAAGGGAAATGATGACAAGGAATTTTTGAAATTACTGTTTGATAAATTTCCGCAGATAAAACAATTGGAGCAGCAGGTAAAGGGTTTTAAGCGATTGTTTCAGAGCAAACAGGACGGTCTGTTAAAAAATTGGATTGATGAGGCGATAAAATCAGAATGTGGTTTGAAAAACTTTGCTAAAAACCTCATAAAGGACTATCAGGCAGTTAATAATGCTGTCATAACATCCATAAGCAATGGTCAAGTTGAAGGCCAGGTAAACCGAATAAAAAACATCAAAAGGAAAATGTATGGGAAGGCAGGCTTTGAGTTATTAAGAAAAATGGTTCT
>NZ_JANUDT010000018.1:0-2643 GCF_024808035.1 Sphingobacterium sp. BIGb0116 | reverse complement strand
TGGATATAATGTTGATGTTGACCCCTCCGCTGGACATACTGACCCCTCTATCAAGGCTCTCTTCAGTCCAACTGATGACCTGACAATATTACTTCTTTTTTCTTAGACTTTCGCCTTTAAGTTCGATTCTGTAAGATCCATGGATCAGTCTGTCGAGTATTGCGTCTGCAATTGTATCTTCACCGATTACATCATACCAACTGGCCACAGGTAGCTGACTGGCAATTATTGTCGAGGCTTTAGCGTGTCTATCTTCAATTATTTCCATCAGATCCAGCCTTTGCTGTTGGTCCAGATTTACCAGGCCGAAGTCATCGACAATAAGTAGGTCTGTTTTTGATATCCTGTCCATCAGCTTGTGCAGTGTACCTTCCAGGCGGGCCATTTTAGTCTTTAGAAGTAGTTTTTGCAGGTTAAAGTACAGCACTTTATACCCCTGGGCACAAGCATGATGGCCCAATGCTGAAGAGAGGAAGCTCTTCCCACAGCCCGTAGCACCGCTGATGAGTATCGGATCTCCTTTTTTGATGTACTCGCCAGTAGCCAACGTAGTGATCAATCCCTTGTCCAAACCTCTGGTAGCGACCATGTTTATCTCCTCTATCGAAGCCTGATAGCGGAACCCGGCATTCTGTTTGAGACGCTCAAACCTTTTTTCATCCCGTTCATCTGATTCTGCCTGCAGCAATAGGGACAGTCCTTCGGAAAGGGTAAGTTCTGTACTACGGCGGGTTTCATTCAATGCTTTCCAGTTACGCTCCATACCATGCAAGCGCAACGCTCTCATCTGTGTTTCAATATTCATCTTATTTATTATTGTTTATTTTATTCTGTTCATTCCTGCCGATCATTGTATTGTCAGGCCATCGTTTGGCTGATCAAACAGTGTCGGCTGGCTGCCTGCATAATACGCTCTTCCCCTGATATTGGCATGCTCCGGCAGGGAGCTTTTTACGGAAGTTTCTTCCTGATTGTTTGCTGTTCCGTTTTCAAGTACATTCCTAAAGTAGTAGTAGGTATATAGCTTGTTTTTTAGTACGTAACTACATGCTTTGTCAAACTCTTCTGCCGGGAAGTCCCGTTTTAGCCTGAACAGCCCGTCACAGGTACGGAATAACTGTTCGGGATAATGCGCCCGCTCAAAGAGTATCTCCAGAAGTTTGGCGAACTCCGCAGAGTGTGCTTTTGCCCTTGTCAGGTACGTTTCATGCGAGCGGTTCTTATACGCCTGATGTTCGGACTTTAAATGTGTCGCCAGAGTGGTGTACGCATTTTCCCTGTAACTGCGTATGTGCGCGGCAATCTGTTTGCCCCGACAATAGATCGAGAGCATATTGCGTGTGTAAACGATCTTTACCTTTGTTCCGATATAAGCGAAGGGTACGCTGTAATAGTGTTTATTGCGCTGCAGATAGATATGTCCGTTATCCCCAACTTTGAGTTCAGCATAGCTCTTCAGCTCGAAGCGTTCTTTGGGAAGTTCGCCCAATGTTGATTTTTCAGAACTTAAGAACCGCTCTTCCCGGCAGTATGGCTTTTGCTGCATCCGGGTCTGGTTGTGCTTTAACATACAGGCCTTTATAGCTTCATTGAGCGTATGGATATCAAAGAACTGCCTGTTTCTCAGTGGTGCAAAAACACGGGTATAGATCATTTTTACCTGATTTTCTACCAATGATTTGTCTTTTGGGCGGCCTGCACGCGCCGGAACCACAGCTGTGCCGTAGTGATTGGCAAAGTCTTCCATGGACTGGTTCAGGACCGGCTCATATTTATCGGCCTTGATGACCGCTGCTTTGAGATTGTCGGGGACAATGGCCTTGGGAACACCGCCAAGGGACTCCAGGCAGCTGCTCAGTGCATAAAAAAAGTCAGGGGTCTGCTGAGATGGTACAGCCATTGCAAACGCATAGTCTGAAAAGGGCAGGCAGGCCACAAATACCTCACAGGCGACCAGCTCCCCGGTGGACCTGTCAATATAATGGAGTTTTTTTCCGGAAAAGTCAATATATAGTTTATCACCGGCGGTATGTTCAATCACCATGCTGCCCTTGCGCGAGATAAGCTGTTGCCTTAAATGATAGTTGAACTGTGGATAGCTATAACCCGTGGGATCACTTTCTATATATTCCTGCCAGAGCAGCAGTTTGGTAACTCCGGTACGTTTAAGTTCTTTTTCATAATAGTCAAGACGGCTTTTTAGGTACTCAAACTTGTCTGCCTTGTAAGCAGGATTCCCTGCGTGGAACGACTTTTCCAACAGGGGATCCTCCTGTTTAAGAAGTTCTTCCGTATTGAAACCGCCGTCGGCCATCTTTTTAAGATAGGACTTCACCGTATTCTTGCTCATACCAAGGATGCGGGCGATTGTTTTTATTCCGCTACCGCTCTGGTACAATCTGATTAATTGCTTTATCTGACTCATTCGTTTTGGTTTTCCAGCCATCAGTGATCCGAATTGTTTGATCACTAAGTAACAAAAACTACTTGCTAAGGGGTCAGCATACTCCAGCGCAATGAACTGAAAAATGAACTAGGGGGTCAACATCAGCCAGTATGGCAGTTGAATAACAGCTTTAAACGCACTACGCATCCCTAATTCTAATTCAATTTTGAGGGGTCAGCTTGTTCAAGTATATCCAT
>NZ_JANUDT010000017.1:0-3125 GCF_024808035.1 Sphingobacterium sp. BIGb0116 | reverse complement strand
AAGCAGCCGCATAGTAGCAAAAGGCTATGCCGGTGAAGAAAGTAAATAAGGGCACACGGGGGATGCCTAGGCTCTCAGAGGCGAAGAAGGACGTGATAAGCTGCGATAAGCTTTGGGGATTGGCAAATGCGACTTGATCCAGAGATTTCCGAATGGGGCAACCTGACTATTTGAAGAATAGTCGTATAAAACGCGAACGCGCTGAACTGAAACATCTAAGTAGGCGTAGGAGAAGAAAATAACAATGATTTCCCAAGTAGTGGCGAGCGAACGGGAAAGAGCCCAAACCGATCATGTTACGGCATGGTCGGGGTTGTAGGACCACGACATTGTACAGCGCTATGAACTGGAAGCAGGTGGGAAACTGCGCGACAAGGGTGAGAGCCCCGTACAGGTAAAGAATGTTGACATAGTGGTATCCTGAGTACCGCGGGACCGGAGAAATCCTGTGGGAATCCACCAGCACCATCTGGTAAGGCTAAATACTCCTGAGAGACCGATAGTGAACCAGTACCGTGAGGGAAAGGTGAAAAGAACCCCGAACAGGGGAGTGAAAAGAACCTGAAACCGTGTGCTTACAAGCGGTTGGAGCAGACAAGTTCTGTGACAGCGTGCCTTTTGCATAATGAGCCTACGAGTTACTCTTGTCTGGCAAGGTTAAGTCCTTCAGGGACGCAGCCGAAGCGAAAGCGAGTCTTAATAGGGCGCATAGTCAGATGAGGTAGACGCGAAACCTTGTGATCTACCCTTGGGCAGGTTGAAGTTGCAGTAACATGTAATGGAGGACCGAACCGATAAACGTTGAAAAGTTTCCGGATGACCTGAGGGTAGGGGTGAAAGGCCAATCAAACTGGGAAATAGCTCGTACTCCCCGAAATGTTTTTAGGAACAGCGTCGGCGTAGAGTTTGATAGAGGTAGAGCTACCGATTGGGTGCGGGGGAGTCAAATCCTACCAAATCCAGACGAACTCCGAATGCTATCAAATATAGCCGGCAGTGAGGCTTTGGGTGCTAAGGTCCAAGGCCGAGAGGGAAAGAACCCAGACCATCAGCTAAGGTCCCCAAATTCGTTCTAAGTTGAACTAACGAGGTCCGGTTGCCCAGACAGCTAGGATGTTGGCTTGGAAGCAGCCATTCATTTAAAGAGTGCGTAACAGCTCACTAGTCGAGCGGCCGGGCGTGGATAATAAACGGGCATCAAGAACGGTACCGAAGCTATGGATTTGCACTTAGGTGCATCTGGTAGGGGAGCATTCCATCGCCGGAGAAGCAGTTTGGCAATGAACTGTGGAGGTTATGGAAAAGCAAATGTAGGCATAAGTAACGATAAGGCGGGTGAGAAACCCGCCCACCGAAAGACCAAGGTTTCCTGATCAACGTTAATCGGATCAGGGTCAGTCGGGACCTAAGGCGCACCCGAAGGGGGCAAGCCGATGGACAACTGGTTAATATTCCAGTACTCTTCATAACTGCGATGTGGTGACGGAGTAGTGACACTGCCGCGAACTGACGGAATAGTTCGTTGAAAGGCGTAGGTATAGGGACGGTAGGCAAATCCGCCGACCCTGCTGAAACCCAATAGTACAGCAAAGCTCCGGTGGCGCTGATAGAGCAGGTAAACAGACTTCCAAGAAAACCCGCTAAGCTTCAGGTTATGAAGACCCGTACCGCAAACCGACACAGGTGGTCGAGGAGAGAATCCTAAGGTGCTCGAGTGAGTCATGGCTAAGGAACTCGGCAAAATGGCCCTGTAACTTCGGGAGAAGGGGCGCTGTCTCAGCGATGAGCAGCCGCAGTGAAAAGGCCCAGGCGACTGTTTAACAAAAACATATGGCTTTGCAAAATCGCAAGATGAAGTATAAGGCCTGACACCTGCCCGGTGCTGGAAGGTTAAGAGGGGATGTCATCGCAAGAGAAGCATTGAATCGAAGCCCCAGTAAACGGCGGCCGTAACTATAACGGTCCTAAGGTAGCGAAATTCCTTGTCGGGTAAGTTCCGACCTGCACGAATGGTGTAACGATCTGGGCGCTGTCTCAGCCATGAGCTCGGTGAAATTGTGGTATCGGTGAAGACGCCGATTACCCGCAACGGGACGGAAAGACCCCATGCACCTTCACTATAGCTTAACATTGAGATTGGGTACAGGATGTGTAGGATAGGCGGGAGATGTTGAAGTGGCTTCGCCAGGAGTCATGGAATCAACCTTGAAATACCGCCCT
Organism: Sphingobacterium sp. BIGb0116; assembly: GCF_024808035.1. Classification (NCBI taxonomy): domain Bacteria; kingdom Pseudomonadati; phylum Bacteroidota; class Sphingobacteriia; order Sphingobacteriales; family Sphingobacteriaceae; genus Sphingobacterium; species Sphingobacterium sp. BIGb0116. The sequence continues at coordinate 905 of NZ_JANUDT010000017.1, read as the reverse complement.
TTCTGTATTCGGTTTCTAACTCGGTATTTCCGAGGACATTGTTTGGTGGGTAGTTTGACTGGGGTGGTCGCCTCCAAAAAGGTAACGGAGGCTTTCAAAGGTAAGCTCAGTACGCTTGGTAACCGTACGTGGAGTGCAATGGCATAAGCTTGCTTGACTGTGAGACCGACAAGTCGAACAGGGTCGAAAGACGGACATAGTGATCCGGTGGTTCTGTATGGAAGGGCCATCGCTCAAAGGATAAAAGGTACGCTGGGGATAACAGGCTGATCTCCCCCAAGAGCTCATATCGACGGGGAGGTTTGGCACCTCGATGTCGGCTCGTCACATCCTGGGGCTGGAGAAGGTCCCAAGGGTTGGGCTGTTCGCCCATTAAAGTGGCACGCGAGCTGGGTTCAGAACGTCGCGAGACAGTTCGGTCCCTATCTGTTGTGGGCGTTGGAAGTTTGAGTGGATCTGACCTTAGTACGAGAGGACCGGGTTGGACAGACCTCTGGTGAACCTGTTATGCCGCCAGGTGTACGGCAGGGTAGCTACGTCTGGAATAGATAAGCGCTGAAAGCATCTAAGTGCGAAACTAGCCACGAGATGAGACTTCCTTATAGGGTCGTAGAAGATGACTACGTTGATAGGCCATAGGTGTAAAGGTTGAGAGACCAAAGCCAAGTGGTACTAATAGCCCGAAGCTTTCTCAAGCAGACAGACACTGTTGTCTTCCTCTTTAATTTTTGAAACAAACAAGAAACGAACCTCTTTCAATAGCTATGTCAGTTGGCATGAATAAGATGATATGAATATCATAGATCAGCCAATAAAGATTTTTAGGTGCCTATATCGGCGGTGTCTACCTCTTCCCATTCCGAACAGAGCAGTCAAGCCCGCCAGAGCCGATGGTATTGCCGTAA
>NZ_JANUDT010000016.1:0-13691 GCF_024808035.1 Sphingobacterium sp. BIGb0116 | reverse complement strand
CTTTTACAAGGAGAAAACGAACAGTCGCAATTCTTTCTTCTCCAGGCATTTGATCCTCGCCCTCAAAATTTATATCACCTATATAAGTCCGCTGTGGTTTACCTCCTGACGTATATTCAAACACGTGATTGGGTCGATAACCTGAGATGATGCCTGTTTTTCGGCCACCATCTTCATTAGGTATTAGCTTTATTCTTGCCTTAACTATCAATAATCCATATTGGTTGGTAAGCTCTTTAATGCTGGCAAGGGTGTATTTGTCATATGCCATTACGTCGAATACTTTTGATACGCCCGTATCCAACCATCGTTTGTAGATAAGTTTGCCATTCATGAACAAGTAGAGCTCATTTTCTGAAAAATCTTTAAATATCATTTTGGGCGTTTTTATATTTAGTGTCTTGGATTATTTCTAAAATCCTTTTCAATCTCTAGCCTTTAATTCTTCAATCAATTCTTTCGCAATAGGAATATCTGCCGGAGCAAGCTTCCAGTTTAATAGATCACTAATCTTTACCCATTCGAGCTGATCATGATCGGTAGATTCTGAAGCTATATTCTCGGTCTCACAAATGAACGAGATCAATCCTATTGCGCCATTATCGTACTGATGTACCGTATCGAAAAAGTGCTGTTTGATTTTGACTTTCAAGTTGAGCTCTTCGATCAATTCCCGAAGCAGCGATTCTTCATTAGATTCACCATCCTCAACCTTACCTCCAGGGAACTCCCAATAGCCCCCTAAAGACTTTTCAGGTTTCCGTCGACAAATCAGAACAAGATCATCTTTAAATACAATCCCGCAAACAACTGTGATAAGATCCATAGTTATTGAGATTTTATTATCGTTAACTCGCCATCATCAAATCCCACCGTTATTGCTATCGCTTGGGCAAAAATTGAAGTTTTGAAATCTTCGGATTTTACATATGCTTGAACTAGACATTCAGCATATTTTAAAATATCCTGCCAGTCTTTATCTTTTAAAAACTCATTACCGAATGAAAAATATTTCTGTTTAGGCTCAAAGTCGATATTGGTAGCCCAATCGTCATCATCTTTATCGAAAATTTTGGATCCAGTGATATATTTTGCTATCGATATCAAAGAAAAATTCATTTCAAAATTTAGTGAAGATTAAATGCTATTATATCAATTTTTCCCATTGGTAATCTATACAGCCCCATCTGATGATTGGGCTCAATGTATAGGGCTAATCTTGACGATGAAACTTCAATAGGGCGGAAGATAAGATATACAGATCATGGGAAACAAATTATATGGCTGCAATCATCCAAGCCATTCAAAAACTATCAATCGTCGGGCAACTTTACTATCTAAAGTTTAAAGGCGCAAACTAGTGCTTGCAAAGAGTTCAAGTTTCAAAGAGTTTACCATCAATCGGTAAACTCTTTGAAATAAGATGTTATTGATTAATGAGCTGCTTTTTTCAGGTCAGTCATAGCATCCTGTAAGGAACTTCAACTGCCACTACAATAGATCCTCCCAATAGAACAGTAAAGAAAAGATTTTCGCCCAACAAACATCCTAGAATTATAACCATGCCACAAATAACGTACGAAAATCGTACTGTCCACCGCATAACAATCTTGGAAACAGGATTAAAGACAGAGACGAAACTCTCGGAAAGAAGAATTGTTTTTATCTCGTTCGATAATAGAGAAAGAGAAATCATAGTAGACAATTTCAAATTCGAGAACAAAGCTTTCAAATGATCTGTTCCCGATAAAATAATTGCAAGGATCAAGCCGCCAATTACGGTTGCCACTATGCCAGAGATAAGTTCTTGTGATGTGTTCATAATTAAGTTATTTATCTTTTTAATCTACTTAAATTTATTTTTTGATCCTAATGTAAATACGCCATATAATCTTGAATTTTGTGGGTATTTTGTTATTGACTATAAGAAGATCACTCCCCGGAATATAGATTGACTAGCGGAATATCAATTTTCAACCCGATGCTAAATATCGCAGCGTCGAAAGCCTTATTGTTAATTCTTTTCTTAAGTCCTTCGTCGTAGTATGCTTTTAATGGAAGCAGTTTTCCTCCAATGAATGCGACAATGGGAGTGTTTTTAATATTATATAGAATATTAGCTCCGGGACTAAAGACTTCGCTAAAATGGACGTCCTTATTGTAAGCTGAGTCTGGTGTAATTAGATAGTGGTTTACGAGGTTTCCTAATTCCAGCAATTGCACGTTGAAATTGAAATATTTGAAAAAGGTACCTGCAGGTCTTATGGTAACACCTATTGGTGCTGTTATACCGCCTGTCCATTTGCAATTTAATGATGAACTACCAATTGGAATAATTCTTCCAGCAAAAGCTCCTACATAAGCATTTAAATCAACAGATGAAGACATTTTCCTTTTTAATTTGTAAGAAGTCGGAGGTAGCGCATGCGACTCGATTACATTTGCTAGCTCTGCTGATGAAGAGGAAGAAATCACGTCTCCAAAAAATCCTGACAGTTTAACCAGTTGGTTGGCGTACGACATTTCTGATAACTTTGGTAAAGCTGAGAAAAGCGTATCCACTTTTGAAATTGAACCTGAAAATAAAGTTAGTGCTGCAGCTTGTTCACTTGGGTTATAGGTTTCTGAGACGATTTTGTAAAGAGCTATACGGTTAATTAGGTATATCAAATCTTTATTATTCAAGCTATCACGAGATAATATGCCTGCTTTCTCTGCTAGTCCTGATAGCACCTTCCTTCCTTGAATAGTTTTTTTACTTGTTATGATTAAAGCTGATCGATCCTTTTCATCAAGACGCTGTAGATTTGTACCCAAATACTTAATATATTCCAATTCTTCTTTCTCTATTACCACCGTATCCTTATTATTAAACTTAATCGTAAATAGTGCTTTATTTCCGCCGTAATTTAATTCATAATTATTTTCGGGATGCTTGTTTAAATAAAAGGTTTTCAACTTATCTATAGCTGCAAGATTTTGAGAAACGCCCTTATTGTAATATGAATCTACCAATCCTAATGTATTCTGTGCAGCGGCAACGAAATTTTTCTCCTGAATATTTTCTATAATATCAAAAACGTTTTTTAAGTTTTGTAAATATTGATTAACGTTATTATCATTATTGTTTAGGAGAGGGTAATTTTCAAAGTTAGAAATCACTTGTCCAAGTATACTCCATGTGTTGTATGACGATTGGGCCATCTGATCTGATTTATTTTTTTCAATTAAGACCTGTTGTTCCTGATTAATTTTATCGAATTGTCCCAATGACATCAATAGCGGACTCAGCCAAGCAATCACTTTTTCCTTATTGATAATTAGATTTTCTTTGACGCCCGGTAGATTATCAAATACTTCACCATATTTCAATTTGAGTAGTTCCATTAATATATCCCATTGTTTTTTATCTAATGTTTTTAGTTCCTCATAACCTAGAAGTCTGTAGTTCTTATCATTAATTGTAAACAATTCGTTAGTTGCTATATAAAGTAGCCCAATAATATTTTGTGCATATTGATTTATGTTTTGCGCATTGTTAGATGATATATTGGGATCAGGACTATAAGTAGGATTAAGGTATAATTGGCGGATTATATCTCTGTAATTGTAACGGGCTTTTATCAAACCATCGATATTATACCCAAGTTCAACTGTCATGCCGAGATTTGCTGCGATTTCTGGTGTTAGAAATTGTTTTGTCCAGCTACTTTTGGATACATTTCGTGGCATTTCAACAAAATCTTTGGAGATCGCGTATCGCCAAGAGGTGCCAAAATTAGCGGTCCGGTAATCAGAGAGGCCTTTTAACAATTCAATTGTGGCAGGGAATACATCATATATCAATGGATTGTTTACTCTTTTGCGTAACTGGTCCATAAACCATATCGCAGCTTCCTGCTTTGCTCTTTTTGCGAGGAACATCGCCATAGCATCAATCATTTGAGATTGAGAGGGGATGCTTAATCCTGTATAATTGAGACTTTGTTGCGCATTTTGCGTTGCGGTAGTAAGGTTGATCTGCAAAGATTCTTGCCGATTAGGTTGCTGTCCTTGGAGATAGCTTTTTGCATCTATTGAAAAAGTTCCATTCGTTAATAAGAGGTCGGCCATTTCGTATGTTTTTTTTTCAATTTTGACGAATAATTTCCTAGTTTCTTTCGCTAATGTTTGACTTGTATCTATCTTGTTGTTTTCATTTGCTATATTACTAATTAAAGAGCTGTTGGTGCTTAATAGATTATCCTTTAGCTGACTGATTGTTGTTATTTGTAATTCTGGATTCTCAAGTAAGGGTTTATATTTACCAATTATAATTGATATTGAATCTTGCCCCATAACAGTATCATCGTTTTTGTTCAAGAAGCTGAGTATATTTTCTATTTTGCTTTTTTTATCATTTAAAAGGCTTATATTATTTTTGATGGCGGCTATTGTATCATTTTTTCTATTATATCTTTCCAGTAAATCATTTAAAGAATCTAAACCAGGTGAATTTTTTTTTATACCTTTTTCGTTTAACAATTTTTTTATAAATAATGCTTTTGAATTTATAGCGTCTTCTTTAAAACTGGCAATTAATTTATATGGAGAATTCTTTCCAACGATATCGAGCTTATCTTTACCGACTAAATTTACGAGACTCTTATATATCAATTCAGTTTCAGTGGGGTTTAGGTTGGGATTATTTAAATATTTACTTAAATAAAATAGGTTGTAAGGAGCTAATATGTTATTTTTTAGGTCATTAGTGTCTACCTTGATGGCGGAGTCTAAAACTGGTTTAGGAAGTTGTTTTTTTGATTGCTGGCCATTCGCTATCATGATATAGTTGCTAAATAGCGCAAGTGTCAGGATAATTAGGTAAGGTCTTTTCATAACTCAATATTTTATTTAATGACTTGTTTGGCTTTCAGTCAATTGGCTTGTACTAATATAGTAAATGTTGTGAAAAATATACTATAAGTGAAAAAAAATAGTCCGAAGGACGTAACAATTAAAAATTGGTCGATTTCTTCTGTATTGTAGTAATGATGTACATATTTGTTATTAGGAAAATCTAAATAACTCTTTGATAGTTTGTATATTAGTGGGGAATGAAACAGGGTAGCTGAAAACTGTTAGAGTAAGCATTAACCAAATCTCAAATTATGAAAAGAATTTTTATTCCATTACTAGCTGTGGCAGTGGTATCCTGCCTTTTCTCCTGTAATAATAATACAGAAGATAAAACTTCAGCGGAACAACCCAAAGAACAAGTTGAGGTGCCTACGGATACCGTTATTAATACAATAGTTTTAGAAGAAATAGCTATAGGCGATGCTACTGTTAAGGATGCGCTAAAAATGAGCCAGGATGGACATTTCTCCATTTTGGGTAAAGAAGTTGGTGTATTGTCAACAAATGGGCAGCTCAAAGATAACAAGGGTAAAGTGCTTGCAAAAATGTCAGGTGATCAGTTTGTGGATGCAAATGGAAAAGTGTTGACTATAATTAAAGAAGATGGAACGATTGTAAACGGTTCCGGTAAGGATCTATCCTGGGGTGAAAATGGTTTACTGAAAAATAGTGAAGTTGAAATGTACCTTACCCCTTCAAATACAAAGGCAAAACGTGCAGCATCCATTCTGTTGTTCACATATTTTAGCTTTAGCGGTGGTCAGGCCGAGCTTACCAATAAATTCAAATAGTAACATTTACCAATAAACATCATAAAGAAACCGTTGATCGAGTTTTTTTCTATGAAATAAAATTTCGTACCTACTGTTGGGGAAAACTTAAGTATAGTTGATCAATTACGAACAATTATTTTGAGCTATAACTCTTGTTCATTATTTAAATGTTTTCATTATGAAAAAAATTGTTTTTGCCTTTATACTTTTATGTTGGACACAGGTGTGTCTGAGCCAAAAAATAACTGTTAAGGCCCATTCTGTTGTTGGATATGGAAAGCATCAGGATTTTGCTAAAAAAGCATTTGTTGCATTAGAACAAGTTCTTAATTCTGACGATTTTAAAGAAAGTATAATAGCGATGAAAGCGGAAAAGAACCAAGGGTATACTTCAGAACAACTATATAATATTATTATGCAGGCGAAGGAAAAAAAGGTGCCCAAAGATAGCGCTGCAACTGATGGAATAGTAGACTTGTGGGTAAGAACGCTTGAAGTAAATGGAAGGGATGCTAATTGGAAAGATAATTGTGAAAAGCCGTCCATTTTTGGTAATCAGACACTTGGTATTGACGGAGCCGGAGATGGGTTTATGGCTATTTGCCCGTCGGCATTGGATCATTGGGCTTCCATAGATGATGTGGCAGCATTGGCAGGCCATTATGCCCATGAGTATATGCATGTACTCGGTTTTGATCACCATCGTTTATTTAGTAGTCAGCGATGGAGAGAGGAGACCTTTGTTTATAAAGTTGGTTATCTCGTAAGGGATCTAGTGAGGAAAATGAGTGCAGATTGATAATTATAATTGAAGTAAATTATGAATATTAAATTGGTCTTCCTCATAAAGAGGAATTGTAATTTATTTTGATGTAAAAAATATGCTATTGCACTGTTCCTTTTCGGGTTCGTGCTTAGAGGCTGTAAGCCTCTAAGCACGAACCCGAAAAGGAGTGATGTGACACAGTTCAGTTTACACTACCTACGGTATTTTTTTTAGGCGCATTACTAAATCTATCCAGATATTTTTCCAATCCAAAGTATTTGCGTTTTAATCCAATTATTCCGCCGTACATCATTATTAAATATGCTATTACGCACGGAAGCAAGACTATCGATATGCTGATTGTTTTGATACTCATTTCCATAATAAATTAGCTGTTTTTCAATATTTCAGGAAAATTCCTTTCACAAAAATGACTGTTAATCGAATGTATTACTTTATCAAACCTTAGTTTTTTATTTCATTGATAAAATCGGTACGGATGCGTTTAAATAGGCAAGATCAAAGACTTCTTTATTATTTAGCAGTACTTCTTAATTACTAAATTAAATGTTTTTTTCAATTTATGGAATAGCAGTGCTTTCGAAAGTAGGTAGTCGCTAAAGTTCACATTAGTTGATTTGAGGCAATGTCGGTTCTTTTGTTTTCGGATAAAAATTCGATTTTCCCTTCCAACATTAGACGATAAAAGTTTTGATTATAAGGGCGGAATTTTCTTACTTTTCGGTATCTCCAACATACCGCTTACTTACAACTTATTTTCCTCAGATAGGCTAGTCAACAACTATATTTTTGCTCTACACATAAAAACAAAAGAAATATGGCAAATCAATTTTTAGTTAAAGACACTTTTGAAGATATACGCAATATCTCGTTAAGTGAGGTAAATGATCTGAATATAGGTATTTATGATGGTCTATTATTATTGGGATATTACGTTAAAGGGGATATCCCAGTTCCTGTTATTTATTATATATCAGACACAATTGAACTGGACAATGCAGGTAGCGTTATTGACGTCGGCAATGGCATTAAGCTTGAAGGTACATTTAATGATCTCTCATTTATTAATTTCGGTGTGCGCGGAGGGAATAATTTAATTGATGATTCTATTCAATTAAAAAAGCTTTTCGATTACGCCTCCAAAAAAAAGATTAATGTGGTAAATACTGGTGGCGAATATTATTTGAAACAGGAAAGAGCTATTCCCATAAAAGTAAATGTAGATTTTGGAAAGTCTATATTTCATCTATATGAGGAATATGATTTAAGCTCCGTTGGTAGATTTGAAATTTTGCCAGATAGACAATATTCAAACATAACCCTCCCTCAAGGGGTAATGCAGCAGTTGAATTCGGGGCAATCAGTTATTGATTTCTTTAAGAACTACAAGAATAACTATTTTATTATAGAAAATGAAAACCAATTTATAAATCGAAATGGTGGAAGTGGCGGAAGATATTATTATACGGAATTATTTTATATAGGCGAGAATGGTTCTGTGATGTCTGAAATATCAGGTAAATTAGATGGCTATACTTCCTGCAAAGCCTATCCATGCAGCGATGATTTCACCACTATTAAGGGAGGGATTTTTAAATTAAATTGTAAAACAAGTGTTAATGGGTACAAGATAAGTGGATTTAATTGTACAAGGTCTAGAGTTCGATTCATCGATCAAATTGTTGCTTATGAAGACGATGTTGACTATAGCGACAATCTATCCCCAGATCTTGGTTTTCATTTATTTCAGAAATGTTATGATGTCAGCATGGTAAATATACAATCTGTTTCAAGGGCGAATGAAGGTAATTCAGGAACATATGGTTTAGGTGCACGCTATGTAACCAAGCTAAAATTATCTAATGTGAATGCTAGTAGTGGCAACAATGCATGGGGGTATATGGGAGGACTACATGTTAAAGACTTGATATGTGAAAACTGTTCTGTATCGCGAATCGATGTTCATTATTCAGCATATAACATAATTATTAACAATTGTTTTTTGAGTGCCCTAGCCGTAGCTGGGGGCGGTGTTTTAGCTATAAACAATACAACTATTCACAGCAATATATATTTGGCTTTCAGACAAGATTTTGGTTCCGTATGGAGTGGTGATATTATTATAAATAATGGTGTATTAATAAATACTACAAATCTTCGTTGCAGGATACTGAACTATCAATATGCTGACTTTGATTTCGGAATGGAGCAAGATTTATCTTTATGTAATTCCTTAAAAATTAATGGATTCAAATATATCAATAATGGTGGCACATCAGTAAGATTAAATATTATTGATGTTAATTTGTCAAAACTTGTTACTATTGGGAAGAATAGAGTTGTCTTTCCTCAGTACGTGGAATTAAAGGACATGAAGTCTATAAATAATGATGGATTTTGCCCATTAGTAGTAGATAACCTTACGGGTGGTAAAGTTCATAAATTCGGAGGTTTATTAGAAGGAGGATTGCTAACTAATGTATATTTTAAATGTGAATCTATAGATGTAAGTAATCAATATCCTACTATTAATCAGCAAAATGGTACAGAGCAAGCTTCTAGCGATTCAGTATATCCTAAGTTTGAGTTTATTGATTGTCAAAATATAAAGATTAATGCTGCTAATTTATTATGTGAAGTTGTTGTCAATGGCTCGATAGTTTCTTCATATAGATCGGTTAATAACAATGCTAGGCATACAATAACAAATTCTACTATAGCGTTAAATAGAATCGGAGCGATAGCATCATCGTTTAACGTCACTAGCTTAAATACGTTATTTATAAACTGTTTATGGAAACTACCTAAATTAAATGGTGTGCAAGTAGAATCTGTATCGGATATTAATACCATATTAGGAAATGCTTCTATGCAATTTGGCCCATTGAACACTGAGGTGGTTTACGGAAATCACATCTGTAGCAATCTTTCTAGTGAGTTAATAAATACGTTGACATCTGGCAATGCTTCCCCTTCATTATTAATGTATAATCGATTGGGATTAACAAATAATATTGATTATAACCCTATTATTCGAAATGTTGGATCTACAAGCGAAAGATCTGCTATTGCTCCAACTGGATTCGGTTACTTTAATACGGACATTCATACAGTACAAGTCTTCAATGGAAGTTTTTGGCAAAACAGTATTCCGGAAGCAACCGTGCTTGTAAAAGGATTGATTAATCAAGCAGAAGAACAACCGGATTCCAACGCAAATGACGTGCAAAACCTTGTTACGGATTTTAATAGCCTTTTAACTAAACTTCGAAATGCCGGTATCATTGCTTTATAGAAATGGGTTTGTGAAAATTATACTTATTTCCATTGCATATACTATATCTCAATGCCATTATTTTATTTAGTTTACGATTGTTGTTTCAAAATGAATTAAACTCATTATCATCTATATTAGATGAATCCCAAAGCCGGGTAACACTTCTTCCAGGCTTACATCTAGTCAAAACTGCCTCCCTTAACGGTTAATATGGGAGGCTTTTTTTGAATTTTCTATTTCATTATTATACTATGACTGTTGATTAAATCAGAGCCGGTTTCTCATAAAACAAACCATGCTATAATTTATACCATACTTTTCGGTATCTCCCATATACCGCTTATAAATAACTTCTTTTCCTCAGGCAGACCAGCCTACAGCCATACTTTTGCTTTATACAGAAAAAAAAAAGAAATATGGCAAATCAATTTTTAATTAAAAACAATATGCAGGAAATGAACAATCTTTCTGCGCTCGAAATCGATAGATTAAAAGGGAACGATCCAATCTATGCTGGTGTAGAGCTATTGGGGTATTATGAAAAAGGGGATACACCTGCCCCGATTATTTATTACTTGGCACCAACTGGTGAGGATCCCGGCCCAAATGACGACGGCAGTATCGTGGAAATAAATGGTAATAAGTTAGTACATAAATTTGAAGAAATAGACCCCTTATACTTTGGTGCCAAGGGAGATGGTATTTCGGATGATGCGGAAATTATTGAAAAAGTGCTGCGCAAAGGATTGCGAGTGAGAAATTCTAAAAATACCTTTTTATTAAAGAGAGCCATATCTGTCACTAGCATAAAAATTGACATTGACTGTTTAAATCTAAAACTAGATGTAAATCCGATCGGGAAGCCTTACATAACATTTAATGAATCTAGTATTAAGAACGGACGAATTGTAAATACCGTAAATATTAACGAACTGTCAACATCATTATTACTTGATGATACCAGTGGCATTAATGTGGGTGACTTGATGGTTATTAGATGTATACCTCAAACATCTGGAAATATACTTGTTGGTAGGAATTATGTTATTAAATCGGCGGGAGGAAACTTTACTGCTGTCGGTGCTCCTGACAATAATATAGGAACTAGCTTTAAAGCAACCGCTGCAGTGCCGGACTATGGAGCAGGAGGGAGTTTATTAATTTTGTGGGATTTTGATCCGAGACCCGGAGAGACCGATGTTACATTGGGTGAGACACATCGAATCATTGCTGTTACGGACAATAGGGTTACATTGGACGTACCTATTATGACATTATTTTCATCATCATTCAACATGTCCTATGGCATATATAGACCGAAAGAATTTAGGATTAATAATTTATCACTGTTCGCAGATTCTACAGGGCTTTTTGGTGGATTATCAGTTTCATACAAAACTGGTGAAATCACAAGTTGTCGATTTAGTAAGGTAAGTGGGTTGGCAGGTATTTCAGTCAATACTTGTTACAGCTTAAACATTGAAAATACACATATCATTGACGGTTATTATGATGGTACGGCCACATCGTATGGAATACAAGATAATGGAAGTACCCGGGTTACGATTATGAATAGCTTTTTTTCTAATAATAGGAGAGCGGTTGACTTCAGTGGAGTAATTCCTAGTCATTTAGGGACGGTGAGGAGTTGTAAAGTATCGTCAAACATAGCGTCGAACTATAGTGGATCTTGCTTAGGAAGTCATGGCGGAGCTGATTTGACTACATTTGATAGTAATACCTGTATAGGTGGAATTATTGGGATTCAGTTGCGTGGAGGACGTGCAAATATCAGAAACAATTTATTTATTGGTAATTTGATTACCTGTATATCGATATCATTCTCCAATTCAGTTACCATCGAGAAAAACCAAGTATCCTATAATAGAGACTATACTAACCAAACACCCGCCTTTTTTGTGCAAACAAATAATACAACTACATTTAACAAGTACAAGCCTTTAATTATTAAAGATAATAGTTTAAATGAAATAAGGACTGCGGTAATTGGGTATAACACCAGCGAGAATATCATAGTTGAGGGTATACAATTGATAAATAATAATGTTGTACTTCGTTCAAATATAGCAACGAATAAAGTCGGTTTAATTGTCAATCAATCAGGAGGTTTATTTACCTTAAGAAGGTCAATAATAAAGGACAATTGTATTAATACTCTTCTGGGAGTTTATTCGGATGTTGTGGGAGGTCTTATCGATAATGTTTATAATTATGGTGATATTAGCCGTGCTTTACTATCCTCTGACGTGGTTAAATGGACTGGAACGGGGAATATTTCGGGTATTTCTGTCAATGCTATACAACAGAATATCAATAATCGAAACAATACGGTAAAGGGAAGTATCACCTTTACTGTCTCAGGAGGATCCGCAGGAATTAAAATACAAGGATTTTTGAGACCATTTCAAAATGTTATTGATCTCTATTCGCACGAAGGACATTCCATGATGATGTCTACTATTGGAGAATTGTACATTGGACATGAACTTGGAGATAATTATTCAACGTTATTCCCCGACGGTACCTATACTGTGAACTTTGATTTAAATTATTCATTAAACCCCTCATATACTTACTAAAATGGCAAAACCTAAATATATTCTTTCAGGAACACTGGCTGAGCGCCCTAATGTTACGACTGTTGGATTTGAATTTTTCAATACGACATCAAATGTACTAGAAATTTGGAACGGTACTACATGGCAATCCTGCGCCCCAATCCCCATTGCCGATGTAACAATAAAGGGTCTGGTAAGTAAGGCTGCAGCATCAGGAAATTCAGCAGCAGAGCCAAGCGAAACCTACATCCAATCTGAAATACAAGGCATATTATCGGAACTTCGCGATTTGAAATCCAAGCTGAGGACCGCGGGAATACTGGCATCTTAATATATCAAAGTTCAATGCCGGTTAACATTTAGCCCAAGCGGACATCTAGCTGAAATTGCCTCCCTTGATGTTATAAGGGAGGCTTTTTATTTGAAAAAATAACAATCATGTTGTGCCAGTATGACCAAATTCAAAGAACGTATCGAAATTTTTAGAAAAACCTACATTACGTCCAAGATCACCAAAATTAGGCACCTTTACTTACGTATATATTTAAATATTAACATGATCTAGTGACAGGCAAAGCCCTATTATACTAGCTCATTTGGAGAAAGCGGCAAGAAAAATCGATAGATGTATACCCATTATATAGAGACATAAAATTCCAATTATGGTTAAAGGCTTAAGGCTCTTTAAATCACTTCCGAGTAGAATAATTTGAGTAAAATAATAATCGTAGTATAGACCGAATGCTAAGGTTACGATACATTGCGGAATTATGCAAATTCCTAACAGTATCTTTGTCAGTTGGCTATCTTGTAGTGAACCAATATTATTCAACACCATTATATCCGTTACTGTGAAAAGTATTGAACTAACAATCAAAATAAAATATAAGCCCCCGTATGGAATAGCATTTTTTTCAGTCGCATTACTAGATTTCTTCAGATATTTTTCCAATCCAAAGTCTTTACGTTTTAATCCAATTATTCCGCCGTACATCATTATTAAATATGCTATTACGCACGGAAGCAAGTGTATCGATATGAAGATCGTTTTGTTATTCATTTCCCTAATAGGTTAGCTATTTTTAAATATGACGCCAAACTTCCTTTTACAAATGTGCCGCTCAAAGCGATTATCTTATTGTTGCAATTCCAGTTTTCAATTTCTAGGCATTTCTTTATAGAAGGGGCTCGGAATACCACCCGACAATTTAATTGTTAGATCTGATATATTTCATTGCCCTCAGTTGCATAGGAGCCACTATAGTTCAATTCAGCATTTAGTGGATATAATGTTGATGTTGACCCCTCCGCTGGACATACTGACCCCTCTATCAAGGCTCTCTTCAGTCCAACTGATGACCTGACAATATTACTTC
>NZ_JANUDT010000015.1:0-78566 GCF_024808035.1 Sphingobacterium sp. BIGb0116 | reverse complement strand
CTTTTACAAGGAGAAAACGAACAGTCGCAATTCTTTCTTCTCCAGGCATTTGATCCTCGCCCTCAAAATTTATATCACCTATATAAGTCCGCTGTAATTTACCTTCTGACGTATATTCAAACACGTGATTGGGGCTATAACCTGAGATGATGCCTGTTTTTCGGCCGCCTTGCTCAGTAGGTATTAGCTTTATTCTTGCCTTGACTATCAATAATCCATATTGGTTGCTAAGCTCTTTTATGCTGGCGAGGGTGTATTTGTCATATGCCATTACGTCGAACACTTTTGACACGCCCGTATCCAACCATCGTTTATAGATAAGTTTGCTATTCATGAAGATGCAAAGTTCATTTTCTGAAAAATCTTTAAATATCATTTTGGACGTTTTTTAATCGAGTATATTGGATTATTTCTAAAACTCTTTGCGATCTCTAGCCTTTAAATTTCTCAATCAATTCTTTCGCAATAGGAATATCAGCGGGAGCAAGCTTCCAGCCTAATAGATCACTAACCTTTACCCATTCGAGCTGATCATGATCGGTAGATTCTGAAGCTACATTTTCGGTCTCACAAATGAAAGAGATCAATTCCCGACGCAGAGATTCTTCATCAGATTCACCATCCTCAACCTTACCTCCAGGGAACTCCCAATAGCCCCCTAAAGACTTTTCAGGTTTCCGTCGACAAATCAGAACAAAATTATTTTTGAATATAATCCCGCAAACAACTGTGATAAGATCCATTGTTATTGAGATTATAATCGTTAGACTAATCTGTTAGCGCTACTATTAGAAATTATGGTTATTTTCGTGACTCAGAAAACTGAACTACGGTTATTAAAATAAACTAATCCCCAATGAAAAAACTAACAATCTTATGCCTTACAATATTCATCACCGAATTTAGCTTTGCTCAAAACAGAGTCCTTGACAGCCTGGTTCAAAAAAATGGTTTTCCTTTCCAAATTGATAAAAACATCTCATTTCAGGGAAAAGGCTGGGATGTTTTGCTCAACGAAATCAAACAATCTAATTCCATTCTGTTGGGAGAAAATCATTTTACCAACGAAGTTCCTTATTTTACCAATGCTATGATCAATGAGGTTAAGTTTGACAATTACTTCATTGAGGTTGACCCTTATTCCGTAGGCATCATTGAAACCAAAATTAAATCTCTACCTGCTGAAAAGCTCAATTCTTTTGTTAAAGAATATAGTAGCAACTTTTCTTTTTTGGAGCACGAACCGGAATTTGATTTGGTTAAGGATTTAGCTAAACGCAATACCAAAATATATGGTGTAGAACAAATCAGCGTTTCTGCAGACCAAATGATCATTTCCAGTTTAAAGGAAGCTTCGAAAAATCAAAAAGCAATCGAGGTCTATGACCAAATGCTTCATAACTCCAAACTGGCAGCGTCTAAAGAGGGTCTTGAAAAATACTACCTGTTATCTGAAGATTGCCTTCAAAAGATAGATTTGTTGCTGAAGTTGAAATTGTCTGACAAAGAGCGAAAGGAAATTGAGGACCTTAAGCTAAGCAGAGAGATTTATACTAAAAGAAATCATCTCTTAAGGATTCAGCTGCTTAAAAACATCTTGTTAACCCAACTTCCCGATTGGAAAAATAAAAAAAATCTTTTCAAATTTGGTGCGAACCATCTTCCAAAAGGCGAAACGATATTAACAAAAACTGACATCTATGATATTGGTAACCTCATCTCTAATATTGAAGAGGCTAATTTTAGGAAATCGTTACATCTCATGATCGTTGGAAAGGGAGACAAAGATGATGACAGTAGTTTTAAATCTTTTCTGAATGTGGCAAAAGACGATCAATGGTACTGTTTTGACCTAAGACCTCTAAAGCAATCTATTTTGCAAAACAAACTGAAAGTAGATGATGTTTACTTATCGAGAGTTATCAAAGGCTATGACTGTCTTATCTATATCCCGAAAGTCACTAAAAGTAAAGAATTTTCGAAAGAATAGTGGTGTTACAAGGTTGTTGCAGTAGATTCAAAAAGACAAACATTAATAATGAAAGTGCAATTCTTCAAGCCTAAAAACGAGATTCTACAAAAATATATTGAAGGCTATTATTTTATGTCCGAAAATGAAGTATTAAAGTCCAATAGATATTGGACCTTCCCTACTAATTTTTGCCTTGTGACCATTTGCCAAGATGCTGATATTGTTTCTGAAAGAAGTAAAATTTCGATTCTACCATCTATCGAAACTCAACTTGGTTCTTATTGCTTTTATAATATTTCGATTCCTGTTGAGATTTTTTATGAAAAACCAAGAAATGAGCTGACTGTATATTTTAAACCAACAGGTATTCTTCATTTTTTGGATGATATTCAATTTGAAATTGGCAAAGACACAATCGATGATTTTCAACCTCATTCTGATTATTTGACTGAAATGGGAAAGATTCTAAAAATTGCAAATAGAGACAATCAAATCATTGCATTGGAGAATTATTGGTTATCAAAGTTCCATGATAAAGATTTTGAAATGCTGGATTATATTTTATCAGAGATTGAAAACGGTTCAAAAATCAATGACATCGCCAATAAATTAAATATCTCACGCCAATATTTTCATAAAATGTTTTTTAAGAATATAGGGAAATCTCCTTCTGATTACCGCAAAGCACATCGTTTTAAAAGTATTATCAAAAAGCATAAATCAGAGAAAAAGTTTATAGACCTCTCATTTGAAGGTTCGTATTTTGACCAACCTCATTTTAATAAAGATTTTAAGGTATTGACAGGCTTTAATCCCAGTTCATTTTTCAAAGAAGTAGACACAAAGGAGAGTAATCAGTGGCTTTTCGTATGATAGTTTACATTCTTACAATGTTTTTATGCCATTAAGAAATAGTTTTGTCATACTAAAAGCGTTGAAAAATGGAACATTTTAAAATAAACTTCCTGTTTACTGTATTCATATTATGTACGATGTGTACTCACTCAGTTTGGGCACAAAAACCAGACCTTAATGAAATAAAACAACAGTTAAAAGAACTCGAAAAAGAAAACTATTTGAGTGGCGTCATCCTCATTGCAAAGGATGGAAGACCAATATATAAAAAAGCGTTTGGGTTTGCTAATTTACCAGACCGTATCAAAAATAAAACAAACACAAAGTTCAATTTAGCTTCTATTAACAAGATGTTTACCGCAATGGCTATTATGCAATTGGTAGAATCCGGCAAAATCTCGTTTCAGGATAAAGTGGGCAAATATCTTACTGATTACCCGAACAAAGCTGTTGCCGACTCTGTAACTATTCATCAATTGTTAACGCACACTTCAGGAATGCATAGTTTTTGGGAAGAATATGACAAACTTGCAAAAGAAAAATTCAGAACAGTTTCTGATTACCTTCCATTGTTTGTTGATAAAAAATTAGCTTTTGCTCCCGGTTCTGATTTCCTGTACAGTAATTCTGGATATATGGTTTTAGGATTAATCATTGAAAAGTTGTCGGGTCAAAATTATTTCGATTACGTAAAAGAACATATCTATAAACCTGCAAAAATGACTAATACGGATGCTTACGAATTGGATAATGCTGTTCCAAATTTAGCTACTGGTTATACAATGTCATTGGAAGAGCCAGGGCAATGGAAGAACAATATTTTTTTAAATCCAACAAAAGGAACCCCTGCTGGTGGCGGCTATTCAACAGTCGACGATTTGTTGAATTTTGCCAACGTGTTGCAAAAGAATATTTTACTGAGCAAAGAAAGTATAACGCTTTGCACATCGGGTAAAGTGAAATATAGAGAAGGAATGTACGGATATGGATTTGAAGAAAGCATAATAAACGGGCATCGCATTATTGGACATACAGGTGGACACGATGGTATTGCGAGTGAAATAATGATATATCCGGATTTGGGCTATACAGTCGTTATTCTGACCAATGGAGAAGTCGAAAATTATTGGGAAGCGAGTAATCTAATAAAAAAACAATTAGTAGGTTCAACACCCTCAATTGACAATTTTTTCTACACCAAAGGTGCGATTAAGACTGTATGTGACAAAGGCTATGAAGCTGGTATTAAGGAAATCGAACAAAATTCAAAGAAATACGCTGTAAGAGAAAACCTTGTTGAAAGATATGCCTATAAGTTTTTGTTCGAGAAAAAAACCAATCAGGCAATAGATTTATTTAAATTAAATATTCATCTTTTCCCCAACTCAACCTATGGTTATTATTACATCAGTGAAGCTTACAGGGCTTCAGGTCAAAAACAAAAAGCGATTGAATATCTGAAGTTATACATTGAAAAAGAACCAGAGGACATTGATGCCAAATTAAAATATTCAATATTAATCAAGTAATATAGATCTTGTGGATTTGTTATCATAGCATTATGATGAGCGTATTGAAGAATGGTTTGAAAGCAATTCACAAGGAGCATATATTGACCTGGCTATGAATCCGTCTTTAAGGAGTCTACATTTCGGTATGCCCGCTTTAAATACTCATAGAGGATACAATTTATATAATAATTCAGTAGTATTCCGTAGTGAAACACTTTATTTAAACGAAATTTTGAGTGGACTTGACACTCTTTTTAAAGCATGTAAGTCCTATTGATTTAGATATAAACTCTATAATATTTAATTAATCAACAATAACATAGCTAACTAAAACCTTTCTTTCGGTTCACTATGAAATTTTGAGTCCACAAATATGCGTTGTTTTTTTGTATAGTTAGATCATCCATTCATTGCTAATTATCACTTATATTGATTCTCGTTGCCACATTTACATGGTTCCCTAAATTTGTCTCTTCCTCATCCTGTTGACGGATAAAATCAAGTAGTTGCCTCAATTCTCCATTGGCATCATCCCACCATTTAATTGACCATATCCTATGGAATATAAATCCATATCTTTCAAGTTGCTCCTGGCGGAAGCTGTCCCAGGCGTAAGCTTCAGGACTGTTATGATATTTCGCGCCATCACACTCTATTGCGATGAGTGGTTTGTGGTTTATTTTTGATTTTACAACGATATCAATCCGGAAACCGCCTACGGAATGCTGCTGTTCTATGCGATCTGCACCAATATGCTGTGCAAGTTGTTCAAATACTTCATCTTCAAATGGAGACTCAGACCCTAAGCTAAATTCCGCGGGTTCATACAGTTTGTCTGTACAATACTGACTCAACAACTGTAAAATGCCCTTTCGCAATTCGTCATTACCCTCACTTACCGCTTTCGCATAGGTAAAGTAAGCGTACATAATACCACGGCCTTTATTGCCCTTCTGTTGGATAAGATTTGGGTACTGACCAACATACTCCTGCGGGAAAGAAGTACATACATATACCTTTGACCGTGCTCGAGTGATGATTACGTTCAACATACGATGTCCTTTACCCTGTATAATCGGACCAAAGTTTTGGCT
This sequence comes from Sphingobacterium sp. BIGb0116, assembly GCF_024808035.1. Classification (NCBI taxonomy): domain Bacteria; kingdom Pseudomonadati; phylum Bacteroidota; class Sphingobacteriia; order Sphingobacteriales; family Sphingobacteriaceae; genus Sphingobacterium; species Sphingobacterium sp. BIGb0116. The sequence continues at coordinate 73,134 of NZ_JANUDT010000015.1, read as the reverse complement.
AAACGAGCCGTCGGCTTTTCGCCCAAATGTCGTTGAGAGAATGATAATATCGCGTTCGTCGCCCTGAATGTTTTCGAGATTTTTAACAAAGAATGAATCTCCCGCCTGCGCCATTAAGCTGTCAAATGCAGAATCGTTCTGGCGAACTGCACTCAGTTCCTCAAGGATCAAGTTGCGTTGATAAATATTGAAAGTAGCAACACCCACACTTGGAATACTATCTGTAGCATCCTTCATGATCTGTTGTAACAATTCGACCACTTTCAATGCCTCTTGCTTATTTACTTGTCCTTCATACAATCCGTCAATCTGTACGTATTCGATAGGAGTGTAGTGCTCCTTCGCCGGAACAGGCATTAACCTATTCCCGTAGAATGCATGATTGGAGAAGTCGATAAGATAAGGATGTTTCGAGCGATAATGGACTTTTAAATAAGATTCAACGAACCCTTTGTCTACAGCATAAGCTAGTAACGATTCGCTATCCGCAAGATTAAGCTGAGCAGCTTGCAGCGCAGTCCGATCAGAAAATTCATCTTCGGAATCTTCTATCTCATCATCAATCGGATCAAGTAGCGCTCCACTTCCCTCGAAGTAAGAAGAGGGAGCCATCTGGTGCTTATCACCGGAAACAATTTTTGCTTTTCCCCGGATCAGGGCCGCGTAAGTATCTTCGAGACGCAGCTGGCTGGCCTCATCGAATATGACCACATCAAAAATTCCTTCCTGTAGCGGCAAGATAGAACTGCAGACCGAAGGATTGACCAATAATACTGGAAAAAAATCAGTAAATAGTTCAAATTCTCTGTTCACAATAGTGCGGAGTGAATTGCGACGCATTCCCTTAGCTCCCTTTTTGTTAAACAAACTATTTATGTTGTGTCCTCTGGCTTTAAAATGTCCGACGGCTTCCGCTTGTTTTTCTGTCCATAAGGCAATAATGCTATTCAGCTGCGCATGGTTAAACTCTTGTTTTTGCTGTTGATATTGTTGTAGTTGGTAATCGCTTTTTGGCAATTCCTGTGGCTCATTTGTCGTGAGTATCCAATACAGATACCAGCATTCAAATGCTTCAGCCCAATGATCTTTAAGATGTATGGCGATTCTGGTAATAAGCCTTTGTTGCGCTCCGTCCACTGAAAGGAAAAATGATTTCCACTCATGATAGACACGGAAATCACTCATATGTTCACTGAACGTCGTGATGGTATGCTTAATCCTATCACAGAGGTCCCTTGCAGCCTGAAGACTTGTATACGGCAAAAATACACCATTCGTGATATTTCCCGTTACTTGGTTGCTTTCAATATCGTCAAAAGAGCTTTGTAGACTTTTATAGGCATCAGAACGACCAGCATAATAATCACGAAAATTATTAAAATACCTTAATTGAAAAGTTACTCTTTCAGTTAGATAGGGTACTACCTCAATCAACCCATTGATATCGGTTACAGGAGTCCTTGGAATGATATTATAATCAGCGATTAGCACTTGCTCCAAGCTATCCAATTTTTGAAGCAGGGGAGCTATTTGCGCTTTTAGTTCACTCAGTTCAGTATGAAAATGATGATTTGTAATATTAGTCAAATAGCTACTGATCGTAAGCGGGTATTGCTCTTTCCAAGTGGCTAGCTTTTGTCGGAGTTTATCAATATTGTTTAGGTAAATAGATAAATCACTTGTTTCCAAATGATCGTTATATTGATGTTCTATATAATATTTCTCAACATGGGCTGATCTTACCTGCGCGATGCGATTCTTTAATTCGATTCTCGTTTGTTTTATCTGTTTATGCTTTCCCGAGAATATACTTAATAAACTTGTTTTAAATCTTGCAACACTGCTATTATTTAATAGGTTATTACCATATTGAGCAATGCTTGATTCAGCGTAGGCAAGATAAGTTGATATTGCATTGCTTAGCGATGAATGATAGCTGCCGTAATGTTGTTGCAAAGCATCTTCATATTGCTTGAAAAATTGTTGCGCTTTAATCCGAACTGTTTGTAATCCTAAGACAATTTCGTTGATTCGCTGTTCCTGAGGAAAAGTGGATGGTAATACCTCTTCTTTAACTGAATCTCCAATACAAAAGGCTAAATAGGGCTTAAAATCCTGCTGCATTATTGCGGGGATGCCACTCAAAAAATCATCAACCCACTGCTTTCCACTTACTTGAAGTTCAGTAATAACCTGTTCAATTGTTGGTATCTGTTTATGAGCGTATGCAATAAAATCTTCAATTCTTACGCGTGATGGCCCAACCTGTTGATCTAAAAATAGATCGTCTATCAATGGTTTAAATATGGGATGGACCTGATGCGATTGCTTAAATAAATTATGGCTATGTTTTAAAACAGCAAGTGTCCTTTCTAGTTCTGTGTGATCCTGAGCAAAATTAAAATCTTGTTTCGGTATAATATTCTTAAGCGGTACCTCATTAAAGTTTTTTAATAAAGCCAAATACCGTCCTACGATCTGCGACCAACTCTTATCGCCGTAGACCGATTGAGCTAAGGCAGCATGCTGTGCGTTAATAAGTTCAGCTGATTCCTTGAGTTTTGATTTTATCGTATCATATTGGTTTTGAGCTTGCCTTACTGAAATATAAAAAGGAACCCCGATCTGACGATCTCTGACAGAATCTACGATCGCTTCACGCGCATCGTTTACATCATCAATTACACCTACTAAAGCGCCGATCTGAGGATTCGTACGTTCGATATTTGCTTTAATAACATCAAGTGCTGTTTTCTTTTCGCAAACGACAAGACATTTCAGTCCATTAGCAAGTGCATTTGTTATCAGTGCAGTTAATGATTGACTTTTTCCCGTACCTGGGGGGCCTTGTATTATTTGATTCGGTTCATTTCCAAGAGCACTTATTATTGCCTGTTGGCTTGGGTCTGTATCTACGGCACTGAAAGGTGTTGTCGATAAGCTTTCCACTTTAAGCTCATCAAATTCAAAGGCATCGAAGCGATCCAATAAACGGGAGATGTCGGTGATAATACTTTCTTTTTGCGCTCTGAACAAACCAAAAACACCGCCAAAATGAATGTAAGCTTTATTATTGGCGATAGCATCTATCTGGGATGCTTCGGGTAATACATTTATAGCTGTTTCAAAATTTTTGCTTAGCACCTCGAGTATCTGTTCTTTACTATTCGAATTGAGTGCTTCCAGTACTTCTGCACAAGCGTTCACTAGTTCGCTGCTATCAATCAGAGCGTCCTCTAAGGCTTCATTGGCCAGATTGGGGAGTGTAATGTCATCTTCACTTTTAATAAAAGAAAGGAGGACCTCATTGATACTAATCGGGTGAATATCTGAATCCACTATTTTTCCATTCGCTTGAACCACTTTATTGCGCAAAAACGACCATTCATTGACTTTGTTTTTAGATTTAACGGCCTCTAGTTGCCAAATAAATAATGGAGCTTTTATGATTTTCGAAGGGTCTTTTGAAGATCTTTTTATAAGTATAGGATAGCCGAATCCGAGGGTCTTCATCCCATGTTCTTTAAAATAATCTTCATTTTCAATGATGATGGAGTTTAGTCGTTTAGAAATTACGGTCAGTTTCTTTTGAGTTTCCGCATCTTTTTCATTGAGGTCTATCGTATCAAATGAAATCTTAAATTCAAAATTTGCTTTGGTCAACAAAGTATCCAAAAATGATTTGGCGAGACCATCCTCAATTAGGTCGAGCTGCTGCAGGTCTAACCGTGTGGCCAACCGTCCTGGCAATGCATTTAAATGAATAGAACGGGCGTTACCGCCTTTTAATTTACTTTGTAAAGATTGCAGGAAAATCTTCGATGACATAATTTTAATATTTGTATTTATCCTAATATACAAATATTCGGTATAATCAGCAATGGAATCAAATTACCTAACCAAAGCCGGTGAGCATTCTAATTAGACGCCTTTCCTAAATTTAAATAACCATCAGCATGCATGTCCTGTAATACCATAAAAGGCTCATTGAGTCAGGAGAGTTTCCGAGAGGTAATTGAGGGCTTTATCCGTTCACTCGATAGAGACACCACACAATACAAGTTTGCAAAGCGTTATGGATTACTCCAGGAAAAGGAGGTGGTTGTTAGGTTTTACTTTGAGGAGATTGGTTAGTTTGAGCTTAACTTATCGCATTCGTCATAAAAAACATCCCTAACCTCTTGTGGAATTTTTTTGAACTTTGGAGCTTCATTAAAATACCCATTTAATGACGATACATATTTATCCATTTTCGAAAACGGTAGATCATTTAAATTTTTAAAGAAGTCTTTAAAATGATCCGTTGTGTTTTGGTAAGCGACTTCAAGTTGCTCTTTATTTATTTTTTTCATTTTACAAATATAACTACTTAGTTATGACTATTTATTGTATGGTACAATCCTAATACTTCACCACCATATCAACCCAATACACTTTTGTGTAGAACTTCCCCATCAACTTCATTCTCACCTTTAATTTTAGTTATCTTATCAGCTAATTATATTGCCAAGTGAAAAGATATTTAGTATTTATTGCGCTGCTAGGGCTAGGCTTTGGCGCGTGCAAGAAGGAGGAAACCGTAAAGCCTAAAGAGGAGACTATCTTAATTGATGGAGAAGAGTACGGAAAGGATTTCGTTTACACTACAACCGCAAAAATTCTTGCGCAACCGAAAGATAGTATTTACTACAATCGCGAAACCCATACTCTTAACATTGATTACCTTAATTTCAAAATGGATATGGAGATGTTTGCTACTGATTTAAGAAACGCTAAAGCAGGAAAATTATGAGAATTGTAAAATTACTAGTTGTAGTACTTTTAACAATACTATTTAACCCTGGTATTGCACAAATTATAAAATTTGGAAATTTAAATTACAGCCATGTACCTATTGTTAATGGGGATGTAATGATTAACTGGGGAGCTCCTACTCCAATGAAGATTAATATTACATTTACAAGGCCTAGTATAGAACCCTGGGTTAGCAAGCCTATTAAAGGAGAATTAGTTCTTTTCTATGATACAAATGGAAATAGATACGATCTTTTATCGACCACTTTTACAACTTCAGATTGGGATGCAGGCTCTTTTGTATCACATGTTATCAATAGAGACGTAACTTTTCCCGCTAATGTTTTGAATGGATTCAATGGTTATCTCAATGTGTATGCTAAATATAGATATTACAGAGATAAATATCCAGACCCTGAAAATACAGATGGATGGACTGATTGGATTGCTATACCAGGTTATCAGCGATTCGCTTTAGCTCCATATACTATTCCAGTGACTTCATTTGAAGGACCAGAAATGATTTGTAACGAAGGTATTTATACTATAACCAATCCATACGCTATTTCTTTGGTGGATGCTGCAGGTGTAGCTACATTGACTGACATGGGCCAAAACAAATGGAAGGTAACAAATGTTAGTGGAGGAGGTTCAGCCAAGACCGTAAAATTAAGATCCACATCTTCAACTAAAACTTTTGATAAGGATATCATTATTGGTGGAGGTTATGTGACGGCAGTTCAAGGTCCATCTAGTGGACATGGTGGAGAAACTTTTGAATTTACAATGGAGTATATTGGACAAGGAACCATTAAATGGAAGTGCAATTCGCCTTTGGTTGATATGTCTTTCGGTACTACAGGTCCCAATCTGTTCATCCAAACGGCAGAACTTTTACGAAATCAAAAAAATCAAGAGGTTATAATTGAAGGTATTTTTACAAGTACTTGTGGAGTAGTAACCCAAATTAATAAAAGACTGATACTAAATCCGTAACAAAATTAAAAGCCTAGACCAAAATCTAGGCTTTTACTATTATTTGCCTGTCCCTAACAGCTTGGGCAAATAGTCTAATGCCAAAGGATCTCTGACTTTGAAATATTTTTCCGCATTCTCAGGAATCCATCTCCCAGATAGCAAGACCAGAATTAGGAGACACGCTCTATAGTATTACAAAAGGAAATTATAACCAAACTGTAAGTCAAACTTTAGACCCTTTGTCACTCCAATTAGATTTCATGAATAAGATTGGGAGCAATAATAATAGTAATTTCTTTATAACTGGCGGAATTGATTTTGGATTGGTAAATGTGAAAATTAAAAAATCTTACAATCTTGATACCGTGGCACATTGGCGAACTTCCCAGCCGAACACAATAAAACAATTCAACATGTGTGGATCAACAAGGTTTCCTCCATCTATTGAATATCAAAAAGCTGTTTCTAACGTGAGTTTTGGCTTTATGTGGATTTTAAACGCTAAGGATGTTAATATAAAGGCACATTTGACTGCAGGTATAAGTAAATATTCAAACCTCATTTTTATAAGGCAGAGCCAATCGGGATCGATAAACTATCAATTTAATCAGAAAATGATATTTATCTTCAGCTTAGACTTTTTGCTACTTATATGCCTGCAGGTATAAGTTTTGGAATGGAATCCTTTTATCGTCGCCATTCAATTCCATCATTTAATTTCACACTTTCGAAAGCTTTTGATATAAGAGGTTTTACAAAGAATTTCACGCCAGTTTCAGGACTTAGTATGTCACAAAGATAGAACTAGGAAATTTGATGTATTATAGATACCAAACTTTAATTCCCTATGCAAGGATTTACTCTTTCGTTAATAGAAGTCGGATTTGAACAACATTTTCAAGAAAATGAACAAGTATAATTCCAAATAGTCTTACGAGCTTTAAAGTAGATCGAAGCCCAAAGCAGATAACCAGTGTCGAAGTCATAATTTTTCTCATTGTATTTTATTTGCTAATAAAAATAGTAAATAAGATTTTCCGACAATGCAAAATTCCTATTTTTTCATCTTTTAATACGGATAGCATCTATTTCAAAATAAATAACAAAAAGCAAAGAGATAACATAGCACATCTTTGATGTAAAGCCCGCAGGTACGAGGACTTGCAACGGAAAGCGCGGTGCCAGTAGGCACATGCCCATAAAAAATCTCTGATAAGTATTACACCTATCAGGGAGCATATAATGGATTACATTAATCCTCTTTTATCTTATTTCGATGGTTCTTACCCCAATCAATCATTTCAGCGATCATGTTGTGTAAGGTATCACAGTAGGAAGTAGTCGTATATTCAACGCTAGGGGGAGAGGTGTCATAAACCTTGCGTAGCACCAGCTTATTCAGCTCCAGTTCTTTAAGTTCTTTAGATAAAACTTTAGTAGTAATTCCACCAACGCTCCGCTGTATGTCGCGAAAGCGAGTATTCCCTTCGTGGACAGCAACCAGTATAGGCAGCTTCCACTTCCCATTTATCACATATAGCGTATCCTGCAAATGTCGTATCTGCTGGTCAGTCGTTGCTTTATCGTTTTGTATATCTGGCATCCTTTAGGTAACTGGTATATTTTATAAACCAATTACATCGTAAATTTACAAAAAAATATGATCGAACAGATATGAACAATAAACCATTAATACTAGTAGCAGGTGCCACCGGAACACAGGGTGGAGCAGTTGTAGAAGCATTATTAGCTAAAAACATTGCGGTAAGGGCAATCGTCAGAGATAAAAACAGTAAAGCAGCAAAAGCATTAGCTGAAAAAAACGTAGAACTCATAGAAGCTACATTCGATGACCCACAAAGTTTGACCAATGCAGCTAAAGGTGCAACGGGTGTGTTTTCTGTACAAATGGGAAGCCATCCAGGAAACAAGGGTGAGGAAACGCGCCACGCAAATAATCTCATTGCAGCCTCGAAAGCCGCAGGAATACAACAGATCGTACATACTTCAGTTGCACGTGCCGGAGATCATGCAAACTTTGTCGACTGGGACAAGGGCGTTTGGGAGCCATTGTACTGGGAAGAAAAAGCCGCAGCGATTGAGACTGTTAAGGCAGCAGGCTTTACCTACTGGACAATCATCAAACCGCCTTTTATCATGATCAATTTACTTCCGCCTATGACTGACGTGATGTTCCCTACCATTTCACAAGGAAAAATAATAACTCCGATTGCTCCGGAAACAAAAATAGATTGGGTTTCTCCTAATGATATAGGACGTTTCGCTGCAGAAGCATTCGTACAGCCGGAGAAATTTAACCGAAAAGAATTTGCCATCACAGGTGATAAATTAACGATGACAGAAGTTGCTGAGGTGCTGTCCTCTGTTGTGGGCAAACGATTTGAGGCCATCAGTCAAACCGAAAAAGAAGCCCTCGCCAGCGGTTTGTTTAAATATGGTATCGATTCCTATCTCTGGAAAAATGCTGAAGGTTATCAGGTAGATCCTCAGGAAATTTCAGACTTTGGCATTCAGCCCGAATCGCTCAAAACATTCTTAGAACGTAATAAAGAGCAACTTCAAACAATTTATAGTGAATTAAAATAAAACTATAGACAAATTGCTTTGGGTATAGATTGTCGCGACTTTGATCCGACGATCTATTACTGCTTAGTTTTGCTCACGCGTACTTTTGAAGTTGTGATGTAGCGATTACAATATTGTAGTTAAACTAACGCTTTCCAATGAAGAGCTAAGATAAGACGAGAAATTTCCTTAATTGGTAAGATGGTCTTACGCTATATAGACTATCAAAAACATACTAGTAGCATTCCTGCGTCAGTAAAACAGACTCACAGGCATATTGCTTTTTTTCAGAGAAAATAAAACAAAATATAATTAACAGCTTTTTTAAACGGAAACCAGGCCCTACATTTTAATGCTGATAGTTCATATATCCGGACCTAAGATTTCCGAATTGTGGCAGATCATTCCTTACAGGGAAAAAGGCCGTCATAGAAAGCGTTTTAGGTATCCTGGAATTTCCCTTTTTGTTGATTCTAATCTTCCAGATATGTGCGCCTAACTGGTTCTCGATTCTCAAAAAATAATAGCAGAGACGAAATTCCACAAATACTTCCTGACAATCTGCCCCAATGCTTTTTCGCCTGAAGAAGTATCAAATATTAACATTTACTCCCTTTTACCACCGGAAGACCTTTCGCTCTTTATTTTCGCCCTGTGCTGGATTCCCCATCTGGTCATTGCGCCAACAAGTTCTTCAAGTGTATGACTGTACGGTAGCAGCTCGTATTCGATCAGTACGGGATAGCCCACAGATACTTTTTTAACGATAAAACCATTAAGCTCAAGTTCCTTGAGCTCACTTGACAGTACCCTTGCGGAAATACCTTTGACCTGTTTTTGCAGTTCACTGAAACGGTTGTTTCCCCTTGCCATGGCGATGATGATCATCAGTTTCCATTTTCCACCGACTACGTACAGAGTATCACTGACTGCATTCATTATGGTGTGGCATTCATCCGTGAACTCCTTGTTTTCCGCATTTATTTGACCAGGTTGTTTCATTTCCATGCTGTTAATTATTTAAATATTAGCAAATAACCTTTTAGTAACTGCTAATAAATTGTAAGCAAATTTACCATAATTCTTCCATATAGTCCTTTTAAAGTAGCCCAATAAATCTTAGCCTCTGACACCTTTGGAAAGGCTTTATAACCGTTTTATTACACTCAGTGCCATAATCAAAGCTTTTTTATAACCTATTTATTAGCCACTAACCTTTAGGTAACAAGTCATGAAATAAGACCCGATATGATCTACTTTTGAACCATCAGACAGTAAAAACGATAAAAGTCTAAATGATGCGCAATCATTAAAAACAAAGAAAAGGAACCGATCTAAAATGAAAGTATAACACCTTTTCTGAAGAGAAAAAATTGAATTTAAAAATCATACGAAAACAAATTTTATAACAATAAATACAATTCATTATGACATTAGAAATTTTAAAAGAAAAACAGGAGCTGAGAGATCTAATCGACAATTATGCCTATTTGAGCGATGAGTGGAAAATTGCAGAGGTCATGCAGCTGTTTGCAGAGGACGTGACTTATAAGGTCTATATGGGCGGAAATCTGGTTGCCGACGTATCGGGAAGGGATAATATGGAGCGGGATTTCAATATGCATGCAGCGCAGGTCAAGACCTATTTTACCATAAACGGACAGCATACGGTCAATATCGACGGTGATACGGCGAGCGGTATATCATTCAGCCAGATCAAGATGGTAAGGGAAGTAGAAGGGAAGAATATCTTGTCGGACTACAGCGTAAAATGCGAGGATTACTATGTTAAACGTGAGGGGAAATGGGTGATCAAAAATAGAGTGGGGCATTTTTTGATCATTGAATCAAGACCGCTAAATGGATAGCAATCATTATAAGCCCAAACATTAAACACTAAAAACATGTCCCTGCCCAGAATAGATAAAAATTTCTTGCACAATGTACCAAGGCCGGTGCAGGGACATTAAATAAACACAAACAATTAGATCAAGACATCAAGACTATAAAAATAGGTTAAGAATTAATGTATATTATTAAAGCTTGATAAAACTGGGAAGTACAGTAATAATAGATTTTAGTGCTCCTTAAGAGAATAGTTTCCATTTGACAAATTCTTATATTTGAATTTTATAATCAAAAGAATTAAAAATTTTGTATTAAAATGACAATTGGACAAATAAAGCAATCCCTAGGTTCTTTACTTGAAGATGCAGGTGATGCTGAGACTTTTTTAGAGAACAATCCAGAATCACAATTTGCTAGAAGAACTTATATTAGAAGCATTTTTTCTTGCATTGAAGGAACTATTTCAATTCTAAAAGATGTATGTCTCAAAGCGAAACCTCAAGAGGGAAAAAGATATATATCCATTGAAGAATTTGTTTTGCTTAAGGAGGCGTCGTATGAGCTAGGAAATAATGGTAAGGCAAAAACTACAACTAAATTTTTAAAACTTACCGATAATATTAAATTCACATTCAATATACTAAACAGATTATTTAATTCCGAAATCGACCTAAAACTCGGCAAAAAAGAATGGAGTAATCTTCTCGAATCTATTGAAGTAAGAAATAGAATAACCCATCCCAAAAATTCCAATTCATTTACTATTACAGATGAAGAAATAACAAAATGTAAGGATACAATTAGTTGGTTTAATGACTTAAGTCACCAAACTTTCTTATCTTTTGTAAAAAGTTCATCTAAAAATAAATAAAGATTAAATAATAACTTCTTAATAAAAGGATGTCCCCAAAAGCATTGCTAAACTGATATTTTAATATTTGGTGTTTATATTACCGGTCAGATCAAGATATATTCTTCACTTTCTTAGATTTAGCCAAAAAATGTTTTGGCTAGCCTTGATACTCAAAATGAAGCTCTACTTTTTGTTACCTCATCATCGTAATTGGTAAACTCAATATCCGTAGTTTTCCCGTAAAAGTAACTAGGAAAGGTCTTTAGTAAATTATCTTTTGCGGTCATAAAATAACAGAAATTATGGGAACCATATTCTTTTAGGAAACTAATAAAAGAACTATATTTAAATGCTTTTAACCATTTTAATCCCATATGGAATTTCAGATTGACTACGCTTCAAAAGATCGGATTATGGCTCTTGGTGAAAAAATAAAATACTTGAGTTCTAAGAACAATATTTATCACGAACATATCAATACAAATATTAAACGCGAGAACCTTCGGTATAATCTGTCGTATATTCTCTCCCATATAATATTAAACTTAAAATACATTGACCGCAGCAAAGGAGAATTTGAAAATATCATCGTAGAATTCAATTTAATTAATGACAGTACAATAACAATTAAAGACTTTGAGGAAATTAGCTGGATTAGATTGATTTCCGGCGAGGTTGTTTTACCTGTGGTCGTTAAACACTTTATATGGAAGGTGGGATACAGTGAAGCAGAAGGTAAGGGGTTGGATTTACCCGCAGGCAAAGAAAATCTAGTAAACTGTTTGCGGATGTATTATGACCGGTATTTTAAGGATGCAAAATTAACAATCGCAAGAAGTGTGCTGGATAGTATCCTTAAATCTTATGCTCCTAGGGAGATTTCCACTGAATTTTTAACAGGAAAAAAAATTCTGGAAGAGGACACGAACAAAGGAGAACTGTACTGGACAGACCATAATTATCTGAAATCCCTCAAAAATGAAATTGCAGCAACCCTGTGGATACTAATCTCCGAAGATAACACATTTGAGGAATTTCAGCATTACGCGAAGCTGCTCATCCGCATGAAAATGTACGGTGTTGATATGACTGATTTTTTAGCTCCGGCAGAATATGATCAAATAAGTAAATTTGCCGTTGAGTATCTAACCAGGGAAGAGGATCTGCTAAAAAGCGAGCATGATTTTCAGAAGATATGGTTAGATGCACTAAACTATCATCATATAGAAATCGACGGAAAAATACCCAATATAAGTTTTGATTATAGTAGTACCTACAATTTTATAAACAGCGTTGTCAATGCAGGAAGACAGCATGATGATCTTTTTTTCTATCAGAGAACCAGAGTCTTCTCTTCATTGTTACTGGGGCTGTATTTAAAGAATCTCTCAAGTCAACAGAAACAATATAGCGAAGTTCCGAAGATTCTTAAGGACCTTTCCAGACCCTTTTTACTGTGGATACTCTATAATGATATCGCTGAAAACTTCGCCTATGTTTTGCCATATCTTCTCAATGAAAGTGAATTGATACCTTCTGTTCTGCGGCTTATTGACAAGATACCAGTAGATGAGGTATTCTTGAAAAAGCAAGAGTACTGGCATGAAAAAAATGAAGAAAAATATAAAATCACTAACGAATTATTTTTTGAATCATTTGACCTGATATTGGATCTGTTTTCAAACTTACAATATGAAAGTAATTCGAAAGGCGATTGTATCGTCAAGATATTGATTGACACAGCTAAGAATGTATTCAGTTACAAAGGGAACAACAATTACGTCAGGCATCATGCTGCGAAGAAGCGTTATGATCAAATTTTGCAACTTTTAACCTTTAAAAGATACAGTGGGACAAATAATGGACATAATATTTCACCTAGAATGATTATATCAATGTTACCCGAAATGCTGGATTATCTGCTGTATGAGTATAAGAGCCCAGATAGTCGTCATCATTATCTCTCACTTGATCGCTGTTTTCTTGATGTAAGTGTCGAAGTGCTGCGATTATGCAATCTGCGGTTTGCTGAGGGGGAAATATATGAGCGTGAGAAAAATCAAATCCGGGAAAAGTCCAATGAACTTATAGATAGACTGTACAAATATCTTTTGGATTATTATGCTATCGAAGAAATCGAGGTGGTAGATTATTTTGGTCGGGGAAAAGAAACAAAAAAGGTGAGTCGCTCACTGAATTTATTTGGATTTGAAATAATTGACTGGGGATATCTTTTTTTATTATTTGAAAATAGAAATAAGCTCTCAAGTTTTAAAATACAATTCCATAAAACCTTAAGGTTTGACGCAAAAAAAAGCATCTACGACGATCAGAATAAAGAACAAAAAGATAAACTGAAGATTTTCGCAAAATCAATTTTCTTAGCTTTTAGTTCGATACATGTGAGGAAAAATGAGCTTGAAATCGAGCAGTTGCCCGTTAGAGGTACATTGAGAAAGCTTGAAAATTTTATAGGAGAGATTTCTACTCAGTATTCGGTAGATCAGCTCGAAGATGATCGCGTGAATATTTTTGACGAGAATTTTTACACTTATGGAGAGGACAAATATTATCTGAGCCTACGTACCTTACTGTTTCGATCGCTCAACTTTTTGACTGAAGTAAAAGCAGGAGAATTGATCGAAGATTTCTTTGCTCACAGCGTAGATATCGGCTGCATGTTGACTGCTATCAATATTTTGGAATCAGAAGACCTTGCAAAAGTTGTCTCCAAACGAATTTCGGAGATAGAAATCCAGGAATATATAAAAAGCAGCCGTACAGTGACAGTTCTACAAGATACCCTTATAGAAGCAGTCAATTCCGAATCACACTGGAAATTGGCAAAACCATTAATTTTAAGAATTCAAAAACATCTGGAAAAAGTTGGAAGAGAGGATGACAACCTAGTTTTTATGTTATTTAATGTGGATCTTCTTCTGGCATTTAAAGAAAATGATCCTGAAAAGATCGCTGAAATAGAAATTCCCAAATCCAATTACATAATTAATTCCAAGGATAACAACAGAGGTGAAGTTTTAAAGAAGTTCTTTACCGGTCTGCATAAGCTTTATAACGAAAAAGTGTATGATGTAGCAATCTCCATTTTTCACTCCCTTAGCTCCAGCCATGATGATGAACCCCGATATGCATTTCATTTGTATAGGGCACAGACTTTAAAAGCTATCCAAGATGGCGACATGGATTTGTTAGGCGCCGCCTTTCAACAATGGGAAGAATTCACCAAAAACCTAAAAGAATCAAATTCAAGTAAGTTATCGGAGCTGAGCGAAGCAATTTCCAGTAATAAGCTTCATTACTATGCACATGTAAATGATCAAAAAAAACTAGCCCAGCATATTGGTCTACTTTCTAAAGCTTACCTACATGACGAAGAAATAGTTCCACTGATTTACAATTACTACCTTGGCATGAAATTGCATGAAACTGCATTTGCTTATCTGAAGAAATCAATAGAATCTATCGAACTAAAAGGTAAATCGGTTCCCTTATTTTTAAGAGAACTGGAGAAGGCTTCTGTCTCAACGGGTCTTTTAGGGGCCTTTAAAAATACGTTGGTCAATATCAGAAGTATCGCTGCTACTGACCTACCTTCCATAACTCCGGATATAGTCAATGACAAACGGAACCTGAACGACTTTGTTTTCAATGAACTTATTCAGGCTGCGAAAGTTATGACCGTGAAACGGGATGCGGTGAAGAAAAATCCACAAGAAGATCGATACAATGATCTATTTTTAGCGACATTAAAATTACGATTCCAAGTATGGGGCTGGAGTATAACTGATCAGCCTAGAACTGGAAAATCCCCAACTGGAATCAACGCAGGTGAAGCGGATATAACGATTGAGGCAGGTAATATTGAGATTGCCCTTTTGGAAGGCCTGATTTTAAAAGGGAAGGAAAAGTCTGTAGTCGAAAAGCACATACAAAAGATATTTGGGTATAATAACAGTCTCGAGCGTTACTATATGATCATTTACTTTAAAGGACAACCACAGAAATTTGATCACACTTGGGAATCATATAAAACAGATATAGCAGACGTTGATTTTGAGGAGAAATTTAAGCTTGACAAAAATCAACTCTTCATTGATTTATCAAAAGATTATACTGATGTTGCCCATTTAAAACTCGCCAAGACCTATCATGGCGAGAATGGGAAAATCCAGATTTATCATATGATGATTGATCTTTCCGAATAGAATTAAGGAATGGAGTTAAAGAGGCGTATGTAGGGAAGTCTGTCCGCGATTTTACTTTGCTTTGATCTGTTCTATTAAACTTTTTCCTTAATTTTTAATGTTAGATCAATATTGAAAAAATGAAACGAAGGTGGAAGTAAGTTCACCAAGCAATTATTTGAAGCGCAGGTCAGATTTTCGGTATAAAAAGTAGAAACACCTTAAGATCTGGGTAGGGAGGATCTATGCAAAATCCTAATTTATTATTAAATTGCAGTAGCCATATCGCATCAATAATGTGATGTAATCAAAACTAATAATCTAACTGTATGTTAACGCACAAAAACCCTTATATCTCGAGAGTACACATTAAAAACTTCAGGAATTTCTTAGATGCAAATGTTTTTCTGGATCAGAAGCAAGTTATAATCGGAGAAAACAATGTTGGAAAGACCAATTTTTTAAGGGCTATCCAGCTGATCTTGGACAAGGAATTTTCCGATTCTGACCGGCAGATGGGCGAGGATGATTTCCATGAAAGCATCGAAGATGCAATGGAGAACGGGGCAGAAATAGAAATCAGTTTAGAGATCCGCAATTATGAGCACAACAGTAAGCTTGTTGCGCAGTTTGCAGATGCGGTTATATCTGACGATCCGCCAACATTGAAAATCACATACCGGTTTGCTCCCGAAAGAAATGAATTTGGTAAGATCATTAATTACCAATATCAGATTTTTAAAGGTAATATGGAAGACAAAAAGTTTACCCATGAAGATCGAAGCTTTATAAATATCTATGTTATAAAAGCTTTAAGGGATGTTGAAAGGGAACTGAAATCCAATAGGAACTCACCTTTATACAAGCTTGTAAAGCAATATGAAATTTCAAAAGAAGATCTTGAGAAGATAGCAGGGGATCTGAAAGATGCTGCAGAGGGTCTGTTGGAACTGGACGAGATTGTGCATATAAAGGAGGCCCTTACCAGTCGTTTTGCTAATTTATCGGGGCTTCAGACGGATAATGAAATTACGTTTAGAACATTTGACATGGATACCGAAAAGCTACTGTACAGCCTTCAGGTCTACATGGGAATTGAAGAAAGACCAGTTTCGGAACTAAGTTTAGGGCTTGCGAATTTACTTTATATTTCGCTAATGCTGCTTTTGCTGAAAGACAAAACGGTAATTCCTGTTATTAAAGAAGAGCAGTTTAATGAACTACTGACTAATGAAGGCGGTGAAATCTTAACTAAACTTTACAATAGAAGCGAGCAGGATAAATATATTTTAACAGATGAGATAGCAAAAGAAGATTCGGACCTCTTGTATGCGTTTATGGATGAGCATAACTATAGGCATCAGCCATTTACCATTTTGGCTATCGAAGAGCCAGAAGCCCATCTGCATCCGACACTACAGCGACTGATCTACAGGGAGGTACTACACACCAGCAACACTTCGGTCATTTTCACTTCACATTCGACGCATCTTGCATCGATTACTCCGCTTGAGTATGTTGTTCATATAAGGAAAGTAGACTTTGATAGCAAGGCATATTCAACAAACAGACTGTCTTTGAGTGAAGGGGAGAAAAATGATATTGAACGTTACATTGATGCCAAACGGGGTGAAATCTACTTTGGTAAGGGTATTATTCTTGTGGAGGGCATTACAGAGGAATATATCATTCCCGCGGCTGCAGAACTGATGGATGAACCGCTGGATAATTATGGGATTGTGGTCTGCAATATCAATTCCACAAACTTTAAGCCCTACATTCAATTGCTTCAGGCTTTAGATATTCCCTGGGTGGTATGTACCGATGGAGATTACTATGAGGTGCACGAATTTGAAGATGAAGGAGTAAAAGTGAGAAAAAGAGTAAATCACATAATGGAAACGGAGGGAAGTAAAGAATTCGGGTGGGCAGGGCTCGATAATATCAATAAAATCCTACATGATCTAGGTATACAGCCAAAGGAAAATTCTGATGAATTAGAATTAAATGACTATGGGTGCTTCGTTGGATATTACACACTGGAAGTCGACATGATGGAGAATTGCGGGGACTCCGGGCTGGACATCATCAAATCTATTTTCCGAGATCTGAAATCAGGTGGCAAAAAAATGCAGGAGAATTTCGAAAACCGTCTGGACAGCGGCGATTTTTGGGGTGCGTTAGCAAGGATCGAGAGTGAAATCAGCAAAGGACGTTTTGCCCAGCGGCTGACATCAGAGCTTACGATGAAGTTGGTGCCCAAATACGTTCAGGACTGTATAGAAGAAATAATTAAAAAGATTAAGGATTCTTATGAATAGTCTGTTTTTTCACGATCTTGAACTGATAAAAAGGGATAAAAAGCAATATGAGGCCTATTGCTCCAACAACAATTCTGTCATACTTGCGGGGCCTGGAAGCGGCAAGACCAGAATTTTGACGTTAAAAGCTGTTACACTTGCCAAAAGTTATATTCATAAACCTGCGGGGCTGGCCTGCATAAGCTATAGCCGTGAGTCTGTGAGGGAACTCAGAAAAAGATTAAAGCAATATGGCTATACACCAAGCAGTAAAGATTTTATAGGCACAGTACATAGTTTCAGCCTACTTTATGTGATCCAGCCATTTGCACATCTTTATCCGCAGTATAATGTGAAATTTCCGATAAAGATACTTCCCGATGATGTAAAGAGCAGTCTGTACCATTCTGTGTTAAAGGAACTGAAAATTACAGATCATAAAACTTTGCCACTCGCTGATATCAACAAACATAGATCACTCACCTTAAGGGGGCGGAGCAACATTTTTTTGGGATCTACACCGCAGATTGCCAAGGCTGCAGAACTTTATGAAAAGAAAATAGGGCAGACCGAGTATATCGATTTTATCAATATCATCAACCTATCTGCGAAAATAGTCAATGAACAGGAGTATGTCAGAAAAACCCTGCGGAGTCAGTTCCCCTGGCTCCTGGTGGATGAATATCAGGATCTGGGAAAAGCACTCCATGAAATGGTGCTTGAACTGGTTTTCAACGCGGATATCCGGTTGTATGCGGTAGGGGACACCAATCAGTCTATTTATGGGTTCAACGGAGGATATCCTGATTTTCTGGAGGAACTCTCCGAAAGTGACCATATTAAAAAGATAGAACTCGTTTCTAATTACAGGAGTTCACAGCATATTATCGATGCCTCAATAGAGGCTCTTGGACCTCTACCTCCTTATCCACGGTATATTTCAGGAAATCGGCAGGAAGAGGTGGCTGATTTTACATTTATCAGCTGCGATGAGGAACTGGAACCGCAATTTCGGATCGTGGCGGAGAAAGTTATCCCAAATCTGTTAAAGAAAAATATTTCTTTAAACGAAATCGGTATAATTATCAATTCTAATCCCAATATTCACAGTATGGCTCAATATTTACGAGCTCGGGACATTCCATTTTTTATTGTGAACTGGAGTTTTGAAAATAGTGAGGTTGTGGTTTGGCTTCAGGATTGCGCGTTATGGAGTCATGATAGAAATGCGCAGTCCTTTGATGATTTATTTAGGGTATGGAGAAACAAGATCATAATAGCCCATAATGATTTCCGAAAAAACTGGGAGGAAATCAGGCTGAAGACAGAGTTTTACAAGGTGCTAAACAATGGTTGCTCTAAAAGTGATTGTTTTCAGTGGCTATCTTATGTTATTGATAAGTTGAGACTTAAGGAGACGCTTGAGGATTCGGAAATATATCCCAATGAAAACCAGAATTTGGACCACCTGTTAAGGGAAGCAGAGTTTCTGAACCTAAAAAATGCAAGTATAAAAAGATTTGCGAATCTTGGCGTTCCTGAGGACCAGGTAACCATCACAACACGTCACAGTTCCAAAGGACTTGAGTTTGAAGCGGTGATCATGCTGGGAATGGAAGAAGGAAATTTCCCATTTTACAAGCATCTGGATAATCCAAGCGCTCTAGCAGAGGATAAACGATTATGTTATGTCTGTATCAGCAGGGCAAAAAAATCCTGTATATTGCTGCGATCCAAGATTTACAAGATTCCGACACGAACAGGAAGAATCTGGAGAAAAGAATACGAACCCTCACAATTCTGGACAAGTTTACATAATATGTTCGGAAGCCCTAAGAACACTTTTACAGCTAAAACATATCCGTTGACGCCATAGCAACAGAAAAACGTTTTTACAGCAAAACTTAAGACAAGTGGATATTTTAACTTCCCATCTTTTAAACTAATAATTTTCTAAAAAATTAATTTATGCCATTTACTGAATTTAATGATATTGCTATCCATGAAGCGGGACACGTCATTGTATGCTTTCTGATGAGTGATCTTGCGCGATTGCACTTTGTGACGATTGATGCTGAGCATGGCAAAACCATTGATCCGAATTCTGATGGCGGTCTGGTGTATAAATATTTGAAACAGCCAAAAGATTTAGCTTTTTTAGAACTTGACCAGTTCTGTTTGCTCCACCTTGCCGGACTTGCGGCTGATCTTGTTAACGAGCAGGAAGGTCCGCCCTCCGGGGAATATTTTCTTTCCGAAGAGTTCTTTCTTAAAATAAATCAATTCTATTATCAGGGGGACATGATTTCTTTCAGTAGTACTTTTGACAGGCTTATAGGTGTTCTGCAGGTGGCGCCACAACATTATAATTTGATTTCGATACAATTATTGGTCAATATCTTTTCAAATAGAGAGCTATTAGAGGTCCTTTTGACTCTCAGAGAATTTATTGATCGATCCAAAACTATCGATGGCGAAGCTCTTACCAAATTTTTAAACGATTCTTATCTGAGCGAATATAAAAGAAATGTCTGGCCGGATGTAAAAGAAATGAGGAGGAAATTGTTTTTATTGCCCAATACCTGATCCTAAAAATAGTTAATCACTAAAACATGACCGCTATTTTCAACGGTTAAGGAGTCCGGTATTCAGGCAGAATGAACCGAACATTTCTCTGGAAGATAGCTAAAAGCGAAAGCCTAGGGTACCTGAAAATCTAAATGTATTCGCTAGGCATATGGCTTATAATCATTGAGCTTAAAACGCTATCCAATAGGACAGTAGAAATCTATTAAATAATTATTAATTAATGTCATAAATAAAAAATGTGATCAATAATTATGTTATATTTAGTAAACCATTAAGCTAATAGCCATATTTATGAGTAAGTTAACAACAAACGTTGCGCTGGATCAGTTTACCTATCCAGGGTCTACAGCACAGCAAACAGAATTTGCAGAAAAGTCAGTATCTCTACTGGCAGAAATCATTAACCACAAAAAATTCCTTTCGGCGATAAGTACAGCCAAATTTTCTCATTGCGTTCTACTTGATGAGCACGGAAGGGCGCAGGAAGTCGGTAATGAGAAAGTGATCGAAGTTATCCAGACTGGGAAAGAATGGAAATCTACAGCCGACGGCATTGTGAATCTTTCGATAAATGTCGAGGAACTAAAGCGCAGGGTGGTTGGGGTTGTGTATCCTCCAAGTCCTATGATCAACACAAACAAACTTTTTTTTGATTATTGGCTGACCTCCGGCGATTCACTTTCGCTGGCCGCACACTGGCTTCATGAATGGCTTCATGTTGCAGGATTTCATCACAAGGGTGGAGCGGTCGATGTCAATGATCTAAACTATGTTGTAGGTAAAATTGCAGTGGAGGTAGGTCGCAGTATTCTCAAATCGA
Organism: Sphingobacterium sp. BIGb0116; assembly: GCF_024808035.1. Classification (NCBI taxonomy): domain Bacteria; kingdom Pseudomonadati; phylum Bacteroidota; class Sphingobacteriia; order Sphingobacteriales; family Sphingobacteriaceae; genus Sphingobacterium; species Sphingobacterium sp. BIGb0116. The sequence continues at coordinate 52,161 of NZ_JANUDT010000015.1, read as the reverse complement.
CAGCTGATAAAAAGTCTCCAAACATAGGACAGGGTTATCTGGATGCTATAAATAACTATTTTGAAACAGTAAACGCGCCATCTTTTGTGGAATCGGATCTTGATAAATCGGCTCAGAGTTCGCTACAGCTTGCCTTTCTTGATCTTGGAGGTGATTCCTGGCAGGAGCAGGGCAAACAATATACCATTATACCCGCAAGCAGCGGAAAGCTGAGAAGTCTTCCCGTGCCTGAGAGTGCAGTCAAAGCACTGAAAGTAGATGTGCTGGCATTTTACAATGATCACCTTCCGGATTTTCTAGGAGGCACCAAAGAAGGGCTTTTCAAAGTTTCCATCAACACATTAGATCCCAATTCAACGGCTGTAAGCAAAAATGAAGTCACCGTTGCTATTGATTTTAAGGTAAAGGACGGAAATTACGCGCCGGGATTTTTACATAAAGGAATTTTTAAGAATGTACTCTTTACTGACTTTGTTAATTTAAAATTTGATCTGTTTGAAGTAGATAAAGACGTGGACGTATACTATGATAAAGTAAAAAAAGTGATCGATTCAGTACCGGAGATGAGAACGCTGGATATATTGAACGGCATCCCTTATTTAAATCTTGCAACAAAGCTTTTTGACGGAATAATCAAAGCGTTCGGAAAAAACGCAGACGATCATATATGGAATGAAATGCCTTCCTTGGATATAGCCCCCTTATTGGGCGGAGCATTCCTTAGAGATGGTATCTATGTTATTTTCGAAGAAAGAAACAGTAAAAAGGAAAAAGTGACAACCGAAGATCTACAGCTTAAGGATAAAGAGCTTGTGATCAATGGAAAAAAAATCACCAGACTCCCGAATCACCTGATCCTCAGTGTAGGCATCAGTGCATCATCCAAATCTTTGTCATAAACTAACAACTGAAATATGGAAAGACCAAGAATCTTGTGCATACATGGAATAGGAGGACAGGACCTCACCATGGAAAATATCCCCGGCTGGGCGGAAAACTGGCGTAACGCACTAAAACAGCATCTTGATATCAGGAATGATGAAAATATCAGGTTCATGAAGTTTGACAGCCACTTTGATAATCAGGATGCCGGTGTGGTTGACTATGCGAAATTTATCGGTAAGACCTTTCTTGATTTTCTCTTTAAGAGGAGAAGTAATAAGATGATGACCATAAAGGACTGGATGGACGACTACCCTGATATGGTGGTGGAGTACCTGCAGGATGCAAAGCTAAAAAGAATTTTATGGGATGAGCTCCGGGAGCATATTTCATCCCATAGACCTGACATAATCTATGCCCATAGTTTAGGGTCATTGCTGTGCTATGATTTTTTTTCACAGGATGAAAACAGGACAGGGTTTGAAAACATTACCCTGGTCACTGCAGGATCACAGATCGGCAGCAAACTTATAAGGGCACACATCAAGTTTCCAATCGTGCAGCTGCCCATTATGAAATGGTACAATCTGAATAATGACAGAGACCTTGTTTTTGCAGGAAGGAATATCCTGGCATCGCATCCCAATTTTAAACAGGTTGAAACTTACTTCAATGACAACTGGCCGGCCAACCACGATGGGTATAGATATTTAAACCATCATAAAGCAGTTTCTGAGGTATGGAGAACCTTCTGAAGAAGAACATTGACAAGTTAAAAACAACTGAGTCAGGAACTAGTTCCTGACTCACTTACGTTGTGTTGTTCACTCTAAAACATTTATTATAAACAGTATAGGAGGGGAGCATAATGTTTTATTGTTCGTTTAAATGGAACCCTAAATGATAGTATCCACCTCAACCAAGAAAATTTTTAGTGGGATGAAGCCTTAATTATCTGTTTTAGTATTGTAGTTGTCATGTCAAATAGCATTTCACTGTCTTTTCTACCTACGTTATCATCGTGTTTAACATATCTGTTCTGATATTTTGTAATGTTGTCAATTGTTGCCCAAATCATGTTAGCCATTTCAGGTACAACTCCTTTTGAGGCAAGGTGTCTTTTTAGAGCTGCCTGCTGATTCTCTAACGAAGCATTACTAGACAGGATTTCTTTAACCAGTAATTCAAGGCTCAAGCGTAGGTCATCAAGCGCATTACGTTCATAGATTCCTTTTTCAAATTTTTCAATTGCGGAATTGTAAGGTGCTTCGGCGCGGGGATAGTCGCTTAGAAGCCCCTTAACTTCTTCAATCATTTCCCGATTTTCATCCAAAGTGGAATTTTGGCGCAGTTCCTTGTAATCTAAAATAAGTTGTTGTTTAAGAGCCATAACTCCAGGAATAGCTGGATATGTATCGCATAATTCGTTTATAATCTGGAATTGTTGCTCTGGATTAAATGCCCTTAGATTCGCAACAAATGCTACTCTTTTATTTGGTATTTTCTTCCCTTGAGAATCAGTGAGATTCATGAAATTTTTATCAGAATATGGAATATCAACATTGTTGGCTACAGCTTTCATTGTAAAAAACTTCGCAATTTGGCCCCAGGTCATTCCGTTGTCGGTTTCCGCTATTACATCTGCGGAATGAATCAAAAAAACGTCTTTTAGAATCATATTATCTTTATGTAAGTAGCAATAAAAAAGGTATGCTTCGTTGGCTTCTATATAGTTAATTAGTTCAGGAACATCCAATACCTTATCTTCAAAGTCCAGGGGTTTACCAAGAATTAAATTATCAAAATAAACTTTAACGGAAGGACTTGCTTTCGTACTATATTGTTCCAACAATTGTTTTTTGGTATCTTCCAGGATCTTATCCGCAAATGGGGATTTACTCAACTGATCATTATATGATTTTATTCTTGATTGAAGATCGCTTGCGGAAACTCTTCCTTTTGCCAATGGCCCAAAGTAATGATCTTTCCAAAGGCGATACTGCATGTTATTATAAGTTGATATCTCCTGGTGAGAATTGGATTGGGGAATAATCGAAAGTTCCTTATTTCGTTCTGGATCGCTGTATATCACACAATAATCTATACCAAACCTATCGACCCATATTTTTAGTTTCTTACCATAGTCCTTTTGGTTTTCAAGCTCGTCTTGGAGTTCGTCAAAGCTTCGGTTATAGAATTCACGAAAAAGATTGGAATGTAAAGCATTTTGTGGATCTTTTTTACAATTTTCACAACAGCAATAAATTCTTTTCAGTTCTTTACCGTCTGTATCTCTGGTAAAAATCCTACCATTACACCTTAATATATCATAGTTCTTACTCCATATCTCGAACTTTTTTCTTGTATCAGGCTCAGCTTCTATCAGCCGAGCAATCGTATCATGGTCCATAGTCTATAAGTTACTCTTCCGTGTAGAACTTGTGGACACAATGTAAATTGTCTCTTAAGATGAAACATTCGGTTTTATAATCATCGCCATAAGGACATTTTTCAATCTTAAGTTGCTGCACCGTGTAAAATTCTATATTATTCACCTCTTCATCCCCATCCTTAAGATCCTCTGGTAAACTATTATAATTAAGAATATCGTTATTTAGTTCTTGATGTCCAGTATAAAAAAGTGATACAACAACTATTTTTTCGACATTATCGAAGAATTCTTTCTTTCTGTCTTCTCTACCAACAAGCCTTCTGATCGTTCGGCCATCATTAACAACATCGGTAATTAGTATTACTTTTTTGTATTTCTTATCCTCATTATCGTAATGAAGATCATTTTCAAATTTGTTATGATCGAGCCACCTATAAGAATAAGGCATATAAGTGTACGGTACAGGAAGTTTTATAGATGTCTTGCTAGCGATCATATTGCCTTCATACCCCAAGCCGATTATTAGGTCTGTTCCTTCAATAAGATTCATTTTTTCTAAAACGTCAATAATGGCATTTTGCGCAAAATATAAATCCTCTTTGTTCTCAAGAAGTCGTGCAATATCGATCCAGTTATGTGCCCGCGAAGTTTCGCTCCAATGAAAATGTCCCTGATGAAATAATTTCTTTTCTTTAATGATGCTGTACAATTTTTTTTGCACCAAAGATTCTTCATAAATAATCTTTGGTGTTTGTGCTTGACTATGTAAGATTTTTATTTCTTCCACCAACTGCTCGCTTTCTTGTACGTCCTGTTTAGCGATTTTTTGACTTGGTGAAACATTTAGAGCTGGTAATGAATCTGGCTCATCATCTGGTAAGAAATCTGTTGGGCCAACTTCCGAGGCAACGGGAGGCTTACGAAGCAAGAAGTTTTTAAAATCAGTATTTTTTATTCCATCTGCAGGAATTTCGATCCAATTTCCATAATTCCCTTCCCTCTGTCCCTTTACAGAATGAAGTCCAAACACCCTATTTATCATATTCAAGCTACCTAAGGTCTGATCTATCTCGTATATTTTAAAAGATGCACTGATGGAAGTTTTCGCAGAGATAGGTCCTGCATCACTGGTAATTATTTCCTCACGACCTGCCAAATATTTGGAATTTGGTGTATGTTCATTTCCATTTAGAATACATTTAATATTATGCCTTTCAAATATTGTCACGAGATCTTTTTTGTTTTCAGGATCCCATTGTCCATGGCAGGATACTTCATACTCACCTTCTAAATTGTGATGAAGACAAAGAATCAGTTCATGTCTTGGATAGGCTTCCTTGAATTTCTTAAGTTCTGTTTCAAATTGTCCGGTCGGAAGGTATCCCGTACCTCCCTGATTCATTATATTAAAATTGGTATTTACTGCAAGGAATACCATTTCGTCAACTATAAAATGGTCAAATATAAGTCGCTCGGAATCAAAGTGCTCACCTTTAATCGCGTAATATAGTTTGTTAAAATTGTTGTATTTGACTTTCTGAATTTCAGAGATATGCTTATCTTCAATATAATAGGCAGTTACGGTATGCCTATGAATGTCATGATCTCCAGGAATAAGAAGTATCTGTTTCGGATCTATATTGAGTTCGTCCATTATTAGACGAATTATTTTCTCAGCTGCGTCAAATTCTCTACTTTCAGCAATATTGGATATATCTCCAGTAATAACTAAAAACCTTTTTTTGAAAGATAATTCTTTTATTTTGTCTAAGATGTGGTTTATATAATTTGCATTTTTGTCTTCATCTAAAGTAAGATATGTGTCTGTATATGCCTTACTAATAACGCCCTTTTGGTCAGAAACATGTAAATCTGAAAAATGTAATATTAGATCATTCATCCGATAAATCAGTTTTAATTTGGTAGTTTAATTCTTTGTAATTTGTTTTATCAATTGAAAAAATGGCCAGTGTCGCATCTTTACGTTTTATATGAGCTTTTTTAAGGGTTTCAGTTTTTATGAGAGAAACATTACCTAAGTAAAAACCACCAAGAAATTGTATAATATTTTTTACGATCTTAACCTCTGTTCCTAGACAGACCAGATCTGATACTACAATATAATTTTTGTTTTCAATGATGTTTTTGTCCAAAGAATTGTAAAGTTTATTGATAGGACCTATTTTGTCTAGAATCAAAACATCTAGCTTAAGTAAGTTAGATAAAATCGAAACAATGTATGCGCTATTCAAGCTCTGGCACACTAATATTGGAGTGTCTTGTTTTTCTTTATCTTCTTTTGAATAAAATGGAATGGGACCGTCTTTACGCCATTCTTTCAGTATATTGGCTGCAAGAAGATATATCGCATACATAGATAGTGATTTTTCGTGCGAAATAAATTTCTTAACGTTTATATATGATGTCAGATAAACAAATGAAGACGTATGTTGTTCTTCATGTTTATCGGAGTAAGGAATTAAGCTAGTTTTAAAGAACTCTTTAAAAGTATCCTCAATTTTAAAGTCGTCCGGATAAAAATTATTATCCCTTTCATAAAAATAGAATCTTTTATAGCCTTCTTTTATTCTCGGATCAAGTGTAATCTTATCAAAAAATGTTATGTCCGCCGCTCTATTATCTAGGTGTTTAAAAAAATCATAGCCCAATGCTAATACTATCTCACGGGTAATATTTATAAAGACAATTTTATATCCCTCTGTTCTAAGTTCTGTAAAGTAAGTATTTAAATTGGACTGGATTGCTTCTAACTTTCTAAAATCAAAAGCAATATTGGAACCTACCGCAATACTAGCTCTAATATCGGCAATTACACGTTCCATTGTGATTGACTGGAGCCTATCGCAGTAAATGCCTAAGTTTATATCTTCTATAAAGTTTGATGTTATAACTTCCTCAGCATGTAAGTTATAATAAATAAAACTTCCAGTGTCTAATTTGGATATTATCATAATTTACGTGTTAGGAATTTCAACTTCAATATGTACCCCCTTAAATTTCACATTAAAAAATCGGATGGAGGAAAACTTTGTCTCTTCAGTATAGTAGTCTATTGCAGTATTAAACATATTCTCAAAAACTTCCATAATCAGTTTTTTGTATTGACTGATGCTATTTTTGAAATCAGACTGTTCCATGTTAGATATTTCATTTATGTTATGAAGATTTAATATCCGTTGTCTAATTTCATGAAGCTTTGAGATGTATTTGAATCTATTTGAAATGATGATCTGGCAATTTTCAGTGTGAAGTCTAAAGTAACCGTTAGAGTTAATGACTACATTTAGCATCAAATCAAGAATCCCTTCCCTTTCCTTAAGAGAGGAATAATACAAAGCTTCAAAGATGTCTAATAGGTTTTCTACATAATAGGAAGAAAAGTCTGTTTTTTTGTGAGAAATGGAATTTTTAAAATCATCTTTTTTGTAATAAAAGGGAAATGTAATTTTAGCTTCAAGTGATTTTTTTAGGCCGATTCCATTGTCAGAAATTGCGAATTTCGTCCGGAATTTGTCAACAAACATCATCGCATATGTTGTCGATCCCGAATGCATTACACCGTTCGTGATCAGCTCGGATAGTATGTCGATGTAAGTGTTTTGATAATCAACGGTATTTGGGTTATCATATAGTAGTTCCCGAAAGTGATCTTGAACGTAGTAGGAAGTAAGTGAGTTTATTTGATCACGTAGAAGAATGTCATCGTAAATCTGAAAATCAATATTTGAGTAATCATCCTTTCTGTAAGACCTGATCAAGTGATCTTTTCGTATTTCCTTACCTTTGAAAGAACCGAGATACTCTTCTTTATAGCTAATTATACTGTTTCCATACTGGTTGTAATAATCCCTGTCACCCGCAGTTTTAAAAAAATTTGCCCTGTATAGAAATTCAAGGGCAGAACTTGTCGCATGGTTATTGTTTAAAAATAATCTTAACGGATTTTTATGAAATTTACTCAGCTGCTCCAAGATACTCAATAGCAGAGGAAGTGCTATAGGATCTATCCTGTAGCTTGAGTTGTAAATATCGTCGTCCCCGTTTCCGAATAGCCTGAATGCAATTTCTTCAGATGGATTTTCCCTATAAAAATTTGCCAATTTTTTTAGAAAATCTCGATAGAAAACTAAGGGAGTGAAGTTGACATTGCTGTCAATAATAGGTATAATACTCTCCATAATAGCTTATATGCAATTACATTGATCGCAGTTGCGCAGTAAATATAATAAAAATGGGATTTATCTAAAAGAAAAGAAAAAAGGTTCGAAGAAATTATTTTCTGGTTTTTAAGTTGACGGGAAGAAACAAAAACAGTACTAAAACTGTTTTCCGCGTCAGGGATTGCAATGGAAATCCTTTTCATGCTGAAAAGATTGTAAAGAAAAGCCCGCCCGAAGGGGACGTCCTAATAAAGTTCTTTTTATTTTTGCACAAACAAACGATCATGAAAATCCTAAAAAGCAGTTTTTTCAGACCTAGGAAATGCCAGCACGGTAATTTTGAGCTTTCCCCTGATAAAGGCTGGGAGATCCTGCAGACTTTTATAGACTTTGAGTCAGGACTTCTTGTGGTCAGTACCATCAAGGGCAAAGAGGATTCTTCAAAATCCGGCGTACAGTGTGAAGTAAAGCAGTATCTTATAAATCTACAGTCACTCCAAATTCTTTCCAGCGATGATTATAAGGAATACTTCGACTATGGCCTCAAAGAATCCTACAGTCCTGATGGAAAACTACGGCTTATCTCCCAAAGGATCCATGACAAACTGAGAAACAATGATTTTTTTGCTGAGAAGCTCTACGATACAAAGATGGAAACGCTTATCAGTTCAGGAGAATCCCTTGCTTTTACAGCGGATAGGAGAGAGAATCTGCTTGAGAGACATTATACCACTTTAAAATTGCAAAAGGAATCCCAGCGCAAAGAGTCGGAAAAATTAAGCTTATCCGATCTTGAATCCATTCATAAAGCTATTCTAAAGAAAGATGAACCGATTATTTCATTTTTAGATGAGCTTTTCCGCTATAAACTGATCTACACTGGAACGCATTTTGAAATCCTCAGATACAGTATAAATGAAAGAGAGTCAGAAAGTATTCCGGCAAAGCTTAGCACCTTTTTAAATATCGAAGATTTCTGGAAAGAAATTACGGCAGACACCAATTGGTTCACTGCTCTAAGTATTCATCAGCAAGAATCTCTACAGCCTTTTGTGCTTTCCAGGAAAGTGATCGAAACTTTAAACAGCCTAAAAAAAGAAAAAGAGCTCAGCTACGAACAACATGAAAAAATCTATGCCTGGGAAAAAGTTTTTATCCATCCGAACTTAAAAGCAGGGGAGGTCAAACAGTTCTGTTCAAACTGCACAAAAGAAGTGAAATATAATCCACGTTACCCCAAATATATCTGCAGTATCTGTTCATCGAAAGATAAATACAGTCCGGACCGAATGCTTCTTGAATTTTACAATACAGACCTATCCGGCGGACTGAAGATTGTTTATAAAGACATACACGGCAATGTACTGGGGGAAGATGACTCTAAATCTGAATTCCTCTGCCTGATCGATGGTAAAGAGTTCATCGTGCAGGAAGCAAGGTTTGGCGGGATTGTCATCCAGAAGAAGTAAAACATTACTCTGATGAATTTATTAATGAAAAAGCCCTGGGCTGGGAACCCAAGGCTTTCTACTATATTAACCTATTTTATGAAAAGTAATACTAAAACAGTTATTACTGATTTTAGTTTTCCGCTAATTTTTTTTGACTCGAGGGATACGGTAAAATCTACCTTCAGGGTAAAACAGGCAAATATTTTTTGAATTATCCTTATAAAACAGAAGCCTACCCGGTGACAATCTATCAATTATTAACGCACACATAAGAAAGTCCAGTTTTGCGAGGAATATGATCAGTGACATTACATTGGTATAAAGTGAGAAAACAGGCTATTGACAAGAATAGGATGGGAGTGGTACTATTTGCATGTAGGTACATTAGTGCCAAAGCTATTACAGAAATATAAAGTATACCAAGAAGAAGTTTCCTAGATAAAAAGAGATGTTGGTTCAATAAACATCTCTTTCTATTTGAGATAACTTAGTTTAGAGTATGTACCATTTCCTCTAACGGTATTCTGACTTTCTTCGTGTTCGCTAAATAATCGTTTGCTTCATCACGATATCCAAGAGAAAGAATAACTGTGCTGTGTAATCCTTTTTCGTCAAGACCTAACAGTTTGTCGAAAAGCTCGGCATCAAAACCTTCCATAGGTGTCGCATCAACCCGTAAGTTAGCCGCAGCAACAAGTGCTGTTCCTAATGCGATATAGGTTTGTTTCTCTGCCCAGTGTCTGTTCTGCTCATCGGTTCTACTTCTAAAAAATGAATCAATGGAGACAAATAATCCATCTAATGATTCAATTGATACATTTTTTACTTCGGCCGTCAGAGAAACTAAATCTTGTACGTTTTGCGTTGTGATCTTATTATAAGCGGCAAAAACCAAGAGATGTGAAGATTCTGCAATCTGTCCGTTAAATGAATCTGCCTTCAATTTAAGTTTTAATTCTTCATTTGAGATCACAAATAAGCGATAAGGCTGTAATCCGCAGGAGGATGCACTTAAATTAATAGCTTTAAGGATTAATTCTATCTTTTGCTCATCCACTTTTTCAGTGCTATACTTTTTAACTGCGTATCGCCAGTTTAAATCTTGTAATAATTCCATTTTGTAAAAACTTTTTTTTCTTTAACAAAGGTATAGTCCGATGGTGACTTTTAGTAACTTTGTAGCAAAAAGTAATGGTGACATTTGGGTAACCATCTTAGTAAATTGTAGAATTATGGAAAATATTGCTGGAGAAAATATTGACAACCCTGTTAAAGAATGTAGTTACAATATATTGTGTATCCATGATGCCATGGATGTTATCGGAGGACGATGGAAAGTATCCATAATAGCCTGTTTATGTTATCAGCCCATGCGTTATTCTGAATTATTGCGTGAAGTAAAAGGTATTTCTGGTAAGATGTTGAGCAGAGAATTGAAAGATATGGAGATTAATCAGTTAATCAGCCGAACGGTCACCAATACCCAGCCGCTATCAGTTGTTTATGAGCTGACAGATTATGGGCAAACTTTGCGGGAATTGACATTAACGATTTCAAATTGGGGACGTAATCATAGAAAGAAAATCATGGAAAAATAACCAGTCAAAATTTGATTTAGTTAAAGTTAGGTAGAGAAGCGATATTTTCCGCATCCTCTTTTGAAACCTTTTTCTGGCATTTATCCAAGCAAAAATATAGAAAGGAATATTTGTTACTTTTTATCTCGTCCTAATTTATCTTTCCACTATTGAAATAAGTTTTAGCATCATTTCAATGACTTTTTCTTTGGTAAGAGGAATAACGTTGTGAACAATGGTATATCCTTCTACAAAAGGTATAAGGAAACTTACAATTTCATCCGGCTTACTGCAAAATTTAGAGATCAGATCAATCATCCAAATACAGTATGTCTTATAATATGTTTCTACAGCTTTTTGCAACTCTTTGTTTCTGGCAGCCAAAGTCCATATTTCTTGGAACATCAAAGTTTGATGGCTTGATTTGCTATCGATCAGCAACATACTCAGTACTTTTTCCAGGAAAATATCTTTATCCGGGGTGCTGCCTTCAGTTAACATCTTAATGGCATGGGTAAGTTCTTTCTTGCAGCTTTCAAAGTAAAATTCAACCGTGGCGATGAAGAGGAGGTCTTTATCCTTATAGTAATACTGAAGGTTACTTAGCGATATATTTGCACTTTTAGCAACCATTCTCATAGAAAGTTTTTCGGCACCTTTTTCGGTAAGTATATTGATCGTCGTCGATAAGATCTGATGTAATCGCTCTTCTTTTTTGTCCATCTGGTAAATTTAAAAATAAAATATTAAAAATTACTTTTAATTAGGTCAAATGACCTATATTTGCAATAGGTCATTTGACCTAATTTAATATTGCATTATGGAATCAAACAAAAAAAGAATTTTAATTGTTGGCGGTTACGGCCAAGTAGGCAGTAACATAGCGCGTCTGATCAGAAATGAAGATAGAACTGCTCAGCTCATTCTTGCAGGTCGAAATCCCCAAAGTGGTGAAATGTTAATAAAGGAATTGGCAAATGCTGAAACAGCCTATATTAATCTGGATGAAAGCTTTGATTTAAGCGACTTCGGAAAAATTGACCTTATCATTTCCGCATTAGACGATCACAGGAATGTTTTGAGGGAAACTGCTTTAACAAATGGCATTTCTTGTATATCTGTAAGTGAATTAGCCGATCAGATTTCTCCGATGGTATTTCTAAGCTTACATAAAAGGATCTCTGCGCCGATGGTATTTGCCGGACATTGGCAAGGGGGACTGTTGACACTTGTAGTCAAACATCTGGCAGCCAGATTTAGCAGGGTAAACAAGGTAGAGACCGCAGGATTATATGATCCAAAAGACCCTGTTGGGCCATTGGTTACCGAAGAAGTAAAAGGTTTCGTCGGTAAGGCACTTATTCGCCAGGATGGGAGCTGGCTATCAGTAGAGTCGAGAGATCATGCGAGATTGATCGCGCTGCATGATCATTCACAAGCTTTGGGCTATCCAATGGGTACCTTGGATGTTCCCAGTATAGCAGCTTTTACCGATGCTTCAAATATTCGATTTGATTTTATTGTCGGGGAGTCGATAGGCAGCAGCAAAGGGTTGGGGGCATCGCATGATCTGTACATTGAGATTGAAGGAACTTTATTGTCCGGGGAAAGGACTAAGCTTCGCACGATAGTTTCCGGGCCAAGAGGGAATTCCCATCTCACTGCGGTGGGTATATATTTGATAGCAGAAAGTATATTAGGTCTAAAAGGGCAGTCCGTACAGAAAGCGGGAGGTCTTTATCTTCCTGAAAATATTGTTTCATCGGATGATATTATCAGCCGTTTATCAGGATTCGGAATCAATGTAGTTGAAGAGATCGGTATAAGTTAACTTAGGATCGATTCAGTACAATCTTCTGATATGAGAAAATCATTAATCATCATCATATTAATGCTTGTAGCATGCAATATAAGTGCACAGGCAAAAAATGATCACTTAAAACAACAGAAAAAAATGAAAAATGCAACAATCTTACACAATGCCAATGAATTTGTTTTAGAGGGCGACTATGAAAGTTTTTTAGCTTATTGTACTCCAGGAACAAAATGGGTATTTGTTGGGGAGCGTACCCTTAATGGGAAAGAAGAAGTACGCGCTTATATGAAAGAATTCTATTATGAGCCTCCTGTATTCAGCGTGGAAAAAACTATCGAAGATGGCGATTTTGTGATGGTAACCGGAGAAATCCGACTAAAAAATAAAGATGGAAAATATGAACATTTTGATTATTGTGATCTTTGGCGATTCGAGGATGGAAAGATAGCTGAGCTAAAAGCTTTTGTTATCGAGAAAAAATAATTTATAAAGATAGATTACCCAAACACTTCTTGGGGATTGCGGGTAGCATGAGAACAATGGAATTGTTCCATGCTACCGGACGTTATGGAAATAAAGAGAGTTACTATCAATAACTGAATAAGAAAAGTGAGGTTATTTTTAGGCTATTTATAGGACTTTCCTTAGAGAATGAAAATTTGAAAGACAATTAAAATCATGGAATTTTGAAATTTTTAATTTGAAAGCCACCTGCTCGGTGGCTTTTTGCATGACCGCTTCTATACGTTCCTGCAACATGAATATTGTTAGATTCGAATAATTTGAAGTATATCATGGTTTCTGCAGTCGTAATATCGATTAGTAAAATTCAATAACGCTCAATCTGACCAAAAAAGCCTAAGGTAAAAAGTACTACTTACCTTAGGCCTTTTAAATTAACCACGTACAGTATTCAGCAGATCGTGCGGATACCCGAGGCTAATGGCACTTAATTCATCCAGCTTCGTTACTTCTTCAGCCGTCAAATTGATTTCGGCGGATTTAATACCCTGCTCACATTGTTCCAGTTTTCGAGCACCCAGTAGAGGAAACGCATGCTTTGATAAAGTCCATGCAAATGCAATCTGCCCGGGCGTAGCGCTGTATTTTTCCGCAATTGCTACGAGCTCATCGATGATCAGTTTGGTTTTCTCGTCTTCTGAATATTCAGCATCAGTAGAATGACTGATGCGCCCAGATTCACCCTTTCTATATTTGGCGGTCAGCAGTCCGCCAGCCAGTGGCGAGTACATCATGAGCCCCAGACCAAATTCCTTTGCCATAGGGATCAGTTCACGGTCTGCTGTACGCTGCAATAAATTATATTCAATCTGTAATGCGGTAAGTTTGGTCGATGATGCCATGGCCGATGCTTTCCATGCCGGGAAATTTGTCAGTCCCGCATACAATATTTTTCCTTCCCTGATCAGATCCTGTAACCCCATGGCTATTTCTTCCAGCGGAGTTACCCCGTCATCATAATGGGGCATGTAAATATCAATGTAATCCGTATTCAACCTTTTCAGACTCTGTTCAACAGCCTGTCGCATGGATTTACGGTTATTTCCAAAATTGCTGATGGCAGGACTGGGCTCACTGCTTCTGGTATACTTTGAGCAGATGATAAAATTGCTCCGCTGACCTTTCGTAAAATTACCGACGATCTCTTCAGCCTCTCCAAATTGATATACATCCGATATATCGATAAAATTACCACCTGCATCTGCGTACGCTTTTAAAATCTTTTCTGATTCTTCGGGACCTGTTCCATAACCTTTTCTTGTCCCAAAATTTGCAGCTCCCAATATTATTTCACTGGCGTAAAGCCCGGTTCCTGATCCAAATAACTTATGTTCCATATTTTTATATTTACTTTGCAGCAAAGTTAAGGGCATAAGCTAAGCGTGTCAATTACGGATAAATTTATCTATACCCAATTTACAGATTCTTAAAATATAGTGGCTATGTACGAAAAAAAGCTTCCGGTTAATTTAGATTGCGGTTTACATCTTTTCCTGCAGGTGGTTCAGGGAAAATGGAAAATAAACCTACTCTGGGCGATCCATTCAGGAATCAAACGCCCGGGTGAACTCCAGCGGAAAATTCCCAATGCCTCCAGACGCGTACTGGATGCACAGCTAGGGCAACTGATCGAGCATAAATTAATCAGCAAAAGAGTTTACGACGAGCTTCCGCAAAAAGTAGAATTTGAGCTCACCAAGTTAGGAGCGAGCCTGATACCTGTCATTGAGGTGACGGCCAGATGGGGTGAGGATAACAGAAATGAACTTGAGCAGCTGTTTAGAATCTAGCCATTAGCTATTGAATGCGATACATGGTAATGCTGGGGAATTCTATAATCTTCTTCACCAATGCATTTGTCGCCTCAGGGGTTGAAATTGGAGTTTTTTCCCAAATATGAATGTATGAAAAGGTCCGATTTATTTGGGCAATATTATCCTAAAACCGTTCAGGCTCTGGAAAATCTTTATTTTCTTTGGCCATCTGAAACAGAAATTCATTTCTCTCTTTTCTGTCCAGTTTTAGAACATGCTCGAAAGCGCCGAAATCAACACCATTGTTTCCGCCGTCAATCGGATGCTGTGCATGTACAATCTCAATTATTTTTTTCTCTATTTCCTCTTGATTTCCCATCTGGTAAGGATAAGTCCTATTTGCATATGAACATTCTAAAATTGCATGTTATCAAAATTAGCTCTTGAAGCATATGATTTGCAATAGATTTAACGAGGTTTAAATAGATTTTATGAGTACGGTTTCCCTCAAAAATCAAATTCAATTTTTTGTTTACTTGCACCCATGAGATGCCAATTACAAAATTCGATCATTCTAATGATCATTGATGCTTTGAAATATAACTCATCCGGAATAGGAATCAGGATTACCCATCATATTACCATAACACGCGGCCCAGAAAAAAGCTGGATAGCATTTCAGCGTAAAGACGGTCAGCCTGTCAGCGCATTTGATTTTTTTAATCTGGGACTTCATATTGACTGGTACAATACACAATATGCTTAAAGCAAATGACGGTATTGTATCCACATTTAAAAATTCGGGTAAATTACTTAATGAGGTAAAGATTTCCGGAGCTTTGGTGATATAAATTTAAAGCTCATGAAGCAAAAAGAGATGCGGGAATCCGCACTGAGATCTTTTTCTCAATCAGGCTCTTTTTATTTTTTTGGTAAGCAAGATTAAAATTTTCTAAGATAGTAAACACTGTGGTCAGGTAGAATTAAAATAAAGTCTATATTACTTATCCCAAACCCATAAATCCACAACAAATACATTATTTTTTGTTATCTTAAAGGCACTAATCACGATGAAGACAGACTTAAGATAATGCTTGAACAGTTCAAAAAACACCTCAATAAATTTATAACCGTTTCCGATGGGGAATTTGAGGCTATAGCCAGATATTTTGAGATGCAGACGCTAAAAAAAAAGGAAAACCTGTTGACCGAGGGCCAGGTCTGCAAAGCGAGCTATTTCGTGCTGGAAGGTATCCTGAGGAAATTCTTCATCAATGAAAAAGGTGTTCAGCAGACTACTGAGTTCGCGATAGAAAACTGGTGGATGACAGAGACGTTCTCCTACATCAATCAAACGCCAACAGAGTTTTACATCCAGTCCGTACAGGCGTCGCAGGTCCTGATTATCCGCCAGAAAGCCTACGATGATCTACTGGAAAAGCATCCGGCTATGGAAAGGTATTTTAGGATGGTGTACCAGAAAGCTTATGCCGCAGCACAGATGCGCGTGAAGATGCTTTACGAGCATTCCAGGGAAGAGCTGTACCGCCAGTTCCTTAAGAACCAACCTGCATTTCTGCAGCGGGTACCCCAATATCTCATTGCTTCCTATCTGGGTTTTACACCCGAGTACCTGAGCGAAATCCGAAAAAAAAATTTTTCTTAAACCCGTTTAAGTTTTTCCGGTTCACATTTTTCCAACTTTGTAGTATCAAAATTAAAAAAAAGAAAAATGGAAAAACGAATCAACATCAGCACGACGGAACCACAGGCATTCAAAGCAATGTTAGGATTGGAGGGTTATCTTTCAAAAATTGATATCTCACAAACGTTAAAAGAGCTAGTCAAAATCCGTGCATCACAGATCAACAACTGTGCTTACTGTATCAGCATGCACACCAAAGATGCCATCAAAAATGGAGAGACCCCTGAACGTATATTCCTGCTAAGTGCCTGGAGAGAAGCAACAAAATTCTTTACAGAACAGGAGCAGACCATCCTTGCGATGACAGAGGAGATTACCCTTATCCACCATAGCGGACTGAGCGAGGAAACCTACGGCAAGGCGTCCGAATTTTTCACCGAAAACCAGATCGCGCAGATCATCATGCTTGTCGTGACCATCAATGGCTGGAACCGGATTGCGTTGAGCACCCATCTGCAAATAGAAGATTAATGTGCAGGCCTACGGGGAGCTGAGGAAAATGACCAGAAGTATTTCATTAGCTCCCTTTACCCAATAACCCCTAAATCATATAACCATGTCGAAAATTTTGATCACCGGAGGAACCGGAAATCTCGGGAAAAGCCTGGTCAGCGTACTGGAAGAAAACAACGTGCAGTATACCATCGCAAGCCGTCAGAACAGAGCGAAAAAACAAAATGTCGTTGTGATGGACCTGCTGGAAAACAAGGGAATCAAAGAGGCGGTATCCGGCAAGGAAATCATCTTTCATCTGGCGACGGATTTAAAACGTGATACAGAAGCCACCCAGAACCTGCTCGACGCAATTGACCCGGATTCCAAAGTCCATCTGATTTATATTTCTGTAGTTGGTACGGATAAAGTTCCCTTTGCTTACTACAGGCAGAAGCTGGCATCAGAAGAAGCGGTGAA
Organism: Sphingobacterium sp. BIGb0116; assembly: GCF_024808035.1. Classification (NCBI taxonomy): domain Bacteria; kingdom Pseudomonadati; phylum Bacteroidota; class Sphingobacteriia; order Sphingobacteriales; family Sphingobacteriaceae; genus Sphingobacterium; species Sphingobacterium sp. BIGb0116. The sequence continues at coordinate 34,969 of NZ_JANUDT010000015.1, read as the reverse complement.
ACGATCCGGTATACCCTATACCATCTTAAGGGCAACGCAGTTCCATGAATTTATTGATCAGATACTTTCGACATTTTTAAAATACCCGATCGGCCTGCTGCCCAAAAGGATCCTGCTGCAACCGATAGAAACAGCAATTGTCGCCGAAAAACTTTACCGGTTATCCTTGGATGGCGCGTCCAATAAAACCTATGAGATCGGTGGGGCGGAGGTCCATACCCTAGAAGAGCTTGCAAAACAATGGTTGATAAAAAAAAACAAAAAACGTTTTGTGTTCAATTTGCCAATCTGGGGTACACTTGGAAAAACATTCCGCAATGGAAGTATGAACACTCAGAACAGCAAAAAGGAAAGCAGCAGCTGGAGAGAGTGGCTTAAAGAAAATAACCGACAGGACTGACCTTCACAACAAAGAAAATTTGAACTCCACAACAAAACTCCATAAGGGCTATTCCACGAATTTTGTAGGAGAATAAAAACAAAGGATTATGTGGACAATAAATAATATACCTGATCTATCAGGAAAGACCGTGATCGTTACCGGATCAAACACCGGTATCGGGTTTGAAACGGCAAAGGCACTGTATGGAGCAGGCGCGAGCGTGACCATTGCCGCAAGAGATGAACAGAAGGCCCAAAATGCCATTCAAAAAATTCAGTCCGAGACAGTAGGGAAAGGAGAGTTGGACTATGGGGTGCTCGATCTTGGCAATCTGGACAATATTAAAAAATTTGCAGAAAAGTTTGCGCAAAAGCATTCGAAACTTGATCTGCTTGTGAACAATGCTGGTGTAATGGTTCCACCAGAATCTAAAACGGATGATGGATTTGAACTGCAGTTCGGTGTAAACTTTATTGGTCATTTTGCGCTGACTGGACATTTATTGCCGCTGCTCAAGCAGGCTCCGCAGGCAAGGGTAGTCACCCTTTCCAGTGGTGCGGCAACTTTAGTGGACGGCATAGATTTTGACAATCTCAGACTTGAAAAAGGCTATGATGAATGGCGTGAATATGCGGTTAGCAAGCTGGCGGATATCCTGTTCAGCTATGAGCTGGATAGGCGATTCAAGAAGGCTTGTTTATCAGCCATTTCTGTTGCCGCACATCCTGGGGTCACGCGGACCGACCTACAGCGGAACATCCCGGGAGAGAGTCTGGAAGGTATGTTTGCCGCATTCGATCAGGTGATGGATCCTTGGCAGGGAGCCCTGCCAAGTCTGTTTGCAGCCACAGATCCATCAGTTATAGGCGGTAAATTCTACGGTCCGGACGGCGAAAAAGAATACGCCGGGTATCCCGCTCTTTCCGGTCACAGTACTGCCGCAATGAACGATGAAGCACTTGCGGGAATGCTCTGGGAATTTGCCGAAAACGCAATACAGTTAACCTATAAATTTTAAGATCCAATCCAATATGAACAATCAGACAGTTTTAGTAACCGGAGGCACCGGATTTTTGGGAATAAATACCATTCTTGCATTACTTGGGCACGGATTTACCGTGAGAACCACGCTGCGCACGCTTTCCCGGAAAAATGAGATATTGGATGCCCTGAGCGAAGGCGGTATCAGTACTTTTGATCAGCTCTCTTTTTATCAGGCCGACCTACTCTCCGATAGTGGTTGGGATGAAGCTGCACAGGGATGTGATTATGTGCTGCATGTAGCATCCCCATTTGTAGCGGAGCAGCCCAAAGATGAAAATGAACTTATCATCCCCGCAAAGGAAGGTACCTTGAGAGCCCTGAGAGCCGCAAACAAAGCGGGCGTTAAACGTGTGGTGCTCACATCCTCCTTTGCTGCGATCGGTTATAGCATCGAACCCAAAAATCATGTTTTTACAGAATTGGACTGGACTGATGAGAATGTACCGATCCAGGCTTATATAAAATCAAAAACAATAGCAGAAAAGGCTGCTTGGGAATTTATGAAGAATGAAACCACAGCAATGGAACTAACGGTCATCAATCCTGTTGGAATTTTTGGTCCCATTCTGGGCGGAATTTCATCAGCTTCACTGGATACGGTCATCAAGGGAATTATAGATGGGCTGATCACGGAAAATGCGCCTTTTACCTTCGGCGTGGTGGATGTGCGCGATGTCGCCGATATCCACATCAAGGCTATGCTGCATCCCCAAGCTGCGGGACAGCGATTCCTTGCGACATCGGAAGGAGCGATGAGTTTTATGATGTGGCACAGTTGATCAGAAAGGAGCGGCCGCAGCTGTCCGAAAAAATCGCTGCCATGCAGCCAACTCCGGCAGACCAGTATACGGTCATGTCAAACAGAAAAGCAGTAGAAATACTGGACTGGCATCCCCGTTCCAAAGAGGAAGCAATACTTGCAAGTGTGGACAGTTATAAGATCGCTGATCCCAAGAATTAATCTGCGTAGATCAGTATATTTAGTAGACTATGAAATTTAACAACATCCAATCCTGTCATCTTGGCCCGGAGATTTCGCCCGAGAATTATATAACGGAAAACTACTTCCTGTACTTATTGAAGGGGACTATGAAGGCTTATGATGGCGAAAAAAGCTACTCAATACAACCGGGTGATTACTGTATCGCCCGCAAAAATCATTTGGTACGTTATACCAAATACAAGGATAATGATGCATTTGAAAAAATTATCATTACCCTTGATGAAGCCTTCCTGAGAAGGTTCCCAGAACGGCATGTGTATGAAGTAAAGCCATCGGCTAGTGGGGATTCATACATTTTTATACCGGAAAACAATCTCATAAATAATTTTATCACATCGCTGGAGCCCTATTATACGGGAGACCTGGACATCAGTGCCGATTTCGCTGACATAAAGAGGGAGGAATTAGTTATGATCCTACTCAGATCGAATCCTGATCTGGTCGATATTCTATTTAATTTCTCTGTCCCAGATAAGATCAATTTAAAGGAGTATATGAACAAAAATTTTAGATTTAACCTCAGTCTGGAGAAATTTGCATTTTTTACCGGCAGGAGCCTATCGACATTCAAGCGGGATTTCCAAAGAGCTTTTGGAACCACGCCCGGAATCTGGCTCAAGAAAAAAAGATTGCAGGAAGCCTATTTTCAAATTGCTGAGCAATCCAAACGGCCGGGCGAGGTATATCTGGAAGTAGGTTTTGAAGATCTTTCGCATTTTTCTTTTGCGTTCAAAAAAGAGTTCGGAAAAACACCAAATGAGGTAGCAAACAAATTTTAAATCGAAATCAGAGAATATTCTGAAAAACTATTTGCCTATCACTTTAACAGGGTAAGCTTGTCTGTTATCTTTAAAATGTATCAAATTGCCAAAAACTTAAGCATGGAACTGATCTACAATGTCGCACTTGAGGTAGAAATAAACAGTGGGGAATCCTCCTTGCTTCATAAATATATCAGCTTGCATCCCGAGCACAAAAAACATATCGCTTCAGGGCAGTTTGCTGAATATTTCAACGACCGGGAAGAAGCAGAGGGACTTCAGTTTACCCTGACTAAGGAAGTGCTCGATATCTGTGTCGCTGTTCTTGAGGATCAGGAATTTGGAGATCCAGTTGAGGACGAAGATAAAAAAAGATTGATCGATAAATTTTATTCCTGGTCAAAAATCATTTACAATGAAGAGGATCATCTTGAAGAACTCAAAATGGAATATAACTATTTCAAATTGAAGAATATCGTATCAGAAGACGATTATTTCAATCTAAAAAGATACTTAAGTGTCAAAACTTACAGGACGGATTTTATACCTCCACAAAGCACAGTTAACCGTTCAATCTTTGAGAAGATCCGCAAGTACTTTTCCTTGCGGAGAATCAACTAATATGATAAGAGAATTTTTAAAAAGATAAATATGAGAATTTTACGGGCAACGGCAGATCATCTGGCTGAACTGGCTCAACTATTTGCCGAATATAGGGTATTTTATGAACAGCCCATGGAATATAGCAGATCATACGACTTTCTAAAGGAACGGATCGAGAAGAATGAGAGTGTAATTTTTATAGCTGTATCCGATGAGAAGATTTGTGGTTTTACCCAGCTATATCCATCTTTTACTTCTGTTGGAACTGAAAAAATCTGGGTACTGAATGATATATTCGTCAATCCGGAATACAGGAAGAGGGGAATAGCGGAGTCTTTGATCGAAGAGGTGCTTGCTTACAGTAAAGCGTCTGAGAGAGGAAAAGTTGTACTATCTACTTCTTATTACAACCTAAAGGCTCAGAAACTGTATGAAAAGTTAGGCTTTACTAAAACAGAATTTCATACTTACGTTAAATATATAGAATCAAAATAGTGATGGTATGAGGATATGACTATTAAATCCATACATTCCAATCAGCGGACGAAGCGCTATCTATGGAATTTAGATGGCGCTTTTTACTATTCAGGCCAATGGAATCCTATTAAAAGAAACAAGATCTTTTAAAAAAGATTCATGGGAACACAAAATGTGATAAGGGTCGGGGCGATAAAAGGAAACTCTTTTCTGTGCCAAAAAAATGAAATGAAAAGCCCGGGAAAGAAGACACGTTAATATGTGAAAAAATTTAAACACCAATTGCTGGTGATAATCAACAATAAATGCAGGCGAGCCGACCTGCATTTGTAATAAAAGATCTCTGAAAGATCAGTTAACTAAGTAATAGATCGGAATGCTTTAATTAGTCAAAGTACTCAGCGCCCAATCCTCAAAATGGATCTTGCCTGCATTATATTCTCCAGCAGGGACTAACAGCGATTTAGGGACTACAAGATGCATATATTTGCTGTCCTCGTCAGAAAAAACTTTTAAAGGCTTTCCGCTTATCTCGATATATTTCGCAACAAAATCATCCATATTTGCTCTGGTTGGACCAGCAATCTCCACCGTACTGTTTTTAGGCTCCTCGAGTGCGAACTGAACAATGTAATCCGTTACATCTTCCAGCGCAATGGGCTGATAGTCGATCTTTGACACAAAAACCTTGTCAGCCAATCCCTGAACGGCGATTATCGTATCGGTATGTTCATGAAACTGTGTTGAACGGATGATGGTATAAGGGATTCCGGAGTTCTTGATATTGTCTTCCTGATGTTTCTTTGCGCGAAGATATCCTATCTCCAGCGCATCGTCCGTTCCTACAATCGAAAGAACCAGATGATGCCTGATGTTCGCTGCCAGCTCTGCATTCACCAGATTCTTTCCTGCGGTCAGAAAAAAGTTGATTGCATTTTCTTCTTCAGGAGAAGAAGAGTTGGATAAATCTATCACGATCTCTGTATTTTCCAGTGCCTGGGAAAGACCTTCTCCAGTCATGATATCCACTCCATGTGAAGGGGAACCAATGATCACCTGATGACCAAGTTTTTCCAGTTTTTTTGAGACCAGCCTTCCCGTAAGACCTGTGCCACCGATTACTAAAATTTTCATATCTGAACTATTTAAATTTGTAAAAATTGATTAAAATAAGCTTCGTACCTGTACGCCGAATGGATTTCCAAACCAGCATCTCCAATATCCGTCCGGTCCTTTCTTTGCGTAATCGCTTGAAGTTCCGGTAATATTTATTTTTTCGCCGTTATTTCCTGTTCCAACGATTTTCCACTCCAGCACCAGTGCGGCCAGATTATCGGTAGAATAAATATTCCTGTTAACAATTTTTATCGGCAATCCGAATCCGAATGACTGCTGCAGCTCACGGGCGATCTCTGTTTTTCCACGTTTGGGCTCGCCACTGGTATTAATGATGACCGCATCATCCTCATAGAAGCCAAGCATAGCTTCGATATCCCTGGAATTAAAATGATCCAAAAGAGAATCTACAATTCCCTCAGGGGTGGTTGCTAATTTATAAATTGGACTTTCTGCTGAATTATGACCTTCCATAAGACCTAAGAATTTATATTAAAAGATATACTGTACCGTACAGCTTATCTACAGTACAAAATTGATCAAAAAATGAATGCAGGAAAACTGACAAACAGAGGTAAAAGGTGGACAAAAAATGAAAATGTAATTAAGCTTAATAGGATGGTTTGTCTAATCCCGGTCTGGATGGGAGCGTAGTGTTTTTCTGTAATCACCAGGTGACCGTCCTGCCTTTTTTGTAAAAAGCCTGATAAAGTACTTTGTATCTTCATAACCAAGTTGGTCTGAGATTTCCTTAATACTCAATTGGGAATAATAGAGCAGGCGCTGTGCTTCGCTCAGTATTTCTTTCTGGATCAGTGCTGATGCAGAAATGCCCGTCACTTTTTTAACGACATCGTTCAGGTGGGCCACCGAAATATTTAACTTCTGGGCATATTCCGAGGGGCGTTTTACACTGCGGTAATCACGCTTTACAAGATTTCTGAATTCGGTGGCGATACTGATACCCCGGGGGCTATGACTTATAGCCCCGGATTCTAATTTACACTCGTAACAAATTACCGCCTGCGCTATAAAAGCAGACAGCAAGGGCTGTTGCACCTCTTTATTTGCGGTATTGTTTATACTTTCCAGATTTTTCAGGGAGTCCAGAACCGAGGTAAACCATTGTTGCTCCGGCGTTGAGAGTGATAATATAATGGTTTCATCTAAAGATGCATCGAGAATGTCCTTTGCCGAACTGGTGATATGATGGCCCTCAAAAGATATGTAATAACCAGATGTGCCTAAAATCCCCGTGATCTGATGAACCTGGTGCGGGGGGCAGATAAAAAGTGTTCCGGCAGGCATGGTCAGCTGCTCACAATCGAACAGCACTTCCAGTTCTCCGGCTTCAATAAGCATGCAGGTATAGTGGTCATGCCGATGCGGATTCAGCGCTTTTAGGATGCCGGGAGTTGAACCATCCCATATACCAACTGCAATACTGCTGCTGGAATCCATGCTGTTCACTAAAATAGAATCACTTTTTGGCATGCGGCGCAATTTTAAATTCAAATTTAATTCATATACTTTAAGAATTACTATTGATTGTGCTTAATTATCCTGATTTTTTAATTATTTGTACAAATTCCATTAGAGGGGCAAATAAATTTTGGAATACCTCCAAGCCAGCAATAAGTGAGGGAGTTGATCTCAAAAAAATAGGTGATAAGCATTCTTAGTAATCTCAAATATAGCCTCATTTTTCAAGAAAATGTGCTCAAGTATACATGCTTCCAATAATCAATCATATAATACAGTAACACCAAACAGAGATACCTATTTGGTGTTAATTTTTTAAAAACAGATGCTATTTTACTTAGCAAACAATGCTTTTCTTAACGCAGTCGCGGCATCCAGCACAGATTCCTGTACAGCGTGGATATGCGCTAGCGGGTTCAGCATCCCGTAATCGTGGATAAAGCCTTTGTATTCTGTAACAGTCGTTGGTACGCCGGCATCGTCCAGTTTTCTGCCATAGGCAATACCTTCGTCATGCAGAATATCATTCTCGGCAACCTGTACTAGTGCAGGAGGCAAACCTTTCAGTTCTTCCAATGAAGCTTTCAAAGGTGAAGCATATTTGTTGTCCCTTTCTTTTAAGTCAGGTAAGTAATTGTCCCACATCCATTTCATCAACGGGGTTGTCAAAAATCTTTCCTGTGCAAATTTTGTGTAAGAAGCTCTGCTGAAGTCGGAGTCTGTTACGGGCCACAAAAGTACCTGCTGTTTTAGTTTAGGACCATTTTTGTCTTTTGCCATTAACGCTACCACTGCGGCCATATTTCCACCTACACTGTTTCCGGCAACAGCAAGCCTACTTGGGTCAACCCCGATCTCTTTTCCATGTTCAGCTACCCATTTTGTCGCGGCATAGGCCTGATTGATAGCAACCGGGAATCTGGTTTCCGGAGATGGTGTGTAATCAGGGAAGACAGCTAGCGCACCACTGTTGACAACAAGGTCACGAACCAGTCTTCTATGGGTCGGATAATCTCCCAAAACCCATCCGCCGCCATGAAAGAACATAAACACGGGTAAACCGTCTTTTGCGTCTTTGGGTTTTACGATATGGATTTTTACGGTCTGTCCGTCTTGTGTGATTGTCTTTTCGGACTCCTGGATATCCGAATAATCGAAGATTACCGATTTTTGAGCGCCCACCAACACTAGTCTAGCGTCTTTAGGTGATAAAGTTTCCAGCGGTTTTCCGTCGCCACTGTTCAAAGCTTTTAAAAATTCTCTTGTTTCCCGGCCAATGTTTGGGTCCTGGGATGCTGGGTTTGATTGTGCCATGATATTGGAATTTAAGATGGCGAGTGCCGCCAATGTTAAAACTTTTGAATAGATTGTTCTCATTGTGATTATTTTTTAAGGTTGATGTTTAAAATGATTTCGAAGCTGAATGCTGCGCTTACAGGACAGGTTCTTTCGGCCTCTCTGGCGATTTTTTCAAATTCTTCCGATGAGATCCCGTCCACTTCAGCATGGAGCAGCAGTTCAGACTGAGTGATTTTCCCATTGTCTAATGTAATGATAGATTTTGTCTCCAGCTTTTCAGGGTGGTAACCGGCCTGTGTGAGGTCTAGGCTAAGCTTCATTGTAAAACATCCTGCGTGGGCCGCAGCAAGCAGTTCTTCGGGATTTGTTCCGACGCCTTCAGCGAAACGGCTGTTGAATGAATACTGGGTCTGCTTCAGAACGGAACTTTGCGTGGTTAGATGTCCGTTTCCTTCTTTGATTGTACCGTTCCAAACGGCGGTAGCATTACGTTTCATACTCTTTATTTTTGATTGTTAATTTCTTATAGGACAAAGGTATGTCATATAGGCAATCCAAATAAATAGCAAAAAGTCGATAAAAATTGTACTTTTTTCCTTTTGTGGTCTAATTTTTAATTTCTTTCCGAAAAGCTCAAATGTATATCTTTTGTTTGATAGATTGAAGTATCCATAAAATTTACAGGAGATATTAAGGAAGAAGATATAAAATCGGTTCATATGAAAAGTTTTCCCGCAATTTTTACTGCCCGATTTTACCACTAAGCATTTAATCTCTCAATTAAAAAAAAATGTTTTTTTTAGATCAATAGGATCCCTAAAACGGCTATAAATAGTTTGTTTAATCAAAACGGGGAAATTTTGCCTAAAATGTGATAGGGATGTGTTAGTAATGTGGTATCACTATTTTTTGAGATTAGTCGGTAAGTGATGACTTTTGTTATAGTCTGTTAAAGAAAATTTCAGACAGTCATTTATTAATCTAGACATCATCAAAATGAAAACGAAAAGAACATCAGAAGATCCCACTCTTCGAACCAAGCTCAGTTATGTGAGCCCGACAATTTCAGAGAACACTGTTATTCACGAACATTCAATTGCTAGCGGTTCCGCTTCAACCTCTTCCGTTCAGCAGGGAACAGTCAAAGAAGAATGGAATGGCCCTTCTTCAGAGGAGAGGGAGGTATATTGGTAGTTTATTCATTGGTACTTAAAGATTCAAAAGACAGTAAGGTTATGAAAAAATTTTTTCATTATTATCTTTCCGCTATTATAGGGCTGGCATTTGCCTTTTGTATGTTAGGATGTTCCAAGGAGAATAGCCCCGGTGCAGAAAATGTGGCCAAAGTACAGGTGATTCTGGGCGGGATCGACAACAAAGATATTGCAACACTCAAAGCTTCAAAGGAAGAGTCTGTCACTTCAAACAGCAGTGTCCAGATAAGGAACATAAAACTGGGGGAGGACCTTTACCTACAGGCGCGCCTGTCGAAGGTTGGTGGGAGCCAATTCAATTCCAGTTCGGATATTGCCCTAAAAGCGAGCGGTTCCGGAACAAAGGCGGTTGTCAAAGATGTAGTTGCAGGAGTAAAGTATAAGGTAATGGTTTATGATTCCCAGAGAGCCTACGTGGATGAGGCGGAATATACTGCAGGCGGAAGCAATACGCAGCAATTTACGCTTGTTCCCAACAAACAGTACAGCTTTATCTGCTATTCACTCAATGGAACCGATCCATTGCCATGGGTATCCAATGTGGGATCTTCTCTAGCAGAGGCGAATTTAGCGCTAACCATGTCGTGGACATCAACATCCGGGAACGACGATCTTCTTTACACACGTATTGACAAAACTGTTGTTGCCGGCATGAATGTGCTTGACATACTCTTCAAGCATAAATTCACTGAAATCACCACAAAAGTTGATGCAAGTGCCATTGGGCCGATTGTAGATGCTGAGCTATATTTTGGTGAAATCTATAAGAATATTGACGTTGATCTTGAAAGTGGCGCATTAACGTACAAGGGGCCCGATGTTCGTAAAATGGTATTTCCGGCATTCAACCTTCCTGTCATTACAAGTCGGTCCATGACCATTGCACGTCCTGGTTTCAATGGGGAAAATCCATACCCAGGATCAGCTCTGATCCGAAAGGTATATGGTAACATCAAAATAGGAAACGTCGAGAAATATTTTGAAGTCCCTGAACTGGCCGTTGAACCTGGCGAACGTTATTCACTGGACATTGTCATCAAAACCAGTCCCGATCAGGTGGCAGGCCTTGTGTGGGCACCCGGTAACCTAAAATATGATGGTGCTTCTTATTCATTTTCGTACACCAATGGACTGGGTAGCTATTTCCCTTTTGGCCACCTTTATCCTTATGGGATGAAAGGGCTTACAGCGATGATCCCAGTAATTTGGGAGATCCTTGCATAGGTATTATGGATGGTTATACTTGGCGTACACCCACCAAAGCAGACTTTGACGCTCTCGCGGCACTTGGTCAGGTAGAAAATAAAACAATTTCGGGACTACAGGGCGCCTGGTATGCAACCAGCGCGACCAAAGGAATTTTCTTTCCAGCGGCAGGCTATAAGGATAATCAGAATTCTGCCTCTAACCCCCTGTCTGCTGCGAATGAAGGCTGGTACTGGTCCCAAACGCAGGATGGACAGTTGGAGGACGGTTCAGGCGGTGGGATATTCGCACTTCACATGGGCACAACGAATTCAGGAGGTCTAAGATCAGTTCAGGTCGAGCGTCGGGCAATGAATACACTGCCGACGGGAACCAACGATTATGCCCGTTCACGTAGTACGCAGATACGCTGTGTGCGTGATCTATAAATAGCGAAAATATTTTCAGTTCAGGGTGGGGGAGATCGAGCGTTTAATTAAGTCTGTCTTTCAAGCGAACTGAAAGTGCTTTAGTCAGTGGGATTTTAGAATAGTATAATTTTATAAATCCCTGATTATTATTATTGAATATTATCGAACTGATTTGCGTAAAGGTTCATGATATTATATTTGGATATGCTCAGCAGGTATCGTTGTCCCTGCTGAGTTTTTTTAAGCTGTTTAAGATTATAGTTTTGTAGATTTTCAAGCGTGTGCATATTCAGTTTTTTTCATTTAAATTTATCCGGGGCCCACAAGTCATTATATTTGAAAATGGTATTGAAATTTTTCATGACAGTCCTCATCAGGTCAGTCAAAGATTATATGTTTCCGATTTTTCATTCGCGTACAGGTTTTACCGGGAGCTTTATAGGATAGCTCTTTCTTAATTTCCAACACTGCCACCTAGCAAATAAGAATAGACCTATTATCCGTTAATATCCGGAAAAATAAGTCTTACTTCTGGTTTCTATAATGTTAACCTCTTGTATTCCCACTGTACATACCTTCCTTAAAAATAGGACTGTTTTCATCTGTTAAGAACAGGACCAATTCCGCTCCCGTTGAAGTACTGATCGTGAATTTTTCATCTCTGAAAATAAGCGAATCATTTTTTTCCAAACTTAATTCCGGATTTATCGTTACGGAACCCTGATAGACATACAGCAGTCCGGTGAGGTTGTCTTTCGGCAATTTGGGCAATTCAAAGCTGCTGTCTGAGGATAACCTGGTATCAAATATCCAGGTCTGGCTACTGAAACGTAACTTGGTTTCTTCTGATGGCGATGCCAGTAGGCGCCATTTGTTTTCGCTGTAAAGCTCATCAAGGTCCTGGAAAATTACTTCGGGTATCAGGTCTTTTTCTCCAGGACGGATAAAGATCTGCAGCCCCTCATGGGGTTCAGCAACGCCATCAATTTCTTCCTCGTGATAGAACCGTTTACCAGCTTTCATCAGCATTATCTTTTTGGGACCAAGATCTTCACTGAAACCTTCGGAATCCGAATGCTTTACTTTTCCTGTCCGGAAATAGGAGAGAATCTCATCATTTACATGAGGATGCATACGAATTGTTTGTTTTCCCCGAAACGTTGCGTGATCTATTCTTCCGATACTTCCAATACCTGAATCACCGGTGTTCTCTGGACCCGGATGAAGGATTTTAATAGGGCCATGATCTCTAAATGTACGGCCTGATATTTTTTGTAACATAATATTTTATTTAAATTAATATTCATTTTTCTTTTACAAATTTATCGCTGTATCATTCCTTCGGACGTTGATATTTGTCACAATCGTTTATCGAGGCCGCTGATTTTAATTTTCTATTGTGATAAATGTCAACGTTTTGAGGTTGAGGAATATGTAAGTTCTTGATGAATGAATTTTAAAGTAAGGATCAAAGTGGCGATTTACGGCCTGCGGGTGTCGACAACAGGGCAATGGTGGTGGGTATTTCATTATTTTGAGGATAGGGTCGACGGAGGATAAAACACTAAAATCACCGATAATTTATTTTGTTCCCTATCCGATAAACTAAATCGCTTAATTTTATGGTTCCGGTATTTGATCATTAAACTATGGAAAATAAGAGTTCGTCAGATTTGACCTGGCAGGAATACGAGGCAATCACGAAATATATCTATGAAATGCTCGGCGCGAAGTACGGCATAAAAGTTAAGGGCTATGGTAAAGACTGCAAGGTTGTAGGTAAATCGACAGTGAAGCATCAGGTGGATGTATTGACGGAACAGCTGGATCAGGGCAAACCGGTTCTCTGTGCCATCGAATGCAAATTTCTAAAAGATAAAGTAACCAAGGACACGGTTATGAAACTGCATAATATCATGATCGACTGTGCTATCGCAAGTGGCATAATAGTTTCTAAAATGGGCTTTACCAGGGATACAGTGACCTATGCGGAACATCTTGGAATCAAGCTTGTCGAACTACGTGAATTTGACGATGGTACAGGGAAAGCTGTTCGGGACGTGACCCTGGCGGAACTGGAGATACACAACAATATAACCGTTAGACGTCCTAATATCCTAACCATCGATCTTGGAAGTATACAGATCAGTGAGGAGAATCGGATCATGGCAATGCATTTCGCAGATTATGCTATGATACAGACCCCGGAAGGGCGTACAATTCCTTTCAATAAGTATCTTCGTGCCTTCTGTGATGAACTTCACCGCAATAAAACTTTTTTAAAGACAATAACGGTTGATTATCCCCCTGTCGCGGGTAAATTGGTGCGGAAGTATGATGATCGGCAGTACGATATAGAAAAAATTTCTTTTACTGGGTTTCTTTGCGAAATCGACGCAAGCTCAAAGAGATCATTTCAGATCATGGATCAGGTCTGGATGATCATGAAAGAGATTTTTGAGAAAAGATCCTATAAACTGACCAAGAACGGTATAATCTTTAGAGATCTGTAGCCTGAGGAGCTACTTGAGAGAATCGTATATGGACTGCGTCTGCGGATTGAAAGGTCTGTTTTGCCCGGATGATATCGCAAAGATTTAAACGGGGACCTGTAAGGAAAATATCCTTAAGGCGGCAGATTTCCTGGCCAGAAAGGGGGCAAAGGCGCTCATTTTGGGCTGTACTGAACTCCCGTTGCTATTTCCCGAGGAAGCCTAAATCCAGATAGACGGTCAACAGATCGCCCTGATTGATCCGACCCTTATTCTGGCTACAAAGATTGTTGAGTTATCTGACCATAGTGGATTCGATTAAGTTTTCGATTTTTATGTTACAAATTATGCTTGCACTGAGACATTATTAAAGTAAATTTATTTGATCATATTTTTGAAAGGTGAATGCAATGATGAAATGCTATTGATAACGCTTCTAATAATAAAACGATGACGACAGATCACAGCATTTTTGTCATTGTTTTGATAGCAATTTTGGCTTTAACACAAAATTCATTTGTAATAGGATGGTTCATCTTGGAAAAATCTTACTTTTGTTCTACTATTAAATAATATCAGATGAAGGCTTCATACACTATACTCCTTTTAACTTTTGGGCTACTATTAACAACAAGCTGTACGACAAGAAAAAATAATGATGTGCGGGTCGAAAACAAGGAGGAAACAATTTCTGTTACAGGCACTGTGATGCACACAGAAAATGGTAAGGATGGATATATGGCAACGATTAAAAGTGAGGATGGGAAAGACTATGTCGCAACGATAAGTATTGTCAATTTAGGCAAAAATGCTGGAAGCTTTAAAAAATATGAGGTAGGGGATAAGATAAAGGTGAAGGGACCTTTTTGGAAAGATGAAGAAGGAAAAGTACATATTACAGTGCGCCAGCTAAATTAGGAAAGTAAACTCTATTTTAAAGGCCTCTTTTGATCTCTATTTTTTATTTTTTTCAAGGAAAGAATAATAATAACAACTGGTCATGGTTTGCAACAGTTAAGAGATATTATAAAATGATGTAGGAGTGTAGGATTATTTATTAACGTGCTTTGGTAAACAAAATAAAAAAGCCTTTGATTAATTCAAGGGCTTTTTAGAGATATTTTGCTAATGAATGATACTAATGAAATCTATTTCCACTGAACATTCCTGTTTCGCTATACACCGCATCCTTTCTTATTTCAAACAATACAAGATCGCTATCAGAAAGTGCCTCTAAAGTGTGATTTTCATCAACAATAACACTGTCTCCTTTTGTGATAGTATGGTCACCGATCTTAAAGCTTCCGCTGAAACAGTACAACAGATATGTATTCTGAATTTTATGATCCGGAAATGTCACCGAAGATTTTTTAAGTAAGTGTATATCGTATATATTGGTCTGTACCCTTAACTTTAAAGGTGCTTTTGCGTCATAGCCTGCAACAAGTCTCCAGACGTCTTCACTATAGATGTTTTCGAACTCGCTAAAATGTACCTGTGGTGGTAAGCTGTTCTGTGAAGGGCGCATGAAAATCTGCAGCATTTCTACATCGGACACAGCACGTTCTTCATGTGAAATCCCTGTTCCCGCGTTCATTAGCATCATATAAGAGGAATCTAGATGTTCTTGATGTCCTGTACTGTCCGTATGAACCATTTCTCCTGATCGGATATAGGAGAAGATTTCGTCGTCTTGATGAGGATGCATCGGAACTAAACCAGGAGGTCTAAAAGATGCGTGATCAATTCTACCGACCGTTAGATAGCCGGTATCCACATTGCCGAGATTGGCGCCTGGATATAAAATGTTGACCTGGAAAGAACGATTTCCGTGGGTATGTTTTTCAGAAGCTCTAATAATTCTCATAGCTTTAATATTATAGTTAAAGCAAAAGGAACATCGTCAATTTTTACGCTGCACCTCTTGCGGTCATGTACTTAGTGGTAGTTTAAAATTCCCACGAGTTTTTGTCCATTTGGGCTTGTCCAGTCAATGGCAAGTTCAGAAATAATCTGGTCAACAGTTGTAATTATAGCACCAGCCTGTCTCATTCTCTCCAGGGCTAAATTGTCGCCATATTGTGTGTAGGAAGCGGACGCATCTGCGGAAACCTGTACTTCGTAACCTTCGTCCAGCATCTGTAAAACCGGGAAAGTAACACAGATCTCTGTGGTAACTCCCGCCACAAATAATTTTTTTCGTCCGAGGGCTTTTACTGCCTCATTAAAACCATCATGGTGCATGGCGTTTACAATTCCCGGACGTTTGATCCGTGCTGCGAATGCCTCGGGTAAAAGTTCCTGCAGCTCTGGAATCAATGGTCCCTGAACATATTCTTCCATACTGGAAGTCAGTATCACGGGCATGTTGAGTGCCTTTGCGATTTTGGCAAGTTTAATGGCATTTTGTTTTACCAAATTGATGTCATGCGAATGGGTCCATGCCATAGTTCCTACTTGGTGATCAATGAGCAGCATTGCTGCGTTTTCTGGGTTAAATGCTTTTGTGTGCATAATTAGATATTTTATATTATTTACTTGTTTTAACATTAAGCTCTTTAGTGCTTTTGTATATGACAAAGTTATGTTCATTGTATTTCCTAGCTCGTTGACATATGCTACAAAAAAACTGTGACAAAAGTCAATTATTACCTGTAAGAAACTTAGATATAGGCGATTAATTTGTTTTGGATTAACAAAACGTCAGAAAATATTCAGTGATTTTAAGCTGTGCAAAACCGTAATCATACTATTGTATAGCATATTTTCTCTTGGATGATTTAAAGTATAAGCATATAAAAAGGGGACACTTAAATTCTGGATATAAATTAAGCTGTTCCTGCTGAATTCTTTTAAAGTAAACTATTGAGAAGTTAAGCCTTCTTGCTCTGATCAGCTCATATCCTTACTCCCGAGTAATTATAAAAGAGGGGAGTGCCTCCTGAAATGTTAGTTATACCGGACTATTCTTTTTTTATAAGGGACCTATTAAAAGAAAATATCAGGAACTGGAAAAATTGATAACACTTCGGGAAATGCTGCCTAACTCATACCCTATGTAAACATGCAACTTTGTACTGTTGATAATGAGAAACATATTGACAATAAAAAAAAATTAAAAATATAATATTATGGCACGCATTAAAGCATTAAATCCGGAAGAAACTACCGGAAAAACAAAAGAACTTTTTGACATTGTTAAAAGTAAAATGGGAATGGTTCCTAATATGATGAGAACCTTAGGAAATTCTCCTGCTGTACTCAATGCCTATTTAGGCTTCAACGCAGGTCTTAACTACTCTTCATTAGGGGGCAAATTAGGTGAACTTATCGCATTGACCGTGGCGAACGAGAATGGATGTAACTACTGCGATGCCGCACACAGCTACATCGGTGGGAAAATCGGAATAAATACTGAGGACATTGAGAATGCCAGACATGCTTTTTCAATAGATCCAAAAGTAAATGCCGCATTGCTTTTCTCAAAAGAGATCCTTGAGACAAAAGGTGCAGTTTCAAATGAATCTTTACAAAGAGTACGGGCAGCGGGTTACGATGACCCTCAGATACTTGAAATATTGGCACAGGTATCATTGAGCATCTTCACTAATTACGCGAACATTTTAGCAGATACCGATATTGATTTTCCACAACTGACCGTGCTATCTCAAAATTAATCGGAAAGACCAACATTCTAAATATCTTATACAATGAAAACGACATTCAAAACTGAAAAAATAAACGGTGTGGAAATCTTTTATAGAGAAGCCGGTGATAGGAATAGGCCGACTCTGGTCCTGTTGCACGGTTATGCCACTTCTTCACATATGTACAGAAATCTCATCAAGGACCTTTCTCATAAGTATCATTTGATCGCACCTGATTACCCTGGCTACGGAAGGAGCGAGCAACCGCCGATAAGTGAGTTTGCCTACACCTTTGATAATTTTTCAAAGATTATCGGCGCTCTGTTGGATAAGCTTGATATTCAAAAATACAGTCTTTATTTAATGGATTACGGGGCACCTGTTGGCTTTAGAATAGCGAGTGCAAATCCTGAGAAAATTGATTCGTTGATTGTACAGAACGGTTGTGCCTATGAAGAGGGACTTGAAGCCTTCTGGGATCCGATCAAGGCTTACTGGAAAAATATCAACGATAAAGAAGCTGAAAACACATTAAGAGGTTTCCATGATACAAATGGACTAAAATGGCAGTATACCCATAACGTCCCTGACCCGAGTGTCGTTTCCCCTGATAATTGGGAAATAGATCTTAGACATTTAGAGAGACCAGAAAATGGAGCAATACAGCTGGCTCTGTTCTATGATTATCGGACCAATGTTCCTCTATACCCAAGCTGGCAGCAATACTTCAGGGATTACCAACCAGAAATGTTGATCGTTTACGGTAAGGATGATTATATTTTTCCTGGATCGGGAGCTGAAGCATTTAAAAAAGATGTGAAAAACCTTGAATTCCATCTATTTGAAACAGGGCACTTTGCACTGGAGTCACACGGTGAGGAAATTTCGGCCATCATCGAAGATTTTCTTGACAGAAAGGTTAAATAAGAATTTACGTTTAAGCATTAGATTTATAAAATCGCTCTGAAAAAAATGTCTGAGCGATTTTATTTTGTCTGTTTAAGTAGAATGCCGATATCTAGAAAGATGGGATTTTTTCTTAAATTTGATCTATAGCGACTTTACCAGTCGCAGTCTAAAAATACTTCCAATGTACGAACCACTTTTTAATTATATAGAGCGTTACAGCAAATCAACTTTGTCCCAGGATGAGAAGGAGAAGATACAGTCATTATTCCTGCTAAAAAAGCTTAGGAAAAAGCAGTATTTTCTAGAAGAGGGCAGTAGTTGTGCATATACGGGCTTTATTCTAAAGGGAGCGACGAGACAGTTCAGTGTTGATAGTCATGGTCTCGAATATATTCTGCAACTTGCCATTGAGAATTGGTGGATAGTTGACAGGAATAGCTATATCAATCAGACACCTTCAAAATATTTTATTGAGGCCTGGGAAAATACGGAGCTCCTTGTATTACCACGGCCTAATCTTGATCCATTGTTAGAGATTCCCGCAATTAAGGAAATGTTCTGGAAAATGAGTGAAAATAACCACATAGCTTCGGTAAAGCGTGTCGATGACGCAATAAGTCTGAGTGCTTTACAGCGATATGAAAGTTTTGTCGAGCTTCATCCCGAAATGATTCAGAGATTTCCGCTCCATCAGATAGCTTCCTACCTTGGAATATCCAGAGAAACGCTTAGCAGGATCAGAAAGCAGCGCTTGCGCTAAACCGATCTTTCTCTTCATTTTTAGCTATTTTAGGTCTAAATAGTTTTTCTTTTGATTTCACTTAAAGGCATTACAATACCAATCTTTTAAGCGCGCTTTTTCTGAGTAAGATGTGCTTAAAGTTTGATTTATTTATATAAAAACATACGCAATTAGGAACCATTTGGTAAATAATTGTGATTTGTTACTGGTTTGGGGTGTATACTTAAGAGCAGAAAAAAATAAACGGAAGTATCTGATTTCTTTCAGGCCTTCCGTTTATTTGGATAAATCAGCTAACTGCTGAATGGATAAGCAGATCTTTTTCGCTCGTCGTCTTCCCAGTCTTTGGGCCAGAGATCCTAAAAGCTGCTTCGTTTTACTGATCTGGATTTATTTGAACAGAAGTGAATAGACCTCTTCAATCACAATTGGTTTGGCAATTTCACCTTCAGGTGAAGCCCAGCTGCCGATGATCTCGGATATAAATTGACTGATCGTCGTTGTTCTTACACCTTGAGCTTCCCATGTTTTGCGGGCCACATCTTCGGCGATCTCAGTAGGTGATCCCCCGCCGTCAATAACAACCTGAACATCAAAACCTTCTTCCTGCATGTCTATTGCAGGCCATACAATACAAACATCGTTAGTCAAACCGGCCATCACGATATTTTTTTTGCCGTCAGCTGCCTTATATACGGCATTTCTAAAGTTTTCATCATCCCAGGCATTTGTAATACCGTCGCGTTTAACACGTTCAGCGAACTGAACAGGTAAAATCTCCTGTAGGTCTTTTAAGAGTGGACCTTGTTGCAGATCCTCCTGGCTTGAGGTTAGAATAACAGGAATGTTGAGCCCTTTGGCTAATCGTGCTAACGTACGGGCACGGGAGATGATTACTTCATGTGCACGGTTCGCAGAAAAATTAATTGTTCCTTCTTGGTGATCGATCAGTAAAATTACTGTGTCTTCGATTTTAAACTTTTTCATAAGACTTGTTTTTTAAATTATTAAATAAAGTTTCTATAGCAAATGTAGCCCTGTACACGTCCCGGAGACGATGACCTTTATCACAAAAGATTAGTGACAAAAGTCAATGATTATGCTTAGATCTTACAATAAACAGGCATAGCTCATAAAGACATTCATAAAACATGATTTTTTAATTGGCTAGAGGAGAATAAATTCCGCTTTGTACCGAATGGAATTGCTCCCAGGCATTCATACAGAATTACAGGTATCAGAGTTCAGTAGTTTATTATTGATCAAACCTCCTGCTTAAGATTATATGCTTTTTCTAATGAAATTATGAGCTTAGAAATACGTCCAATTCTAAATTGAGTTATTTGCTCTTTTCTGTTGTTCACTTTAAAAAGCCTTTCATTATACAGGGCATTTTAGAATCTGGTTATACCAGGATTTTAGGAAGAAAAATGTAGATAATGAAAAAATGCCAACTCTTTGGGAAATTGTGGCTAACCCTAAACTTTCCGAAAATCGCAACTTTGTAGTGTCATCATCAAAATCTGGAAAAAAGTACTAATCTGTGAAGGATTTGCCCTTTATGATTCAAGAGCTTAATGGTGGTTCTACAATATTTAGAAAATAAACAGGAGGGAATCAGTAAGGCCTCTGATTCTTAAAATAAAATACTTAACAATATAAAATTAACAGATAAGATGAACAATCACAACCTAAGCAAAAAGCAAGAGATATTATCATACACAGCTGCTTTTATCTTTATTCTACTAATGGTGGCAACGGCGGTACATTTTGCAGATCGAGAGGTAATTCTTCCAGAAATTGCTGCGATGGCAGTCGCAATTTTTGCATTCCGAGAACAGTCCTGGATGAGACAGCCAGAGAAGATATTTATATTGCCTTCTCTTACGGCGATAATTGGATTTTCCATCAATTTTTTGGAAATACCTTACGGCATGAAACTGGTCGCTGTACTTATATTAATGCTTATATTGATGTATAGCTTTAGGTATAGCTTGCCCCCAGCGTTAGCTACAGGATTCCTGCCCATTGTTTCCCAAGCACATTCATTTTCATTTCTTGCTGCAATCCTATCAACAACAGCTGTTCTAATGGTTTCAGTCTATATATTCCGTTTAAATAAAGGGAGTGACCGTAAGTCAACGATTGATAGCAGGACATTATTGCTCTACTTCGGAATCCTGGTGGCATGGGTTGCTATCGCTACAGTTCTTGGCTATGGCCAGATGGCAATAATTCCACCTGTTGCTGTTGTGACCTATGAATCACTTTCAATGAAGATGTATAGTATAAAAATTGCCCTGAAACAAATTGCGGTTTTATTTCTTTCAGCATCGATAGGGGTCTTTTTCTTCCTCACAGTAAACAACTGGCTCATAGTTTCGGTTGCGGACCTTCTTTTTATGTACCTGATGCTGAAATTATTTAAGATGCATGTGCCAGCGGTATATGCTTTTCCTTTTCTGGCTTTTATACTTCCCAAAGAGGTCATTTCCGTTTTGTCTTTTGCCGCACTTGGTATGTCTATATTCTCTTTTGGGACCATTTTAATTTACAGACAGTATGCAGATAAGATGATTTCGAAAATATCTGACCTCAAGTAAAGTGTAAATAAAATTGACTTTTGTCACGAAAATTTATTGTCTAATGTCAACGTCCAGCCCTAAGCCGTTAAATAAATTTGTAGAATGAAAACATGTAAAAGGGAATTTATTAGAAAAATGAAAGGAGCTATCCGATTCTTATCGGTAACGTTAGTTACGGCAATTTCGTGCGGTGTTGTTTATGGGCAGGATCCGGTACTTCCGCCGCCAAATCTTGGTAGTGCAAACATTTTTGATGGATTTGCAGGTGAGCCGGGATTCGTATATCAAGGTTTTGCCCAGATCTTCAATACTCGTTCTATCTATGACGGGGCAGGAAGAAAGACATCCTCAGACCTGAAGATCAACTCCATCGTTCAGATAAATCAGCTAATATATCTTTCACCGGTTGAGGTTTTTAAGGGAAAGCTAGCTTTCATGGTTCTAATTCCGGTTGTTCAGATTAATAGTTCGGGCAGTGGCCCACATATTCCCAGGGCTAATCCTTCGGTAGTTGGTGACCTCACTTATGGTACGGCCATTCAGTGGTCCGACAAAAAGTTATTCGGAAAAGCATTTCACCATCGTGCTGAAATTGATGTTAACATTCCTCTTGGAAGTTACTCAAATGAATATCAGATCAATCCTTCTGCACACCTGTGGGGTTTCAGTGGGTACCATGCTTTTACCATGATGTTGACTGACAAGATCAGCATAAGTGCAAGGAATCAATTGAACCTCAATTCTAGGACGATCGGTTCCATGGAAAGAGCTGGCGCTTTTTATAATGGGAACTATTCAGTGGATTACGCCATTATACCGGCGCTACGTGTTGAGGGGGTTGCGTACTATCTGAAGCAGTTTGAACAGGATAGTTTCGCTGGCGACCGAAACTACTACCAAAATAAGTATCAAATAAGCGATACGCGCGAAAGCGTGCTCGGTATTGGACCCGGACTAGCCTATTTTGCGCCTCAGGGACTTTTGTTTGAGGCCAAGGTTATGTTTGAGACCGATGCCCGGAATAGGCCCGCGGGAACCCGTTCTGTTCTTAGAGTAACAATTCCAATCACCAAATAATCTGGGATTATAATAAAAGAAGGTTGGATGGAGTAAATCATAAGTATATTTTTGGCAGGCCAGTACAAAGTATTTTTTCAACCTACCTTGCGGGATGAACTTACCGCAGAGTATTAAATTTGGATTTCATCTGTTATTGGTTCTCAAGATTTCGGAGGATCATAATTTAAACCCGGTGTCAGCCAGTATAAAAGAACCATGCGTGAATAGCGGTAATTAAATGGCGCTAACAAAATAACAACCGCAAAGATTATACTGAGGTAGTACCAAAGGTGTTCAAAGTTTAAAGGTAAGCCAATTATATAGGCTGCTACGGCTATTGTGATCATTTCTGCTACGCTCATGGCATAGCTGACGAACATAGCGACATAAAAATAACCCGGTTCACGTTCGTATTTTAGATTACAATGCGGGCAGTTAAGATTCATTTTTTGCATTTTTAAACCGTACGCCGGTCCGGAAAATACTTTACCTATACGGCATCTAGGACATTTTGCCTGTATTACTCCGTCCCATTGCGAGACATACTTTGGTTGAATGGGATGTTCTCTGTTGTTCATTTTAGTAAAATTTCTTAGTGATATTTATACTTACTAATTCATTGTTCTGCATTCTGCCACAGGCTAATTGTTGCTATAATCACGCTGTTTAGTTCAAACTGACATGCCTGCAAGATCATATTTTCAGTTCAATGTGATATTTTAAAGGAAGCCTTATTAAAAGGCTTCCTTCGGGTTCATGCTGTTGTCTATTTTAGAACATCTCCATTAGCAACTAAATATACCGGTGGAGGACTGTTAGAAAGAATAGCAACGGATGGATTAAAAAAATAGCTTTTTTTTTGTTCCGTTCAACTAATTCTAAGTTGTACATTATCTTGGCATATGCTGCTGCAATTCCTGCATATCAATTCCAAGGCCTTTGGCAACTCCCATTCCCAGAGGAACACTGGCTCTAAACCAATGACACAATTGGCGCATGATTATTTCGTTTCGTTTAGGCCCCTCGATACCGCTCATTGCTCCAACGATATTACTGATGGTGTTCAGACGATCCTGCTCGGACATTACCCTATCGAATAAAATACCTGGCTGTGTATAGTGGTCATCATCATTTTCATTTCTGTCGAAGTGAGCCACAGTGTTGCTTTCCAGCTGATAAGTTTTCGTCTTGTAGACCGGGTCTTCGTAATTCCCATCGAAACTATTTGGAAAATAATTGGGTGATGCCCCGCCGTTGTCTGTAAATTTCATGGCACCGTCCCTGTGGTAATTATTTACCATAAATGGGCATGCGTTCACAGGTAGATCCTGATAATTTGATCCGATTCTGTATCGTTGCGCGTCTGGATATGATAAAATCCGTCCCTGCAGCATTTTATCAGGGGAGAAGCCAATTCCATCGATAACATTTGAGGGTGAAAAAGCCGCCTGTTCCACGTCACGGAAATAATTTGCCGGAATCTGGTTGAGTTCAAAATATCCTACTTCTATTAATGGATATTCCTGCTGTGGCCATGTTTTGGTAATATCGAAGGGGTTCCAGCGGAAGTTTTTTGCCTGTTCATATGTCATTACCTGAATGGAAACATTGTATCTAGGGAAATCGCCATTAGCAATTGCATTAACAAGATCACGCTGTGCATGATCAGGATCTTCACCCTTCATCTTTACCGATTCTTCATTAGTAAAATTTTCAATTCCCTGTGCTGTTTTGTAATGAAATTTAACATACACAACATCGTCTGAGGAATTGATCAGCGTGAAAGTATGGCTCCCGAATCCATGCATATTTCTAAAGGTTCTCGGTGTTCCTCTGTCAGACATTAGGATGAGAACCTGATGCAG
The DNA here is from genome assembly GCF_024808035.1 of Sphingobacterium sp. BIGb0116. Lineage (NCBI taxonomy): Bacteria > Pseudomonadati > Bacteroidota > Sphingobacteriia > Sphingobacteriales > Sphingobacteriaceae > Sphingobacterium > Sphingobacterium sp. BIGb0116. Next base: position 10,673 of record NZ_JANUDT010000015.1, on the reverse strand, counting down.
TGATTCTGGATTCAGTGACCAGAAATCCCACATCGCAGTCGGACTTTTGCAGTTTGTATGCGGATCTCTTTTTTGAGTATGGATAAAATCAGGAAATTTTTTCGCATCCTTAATGAAGAATACAGGTGTGTTATTCCCCACCAAATCCCAGTTTCCGTCTTCGGTGTAAAATTTCAATGCAAAACCTCTTGGGTCTCTTTCAGCATCAGCAGATCCCTTTTCACCGCCAACGGTAGAAAATCGTGCAAACATTTTAGTTTCTTTTCCGATTTCCGAAAAAATCTTTGCCCGGGAATATTTCGTGATATCGCCAGTAACTACAAATTTCCCGAATGCACCGGTTCCTTTTGCGTGAACGATACGCTCCGGAATTCTCTCGCGGTTAAACTGGGCCATTTTCTCGTGAAGGAAAAAATCCTCCAATAGCACTGGACCTCTTGGTCCTACTGTAAGTGAATCTTGATAGTGAGGTACTGTTGATCCGGCATTTGTTGTAATTTTCGAATTGTTAGTCATTATAATTCGTTGTTTTAATTTGTTCTGTTAAAAAATGGTTTGCTAGTAAAAACTTTTTATCTAAATAGAGAGTGCAGTAAGAACACCTGGCTCAAGTACTTTTAACTGATGTTCAATTCCTAGAATTTGGAATGCTTCTCTTAGATTTGTATTGTTTTCTGTGTAATGTGACCAGCCCTCGGAGTGAACAGGGATCAAGATGGACTTTGGAAACGCGGCCGCCGTATCAAGGGCATCGTTTGTACCCATGGTCACATTGAATGGCCCCCGTGGTCGTGCAGCCCCCGCAAAAATAAATATGTAGTCCGGTCTAATACGCTTGGAAAGTGACTCGATTTCATTGTAGTATACCGTATCGCCGGTAATATACAGCTGAATACCATCAGGCGAATCAACTTCAATATGAAACCCGATCACATCACCCGTAATTTTTTCGATTCCCGCTGGACCGTGGCGTGCGGGTGTAGCGGTAACTTTAATTTTTTCTCCGCTCGGAGCTGTGAAAGTACGCTGCTGATGTGGGTCAAGTCCTATTGAATTTGCTTTAAGCCTTTCTGCACCCGCCTTAGTAGTTAGAACTTCACCGACCTCTTTCAAAAAAGACCGTCCTAAACCGTCCAGATTGTCGAAGTGCTGGTCATGGCTCAAAAGGACAATATCGACAGACTTTTCAGGATAGAGCGCAGGACCTGCCAATTTCCTTTCTGTCATCGTTTCATTTAGTTTAAAAAAAGTTCCCTCCGGATCAAGCGTGGGATCCGTCATAAATGTCAATCCTCCGATCTCAATAATTATTGTGGGACCACCGAGGTAAGTGACATATATTTGTTTGCTCTGCATAGTATTTTTGGATAAATTTTTGTTAGTCAATTATTATTGCCTCAGTTTTTTCTTTAGATCGGATAGTTCAGTCTCCAGTCTTTCAATGTATTGTAGTTTTGATTGTATTATCTCTTCGATTTCTACTTCGCTATAGCGAGGTACAATATGTTGAGGGCAGTTCCAGTCGTATGCTTTAATATGAAATAGCAATATTCGCTCTGCCTTAAATTTATAATTTTCGGGTTTTAGATAGTCGTACAATCCCGGATCGTCGTTAATTTCCAAGATTTCAGCTTCAGCGTAAATTTTTAATCTTGCACGTTTGGGATAGGATACCATTATCAAAGAGACATTCGGATTCGTGGTGATATTACCAACAGATATAAATTGTTTGTTACCACTAAAATCAATGATCCCGATCGTATCTTTATTGATGATTTTTAAAAAGCCCTTTGATCCACCGCGATGTTGTATATATGGAAACCCATTTTCTCCGAAAGATGCCATGTAGAAACTGTCCATTTCCCGGATAAAATTCTCTTCTGTAATGCTAAGGCCATCTACATAGCTGAACTTTTGCATACGGTCGTAGGCAGCTCGGCTGCCATTTTTTTCCTGTAGAGCCTTTATAATGTCGGTGAAGGCGATATTAGCATAATTCATCGATCTAATATTAAATAGACTCTATCTGTCTGATCATTTGGTTGGTAAACCCCCATTCATTATCGTACCAGGCCATCACTTTTACAAGGTCACCATCGACAACTCTTGTCATTTCCATATCAACAGTGGCGGCAAAGGCACTTTTAATGATATCAGTAGATACAAGTGGCTCGTCGGTTACTGCAAGAACTTTACGATAACGATCCGTTTGAGATTCCTCGATCAGGATTTGATTTATCTCTTCGATAGTCGTTGGTCTTTCGGAAACAAAAGTAATATCCGATATGGATCCCACGGGCACTGGTACTCTGACTGCTATACCGTCAAATTTACCGGCATACTGCGGAAGTGCTTTTGTCGTAGCTATTGCGGCACCGGTGGCTGCTGGAGCAAGATTAATACCTGCTGCTCTGCCCATTCTAGGTTCTTTCTTAGATGGAGCATCTATCAATGTCTGAGAGGCAGTATAACCATGTGTTGTGTTGAGTATAGCCTTTTTGATACCAAGTCTTCTGCCCAATATTTCGATCACGGGACTTATATTGTTGGTGGTACAGCTAGCGCATGAAAATACCGAAACTTTGCCGTCTTCAGTATTGACGCCATGTACGACTGTCGGCGTATCTTTAGTAGGACCTGAGATTACTACAAATTTTGCACCTGCAGTTAGATGTTTCTCCGCATCTGCCTTGTTGGTGAAAATTCCGGTACTTTCGATAATTATTTCTGCACTGATATCATTCCAGGGCAGACTTTCAATTTCCCGCAGGCTGGTATACTTTATTCTTTTTCCATCCACTATGAGGCTATCATTTTCTATCTTTACATCCTTCTCATATTTTCCATAGTTACTATCATACTTTAGCAGATATGCAGCATTTTCGATACTCATCAAATCATTGATTCCAACGACCTCCAGGCCTTCAGTTTCTGTTATTATTTTAAGTGCCGCACGTCCGATACGTCCAAATCCATTAATTGCTATTTTTTTCATAACGATCATTTTAATATTGTTTATGTTATTTTCTTGTATTATCTATTGGCTAAGTTCCTCCATATTTCGCTAAAAAAGGATGACATTTGTCAAAAAATTACCTTGACTAAAGTCACCAGATCAGTCCTATATATTTTGGAAATTTCTAGAAGTGTATAGCTGTAAATGAATTGTGATTAAGGCAAATTGTTGTAAAAAATTACGTTGCATATTGCTCTTTTTGGAATTTACACTTTCTTGATCTTCGTGACTCAAGTTTGCGAGATAATGACATTTATCAATACTTTTTTTTAGCAAAAGTCATCGTTGAACAGTAGAAATTAGGGCATATTTGTGTCAATCGCCGATCAATTTGGTCGTTACGAAATCAACTAATTTAAACAGAAAGACTATGCACACTAAAGCTTTTAATCCGGAAAATTCAGCAGTACTTTTAATTGATCACCAAATAGGTACAATGGGTTGGACACATTCACATGACATCAATCTTGTCAAGCAAAATGCCATTAAACTGGCTAAAATTGCAGCTGCCTTAAACCTTCCAGTCGTATTGACATCCAGTATGGAAGAAAATGTCCAGGGTCCTTTAATTCCGGAACTTGAGGAGATTTTACCAGAGGCATTTGCAGCGCGTATCAAGCGTCCCGGCATTGTGAATGCAATGCATCACGATGGTTTTAATCATGCGGTAAAAGCCTTGGAACGTAAAAAGTTGTTTGTAGCCGGAGTTACAACGGAAATCTGTGTTACTTTCCCGGTTTTACAGATGCTAGATGAGGGCTATGAAGTGCAGGTCTCTGCCGATGCATCTGCTTCATATACGAAGTATGGTGATGAACTGGCGCTAGCTCGCATGCGCGCTGCTGGAGCCATTATTACAACTGTCGACCAGATTATTTCTGAACTGGCAATTGACTGGACAAGTCCGAACGGCCAAAAATTAGTGGGTATACTAAACTACCATTAGATCCGACAGGTCAATTTGGCTATCGTAAAACCTTGTGTCCTAATCTCTCAAAAATCCTTCGCTAGCTGTAGTTACTATTTGAAAATGGGAAAAACGAATATTTTTTAGAATAGGAAAAATTGATAACTATTCGGGAAATGGTGACTAACAGACGCTTTGTTATTATGATCAACTTTGTACTATCAAATTACTTAAAACAAATTAAAAATTAAAAAACAATATTATGGCACGTATTAAAACAGTAGATCCGGCAGAAGCTACCGGAAAAGCAAAAGAATTTTTAGATGTTGTAAAATCCAAAATGGGCATGGTTCCCAATATGATGAGAACGATGGCTAATTCTCCAGCGGTACTTAACGGTTACCTTGGATTTAGCAGTGCTCTTGCCGCTTCTTCACTTGGCGGTAAATTGGGCGAGTTGATCGCTTTGACAGTCGCAAATGAAAACGGATGTAATTATTGTAATTCAGCCCACAGTTTTGTAGCTGGCAAAATGGGTATCAAAGATGAAGATGTTGTCGGTGCGAGAAACGCTAATTCTACGGATCCAAAGATAAATGCAGCATTGATTTTCAGCAAAGAAATTTTGGATAACCGTGGTGCGGTCTCTCAGGAAGCGTTAGCCAATGTAAGAGCTGCAGGCTATGAAGATCAGCAGATCGTTGAAATTTTAGCTCAGGTTTCACTTAGTATTTTCACAAACTATGTCAATATCCTCGCCGATACAGATATTGATTTTCCAAAACTGGCACCAATTGAAAAGAATTAATCACTTATAAATATTTAAACAATGAAAACAACTTTTAAAACAGAAAAAATCAACGGAGTAGACATTTTTTACAGAGAGGCTGGAGATAAGAGCAAGCCGACATTAGTTTTGCTTCACGGGTATCCTACGTCCTCACATATGTACCGCAATCTGATCCAGTCCTTGTCTCATAAATACCATTTGATTGCTCCTGATTATCCTGGGTATGGTAGAAGCGAGCAGCCCCCGATGGCAGAATTTGAATATACATTTGACAATTTCGCCAAAATAATTACCGCTCTGCTGAATAAGCTCGATATTCAAAAGTATAGTTTATATCTGATGGACTATGGTGCACCTATCGGTTTCAGAATCGCGAGCGCAAGTCCTGAGAAGATTGATACCCTTATTGTGCAGAACGGCTGTGCGTATGAAGAGGGATTAGAAGCCTTTTGGGATCCTATTAAGGCATACTGGGCTGACAGAAACAACAAAGAAGCCGAAAATACGTTAAGAGGCTTCCATGATCTTAATGGTTTGAAATGGCAGTATACACACAATGTGCCTGATCAGAGTGTTATTTCACCTGACAATTGGGAAATTGATCTTAGACATCTCGAAAGGCCAGAAAACGGCGCAATACAGCTGGCATTGTTTTATGACTATCAAACAAATGTGCCATTATATCCTAGCTGGCAGCAGTACTTTAGAGATTATCAACCTGAAATGCTGATTGTTTACGGAAAAGACGATTATATTTTTCCGGGGTCAGGAGCTGAGGCATTCAAAAAAGATGTTAAGAACTTAGAGTTTCATCTATTTGATGCAGGGCATTTTGCTCTTGAATCTCATGGTGAGGAAATATCTGCGATCATAGATGATTTTCTTGATAGAAAGGTTCTTTCAGTTTAGGATTCATTGCTAAGCAAATAGAAGATAGAAATGTTTTACTACCAGTACCCTAATGAACTACTGGTAGTAACATCTCAGCTATAAGATAGCTAAAATTTTAAAAATATTATAAATCTAAAATATTACAATATGGAACAGAGACATCCTTTACCTCCGTTTACACTGGAGACAGCTTTAAAGAAAGTTCAGTTGGCAGAAGATGCCTGGAATTCTAAAGACCCTGAAAAAGTTGCGCAGGCATATACCATTGATAGTGAATGGAGAAATAGATCCACCTTCATTAACGGTAGGCAGCAGATCATTGAATTTTTAACTGGAAAGTGGGAGAGGGAGCTTGATTATAAGTTAAAAAAGGAATTGTGGGCATTTACAGATAACAGAATCGCCGTTCGTTATGAATACGAATTTCGTGATGCTGAGGGACAGTGGTTTCGTGCATATGGGAATGAAAATTGGGAATATGACGAAAATGGACTGATGCAGAGGAGGTTTGCTAGTGTGAACGACCTTCAGATCGAAGAATCTGAGCGAAAATTGTAGTAAGTTGTCTGAATCTGTATTTTGAAAAGCGGGATTTTTTATTATTTTTGGTACACGTACTATTTATGAGCTACCAAAAAAATTAATAAATAATGTATGACCCGCTTTTTAACTATATCGAACGATACAGCGATGTGGAGCTGCTAACTTGTGAAAAAGAACGTGTTGCCAGTATCATGAAACCAAAAAAACTTCGTCGTAGGCAATTGTTTCTTGAGGAAGGTAAAATTTGCGCCTACACGGGATTTATACTAAAAGGTGCTGCCCGACAATTCACAATTCCGGAGAATGGTACGGAGTGTATCAACCAGTTATGTATTGAGAATTGGTGGATTACAGATCGCGATAGTTTTATAAATCGTATTCCGTCAATTTATTATATCGAGGCTTGGGAAGATACAGATCTATTAGTTTTTCAAAGACAGGACCTTGAGGTGCTACTTAAGATACCTGCAATTCAGAGGATGTTCTGGAAAATGAGTGAAAATAATCAGATCGCTTCCCAGAAACGTCTGGACGCGGCAATTAGTTTGAATGCGTTGCAACGTTATGAGCGGTTCTTGCGATGTTATCCTGAAATAGCACAACGATTTCCGCTTCATCACATTGCCTCCTATTTAGGAGTATCAAAAGAAACTTTAAGCCGAGTTAGAAAACCACGTGTGAAATAGTACTTCTATAGCAACAAAACATTTTTACTAATTGATATTTGTCAACGTCAAGTTGAAAACTCTATTGTATGTTTGTGAAGACTAAAGAGTTTAACCAAATGTTATGTCAAGACACGTAACCTTGATAGGACATTAAAAAACAGGGAAAAGCAAATTATGATCTTTACTAACAATTCGCATGAGGTTTTACAGATTTACGATTTAAATCCAACCGATAAAGATATCATTTTGAATGTCAAAAAAACTGACATGACATTTATATGGAATACGGGTAAAAAGCTTGATATGGTCATCGACAAAGTTCCCTATGTACTTGAACATAACCAGATCATTTTTCTTACAGAGTTTCATCGCATAGATGAAATCACTTTTGAATCTGCACGAATGGTAAGATTTAATCAGCCATTTTATTGTATTGTCAATCATGATAATGAGGTTGGTAGCAAGGGGCTGCTCTTCTTTGGAGCCGCCGAAATTCCTATCGTAACCATCTCGGAAAGCATGTTGAGTGATTTTGAGAAATCATGGGATATTTTCTGCAGTGAGATGAAGAATTCGGATATATTGCAACAAGATATGCTGCAAGCACTTTTAAAGAGATTCCTTATCCTTTCTGTCCGGATTTTAAGACAGAATAAAAATTTTGACCGTATTGATGCAAGTCAGGGCGATATTATCAGGGAATTTAACTATTTGGTTGAAAGACATTTCGCAGAGCATCATGACGTAGCCTTCTATGCCTCCCAGCTGAACAAATCTCCCAAAACGCTTTCCAATCTGTTTTCTCTGATTTCTGATAGGGCGCCCTTAAACATTATTCATGATCGGATTATGATTCATGCTAGGCGGCAAATTAATTACTCAAATCTATCAATCAAGGAAATCGCATATGAGTTAGGTTATGATAATATCCAGACTTTTAGCCGATTTTTCAAGGCTAAGGAAGGAGTTTCCCCAGGACAATATCGCAAAAAATATACTGAGCTAGTGGCATAACACAGATTCTGTAAAAGGTCAGTACAATATTAAGAAGATAAATACCCGAAAAATATTTTAGTTATGAGTTTTGAAGGCAAGATGAAGGCAGCTTTTTATGAAAAGCAAGGTTCTGCTGCGGAAGTTTTAAAAGTGCAGGAAATTCCGATACCTCTTCCCGGTCCCGGACAAGTTCGTGTGAAAATCGCTGTGTCCGGAGTTAACCCTTCTGATATAAAAACAAGGACAGGCTTTACGGGAAGTATGCCTTTTTCAAGAATAATACCGCATCAGGATGGTGCTGGGGTAATCGATCTGGTCGGAGAAGGGGTCGAGGAGAGTAGAATTAACCAAAGAGTTTGGATTTATGAAGCGCAATACGGAAAGAGTGATGGCTCCGCAGCAGAATATGCAATTGTCGAAGCTCATCGTGCTGTCTTGTTGCCAAGTGATGTAAATTTTGAGGTCGGTGCGTCCTTAGGTGTACCTGCTTTAACAGCACACTATTGTTTATTTGCTGATGGAGATATAAAGGGCAAAAAGATCTTGGTACAAGGGGGAGCGGGAGCAGTTGGTGAGGCCGCCATTCTTTTGGCCAAGTGGGCCGGAGCGTGGGTTGCCACAACTGTACGTGATATTAAAGATAAGCAGGGAGTACTTTCGAAAGTAGCTGATTTAGTTATCCATTTGGGAAGTGAAAATGTTGAAGATGAAATCAGAATGGCAACACAGGGTACTGGTGTCTCTAAAATAGTAGAAGTGGATCTAGCGGCAAATTACGATGTCGATGTTCGATGCCTGGATAATTCTGGCACTATTAGTACTTATTCTGTTAGTTCGCCAGAACAGACTGTACCAGTGGGAGTACTAGACCTTATTAAACGCAATGTTGCATTACGTTTTGCTTATGTCTACACGATTCCTGAAGAGTTTAAAAGGAAGGCCGTAGGAGATATCACTAACTGTCTTGCGACCGGCGATTATAGACCAACCATTGGAAAAATATTTCCCTTAGCGCAGATTGACCAGGCACATGAGGCAGTAGAAATGCGCAAGGTTAAGGGAAAGATTTTGGTATCGTTATAATCATTCAGTAAACTCGTTGTTTAAAAATCGCTTTACATACCTTTAGTAAGAGTTCTTCATTGACCAGCATTTACGAATCCTATTTAGATATATTGAAGAAAATCAGGATTGAGTTTAAGTCTTGAAGACGATACTGCTATTGAAGAAAAGTTTAAACCGAGGCGGCTCAAAAAGAGGCAATATCTTTTGCAGGAAATAGATGTATGTAAATACGCGGCCTTTATTGTTGAAGGTGCTGCAAGGGTGTTTTCGGTATGTGAGAAAGGTCATGAGTTAATGGCTTTTAGTTAAAGGATACTGTACAATATTTTAGAGCTTCAAGAAAAGTAAAATCCGACACTGTCTCATAAAGTGTGTAAGTTATAGAAATGCGGAGTTTGAAAGGACTTCGCATTTTTTATTTACTAACTTTATAAGAGTATGATTGACAAGGAGTCACTATTAAACGACAAGGAGTTCTTAAAGAGTTTTAAGGACGGTTTAGAGCTGCAATCATTTTTCCGCGAATTACAGGCACGTGCAGTATCGCAAATGCTCGAAGGAGAAATGGACGGCCACCTTGGCTATGAAAAGCATGAGCGCAGTTGTCAGGGCAATTCTCGGAACGGACATACGAGTAAAAAGGTTCGTGGTGATCAGGGAGATCTGGAGATTCAGGTTCCCCGAGATCGCGATGGTACATTCAATCCGATCATCGTTCCCAAACTCAAGAACATGATTGACGGAGTTGAGAACGTGATCGTTTCGCTATATGCCAAAGGCATGAGTGTTTCGGATATAGAAAATATGATGCGCGATGTGTATGGATTTGACCTTTCTGAATCGACGATTTCCCGGATTACCGACCGTGTGGCGGGTGATGTGATCGCCTGGCAAAACCGCCCGCTGGACAACGTCTATCTGATTGTCTGGATGGATGGCATTGTTTTTAAGGTCAGGGAGAACTCCAAAGTGGTCAATAAGACCATTTATCTTGCTGTGGGCCTAAACAGGGATGGCTATAAAGAAGTTCTGGGCATGTGGCTGGGTAAGAATGAAAGTGCCAGTTTTTGGATGGGAATCCTGACAGACCTAAAATCCCGGGGAGTAGAGGATATGCTGATTACAGCGACCGATAATCTCCATGGTTTCTCCGCTACCATACGGAGTGTATTTCCTGAGTGCAGCACCCAGGTCTGTGTTGTCCACCAGATCCGAAATGCCTGCAGATATGTTGTATGGAAGGATAAAAAGGCCTTTACAGCGGATATGAAGCCTATCTATGATGCTCCCAATAAACAGGCTGCACAGGCCGCACTGGCGGATTTTGCCGATAGATGGGAATCCAAGTATCCTTATGCAGTAAGATCATGGAAGGAGAACTGGGACGAACTGACCGTCTTTTACGACTTTCCACTTGAGATCCGAAGAATAATCTATACGACCAATATCATCGAAAACATGAATGGGAAGATCCGTAAATACACAAAGAATAAACTGTCATTTCCCAGCGATGATGCCGTACTAAAATCTGTATATTTGGCTTTGAGAGAAATCTCTAAAAAGTGGACTATGCCTATTCATAATTGGGGCATTATCCTAAATCAGTTCTTAACTTTATTTGAAAAAAGAGTCCAGTTATAAGGAACATAACTGAACTCCGTATTTTCTATTTACACACTTAGTGGGACAGTCCCATTTAGCGAGAACCATTTTTCTTAATAACTCAAAGCCTGCCTTCCCATACATTTTCCTTTTGATGTTTTTTATTCGGTTTACCTGGCCTTCAACTTGACCATT
>NZ_JANUDT010000014.1:0-169048 GCF_024808035.1 Sphingobacterium sp. BIGb0116 | reverse complement strand
ATTGCCGTAACAGGTGGGAGAGTAGGTCGGTGCCTTTTTTTACACGGAAGCCCTTGCTGGAAACAGTCAAGGGCTTCTTTCGTTTAAATACTTCCGTATTTCCATGTACAGGCTATTGCCTGTCCTCCGCATATTGGTTATCGCAGCACTCAGCTTGAGTTTACTGTATGATAATTTTCTAGTACTAAAACTTAAGCAAGCGAATTAAGCCTACTGTAACTAATTCTGCTTACTTGATGTAGAATTACTGGTATGGATTTATAGAAACAAAATATCTACGTATGATTTTCTTAGTGAGAGCATTGTTGGCGTTATCAAATTCGCAAACCTATAACGTTCGTTGTGCCGAGCAGGAATGAGGTCGTAAAACTAGTAATAGAGATAGAACATTTTATATGGAATTTTAACTTAAATATTTATAATTTTTTACTTAATATTCCATATGCCTAGGAATGTCTAAAACATGAGCAATGAGACAATTATAGTACGCTACGTATAGATATTTAAGTTAAATGTTTAATTTTTTTATGTTTTTACAGGGCGTAAAGTGAAGTATTGGAATGAATTGTATATTTGTGGACATTAACTTATATAATGAAAAAAGCTAAATTATTAATGTTGGGCCAAATGATGGTAGTTATTGCTCTACTTATATTTTCCGAAACACTTTGTGCTCAAAAGAAATCTAATAATACAGATTATATTGTTTTCATGAATGGAGATAGCTTATATGGGAAAGTTTCTTCAGTTACGGATAGTAAATTGTCATGGCGTGATGGAGATACGCAGATGGATTTTTTTCCAGACCAAGTTTTTCGTGTTTATCAAAATAGTAAAAACAAAATTTTCGCACCTTCTTACATCGAAAAAGGGCTAGAAAAGGTTAAAAATACAAAACCTCAGGTTTTTCGGATTAATAAAGAAAAATCAGAGGAATTAAGATTTGCTGAATTAATTCAGGATGGTGAAATAACGGTCTATTATTTTAAAAGTTCTGGCTTGGCGGTGGGAGGTGGAACCTCTGGAGCTCTTCTCGGTTTCACGACAAGGAAATATTGGTGTGCTCTTAAGTGTTCTTCTGGAGAGATAATTGAATTGAATGATGTTGTAAAAGATATTTTGGGGCAAGATGTAAAACAAAGGGCTAAAGCGCTATCAGCATTAATAGAAGATGAACCAACCATATTAAAGCAATTTCAGCTTGAACGAAAATATAGTTACGAGTTGTTTTTAAATTATATAAAAAAATATAATGAAGTCAGGTTATCTAAGGAAAATGGGCCCGGCATCGTTTCGGAACGTATAATTTATTAGATTACTGGCGTCATTTATGACGCCAGTAATCTAATATATCATCAAAAAGGAATTCTGAGATAATAGACTTTAATCTTCTTCTGTATAAAAATCAATTAATGAAGATATATAAGGATCTTCCCATCCATCCGAGATATTTTCAAAGTCTTCATCAGGTATATTCGTTTGCCTAATTTCCAAGGAAGTCCCTTTTTTATGTTCATGCAACTTTAATGTAACAATAGAAGGGCTGTCTGTTTCACCGAAATACCATTCTTGTACAATTTTTGTCGATGGTTCTAGTTCCAAGAATCGGCCAGTTATAGCACCATCCCACAAAGAGAATTCTCCATTGACAGTAGGGTCTATTGACACAAGGTCCCCTGTCCAAAGACGAGCGGTAATTTCGGTCGTTAATGCAAGATACAGTTCCTCTGGAGTCGCAGGAATAATAGCATATTTCTTGAATTCTTTCATGGTGCAAAGTTACTCTTTCTTGTAATTTACCACTTATTTTGACTTCATTTTTATTTATCTTAATTTTATCGCAAACTATTGGGACAACATGAGTAATTTTCTGCCAAATTCTTTAGTGAAAAAGTTAGGAGTGAATCCGCTATTTGATACTGATGCATTTATTAAGATACATGAGGAAGGTATTCGGGCGACAGCAATACGCCTAAACCCTAATAAATTAGAAGATTGTCCGTTTCCTAATGCAGGGCAAGTTCCCTGGTGTAATGTGGCTTATTATCTTCAGGATCGTCCAGTGTTTACGTTAGATCCATTATTTCATGCTGGAGCATATTATCCACAAGATGCTTCTTCCATGTTCATCGATCATATCATTCGAAGTTTGAAGTTACATGAGGGGAGTATTCGGGCGTTGGATTTATGCGCCGCACCAGGAGGAAAGTCTACCTTATTAAACAGTAGCTTACATCCGGAATCACTCTTGGTTGCAAATGAAATTATTAAAACAAGGGTTACAATCCTGCAAGATAACTTAATGAAATGGGGAAATGCGAACACAGTAACTACAAATAATGATCCTGCAGCGTTTAATCGTCTTCCTGGATACTTCGATTTGATGGTTGTTGATGCGCCATGTTCTGGATCTGGAATGTTTAGAAAAGATGCCGATGCCATCGATGAATGGTCCGAAGCTAATGTTAAGCTTTGTAGCGAAAGACAACAACGGATTTTGGTTGAAAGCTTGAGCGCTTTAAATAGAGGCGGATATTTGTTTTATTCAACCTGTTCTTATTCACCGGAAGAAAATGAAGATATTGTCGATTGGCTATTGGATAGCGGCGATTTTGAATCTGTTGAAATAGCTATTGAAGAGCATTGGGGAATTGATCATACAAATTCTAATAAGCATCGTGCACACGGTTATCGATTTTACCCGCATAAATTAGGTGGAGAGGGCTTTTTTATTGCTGTCCTTAAGAAGGTTGGTGAACAGGAAACATTCAATAGAAAGCGAATTAAACCAGAGAAATCAGATGTACCCAAAGGAATTTTAGATAACTGGATTTCGGATAGTACTAGCTTTCATACTTTTCTTCATCATGAGGATGTATATGTTTTCCCAAAAATGTACGAACATGATCTAAAGTATCTTCAAAATGTACTTTATCTTAAGAATGCGGGAACGAATGTCGGCAAGCTTAGCAGAAAGGAGCTAATACCAAGCCATGCACTGGCTTTGAGTAATCATTTGACCAAAGACTTTCAATCGGTAGAATTGTCGCTTGAAGATGCGCGTAATTACCTTAGAAAGGAAAATATAGCTGTGGATACGATTGGCGAAAGTCTTCAAGGATGGACAATAGCAATTTTTGAAGGTAAACCTTTAGGCTGGATGAAGGTATTGACCAACCGAATCAATAACTATTATCCAAAGGAATTGAGGATTGTAAATTTATAAAATTTAGAAGCATTGAACGCGGAGAGTATGTTTATAAAAGTTGCGCTTAGGAAAGGCTCACTATAATTGAACAGATATCTTTAGCAACTTCTTCTTTCGATTTTAGGCTAAACTCACGGGTATTTCCAGACCGATCGATTATAGTGACTTTATTGGTATCTGTTGCGAAGCCGGCTCCTTTATCCTGCATGGAATTGAGCACGATAAAATCCAGGTTTTTTCGAATCAATTTGCCTTTCGCGTTTTCGAGCTCATTATTGGTTTCCAATGCAAACCCAACGAGTAATTGGTTTTCTTTCTTTTTAGCCCCTAAAGTTGCCAGAATATCTACCGTTTTTTTCAGCTCAATGGAGAATTCGTTTTCTTTCTTTTTTATTTTTTGGCTAGCAACTTCAACTGGTGTGTAGTCTGCCACAGCAGCACTCATCACAACAATATCTGCGGCTTCAAAATGTTCTTCACAGGCATGTAACATCTCAGCTGCCGAGGTTACTGAAATGGTATCGACGCCTTTGGGTAGTTTAAGGGCGCTGGGGCCTGATACTAGCGTGACGTCTGCGCCAAGTTCTTCAAGTTGTGTGGCTATAGCATAGCCCATTTTTCCACTTGAATGATTGCCAATGAATCGGACTGGGTCTATAGCTTCATAAGTAGGACCTGCAGATACTAACGCTTTCTTTCCTGCTAAGGGTAGTCCTTTCTCCGAAAATTTGACTAAGAAATCCAGTATTTCTTCTGGTTCCGCCAAACGTCCCTCACCCACTAGGCCACTAGCCAATTCCCCTTTTCCCGGAGGAATTAGGATATTGCCATAAGAACTAAGCTTATTGATATTGGATTGTGTGGACGGGTGTTTCCACATATCTAAATCCATTGCTGGAGCGAATAGCACCGGACATTTCGCTGATAGATACACGGCAGTTAGGAGGTTGTCACAAAATCCATTGGCCATTTTGGCCAGTGTATTTGCCGTTGCGGGAGCGACTAAAATGTAATCCGCATTTAAGGCAATTTCGACATGATTATTCCATTCCCCGGTATTCGGCTGATAATAATCAATTAAAACAGGATTTTTGGAAAGAGTGGAAAGCGTAAGCGGGGTAATAAAGGCTGTCGCTTCTTTTGACATGACTACGTTAACTCGGGCATCTGCTTTTAGTAAAAGGCGGATGAGGGATGCAATCTTGTATGCGGCAATACTGCCGCATACAGCAATTACAATATTTTTCCCAGCTAAAGCCATTGTTTAAGGATTAGTCCTGCTCTTTTGAAGGATTTCTGTAGTACACTTTATCGTGTAAAAATTCATCAATAGCAACCAAAGTAGGCTTTGGCATACGCTCGTAATGTTTTGAAATCTCAATTTGCTCACGGTTTTCGAATACCTCTTCCAAGTTATCGTTGTTACTTGCAAATTCGGCAAGTTTTCCGTTCAATTCTTCTTTAATGTCTACTGCAATTTGGTTCGCGCGTTTAGAAATAACTACAATAGATTCATAGAGATTGTCAGTGCCTTTGTCCAATTGTCTCAAGTCACGTGTAACTGTAGAGTTTGGAATTGAATTGTTATTTTTTTGACTCATCTTTTTGGGTATTTTCTTTTTCTTTTTTCGCCTTTTGTTCTTTGATATATACTTCCTGCTCTGCAACGGCTTTATTATAATCCTTCACTTGAGAGAGGGCGGTTTTAATCCCTTTTTCAGAATTTTCACGAAGAGATTCTGCCTCTTTCATATGTTTGCTATTCGGAAAATTACTTGCGAAGCTACGGTAATAGTCCAAGGCATCATCAAATCTACTTTCTTGTTTCAGGAAGAAACTTTTGGATGCATAGATGTATTGTGCTTTTAAGGATAAAAACTCAATCTCTTCTGCATATTTTGTATCAGGGTATTCTTTTAATACATTCTGTAATGCGATGACAGCTGCCCTATAATCATCCGTAAGACCCATGTCATAGTACAGTCTTGCATTAGCAAATGCTTTAAGCTCAAGCTTATCTCTTAATTTCTGAATAAGATCTGCAGCTTCTTTGGACCGCTCCGATTCGGGATAGAGATTGACAAAGAGCTGTAATGCATCAATTGCTTTTCTTGTATTTGCTTGATCTAAGGTTGATCTCGGAGAATCCAAGTAATAGCAATAGGCATGCATAAACCGACATTCCTCTGCTCGTGCACTGTTTGGATAAACATCCGCAAAATCTTTAAAGTGAAATGCTGCAGATGTATAATCTTTCAGACGGTAGTTGGCAAATGCCAAATAATAGTAAATATTTTCTGCTTCAGCTTGTCCACGGAACTTGGTCCGCAAGTCATCAAACAAAACTAACGCCTTTGTATATTTCTTTTTCTCATAAAGTTTTACGGCCTCTTCGTACTTTTGAGCGATATTATTGCTTGCGCGCAATTTCTCAAATTTACTTTTACAACCAGTAAATACCAATAGAAACATCATGCCGGCACAGATAGCCGCTATACGCCTATTTAAAAACATTTTACAAAGATAAGTGAATTTGTTATACTAATCAATTAAATTTTACTGTGCAATATAGTTTAATAATTATTTGATCGCAAAAACAACATTTCTTATTAACATTCTTTAACTCGATAGGTGCTATGAAGAGGGGATATTGTCATTTACTTGTTGTTTTTCCATTGGTAGCGAGGCTCAAAAATACACATTTTAAAATATTTGATTATCTTTACATATTACAATCATTGAATAGCATTAAGAGTATGACTTTAAAAGAAAAAGTTGAGCAAGCATTAGATACCTTGAGACCATATTTGGAAACTGATGGCGGAAATGTGAGTGTTGAAGAGATTACAGCGGATAATGTCGTGCGTTTAAAATTATTGGGAGCATGTGCTTCATGTTCAATGAGCATTATGACCTTTAAAGCTGGTTTAGAGCAGGCAATTAAGAGGGCTGTTCCTGAAATTACAGCAGTGGAGGCTATTAATTTAACAGATCCCGATTCCCCAGAAGCAACTTTACCCCCTGTTAATTAGTTGTTCTATTAACACAATTTAACGGCTAGTTCGGCTACTTTTGTTTAAATTTGTTCTATGAAGTTGCTGGTTTCTATATTATTTGCTGTATTTGTACTTTTTTGTTCCTCTGCTTTACATGCTCAGGAAAGGAAAATTATCCAGTACTCTGGTATCGTTACAACGGTGGGGTCTGGGCTTCCTGTAGGTTATGCGACTGTCACTAATTTATCTTTCCGAAATGAAGCATTTGCTGCAAATAACGAGGGTTATTTCTCTTTTGTAGCGCATGTGGGCGATACAATTCGTTTTACTTCCGTCGGTTTTGATCCTTTAGTTGTCACTATTCCTGATGTTCCTGGTGATAAATATACCGCAAATATCGTTATGCAAAACCTGGTTACGGAACTTCCGATGGTAACACCTTATCCATGGGCGAGTATCGAAGAGTTCAATCTTGCATTTATGAATCTAGACGTTTCTGAAGATAACATCGTGCGAGTAAGAAGGTCCTTGTCTTATGAGTCCTTGTCGGCAATGGCAGCTGTAATACCACGTGACGGAAATGAAATGCGTTCAATTAACAATGCGCAGAGCTTTAATACGATGAATAATAAAGTCATCAACCAACGTTATGCTAACCCATTGTTAAATCCTTTTGCATGGGGCAGCTTAATCCAGCAGATTACAAAAGGTAGTCAGAGCCGAAAAAGCTCTAATTATTAATCAGTCGCCTTCAGTTTATTGAGTTCTCTGACACTTAGTTTAGCGGAGAAATAGGAAACTAGACCAGAGATACTGGTGACTGTCATGAACACCAAAATGTAGTCACTCCAATTACTTACCATAGGGTAGCTGTCAATAATTGTATTTGCTCCATCTTCTACACGAATGATTCCATAGGCTGACTGGATATAGTTGAATATGCCGCCTATCAATAGGCCCAATACACACCCAATAATGCCGATCATAAGGCCTTCATAAAAGAAGATACGTTGAATTAGATCATTCGCTCCACCGAGACCTTTCAGTATCGTCATATCCTTTTGTTTGTCTAGTACAAGCATGGTTAAGGAACCTACAATATTAAAGATTGCAATCACACTGATCAAGGTCAGTATAAAAAAGACAACCCAGCGTTCAACACGTACATTTTTATATAAGGTAGGGTTTTGTTTTTCCCTATTCTTTACAATGTAATCCGGTCCTATTTTCTTTTGTACTGCTTGCCCAAATGAATTAACATCTACACCATCTTTTAGATAAAACTCGATCGATGAAACGCGCTCATATTCTCCGAGAACCTCTTTAGCAAATGAAATTGGTGTAATAATCAAATTGTCAAAATCTTGTTGATAGCGCAATACCCCTCCGGGAGCTATGGATCGTATGTTGAATTCTTCGGCAGGATTGGAAGAATTCTTTACTCCTTTTCTCGGAGAATACACTTGAATTTGTTCAGCAGAGTTCTGCATAGGAATTGCCAGATTTGCCTGTACGCTTGCCCCTATAATTGCAAGGTTAGTCGAATCATGGGTAAGTTTGTACTGACCATCTACGAGGATACTGTCTCCGGCCTTTTTACTTAGCGATTGAGGTTCGACGCCTTTTATATTTGCAATAAATTGTCTATTTGAATATTGCAGCAATACTTTCTCTTGTAGAACCTCTGTGTAATGAATCACATTGGAATCCTTCCGTAATTCACTGAAGACAGCCTGTTTACTGTCAAAAAGTTTTCCTTTCTTGGGTTCAATCTTCAGTTCAGGAGCAAACTTACTGTACATAGATAGTATCAGCTGCTCCATTCCATTGAATGAAGACAACAAAATGATTAAAGCGGCACTACTTACCATTACGCCAATTACACTAATAGAAGAGATGATATTAATGGCATTAACTGATTTCTTAGAAAACAGATATCTTTTTGCAAATAGAAATGGCAGATTCATGACTTTTATCCTCGGATAAATGGATTAGAATTTTTTTCGAAGCCAATCGTTGTCGATGGCCCATGCCCAGGATAGACGATCGTGTCGTCGGGCAAGGTATAAAGTTTTGTTTTTATGCTATCCAAAAGCTGCTGGTGATTTCCCCCAGGAAGATCAGTACGGCCAATGCTATTGCGAAATAGGACATCTCCCCCGATCAAGAATTTTTGATTAGCTGAGTAAAAGCAGATATGTGCAGGGGAATGTCCAGGTGCAAGAATGACCTTTAGCTCATCCTTATCCAAATAAATGGTATCATCCTCATTTAGAAATGTTTCTCCGATTGGGGAGATGTCATATCGGATGCCCATTTGAGGAGCGTAGTTCTGAACCGCTACTAAAATGGGTACTTCACCTTCGTGGAACTGCGGGAGCAAGCCAAATTTCTCATGGACAAAACTGTTCCCCAAAACATGGTCAATATGGCAATGTGTATTTAATAGGAGTGTCGGCTTGAGATTATTGTTTGCGATGAAAGCTAATAGTTCTTGCTGATCTTGCTCGCCATACATCCCAGGATCAATGATAATGGCATTTCCTGACTCGTTATAGAGTAGATAAGTATTTTCCTGATATGGATTGAAAGTGAATGTTTTGATCGTAAGCATAGTGGTAAAATTACAGTTTTTATTGATTTCTTACTATTGAAAGCTCAACTATTCCAGATTTCCCAGTTTTTTTCTGCTTGTAGAACCAGCATTTCATATCCGTTTTTGATTCTGGCGCCTTTTTCTTTACTTTTTCGAAGAAATGCTGTTTCCTCTGGATTGTAAATGAGATCATAACAGAGGTGGTTCTCAGTTAGGAATTCGTAAGGGATTTTTGGATATTCTGCCGTATTGGGAAATGTGCCAACCGGTGAACAGTTGATAATCACTGTATGGTCAGCTAGGATAGCAGCATTAAGTTCATTATAAGTTAGCTGGTCTGCCTGTTTGGTTCTGCTTACTAAAGTATGCATTATTCCAAGTTGATTCAGGGCATAAATGACAGCCTTTGCAGCGCCTCCATTACCTAAAATTAAAGCCTTCTTATCCGCCAGGGGATTTAGTAGCGGCCTTAGTGATTCCTCGAAACCATAAGCGTCAGTATTGTAGCCTTTTAGATGCGTTGCGCCATCTGATGTATGACTGATTCGAATACAGTTTACAGCTTGTATTGTACGAGCTTCTTCCGAGAGCTCGTCCAAGTAATCCATAACCTCTATCTTGTAGGGAATGGTCACATTTACACCATAGAAATCTTTATTGGAAGCAATTGTTGTAAAATCGGCTATTTGAGCAAGTGGATATAAATCGTAATCCACATCGGTAATATGTTCTTGATGAAATTTTTCTAAATAATATTTTTTTGAAAAAGAATGCCCTAACGGGTATCCTATTAAGCCTAATTTTTTCATTTGAATTGCGGAAAGTACATTGTGGGGATAGGAATATATCTTCATTTTTAGTATCCGGTCATTGCGTGGCAACAACCGGATGTGGCGCCTATTGTATGTTAATCTTTCGGCTTTGTATATTTTTTTACAATTTCAGTAATGATCTGATTCCCTTGTAGCTGCGGGAGGTAATCAAAAAGAATATGATGCTTATCGGGATCAGTCGCTAAGCCAAGCTCCAAAAAGTTAAGCGCTTCGTTGTATTGTCCATTGGCAAATAGATAAGCAACCACACGATAGTACAGTTCTGCTGCATTTGGATTTTGTGTGATGGCATCGGATATTACATTAATAGCTTCTTCAATTTTACTTTGTTCAAATAGAATTGAGGAATAATCGAGCCACGCATCTATATCTGTTGGGTTCAAAGCTACTACCTTTTTATAGGCTTCTTCTGCAAGATCTATTTGTTGTAGTTTATATCGGGCATCGGCAATCGCAAACCAGTAATCGGGGTTTGTGTCCTCTAGTTCCAATGCTTTTTTATAAAAATGAAGTGATTCAAAATAGCGTTCTTCGAAATCTAAGGTAACCCCAATACCGAACCAAGCATCAGCAAGCTCCGCATCTAATTTGACTGCCTTTTTATAATAATTGCGGGCTTCTTCCATCTGCTCAAGTTTTTCATAACATTCGCCTATCGCACAATAGGTATCAGCACTTGGTTGTTCATATTCAAATGTTTGTTTGTAAACATCCAATGCTTCTTGATAGCGGTCTAGATTGACAAGAGCGTTACCCTTATTGAAATAAGCTGAAGAGAAGTCTTCCTTAATTAATATAGCATAGTCGTATGCGTCTAAAGCTTCCTCAAACTGGCTGATTTTATGGTAAGAGTTTCCTAAATTGTACCAAGCATAGTAGGAGTATGGGTCTGAATCAATGTACTTTTTATAAAAGGAGATACTTTCCTCTTGTCTATCCAATACATCATAACAGTAGGCCAATTCATAGAGTGCTTCCTGGTAATCCATGTTGAGCTCAAGTGCTTTCTTTAGATAAATTATTGCCTTGTCATAATTCATTTGCGCTTGAAAGATCATCGCAATATGGAAATAGACCTCATCTTTATTATCTAATAGCGGAAGTGCTTTGAAGAGCTGTTCCAAAGCATTATCAAACTGGCCGATACTGCCTAATATGCCACCACGGATCAAGAAAATATCCCCTTCTGAAGCCTCTAATAATTCCGCTTTATCCAACGCTGCAAGCGCATTCTGATATTGTTGAATCGTTGAAAACAGTTGTGCTTGTTTCAATAAAAAGGTAATATCAAAAGGGTGTTGGCTGATAGCAAATTCGGTAACCTGTAAGGCCTTTACAGGGTCATTTTTTTCAGCATAGTAATCAATAATTCCTTCAAAAGCTTTGGAGTCAAAAAAATACTGATCCTCGTTTCGAAGCATTTCCTCATATCTGTCCACCGAGATTTTTCTTTCCTCGGGGTTTTCAAATTCAAAATCCTCTTCCATTCTCAAAAGTTTAAAACCAGTATTCTGTTACTTAATTCAAAATACTAATTTCTTATCTAATTTGTTCGAACTAATTTTCCACAAATCGGATATCCTCCACAAAGTTAAGGATAAATACGGGTAAAATAAAAAAAGCCGGCTTTAAAGCCGGCTCTTATTATAATGTATAAGTTATATACGATTATTTTTTGATCTCAACACGACGGTTTTGAACGCGACCTTCCTCAGTAGCATTAGATGCAACTGGGTTTTTCTCTCCGTAACCTTTAGCTGTGATGCTTGATGAAGAAACACCAGCATTTACTAAATATTGTTTTACAGAGTTAGCACGGTCTTTAGATAAAGTCATGTTATAAGCATCAGAACCTTCTGCAGATGCATAACCATCTAATTGTACAGCTGAATTGTTATCACGTAACTCTTTAGCCAATTTGTCTAATGTAGAGTAAGATGAAGTTTTCAATACTGAGCTATCAAATTCGAATTGAATTGGAGCGTAGTAACCGTTAGAAGCTACAGTTTCAATAACTGGCTCTGGGAATTTGATTGGACATCCTGAACCATCTACTGGAGTACCAGCTGGAGTACCAGGACATTTGTCAAATTTATCAGATACACCGTCACCATCAGCATCAGCGCTTAATGTGTTAACAGTACCTTCTAAAGTGCTTACACGTTGTTTCAATGCTTCAACTTCGTTTCTCAATGAAGGATCTTTCAACTCATCGTACAATGTCGCAACCGGGTTAGCAAAAGTCAAGTTTTGTTTGTCTTTCGAACCTAAAGTGAATTCTAAACCAGCCATAACTGAAGAGAATTTACCTTTGTAAGAAGATTGACGAGCTGGACCGTAGATTTGATCATCCGTAAAGTTCATTGTGTAACCTAAGTTCAACGCAACAACTTCAGATAATTTGAATTTAGCACCAACACCTACAGGAACGAAAGCTGTCAATTTGTTGTCGCGATCGTTTTTGTCTTCGCGGTCACCAACGATACCTTCACCCCATTTACCTTTGTTGTCATAAACAACTGTTCCTGAGAAATCATTGTTTGCGTATTGAACAGGGTTGTAAGCCATAGCTCCCAAACCTACTTTAGCGTAGAAGTTAACCGAATTCTCTCTTCTTAAGAAATCGATTGTACCCAATTGGAATACACCGTTTAAGCTAGCAGCCCAGTTTACACTAGTTTCTACTGAACGAGCGCCTAATTTGTTTTCAATAGCACCACTAGGACCAGAAAGATCATGGTTGTAAGTTTTGATCTTACCACGGTTAGCTTCAACTTCTAAACCAAATAAGTGAGAGAATTGTTTACGTACTGTCAAACCATAGTACTCACCTACTTTATTTTGGAAGTAACCTACTTTTTGACCAAAAGCGTTACCACCACCGATTACGTTGTTCGGTGTAGTGATACCACCTTGAACTCCGATAGACCAAGTTCTGTATTGTGATCTACCACCGAATACTTGTTGAGCTTGTGCTGTACCAGCGAAACCTAAAGCGGCAACTAATGTAGCAGCAACAGCTGTTTTTTTAATTGTAGAATAGTTCATACTCTTGTTTTTAAGGTTATTATTAATTTTAATTGTTTTCAAACTTAATTATTGTATTAACACATGGAACAGTACAATTGCCGTGCCAAAGTCTTAAAATTATGTTAAAATTTTGTTTTTGCTATATTTTGTACTAAATTAAGTATTTAATGTGAAACAACAAAACAAAAATCCGGTACGAAAGTACCAAATTTTTGTTTTGTTTCAATAGGTTTAAGAAAAAAATTAAGTATTTTTTTTCTAAAGCAAATAATGTACGACCAATAACGACAATGCGCCCAACAAAGCTGAAACTGGAATTGTCAATATCCAAGCCCATAACAAGCTGATTGTTACCCCCCAACGTACTGCCGAGACACGTTTGACAACACCAACACCGATGATTGCACCTGTAATGGTATGCGTTGTTGAGGCTGGTATTCCAAAATGTTCTGTTATACCCAAGGTGACAGCTCCTGCAGATTCAGCACAAACACCTTCCAATGGTGTTACTTTTGTAATCTTGGTTCCCATCGTTTTGACAATTTTCCATCCACCGCTCATTGTTCCGGCAGCGATTGCTGCGTAACAAGTCAATGGAATCCACTCTGGCATGTGTTCAGTCGTTGGGACATAACCACCAGCTACCATAGCGACAAGGATAATTCCCATTACTTTCTGTGCATCATTACCTCCATGTGCAAAGCTCAAGGCCGCCGAAGAAACAAGTTGCAATATCTTGAACCATTTTTCGGCAACACTTGGACGGGAGTTTTTCGCCAGATTGATTACAATCAATGTGATGATAACAGATATCGTCATACCTATGATAGGCGCAAGTACGATAAATGCAATAATTTTTAAGGTAGCATCAATATTGATAGCGTGAATAGGATCTGCGCCAAGGATGAAAGCGTAAGCCATACCCGATCCTGCAAAACCTCCAATAAGTGTATGGGATGAACTTGATGGTACACCATAGTACCATGTAAATAAGTTCCAACCAATTGCTGCAAGTAACCCCGCAAAAATAACTTCTAAGGTAATATATTCTTCCAATACTGTTTTTGCAATGGTATTGGCTACTTTATGATCTGTAAAGTAGAAGTAAGCTGCAAAGTTGAATATCGCAGCCCATAAGACGGCCATTGCTGGCGTTAAAACTTTTGTTGATACAACTGTCGCAATAGAATTGGCAGCATCATGGAATCCATTGATGTAGTCAAAAGCAATCGCAAGGACAATCACAACAACGAGTAATGTTGACATCATAATCTCGTAGAATTTTTGTGTACTTAAATCGAATGATTATGCGTTTTTAACTAGGATGCTTTCTAATACGTTAGCAACATCCTCACATTTATCGGTTGCATCTTCCATTGCAGATAACACTTCTTTGTGTTTAATTAATGAAATTGCATCTTTTTCAAATTCAAAAAGGTCAGCTACAGCTTTATCAAAGATATAATCTGCTTTGTTTTCCACGCTATTGATGCGAACACATGAATCCGTAATATTCCGAATATTTTTCAAATCTCTAAGCTCATGAATAGCTTTTGATACATGTTCGGTAGCTTCAACCAGTAAGTCAGCAATTTCAATCATTGGCTCGGTGGCCTTTTCAACCTTGTAAAGGTCCATTCTATTGGCGGCACCGTGTATAAAATCTGCGACATCGTCCAATGAGCTTGCCAAAGAGTGTATATCTTCGCGGTCAAAAGGAGTGATAAAGTTCTTTCCCAGCTCTAAATGAATTTGATGCGTAATGTTGTCGCCTCTATGTTCCAAATCTTCCACTTTGCGTGTTAATTCCTTTTTCTTTTCAGGGTTGCTTGAGTTAACAATATCTTTTAACAACTTTGACATCTCGATCAAGTTGTTGCCGGCTTGTTCAAACAAAGGGAAGAATTTTTTATCCTTTGGAACGAAGTATTGAAAAATGCTATTTAAAGACATATCTTAAATTTATTTTTGCAAAAATAATACCTTAATGTTAAGTTAATGTTAACATTGATTTTGTTTAAACACAAAAGTGTCATCAATTGTTTAATTTCCCGACTGAACTTTTTGTAAAGTGAAGCCAAATGTTGTCCCAATGCCTTCTGTACTACGGACATTGACGTTTTGT
This sequence comes from Sphingobacterium sp. BIGb0116, assembly GCF_024808035.1. Lineage (NCBI taxonomy): Bacteria > Pseudomonadati > Bacteroidota > Sphingobacteriia > Sphingobacteriales > Sphingobacteriaceae > Sphingobacterium > Sphingobacterium sp. BIGb0116. Next base: position 154,260 of record NZ_JANUDT010000014.1, on the reverse strand, counting down.
TGATGTGCTTCGACAATATGCTTTACGATAGCCAATCCTAGTCCTGACCCTCCGATATCGCGTGATCGACTCTTATCAGTTCGGAAAAAGCGCTCGAATACACGGCTGAGATTTTTTTCTTCGATGCCATAGCCGTCGTCTGTAATCTCGATAAGAACCTGTTCAAACAGCGGAAAAATCTTAATTTTCGTTGTTCCACCCTCTTTTCCATATTTCAGGGAATTGTCAATCAGATTGTATAATACCTGATGGATTTTATTGCGGTCTGCTTTAACCCAATGTGGTGTACCCGCTTTTGGCTTGAATTCTATTTTGATATTGTGCTGTTTAGCTTTATCCTCAAGAGAGTATGTGGTGTCTTTAATAAGATCAACGATATCGAATTTCTCTATATTCAGAACCATTTTTCCAGATTCCAGTTTGGATATCTCATCAAGATCCTGAATCAGGTAGTTTAGCCGGTCCAGATTCCGGGCAGCCTTATCTAAGAAGTTCTTGGCCATTTCCATATCTTCTTCTATAAGGCCATCCTGCAGGGTTTCAATGTAACCTTGGGTAGCAAATAATGGCGTTTTGAATTCATGAGAAATGTTGGATAAAAATTCTCTACGGAATTTTTCTTGTGATTTTAACTGCTCTATCTCGTTTTTTTTATCTTTTGCCCATGCTTTGACTTCGTTTTCAGCATCCGTAATAGGATCCTCACTGACATGTTCTCCGATAGCATCTTTAAGATCCTTGCCGAGTTTAAGGTTATGAATTAATTTATACATCGTATTGAGTCTACGATATATATATTTTTCAAATAGGTAGTTAAATAGGAGGAAACTCGTTACCACAGCAACAAAGAAAATGATCAGCGCTGTCTGCAGGTCATGTTTATAATAAAAGCTGATCGTGGATATTGCAATGCCGACAGCTGCGGAGTTTGCGAATAGTAATTGTTTAAAATTCATTTGCAGAATAAAAAAGGCCCCTGATTTGGAGCCTAAGTTACTTATAATGATATTAATAAATTGTTAAAATTTTCCGATAATTGTCCTTGCTCCAGTAACCTTATCACCAATGTTAACATTGATTTCAGTTCCTAAAGGAAGAAACAAATCTACGCGGGAACCGAATTTGATAAAACCAAACTCATTGCCTTGCACGACTTCGTCTTTTTCTTTTACATACCATACAATGCGGCGCGCTAATGCTCCTGCAATCTGGCGGAAAAGAACCTCCCGTCCAGCCTTATCTTTGACAACGACTGTTGTTCTTTCGTTATCTGTAGATGATTTAGGGTGCCAAGCCACTAGAAACTTGCCGGGATGGTATTTAAAGAACGTGACTAAACCACTGATTGGGTTTCTGTTGACATGCACATTGACAGGAGACATAAATATAGACACCTGTATCCGCTTATCATGGAAATACTCATTTTCCTCAGTTTCTTCGATAACAACAACTTTTCCATCCGCTGGACAAAGAATCACGCCATCCTGCGGGTTAACCACTTTTTTGGGACTTCTGAAAAACTGAACAACTGTAATGAATAGGAATGCTGAGAGCACATAAATAAGCCATTTAGCATATTGCGGAGCGTCATAATAATCCGCAACGGCATTGATAATGAAGATAAAAAGTACAGCGATCGCTAATGTGGTATATCCTTCTTTATGAAATTTCATATCTATTTATTTCTGCAAAGATAATTATTTACTCGAATTGTCTATTTGTCTTTCGATTTTAATTGAATGGGTATAGATTTTTCCGTCATTACCCTGTGTGATTCCGCCAGATACTCTGATAAGGTCGTCTTGAGGCTGATTGTCTTTATATGTAGGGAAATAGAAGTCAATACTTCTCGCAATACGGCTCAAAATGCCATCGAAAGGCTCGTCGCCGGAATCTGATATTAACTTAAGGCTCTTTAGATTAGCCATTCCGGTTTTCTTTACTTCCACTAAATAAGAAAAGTTAACCTGTTTGGTGATGTCTAGCCCGGTTTTATTGAGATTGTCGTTAAAACGTTTGGTTAGGAATGCATAAAAATTGGAATAATCATCAAAGCTGCACGACTTACCGTTAAATAGTTCCGCTCGTATAAAATAGTCATAAGGGAGGATACTTAGCGACATGAAATCCTCATTATTTAGGTCTCCATTGTCGTCATAGGTCGTTGTGAGTACACCATTTGCAAAGCGTTGGGTCATGGCGTAAACTGCTTGCTGACCTACATTGTAGAAATATGTATTCCAGTTTCCCTGCGGTCTACCGTTTTTCACCTTTCCTTTGCGTAGATAGAAATCAAAACCAAATTCAGTAAAGCCTTCAAAAGGAATAGAAAATTCATAGTTGCCTTCGCCGTCTATCACCTCCTGTTTGCCTCTGTTGTCCCAGTAATCTTTGATAAAATAGCCTTGCTCATTATATGTAATGGTTAATAAGGGTTTTCCATCGGGATAGTAATATTTCCAATCACCAGTCGGATTGTTGCTTTGAAAATTTACTTCCCATTTTAGCACTCCATTCGGATGGAAGGCTTTAAATAAGCCTTCTTTTTTACCATCTTTATAGGAACCAACGAGTATTCTCGATCCATTTGGCGCAAAATCGCGAAACTCTCCATCAAAAACTTGCTTTGCAAAATCAAATTTGCTCACACGTTCGATCGTTTTAAACTCACACTCTTTTGAAACTAAATAATAATATTTGTCAAAATAAAAGCGAATCAATCCCTGGTCTAATTTTTCATAGAATACAGGTTTGTCATCTTGTGCATGTAGCTTTGTGAAGCTACAGACACACAATAATAATAAGATATGGATGAGTTTTCTAATCATAACTTTAATGTGCTTCTAGCCAATTTTTGCCTTCTCCAATTTCTACGATCAAAGGAACACTTGTTTTTATAGCATTGGACATTTTATCCAAAATGATTTTTTTGAATACCTCGATCTCGTCTTTAGGTACGTCAAAAACCAATTCATCATGCACCTGCATGATCATTTTGCCAGATAAACCTCGCTGCTCAATTTCCTTTTGAATGGCGATCATAGCAAGTTTGATTAAATCTGCTGCTGATCCTTGGATCGGAGCATTAATAGCGTTTCTTTCTGCGAATCCGCGGACAGTCATGTTTGCGGAATTGATATCTCTCAGATAACGTCTTCGTTTTAAAATTGTTTCAACGTAACCATTCTCTTTTGCAAACTCGATGGCATCACTCATGTATTTCTTTATCCCTGTATATTGGTTGAAATATTCATTGATGATATCGGATGCTTCTTTACGTGATATGCCAAGATTTTGAGAAAGGCCAAACGCCGACTGACCATATATAATGCCGAAGTTAACTGCTTTCGCGTTGCGGCGTTGTTCAGAAGTAACAGCATCAAAATCCACATTGTATACTTTCGCGGCTGTTGCTCGGTGGATATCATGACCTTGGCTAAATGCTTCCATCATATTTTGATCTTTACTTAGCTCTGCAATTAGGCGAAGTTCAATCTGCGAATAATCGGCTGAGAGGATCACATTGTCTTCAGATCTTGGGATAAAGGCTTTTCTAACTTCTCTTCCCCGTTCGGTACGGATCGGGATATTCTGCAAGTTCGGATTAGTTGAGCTCAGACGGCCTGTTGCGGCAACCGCTTGATTGTAGGACGTATGAATTAGCCCTGTTTCGGGGTTTATTAACTCAGGTAGCGCATCAACATAGGTTGATTTGAGTTTTTGCATTTGCCTAAAGTTTAAAATATCTTGGACAATATCTGATTTATGGGCCAAAGCTAATAACACATCTTCACCTGTTTTATACTGTCCCGTTTTTGTTTTTTTCGCTTTAGGATCCAGTTGCAGTTTATCGAATAAGACTTCTCCCAATTGTTTAGGGGATGCAATATTGAAATTTACGCCCGCTTTCTCAAAGATGGATTCCTCGAAATTTTTAATGTCCTGCTCCAGTGTTTTTGAAAACTCTCCAAGTGCCGGAACATCTATTTTTACACCGTTTCGTTCAATTTCAGCGAGTATATATACCAATGGGAATTCCACATCCTGAGCGAGCTGCATGGTGTTGGTCTCGACAAGAAGAGGTTGAAATATATTTTTTAGCTGTAGGGTAATGTCTGCATCTTCAGCAGCATATTCTTTTATTTTTTCGACTTCAACGTCACGCATATTCCCTTGCTTCTTTCCCTTTTCACCGATAAGTTCGGTGATTGATACCGGGCTGTAATTTAGGTAATTTTCTGCGAGCACATCCATTCCGTGACGGGTATCTGGATCAATTAGATAATGTGCGAGCATGGTGTCAAAAAGGGGCCCCTGTACTTTTACACCATAACGTGCCAATAACAAAATATCGTATTTGATGTTTTGTCCTATTTTCTCGATGTTTGGGTCTTCTAAAGCTGTCTTAAAAATATCGACTATAGCCTGAGCACTCTCACGATCGGCAGGTGTTGGAACATAATATGCTTTTGCGTTTTCAAAAGAAAATGATAATCCCACGATGTCGGCAAGGTTTGCATCCAATCCCGTTGTTTCTGTGTCAAAACAAAAACTATCCAAAGAAGCAAGCTGTTGAGCGAGCGCTATTTGTTTTTCCGTTGTATCAACCAAAACATAGTCATGTGCTGTATTATGTATGTTATTTATGGCAGCATTTTCGACGCTAATTTCAGTAACAATTTCGGTCGTGGTAATTGTCGTTGTTGTTGTCGAAAATAGATCCATTTGTCCATTTGTAGGGCTGCTCTTGTCAAGGACAGAGAAATCTTCGCCGAAAACTCGTTTTCCAAGTGTTCGGAATTCTAATTCAGCAAATAGTGGTTCAAGGATTTCTTTGTTTGGATCTTCCAGTTCTAGCGATTTTTCATCGAGTTCAATTGGTACATCCAATAAAATAGTGGCTAATTTTTTGGAAATGAGCCCTTGCTCTGCAAAATTCTCTACGTTTTCGCGCATTTTTCCTTTGAGTTGGTCCGCGTTAGCGATAATGCCTTCGACAGATCCGTATTCCTGAACAAGTTTTTTCGCTGTTTTCTCTCCAATACCAGGTATACCAGGGATATTGTCTACGGCATCACCCCAAAGACCGAGAATATCGATGACCTGGCAAACATCAGAAACTTCCCATTTTTCAAGAATCTCTTTGACACCTTGTACTTCTGCTCCATTACCCATGCGGGCAGGTTTGTAGATAAAGATATTTTCAGACACAAGTTGCCCAAAATCTTTATCGGGTGTCATGCAATAGATTTGAAAGTCTTGTTTCTCGGCCTTTTTTGCAAGTGTTCCGATAATATCATCGGCTTCGTATCCATCCATCGTGATAATTGGGATATTGAAGCCCTCGATTAAGCGATTTATATAGGGGATAGAGGCGGCAAGGTCCTCAGGCATTTTCTCACGATGTGCTTTATAAGCTTCAAATTCAATATGTCGAGCGGTAGGTGCCGCTGTGTCGAACACTACTGCTATGTGGGAAGGTTGCTGATTTTTCAATACATCCAATAGGGTATTGGTAAATCCCATGATTGCTCCTGTATTTAACCCTGTTGAGGTAATTCGAGGAGTTTTGCTCAAAGCAAAATAAGCTCTATATATGAGAGCCATTCCGTCTAGAAGAAATAGTTTTTTCACAAAATTGAATTTTAGTCTCCTTACAAAGGTAAGAAATTCATCAAAGGGTAAGTTTAATAAATTTTTCCGATTTTTGTACTATGACACATTTAATGCAACAGGATTTATGAGAGGACTGGTAACTAAATCGACAGGTAGTTGGTATCAAGTTTTGGGTGAAGATGAAAAAAGATACGATTGTCGTATCAAAGGAAAGTTTCGTACCAAAGGAATAAAAACGACTAATCCTGTTGCTGTGGGTGATTGGGTACATTTTGATGTGGAACCTGATCAGGAAAGTGCGGTCATTCACGAACTCGAACCTCGTCGAAATTATATCATTCGAAAATCCGTCAATCTGTCCAAGCAAACTCAAATTATCGGAGCAAACCTGGATCAGGCTTTTTTAGTGGTGACACTTGCCTCGCCACCAACTTCTTTAGGTTTTATCGATCGCTTTCTAGTAACAACAGAGGCGTACGGAATTCCTGCCGTAATTATTTTCAATAAATTGGATCTTTTTAGTGATGAAGGATTGGAGATATTGGCAGACTATAAAGCTATTTATGAACATATTGGTTACCCCTGTTTCGAGGTTTCTGCGTTAACCGGTACAAATATCGACGTTGTCAAGCAACTGCTTAAAGATAAAATAACCTTGGTATCAGGCCATTCTGGGGTTGGTAAATCAACATTAATCAATGCAATCGTTCCTGAATACGGGTTGAAAACTGGTGAAATCTCCGATTGGTCCGACAAAGGAAAGCATACAACTACTTTTGCTGAAATGTTCGATCTTCCTTTTGGAGGTAAGCTAATTGATACGCCTGGTATTCGTGAGTTGGGAATTGTCGATATAGAAAAACAGGAGCTATCTCATTTTTTTCCAGAAATGCGCGCGTTGATGAATCAATGTCGATTTCATAATTGCCGGCATATCAATGAACCCGGTTGTGTCATTATGGAGGCTGTGGAAGAAGGTTCTATTGAGAGTTCGCGCTACGATAGCTACCTCAGTATATATCATAATGAGGATAGTAGATCTTAATCTATATAAATCTTAATCTTTATAAAAAAATAGCGCCTTCTTACATCAGGAAGGCGCTATTTTTTTGTAAAGCGAGGAAGGAAGAAGCCCTTAATGTATCGCTTGTGTCAAGTTTAAAAAGTCGCGAAGATAGGTACATTCTTTCGAAGCGATGGTAAAGAATGGTGTATCTTTATATTGCGTGCTCAATTCTTTGAAATACTTATTCTGCATTGAGAAACGGTAAAAAGGATTTTTCAAGGGTGAATCATAATACTGCCAACGCGATTCATTGGTATAAACAAAATCTTTTTGTTCACATTTGGCAAGCATAAAGGTACATTTCGCTTTGAACTCTTTGTCTGTGCTCAGCGTACGCGCTTTGCTGTACCATTCTTTTGCTGATTTTGTCTGTAGATAATTTCGTTGCCAGTGAAGTGTCGAAGCTGCGTGGTTGTCTGTGGACGACCAGTCATAGGACACCAGGGACCAAGCATTTCCATAGGTGCTTGTCTGATAGATACCTGTGGCCATTTGGAAATAATACTCGGCTTTTTTCTGGTTGTTCTTTTCCGTTTTTATAGCATTTTCCAAGCGTGCCATGCGTTCAGCATATTTTAGCTTAGTGGTGGACTCTTTACCATATTTTTTTGGGTAATCATTTATAGTAACAATAAATGGATTCGGTGTAATATCGCTTTCATCCGCATCGTACCAGTTTTTAATTTCTTTTATTTTATGGTCTTTAGGAAGTCCCGCTAAAGTTTTTGCTGCTTTTTGGAAATCCAGTTCGCGCAGGTAGGTTGTACCCAGTAATTCTGTGAGATAATCTTTGTTGAAATGTTTGATATCCTTCAATAAGAATTTAGATAGGGTATTCTGTTGGGAATTGTCCGACAGTAAATTTCTTATTTTTAACAGCGTTTTAGGTGTAAGGCTATTTTCCCAGAAGTGCATTGTTGTCCACTGCATATTATCTTCCAGTGAGTCTTTCACAAAGCCATAGTTGTAAAAGGCATCCGCCTTTACAGCAGCTAAACTAGCCATAGCGGTATCTTGTGTACTTAAGTAGTGTTTTACGACAAGATTTTGTAGAATATTCCGGCAGATTAAACTATAGTTGCTATATTCAAAAGCACTATATCCCCAATTTTGTTTGCGGATATCTTCTTTACCATCAAGTTTTGCTTTTTCTTCTAACCAAGATAGCGTTTTGGTCAATTGAACTTCATCTAGTTGCTTACTGCTTTGCCAGTCAGTTAATTGCGTGAGCAATCGGGTAATTTGAAGCTGATCAATTAATTTTGGACTGAGGTCAGTCTCTTTTATTTCGGAAAGGTATTCTTTTGCTAACGTATTTTCCTTATTCATCCAGCTTAGGTAGGCAGCAGTAATAAGGCCTAATTGGGGTTGAATATATTTTTTGTCGCGATAAAGTTTTAGGGCAAAATTGCGGAGAGAATCCAGATGTAGTTTAACCTTTCCTTTATCGTCATTTTTACTGTAGTAATTATAATTATCGCTACTGAGGTAAAAAGACTCGTTCATTTCTGTTTCTATCTTATTGACTTCGCGTCCCAATAGTACGGCATTTACGGTATTGGCCGGATCGAACTGATAGCAGTCGATCAGATATTTCAGGGCATAGTCACTTGTGCCAAAGCCTATTATAGCATTGATATTGAATCGATCTGCATCATTTTTTGCATATTGAAATATCTCGGCATCGCTGGCTGTGATATAATGGAAATTAGCATACGCTAGGATGCGCCTTTCTGGACTGGCAGTGAATAATTTGGAAAAGAGATAAGCTGCCTTTGCTGCATCGCCATTTTTGCGTACAGCGCCAGCGTAGTTGGATAGTGCCCAATTGAGGATGGCTTCATCTCCCTTAGCCGGTTGCAGGTACTTTTCATAGATTGTCATGCTCTTGGCGTATTCCTGTCCAAATAGATATAAGCGGGCGGCTTGATAAGCATAACGGATATAGAGAAAGCTATTTTTGGGGTACTTCGTGATCTGCTGTTCGGCGAGCTCAGCAAATTGAGTAATTTCTTTGAAATTTCGGGTATCCGGATCCCAATAGTTATGTTGAATATTCGTGATAGGTTCCTGCTTTTTGGTGAACATAAAATAAGCACGTTCAGCTTCATGTTTTCCGTCAATCAACGTGCTTAGGAACGTATTTCCCCTAATGGAATCGGGAAGGTTTGTCCAAGCCGACTTTTGTTGATTGCTTGCTAAATTAGCAGTTGCATCGTTGCTATTGTACATCAATTGTTCGATATCCTTAACCTTGACCTGTGAACCTAAGTGTTTAGCCCAGGTTTCGGCATTGATTAAACTTTCTTTGACTGGAGCTTCTTCCGTATAAAGAAATTGGTATGGGATAAATTGAAAGGCAGAAAATCCATTGTCCTCCAGATTGGGGAGATAATATGTCGTTTGATTGTCGTAAGGATCCATTTCAGGACCACAGGCGATATTGGTTGCGATCTCCCCAAAGAAGAAAGCTAATGTCGTGCTAGAAAGCAGCAATAATTTTTTGTAATTCGGCATTGCCATGGTTTGCTAGTGTAGCTTGATCTAAATGATAAAAAATAATCCGGTGTTCTTTTCCTTTCAGCTCTCCCTTCAAAAATTTTGCCGTTTGTAAGAGTTCCTCCTGATTTATGGATTCAAAACGTATAACATCTCCCTTTTTAAGGTTTGCTTTTGGGAGATCTTTCGTTAAAATATAGAGGTTCGTATTGGGATTATGGGTAAACAATGACGAGTCTTTGAGATCTTCTTCATTGATATGTTTTGAAATACCGATGTAATTATTATTTCTGAAAACGACAAACCACTGAAATAGCGGTAATGCAATATCCATTTCCATGGGATAGTTGCGTAATGTTCCGCTTAGATAGGTCTTGAGGTCCTGTTGATTTAAAATGGAGTTCTGATTGCCAAATTGTCTGAGATTTCCCATGTTGTAACACATTAACATTGCTTTTTTCACAGGTGGAATTCCACTGGTGACTGTGTTTTTGACCTGGTGTAGCCGCAGAGTAGAGCTTACGACAACATCTTTTAAGGCTGGCAATTGTTGTAAATAGGTGAGCAGGTAGAAAAATTTATCACGGGATGTCTTTGTCCAATCGCAGTCCAGTTGAAGTTCGGTAAATTTTTCCTTTCCTGCTTGTTGTATTTTAGCCGTCACAAACGGAACAATTTTATTTGCCAGTCCTCTGATCTGCAGGCTATCCATTTCTACAAAAATACGTTGGTTGACAAATACTACAGGAATCAACTGCTGTTCTTTGGGGACAGGTTGCGAAAACGTAATGGGGCTAATAGGGACGGCTTGTACACCAGATGGATCGAAATCAATATCCATGATGCGGACATAGATAGATTTCGCGTCAATTTCCTTTAAAGAGCGGCTTTCTACGGTGTCTAACTGAAATACTGTCTTCCAAAAATAGAAGCCTGTTTCATGCTTTGTTTTGGTGCAGGAACTTAAAAAAAGTAGAGAGAGCGGTACAAGAAATAAAAATAGTTGTGTTTTACGCAGCATATTCACTTTATTTAGTCGTTATTCAAACAAAATGGGCTTAATTTTGTTTGTTATTCAATAAAATAAAGACGAAATTACAAAGAGATTGTGACTTTATGAAGCCTATTTTCAAATGGATCCTTGGTATTGTAGCGTTTATCCTATTGGCATTGGCTGGAGGTATTTGGTATTTTAGCAATAAGTGGAAGCCTCTTTTAGATACTAAAATCAAACAGCTGGTGTCTCAAGCAACGGACAATTTGTATACTATTAAATACGACGATATCCACGTCAACCTATTATTAGGGAATATAACAATAGATAATCTGCATCTCGTGTCAGATAGTTCCATCTATAAAAAGTTGGAGCTGGTCAAGAAAGCACCAGATAACCGCTTCGAAATTTCCATCAATAGGTTGAAAATAAAAAGCTTTGGTATTCGGAGGGTATTGATGGATAAGGAACTTTTTCTGAATGATATCACCGTCGAAAGACCAACGATTCATGTCATTAATGAGGTACACCGTTATAATGATACGGTGAGTCGGGGACCTAAAAAACCACTGTATGAGAAAATAAAGGACAATCTGAAAAAAATTCAGGTGCGGGCTGTCAATTTGAATGACATTGATTTTAAATATACGCAAGTCCAAAAAGGAGTTTATCAAGATTTCGAGGTCAAGAAGGTCAAAGTCCGGATAGATGATGTTTTGATCGATTCGACTTCTGAGCACGACAGACAGCGCTTCTATCATACGAAAATGATTGATATTGAGGTGCCCGGTTTTACCTATAAAACTCCGGATGGGTTTTATAAAGTAAACTTCGATCAGTTGAAAATCAATAGTAAAAACCGCAATGTCCTGTTGACTAAAGTTGCTTATCAGCCGACGCTGAATAAGGCGGCTTATTACCGGAAGAAAGGAGAGGGTGGAAGCTATATGGTGCTGAAAATGGACACACTTCTTTTGACGGGATTCAATTTTGCCGAGCTTTCCCGGGATAAGAAAATATACGCACAAAATGCACGCTTAAAAAATGGTTCACTTTCGATTTACAGTGATAAGCATTATAAAAGCCCTCCAACCAGTCAGATTGGAAATGCTCCGCATATGAAATTAATGCAAATGTCGACACGCCTGGGAATTGATTCATTGATTTTAGATAATATTGGAATTGCGTATTCTGAAATGAGTGATGAGTATAGTCAAATCGGAACCATTACTTTTGATCACACTTATGGGACAATATTAAATGTGACAAATGATTCGACAAAATTGCTTAAGCAGAAGCTAATGCGTGCAAATTTGAGTAGCAATTTTATGAATGCTGGTAAGCTTTCTACCAACTTTGTGTTTGATATGACCTCTAAAGTTGGAGCCTACACCTATAAGGGCACACTTGGGAAAATGGATCTAACAGTCGTTAATAAAATGATTCGTCCATTGTTAAATGTTGAGGTAAAATCGGGCAATCTCAGTCAGATTACATTTGACATTTGGGCTAACGATTACCGTAGTAAAGGAACCTTTAAAATGGATTATGACGACCTCAAAGTTAATATCCTGTCAGAGGCAGGTGATGATGGTCGTCGAGAAAAGAAAGGGCTGCTGTCTTTTATGATTAATCAGGTTTTGTTTAATCCGGGCAATCCGGATTTATACGGTAAATATACGGTGGGGCATATTAACAAGCGTCGGGATCCCAATCATCCGTTTTTTAAAGCGATGTGGCAGACTTTGTTGGTTGGAATCAAACAATGTGTCGGTCTTGGTCCAGAACGGGAGGCTAAACTGATGAATACGGCTGGAAAAGTTGAAAAAGTCGTTGGGGGAATCAGCAAAGCCAAGAAAATGATTTCAAGTATATTTAAGAAACACAAAACTCCTGAGGAGTTGCTGAAGGAAGAAAAGGAAGATGAGGCCAAAGAGGCGGCAAAGATTGAAGAGAAGCGGAAGCGTGACCGTGAAAAAGCTGAAAAGGAACTCGAGAAAGAAGGAACGGGAAATTGAGGGTCCGTTTCACGTGGAAAGGTTACCGGTTGATGCTGTAGCCCTTATTTTTTATAAATACTCATTGTCGGCTTCGTTAGCGCGCCAAAAAATACAACGGAGATAGATTTGCATTTATTGACAGATTTATCTTAGTTTGAGACATTATGATAGATTCGATTTTAAGTTTTATCCGATTTGTTTTCAAATATAAAAATGGGCTTGTAGACAAAATCATGTTCTATGTGAGCATGATTTGCGCTGCAATCGTTATTTTCAATGTGGGCTATGTCACTGATCCTGCATTGGGAAAATTGCTGGGTAAAACAATTCATTATCTTTTCTTTGTCCTCTTTTTCATGATTGCTCTCCGCGAGTCATCTTCCATTTACGCACTCAAAAAAATTGCTGTTGAGCATTACGCGGGCTTAGTTATCCTCATTTACTTTGTATTTATTCTTATTGCCCGTTTTGCAGGATTTGGAGCGCTTTCTGTTTTTTCAAGAGAACAGTGGGTTTATCTAGGAATCTATCTTATTTTTATCGCGGAGCTATCGAAAAGCACGCTTTTCTTTGACAATTTTTATTTTAATCCGACAATATTATTTGTCATCAGTTTCCTGGTTCTTATCTTGCTCGGGACCGTACTCTTGATGCTGCCCCGTACCACGGTAGAAGCTCCATTAAGTTTTGTGGACGCCTTATTTATGGCAACTAGTGCTGTTTGTATCACTGGCTTGTCGGTTGCCGATATTTCAACCAATTTTAGCATGTTCGGACAAACTGTGGTCATTGTCCTGATACAGGTAGGCGGATTGGGCATTATGACCTTTACAGGTTTTTTTGGCTATTTTTTCTCCGGGGGATTTTCTTTTAAGAACCAATTGATGTTTGGTGAAATTCTAGGTGAAAATAAAGTTGCCTCTGTCATTAAAACCCTATTGACCATGATATTTATTACGCTGCTGTTTGAGTTTCTTGGTGCTATACTGATCTTTAGTACCCTAGAAAGTGCTAATTTTCCAAATTTAGGGAGCATGGTTTTCTTTTCGATCTTTCATTCTATTTCTTCATTCTGTAATGCTGGATTTTCGATCTTATCTGGGGGAATTACCAATGAAGCCTATAAATTCAATTACCCATTCCAATTGGCGTTATCGTCGCTCTTCATTCTTGGCGGTTTGGGTTTTGGAATTGTATTGAATTTCTACACCTATATTAAAGAATCCATATTGCTTTATTATCACCGATGGATCACAAAGAAAAACTATAAGCATAAAGCATGGAGCTTTAGCTTTAATTCTAAATTGGTGCTGATTTGTAACGCGATTATTATTGTAGGTGCAACTTTGTTTTTCTACTTTTTGGAGCGAGGGAACACACTTTCTCTTGAGCGGGGAATCGATGGTGAATGGGCGACTTCCTTCTTTATGGCCAATGCAGCGCGTTCGGCAGGATACAATAGTGTTGATTTGAGTTTTGTCGGGCCACCGACTGTTTTTTTGATTATGCTTCTGATGTGGGTCGGGGCTTCTCCCGGATCTACTGGTGGGGGAGTAAAGGTAACTACCGTTGCTGTTTCACTGTTGAATATTGTTTCTCTGGCTAAGGGAAAAGAATATATTGAGATTTTTAAAAGGAGGATAGCCGGCGAGTCTGTTAACAAAGCGTTTGCTATTATTCTGTTGTCGCTATTCGTCGTTGGGTTCAGTTTTTTTGTGCTCATTTTTACAGATCCCGATAAGAGTATGAAAGCACTCCTCTTTGAATCACTATCAGCCTATACAACATGTGGGTTAAGTTTGGGGATTACACCATCACTCAGTATGGGCGGAAAATTGATTATTGCCTTAACAATGCTCGTCGGACGTGTGGGTATGCTGACTCTGCTGGTCGCTTTTATTAAAAATACAACACGGAGAAATATTGTATTTCCGGAAGAAAAGATCTTGTTTTAGGTACATAGAAGGGTGTTTTGATTAACTCTTGAAGGCCTTATCAGAGAAATATAAGTATATAAATCGAAAGAGAGCTTGGAAATAAAAGTAAATTTATTTTAGTTTGAGATATGAAGTATATTGTTTTAGGATTGGGGCATTTTGGACGTTCTTTAGGAATACATCTTACTGAGCTCGGACATGAGGTGATTGGTGCCGACCGAAATCTCAGCATCGTTGAACAGCTAAAGGACAAGATAACACATACGGTATGCCTAGACACAACCGACCGAGAGGCGGTTTCTTCATTACCACTGAAAGATGCGCATGCTGTCATTGTTGCTATTGGAGAAGATGAAGGAGCTTCGCTTATGACCGTGGCCCTCTTAAAACAGTTGAAGGTCAAACGTATCATTGGCCGTATCGTTTCAGATTTACAAAAGACTGTTTTGGAGGCAATGGAAATCAATGAATATATTATGCCCGAAGAAGAAGCTGCTGAGCGATTGGCGATGCGCTTGGACAATATTGATATTGTCGATTCGTTTAAGGTTTCGGATAAATATTCCATTGTGGAGACTAAAGTGCCTGCTCGTTATGTGGGCATGACATTACGTGAAGCGAACCTGACCAATTTATACAAGGTTATCGTGTTGACCACTGTGAAGATCACAGAAACGAAGAAGGACGGTGTGACCAAAGAACAAAAGGAAGCCTCTGGAATTGCTGCCTCGGAAACGATCATGGAAGAAGGCGATATTTTGGTTGTTTTTGGGGAGTTATCCAATATTAATAAGTTAATTCAAAAAGGAGAATAAAATATGTTATTGACAACAACTGGTACTATTGAGGGGCACCAAATTGAACGTTATTTGGGGATAGTCTCTTCCGAAGTGGTTCTGGGAGCGAATGCAATCAAGGATATGATGGCGGGTTTTCGTGATTTTTTTGGCGGAAGATCCAATTCTTATGAACGTGCATTCCAGGAAACCCGTGAGGCAGCGCTACGTGAACTTGAAGACCGCGCTCGCGCTTTAGGGGCTGATGCTGTCGTTGGGGTTCGACTGGACTTTCAAACCGTAGGAACAGGGGGTATGATGATGGTAGGCGCAACGGGAACGGCCGTAAAAATGAGATCTTAATTACCTAAAGCCCTAAATAACATTAGGGCTTTTTTAGTGCTTAAAAGACGTGACATGGATCGATCGTATTTAATACCTATTATAAACTTTCTGTTAACAGCAATCTGAGCGATAATTATAATTGTATATAAAAACAAATTTATCTAAGTTTGGCTTTTAAGACTTTTAAACAACCTAAGAAGGTAAATGAAATCATCGAGTTTTATCAAACCGCGTGTAATGTGTTCATAAATACAACGAAAGGCAAGTTATGAATGAACGATTATTTGGTAAATTGAATAAATTAGATATATTCATCACCTTTAAATGACAAATTTATACGGATGAAAAATTGGTTTAAGGCGAATTCGGCACATTTGATCGTTATTGCGATATTCATTGCGCTCGTATTTTTTTATTTTACCCCTGTTTGGCAAGGAAAAACGCTTGCGCAGTCGGATGTGGTACAAGCGCAGGCGGCACAGAAGGAATTATTTGATTTTAAGGCAAAGGATGGTAAAGCGCCCTTATGGACTAACTCTATGTTTGGCGGGATGCCGACTTATCAAATTTGGCAAGAAAATGAGAATAACATTGGTACTTATTTCTTAAAAGCGGTTAAGTTCGCCTTTCCGAGCCCAATGGATACGGTGCTGTTTTATTTGTTGGGTGCTTATTTCCTTTTTAGTGTCTTAAGGATCAAACCCTGGCTGGCAGCAATTGGTGCAATAGCCATTGCGTTTACATCCTATAATTTTATTTATATTGAAGCTGGGCATATAACAAGGGCTAATGCAATTGCATTTATTCCACCCGTTATTGCTGCGGTCATTATGTGTTATCGGGGAAGTAAATTGTGGGGCCCTGTATTATTGGCTCTGTTTCTTTCGCTGGAGATTCGTGTAAATCACTTGCAAACAACCTATTACCTGTTGATAGTCCTGATGGTATACGTGATTTTCACTTTCGTAGATGCAATTAAACAAAAACAATTAAAAGGTTTTTTTATTGCTTCGGGTAGGCAGATTATCGCAGTGGTCATCGCTTTGATGGTAAATGCATCAATTTTATTACCAACTTGGGAATATAGTAAATTAAGTACGCGTGGACATGCCAATATCACGAAGGTTGATAACAACAACACCAAAGAGAAAGGGCTTGATAAAGAATATGCCTATGAGTGGAGCCAAGGGATTGGTGAAACCATTACCTTTTTGATTCCAAATGCATATGGTGGTTCAACTGGCGGACAATTGGACGAAAAATCACATGTCGCTAAATTCCTAATGGAACGAGGAGGTGCGTCGGAGATTCAAGCTGGTCAGATGGCTCAAGGCATGCCAACCTATTGGGGCGATAAACGTTTTACTTCGGGACCATGGTATTTTGGGGCCGGTGTTTTTTTCCTATTTGTTTTAGGCCTTTTTATTGTCAAAGATCGGATCAAGTGGTGGATTTTGGCAACAACCATTTTAGCATTGCTTTTGTCATTTGGAAAAAACTTTACACTTGTATCAGATCTGTTCTTTGACTATTTCCCAATGTACAATAAGTTTAGGGCTGTTGAATCCATTCTTGTTGTGGTTTCCATTACAGTACCTATGATGGCAATTTTGGCTGTCAACGAGCTTTTGACACGGGCGAAGGAGATTCCACACTTAGATAAAAAAGTGCTGTATACTTTTATTGGTGTCGGCGGCGTCTGTCTTCTTATTGGCGTGATGCCCGATCTCTTTTTAAGTTTTAGGAATGCTGAGCATAGCAATTTAGTAGCAACGTTTGAGCACCAGATAGGCGACAAGGCCTTTGCGACGGAGTTGGCAAATCAATTGGTCTTAGATCGCAAAGATATTGCGAGTAAAGATGCCTATCGTTCCTTTGTCATCGTTCTATTAACTTTTGGATTTGTTTGGGTCTTTTTAAAGAAGAAACTGAGCGAAGGTGTATTACTGGGGACATTGCTGGTCTTATTCTTGTTTGACTTATGGAGCATAGATAAACGCTCTTTGAATGATAAATCTTTTATGGAAAAAGGAGCTACTGCACAGCAAGTATTCCAACAACGTGAAGTGGATCAATTGATCTTAATGGATAAAGATCCAAGCTACCGCGTACTAGACTTGACTTCGGACCCGTTTTCGGATGCCCGTCCATCCTACTTCCATAAATCTCTAGGTGGATACCATGCTGCAAAATTAATGCGCTTCCAGGAAATTCTGGAAAATCAATTTAATGGTGCGCTCAATGAAGATGTGTTGGATATGTTTAATGTGCGTTATCTGATTACAACAGATCCTCAAAATCAATCACAGCGTATTGTGCGGAGAAGTACCGCGGCAGGAAATGCCTGGTTTGTGGATCGGGTAAGTTTTGTGAAAGGAAATGCCGAGGAGATGCAGGCTATCAGCTCGTTTGATCCGCATAAAGAAGCTTTTGTCAACCAGCAATATCAAAATGAAGTAAAAGCGAAGACTTCGAATGCGTCGACATCAGGCGAGATTAAACTGACATCATACCACCCGGATAAAATGCAATATGAATATACAGCGGCTAGTGATGCATTTGCGGTATTTTCTGAAGTATTTTATGATAAAGGTTGGAAAGCCTATGTGGATGGAAAGGAAACGCCAATTATTCGTGCCGACTATATCCTAAGAGCATTACAGTTGCCAGCAGGTACACATAAGGTAGAATTTATCTTTGATCCTGAATCGCACAAAATGGGTAATTTATTGACATTAATCTCGTCTATTGTTCTTGTACTGGGAATAGGAGCGGCGATATATTTCTCCTTTAGAGGGAATAAAAAAGAAACAGCGGCTTAAAGCTGTTTCTTTTCGAAGCATTTTAGAGCTTTAGAATAATTTGAGCTGCGGATCGGTTATTCTAAAGCTCTTTCTATGATGTGGAGTGGAGCCGTGTGCCAATACGGCTGTTCTGTGCTTAACTGTCGGATACCCTTTGTTGTTGAGCCAGTCGTAATCGGGATAATCCAAGGCGATGTTATCCATGTATTCATCCCGGTAAGTTTTAGCCAGAATCGAAGCTGCGGCAATCGATAGATATTTCCCGTCGCCCTTGATGATACATGTATGTGGTATTTGCTGATATGGAATAAACTTGTTCCCGTCAACAATAATATACTCGGCTTTGGTCTTTAAGAGATCAAGTGCCTTGTGCATCGCTAGGTAGCTCGCCTTGTGGATATTTATGCGATCTATTTCTTCTGCTGAGACGCTCGCAACGGCATAAGCAAGGGCTTCGCGCTCAATGATGGGGCGTAAAGCCATCCTCTTTTTTTCACTAAGTTGTTTGGAGTCATTAAGAAGTTCGTGATGGTAGTCTGTCGGGAAAATCACTGCTGCAGCGAAAACTGGCCCTGCCAGACAACCTCTTCCCGCTTCGTCACAGCCGGCCTCTATCCACTGCTCCTGATAATATGATAATAGCATGTTCAGTTCTTTAAAATAGCCGAAAATACAAATAAATTTAGAGTTATCTATTGTAACTTCTGTGTGAATATCGACCGTTTACATTAATTAACACTAATAATGTCTTCTTTTGTAAAGATTTAGAGCGCTAGACTATTAAAACGTTGGAATAATTTCCATTAACAAAATAAAAGTTTGTTCTTGTCTAGGCCATATTGTTTCAAATTAAACTTGAGCAATAGTTTTAGAGTCAAAGATTTATCAATTATAGAAATATAAAAATACGTATTATGAGAGGCTTTGTGCTTTTTTTGTTTAGTATGCTGATGGGATGGACCGTTTATGGCCAGACGAAGAGCGTACAGGGAATGTTGAAGGACGACAAGAATCGAATTGTCGCCGGTGCAACAGTGAAATTAACGTCAAAATTGGATTCCATGACGACAGGATCCAATATGGCCGGGATTTTTATCTTTGATAAAGTCAAGGCGGACACCTTTAAAATTACGGTTTCAAACCTTGGTTTCGAACGTTTTGAGCAGGAATTTAGTATCCCTAAAGGCGAATCAAAGCATATTATTCCAAGTTTGACTTTACAACAGAACTCACAGATGCTACAAGAAGTTGTTGTTGATGGTGTTCCTACAGTCGTTGTCAAAAGTGATACCCTCGAATATACCATGAAAGATCTAAAACTCCGCGATGGGGCTGTTGCAGAGGACGCTTTGAAAAAATTACAAGGGGTCGAAGTCGATAAGGATGGTAATGTTACGGCACAAGGGGAGTCTGTTAAGCGGGTTCGTATAAATGGAAAAGATTTCTTCGGTGGAGATGTCAAGACAGCTACACAAAATCTACCGGCAAATATTATCCAAAAGATGCAGGTCATCGATGACTATGGCGATATGGCCAATGTCACCGGTAATAAAACGGGTGATTCAGAAAAAGTATTAAATATTCAGATTGACCCAAAATACAATACAGGACACATGACTACCCTACGGGCAGGCGTGGGAACCGAAGATCGTTACCAGGCTACAGGGATGTGGATGGGAATGCGCGAAGGTGAACAAATTTCTGTATTGGGAAATTTGAACAATACCAATGCACCCTTATTTGATTTTAGTACCGTAGGTGGTGGTGCGCGTCGTGGCCAAGGTGGCGGCGGCCGTCGCGGCGGCGGCATGTTTGGCGGATCGGACGGTTTAACTAAAATCGGTTCTATTGGGCTGAATTACCGTAAAGACTTTAATGATAAATTGACGGTTTACGGTAGTTACAGTTATAGCCATAGCAACAATACAACAATATCGCAGCGCTTTCAGGAAAATACACTACCTAATATCATGCAAACGGATAGTGTTCAATCTAATTCCAATACGGTAGGAGCAAGCCACCGTTTTGAAGCAAATGTTGAATGGAAACCTACAACAAAAGATTATATCAAAATTTCTCCTCAGTTTGGTTACGACAATAGTGATGTAACGACAGGTACTAATTCGCTAACTTACCGTAGTAACGTATTTAATAATTCACAGGCCCAAGATATTGTTGCAAATTCTACTGCACCGAGATTTGGGATTAGCGGATTGTATAATCATAAATTTAATGATAAAGGAAGGAATGTTTTTGTAAACATGAACTTCAATAATGCAAAAACAACGAAGGATCAGAATGCAATTTTAGATAGGCTATTGGCTGATCCCAACAATGCAAATGCTCCTTTAGACTCGATTTATGAAAAAACGATTCTGGAAGCAAATAATAAAAGTTGGAATGGGGGGGCTTCGGTGAATTATACTGAACCTGTTTCCGAGAAAGGAAAAGTAGAGTTTACCTATGATTTCAACAAAAACAAGTATGACAATTCGAATAAACAACAAGGGTTTGATCGCGATGGAAACCTTATTGCAGAAGATCCCAAGTTGAATTTTGATTATAATTATGATTATTCCTTCACAACACATAAAATCGGAGCAAACTATTTGTATAGTGGCGATAAAATAACCTATTCCATTGGAGCAGCGGCTCAGCCTTCTCAATTGAGAGGCGATGCGATCAGTTCAGGATTAGTGGTTCCAATTCATCGGAACAACATGAACTGGATGCCTATTGCACGTTTTGAGTATAAATTTTCGAGACAGTCCAATATCTCTGTCAATTATTCGGGAACACCGAATGAGCCTTCGGTAACCCAAATTTTGCCATTTGATATGAGTACAAACCGGACCAGTATCGTGATCGGTAATGCAAATTTGAATCCGGAGTTTAGCCATCAATTGAATGTAAGATTCCGTAAGAATGATTTTCAAAAGGGAAACAACTTTTTTGCGTTCGTTAATGCCGGTCTTACTAACAACAAGATTGTGAGCTTGAGCAAAAGCTATTTTGATGATCTAATGGATTATCAAACAGGACAGACAAATTCAACGCTAGTTTCTGAAACCCGCTATTTGAATGAAACAAGCGATAAGCCATTTAATGTGAGTTCTTTCTATCATTATGGTAAATCACTGAAAGAAAAAACATATAATATTATGTTAATGGGTGGTGTGTCTTACAATAAAAATATTGGATATGTTTCCACGGAGAAAGATGATAACATCGGTCAAAAGAACGTCGCCCGGAATATTGTATTAAATCAAGGTTTAATGTTTAGATATAATCCTTCCGAGAATTTAGAAATAAATCCGGGAGTACGCTACCAATTTAATCATACAGAGAATTCATTGACAAATCGTACGACGAATGTTTCTTCTTGGACACCAACATTGATTGGCTCTGTTAACATAACAAAAACAACCATTTTCGGAGCGGATCTATCCAAACAATTCAACAGTGGTTATGGAGCCGGCATTAACGCAAATCCTTTCGTCATAAATACCTACTTGGAGCAGAAGTTCTTGAGTCAACAACGTGGTACTGTACGTCTACAAGCATTTGACTTGTTAAATCAGCAAACGAATGTTTCAAGAACGGTGAGTGAGTCTATGATTACAGATAGCCGTACCAACCGTTTGGGTCGATATTTTATGATTCTGTTTACCTATAAATTCCAAAAATTTGCGATGGGAAATCCAGAAGGAGAGAATAGATTTCCGGGCGGAATGAGACCTCCGCGTATGTAATCTGATTCCTATAGGATATAAAAACGGTCATAGTGATTTCGCTATGACCGTTTTGCATTTAAAAATGCCTAGTTTTGTGAAGACTTCATATGCCCATACGATTTTGAAGATAGAGCAACGTAACAAAAAATGTAAGATTTTATATTTTTTGTTTTAGGGAAGATTGTCAAGGTTAATGGGCACAAAAAATAGATAAACTAAAAGAAGCTACAGCAAGTTTGTACTGCATGGAATACGAAATTATTAGACTTTCAAACGGAATACGCGTAGTATTTCAATATCAAAATTTACCGGTTACACATGTCTGCATGGTCATCAACGCAGGGTCTCGGGACGAGTCTGCTGGGAAGTATGGTGTAGCCCATTTTATTGAGCACCTTTTATTTAAGCGTACTGAAAGACGCTCTACACAACAGATTATAAATCATTTGGAATCCGTTGGCGGAGATTTAAATGCCTATACGACGAAGGAGTATACCTGTGTACATGCCTCTATTCTTCAGCCTTATTTAAATCGTGCGTTAGATCTTTTTGAAGATATCTTTTTTCATTCCACTTTCCCCGACATAGAATTGGATAAAGAAAAATCTGTCATTGTAGATGAAATGGCATCTTATCTGGATAGCCCGGAAGAGTCTATTGTGGACGATTTTGAAGATCTGGTTTTTCAGGGATCTGGTTTAGGGCATAATATTTTGGGCCTGGAAGATCAGCTTCTTGCACTGCAAAAGGGTGATATTGTCGATTTTATGCGGGCAAATTATGATACAAATGAAATGGTCATTGGTATCACGGGAAATTATACGCTAAAAGAAGTTGAGCGATTGTTGCACAAAGTGTTTGGGACGGTGCCTTCAAATACGATAGAACGTCTCCGCAATGATGTCAGACCGCTTGTTGAACAGCATGTTGCCGTAGGCAAGCCAATCAATCAGGTGCATTATATGCTCGGTTCTTTAGCTTATAATTATCGAGATGACCGTAAGACGGGGCTGCTGCTTTTAAATAATATGCTTGGTGGAATGGGAATGGGATCTATCCTGAATCTTTCCATACGGGAGAAATATGGAATAGCCTATACCATTGAATCTAATTATACTATTTTTTCGGATACAGGGTTATTTAGTATTTACCTCGGTACCGATGAAGAAAAAGTTGAAAAAGCTAAAAAACTCGTCTTTAAAGAACTTGCGAAGCTGAGCGAGCAACCGCTATCCGAAACTGCAGTAAAAAAGGCGAAGCAGAAATTTATTGGGCAGATTGCTTTGACCGAAGAGAACCGTATGAGTATGATTATCTCTGCCGCGAAAAACGTGATGGACTATGATCGTGTCATCTTATTGGACGAAGTAATTGAAAAAATTCAGGATTTGACGAATACAGGGCTGCTGGAAATAGCACAAGATGTATTTGATCCGAAGAAGATGTTGTCGCTAAGTTTTGTTCCCGAAGACTGAATTTAAGGACCGATTTAGACCTTTCAGAGGAGATGAATAATATGAGATCGATGGGCCGACGATGGGAATAATAGCTGGCTGACATGAATTTATATTGCATATAAAAAGCAATTTATCTAAGTTTGCGCTTACGGGAATTCGTTCTTCTCAACCATTGACTGCCTAAGGCAGATTCAATACCTATGGTAGCAGACAAATAAATGAATAAAAAATATAAGGGATGAAAACAGCATATGTATTTCCTGGTCAAGGGGCCCAATTTGTTGGAATGGGGCAAGACCTGTATAATTTAAATGATGAAACGAAAGCCTTGTTCGAACAGGCTAACGATATTTTAGGGTTCCGCATCACGGATATTATGTTTTCCGGTACGGATGAGGAATTGAAACAAACGAAAGTAACCCAACCTGCTATTTTCTTGCATTCGGTTATTTTGGCGAAAGCCTTGGGAGAGTCTTTTCAACCGGACATGGTTGCAGGCCACTCATTAGGTGAGTTTTCGGCTTTGGTATCAGCCGGTGCATTGAGCTTTGAAGATGGCTTGAAATTGGTTGCACAACGTGCTAATGCGATGCAAAAAGCATGTGAGCTTCAACCTTCAACGATGGCTGCGATATTAGGTCTGGAAGATGCTATAGTGGAAGATATCTGTGCTCAGGTTGATGATGTCGTGGTAGCTGCAAATTATAACTGTCCTGGGCAATTGGTTATTTCGGGATCTATTGAAGGTGTGGATAAAGCTTGTGCTTTATTGACCGAGGCTGGTGCTAAGCGCGCATTAAAATTAAACGTGGGTGGAGCATTTCACTCACCACTAATGGAATCTGCCAAAGTTGAATTGCAAGCGGCTATAGAAGCTGTAGACATTTTGTCGCCTAGCTGTCCGATCTATCAAAATATCGATGCCAAACCACAGACAGATCCAGCGATTATCAAGCAAAATCTTATTGCGCAATTAACTGGCGCTGTACGATGGACGCAGACAGTACAAAATATGTTGGCCGATGGTGCAACAGCTTTTGTAGAAGTTGGTCCAGGAAATGTATTGCAGGGATTGGTTAAGAAGGTCGACCGTCAAGTTCAGACTTCCGCAGCATCAGTGACCGCGTAACAAAATATTCAGTATAAAAAAGGAATTATTTTGCAATGCCCTCAAAAAGTGTCCAACTTTTTGAGGGCATTTTTTATGAACGAAAAATCGGAATCACATCAAGAATTCCCTGTAAAAATGGATAAGACGTAGGGATCATTTTCGGAGCTCGTTCGGTGTTTCTTCGGTTGCAACCGAATAAACACCGAACGAGCTCCGATCGATATCCGTTTTTTAACCGAGAGAATGCCGAATCAACTATGGGCTTAAAAACTATTTATCCTTAAACATACTGTAATGATCTTTCATGACTTGCAGGACAAAATCATTGGGGGTCATTTTTTCCGGATGTTTAACCTCCATCACCGTTTCCAGCCGTTGTACTAAAGCAGTTAAAATTCCTACATCTCTTCTATCAAAAGCTGTTTGATAGATCTCTTTGACTGAGTTGGCATCTTTATCACTCAATTTAATCACTTGAGGAAATAGGATAGGGTGATTGTCGAATGTCTCTTCGTAGATTGTGTCGCTCAATTTTAAGGTGGGTTTGAGACTGATAACAGAAGTTTCACCAGCAATATCTCCAATGCGTTGTCCATTTTTGGATAAAACGATCGAAGTAATGGCGACACCACCCATCGTCATCCAGATATCTACAATAGATAGACTCCATCTGGATAAGTACTGATAGAAGTTGGCACGCGATCCGTCAAGTTTGACGACCTTTATTTTCATGATTTTCTTGCCGACTGTTTGGCCTCCGAAAGCTGTTTCAGTAATCAAAGTAAAAAAAAATGCAGGTAAGGTCAATGCCATCATAATCCCATAAAAGAGATAGGAATCTCCTGCGTTCATGTTTATGCTGTCCAAGAGAAAAAAGCAAAAGAAATAATAACAGACTATAATAAAATAATCTATTGCAAATGCGATCATTCTTGAGCCAAGACTGGCAAGATTATATTCGATTTTTACATTTTGTGCCGTATTTATCTCAAGCTTATTCATATGCAAATTAGTTGAATTTAATGTAATATAGAATATCTAGGTCATTTTAGCTCTAATTTGTGCTTTTCAATCATGGATATTTCCTATATTTGGTTATGCCAGTTAAAAAAATTAATGAGAGAAGCATCCTTTGTAGAACGAAATAAAGAAAAATGGACGTTAATTGAAAATAATTTATCAATTAATATGCAGGTTGATCCAGATGAATTGGCCTCAAATTACATTGAGCTCACAAATGATCTGGCGTATGCACAAACCTTTTATCCTGAAAGTAAGGTAAAGGCTTATCTGAATGAATTGGCCGTAACCGTCCATCAGAAAATCTATAAAGATCAGAAAGCTTCCAATAATAAGTTTAAATCTTTTATCAATGAAGAGATACCGCAGGCGATTTGGTCGATTCGCCGACCCTTGCTGTATTCATTCTTAATTTTTGTTTTGGCTTCGGTCATTGGTTTTGTATCGTCTGTATACGATATGGATTTTATTCGGCTTATTTTAGGTGACTACTATGTCGATTCGACGATAGAAAGCATAAAAGCAGGAGATCCTGCTGCGGTATATGGAAAGGGAAGTGACTTTGGCTCAGCAATTTGGATTACGATTAATAATGTGCGGGTTGCTTTTATGGCCTTTGCTGCTGGGCTATTTTTCAGTGTAGGTACAGGTTATGTTTTGTTTAGCAATGGTATTATGCTTGGTGCATTTCACCATATGTTTTTCCAGTATGGCGTTATGGGGAAAGCCATGTCAGCGATTTGGATTCATGGCACTATTGAGATTTCGGTAATTATTGTGGCTGGAGGATGCGGGTTGGCCATCGGTAATAGCATTCTATTTCCTAAATCGTTTACACGTTTGACATCTTTTGTCCGTACAGCAAAGATTGCGATGAAAGTTCTCGTCAGCACAATTCCTTTTTTTATTATCGCTGGTACATTGGAAGGTTTTGTAACACGGTATTATAATGTGTCAATTTGGTTATGTTTATTGATAATCGTTTTATCCTTACTGGCTATCCTTTATTTTTATGTTATTAATCCTTATCGACTAGCAAAACGATTTCAATGGAAATAGACTTTGAATTTCAAAAAGAACGGAAGATAGGGGACTTTGTCCAAAGTTTTATAGACCTTTTTAAATTGATCTATAGGCACTTTGTTTCTACTATTTTTGGTTTATCTGCTCTGCCACTGGCGGGGATTGCCTTGGTTTATTATTTTCTGTCTACAAAAATCACATTCTCTGCCAACAGTGATTCTTTTGAGGATATCGATGCTTTTACTTGGGCTGGATTACTCATTCTGGCACTGATAGCTTTGGGGCTGTACGTTTATGGTATTTCTATCGAATATTTTGTACTGCTCAAAGAGCGCAAAAGTACAGCATTTTCGGGAGCGGAGGTGCTGAAGAATTTCAGATCAAACCTCGGGAAATACTTTATGTTTTTAATTGCCATGATATTGGCATTAATTGTCGTCTTTATTCCCCTGGCCATCGTCGCTGCAATTTGTGCTTTTATCCCTTTCGTCGGAAGTTTTGCGATCGGTATTTTGGGGTCCATGGTTGGCATCTGGTTATTTTGCTCATTTTTATTTTATCGTGAAGGCTATTCGGATCTGGGCAGTTGTTTTACGGACGCCTATGTGATGCTGAGCAAAAAATTGATTCAGTATGGTATTGCCACCTATATCGTGAATTTTATTTTCCAAATGGCTGTCATGATGATTTCCATTGTACCATTGATTATCATGGGGCTTTTGTCGTTCAACTTCCTTGGAATAGATGCCGCCTTCTTTGACTCATCCTGGGGAAAACTGCTGATGACATTTGGGGGCTTATTTATTACACTATTTACCCTATTTCTTTATATGTCCGGTGTTTTGGCCAACGGTATTATTTACGAAACGGCCAAGGATCTCAAATTTGGAGAACGTATTTATGGCATGATCGAAAAGATAGGAGGAAAAGATGAATAAACTCTTGTCTTTTTTCTGCATTGCCTGTTTGTCGATTATATATGCCTGTGATCCCAAACCAAGGAATACAGAATCCAACAGCGATAGGATTGATTCACTTAATGTGCAAATAGATTCTACCTTAGTGGTAGCCGATTCTGTCGCTATTGACTCGATAGCCGTAAAGGCACTTAATGGCCAAAAGGAAAAAGATGAAATTGACCTGTGGGATCCCACATTATTTGATTCGATTCCAAAATATACCGAAGAACGTTCGTTTAAAATGGATCCTTATCAGGATATCATCAAAAGATACGAGACGGACGATTTTGTTTATTCTGAAAATATTAAAGATCGGGTAGGCGTATTACAGCGAATCCTTGCCCGACTCGCGGATTGGATTGGAAGCATCATGCCAGATAATCCCTATAAATTTCGGGAAGAGTTTGGCTACGTATTTGCCTTTTTAGCTGTTATTGCATTAGCGTTTATCCTCTATAAAGTACTCTACAACAGGAAACAATATTTTATTAAACATAGTGAAGAGGAGAGTGAACTTGACGTTTTAGCCTATGTGGAGCGAAATCTGATGAATAGCAACCTAGAACCTTATATTCAAGAGGCTATTGCCCAAAGGAATTATGCATTGGGAATCCGATACTTACAGCTATTGAATATTCAAAAACTAGCGCAATCAGATCATATAAAATGGAAGCTGAGCAAAACAAATGCTGAATTTGCAGAAGAGATTCAAAACGAGGAGCTCCGTCGTGGATTTGCTGAATGTACAAGAATATTTGATTATGTCTGGTTTGGTCAATTTGAATTGACAGAAGACAATTTTAGTCAATATCAGCAATTGTTTCACCAATATCAAAAACAGATTAAATGAAGGGATCGGTAAAATTTGGATTGATATTATTGACTGTTGTGTTAGTGCTAATAGCTCTTATCGATGCAACAAGTAAGAAACCTATTATCTGGGATCGGACTTTTGATGCAAAGGATAAAAATCCCTTTGGAGCTTATGTATTGCGTCAAGAACTGAAGCATATCATTGATCAAAAGAATACAACAATTGAGCGACCATTGTATGAGTATCTGGATAGCACAAAGAAAACAGACGCTAACTTATTTTTTTATACGTCCTATTTTTCGATGGGTGAAGCAGCGGAAGATAAGTTACTGGATTATGTAAACCGGGGTGGGAAAGCAATGATTGTAGCCGAGGATATTGATAATTATCTATTGGATTCCCTGGGTTTGGAAGCAGATAATTTCTATGGTTTTAAAAAAGGTGTAAATATAAAAAGTCAGTTGCGCGTGCGGTTGATGAACGATAACAATAAAATTCATTACAGTAAATCAGATCTTGGCGAAGTATTTAAAAAACTTCCTAAAAATGCGACCATTTTGGGCTCGATCACCTATAAGGAATTTGCGCTACCGAACTTCATCGCGGTTCAATTTGGTAAAGGAACGTTCTATCTTCACCTGACCCCTGATTTATTTGGGAACTATTACTTGCTGAATTCCGCCTCGCAATATGCCTATGTTGCTAAGTCGTTATCTTATCTAAATGATAAGCCGATCGCTTGGTATGATTTTAAAGCGAATATGGGGCAATATCGGACTCCTTTGCGTGTATTGCTTATGAATGATGGTCTTAGGCAAGCATGGTATGTTTTGTTAGCGGGGCTAGTCCTTTTGCTTGTGTTTAGAAGTAGACGTGAGCAACGGGCTGTGGCGGTAGTGAGCCCGGAACCAAATCTCTCGAAGGAGTTCTGTGGAACCATCGCTACTTTATATTATGAAAATGGTGCACCAGGTAATATGGTCGCAAAAAAAATAGATTACTTCCTGCACGATCTTCGGATGCGGTTTCATTTGGACACGCTGATGTTGCGGGAAGAAGAGTTCAGTGAGGAGCTGGCTGAGCGGTCTGGGGTTTCGCTCGCAGAGACACAATCTTTAATCCGGCTGATTGTTCGTATGGAAGATGCTAAACAACATGATGTGGCTGATCTCAAATTGATTAATGATACAATAGAAGAGTTTAAACATAAAGCAAAAATGATATGAGTGACTTCGATAAATATATATCTTTTGAAAACCGAATAGATGTGTCAGTTTTATTCGATAAAATGGCGCAGGTAAAGTCGGAGGTGAAAAAAGTAATCGTTGGGCAAGATCAATTGATTGATATGCTCTTAATCTCGATCTTGGCTTCAGGGCATTCTTTGATCGAGGGCTTACCTGGGGTAGCAAAAACATTATCCGCAAAATTGATTGCCAAAACTATTCACAGTGAATTCAAGCGGATTCAATTTACACCGGATTTAATGCCTTCGGATGTAACAGGATCGTCGATACTCGATTTGAAAAGTAATGAATTTGAATTTCGTAGAGGACCTATTTTTGCAAATATTGTTTTAATCGATGAAATCAACCGTGCTCCGGCAAAGACACAAGCTGCACTTTTTGAAAGTATGGCGGAGCAACAAGTGTCGGTCGATGGAACGACTTATCGATTGCCAGGACCGTTTGTTGTTTTTGCGACGCAAAACCCCATCGAACACGAAGGTACTTATCGATTGCCGGAAGCTCAGCTCGATCGTTTCTTGTTTAAGATCAATGTGAATTATCCTGAACTTGAACAGGAACTGGAAATATTAAAGGAGCACCATGCCCAAAAAGCACAGAATAAGGAGGATCAGGTTCAGGCTGTAGTCTCGGCCGCAGAAATTTTAGAATTTCAGAAATTGATCAAATCTATCTTTGTTCACGAGGAGTTGTTAACTTATATTGCTCAAGTTATTATAAAGACAAGAACTAATCCAAGTTTGACCCTTGGGGCATCACCGCGGGCTTCTATTGCTTTGTTGGAATCAGCAAAGGCTTCAGCTGCGTTGACAGGCCGAGACTTTGTTACTCCTGAGGATATTCGGAGGGTAGCATCTGCCGTATTGGGCCACCGTGTCATGTTGACTCCAGAAAGGGAAATGGAAGGATTTACCACCGCTTATGTCATCGACCAAATCATTAATTCTGTAGAAATTCCAAGATAATGAAGAAATTAAAGCAGCTTTTTCTAGCAAATCAATTCTTCTACTCCCTATTAGGTGTAGCAACACTCTTTACATTTTCTTTTTTCGTTAAAGGATTGTTGATTGTGGCATGGATTGTTTTTTGGATATGGTTGGCTGTTTTGGCTTTTGATTTTATTGTCTTGTTTTCAGGAAAGGGGCGAATTGAGATCACAAGGATATATCCTGAAAAATTATCCAATGGCGATGAAAACCCGATGCGGCTGATTGTGAATTCTTTTTACCCGTTTGGGACAAAAGTGGATATTTTGGAGGAGTTTCCGGTACAGCTTCAAATTCGGGATAAAGATTTTGCGACAAGCTTGCCGGCCTTTCAGCGCTCGGAAATTTCGTTTTCCTTGCGACCCACACAAAGGGGAGTTTATCAGTTTGGTCGTTGTATGGCTTTGGTTAAGCGTTTTGGATTTTTCAAAAGAAGGTTTGTTACCAATCAAGAACAGGAAATACCCTGTTATCCATCCTATATTCAACTGCGAAAATATCAGCTTTTGGCAACAAGTAATCGGTTGAATGAACTGGGTATAAAGCGTATTAGACGGATTGGTTCGGCTATGGAATTTGACCATGTTAGAGAGTATGTGCAGGGGGATGATTATAGACACATGAACTGGAAGGCATCTGCAAAAGTAAAGAAGCTGATGGTCAATCAGTACGAAGAGGAGAAGTCTCAGCCAATTTATTCTTTTATTGATCTAGGTCGTGCAATGCGCATGCCATTCAACGGTCTTACCTTATTGGACTACTCGATCAATGCAGCACTCGTTCTTTCCAATGCGACCATCTTAAAGCAGGACCGTGCCGGATTATTAACCTTTTCAAATGATATCAATGCATTTATAGCCGCTGAGAAGAGGAATAATCAAATGCACAAGATTTCGGAAGCACTATACCAGGTGTCGACCAAATTTGAGGAGTCGGAATTTGGAAGATTATATAGTTATGCCAATGCACATATTAATAAACGTTCGCTGATTTTTGTCTATACAAATTTTGAGACCTTAGATTCCTTAAGACGTCAGATAAATTATCTGTCGATGTTAAATAGAAGCCACATTATTGTCGTTGTTGTTTTTAAAAACGTAGAAATAGAGGATTTAGCGAAGAGTACGCCGAAAAAGACAATAGATATTTACAACCAGGTCATTGCTGAAAAGTTTATCTATGAGAAACAACTTATCGTACAGGAACTGATTCGCAATGGGTTTCAGACAATCTATACAGCGCCCGAAAACCTGACCATTAACTCCATCAATAAATATTTGGAAATTAAGGCACGCGGCCTTATTTAATGATGGAGGTATCTTTAACCGTTACTTTTGTCCAGAGATGTTGATATTTTTCGATCGCTTTTAAATGGATTGGATGTGTCTCGTACGTTGTAATATCTTTAAGGTTTTTGAAAGTGACAATCAACGTATAGTCAAAGCTGTTGTCTACGACAGGTCTCGGGTTTGTCTGAGCCGGAACGCCATAATTAAGAGTTTTGATGACGTCGATTTTTCGAAGATCCTCAAAAAATCCAACAAAATTCTTTTTTTCTTTTTCACTGAGATCTTTTTTTAGCCAAAAATTAACAACATGGACAATGGTGCTGGACTCGATAGCCTCATCCGATTGAACTGTATTTGCCCATGTGGGAGCAGTTACGAGCACCATGGGTGTTAGAAGAAAGTTGCGTCTTTTCATGATCGAAACGGTTTAGAAGCTTTAAGATACAAAACCTTCGTGAATTCACCAACACCAATGACGCTGATCGTGAGAGAAGGGTTCTCGTGATTAATGAAAAATAGACGTTTTCAGCAAACAAAAAGGGAGACATAATGTCCCCCTTTTATCTCTTTATGGATGTTTAGCTCTTATAAACCAAACTCTTCCTTCACTTTATCGATATAATCCAGTTTTTCCCAAGTGAAAAGTTCAACCTCAATCTGCTTTTTCTCGCCGGTTGAGCTTTCGAATTCCTTGGTTACTTTTCTTGGTGTTCTTCCCATGTGTCCATAGGCTGCCGTTTCTGAATAAATTGGATTTCTCAGACCCAGACGCGTTTCAATTCCGTATGGAGTCATATCAAATAAATGTGCGATTTTTTCGGCAATCTGGCCATCGGTCAAATTTACTTTGCTCGTTCCATAGGTATTTACATAAATTCCCATAGGATCTTTTACACCAATTGCATAGGAAATCTGTACCAGAATTTCATCTGCAACACCTGCTGCTACTAAGTTTTTGGCAATATGGCGCGTTGCGTATGCAGCTGAACGGTCTACCTTAGATGGATCTTTTCCTGAGAAAGCCCCTCCACCATGTGCACCTCGGCCGCCGTAGGTGTCGACAATGATCTTACGACCGGTAAGTCCTGTATCTCCGTGAGGTCCACCGATAACAAATTTTCCCGTTGGATTGATATGAAACTTAATTTCATCGTTAAATAACAACTGAAGTTCTGGTTTCAATTGTGCTTTAACACGTGGAATTAAGATCGTTTTGATGTCATGTGTAATTTTATCCAACATAACTTGTTCCGTATCGAAGTCGTCATGTTGTGTAGAGATTACGATTGCTTCAATTCTTTTTGGTTTGTGGTCGTCACTATACTCAAGTGTAACCTGAGATTTTGCGTCCGGGCGCAAATACTGGATTTCGTTATTTTCGCGGCGGAGCTCGGCCAACTCATAAAGTAAGCGATGCGATAGGTCCAATGCCAGAGGCATAAAATTTTCAGTCTCGTTGTTTGCATAACCGAACATGATTCCTTGGTCGCCCGCACCCTGTTCTTGTCTTGTCTTGCGGTCTACACCCTGGTTGATATCAGCAGACTGCTCGTGAATCGCCGAAAGAACGCCACAGGAGTTTGCCTCGAACATGTATTCAGATTTGGTGTAGCCAATCTTTTGGATCACCGAACGGGCTATTTTCTGAACATCGAGGTATATGTTTGATTTAACTTCCCCCGCAAGGACAACCTGTCCTGTGGTTACTAGTGTTTCAATAGCGACGCGAGAATCCTCGTCCCATGCTAAAAAATTGTCTATTAATGCATCTGAAATTTGATCCGCAATTTTGTCTGGATGCCCTTCAGAAACAGATTCTGACGTAAATAAATAAGCCATGCTTTACGTAATTTTTAATATTGGATTTGCGCTAGAATGAAATAACAGCAAAGTGATAAGAGCCGTGATAGCGAAGGGTTTTTAGCACTTTTTTACTGTGGTTGCAATCTCCTTGTCGTTGCCTTGTAACGCAACAGCACGCAAATCAGTCCACATTCTATTTTTTGTGCGACAAAGCTACAATACTTTGAGGATTATTTAAAATCAAATTTATATTTTAACTTTTAAAATCATAGGGAAGTGCGTTAATTAGTATAAAGATTACATTATTTTAAGAAATTGGTAATTTCCGCTATCTTTGGATATGTCAGAACGTAAACAAATACTGTTTGTTATTAATCCTATTTCAGGGGGGAAAAATAAAACTTCCTTTAAAAAACAAGTGCTGGATGTGCTTGATTTGCAGAAGTTTGATCCTACTTTCCAGCAGACTGCGAGACCGAACCATGCTTACGAAATTGGGCTGAAAGCGATCAAAGAAGGCTATGATGCAGTCATAGCGGTTGGTGGTGATGGGACGATCAATGAGCTAGGGTCCGCTTTGGTAGGATCTGGAATTCCATTGGGGATTATTCCTGAAGGCTCTGGCAACGGCTTGGCGCTCTACTTGGGGGTTCCAATGAATGAAGCTGCTGCGATCCGTCGGATTAATCGTTTTGAATCGATAGAGGTGGATTGTGGTGTAATTAATGATAGACGTTTTTTTAATATCGCGGGTTTGGGATTTGATGCATCTGTAAGTGAAAATTTTGCCAATGAAAATATTCGTGGACCTTTGGGGTATATGAAGTCGGTTTTTAATGTGCTCAGTAAATACCAACCTGCACATTATAAA
Source organism: Sphingobacterium sp. BIGb0116 (assembly GCF_024808035.1). Classification (NCBI taxonomy): domain Bacteria; kingdom Pseudomonadati; phylum Bacteroidota; class Sphingobacteriia; order Sphingobacteriales; family Sphingobacteriaceae; genus Sphingobacterium; species Sphingobacterium sp. BIGb0116. The sequence continues at coordinate 119,909 of NZ_JANUDT010000014.1, read as the reverse complement.
TTGACGATTGATGGAAAAATGTACGAAAGGCAAGCGTTTATGATCAGTGTAGCGAACTCTCCCCAATATGGAAATAATGCCTATATAGCGCCACAGGCTTCGGTTAACGATGGCATTTTAGATGTCTGTATCGTGCACAAATTTCCGCTTTACATTTTACCAAAGATGATTTTCCATCTTTTTAATAAATCGGCAGATCAATCCAGTTATGTCGAGATCATTCCCGGAAAGAACATACAGATCGAGATTGATAAGGTTTCACCGGTTCATGTGGATGGGGAGCCGATCGAACTTGGCGATAAATTGGATATTTCCATTATGCCAAAAGCGTTAAAGATAATTTGTTAAGATCATGAGTAAAAATAAGAAACAGTCCTATGAGGGCGTTGTATATTCAACAGATGACAGCTTCAGCTATCAGCTGGCTGATTTTTTTCAGGAAGCTGATACGTTATCTGTAAATCAGCAAAACCTAAAAGTACAGCTTGACCGGAAGATGCGGAAGGGGAAAGTTGTTACGTTGGTTACGGGGTTTGTTGGAAAAGTGGAAGACTTGGAGAATTTAGGTAAATTGTTGAAAACGAAGTGTGGAGTTGGCGGAACAGTGAAGGACGGGGAGATTATCATTCAGGGAGAGTTTAAACAAAAGATCTATGATTTGTTACTTAAAGAGGGGTATCGCGTAAAATTAGTTGGTGGTTGAACAAGTATATCAGGGATAATAGTGGCAAATCTAATGAATTGTCTATTAGGCAAGTATGCTTTAGGTGTAGGATGTCTGATTGTTCAGAAACATGAGTAATCACTTACTTTTTGTCGTTTAAAATCCTTGATTTTTTTGCATATCAAAAAAAAAATGGCTTTCATTGTAAAATAATTATTGCGAATAAGCGATTTAGCATAAACTAACAATGATTATATAACGGGAACTGCTGAGAAAAATAACACTGATTAATGGTGTATTCAGTTTTAAAAACAAATTTGATTTTTTTTATATATTTAAGAGGAATATTTTAAATTTGACATTAAATATTAAATTTGCTTTGCAAAATTGGTTTCAAAAGCGAATAAGAGTGCATATAATTTAAACAACATTATATATTTAAACAACAGTAAAAAACTAAAAATTAGAAAAATGGCAAACGCACCTAAAACTGCTGCAAAACAAGAGAGCAACAACGGAGGATCTTTCTTCGCTCAAGCTGCAATCATCATCTGTTTCATCGTTGGTTTCTGTTTATGGAAATTTGTAATGGGTAACCCTACAAACTTTGTTGACAACAATAATGAAAATGCTCCAAATCCAGGTAACTATTTAGGAATGGTTTACCATGCTGGTGCTATCGTTCCTGTTTTGCTTGGTTTATTCTTAATGGTATGGGTTTTCTCCGTAGAACGTTTTATCGTTATCAACAAAGCATCTGGTACAGGTAACGTAGGGAACTTCGTTAGAAAGATCCAAACGTTAATCAATGGCGGAAACATCGATTCAGCTATCGCTGAGTGTGACAAACAAAAAGGTTCAGTAGCAAATGTTGTAAAAGCTGGTTTATTGAAATACAAATCAGTATCTGCAGATCCTGAAGTAAACACTGAAAAAGCTGCTATTGCAATTCAAAAAGAAATCGAAGAAACTACAGCATTAGAAATGCCAATGTTAGAGAAAAACTTAAACGTTATCGCTACATTAGTTTCTATCGGTACATTATGTGGTCTATTGGGTACGGTAACAGGTATGATCAAAGCCTTCTCGGCATTGGCAACAGGTGGTGCTCCAGATTCAGCTAAATTGGCAAACGGTATCTCTGAGGCCTTGATCAATACAGCAACTGGTATCGCGACTTCAACATTCGCTATCGTATTGTATAACATCTTTACTGCAAAAATCGATAAATTAACTTACTCTATCGACGAAGCTGGTTTCTCAATCGTACAAACATACGCTGCAAACCACAAATAAGAACTATGATGAAAGTTTTTGATTTTATTTTATGGAAATCAAAAATTAAAAGCATCATAGGATAGAAGATTGAGTTTTTAATTTAAAAAGAAGAATTTAAAATGGGTAAAGCAAAAGTAAAAAGAGCCAGTACGTCGATCGACATGACAGCGATGTGTGACGTATCGTTCTTACTGCTTACGTTCTTCGTCTTAACGGCGACTGCGCGCCAACCGGAAGCATTGACGGTGGATACCCCAGCATCGACTACGAAAGATAAGTTACCTGATTCAAATGTGGGTATGATCACAATAGGCGATCAAGGTAAAGTTTTCTTCGGTACGACTGATCAACAAGTTCGCGTAAAAGCACTAGAAAGAATGTCAGCAAAATATGGCGTTGGCTTTTCACAAGAAGATTACGATCGTTTCAAATTGATGGAAAACTTTGGTGTACCAATGTCTAAATTGAAAGGATTATTGGCCTTGGATGGAAGTAAGCGTACAGAAAAAGGTCTGCAAACTGGTATCCCGGTTGATAGTACAGAGAATACTTCAAATGAGTTGTATTACTGGGTTCAAAATGCCCGTCTTGCAGCTGAGGAAGTAAATAAAGAAAAGGAGGCATCTGATAAAAACTTCGTGCATCCAGGACCTTTAAAGATGGCTATCAAAGCAGATGCGAATGAAAAATATCCTTCGGTTAATTTAGTTATTGAAACGTTGCGCAATCAAAAGCAAAACAAATTTAGTTTCATAACAGGCATGCGTGCTGAGGAGAAATAATTGACGATTTAATAAGAACAAACAATGGCAGAATTAAATCAGGATAGTGGTAAAAAAGGCAAAGGCGGGAAAGTAAGATCCAAGAAGAATGGCGGTAAGGTCGACCTTACGGCGATGGTGGATTTGGCATTCTTGTTGATTACCTTCTTCATGTTGACTACGTCCTTAAATAAACCGCAAGCGATGGATGTGGCTATGCCAGACAAAAATAAAATTAAGGAGCAACAAAGCGATGAATTGCTTACAGCAGATAATCGTTCACTTACAATTTTATTGGGTTCTGACAATAAAGTCTCTTGGGTGTATGGTCAAGTTGCTCGTCCGATCGAAGGTCCTACTGTTGCCGGTTATGGTGCGGATGGGATTCGTAAGGTCTTAATGGAGAAAAAGGCATATATACCTCGCGTTTCAGGCGGTAAAGACATGATCGTAATCATAAGACCTAGTGATAAATGTACACAACGTAATCTTGTTGACATTCTTGACGAGATGAAAATTGTAGACGTAAAACGCTATATGATCGGAAAGATTACTCCAGAGGAAGTGGAAGTGTTAAAACGTGACAATATCTATAATGATTAGTTATTAGATTGACACAAAAAACTAAAATAAGATGATAGGGTCAAAATTAGATATTTTTAAGAAAGAATGGCTTGACGTCGTTTTTCAAGGCCGCAATAAGGAGTACGGAGCTTATGAGCTTCGTAAGCTAGCGCCTAAAGCGACTAACAGGGGACTTCTTGTCGTTATCGGCATTGTAGTCATAGCCAGTTTCCTTAGTGTTTATGGAAGTAAGCTGTTCCCGAAGAAAGCCGTTGAGGCACCTCCAGCAGTAACTGAAGTTACTTTGGAAGACCTTGAAGAAATCAAACCACCAGAGCCTGAAGAGGAGCCGCTTCCACAAGAACCGGAAGAAAAACCTCAACAAGTGGCTATGGATGTACCGAAAGAAGATTTGGTTCGTTTCCCTGAACCTAAAGTAGCTCCTGCAAACAAAGTTGTGGAAGAAGTTGCTTCTCAGGAAGAGTTGAAAGATCCAAATAAAACGCCAGCACGTATTACCTTGAAAGGTAGCCCGACTGGTACTTCTGTTGCACGTGGTGAATTTGGTTCGAAGAAACAAGATGGTGCAATCACTGGCGCTGCAAAAGGCGATCCAAATGGTAATGGAGATGAAATTCTTCCATTTAATGCCATTGAGGTTCAACCAATGCCTATCGGTGGTATGGCTGCATTTATGTCTTGGGTTGGTTCAAACTACGAATATCCAGCTGCTGCAACTGAAAATGGTGTAAATGGTGTCGTTGAGGTATCCTTCGTTGTAGAAAAAGATGGTAGCTTGACAGACATCAATATCAAACGCGATTTGAAATATGGTACTGGTGATGCAGCCGTAAGGTTGCTTAAGAAAGCGAAGAAATGGAAGCCTGGTATTCAAAATGGCCGTCCAGTTCGTGTAGCGTACACTTTACCAATTCGATTGAACCTTCAAAATTAGAATGACAAATTTTAATTCGAATAATAGTTCAAATTATAGACAGAAATCGCCTCTGAAGCGGTTTCTGTCTATTTTGGGACTATTTATGTTTGGCTTTTATTTTGTTTTGGGCCTTTTGATTATATTCTGGGATAATTTTCCCATTGAAATTAATCCAACTTACAAAACAATCTTTGGTGTCGTATTGATCCTGTATTCTTTTATGCGGTTTGTACGGCTTTGGCAAAATAATTTTTAATTAACTGCCCTCTTCTTTTTGGCTACAACCAATTCTCTCTTCAAAAATTAAACTATTTTTTAATTAAACTGTCTTATTTTATGATGTATCATATGAGAAAATATAAAATGGTTCTTGTGATGCTTGGCATCTGTATGGGCATTTTTGTTTCCTGTAAAAATAAAACAAAGCAAGCGAAAGAGGGCGATGATATTTTAACAGGTAAGCTACCTGTTATTGTGGATCAAACTTTGTTGCCTATTGTCCAGGAATCTGCGGATGTGTTTGAGAGCTCTTATCCAAACTCGAATTTGGAGCTTATCGCTCGTCCTGAAATTAAAGCGGTGAATGCATTGCTTGGCGATTCGGCCTATGTGGTTGTTTTGACGCGCAAGCTGACAAATGAGGAAGATAGCTACTTTAAAAAGCGAGGTATTCAACCTAAAATATTCCAAATGGCGTCGGATGCAGTTGTATTGATCAATAATCGTAACAGTGCAGATACTATAATGCCTCAAAAGGACGTTAAGTCTTTGTTGGAAGGTAACTTAGCAGGACAACGATTGATCTTTGACAACGCCAATTCAAGCACACTGCGCTATTTGAAAGATTATTTTAAATTGAACAAAATCGATCCGAAAGCTGTTTCTGCTTTGAAAGATAGTGAAGATGTGATGAAATATGTGAGCGAGAATGCGAATACAGTGGGTGTTATTGGTTATAATTGGTATTTAAAAGCAGTAGAAAAAAATTCGAATTTATTGGAGAAAATTCGTACATTGAGCATCGAAAGTGTTGGTAAGGAGGGAGAAAAGGTCAGTTTTTATCGACCGTCCCAATCGACTATCGCCGACGGCTTATATCCTTTTGTAAGACCTGTCTACATTATGAACTATCAGCCGAATATGGGCTTAGGTTTGGGCTTCAGTGCCTTTTTGACAGGAGATCGTGGACAACGTATTGTATTGAAAGCTGGATTGGTTCCTGCCACAATGCCTGGACGGGAGATCATTATTAGAGATGAAAGTTATATTAAATAGATAATAAATAGTACAAAAATAGATTATGACAAACAGTAAATTATTATTTAGTCTTTTATTGGCGGGATCTGTGGGCACAGTAAGTGCACAAAGTTTGAAAGATGCTAGAGCAGCCATCGAGGCTGAGAATTATGGTAAAGCGAAAACTATCCTTCAACAGTTAGTGACTAAGCAACCTAAGAATGGAGATAATTATTTCTATTTGGGTCAAATTTATTTGGTAAACGACAGAGCGGATTCTGCCGCTGCGATTTTCAACCAAGGTTTGGCTGCTGATCCAAAGGCTACAATCAATAATGTAGGTTTGGGCTATGTTGACTTAATGAAAAAGGATAAAGCGAGCGCTGAATCTAAATTCGCTTTGGCAACCGCAAAATTAGGTAAAAAAGATTATGAACCATTATTGGAAATCGGTCGTGCATATATAAAAACGCCTGAGCCCGATTATGCGAAAGCTTTGGAATACCTAACGCAAGCGAAAGAAAAAAACAAAAAAGATGTTGCAGTTCCTATCGCATTAGGTGATGCATACCGTGGTTTAAAAGAAGGTTCATTAGCCTATACAAGCTATGGTGAAGCGACTGATATCGATCCAAATTCAGTACAAGCGAAAGTTGGACAGGCTGTGATCGTACGTGGCGCGCAAGCATTTGATGAGGCTATCACACAATTGGAAGCTATTGCGGCGGAAACTCCGGCATACGCGCCGACTTACCGTGAATTGGCTGAAACATACAATCAATGGTCTAGATTACCGGGTACTTCTGACGAGAAATATGTCGAGTTAAATAAGAAAGGTGTTGAACAATACAAGAAATATCTTGAAGTTGCGGGTGATAATTCATTGGAAGCTAAAATCCGTTACGCCGATTTCTTGGTTTACGCGCGTCAATATGACGATTTGAAGGTAGTTTCTGAGGAATTAGCTAAAAACCCTTCTGTAGATCCAAAAATCTATCGTTATTTGGGTTATATCGCTTTCCAAAAAGCAAAGGATTATCCGAAAGCACTGGAGTACTTAAACCAGATGTTTAGCAAAATGGAAAAAGATCGTGTAATTCCATTGGATTATATGTATCTAGGTATGTCTGAGATTGCTGCAAATAGCCCAAAACCAGCAGCTGCTGGTGCGGATAGTACGGCTACTGCGGCTCCGGTATTGACAGCAGAGAATACAGCGAATATTCAAAAGGGTATTGCCGATATTAAGAAAGCAATTGATTTAGACAAAGAATTGTTGGGAGAAACAGCTGAGTTGGCATTTGCTAAATACCAAGAGCAAGAATTGCAGACAGCAGCCTCGTTATTTGAATTGGTAGCTTCTTATAAAGACAATAAGACGTATTTGTTTGATGCAAACTACTATGCTGGAGAAGCCTATTACCAAATCGGAGCTAAAGAAGATGCTGGTAGCAAGAATGAGGAACAAGTGGTAGTTAATCAAGAATTGAGAGACAAAGCAATTGCCGATTTGCTAAAAGCACAGACTTTCTTATCTGTTATTGAAACAACAGACAATAAAGAAGCACAAGATAAATATTTGATCAATGCACTTTATTATAAAGCTTTTGCTGCCTTAACCGCGGACAACTTGGAGCAACCTAAAGGTGATTTCGTGGCGCCGTTCCAAAAATTGATCGAAGCTATCAATCAACGTGGGGCACAAGAGAAGAATAAGAATTATTTGATCGATGCAAACACGTATATCGGTCTCTACTATTATGTGAAGCAAGATCTTCCTAAAGCGAAGGAAAGCTTCCAAAAAGTATTGGCAATTGATCCAACGAATGAAGCTGTTAAAGGGTACCTAGGTGCATTGAAATAAGCTTAAGTAAAATCATTCTAAATTAGGCGTAGATAGTAATATCTACGCCTTTTTTGTTTTGTTTTTTACCTTGGAATCTCTATATTTAAAGACAGTTACCAATATAAATTTTAATTGAGATGGAGCAAGCCAATAGTATGCCGATAGACTACTTGCCTATATTTATACAGCTTTTAGTAGCTGTAGGATTTGGAGTAGGTACCATAATTATTACACATCTTATCGGACCGAAAGTCCGTACAGAAAACAAGCTTGGGGCTTTTGAGTCGGGAATTGAAGTTGTCGGAAATGCCAGGCAGCCTTTCTCCATAAAATATTTCTTGGTCGCTATTCTGTTTGTCATATTTGATGTTGAAGTCATTTTCATGTATCCATGGGCAGTCAACTTTCGGGAAATGGGACTACAGGGCTTGATCGAGATGTTTATTTTCATGGGACTGCTCTTGTTGGGCTTTATCTATGTGATCAAGAAAAAAGCATTGAGTTGGGATTAGATATTCCCGTGATGGTTGGCCGTTGGGCCAGCAATACTTAAACCTATAAATCGATTTTTCATGAGTGATATAAAATTGGCAGAAGCTCCTCCGGGAGTAGAAGGCGCAGGTTTTTTTGCGACAAGTTTGGACAAGGCCATTGGCTTAGCCCGAGCCAACTCGTTATGGCCTTTGCCGTTCGCCACATCCTGCTGTGGTATCGAGTTTATGGCAACGATGGGCTCTACTTACGATTTGGCTAGATTCGGTGCCGAGCGCCCTAGTTTTTCACCGCGTCAGGCCGATATGCTATTGGTGATGGGTACCATTGCTAAGAAAATGGCTCCGGTGTTAAAGCAGGTGTATGTGCAAATGGCTGAGCCGCGCTGGGTAATTGCTGTTGGGGCCTGTGCATCTAGTGGTGGTATTTTCGATACGTATTCTGTCTTACAAGGAATAGACGAAATCATACCGGTTGATGTGTACGTACCTGGTTGTCCTCCCCGTCCAGAAGCAATTTTGGATGGCGTGTTGCGTCTACAGGATATTGTAAAGAATGAATCATTGAACCGGAGAAATACACCCGAATACAAAGCGCTGCTTGAAAAGTACGGAATACATATAAATAAATAGATGATGGAAAACAGTTTTTTATTGGATAAGCTCCAAGGAAATTTTCCGGCACAGATTAACGAAATTCAAGATGCACACAATGTATTGACGATTGTCGTGGATACGGAAAATGTGATCGAAGTACTTCGTTTCTTGAAATCGAATAAGGAGTTGCAGTTTATCCATCTGACCGATATTACGGCGGTGCATTATCCGCATTTAGAAAAGGAATTTGCTGTCGTCTATCATATCCATAGTCTCGTTCATAATATTCGAATTCGGATAAAGGTCTTTTTGCATGGACCGAATCCTGAAATTCCAACGGCAACCGTTGTTTGGAAAGGTGCGAACTGGATGGAACGTGAGACTTTTGATTTTTTTGGTGTCAATTTTATAGGGCATCCCGATTTGAGAAGGATTCTGAATGTAGATGATATGGAGGTGTTTCCAATGCGTAAGGAATATCCTTTAGAGGATCCAAATCGCGTAGATAAGAAAGATTTGTATTTCGGCCGTTAATTTATACGATATGAGCGAATTTATAAGCAAGATAACATCTAATCAGCCAGTCTTCGAAGACAACGATCCGCAAGACGAGTTGATTACCCTAAATATTGGTCCCACGCACCCCGCTACGCATGGCGTATTTCAGAACGTGGTACAAATCGATGGCGAGCGTATTGTGAGTGGCGTGTCCACGATCGGTTATATTCACCGCGCATTTGAAAAAATTGCTGAACATCGACCTTTTTATCAAATAACGCCTTTGACTGATCGTCTAAATTATTGCTCGTCTCCAATCAATAATATGGGCTGGCATATGACCGTTGAAAAACTACTCAAGATAGAGATTCCTAAGCGGGTGCAGTACATGCGTGTTATCGTCATGGAGCTTGCCCGTATTGCGGATCATATTATTTGTAATGGTATTTTGGGGGTAGATACGGGTGCTTTTTCGGGCTTTTTGTATGTGATGCAGGAACGCGAGTTTATCTATGAAATCTTTGAAGAAATCTGTGGCGCTCGTCTGACAACGAATATTGGTCGTATTGGAGGCTTCGAGCGTGATTTCAATGCTATAGCCTTTGAGAAAATACGTGAATTTCTGAAACGCTATCCTCCGGTATTGCAAGAGTTTGAAGAGTTGTTTGTTCGTAACCGCATTTTTATAGAAAGAACGTCGGGTGTTGCAGCTGTAACAGCAGAAGATGCCCTGGATTATAGCTGGTCTGGCCCTATTTTACGGGCGACAGGTGTAGATTACGATGTGCGTGTACAGAATCCTTATTGCTCGTATGAAGAATTTGATTTCGATGTACCTGTTGGCACGACAGGTGATGTATACGATCGTTTCATGGTTCGGAATGCCGAAATGTGGCAATCACTTCGGATTATTGAACAGGCATTAGAGAAAATTGAGAAAGAACCTAAAGGCGTCTTCCATGCGGAGGTGCCTGATTTCTATTTACCTCCGAAAGAACAGGTGTATACCAATATGGAGGCTCTAATTTACCATTTTAAAATCGTCATGGGTGAGGTGGACACACCAAAAGCAGAAGTCTATCATGCGGTCGAAGGTGCAAATGGCGAACTTGGTTTTTATTTGATTCACGATGGTGGACGGTCACCTTATCGTCTTCACTTTAGGAGACCTTCTTTTGTCAATTATCAGATGTTTGCACCAATGAGTGCAGGAATGCTGATTTCAGATGCCATTATAAATATGAGTAGTCTTAACGTTATAGCTGGAGAATTAGATGCTTAGTGTAAAACAACATAATGAAAATGTAACGTTTTCTCCAGAATTGTTAGCCAAGTTTGGAGAAGTGGTAAGCCGTTACCCCGAAGGAAAGCAGAAATCAGGCTTATTGCCCATTTTACATTTGGTTCAGGCGGAATACGGCTGGGTCAGCGCAGATGCGATGGATAAGGTTGCTGTTTACCTGAATATATTACCGATTGAGGTATATGAGGTGGCAACCTTCTATACCATGTTCCTGTTGCAACCTAAAGGAAAATATGTACTGGAGATTTGTCGTACCGGCCCCTGTTGTTTGGTCGGTGCAGAGCGTATCATGGGGCATTTAGAACAAAAGCTCGGTGTAAAGGAAGGGCAGGTCACAAGCGATGGGCTTTTCTCTTGGCGTGGTGTAGAATGTTTGGCTGCCTGTGGTTTTGGACCAGTCTTACAGATCGGTCCTGAATATACATTCTATGAGAATCTGACAGAAGATAAAGTCGACGAATTGATTGATAATTTAAAAGCTAAAACAGAATAATATGGCACGTAAACTTTTGTTGACTCATATCGATGTTCCTGGCATCAATACCTTTGAGGTCTATCGACAAAAAGGTGGTTATGTTGCTGTTGAAAAAGTATTAAAGACAATGTCTCCTGAGGATGTTGTCGAAGAGGTTAAGAAGTCTGGATTACGTGGCCGTGGCGGAGCCGGTTTTCCTACGGGGATGAAATGGTCCTTTTTGGCCAAACCTGAGGGGGTGCCGCGCTATTTGGTCTGTAATGCCGACGAGTCTGAACCAGGGACATTCAAAGACCGTTATCTAATGACACATATTCCGCATGCACTTATTGAGGGAATGATTGTATCCAGCTTCGCTTTGGGGGCTCACACGTCTTATATCTATGTGCGTGGAGAGATGATGCCACAGATCAGAATTCTGGAGCGTGCTATTGCTGAAGCCAAGGAAAAAGGGTTTTTGGGTAAAAATATTTTGGGTTCGGGGTATGATCTAGAGATCTATGTTCAACCGGGAGGCGGAGCGTATATATGCGGTGAGGAAACGGCTTTATTAGAGTCCTTAGAAGGTAAACGAGGTAACCCACGTATTAAACCCCCTTTTCCAGCGATAGCGGGTTTATATAACTGCCCAACAGTGGTGAATAATGTGGAGTCTATTGCAACGACAGTTCCCATTATTAATTTGGGTGGTGAAGAGTATGCTAAGATCGGTGTAGAGCGTAGTACCGGAACAAAATTAATTTCCGCTAGCGGAAATATTGTAAAACCAGGGGTCTATGAGATCGAACTCGGTCTGCCCGTTGAAGAATTTATTTACTCGGACGAATATTGTGGTGGTATTGCCAATGGGAAACGAATGAAGGCTGTCGTAGCCGGAGGTTCTTCGGTGCCTATTTTACCGGCTAATCTAATCTTGAAAACTGCTGCTGGAAATAGCCGATTGATGACTTATGAGTCATTGGCTGATGGTGGCTTCCAAACTGGTACAATGCTTGGATCAGGTGGTTTCATCGTATTTGATGAGGATCAGTGCGTGGTGCGTAATACCTGGAACTTTGCGCGATTCTACCATCATGAAAGCTGTGGTCAATGCTCGCCTTGTCGTGAAGGAACGGGTTGGATGGAGAAGGTACTGCATAAGATCGAGAGCGGTCATGGTGCTATGGAAGATATTGATTTACTGTGGGACGTTCAACGAAAAATAGAAGGGAATACGATTTGCCCATTGGGGGATGCTGCGGCATGGCCTGTGGCAGCTGCAATACGACACTTTAGGGATGAATTTGAATGGCATATCCTGCATCCGGAAGAGTCACAAACAAGAAATTATGGACTGGCACATTATGCTGATCCTTTACAACCAATAGTATCATAATAGAAGCTGTAACGATAAATTAATCATATCATGGCAGAAGCGGAAGATGTAAAGTTTAAGGTCACCATCGATGGTATACCGGTAGAGGTTGCTCCTGGGACAAGCATATTAAATGCAGCGAGACAGATCGGCGGCGATATAGTCCCTCCGGCAATGTGTTACTACTCCAAACTGGAGGGAAGTGGCGGTAAATGCCGTACCTGTTTGGTAAAAGTCTCCAAGGGATCTGAAAAGGATCCAAGACCGATGCCGAAATTGGTGGCTTCTTGTCGTACAACGGTAATGGACGGTATGGAAGTACAAAATATTACTTCGCCAGAGGTGGTGGAAGCGAGAAAAGGTGTTGTTGAAATCTTATTGATTAACCATCCCTTAGATTGTCCAATCTGCGATCAGGCTGGTGAATGTAAATTGCAGGATCTTGGATATGAACACGGCAGTGCTCATACACGCTACGAATTCAATCGACGTACCTTCGAACGCATTGATTTGGGCGATAAGATCCAATTGCATATGAACCGTTGTATCTTATGTTACCGTTGTGTTTATGTCGCAAATCAGTTGACTGACCAGCGTGTACACGGTATCTTAGGACGAGGAGATCACGCCGAGATATCGACTTATATTGAAAATGTAATCGATAACGATTTCTCCGGAAATGTTATTGATGTATGTCCTGTGGGAGCTTTGACAGATAAAACCTTCCGTTTCAAGAACAGGGTATGGTTTACGAAGCCTGTCGATGCTCATCGTGATTGTCCGACATGTTCGGGTAAGGTAACCTTATGGTATAAGGGAGAAGAGGTCATTCGGGTAACTGCTCGAAAGGATGAGTTTGGTGAAGTGGAAGAGTTTATCTGTAATACCTGTCGCTTTGATCAGAAAAAAACAAGCGATTGGGTCTTAGAGGAACCGACAGAAATAGACCGACATTCCGTCATTTCTGCCAATCACTACGAGTTATTTAATCCGCCGAAAGTTGTTAAGGAGAATCCAATGCTACAGGAACAAAATCGCGAACAGTTGGCTAGAACAGAAAAATTGAAATAATCACAAATATGGAGTGGTCTTTTGTCATAGAAAAATTAATACTGGTGTCTATTGTATTCGTTATCACCTTGGTGATCGCGATGTATTCGACACTTGCGGAACGTAAAATTGCAGGCTTTATGCAAGATCGATATGGCCCCGATCGGGCCGGTATCTTCGGAATCTTACAACCTTTATGTGACGGGGGGAAGTTTTTCTTTAAAGAGGAAATTATCCCTGCGGGCGCACACAAGGTGCTCTTTATTTTGGGGCCTACAATTGCGATTATAACGGCATGTATTAGTTCAGCCGTTATTCCTTGGGGACAGGAATTGCAGATTGGAGATCGCACAATTTCTTTGCAGGTTGCGCAGGGTATCAATGTTGGGGTGTTGTATATGTTTGGTGTGATTGCACTTGGCGTATATGGTATCATGTTGGGTGGCTGGGCCTCCAATAATAAATTCTCGCTTATGGGTGCAATTCGTGCAGCGTCACAGAGTATCAGCTATGAGATTGCAATGGGATTGTCGCTTATCGCTCTGTTGATGGTGACGCGTACCTTGACACTGGAAGAAATTGTTGCTCAACAGTCTGGTTTTGTCAATTGGAATATCTGGGCACAGCCGCTGGGTTTTATCATTTTTATGGTCTGTGCTTTTGCCGAGTGTAATCGGGTTCCGTTTGATTTGCCAGAATGTGAAACGGAGCTTGTTGGTGGTTACCATACGGAGTACTCCTCCATGAAATTGGGACTCTACATGTTTTCCGAATATATTAACATGTTCGTTTCCTCTGCATTGATGGCATCACTTTATTTTGGCGGTTATAATTTCCCTTTTATGAATGATCTGGGATGGTCGGCCAATATGATCACGATCATCGGGGTGGTTGCATTCTTCATTAAAATATTGCTGTTTATCTTTTTCTTTATGTGGGTGCGTTGGACTTTACCACGTTTCCGCTACGATCAATTGATGAATCTGGGCTGGAAGATGTTGATTCCATTGGCGATTGCCAATATTGTACTTACAGGTGTATTTACATTGATTAAAGATACTTATTTCTCATAAGAAAGGACTTTTTATGCAACTAACCAATCGTAAAAAAGTAATCGAACAAAAACCGATGACATTTTCGGAAAGAATTTACTTTCCGGCTATTATCAAAGGTTTACGCATTACATTAAGGCATTTTTTCAAGAAAATTCCAACCATTAAATATCCTGAGGAAATAAGACCTTATTCGAAAAACTTCAGAGGGCAACATTCGCTCAAACGTGATGAGGAAGGGCGTGAGCGATGTACAGCCTGTGGATTATGTGCTTTGTCCTGCCCTGCAGAGGCGATTACAATGACTGCTGCCGAGCGGAAAAAAGGTGAAGAAAATCTTTACCGCGAAGAAAAATATGCGTCGGTATATGAAATCAATATGTTGCGTTGTATTTTCTGTGGTCTATGTGAAGAGGCCTGTCCGAAAGAAGCGATTTATCTGGATGGACCGCATGTGACAGCAGATTATCTCCGTAAGGATTTTATCTATGGAAAAGATAAATTGGTAGAACCAACTTTTGATATTACCAAATTAAAGAGCTAAAACAGGAAATTATGACAGTATTTTATTTTGTAGCCTTCTTGTCTATTTTCTTTGCGCTGCTGACCATTTTTACAAAAAATCCTGTACACAGTGTACTGTATCTGGTCATTACGTTTTTTACGTTTACAATACATTATATTCTTTTGAATGCACAGTTTCTGGCTGTGGTGAATTTCATCGTATATATGGGAGCCATCATGGTTTTGTTTTTATTTGTATTGATGCTGCTCAACCTGAATAAGGATACCGAACCCATGAAATCCAACTTGGTTAAGTTTATGGGGGTTATCGCCGGCTGTTGCCTATTGGTGACTTTCTTCGGTGTATACCGCGTATTTGATATTTCTAATCCCTTGACTGTTGTTAATCCAGAAATCGGGTTGGTTAAGAATCTGGGTAAGGTGTTGTTTAACGAATTTTTGCTTCCTTTTGAGTTATCATCATTATTGTTATTGACGGCAATGATTGGAGCAATATTATTAGCTAAGAAAGAACCTAAACAAATCTAATGGAAACAGTTGTTCAACAGTTACAGGGGGTGCCAATAAATCATTATCTGATTTTTTGTGCGATTATTTTCGTTATTGGTGTTATCGGTGTTCTTATTCGCCGTAACGTCATTATTATTATGATGTCTATTGAATTGATGCTGAATGCGGTGAATCTTCTTTTAGCTGCTTTTTCCGTGCAGCATGGCGATGCGTCTGGACAGGTCTTTGTCTTCTTTATCATGGCATTGGCGGCGGCAGAAGTTGCCGTAGGCCTTGCGATTATTATTATGGTATATCGGAATACGAAGTCTGTGGATATCGATTCCTTAAATAAACTTCGTTGGTAGAACTTAAGAAATAAATACGATGAGTGAATTAGTTTGGTTGATTCCCCTTTTGCCCTTAATCGGGTTTATAGTGAACGGATTGGGTAGGAATACCTTTTCCAAAGGTATGATAGGCGCTGTTGGCAGTGCTGTAGTGCTTATTTCTTTTGTATGTAGCTGCCTTCTTTTCTCCGAAGTCTACCAAGCGAGACAAGCTGGACAAGCAGGCATCATTGAACAACATGTATTTGATTGGATTGCAGTGGGCAATCTCAAGATCGGTCTGTCCTTTTTAGTAGATCCGTTAAGTGCGATTATGCTCTTAATCGTTACGGGAATTGGTTTCCTTATCCATGTCTATTCTATTGGTTATATGCATCATGATAATGGATTTGGTAAGTTCTTCGCTTATTTGAATCTCTTTATCTTTTTTATGTTGCTATTGGTATTGGGATCCAATTACCTGGTCATGTTCATAGGCTGGGAAGGTGTAGGACTATGTTCCTATTTATTGATTGGCTTTTGGTATAAGAATAGTTCGTATGCAAATGCGGCAAAAAAAGCATTTGTGATGAATAGAATAGGAGATTTAGGTTTTCTGCTTGCGGTATTTTTAATACTTGGGACTTTTGGCTCCTTAGAATTTTCGACTGTATTTCCAGCGGCCAAGAATTTTGCTGTTGGTGATATCACAGTCGTTAGCATTACCATTTTGTTATTTATTGCTGCAACAGGTAAATCGGCGCAGATACCTTTGTTTACCTGGTTGCCAGATGCCATGGCTGGCCCGACACCCGTGTCGGCCCTGATCCATGCGGCGACGATGGTTACAGCCGGTATTTATATGATTGCACGTTCCAATGTATTGTTTATTCTTTCACCGTTTACGTTGCAGCTCATTTCTGTCATAGCTATCTGTACAGCCCTGTTAGCTGCTGCGATTGCATTGACACAAAATGATATTAAGAAAGTATTGGCTTATTCCACAGTTTCACAATTGGGCTATATGTTTCTTGGCCTCGGTGTCGGAGCATTTACTGGAGCGTTTTTCCATGTATTGACTCATGCCTTTTTCAAAGCATTACTATTCTTAGGGGCCGGATCTGTTATACATGGTATGAGTGAGGAACAGGATATGCGTAAAATGGGCGGCTTGAAGAAAGCAATGCCTATTACTTATCTGACGATGTTGATGGGGACAATCGCGATTGCAGGAATTCCGCCATTCTCTGGCTTCTTCTCCAAAGACGAAATATTGGCGGGGGCTTTTGCCGCTAGTCCGGTCTTATGGGGTTTAGGTTTTATTGGTGCATTAATGACGGCATTCTATATGTTTAGGATGCTGTTTATGACCTTTTTTGGAACATTCCGTGGTACGGAAGAGCAAAAACATCATTTGCATGAATCTCCAAAGAGTATGACAATGCCACTCATTGTATTGGCTATACTTTCTGTGGTTGGAGGTGTGATCAACTTACCAGCTGTTTTGGGTGGTAATCATTGGCTTGAGGACTTCCTGGCGCCGGTGTTCTCAGAGGGAAAAGCAATAATGCCTGCAACTCATCATTTGGAACACAGTACTGAATATTTATTAATGGCTGTTTCTGTTGTTGGAGTATTGATTATGGTTGCTTTAGCCTTTAACAAGTATGTTAAACGACAACAGTTACCTGAAGCGGGAGAAGGTACCAGAAGTTTCTTGGCGAATCTATCTTACAATAAGTTTTACGTGGATGAACTTTATGATAGCATCATTGTACGTCCCATCAATTGGCTCTCGTCTTTCTTCGGGAATGTTGTGGATCAACGTGGCATTGACGGTGTTGTTAATGGTGCCGGGAAAGCAACATTTGATACAGGAAAAGTATTGCGTTTGCTCCAGAATGGTAATGTTGGTTTTTATTTATTGATGATGGTAATTGGGGTGATTGCCATTTTCATCTATGGATTGTTGAGTCTTTAATTTTGGTGTAATCGATGGATAACTTGTTTTTACTTATTTTATTGCCGTTAATAAGCGCATTGATTCTAACGTTTTTAAAGACCAATGCTGCAAAGTCTATTGCCTTGATTTTATCATTACTGTCTTTGGCTTTGACTATTCCTTTCCTTTGTACTTTTGACGCAAATGGCGGAATGCAATTTGAACAAAATTGGCTATGGATTTCTTCATTGCATATTCATTTTCATATCGGCGTTGATGGAATTAGCTTGCCGCTGATATTATTGACGAATGGACTGATGCCTTTAATTATTGCTACAACCTTTAAGAAGGATTATAAAGGAAACTTTTATGCATTAATGGCTTTTATGCAAGCGGGCTTATTGCTCGTATTTATGGCCTTGGATGCGTTTACTTTTTATGTGGGTTGGGAGATTGCCTTGATTCCGATTTATTTTATTTGTGCACTTTGGGGTGAAGGAGATCGTATTCGCGTAAATTTGAAATTCTTTATTTATACTTTTTTGGGGAGCCTTTTGATGTTGATCGGTATTCTTTATCTCTATCAACAAGTACCCAATCGTGATTTTGAATGGACTTCATTTATAGCATTAGATTTGGGGGAAAATACGCAGAGATGGTTATTTTGGGCTTTTTTTGTTGCTTTCGCCATCAAAATACCAATTTTTCCTTTTCATACTTGGCAACCCAATACGTATACAAATGCACCTGCAGCAGGTACGATGTTGTTGGCGGGTATCATGCTCAAAATGGGGGTTTATGGTTTAATGCGTTGGCTATTGCCTATCGCGCCAGCTGGTGTTGCTCTATACGGACATTTTGCAATGATCTTATGCGTTATTGGGATCGTTTATGCTTCCATTATTGCAATTAAACAAGATGATGTGAAGCGATTGATCGCATATTCATCAATAGCCCACGTTGGCTTAATTAGTGCTGGTGTCTTCACATGGAATACGAATGGCCTGAGTGGAGCAACTATTCAAATGTTAAATCACGGTATTTCTGTGATAGGGCTTTTTTATGTGTTGGATATTATACAGCAACGCACACAGACACGTAGTCTCACTGAGCTCGGCGGAATAGCAAGCAAGGCGCCTCGGTTGGCCATCTTCTTTATGATTATTTGTATGGGAGCAGTGGGGTTACCATTAACGAATGGATTTATTGGTGAGTTTTTATTATTGAAAGGCGTCTTTCAATATGGATTTTGGTTTGCGGTTTTCGCGGGTTTAACCTTAATTCTCGGTGCAGTTTATATCCTTAGGCTTTATCAAGGAACGATGCTGGGAGAAACGACCGAAAGAACTATACAATTTGAAGATGTAAAAGGAACGGAACTTATTGTATTGACAGTGGTCTCCGTATTGATCCTTTATATTGGTATATTCCCTAATTTCCTATTGAACCTTTCTGCAGGTTCTGTGGAAGTTTTAAGTACATTTTTAGGCAGATAATAGATATATTTAATTGTATGGGTGCAATAATTACACTTTCGATATTAGCATTAGTCGTCCTTTATCTTGGTTTATTCAAGATGAAATCTATGCTGCTGCCTGTTTCTATTCTTGGCTTCTTGGTCGCTATTGGTTTCTTATGGAATGACTGGACTTCTACCAGCGGACCTCTCTATAGTGGGATGGTTCATTTTGATCATTATGCTATTGCTTTCTCGGTCTTATGTATCGCGGTTACCTTGTGCATCTTTGTAATATCAAAGGGATATTTCGATGAGGAGGGACAAATTGCGGAGTATTATTCGTTATTGATTTTCTCCCTCACAGGTGCTGTTCTTGTGAATAGTTATCATAATTTTTCAATGCTTTTTTTAGGTATTGAAATTATGTCTGTAGCGCTTTATATTTTGGTCGGTATACGTAAAAGAGACAAAGCATCAAATGAAGCGGCATTAAAGTACTTTTTGATGGGAGCTTTCTCTACTGGGTTTCTACTGTTTGGTATTGCCCTGTTATACGGTGCTACAGGATCATTTGATTTAAGTGAAATCAAAAACTATGTTGTCAATAACCCGCAGGCAATTTCGCCTTTGTTTTATGGAGGTATATTGCTCCTCATTGTGGGACTGACGTTCAAGGTGGGGGCTGTTCCCTTTCATTTCTGGACACCAGATGTTTATGATGGAGCTCCGATACTGATTACGAGTTATATGAGTACGGTCGTTAAAGTTGCTTCTTTTGCTGGATTGTTACGTTTATTCAGTTATAGTCTATTGCCTTTACAAGATTTTTGGACTCCGGTTTTCTTAGTGATCGCCATTCTTACCTTATTTGTTGGAAATATTTCTGCATTAATGCAGTCTTCCTTCAAACGCATGCTTGCTTATTCAAGTGTTTCGCATGCTGGGTATATGTTATTTGCGATTGTAGCAGTTGGGGCTACTTCGGCTAATAGTATCTTTGCTTATGGCCTTGCCTATTCACTGGCAACCATTGTTGCCTTTACGGGATTGATCCTTGTCAAGAAAACGACTGGCTCCGAGCATTTTGAAGCTTTTAATGGCTTGGGCAAACGAAATCCTTTGCTCGCATTTGCCATCACGATAGCCATGCTTTCTCTTGCGGGAATACCACTGACAGCTGGATTTATCGGTAAGTTTATGATGTTTTCTTCTGTTATGGAAAATTATCATATTGTTTTGCTCGTATTGGCGGTAATCAATGCAGGCATTGCCGTGTATTACTACTTAAAAGTTGTCGTTGCGATGTACTTTAGAGACAGTGACGAATCCTGTGTCAATGTGCAGTGGAATTATTCATTGGTATTATTCCTTGCCGTAATGCTTACAATCTTAATTGGGGTATATCCAGACTGCCTTTTAAAATTAATATAAAGTTTCTGTTAAAATACTTGTTGTTTATTAGAGCATGGCGATTTCGCTGTGCTTTTTTTATTTTTATTGGTATAACTCTTGCATACAAATTGTATATTGTAAAAAAGAAATCCTATCAAATTGCAGATGGCGTTTAAAGTGTGTGTTAAATCTTTTTCGATTCATGTTTTATGTGTGTTACTTTTCTTCGTTATCTGCGGACAAGTAATTGCACAGGACTTTATTCGTGGAAAGGTTGTTGATGCACAAACAGGCAAGGGCATTTCAAGGGTTTCAATCAACTGGCTTGGGGAAGATAGTGGTGGTAGTAGTGATACCCTTGGGTATTTTAAGATTCTAGATATCAAGAAATACAGACAACTTGTATTTGGAGCAGTGGGGTATGAGCGGCGGACGGTGGATGTTCGTCGTTTACAAGATTCTATGCTGACGGTGCATTTAATTGCCTCGAATAATACATTAGAGGAGGTCGTGGTCAATCGAAAAAACAAAAAGCCTAAAGATCCAGCTATTGCACTGATCGAACAGGTGATAGCGCATCGACCACAAAATCATTATACCCGAATACCTGAAATTCGTTTTGACGAATACGAGAAGACGCAATTTGGTTTTGTCAATCCTGAGGATAAAGCGAAAAAATTTCCGAAACCATTCCGATTCCTCTTTGAAAATGTCGATTCTACAGCTTTTCGGGGGCAGACCATAGCACCCTTTTATTTGGAAGAAAACTATGCTAATATCTATTCGTCCCATAATCCAGATCGGAGTAAGAAGATTGTCATTAGCCACAATCAGACCGAATTAAATCCACGTTTTTTTAACAATGATAATTGGCAGACACGGTTTCAGACGATACTCCGTGATGTTGATCTCTATGATAATACAATTCAGATCACAAACAAAGGGGTCTTAAGCCCTATTGCAGCCGGTGCCACGGCATTTTATAAATACAAAATTCAAGATACGATTAAGATAGAGGGGAAGGATTATATTGAGCTCCATTTTGAAGGTAAATCGGAAATTGATCTGCTCTTCTATGGTGATCTACTAATCTCAGATGATACAAGGTATGCCGTTCATCGCGCGACATTGAATATCGGACGTACTGCAAATATCAATTGGATAAATGACGTGCAGATAGATCTCAGCTATAGCGAATTTAAAAACGGTAGCATGCTTCCCGTTCATGCAGACCTGAAAATGTTATTTGGCGGGAGCAAGTCGGATGTATTGTATGGGCGCAGGGAAACCCAATACTTAGGACATCGCACCGATTCTATTTCGAATGAGAATTTTGCGGGTGTACCTGTTGAAAAAAGGTATCTCCTCCAGTCCGCACCGCATGTACCCATAGGAGGGGTCAGACCAAGCCCATTAAGCCATGCTGAATTAGGGGCATATCAAAAAGTTGATTCGGTACAGAATATGCGTTCTTTTAATCAGTTAGTAGCATTGGGCTATTTATTGGCAAAGGGGTATTATAATGCCGGGAAAGTTGAGTTTGGTCCTCTGGAATATCTTTATAGCCGTAATAATTACGAAGGGAATCGTTTTAGGATGAGTGGTCGAACAACACGGTTGTTTTCGGAAAAGGCCTACATTGAAGGATACACAGCCTATGGCGATAAAGACAAAGCGCTAAAATACTACTTGAGTACGGCATTTACTTTAAATGGAGAACGTATTGTTCAGTTTCCGGCAAATTATTTGCGCTTTACCGTACAGCACGACGTTATGGAACCGGGGCGAGGTTTGGGTTTTTTAAAAGGAGATGGTTTCTTCCGTTCTTTTGGGAAAAACAGACCGAATAAATGGCAGTTTAATGATATCTATCGTATCGATCATCTGATCGAATTTGGGAACCATATTAGTGTAGGAACGGCATTTACACATACCCGCAGACAACCTCGCGGTGATTTGTTTTATATCAATAGTCTACCTTTACCGGATACAATCCGCCAAGTAAATACAAATGATCTACAGCTAATTTTGCGTTGGGCTCCGAATGAAGAATTTACTTATCATAATCTCGACAGGGGAACAGTAGAAAATAAATATCCCATTTTTACCCTGCAATATAATAAAGGCCTGAAAGGATTTTGGGGGGCAGATTATAGTTATGATGCGTTGCGGTTCAGTGTGTTCAAACGATTGTTCTTATCGCCAGCAGGACAGGCTGATTTTGAATTCTCAGGCGGGAGAATTTGGGGGAAACACCTGCCTTATACCTTACTGGAACTTCCAGAAGTCACTAAAGATAAGCAGGGCCCGTTGGTGAATTTTGACTTGATGGCTACCTCGGAATTTGTTTCAGACCAGTTTTTGAAATTGACTTATTACCACAATTGGAATGGTTTCTTTTTTAATAGAATTCCTTTGTTCAGACGGTTAAAGTGGCGTGAAGTAACAGGATTCAAGGCGTTTTATGGAAAGTTAAGCGATGCCAACAATCCCTTTGTTACGCCCGAAAATATTCAGTTTGAAGCGGACAAGGATGGTATTATTCAAACAAAAGCAGTGCGAAATAAACCTTATGTAGAAGGACTTGTGGGGGTGGATAATATCTTTAAATTGATTAGATTAGAGTATAAAAAGAGATTAAGCTATAAAGGCGGAGAAGGAGTTCCTTCTGATACTTTTACGGCATCCTTACATTTTAATTTTTAGCAATTATGGTTCAATATTCAAATTTAAAGTATGCCATTAAAGATAGTATTGGCTATGTCATCATTAATCGCGAGCCGCAACTGAATGCCTTAAATCAGGAAACGCTTGATGAATTGCAAGATATCTTCAAACATTTCAATTCCGATGATCATGTAAGGGGTATTATCCTGACTGGCGCCGGACATAAAGCATTTGCCGCGGGCGCGGATATCAAGGAATTTATGGATTTGTCTGTGATTCAGGCGCGATGGCTTAGTGAAAGAGGGCATATTATCTTTACGGATCTTATCGAAGGTTCTCCTAAGCCAGTTATTGCTGCTATAAATGGATATGCTTTAGGCGGAGGGCTGGAGATGGCTTTAGCTTGCCATATCCGTATAGCTTCTGAAAATGCCAAAATGGGACTTCCGGAGGTTTCTTTAGGCCTGATTCCGGGTTACGGAGGTACGCAGCGTTTGCCCAAATTGATCGGAAAAGGGCAGGCTATGCAAATGATTTTAACGGGCGATATGATTGATGCGCAGCGAGCTTATGAACTAGGACTGGTCAATGAGGTGATCGCACAGGATAAACTAATTGCCCGAGCGGAGGAAATACTCCAAAAGATATTTACGCGCTCGCGCGTTGCAGTGGCAAATGCTATTGCAGCTATTAATGCTGCTGAGGATAGACAACAAAACGGAAATAAGTTGGAAATGGATGCCTTCGGACATTTGTTCGGGACAGAAGATTTCAAAGAAGGTGTTTCAGCATTTTTAGGGAAAAGGACACCCAATTTTGAATAATGCCGCAATACTTCGCTAAACGCTATACCTTGTGTATTGGCAGGTTTGAGTGTCGATGAAGAGTGAGAGATAGCCAAGAAAAGATGTTCGAATGGAGAGCTAATCGTTTATAACCAATCGTTTAGAGGTGACTGGTCTAGATGGCATATGAATCCGAAGGGTTTAACCGACTTTATTTTTGATATTTTTTGCGATATTCTTGTGGCGACATTTTCATTTCTCGTGTAAACGCTTTTGAAAAATGAAAGGGATCATAAAAGTGGAGTTTGAATGCGATTTCTTTAATCTTAAGTAGTGTAAATTGTAGGTAAGAGCAAGCTCTTTGCATACGGAGTTGATTGTAATATACCATGGGTGGGTAAGACGTTTTCTGCTTGAACAAGTTTATAAGATGTGATTTGGAGTAGCTGAAATGTGCTGAAATATCATCCAGATTGATATCGTTCTCCAGGTTGTCTTTCATAAATATGATGATGTCCTGTATAATATTGTCTACTTGAATTCGGTTACTTTCTCTAAACTGTGCCTGATATTGAATGGAAGCTAAAAAATATTGGAAGCAAAAACTCGTATACTCCAAATTTTCTGGACTGTATCCCATTTCGAGGTTTTTGTAGATGCTTTCGAAGAGTTGGATGCGGTTGGCATGTTTGTTTGAATCCGCGTCATCTATATGAATCACTTCGCCCATGATATGTTTAAAAAGAGCCGCATCTGTCCCGATGAAATGAATCCAATAGATGCTCCAGGGATCATTTGATTTTGCTCCATAGCAATGTGCACTATCTCTCGGTATTATAAATACATCGTTTCTTTTAAGGTTGTGCGTTGTTTCATCCTGTTTTATCCAACCACTTCCTTCTTCGCAATAAATCAGAATATATTCCTTACATCCTTCTTGACGATCACGGTAGTGTTTTTTTGCATTGGGATAATAGCCGATATGTGTGATGTGTAATTTTGATGTAATGCTATTGTCTGCCAGGTAATTGCAGACGGCATAGGGAAGGACAATCGCCTTTTCTCCTTTGAATCCTTCAGCGATGACATCTTGGTTTTGTTTCATAAATCGAGCTTGTTTTTGGTTATCCTTATAAAAATAGTAATATTTTACATGTTTATCGTGTTCACTTACATGATTCTCCCCAAGTAATCCATTACTTTTACCTAAGTAAATCTAAATATGTAAACTCTTATGCAAAAGACTGCGACGACCTATCTGCTATTGATCACTTTTGTGGCTGCTATTGGTGGATTTCTATTTGGATATGATTGGGTAGTTATTGGAGGTGCGAAACCATTTTATGAGGCTTATTTTCATTTGGAATCCGATCCTGCATTGCAAGGATGGGCCATGTCTTCGGCGATTGTGGGAAGCTTTGTTGGTGTACTGCTCTCGGGGGGATTGGCAGATCGCTTTGGTAGAAAACCACTGATTTATACAGCTGCAATTTTATTTATAATTTCTGCATTGGGAACCGGCATGGCGTCCGAACTTGACACCTTTATTATTTATCGGATTTTGGGCGGGATAGGTATTGGTGTAGCCTCCAATTTGGCTCCGATGTATATCGCGGAAATCGCCCCTGCAGAAAGTCGGGGAAAATTTGTATCAGTCAATCAATTAACCATTGTACTGGGCATACTTACAGCACAGGTGGTTAATTGGCTCATTGCTAAGCCGGTTTTAGCTGGAGAATCTATTCTAGAAACCTGGAATGGGCAAGAGGGTTGGAGGTGGATGTTTTGGGCAGGTGCGATCCCAGCGGTCTTTTTTTTGGTATTACTTTTCCTGATTCCCGAAAGTCCCCGTTGGTTGTATTCGAAAGGGAAGCACGAACAGGCAAAGCGCGTGTTTTTACGCATGGGTGGAGATGAATATGCAGCAGAAAATATACGATCTATTGCCGAGGCGGCTGAGCTAAGTCAGGGTAAAGCTCGAAAAAGAAATTTATTTCAGGGCAAGTTGCTGCGCTTGTTGTTGCTAGGGAGTTTTATTGCGGTCTTTCAGCAGTGGTGTGGGATTAATGTTATTTTTAATTACGCCCAAGAAATTTTTACGGCTGCTGGATATACAGTTTCGGGGATGCTTTTCAATATTATTATCACTGGAGTGATCAATGTAATTTTTACATTCATCGGCATGTATCTGGTCGATCGAATTGGTCGTCGTGCATTGATGCTCTTCGGATCGGCAGGGCTTTTTGTGATTTATATTGCCTTAGGAGCTTGTTATTATTTCAATTGCAGTGGAATTTTCGTGCTTCTGCTTGTGTTAGCCGGAATTGCGGTGTATGCAATGACCTTGGCACCTGTTACTTGGGTAATCATCGCCGAAATATTCCCTACCGCTGTAAGGGCGCAGGCCATGGCGATTGCGACATCGTTATTATGGATTGCATGTTTTGTGCTCACTTATACTTTTCCTTTACTGAATCAAAATCTGGGCGCAGCTGGTACATTCTGGCTGTATGGTGGAGTCTGTTTTATTGGCTATCTGTTTCTGTGGAGCCGACTGAAAGAGACCAAAGGAAAAAGCTTAGAAGAAATTGAACAAGAACTGGAAGGATAATTGGCACCAGGATAATCAACTCGACCTATATAAACCTATTAGCGTATTAAGAAAATGACAGAATTGACTCGTTACCTCATAAAATCAACAGTTGACCAGAAAGGGATCGTAAAAGCATGGGAGGAGCAGGTTGCAATTCCAACATACGAGATTGGGACGATGGAGAAGAATCCCATATTTGCCGAAAAGCGCGTATACCAAGGTAGCTCAGGGGTAGTATATCCTTATCCGATAATAGAGAAAATTAGCGATCAGAAGCGAAACAAGATATATCAAGCGCTATTTCTTGAAAATGAATATATCAAGGTGATGATTCTTCCAGCTTTAGGTGGACGGGTTCATATGGCTTATGATAAAGTTAGAGAACGACATTTCGTTTACTATAATGAAGTTATCAAGCCCGCTTTGGTTGGGCTCACTGGTCCTTGGATTTCCGGAGGGATTGAATTTAATTGGCCCCAGCATCATCGACCGACTACTTTTATGCCAACAGAGCATTTAATCGAACACAACAGCGATGGAAGTATTACGGTTTGGTGCAACGAAATCGAGCGTATGTTTCGGATGAAGGCCATGCAGGGATTTACTTTGCATCCCGACAAAGCGTATCTGGAAATCAAGGTTCAGGTGTATAATCGGACAGCATTGCCACAAACTTTTCTGTGGTGGGCCAATCCGGCTGTTGTTGTGAATGACGACTATTATTCCGTGTTCCCTCCCGATGTCAATGCCGTTTTTGATCATGGAAAGCGAGAGGTTTCTTCTTTCCCGATTGCTACGGGGACCTATTACAAGTACGATTACTCGGCAGGTGTTGATATTGCGCAATACAGGAATATTCCTGTTCCGACATCCTATATGGCCATTCAATCGAAATACAACTTCGTTGGCGGCTATGAGGCCGGTGCTACCAATGCGGGGATGTTACATGTGGCCGACCATCACATTTCACCGGGGAAAAAACAGTGGACCTGGGGAAATGGTGACTTTGGTGTCGCTTGGGATAGAAACCTGACAGATGAAAATGGACCATATATTGAATTGATGGCTGGTGTATATACAGATAATCAGCCTGATTTTGCTTGGTTACAACCCTACGAAGTGAAATCCTGGTCGCAGTATTTTATGCCTTACGCAGAAGTCGGACAGGTGAAAAATGCAACAAAAGATGCGGTGCTCAATATGGAGGTTAGGGAGCAGACTGCTCACATTGTCCTGTATACAACAGGGACGTATGAAAGTATACGTGTTTTGTTACGTAATACGGCCGGTACAATCTATTTGGACGAACAAGTGACTTGTTCTCCTCGGAATATTTATACCCAAAGTGTTGCTGGATTGGACAGTGTACCAACCGAACTCATATTGACTGTGTATGATAAAAATAACCATGAAATATTGGTCTACCAGCAAGAACAGCTGAAGGATGCCGAAGATATACCCAAACCAGCACAGGCAGCATTGCTGCCTGAAGACATTTGTTCTATCGAAGAATTGTTTTTGACAGGACAGCATCTGGAGCAGTACCGACATGCAACTTATAATCCATTGGATTATTATAAGGAGGCTCTGCGACGTGAACCGAACGACATCAGATGTAATAATGCAATGGGCGCTTTTTTGTTGCGGAACGGTAAGATAGAGGAGTCCATTCCTTATTTTGAGACCGCGATCGCTCGCGCTACCGAGCGTAATCCCAATCCTTATGATGGAGAACCTTATTACAACCTTGGTGTAGTTCTGCAATTATCTGGGGATCTGAATGGAGCTTATGCAGCTTTCTACAAAGCAACATGGAATGCCGCATGGAAGGATTCTGGCTATTTTGGTTTGGCACAAATTGATGCGAAGAGAGGCGATTGGAAAGCTGCTTTGGAAAAAATAGATCACTCATTGAGCAGAAACTGGTATCACCATAAAGGAAGACAGCTGAAGGCCTCTATTTTAAGAAAACTCGGAGCAAAAGATGCCGCTTTAGCATGTATTCAAGAATCAATGGAATTGGATCCGTTTAATATGGGCTGTCGATTCGAATGGTACCTGTTAACACAAGAAGAATCGATATTTTCTCCTATTCTCGATTTAGCGCGCGTTAATATTCATAGTGTGATAGAGTATGCATTGGATTTTGCTCATGCCGGTCTGTATGAAGAAGCATCTTTACTCCTTGAAAAAACCATTGACGACGTAACCTTAGTTTACCCAATGGTATATTATACACTAGGTTATTTCGCAACTCATTTGGGCTTGCATGACAAGGCAAAAACTTATTGTGACCAAGCCGTCGTTATGGATCCGACTTATTGTTTTCCAAATCGTTTGGAAGAGATTGCAATTCTCCGACATGCCATAGTTTTAAATAGTGCTGACGCAAAGGCCTCGTATTATTTGGGCAATCTTTGGTATGGTAAAAGACAGCATCAGGATGCTGTTGACTGTTGGGAGCATGCGATCCAACTGGATGGACAGTTTCCTACCGTTTATCGTAATTTGGCCCTAGCTTATTATAATCGGATAGACAAGAAGAAAGAAGCTGTACCCCTATTGGAGAGCGCATTTTCATTGGATGAAACTGATGCACGTTTACTCATGGAGCTCCATCAGCTCTACAAGAAGGAGGGACGCTCTTACAAAGAAAGGTTGGCGTTACTCGATCGATATCCGGATTTGGTGAAGCTTAGGGATGATCTATTCTTGGAGCGCATCACCCTGTTTAATCTCTTGGGCGAATACGAGAGCGCGAAAACGTTGCTTGCTTCCCGGCAGTTTAAGCCCTGGGAAGGAGGAGAAGGTAAGGTCTCTCGTCAATACACCATATGTCAGCTGGAATTGGCCAAAAAATCGATACTGCAAAATGAACTGCAGCAGGCGCTTTCCTTACTAAAGGCGATTGATTATTATCCACATAACCTTGGTGAAGGTAAGCTGATTACAATGGAAGAAAACGATATTCACTATTATAAGGGACTTGTCCATCGTTTATTGGGTATGGACGAAGAAGCTAAGGTTTATTTCTATAAAGCAACAGAAGGTGCTGATGAACCCCAGCAGGCCCTTTTCTATAATGATCCACAACCAGATAAGATATTTTATCAAGGTTTAGCCTGGCATGAGCTTGGTGATCCGGTGCGAGCTGAACAACGTTTTCAATGTTTAATAGATCATGGAAAGTTATTTATTGACAAGACCTTTAAAATAGATTACTTTGCAGTTTCCTTGCCTGATATGGATATTTGGGAGGAAGATCTGGATCATAAGAATATGATACATTGTCTGTATGTCATGGGATTGGGGTATTTGGGGAATGGAGATCGTACTTTGGCAATGGATTATTTGGCACAAGTGCAGCAGTTGGATCCCAATCACCAAGGGAGCCAGGCTATTATATATTCTTTCTTAGGTGAAACTTCTTTAAAGAATTAATTTCAGTATGTATCGCTATATCATTGTATTCGTCGTTCTATTTCAAAGTTATACGGTCTGGGCAGATGGAGTAAATCGTCTTGATCTTGCAGGCGAGTGGAAAGTTCGGCTTGATCCCGAAGATGTCGGTATCGAGCATGGTTGGGCTGGTAAATCGTTCGAAACATCGATTAAATTACCAGGAACAACAGATGATGCGGGTTTAGGAACCGTAAATACGTTGACACCTGCTCTTGCCAAACCTCAGCTTTCGCATCTTACGCGAGCACATCGTTATGTGGGGGCAGCATGGTATACACGGGAGGTTTCAATTCCGGCTGGTTGGGCAGGTAAGGAGATGATCTTAACCCTCGAGCGTGTTCTTTGGGAGTCTATGGTTTGGATCGACGGGATAGCAGTAGTACAAAAGCAACGTAGCCTTGTCAGTCCGCATGAGTTTGACTTGAGTTCACTACTGAAAACAGGAAAGAAGCATCGGTTGACAATCCGCGTAGATAACAGGAAGAAGCTCCCGATCAGCGTTGATGATATGGCGCATGCTTATACCGATCACACCCAAATTATTTGGAATGGCATTCTTGGAAAGATTGCTATTCAGGCCTACGATGCGGTGCGTCTGAAGTCTGTGTATGCGAGCCCTAATCTAGCGAAAAAGGAAATCAATCTGCAGATCAATCTCCGTAATAAACTTGCAAAGGCCGTTGTCGGTAAACTGAAAATAAAGGTAAAAGACAAAATGGGTTCCCTACCACCAGTTGAAAGAACCATTCAGCTGTCGCCAAGGGATTCAGCGATCAACCTAAACTACCTTCTTGGTGACAAACTGAAACTTTGGAGCGAATTTTCGCCGCATTTGTACGACATCAGTCTGGAATTGAAAACCGCAGATGCCGTATCAACATTGAGTACCTCAATAGGTATGCGTGAGCTCTCTACGGATGGGACCATGCTAAAAGTCAATGGTGAGCCTTTATTTTTGAGGGGAACATTGGAGTGCAGTATCTTCCCGTTAACGGGACATCCGCCGATGGATAAGGCCGGTTGGAGAAAAGTCTTTGTGACAGCACGCGAATGGGGGTTAAATCATCTGAGGTTTCATTCATGGTGTCCTCCTGAGGCGGCCTTTGCTGTTGCCGACGAATTGGGATTCTATCTTCAAATTGAGTTGCCAATCTGGGAGAATAATCTTGGTAAAGATGAGGGAGTGATGAATTTTCTCTATGAAGAGGCCGATCGAATAATGCAGACTTATGGAAATCATCCGTCCTTTTGTTTTTGGAGTATGGGTAATGAGTTGAGTGGTGATTTCAATGCGCTGAATGATCTGGTAAAATACGTAAAGGAAAAAGACAAACGGCATCTTTATACGGCAACTTCTTTTACATTCCAGCAAGGGCATGGTGTGAAGGAAGAACCCTATGATGATTATCTGATTACCCAGTGGACAGCCAAGGGCTGGGTGCGGGGACAAGGTGTATTTAATAGCGAAGTACCTACATTCAATAAAAACTACAGCAATTCTTTGGAAGGAATTTCGATTCCGGTCGTGACGCACGAAATTGGACAATATGCTGTCTATCCCAATCTCGCCGAAATCAAAAAATATAAAGGTGTTTTAAAACCATTAAACTTCATTTCTGTTGCAGAAGATCTAAAACAAAAAGGATTATTACATAAGGCCAGTGCATATACGATGTCCTCGGGGAAATTGGCAGCTATTCTGTACAAAGAGGAGATGGAAAGAGCGTTGAAGACACCGGGTATCAGCGGTTATCAGCTCCTTGATCTTCACGATTTCCCTGGTCAAGGAACGGCGTTGGTGGGCTTATTAGATGCTTTTTGGGACAGCAAACATATTCTCTCAGCGGCCGAATTTCGACAATTTAGCGCTCCAGTAGTGCCTTTACTCCAGTTTGCGAAAGCGGTATATACCAACGATGAAACGTTCGAAGCTTCTATAGATGTGAGTAATTATGGACAGGAGATTTTGAAGAATCAGGGGATTAGTTGGTTCCTGAAAGATGCGGGAAAAATAGTCGCACAAGGACATTTTCAGTCAACCATTGGAAAGGGACATCAAGGCAATGTGGGGCATGTAGAAATACCATTACAAACAATTGGACAGGCGAAGAAATTGACGATTCAACTTAAACTTGAGGGTACTTCATACGAAAATCATTGGAATATTTGGGTGTATCCTCAAAAGGTAGCCGTTGATTTTGGGGAAGTTAGCTATACGCGCGAATTGGAGGAAGCAATGCACTTGCTGAAAGAAGGGAAAAAGGTACTTTTAAATCCCGATTGGAAGAAAATAAACGGTATTGAAGGGAAGTTCGTTCCTGTTTTTTGGAGCCCGGTACATTTTCCAAAACAGGCAGGTACAATGGGCTTGCTTTGTGACCCTAAACACCCTGTATTTGCCGATTTCCCGACAGATAATCATACGGATTGGCAATGGTGGGATCTCCAAATTAAATCGACTACGATGATTACGGATCAGGTCAAAGGCGGAAATGCAGTTGTAGAGCTCATTGATAACTTTGCCAATAATAGAAGATTAGCATCTCTTTTTGAAGGAACGGTAGGATCAGGCAAGCTGATGATCGCTACGTTTGATCTGGAGGCGGATCTAACCAATAGGCCCGTTGCAAGACAGCTGTTGAGCTCCATCTTAACGTATATGAACAGTACAAAGTTTAGGCCTAAAGTGATCGAAAATCCAGCAATTCTATCGCAGGTATTGCGCTACAAAGAAGCGCAAGAAAAATCCGAACCCAAAGCGATCTATTAGTTAGAAGATCGCTTTGGAAAAATTTAATATGCTTGATTTTTTAAAATAAAGATGTTGAAATAATTGTTAACTTGGCCTTGTAATCTAATTGTTACCTGTGAAAAGCACAAAGACCAATAAACTGAAGATTGGGCGCTTTAGTTATGAGAAAAGAAAACGATGAAGCCAATTTGATCCAGGCGCTCTCTATAGGAAAGCAGGCTGTTTTACCAAAACTTTACGAACGATATGCAGACCGCATTTTCGATGTATCTTTCCACCTGTTGAAAGATACAGGCTGGAGCGAGGATGTCGTGCAGGAAGTTTTCGTGAAACTGTGGACCAATAGAGAAAGTATAAAACAGGATGTGGATCTCTGGCCCTTTCTCTATGTATTGACTAAAAGAGAGTGTTTCAATAAACTAAGAAGTATTAAACGTTCTCATTCGGCCTTTGAGCTTCTATATTACCATATTGAACATCATTCGGATAGCGCCGACGGTTTAATAGAACGAAAGGAACTTGCTGGTGAAATAGAAAATTATCTTGCTCTACTTCCTGAACAACAAAAACTTGTTTTTACATTAAGCCGAATCGAAGGAATACCTCACAATCAAATTGCAGAGGAACTAAATCTTTCTAAGAACACTGTAAAAAACCATCTTGCCAGAGCATCGAAACATTTAAAACAAGTCCGTTCTGGACGAAATCCGCTATTATCCCTATTTTTTTATTTTTTCTGAAAAAGGATCTCATTTATTGATGTATCTATATTAAGTGCCTGTTTACATTTTTTATGGCAAGGCTTAAGATCTATTTAGAAATTATTATGGCCATAGGTGATTTCGGCTTGATCTAAAATTTTTTAAAAAAATATTTTTCAGTGTAGTCCTTTTCTGTTTTTGCGGTGTACTGTCTAAAATCAATACTTAGAAAGTACGAACCAATTTGACCATGCAAGAAGAAAGACTACGCTATTTGCTAACCCATTATTTTAGAAATACAATCTCTCGTTCGGAACTGAAAGAGATGCTCGATCAATTAGATCAGCTGGAAGAAGCTGAATTCTCCGATCTTTTTGAACGTATGGGCGAAAGAATTCCTGAACGCTCGGAGCTGTTTAACAGGGATCAGGTTTTAAATCAGATCTCAAGTCGAATAGGGGAACATCATGAAGAGATAGGAGATGAAAGAAAATCAAAGCTACGCTACATCAAATGGGGGGCGATTGCAGCTGCAATTGTTGTTTTTTGTTTTTCAATTTTGTTTCTGGTCCAGCAAAACGCGAAGGAAATAACGTCTCAACAAGCCATCTCGCCAAGGGAAATCGCCTTGCCGGAAAACGGTGCGCCTATACTTAAACTTTCAAATGGTGATCAATATTCAATTTCAGAAGAGCATCCTGAAACCTTGGATAAAAACGATCTGAGCATCGTTAAAGCAACAGATGGTACAGTAGTGTATCAAATTAGAAATAATGGCAAAGGCAAGTCTGAGATGAGAACTTTCCTTAGTCCAAAAGGTAGTGCATTAACCGTGAGGCTGATTGATGGCACACAAGTTCAACTAAACTCGGGCGCTAGCTTGACCTATCCGACACATTTTGATGATCACATCCGAACGGTATCCTTGGATGGTGAAGCCTATTTTGATGTCACTCATGACAGTAGCAAGCCTTTTATTGTTCAGACGAAACAAACCCAAATTAAAGTGTTGGGCACGCAATTCAATATCGCCTCCGATCTCAGTAAAACTAAAATCCTGACTACTTTAATCAAAGGTAAGGTTGCTGTAGCTGCAGGGCGTAATCAGCAGATTTTAACCCCAGGAATGCAGGCGCAGACTAATCTGCATACGAAACAAATTGTGGTACAGGAAGCCGACTTAAAAGAGGTTCTCGCATGGCGGGATGGCTTCTTTCGCTTTACCGAAGATAATATTGAGACTGTCTTGCAAAAAGTGGGTGAATGGTATGATATCAAGGAAGTCAAGGTGAATTCATCGTCCAGCGATAAATTTACGGGGATGATAAAGAGGACCAAAAAGCTCTCGGATTTATTGCGGCAGCTGGAAAAAATATCCAATTATAAATTTAAAATTCAGGATGGGAGGGTCCTTGTTATGTAATAATGAGACCTTGAGCTAAAAGTAATCGGAAGTGCTCGCAACACTCCCGATCGTAGTTTAGCAATTAAATAAACCTAATTGAGTTATAAACCATTTAACACCAAACCTATACAAATGTATAAAAGGAATAGCAAAAGTTGCTTTTTTACACAAAAATTCTTTGTAAAAGCATTTATCAGGATGAAAGTATGCATACTAATCCTCATCATCTCCATGGTGCATGTTCATGCATCTAGCTTTGGTCAACAAGTGACATTGGATATAAAAAATGGACGTTTGGTGGACGTCCTGGATGAGATTCAAAAACAAACGGGGTACGAGTTTTTGTACAATAACAGTTTGATTAATAAACAGAAAAGAGTGACCATTAAAGCAAATCACAAAAACTTTAAAGAGGTCCTGCAAGAGTTTCTATCGGAAAGAAATCTGACCTACGAATTGAATCTGAACACGGTATTGATTATGGCCAAAGCGGCTTCTCTGCCAGTTTCTCCCAGCACCGCGGTGATCTTGCAGCGACGTAAAATAAGAGGGGTTGTGTCGGATGTTAAGGGGATGCCATTGGAAAGTGTCACTGTTTCGGTTAAGGGGACAAATATTGGAACGAAGACCGATGCGCAGGGGCAATTTGCCTTGGAAATTGAAGATCAGCATAAGGTGCTGCAGTTTTCGCTGGTAGGATTTCAGTCTTCTGAGCGTAATATTAGTACGTCAAATCAGCTGAATGTCACTTTGGAGCCTGCTGTAAGCGATTTGGAGGAAGCCGTTGTGGTTGCTTATGGAAAACAACGTAAAATCAGTGTGGTGGGCGCAATTAGTAGTGTTTCTCCACAGCAATTGAAAACCCCGGTCGCAAAACTTAGTAGCTCATTGGCGGGACAGATGGCGGGGGTTGTCACGGTGCAAGGCTCGGGAGAGCCGGGCTCCGCAACTTCGTTCTGGATACGGGGGGTCAGTAGTTTTGCTGGAAGTAATAGCCCATTGATTTTAGTCGATGGTATCGAACGTCCGATGGATTTAGTTGATCCTGAGGATGTAGAGTCTTTTTCAGTTTTGAAAGATGCAACAGCCACAGCGGTGTACGGTGTAAGGGGAGCGAATGGCATTGTGATCATTACAACAAAAAGAGGAAAGAAAAGTGCCAAACCAACAATTAATGCTCGTGTCGAACGGGGGATGTTGGAGCCGACACGACTGCCGAAATTGGCCAATGCTACGCAATGGTTAGATTATTATAATGATATCAACTTTGAAGCCTCTGGTAAAGTACCATTAACGCAGGAAGAAATAAATAAGTACGTGAATAAAGTGGATCCGGATGTGTATCCTAATGTGGATTGGATGCAAGAAATATTTAAGAAAAGAACGTCGAATGAACGTTTGAATGTGAATGTGACCGGAGGTGGAGATTTTATCAAATATTATGTGTCGGGTTCTTACATGAAAGAGAATGGCATCTTTCAGCCTCGTAAAACATCAAACTATGATCCTTCGGTGAACTTTGACAGGATCAATTTCCGATCTAATGTAGATATCAAGCTTTCTCCTTCAACTGAGGTAAACCTAAATCTCTCCAATCAATTTGAAACAAAGAACCGTCTGGGACTAGATTTGGGAACGATGTACGAGACTATCTTGCATACGACACCAGTGGCAATTCCAACGCAATTTTCTAATGGTGCCTATACAATGAGTCCATATTATTTTCTGAATACAACAGGATACTCAAAGGATTTTTGGAATAATGCGCAATCGCTGGTTGGCGTAACGCAAGATTTCTCAGAGTTGATCACACCTGGATTAAGAGCAAATGTCAAATTCTCTTGGGATGCTAAAAATTCGACTTCTTTGGACAGACGTAAAAATCCTATCACTTATTATGTGGATAAGACGAATGCCCGGGATACTGATGGAAATTTGATTTTGAAAGATAATGGCGCTGGAAGCGATTATTTCACATTAAAGGATTGGCATTCTGGCGAGCGGGCAATCAACTTTGAAAGCTCACTAATGTACGACAGATTGTTTGCGGAGAAGCATCGTTTCGGGGGGCTATTTTTATTCTCTATGCGTGAGCGCACGAATAATTTTCCGGAGAACAATTATATAGCTGCGTTACCTTATCGAAATACCGGAATTGCTTCCCGTCTGACTTATTCGTATAAGGATCGCTATTTTATCGAAGGCAACTTTGGTTATAACGGTTCAGAAAACTTTGCCCCTAAGAAGCGTTTTGGATTCTTTCCGTCCTTGGCGATGGGTTATGTGCTAAGTAATGAGCCATTCTTTGAGTCCTTATTACCCGTGATTAGCTTCTTGAAGATCCGCGGATCCATCGGTAAGATTGGTAGCGATAAAATTGATGGAAAACGTCGGTTTGCTTATAACTCGGAGATGGAAGACCGTGGAGGATATTCATTTGGTATAGGGGGGCAAAAACCATTGACTGGAATTGCCACAGGTTATCCCGGAAATCCATTGGTAGCCTGGGAGAGTGCATTGAAACGAAATATTGGTTTAGAATTGACGCTATTTAATAAATTGACCATTCAGACGGATTATTTCGCTGAGAAGCGCGATGGGATTTATATCCCACAGGAGAGTGTGCCTTCTGTTGTTGGGGTAAATGTGAAACCTTTAGTAAATATTGGTCAAATGGAGAATAGGGGTATAGAAGGATCATTGGAATTTAATCACCATCAGGGAGATTTCGGCCTTCAGATTCGTGGGAATATCACCTATAATCGTAATAAAAAGTTATTTGATGATAAACCTGTTCCTGTGTGGGCTTACCAATCGGATATCGGACAACGCTGGGGACAGCAGCGGGGCTTGATAGCGCTGGGCTTATTCCAGTCCGAAGAGGAAATAGCACACAGTCCGGTACAGAAATACGGAGATGGTCCGCACCCGGGAGATCTCAAGTATCGAGACATTAATGGAGATGGACAGATAACCGAGCAGGACAAGGTCGCTATAGGTGATACTGATATGCCACAGTTGACCTATGGATTTGGAACGAGTGTATCCTGGAGAGGATTTGATATTGCCGCATTTTTTCATGGTGTGGGTGAGATTACGCGAATTATTGCCGGAGGGCCCTTGTATGGGCAGACAGGCAATATCTGGAATGCAGGACAAATTTATTCCGATGTCGCAGATCATCGTTGGAGCGCTGATAACCCAAACCCGGACGCTATTTATCCGCGTATGTCTCTCAATATTGCCAATAATTCTCAGGCATCTACATGGTGGCAGCGCGATATGAGCTTTATCCGTTTAAAAAATCTGGAGTTTGGTTATACACTACCTAAACGTTGGATAGAAAAATGGAAAATGTCAACAATGCGTTTTTATGCCCAAGGAGTCAATGTTTTTACGTTCAGTAAATTCAAATTATGGGATCCAGAATTGGAAACGGTCTCGGGAAGTGGTTATCCGCAAATGCGCGTATTTAATATTGGTCTAAGTGTGATATTCTAAACGAAAAAACGATGAAAAAATATATTTACCTCTTGACTTGTCTTTTAGTACCGGTTTTCTTTGGGGCATGCAGTAAGTATTTGGATGTGGATTTGGCAAACCAGAAGACCCTTGATGAAACCTTTCAGAAGCGTACAACAACCGAACGGTATCTCGCGCAAGTATATGGTTACTTGCCCATTGAACATGATCTATTTAATAGTGAGGGGGGGAATGTGCCGCTTAGCGATGAAGCGCTGTTCTCCTGGGTAGCATGGGTACCTTGGCTCAACTTCACAAATGGAGGTTGGGGGGTGACAACAGATGATTATGCGACATGGGTACATAATTATCAAGGCATTAACCAGGCGACCATTTTTATCAATAATGTTGATAAAAACGTAGAGCTCAATGAATCTAC
This sequence comes from Sphingobacterium sp. BIGb0116, assembly GCF_024808035.1. NCBI lineage: Bacteria > Pseudomonadati > Bacteroidota > Sphingobacteriia > Sphingobacteriales > Sphingobacteriaceae > Sphingobacterium > Sphingobacterium sp. BIGb0116. Next base: position 81,401 of record NZ_JANUDT010000014.1, on the reverse strand, counting down.
TAAAAGTACGATGAAGGCGGAAGCCAGGTTTTTACGTGCTTATTTTTATTACCTATTGTTAAAACGCTACGGGCCTGTATTTGTTTGGGGTGATCGTGCTGCAGACGATAAGATCGATGCTAAGACAGTGGATCGCATGTCCTTGGAAGCCAACGTTAATTTTATACTCTCGGAATTTGATAAAGCAACTGCTGTATTACCTAAGGAGATTACCGATCAGGCCTGGTATGGTCGCTTGACCAAAGGTGCAGTAATGGCCGCTAAATCAGAGTTATTGTTGTACATGGCACGACCGTTATTTAATGGAGCGAAATTATATGTGGGTTTGAAGAATAGAAATGGTGAATTCCTGTTTCCTCAAACTGTTGATCCTACTAAATGGGAGCTAGCTGCCCAAGCGGCTAAAGATCTCATTAATCTAAATTTATATACCCTGTATCAGGATAATAAAGAGACGAACAACTTTCGTCGTGCGATAAAATCATATATGGGTATTTATTTTGAAAAGTGGAATTCGGAAATTATTTGGGGCCGCTGGTCAGACGATGGCTTTAATTATAATGTTCGTACCGCGCCGCCGCGAGTCGTTACGATGGGCTGGGGTGGATATGCTCCTTCATTGAAATTGGTCGATTCTTATCCAATGGCGAGCTCTGGACGTTATCCAATTACGGGCTACAATAGCAATGGCCAACCTATTATTGATGAAAAATCTGGTTACCAAGAAACTGGATTTACAGATAACTATGTGCATCCATTGGACAATTTTGCTGCCTTTAAAGCACATAACAGTTGTGTGGGACGTGATGCACGTTTTTATGCATCTATTCTGGCGAATGGAATGTACTGGATTAATAGGTTGCATGGCGACAAAAAGGTGACGTTTTTCGATGGAGGAACATCGACCTATACCAAAACTGGCGACTGTGTAAAATCGGGATATCTCTGGCGGAGGATGAGTGACCCAACAAACGATATAGAATCTGGAAACTGGGGACAGTTTGCCTGGCCTTTTTATCGCTTGGCAGAGATATACCTCAATTATGCTGAAGCATGTAATGAAAAGCCAAACCGAAATGAAACTGAGGCCTTGAAATATGTTAATCTCGTTCGCCAACGCAGCGGATTGAATAAATTGGAGGAGGCTTATCCTGAAGTCTTGGGAAATAAAGAATTGCTTCGAGGACTTCTTCGTAAAGAGCGCATGGTAGAAATGGCTTTTGAAGGACATCGCTATCCGGATTTAAGAACATGGATGATTGCAGAACAGGAAATGAATGAACCTTATTACACACGCAATGTTGCAGCGACAACCTATGAGACTTCATGGGAACGCACAAAAGATGTCTTCCCTGGCAAACGGGTATTTCAAGCAAAACACTATTTCTTTCCGATACATCAGCAGCAACTGAGTGAGATGGTCAACATGACGCAAAACTATGGATGGTAGTACTTATTTACTAATACAGAAAATGATGAGAAATTGTATTTCCTATTGTATTTTCCTACTGACATTGGTTTTGATGAATGGATGTCAAAAGGATGATCGAATGAATAATATGGTCGATGACACCATTTATTTCAGAGACTTTAAAGAGAATAAAATAACGGTATTTGACTGGGGAAAGTTTGATTATAATGTAACTGTTGTGAAGGCTGGAATTGGACAGCAGGAAGCAAAGGTCAACTTTAAGATTGACGAAGCTTATCTAGCGGCATATAATGCGCAAGAGGGTACAAACTATAAGTTGCTCCCCCCAGATTGCTATAAAATCGACAATACCGCTTTAGAATTTTCAAAAAAAGACTATTTACATGATATAGCAATTGTTTTTGATAGCGAACGTATAAAAGCGTTGCAGGGAAAGTATAAGGAGTTGTATGTGCTTCCCTGTCGTATTGAAGCTGAAGGATTGCATGCGCTGAAACCTGAAATGGCAACTACATTGCTCATCCCCAACGTTAAAGATCCTTTTTTGGAGTTCACATCGCCAGGACTGCAGCTGGATCAAATCAAATTAAGCCCCACTAGTGCTGAACAAGTTATAGGAGAAGCTACATTGGTGACAAACTATCCTAATCAATGGAATCTTGACTACGAAATTGAAGTAGATCCCATGATTTTGGATGATTACAATGGGACGGTATCAGATGATAAGAAGTTGAAATTACTGCCGAAAGCGGCTTATCAGCTTTTGCCTGCACCTTATAAAATTGCTGAGAAGGAGAATAAAGCGAGTTTCTCATACACCATTCAAAAAAAGGGACTTATTGATGGATCAACCAATTTATTCGGAGAATATGCTTTGCCTTTACGGATTAAGTCTGTTTCAAAAAATAGTATTAACCCCGTTGCTTCGACAATATTAGTTCCTGTTTCATTTCAGCCGCCGGATATTCCACGTAGTGGCTGGAAGGTCATCGCTGCTTCTTCCGAATGGATTGGCGGTGGTGAAAAGGAAAATATACTGGACGGAAACCCAGATACTTTCTGGCATAACATATGGATGGGCGGAGAACCACCGTTGCCACATTACGTGATTATAGATTTTGGCAAAGAATATAATGTGATGATGATTGAATTGACAAGGCGACTTTGGAATAATGATTTAAAAGTTGTTGAGTTTTCGGCTAGTAATGATAATAAAACATATGTTCCATTAGGAAAGATTGATTTTGGAACAAATAGTCCCAAATCAACGTTGGCCGTTAATGTTCCGACAACAAAAGCCCGTTATTTAAAATGTACAGTAACAGCAAGTAATCGTCCTCCTTCATCCGCTATAGCAGAAGTATATGTTAAAGGACTATAAAATGCATCCGAGATTAGACATAATACAACTTCAAGTATAGTCTAGCTTGCAATCTGGTAGAGCTGAAAGTCACTCCATTTTCCGGAGTGACTTTTTTACTTTTTTAATATTTGTTCTTATTTGATACTTTTGCGCTGAATTAGGTGATGCTGAATGGCCTAAGCCGGAAGTTTCGACTTCCCTAGTATATTTATTTGTCAAGCAGCTATCCTTTATACCGAGCTATATTACTACATTATAATGAATAACTTTTTAGAACTCAATAAGCATAAATTCTTCTTAGCATTCAAGATATTATCGTTAAGTTTTACCGTACTCTTTGTTATCCTTCCCATGGCAATTTCTATTGCGAATGGAGATTATCCTACCTGGACTCTTTTCATCAGCGTTTTTCTGTTAGGGTCCGTTATATTCCCTCTTTTCTTAGTCGGAATGACTTACTTGACCTGGCTGAATAAAATATGGGTTAAGAAGAAAGCACTTAATATACAGCCATTCGATGAATTGGATCGGATAGGATTTGCTACAGCCTATATTAATGAAAAATCGAAATGGAATTTTACCGAAGAAATCAAAGAGATTGTAATTGATGGTTATCGAATACAGTTCAATGTAATCATGGGATTTCCGAGTAATATTGAATTTAGGGCTTTAGTTAAGCATCCAAAAGTAGAAAGAGAACGCTTTATGGCTTTCGTGGCAAGTTCCAAGCAGGATAGAATATATTTAGACATTGATTCATTAATTAAAGTTTACTCGCCTAAAAAGGTAGACAATTTGACGATCGAACAATTAAAAGCTGAACTGATACAATTTGCACAGGTAATGCGGCTTGAAAATTTTGAACCTTTAGATAGGAAGTAAAACAACTAAGCTGTATGCTTTTGACTACGCTGGTAATAGATTTCTATTGATTTTTTTGAGAGGCAATATGCTTATCAAAGGCATTAAAAAGGTGTAGGCTTTAAATAGAAAAAGCGACTCTTTTGAAGTCGCTTTTTGTAGCCCGTAGGGGAATCGAACCCCTGTTTCAAGAATGAAAATCTTGCGTCCTAACCCCTAGACGAACGGGCCATATCGTTTTCGATGATGCAAATATAGAAGCTTTTTCAAAAAGCGCAAAAAAAAAGTGCTGTTTGGATGCTAATTCATTGAAATTGAGAAAAATTATTTTTTTAAAGGACCTATTCTACAGCGTAGGCGAGCATATATTCATTAAACTTCTCGTAATATACATCATAAATATGTTTATTTTGATCGCTGTCGAGTTCAAGTTTTAATATGCCTTGTGTTTGGTATTCGAATGGTTGTATGGTCATGTTGTTCAAGAAGGAGACCCCCGCATTGCCTTGAAGTTTATAAATCGCTTCTTTGGCGCACCAGCAAGCATAAAGCTGCTCATATCGGCTCTCATCTTGGGCGATGAATGCAAGCTCCGCAGGTTTTAGGAACTTATGTTGGATGCGCTCTACTTTTGTTTTGATGATTTCCATGTCGATACCAACTTCACCTTTTGTACTGATCATAGCTGCTGCATAATCAAATGAGTGTGAAAGTGATATTTTTTGGGGAAAATTAGCGAGATAAGGCTTGCCATTTGCATCCGAAGGACATTCGATATAACGGGATGTGTTCAATAGGGTTCGCAGGAGAACACGTGTGGCAAGCCAATGTAACCGTCTTTTCCCTTTATTGAAGGACCCTAATTTTGCTTTTTCACGTTCATCCAATTGAAGTTTCGACAGTAAATCGTCGTCCGATTCCTCAATTCGCCAAATTGCAAATTTGGTTTGATTATCAATTTCACGTAGATACACTAGACTCATACCCAAATTTAAAAAACAAATCCCAGATTTTTGTTTGGAAAAATGAAGTAAAATTAGTGGGAGAACTGTATTTTTGAATTTGTATAGCATTGCCTGACGCTTTTGCTATTTTGATACACATGATTTTATCTGATAAAAGAATTCTCGAAGAGATTGAAAATGGCAGTATTGTCATTCAACCATTTGATCGTAAATGTTTGGGAACAAATTCCTACGATGTGCATTTGGGGAAATATTTGGCAACGTATGCAGACCGTGTCCTTGATGCCAAGAAACACAATGAAATTCAGCATTTTGAAATCCCGGAAGAAGGGTTTGTATTGGAACCCAATACCCTTTATTTAGGCGTTACGCAAGAGTATACCGAAACGCATAAGCATGTTCCTTTTTTAGAAGGCAAATCGAGTACTGGTCGCTTAGGGATAGATATCCATGCAACTGCAGGAAAGGGTGATGTCGGTTTCTGTAATACCTGGACCTTGGAAATTTCGGTTGCCCAACCTGTTCGGGTTTACGCGGGAATGCCTATTGGACAATTGATCTATTTTGCTGTAGAAGGCGATATCGAAACATTTTATAATACCAAAGGTAACGCAAAATACAATGGCAAGACCATCCGCCCGGTGGAATCCATGATGTGGAAGAATAATTTCTGATGCGGAATATGGGATGGATTATTTTAGGGGCTCTATTGATTGTTCTCATCAGTGGAGTACTCTATTATTTTGTTCATCCAATGTTTGGTGGAAGTTTCAAAGGAGCTCGGCTTGAACGTATGAAACAGTCACCAAATTTTAAAAATGGTGTTTTTCATAATCTCGAAGTAACGCCATCGTTGAAAGGCGATGTGAATATGGTCTCTTTGCTGTGGGATTTCCTTTTCAACAAAAATCCCCACTTGAAACCGATCAACGTATTGCCTGCTATGGAATGCGATTTAGCACATCTTCCCGCAGATGACGTTCTGATTTGGTTTGGTCACTCCTCCTACCTGTTGAAGTTAGATGGAAAATTAATATTGGTTGATCCGGTGTTCAGCCCAAATGCTTCTCCTATCCCAGGGAGCAATAAAGCATTTAAGATGTCTGTCGACTATGCGACGATGGTTTTTCCGAAAATTGATTATTTGTTTATCTCTCATGATCATTACGATCATCTGGACTATGAGACTGTTGTGAAATTGAGGGATAAAGTCGGTCGGGTGATTTGTGGTCTTGGCGTGGGGGCGCATTTTGAATCTTGGGGATATAAGTCCGATCAGATCATCGAGGGTGACTGGTACGACCAGATAAAACTGGCGCCCGATTTTCAGGTAACCTTCACACCCGCAAGGCACTTTTCGGGACGAAGATTTACACGGAATAATACCTTGTGGACATCCTTTGTGTTAAAAACTTCCCAGTACACTATTTTCTTGGGTGGAGACAGCGGATATGGTAAGCACTTCAAAAAGATAGGTGACCAGTTCGGTCCATTTGATTTAGCAATCTTGGAAAATGGCCAGTATAACGATGCCTGGCATTATATCCATTCCTTACCTGACGAATGGGCTGCTGAAACGAAGGATCTGAAAGCTCAAGCTATTTTGCCCGTTCATTCTTCTAAGTTCGCGTTGGCTATGCACGACTGGAAAGAGCCAATGGAGAAATTTTACGAGACAGCGAACAAAGAACAGATCACTCTCCTTACGCCAAAAATAGGGGAAATGATCCATTTTAATAGATTAGATACAGTATACGCGCCTTGGTGGCGTGAAGTCAACTAAAGATCTATTTATTTTTTTCCTCAATCCATAAAGACATATATTTTGTGCTCTGCATCGTGTGGTGCAACAATATCTGACTAATAAAGTTTTGTTGGCGGTGCCTGTCAATCTGCACTTTTAACAAAGATAGATTCGTCATAAAGTCGGCCTGATATTTTCGTTTTTCATAACGCTCGTTGATAATACGGATACCATGTTCTTGGGCCGTTTTCCAAAGATCTTCGTTTTCGTAGAGCTCGACAGTCTTTCTGCAGAAAGTTTCGGGATCGTCTTCGATAAAACCATTCCAATCCAAATTACCCTTCATGGCTTCTGCTCCAACTGTCGTGGTGACAGATGGCGTGCCTGTCTGCATAGCGTCGATAAACTTTCCTTTCACACCGGCACCAAATTGAATTGGAGCTACCAGTACACGGTAGTTTTCCATGGTAAGACGAGCAGATTCCGCTCGGCCCTTGATCAGGAAATTCTCCTTAGAGTTGTTTAACTGGAGTACTTTTTGGGTTGCATAGGCTCCATAAATGTGCAATTCTACTTTGGGAAGCATCTTCCGTAATTGGGGCCAGATTTGTGTTTTTAGATATTGAACCGTATGCCAGTTCGGCTCATGGATAAAATTTCCGATAAATAGTAAGTTCTTACGCTCTTCAAAGGGCTTCCATTGATTAATTTCAGTAGAACTGATCTCATGTTCAAGGAAAGGGAGGTAATAGAGGATGTCGGGTGAAATTCGAAATTCTTCAATAAGAATCTTCATTTCGGATTCGGAGATAATCAAGGAGAGGTCACTTCGCAGAATTGAGGCAATTTCCCGTTTAGCGGTATCTGTAAATAACTCTTGAAAGGAGAAATCACCTTTATTTTTGACGGACGCCTGCCTCGCCTGGCGTAAAAAATGCAAGTCTTCCGTGTCGAGTACGCGAAGTGCGTTAGGGCATTGCTGGGCAACGCGCCAACCATATTGCTCCTCCACCATAAAGCGATCAAATACAACAATGTCGGGTTGAAGTTGAATGATAAATTTATCAAAGCTATCGCTATTTAGCACGATTGCTTGCTCATGCACACCCAGTGATTGTAAAGGGGCGCTATAAGGTGATTTAGCCGCCGCTGAGACAAAAGTAATCTGAGAAAAGCCATTCAAGAATGTGTCAATTAATTGCATCATGCGAAAGCCCGCTGCTGAAGATGTTGGCTCTGGCCACACAAGTCCGATGAACAAAACCTTTTTCTCTTTCATGCAGGAAAATTACTGATTAATGTGAAAAGAATTTACGAAAAATTAACAATTAGTCATTTTCAAACGATTAGCTTTATTTTAGTGTTTATAATATATTTAAAGGTTATTCATCATTAAACGATCATATGGCCAAAACTATTGCTCAACGGATTCGACATTTTTCACCAAAGACCTATTGGAAGGAACTAATAGCTGTTTTGGTTATCTTATTGGCCTTCGTATTTTTTAGAAATGAGCGGAAAGAGCTTGCGGCAATTATTCCGCAGTTGCGCGCGGCTAACCTAACCTGGGTTTCAGTTGGAGTTGGAATTACCATCGTTTATATTGTGCTTCAGGGATTGATGTATGTGCAGAGTTTTAAAGCGATCGGCCTTTCTATTAATCTGAGAATCGCCATTGATCTTTTCCTGAAGAGAAATTTACTCAGTGTGTTTCTCCCAGCGGGTGGGATTAGTTCTTTGGCATATACAACAACGGAGTTGCGGAAAAGAAATTTAAATACGACGCAAATTCACCAAGCAGGGGCGCTGTATGGCTATGTCGGACTACTGACGGTCTTTATGATTGGTGTACCTGTTATATTGTATACGATCTGGCATAATAAAAATTTTGGTGATGCCTGGATCTCATTGGTGGTTTTGGGACTGCTCCTGGCTGTCGTATTTTGGTTCGTTTGGTCTTTTCGAACACACAAAGGCATCTATCGCTGGGTCGAATTAAAGTTTCCTGCTGTAGCCTCTAATATCGATGAAATATTTTCAGGGGAAGTCAAGCTAAAATATTTGTTGGGTACCATGTTAGCGTCCATGGTCGTCGAATGCTGCGGTATTGCCCATGCCTTTGTAAGTATGTATGCTCTTGGTTTGGACCACTCCTTCGAGGCTGCGGCTATTGCCTATACTGTTTCGGTCGTATTGATGATTGTTTCTCCTTTTCTACGGGGCCTTGGGGCTGTAGAGCTGACCATGCTGTATATTTTTAAAGCATACGGTTATTCGCAGGCCGAGGGCTTAGGAATCACGATTCTCTATCGGGCATTCGAATTTTGGCTTCCATTACTCTTGGGGATCCTTGCCTTTGCATGGCGTGGTAAGCAATTGCTGGCACGTATTGGACCAGCGCTGCTTATTTTCTTCTTAGGCGTGGTAAATCTTGTTTCTGTATTGACGCCTCCTTTGGCGGACCGAATGAAACTGGATCGTTTTTATTTACCGCTAGAAGCAATTCATGCTTCTAAATTTATGGTATTGGTTTTGGGCTTAGGACTATTGGTTACTTCAGCCTACTTGATTAAAGGTTTCCGTATTGCGTTCTGGATCGCCGTGGTGTTTAGTGCTTTGTCGCTGTTTGGCCATGTATTTAAAGCGTTAGATTATGAAGAAGCTTCGGTTGCTTTATTGACCTTGATTTTATTGGCAATGAGCTATAAACAATATCGCATCAAGAGTAATATTCGTTGGGTAAGAATTGGGTTTATCACATTTTTTGTCGCTCTGATAGCGATATGCCTGTTTGATGTGTTGAGTTTTTACTTCATTGATAAGCAACATTTCGGGCTAGACTTTACATGGGGACAATCAATATATCATACGGCACGGAGTTTTCTGTTGTTTGCAGATGATGAATTGATGCCACAAACAGCTTTTGGTCAAGAATTTTTGCGCATCACCCAAGTTTTGGGGCTATTTTGTTGGTTCTTATTGATCTACGCACTTGCACGTCCTCGGCTGATTGATGACGAAGATTCGAGTAGCTCCGAAATGGAGCATGCAGAACAATTACTAATTGAGTTTGGACAGTCTCCGATGGACTTCTTTAAATTGGGAAAAGATAAGAGTTTGTTCTTCTCAGAAGTCTCGGAGGGATTTACCGCTTATCGCCTGGCGAATGAATTTGCTATTGTATTGGATGAACCTGTCTGTGAACAGGGAGATAAGGAAGAGCTGGTTCATGAATTTGATCAATACTGTTACGCGAATGGTTTAAAGGCGATTTATTACCGTGTTGATGAAAATAGCTTGGTTCATTTCTCATCCCTTCGTAAACAGAAGATCACCATTGGACAGGAGGCTGTATTAGAATTGGAAACATTCAAGCTAGAAGGAAAAGACCGTAAGTCATTACGTAATGGACTTAATGCGATTCAAAAAAAGGGTTTTACAACAGAAGTGTTGAAAGCACCGCAGGAAAAAGCAATCATAGACCAGTTAAGCTTGATTTCCAATGAATGGTTGAAAGAATTTGACAAAAAGGAAATGGTTTTTTCGCAAGGGATGTTTGATGAAAATGAGCTTATTATGCAAGATATTATTGTATTGAAAAATGAGCAAAATAATATTGTCGCCTTTCTGAATATTATTCCCGATTATGCTAAAGATGAGTGTACTTATGATATGATCCGAAAGTCGCTTGACGCGCCAGGTGGGAGTATGGATGCATTGATTGTTGAGCTTATTACATATGCTAAAGCTAAAAAGTATGTCTATCTAAATTTGGGAATGGTGCCAATGACGGGCTTGGGAGCGACAGATAGTCCCGCTGAAAAGATTATGAAGTTTGCCTCAACACGATTGGGAAACTTTAAACATTACCATAGTCTGCGTGATTTCAAAGAGAAGTATGCGACATTTTGGGAAAATAAATACCTTATATTTGATAACGATTTTGATCTCTTACAACTTCCTGTTGCACTGGTCAAAGTGATGAAACCGAATGAATAGCTTCATGTAGATCTCATACAGATGAAAAAATTAGCCACTTTATTTATAATTGGTAGCATAGCATTTCATGCTTTTGCTCAACAACGTTTGATTGACATGAAATATTGGAATAATAAAGCTGTACTACCTCTGGTTCTCTATCTGAGTGGAGATGGTGGATTTAATTCATTCTCTAACAAGCTTTGTGAGCTGATTGCTGGAGCAGGATATACTGTCGCAGCTCTTGATTCAAAAAATTATTTCTGGAAGAAGAAAAGCCCGAATGAGATAGCAGGAGATATTTCTAATACCTTGAAGACTTTGCTATCCTCACGGCAGAATATGCGTCTTTTCATCGTTGGGTATTCATTTGGAGCAGATGCGGTCCCTTTTATTATTAACCGCTTGGATCCAGTTGTTAAAAAAAATGTAAAGAGTGTTGTTCTATTGGAACCATCCGTGTCTACAGATCTGGAGATCCATATAGCTGATATTTTAGGCCGTAGTAATACAAAGCGAAGTCTTGATGTCGTCTCTGAAATCAATCGCATGGATGGAGTCAAAACGGGCGTCATTCTTGGTGATGACGAAGCCGATTTTCCTATACAAAAAATTACACTTAAGAATTTTACAAAAAAATACCTCTCCGGGGGCCATCATTTTAGTGGGAATGCAGACCAGGTAGCGAAGAATACGATCGCTCTCTTCTAATTGGGCGGGGTTATTGTCTGCTAGCTTTCCTTTATGGTGGTTATACAGTAGCGATAGGCCTTTTACCTTGTCAAAATCGGTGAAAGCTCTGAAGCTAATCAGATTTCTTGTCCTACATCAATTTAATTAAATGAAGAAGGTCTTAATTTTGATTTAGAATTTAAATAGACAATTATGGAATTAGGAATAGGAATGTTTGGTGACTCGAGGATAGATCCTGTTACAGGTCAGATCCAGGCAGCACAAGATAGAATGAAAGAAATTATTGAAGAGATCAAGCTTATGGATCAAGTAGGATTGGATTTCTTTGGAATCGGGGAGCATCACCGGGCAGATTATGCGGTTGCAGCACCTGAAATTATCTTGGCTGCGGCTTCTACAGTTACCAAAAATATTAAATTGGGTAGTGCAGTTTCGGTATTGAGTTCTGCGGATCCTGTTAAATTATTTCAGGATTTCGCGGCAGTCGATCTTTTATCCGATGGACGTGCTGAGCTGATGGCTGGAAGAGGATCCTTCATTGAATCTTTCCCTTTATTTGGTTATGATCTGAAAGATTATTCCGAATTATTTGAAGAGAAACTTGAGCTTTTGCTACGATTGAACAAGCAAAATCCAATTACTTGGCGTGGAAATTTTAGAGCTCCGCTAATCAATCAAGAAGTCTTCCCACGGCCTAAAAATGGATCACTGCCAATTTGGGTTGCCGTAGGAGGTACAACATCTTCTGTTATCCGTGCAGGAAAACTAGGTTTACCAGTGATGTTTGCTATCATCGGTGGCATGTACGAAAGCTTCGACCACTTATTTGATATGTACCGCCAAGCTTATGAAGACAATGGGCATGATATGGCTAATTTTCAAGTTGGAGTGCACATGCATGCCTTCTTTGGTGACAATAGTACCCAAATAGCAGATTATTATTATCCTGTTTACTCTTCTCAAATGGATCGCATAGGGGCGAGTCGCGGATGGCCTCCATACCAACGTACACAATATGACTTTGGGCGTTCTTCAAGGGGACACCTCATTGTTGGAGATGCTGCCTATGCCGTAGATAAAATTTTGCAAATACAGGAGAAATTCGGATTGACACGTTTCTCTGCACACATGGATGTGGGCGCCCCTGGACATAAAGAGATGCTCCGTTCTATTGAGATTTTTGGCGAAAAAATAGCACCTGAAATTCGAAAGGCTCTTCATAAAGATGCCTAAAGAGCGATTATCATTTTTTTAACGCTGAGATATTCGCTACCTTTGTGGCGTAAATCATTTTAGAGAGTAAGATGCTTGGATTAAAGTTGTTGACAGATCCGCGATGGGCAAACATCGCAGAAGGAAATTTAGAAGAAATTTTGACTGATCATGCCTGGTGTGAGCAAAAGGCTGCTTCAAATGCAATATCATTAATCACAAACAACTCAGAATACGAAGATTTAGTGCATGAACTGACAGCAATTGCTATCGAAGAGATGGAACATTTTAAGATGGTTATTGATATCATCAAAGAACGTGGCTATACCTTGGGTCGTGAAAGAAAAGATGATTATGTTGGCCAATTGATGAAATTCTCTAAAAAAGATGGCAGTAGAAATATGGCTTTTATTGACCGTTTATTATTCGCGGCGATGATCGAAGCCCGAAGCTGCGAACGTTTTAGAGTGCTCTCGCAAAATATTCAAGATAAAGATCTTGCGAAGTTTTACCATGATTTAATGGTATCTGAGGCAAATCATTATACAACATTTTTAAATTTTGCACGCAAATATACCGTAGACGTCGACGTAGAAAAGCGTTGGAAGGAGTGGTTGGATTTTGAAGGGAAGTTAATTCAGTCGTACGGAAGTAAAGAAGCCATTCATGGCTAATTGGATCTCGCTCCTACCTATTTTAAAACACATACATAACAGTTGTCCCGTTCTATTTCTTAGAACGGGATTTTTTGTCACTTATTTATTCTTATCTTTGTACCGTGATTGAAAAAAGTAAAATAATAGATATCAGGAGTTTGTCTTTGGATCAGATCAAAGATCAACTTACAGCGTTGGGGGAGCAGGGCTTTCGTGCGAAGCAGATTTATGAATGGATCTGGGTAAAGTCCTGTGTAGATTTTGATGAGATGAGCAATTTAAGTAAGCCCCTTCGTGAGAAGCTGAAAGCGAATTTTACGATCAATGCAGTTACAGTTAAAGAATCTCAGATCAGCTCAGATAAAACAATTAAGAGTAGTTTTTGGCTGTATGACAATAATATCATTGAGGGGGTATTGATCCCTGCTCCGGAGCGAATGACAGCCTGTGTAAGCTCACAGGTGGGTTGCAGCTTGACCTGTAAGTTCTGTGCAACAGGCTATATGGACCGTAAAAGGAACCTCAATGCCGATGAGATCTATGATCAAGTCGTTCTGATCAGCAAGCAAGCCGAAGAGAATTATGGGCAGCCACTGACAAATATCGTTTATATGGGGATGGGTGAGCCTTTGCTGAACTATGCCAATATGATGAAGTCGGTTGAGCGCATTACGGCTCCCGATGGATTAAATATGGCTGCCAAGCGGATCACTGTTTCCACTGCTGGCATCGCAAAAATGATTAAGAAATTGGGTGATGATCAGGTGCGTTTTAATCTTGCACTTTCTTTGCACGCTGCAAATGATAAAAAGCGGAATGAAATTATGCCTATCAATGAGCAGAACTCACTAAAAGCTCTGGCAGAAGCCCTCAAGTATTTTTATGCAAAGACAAAAAGTCCAATTACATTTGAATATATTGTCTTTAACAATTTCAATGACGAATTGGAGGATGCTAAAGAACTTGCCAAGTTCTGTAAACACGTTCCTTGTAAGGTCAACCTGATTGAATATAATCCTATCGCACTGGCCGATTTCTTGAATGCTGAAGCAGATAAAATCGAGGTATTTGCAAATTATCTAAAAAGTCAAGGTATAATCACGAATGTGAGACGTAGCCGTGGTAAAGATATCGATGCAGCCTGCGGACAATTAGCAATCAAGGATGAGAAAAAGGAGGAATCCGAGGCATAATCTGAAGGATAGTTCCTATCTTTAATAGGGGAATTAACCAGATGAAATCCGAATTAAATAAACTTTTTAGCGATTTTGTATCCATCTTTTTTCCAAGAGAATGTGGCTGTTGTGGCTGTGTGCTAAAATATCAGGAAAAGTTTATTTGTATAGCATGCGATTTCCACTTGCCTTATACTAACTTTCACGAATATTCAGATAACGATACCGCAAGACAGCTTTGGGGGAAAGCTCCAGTGGAAGAGGCCTGTTCTTTTTTGTTAATGCAAAAGGATAGCCGTGTAGAGCACCTCATTTATCAGATTAAATACAATAATCAACCCTTTCTTGCGGAATATTTTGGTTATCTATACGGCTTAAAATTAATAGAAGTAAAGGCCTATCAGGATATCGATTGTATTGTTCCTGTGCCATTACATAAGAGCAAACTCCGAAAAAGAGGTTATAATCAATCCACTTACTTTGGGAGAGGTTTGTCCAGAGCGATGGAAATCCCGTTGCGTGAAGATATTTTGGTAAGAAAGAAAGCGACAATTAGCCAAACAGGTAAGGGGCGACTCGACCGTTACGAAAATGTAAGTGATATTTTCGATTGTCAGGCCACTGGGGTGCCGGCCAATGTACACATTCTATTGGTGGACGATGTGTTAACAACAGGCGCTACGATTGTTTCCGCGGCATTAACACTCTTAGATGCTGTTGACTGTCGGGTATCTATTGCTACTTTAGCAAGGGCCTAAGTCCAATCTGGTCCATAGCGTATGGGTATTTAAAAATAATAAGGAATAAAATTCACAGCCCGGAAGAACGCGTTCAGATAATTTAAAGCGAATTCTTATAATTTAAGTAGCTAATTATATAGACCCAATATATAGATCTGGTAAAGCACTCAATGATAACGAAATCGTCAAAACTAAATCAACCCGGTATTTACAACCTTCGGTTGACATAGTTTAGTAGATAGGCAAAGCCAGCCATCCCTATTCCGATGCTGTCGGCAAATAAATCCCACCAATCACCGCTCCGATAAGTAAAAATATAAAGCTGAAGTAATTCTGTCAGTCCAGCAAATAAAAATCCGAGGATAGATACGATAAAAATCGGAAGCCAGCGGGTTGGTTTACCGCTGAATTGCTGGATAACACCATTGTAAAGCAGCGTACAGAAAACAAAAAACATCCCACAATGGACTAATTTGTCCATACCTGGATATGCGGGAACTGCGTCAAAATTGTTACCCGGGAGTGTGCATAAAATAATAACTATTATGGCCCAAATAAAACACCACTTATAGTCTAATAAGATTTTAATCATGGCGTTAAATATCCAAAAATTTCCTGATAGAAATAAAAATATTATGAATTTAAAAATTATTCAGCTGTAAATCAGTGATTTAATAAAATTGTTTTGTTTTGTATGGTACTATGTATTGCATGGTACCATAAAATACATATATCTTTGTATTGTTATGATAGCTGAAAATACACAAATCCAAATGAGGAAGGGGATACTTGAATATTGTATCCTATCCATAATTTCTCGAGGAGAAATTTATGCCTCCGATATTATCAGCGAACTGAAGAAAGCTCAATTATTGGTTGTGGAAGGAACCTTATATCCGCTTTTAACACGTCTAAAAAACAATGGCCTGTTAAGCTATATATGGAAGGAGTCGACTTCAGGTCCGCCTAGAAAATATTATGAAATTACCCAAGAAGGGTTAGAAGTCCTTTCGCGACTAGATGTTACCTGGAATGAGCTCGTGTTTGCTGTAAACACGTCATTGGTGGGTAGGAACAATGATTCAACTAAACCAGTTAAAGACAATAACGATGAATAAGACAATAATTATCAACATAAATAGTATCGTCTTCCATATTGAAGAGGATGCTTATGAGGTGCTTCGCTCCTACATGATTGATATAAAGAAGCACTTTGGACAATCGGAAGATAGTCGGGAGATTTTAGAGGACATCGAAAATCGTATTTCTGAAATGTTTACCGAAAAGATTCAGGCGGGCAGCAAAGAAGTTCTGAATATGGACGATGTTAATGCTGTTATAGAGCAAATGGGGAGTGTAAGTGATTTTGAATCTGAGGATCAGGATGGTTATGCATCTTTTCAGCGCCAGCCAAATGCAGACGGCTTTAAAGTAGGGAAGAAGCTGATGCGTGACCCTGATGACAAAGTTTTCAGTGGAGTATGTAGTGGACTGGGACATTTTTTTGGCATTGAGGCCAAATGGGTGCGCTTACTCTTTGCTTTATTTGTTGTGATCGGTGGATCGGGTGTATTGGTCTATGTCATCCTGTGGATCGTCATGCCGCTCGCTGTAACTCGTGCAGATAAGATGGAAATGCGTGGGGAAGCACCGAATATTCAAAACTTTAAGCGTTCTTTCGATGAAGAAATGAGCGGGGTGAGGGATTCATTTTCGAGGGGAATGGATCGTACAGGCGATAGTGTTGCTAAATTATTGCAGGTCTTTGTGAAAGTCATCGGCGTATTCTTTGTTATTATCGTTGGGTTGACGCTCATCGGGTTGATTATTGGACTTATTTTCTTTGCACTGGCTATTGTGAACGTAATTCCTGACGTCATGGACGATTCTGGTCCTTTTTATCTCATGAATCCGAGCGATGTACCTTTTGCTTTGATAGCGGGTTTCTTGGCCATTTTTATCCCTTTTGCCGGATTGTTCTATTTGCTTCTCCGCGTTCTCTTCGAGAAAAAGCCAATGAACAATTATTTAACTACCACTTTGTTTTTGGTTTGGTTGGCGTCGATAGGCGCAATTATCTACTACGCTACATCGGTAGCAAAGGAATTCAAAGAGTCCAGTACGATTGTTGAAGAGAAGCCACTGCAAAAACAAGCTGTTTATTACTTAAATGAAAATGATATTCGGGTAATCCGCTTAAAAAATGGTGTAAAAAGCGGTTTGGGTATAAAAAACGAAAACCTCTCTACTTATCTGAGACGTAATATTCGTATCCGTGTCGAACGTATCGATTCTCTACAGGAACCTTATGTACGTTATGAGTATTCGGCTAAAGGAAATTCCTATAAAGTCGCAACAGACAGAGCAGGTAAAATTAACTATGCGTTGAGACAAGATAGTACGTCATTAACATTTGACAATGCGTTCCAGTTGAATGAAGGTGAACTCTATCGGGATCAAGAAGTCAATATTACCTTGTTTCTCCCAGTAGGCACCAAGTTGATCATTAATGATAATTTGGAAGATAAATTAAGGGATATTTCATTTTACGAATGTCGTGACCGTTATAGTGAAGACCTAAGGGATGTAAAAGACGTCGAGTTTGTGGTCACGTCACTCGGGTTGAAATGTGCCTTACCGCCCAAAAAGTCAGATGACAGTGACGAAACAGATGCTGAAGGCAATGAAGTAATCGCAACTGATACGTCTGTTGTCATCCGCAGAGATACCATTATTAATGTCAAAAAAGATGGTGTTACCATAGAGACAAAAAAGAAATAACATAAACCAAGTCTTCCGCCTTCAGGCGGAAGACAAATTATTGAAGCTATAACCAATCGAAAATCACTACTGAACCTCGTGTGATAAGCCTATTTAGTGCCATCAAAAGTAAATGCTATTACACCTATTTATAAACGAATGAAAAGATATTTTTACCTCTTACTCTTAAATTTTTTAATTGCTTCCTTTGCCTATGCGCAAGTGAAAGTTACAGGCAAAGTACTGGTGGAAAATAATGTGCCTTTGGCTTCTGCAACTGCTTATCTGATGAAGGCAAAGACAACTGTTATTTTGAAAGCAGTTGTTACAGATGAAAATGGAGAATACCATTTTTCGGATATCCAAGCTGGAAGTTATTATGTCGACGTCAAAATGGTTGGGTATACGGCCAATAAGAGCAACGTTTTTGATATCAGTAAATCAGATTACAAGCTCCCAACGATCCTGCTGAACACGGACACACGAAAATTGCAGGAGGTCGCCGTAGAGGGTAAGCGGCCGATGGTTGAAAGCAAGCCTGGTAAACTGATTTTAAACGTCGAAAACTCTCCCTTGGCCGCAGGGAATAATGCCTTAGATATTGTACAGCGCGCCCCTGGAGTGAGTTTAGATAACAATAATAACCTACAGTTGATGGGTCAATCTGGTGTATCAGTGACCATCGATGGTCGGCAGACCTATATGTCGGGTGAACAGTTGGTGAATTTTTTGAAAAGTACGGACGGCAACCAGATTAAGTCCGTCGAAGTTATCACCACCCGGGCAGCAAAAGATGACGCTGAGGGGGCTGTGGGGACTATAAATATTGTCCTCAAGAAAAATCGGATGGAGGGATTTAACGGAACCTTTAACATGACGGCAGGGCGGGGAGAAAAATTCAAAGGGAATAGCTCCTTATCCTTAAATTATAAAAAGAATAATACGACAGTATTTGGATCGTATGCATATTCGAATGAGAAAAGCCACCGGAAGCTCCTGCTTGATCGTGTTATTCAGAATAAAGGGGAAAAGACCTATTTTAAACAAAGGTCGATATTGGATGAAAAGGAACAGAATCATTCCTATCGCTTCGGTGTTGAGCAAAGGACATCAGCCAGAAATACGTTAACCGTGCAGTTTAATGGTTCGAATAATATCGAATACAATGATAACGATAGTAAGACCAATGTAGGAAAGTCTTTTACAACATTGGATTCGCTTTTGATTTCGACATCGCAATTCAAAGAGTTATTTGATCGGTACTCTGCTAATTTAAACAATGAGTTTAGAATTGATTCTAATGGCAGAAAACTTACCGTTGATCTGGATTGGAGTAAATTCAAAAGCAGCAAACGGGTAGGGTATAATAACCAATATTTTGATGGTCAGCTGGATGCGATTACTCCCGAGGAGATCCAACGTAGTAGAATGCCCATCGGAATCGATATCTATGTCGCCAAATTGGATTATGAACAACCGCTGTCTAAGGTTTCCAAGCTTGAGATGGGGGCTAAATATTCTAATGTTACGTCGGATAACGACTTAACCTTTGAAGATTTTTTGAACAATTCTTGGATTAATAATGAAAAACGTACGAATCATTTTGTGTATAAGGAGCAGATTGCCGCTGGATATATAGACTATAATAATACGATAGGAAAATGGGGGCTGAAGGTCGGTGCGAGAGGAGAATATACGTTTTCTGATGGAAACTCATTGACCTTAAATAAGCAGGTGAAGCGGAACTACTTTAAACTTTTTCCGAATGCAAATCTGACATATACCCTCGATGAGAATCATATTCTTTCCTTAGGTTATGCAAGGAAAATCACCCGTCCCAATTACCGACAGTTGAATCCTTTTGATTATTTCATTGATAAACTAACCTTCGAACGTGGCAACCCTTATCTGAATCCGCAATTCTCCAATGAATTCACCCTAAATTATACGTTGATGCAACGTTACAATGTGACATTGGGAATTAACGATGTACGGGATGCGATTGTAGAGAGTATGGGGCAAGATTCAGTACTGAAACAAACTTGGGTTATACGTGAAAATTTAGGTAAAAATTTGACTGCTTATCTGAATCTGAACATCCCTATAACGGTATCCAAGATTTGGAGCATGAATAACAATATTACAGGCATCCATTTTAACTTTGATGGCATGGTGGGTGGTCATCCGCTGAAAAGAAAGTCATTTCTTTTGCAGGCTACATCGATGCACAATTTAAAATTGGCGAAAAGTCTGTCGGCTAATGTCAATTTGAGGTATTTCTCTCCTTTCAAATATAATGTATACGATATGAAGGCCCGCTGGGATATGGAGCTTGGAGCGACAAAGACATTTAAAGATCAACGTAGTTCTTTGAAACTGGCGGTGAGCGATTTGTTTAATACAGGGAATCAGAATCTGAAAACCAATTTCGGCGATTTCGACTCCAGTATCAGGCAATACCAAGATCGTCGTGTGGTTCGATTGACTTATTCGTATAAATTCGGAAATTTAAAAAATAACTATCGTAAGAAAGATACAAGTAACGAGGAGAAGGAAAGAGCGCAATAGCTACGCACTATTATGTCGTTTCAAAAAGCCGTAGGAAAATTTTTTCTTACGGCTTTTTATTTAGTCATTGAAGACTAACTCAGTAGGTAATACACGCGTTTCAAATTCTGTAATCGGATATTTGGCTTCTATTAATTTGATAAGAAGTTCCGTAGCGATTTTCCCCATTTCGAAAGCAGGTTGTCTTATGGCAGTTACTTTAGATGAGAATAGTTCGACAACATTAGAGTTTGTAAATCCAGCGATAGCAATATCGTTACAGGCTTCAAAATTTCTTTTTTTCATGACATGGAGATATCCTGTCGTTAACTTATCGCCAGAAATAAAAATAGCATCAAAACCAATGCGGATAAGCTCTTCAATTGCATTTTCGATTTCTTCCAAATGTAGCCCCCCATATTGGCAGTATTTAACCAGATCTGGATCGAAATCAATATGATTTGCCATCAGTGCCTTTTTGTACCCCATTAGTCGGTCCTTTGTTATGGACAATGATTTAGAATTTGTAAGGTGTGCAATTTTCTTCTTTCCTAGTTTTATGAGGTGCTGGGTTGCATCGTAGGCTCCCTGTTGGTTGTTTACGACAACTTTATAGGTATTAAACTGTTGTGGTATTCTATCGAAAAATACAATTGGAAATCCACGTTCTTTTAATTGGTAGAGATAAGAAATGTCCTCGGTTTCAGAGGATAACGCTATCAATAACCCATCTATGCCTCTGGATGTTAGATACTCAACATTCAGCCTTTCCCTTTCTGAAGACTCATGTGTCTGTGAAATAATGATATGAAAGTTCTTGTCATAGGCAATAGATTCGACACCGTTTATGACTTGGGAGAAAAAATTATTGGCTATTTCACTGACAATGATACCAAGAGAGTGGCTTCGACGTTCCTTTAAACTCCTTGCAATGGGATTAGCGCGATAATTGATCTTTTCGGCATACTCCAACACAATCTTTTTTGTTTCAGGACTTATTTCATAGCTATCTCTTAGTGCTCTGGAGATTGTGGACGTTGATAAGTTAAGTGCTTTAGCAATATCTTTGATTGTATAGTTTTCGAATCTCATAATTGGCAAAATAGAACATAATATTAATCAAAAAAAATTACAAAACCTAATAGGCTCCCCTATGCAAACGTTGCCGGCAACGTTTGCGTAACTTTAGTCCTGATACTTGCACCAACAAGTGAAATATACTTTGTAAACTTGGTTATATGATGATTGGTTAAATTCCTCTGTATTTCCAGCGAGGGTGATTTAATCATTTTAATTGAATACCTAAAATATGAGTAAAGCCTTAGTAGTATCTACTGCTATTTGTGCTTCTTTATCCACATTAAATGTGCATGTTCAAACCCAAAAAGTCCAAGTAACTGTCGTTGATAGCGATCAAAAGGAATTAATGGGGGGAGTGTAACTGTGACAGGAGCAGGAGTGATTTTTAATGCTCCCGTTTGTTCTCCTCTATAAGCAGGGTAGGTTTAATAGGATTTTAAGTAAAATGAATACAACTCGCCTTCTGGATGTTGAAGGCAGGTGTTTTTTAGATATACCCAATGAAGAAAATCGGTACACTTATTTCGGGCTTTGTGATGGTAATTTTTCTCCTCGCTTTACAGCAGGAACAAACCCTCACAATTTATATAATTGGCGACTCAACAGCTGCAAATAAAGATAAGCGCACCTTTCCTGAAACTGGTTGGGGAATGGCTTTTGCAAAGATGTTTAATCAACAAGTGAGGATCGATAATCGCGCATTAAATGGCCGCAGTTCTAAATCCTTTAAACAAGATTCGGGCAAGGACGGGAGTACTATTAATCATTGGGAACCTATTTTTGAAAACCTCCGTCGCGGAGATTATGTTTTTATCCAGTTTGGACATAATGACGAAAAAGTCGATAAACCCAATGTGGGAACTTCGTTGGGAGAGTTTGAACAGAATTTGACTTTCTATATCAATCAGACAAAGGAGAAAGGGGGGATTCCAATTCTTTTGACACCGATAGCGCGACGTAAATTTGAAAATGGCGTTCTCATCAAAACCCATGGGCAGTATCCGGCTGTTATCCGCAAGATTGCTCGAAATATGCAAATACCTTGTATTGACATGGAAGATCAGACAACAGTACTTGTCAGGTCTTACGGAGAAGATGGAAGTAAGAAATTGTTTTTACATGTAGACAGTGGCAATATGAATTATCCACAGGGAAAGAAAGATGATACCCATTTGAATACCTTTGGTGCCAATGAAGTGGCAAGGCTGGTTGCCAAAGGGATTTGTGAATTGCAGTTACCTATTCAAGAAAATCTGATGCTGAAGTAACTTTAGGATGCTATAAAATCAGAAAGAAGCATACACCTAACACAATTTGATTGACAGGGGAAGGGCTGTCGTAAAAAGGATGGAGTTGATCTGAAAATGTACTTGGAAAATTTCTGAAAAAATGGATTTAAAAACAAGCGACACCGAAATGATCGATGTCGCTTGTTCATATCAGCCGTATACTAGAAAATGTATTTCGTGCTTAAGAAATTTGATTCATTTTCACTCACGATTTCGTTTAACAATTTCTTGTTTTCCTCGGTGAACTTTGTGGCCACTAGAGAACGTATGGAGAATGAGCGCAAAGCATCAACTACTGACAACGTTCCTTCAGCACTGTCCTTTCTACCTGTGAAAGGGAAAGTATCCGGACCGCGTTGGCATTGACAATTGATGTTTACACGGCTAACTTGATTGACAAGTGGATCAATAAGCGATGAAACAACAGCTGCGTTATTACTAAAAATACTTACTTGTTGTCCGTGTGAAGATCCGATTAAGTACTCGATAGGTTCTTCAAGGTCGTCAAAAGGAACAACAGGGATAACTGGGCCAAATTGTTCCTCTCTATAAAGTTTCATCTGTGAATTGACAGGGTAAACAATTGCCGGATAGAAGAACGATTCTGCAACTTGACCACCATTTTCATTGACTACTTTTGCACCATATGCTTTTGCATCTTCAATGCATTCAGTTAAATAAGCTGGTTTATTTACTTCTGGAAGCGGAGTCAAAGATACCCCCTTTTCCCAAGGCATTCCATATTTCAATTTTGCGACTTCAGCAGAGAGACGTTTTAGGAACTCCTGTGCTAAGCTGCGATGTACATAGATAATTTTTAATGCTGTACAACGCTGGCCATTGAAAGAGAGTGAACCCAGTACGGTTTCAGAAACCGCGAGGTTCAAATCTGCATCTTTTGTAATAATTGCTGCGTTTTTTGCGTCCAAGCCAAGAATAGCGCGAAGGCGATTCACTTTTGGATGCAATTTTTTAAGTTCATCAGCAACACGGCTTGAACCGATTAACGTCAAGACATTGATCTTTCCCGATTGCATTAGGCTAGGGACAATCTTGTTGCCACGGCCATAGATTGTATTGACAACACCTTTTGGGAAACTCGTTCTGAAAGCTTCTAATAAAGGATAATGTAATAACGTACCATGTTTAGGTGGTTTGAATAACATGGTATTTCCCATGATCAATGCTGGAATCAAAGTCGTGAATGTCTCATTCAATGGATAATTGAATGGGCCCATACAAAGGACGACGCCTAATGGAGATCTTCTGATTTGGGCAACGATACCTTGTTCGATTTGAAAACGCGAAGAATCGCGGTCTATATCTTTCAATGCATCGATCGTTGCATAGATGTATTCCACTGTGCGATCAAACTCTTTTACTGAGTCTGCATAGGATTTGCCAATTTCCCACATAATAAGCTTGACAACAATGTCCTTTTTGGCAATCATCTTTTGCGTGAAATTTTCAACACAAGTAATACGATCGGCAACGCTCATTGTCGGCCATTCTCCACGGCCATTGTCGTATGCTTTTACAGCAGCGTCTAAGGCTTCCATGGACTCTTTTTCAGTACAAACAGGGAAACTACCGATGCGCTTACGTTTCAAGCCATCCTTAGTCTTCACACAAATAGGTGAAAAAACTTCGTTTACTTGACCCGTCCAAGAAATCATTTCTCCATTGGAAAGGAACTCTCTTTGATCGACCTGTTCGTCGAGCGTAAATTCTGCGGGAATGTCTTTCTCCTCGTAGAAGATACCTTCTAAGTTTAAGCTCATTGTTTAAAAAATGGTTTAGATTGATATTTATAAAGATATTGCTAATGTAATATAAATTTCGCAATATATGTTAATTTTTTATTAAAATAAGTTTAGGAACTAGGGTTTTCATTATCACCCATGCAATTAAATATGCGATCGCACAGAAAGAGAAGATAATAAAATATCCAGCTTCTTCGCCTTTGAATCCCATAAAAGTCATTTGTGTTTCTTTTGCATAATCAAATAACCATCCTGACGTCTTGTTGATAATAAAGGCTCCAATACCTCCTGCAAGCCCTCCAATCCCTGTAACAGTTGCTATGGAGCGTTTTGGGAATGAGTCTCCAATGGTCGAAAAGATATTGGCGGACCAGGACTGATGTGCGGCTCCGGCGAAACCGATCAGAATGACAGGTATCCAATAGGAGAGATGCCCCAAGGGCTGAGCGAAAAGAACAACCAATGGTACAAAAGCAAATAACAGCATGGCTTTCATGCGGCCTTCATAGGCATTCATACCCTTTTTCTCCACAAAGTAGGTCGGTAGCCATCCACCATAAATAGATAACATAGTAATTGCATAGAGCACAAAAATTGCGAGCTGCCCTTCTGTATCCGATGATTTTATGTCGTAGACGGCAGAAAGATAAGCTGGCATCCAGAACAAGAAAAACCACCAGACTCCGTCGGTCATAAATTTTCCAAAGGCGAATGCCCAGGTTTGCTTATATTTTAAGCATTCAGATATGGTTGTTCTTGGAAGTTTCGTATCGACCGTATGTGCGGACTGCTGTTCATGGTCATCTTGATTGATATATGCCAATTCTGCCGCATTGACTTTTGGATTTTCATGTGGCTTTTTATAGAGAAAAATCCAGAAACCCATCCAAACGAAGCCTAATGCACCTATGATGATGAAAGACATTTCCCAACCCCAATGTGCGGCGATTACAGGAATGGTCAAGGGTGCAGCCAGGGCACCAATAGTTGCGCCCGAGTTGAAGATACTTGTTGAGAGCGCCCGGTCTTTTTTTGGAAAATATTCGGCTGTGGCTTTGATCGCGGCAGGAAAATTCCCCGCCTCTCCAACAGCGAGAACAAAGCGGGCAAAGATAAATAGGTTGACACTAACGCTAATGATTAAGCCTGCATTATTCACATGAGAAATTGCCTCTTTTGCGCCTTCGAAACCGACGAACCATTCGCCGGCAACAATTCCTGAGGTCGCTATACCACAGAAAGCATGTAATATGGCACCAATTGACCAGATTCCAATTGCCCATAGAAAACCTTTTTTTGTGTCCATCCAATCCACAAAGCGACCTGCAAATAGCATACTAATGGCGTAAAAGATCGAAAATAGTGCTGTAATATTACCATAGTCTGTATTTGTCCAATGAAACTCAGGACTAATAAAATCTTTCCAGGTCAAGGACAGCACCTGCCGATCCAGGTAATTGATTGTGGTAGCAAAAAATAATAGAGAGCATATCACCCAACGGTAATTACTCTTTTTCTCCGTGTTAATCATAATGGGTTTAATAGTTTATTTTTTTAGTGTACGTGTCTGTTTCCTGCTGTCAAAAAGTGCCCCTCAGCATGACTTTTTTGAAGTCACTATATGAAGACGTTTATCGTGCTTTTGAGACAAATTCAAGTGCTTTTTTAGTGTTTTCGAATAAATTGCTTGTGTCTTTGGGGTCAATTAACTTGCTGCCCATGCCTACTGCGCAAACCCCGGATTTGAACCAGGCTTTTAAATTCTCCATTTCGATTTCTACGCCCCCCGTCGGCATAAATTTCTGTCCTTTAAAGAGATCTCTTATCGACGACATAAATGCCGGCCCCAGAATATTTGCAGGAAATAATTTTATAAGCGCCGCTTGCTGCTGTTGCGCAGTATAGATTTCTGTCGGTGTCATACATCCTGGAATCCACAACTTATGCTGCTCATGCACAAGAGAGCCAACTAAGGGGTTTACAATGGGAGAAACAATAAAATCTGCACCAATTTGCAGAAATTGTTGCGCTTCTTCAACCGATTTGATGGTGCCAATACCTAAATAGAGATCTTGCATGTCTAAATTCCTTGCGGCAATCAAACTTTCAAACACTGCCAATGCTTCTGGGCCGCGGTTTGTAAATTCAAAGACACGTATGCCTGCCTGATATAAAGTTCGCAGGATAGTTATGCTTTCGGCCTTATCGTGATGAAAAAACAAAGGAAGTGTCCCCTGCTCTATAATTTTATCTAATACAATTTCTTTCAAATTCATGCTATCATTCTTTTTTTTATGTCTTCCACTGTACTTGTTGTTGCGTCGCTCGCGATGAATAGTTTATCGAATGCTGCGAGCGTTGCAAACGCTAGGGTTTCTTTTGGAGAAAGGTTGGAATACAACCCATAAATCAGGCCTGCCATAAAGCAATCTCCACTACCTACTTTGTCCAAAATTTCTTCGGCAGTATATTCCGTTGATTTAATCAGGCTGTCTTTGTCAAACAGTGTGGTATAATACTTGATTCCCTTGGTTTTATAGTCAAAACGAAAAGTGTTGGCCACATACTGACAAATCGGATTCGCTGATATAATTTCCTTGCTTGTACGATCTGCTTGTGCCAATAGATCTTCTTCCTGATATCCGGAAGAAGAAGTTAAGAATTGTTCCTCTAGCTGGGTTCCGAGCATCTGATGAGCAGCCCATATATTGCCCATAATTAAATTGCAATATTGGGCAATTTCGGGCATAATCTCTTTTGGGGCCTTTCCATATTTCCAGAGTTTAGCACGGTAATTAAGGTCCAAGGATACAAAGATTGATTTCTCTTGTGCTTTTTTTACGGCCTCCAGGCATAGATCTGCAATATCTTGACTAATTGCAGGACAGATGGCTGAAAAATGAAACCACTTAACATCGGCAAAGACCTCTTCCCAGTCAATGCTACCTACTTTGAGGTTTGCAAAGGAGGAGTTCGCACGATCATAAATGACACCTGCATTTTTTAGATCTTTTCCTTTTGGCAGATAGTAAATACCCAACCTCTCGCCAGTCCACTGCATCGCTGATGTGTCTATACTTCTGCGTTGAAGGTAACTATCAATACCTTCACAGATAGCATTTTGAGGAATTGCAGATAAGTAGGATGATGGTACATTCCACAACGCTAAGGCTGTGGCTACATTCAGCTCGGCTCCGCCGACGTAAAAAGGCAACTGATGTTGTTCAATCCAATCTTGTTCGATGTCGGGGCAGATCCGCAACAACAATTCTCCAAAGCTTAAAACTTTACCCTGCATGTTCATTAAAATTCAAAATATTCTTTCGCGTTATTATAGCTGATATCTGTTATGATTTTCCCTACCCATTCGATATCATGTGGTATCTCTCCCTTTTCAATGTCCTGTCCGAAGATGTCGCACAACAATCTTCTGAAATATTCATGCCTTGGAAATGAAAGGAAGCTTCTAGAATCTGTCAACATACCGACGAGACGGCTCAATAAACCCATATTTGACAGCGTGTTGATTTGTTTTGTCATTCCGTCTTTTTGGTCTAGAAACCACCAAGCCGAGCCAAACTGAATTTTTCCCTTAATTGATCCATCATTGAAATTCCCGATCATGGTTGCAATAAGTTCATTATCGGCAGGATTGAGATTATACAAGATGGTCTTGGTTAGCTTATCTTGATTGTCTAATTTATTCAAAAATTTTGACAATGCACGTGCCTGACTAAAATCTCCGATCGAATCCCAACCGGTATCAGGTCCGATCAAACGATGCATACGGGCATTGTTGTTGCGCAATGCTCCTAAGTGATATTGTTGAACCCAGCCTTTTTCATGGTCCCATTCTGCAAAATAAATCAACATCGCAGATTTGAATTTCAGATTTTCGGTTGGGGAGATTTCCTTTTTTGTACGAATCTTCTCAAAGATCGTCACGATTTCCTGTTCGGTATAATCTTCGGCATAGATTTGTTCCAGGCCGTGATCCGATACTTTACATCCGTTGGCAGCAAAGAAATCATGTCTTGTTTTTAACGCGTTTAAGTAATCCCCAAGGCTATTGATTTGAATGTCGCTGACTGCTTCCAGTTTATCGATATATTGATTTAATGCAATAATATCATCGGAGTTCATCGCTTTATCCGGACGAAAGGCGGGAAGCATCTTGAACGATTCTTTTTCCTTTGCAAATTGTTGGTGAAACTCGAGGCTGTCGATAGGATCGTCAGTGGTACAAACCACTTCAACCTTCATCATTTTCAGTAACCCGCGGACGGAATGGCTGTCTTGTTGTAACAAAGCGCCTGTATCGGCATATATCTTGGCAGCCGTCTTTGGTGACAACAAATCTGTGATGCCAAAATAGCGCTGTAACTCGAGGTGTGTCCAGTGATGTAACGGGTTGCGAAGCGTATAAGGTACTGTTTCTGCCCACTTGATAAATTTTTCCTCATCGGAAGCATCGCCAGTAATATAACGTTCATTGACTCCATTGGCCCGCATGGCCCGCCATTTGTAATGATCGCCATGTAACCACACTTGACTAATATTGTCAAATTTTACATTATTAGCGATTTGTTCAGGAATCAAGTGATTATGATAATCAATGATCGGCAAATGCTTTGAATAGCTGTGATATAGCTGTTCTGCTGTTTTTGTGTTTAATAAAAAGTTGTCGTCTAAAAAAGCTTTCATACAATATCCTATTTTTATAAACTCACACCTCTTTTCCAAGGTATAAAGTCGTCTTGATTTAATTGGACAGCCTTAGGTGTTATTTCACCACTAGCTGCTTTGATACAATATTCTAAAATGTCTTCACCCATGGTTTGGATCGATTTCTCACCGTCTATAATAGGACCGGTATTGATATCGATAATGTCGGCCATTTTGGTTGCCAGTATATTATTTGTTGCAACTTTGATGACCGGGCATATTGGATTTCCGGTAGGCGTACCCAGGCCAGTTGTAAACAGAATTAGTGTTGCACCAGCGGCAGCTTTTCCAGTTGTTGCCTCAACATCGTTTCCGGGGGTACAGACCAAATTAAGACCGGGCTTTGTTGCTTCCTCAGTATAATCCAAGACATCTACAACAGGCGAAGTACCACCTTTTTTCGCGGCACCATTACTTTTTATAGCATCCGTGATAAGTCCATCGCGGATATTTCCTGGAGATGGATTCATATAAAAACCCGAACCAACAGCCTCGGCAGCATTGCTATAAGCGGTCATCAGATCGATGAATTTATTGGCAGCCTTTGGATCGATGGTACGGTCTATTAGATTCTGCTCGGCACCACATAATTCTGGAAATTCGGCCAACAGTACCTTTCCGCCAAGAGCAACTAAAAGGTCGGCAGTATAACCGACTGCGGGATTGGCAGAAATACCGCTGAACCCATCGCTACCACCGCATTTTACACCTAAGGTTAATTTGCTCAATGGTACCGGCTGTCTTCCAAGTTTATTAATTTCTGTCAGGCCCATAAAAGTTTGTAGTATCGCCTCTTTCAGTAATTGTTCCTCACTTTTGGATTGCTGCTGTTCAAATAAGTACAGTGGTTTGTCAAAATCCGGATTACGCAACTTGATATCGTTGACTAGATCGTTCAGCTGTAAATTTTGGCAGCCCAAACTTAATACCGTAATACCTGCGACATTCGGATGGTCGGCATAGGCGGCAAGTAACTTACTCAAGATGGCTGCATCTTGTCGAATTCCGCCACAACCACCCTGATGATTCAAAAATTTAATGCCGTCCACGTTTTTGAATATGCGATCCGATTGCTGCGTAATTGTGTTTAGCTGCCCGAGGGAGGTCATATCCAGTGTTTCTCCCTTTTCATAGGCTTTTAACAGCTGATGGGTGAAGTTCTTGTATTTTCCAGAGACTGAATAACCAAGCTCATTGTATAATGCCTCTTTGATAACATCAAGATTTCGGTTTTCGCAGAAAACGGTTGGGATAAATAACCAGTAATTTGCGGTGCCTACACGGCCGTCCGGACGGAGGTAACCATTGAAAGTTCTTCCGTCAAATTTTGAAACGTCAGGCTTTTCCCAGTGATAATGTGAAGACCTGAAATGGTAAGGCTCGGCTGCATGTTTGGTGTTGTCGGTATTCATGATGCTTCCCTGTGGGATATCAAATTGCGCTTTTCCCACGAGAACCCCATACATATAGATTTCGTCACCAAACTGCATATCCTGCATAAAAAATTTATGCTTGGCAGGAATATCTTCCTGTAGAATATAATGTTTGCCCTCAAACGAAATCGCATCACCTTTTTTGAGATCTTGTAAGGCGACCAAAACATTGTCTTTGGGATGTATCTTTAATACGTTGTTTTTCATCTGTAGCGCTATTTATACTTTTTATTGTCAAGAACTGATGAAATTTCGAGTGCCTTTAATGCCCCTTTTTCAATGATCTGTTGCAATTTCTGGTTGACTGTTTCTTCAAAATGAGGAAACTCCGTTAAATTGATCCCCCATAAATCCGTATCTGAAAGCACGGTATGAACGAGTTTATCTGGATTGCTCCAGGCGACATGTAATCTCGGTGCCAATTCGTCCTGAAGTACAACCGTCCGTCCATTAATCAATTGCTCATATTGATCACCGTTCAGCTTGGATTTTAATAGATAGAGATAAGCCGCAAATCCAAGTGCGAAGAGTTGAGGAGCTTTATTGTGCGTTGTATACCACTTTCTTAGCAGCGGAATATTGCGCATTGCCATTTTTGAGCTATAATTTAAAGCGATGGATTCCCATTTGTGTTCCAGATGTGGATTGGCAAAGCGGTCGATGACTTTGGATGAGAAATCGTTGATATCGGCAACAGAAATACTGTCGCTTAAAATGGCGGGACCAATTTCATCTTGCATTAAAAGACGTATAAATTGATTGAATGCTGTATTTTGCATGGCCTCCTTTACTGTTTCGAAGCCCGCAAGAAGGGCAAGTGCACAACTTAAGGAATGCGTTCCATTGAGGAGCCTTAATTTGATTTCCTTGTACTTTTCAATTGAAGGAACCAACATGACATTCGGATCTGCCAATGCAAAAGAAAGGCGTTGTTGCACACGTTCAGAATTAGCTTCTATCGCCCATAAGCGAAAGGGCTCAGCCATAATCATCAATTGATCCTCGTAGCCCAATAAAGCGCAGGTTTTCGTGTATTCTGCTAAAGGCAATGCACCGGGGACGATGCGATCGACCAGCGTGTTACAAAAGTCATTGGCGGTATCAAGCCAGTCCATAAACTTTTCTGAGAGTTCGTTCAGCTTAGCTAAGGCTGTGACGATCGATTTCAGTTTAGTTCCATTGTCGGTAATCAGTTCGGTAGGGACGACGGTTAAGCCCTTGTTTTTATCCGCATTGAAGTAAACAAATCTGCGATAGAGGATCGCTAAAAGTTTTCCTGGAAAAGAAGTGGGGGGTGCGTCATTGATCGTGTCTTCACTCATAACAATGCCGACTTCGGTAGTGTTGGAGAAAACAATTTCCAGATCCGGATTTTCAGCACTTTTTAATATTTCGGACCAATCTTGGTTGGCCGCCAATACACGAGAAATCGAATTGTTGATTTCGTAATGTGAAATCTCTTCACCATCTTCTATTCCTTTAATAGATAATGTGTATAGATTGTCCTGCTGTTCGAAAGCATCAGCACCGGCCGAACTTGTTGACTTTACAACGAGGATTCTACCGCAAAACAGTTTTTTTTGATTTGCTTTATGGACAAAATAATCTGGGAGGCCTCTGAGCAATACACCGGTGCCAAATTGAAGAATCTTTTCCGGATAGAGGAAAGAGGATTCTGTCGGCTTGCTGATGAGATCAGAATTGATTGTATGTATAGTATGTTGTGTCAGTAACATCTGAAAGTTTTATTATTGAATTTTGTATTGTTTTTTCCACTTTGGATAGTCCTTTTGGATCAGCTTTTCCGGCCAGTTGCCAAAACAGGCATAGCCATTTCTACGCTCCTCTGAAACCTCCTCAAAGTTGTATTTGATTGTATTGTCCCGATCTCCAAACTTTTGTCTACCAACTGTTTGGGCCAGGCGCCATTTGACAACTGGTACTGAAGCATCTTTTCGTCCACTGAATCTTTAGTGCGCACAGTCTGTCCTGTACAGTAATTATGAAACACTGATACCGCGATGAAACTTAGCATACTTATTTTTCTCATGGTCTCTAGTTGTTGATCTGTTTGAATAACCAGTGTACTAAATCATTCGCTGCAGTAAAGTTCTCATATTCCTTAGGTAGCTTTCTTCCATCGGTATACTCATTATATAACCAGGGGTCTCCAATTGCAAATACGGTACCTTTTCCATATTTTGCCGTAGCAATGATGGTATCACCATGGTCTTGAATCAATGTTTGGGCTGGAGCGTTTACCTGTAATGTTGAAATTTCCTTGATATATATTTTTGCCGTACTCGGAAATACGGCGTTACCTTTTGGAATAGCAATTGCTCCCGTCTGAAAGTCATTTCCTTTCACTCGATTGCGACTATCCTCATTGAATGTGATGCCAAATTTTTGTGCAAAGGTATTGAATCTGCTGATTTCGCAGTTGCCGCTATCATTTAAGAAAAGAACGAGTACACCGCCCTGTTTAACCCATTGCGTAATCTGTTGGGCGTCGGTTTCATTCATAAAATGCGGATGCTCAGTTTCTTTCTCTGTGTCGGGGTCTACGATGATATAGACGTTGGATTTTGAGAGATTCTGTAATGTAGGTGCTGTTCTTAATGTGTTTAATTGACCACCATTTTTTTCAAATACCCTACCCAATAGGGAAAACCCGTTGTTGTCGTCACCATCCCAAAGATAGTGGTAGGGTTTAATTTGCCCCGATGCAGTCTTTTTATATTCGTTGTTGAAATAATTGTCCAATGTGACAGTGCGCCTTTTGTTGCCCTTTTGTTCCTTTGCAAATTCAACTTCGGATGCGGCAAGGATAAAAGCACCGACTCCTTTGGGATCATTGGTAACGACTGGTTCGCTCATATAATACGCAAAGCTGCCATCGCGATAATTTTTTCCTCCCAAACCAGAAACTTGAACAGTCTTTGTGAGATTAACACGGTTTTCTCCAGCAGGGGTGATGAATTGTTGTACAAGCCCTTGGTAGCCCCGATCCAGATTTTTCTGAAATGAAGCTGGAATATAACCTTTGCGTAGTGATTTTGCCAATGCAAATACAAACATACTTGAGGCCGAAGATTCTAGGTAATTTCCTTTTCTTGTCCCCAGATCCACAATGTCATACCAAACGCCGGTTTTGACATCCTGATACTTGACAATTGCGGATAACGTTCTGTTTAAGATTGCAAGGAGTTCTTGTCTTCGTGGATGCTCTTCTGGGAAATAGTCCAATATATCGACAAGCGCCATTACATACCAGCCCATACCCCTAGCCCAGAAGTGTGACGATAAACCTGTTTTGGGGTTTGACCAGCTTTCCTTTCTTGATTCATCCCAGCCATGATACAGCAGACCTGTTTTCTTGTCACGCGCGTTTTTTTCCATGTAGCTAAACTGGTTGGCGATATCGTCAAAAGCAGCAGGAATATCCATTAGGCTTGCATATTCTGCATAAAAAGGTTGTCCCATGTACAAACCATCTAGCCACATTTGGTAAGGATAAATTTTCTTATGCCAAAATCCACCTTCATGTGTGCGAGGGTGCTTTTGAAGCTGTGCATATAATTGGTGGCAGGCCTTTAGATATTTTTCTTTACCGGTTACTTTGTAAAGTGTTAATAGCGCGGTGCCATTTTTGATATTGTCGATATTGAAATCGTATGCATCATAGTTTTTAATCGAATCTGGAATGCTGAGATAAGCATCCATGCGCGATTGCATATAATTAAAATAGGTAGCGTCTGCCGTATTGCGCCACACATCTGTCAGGCCTTCAAAAATAACCCCCATATCGTATGACCATTTTGGAAATTTGTCGGTCCTGTTGAATAATGAATCCGGATAGAGCTGTTCAAGTACAGTTTTAGCCATCTGCTCAGAAAAAGGCTTTTGTTGGCCAAATCCAGAAAATGGAACAAGTGCTGCAAGGTTTAAAAGAATTAAAAATAACTTTCTCATCGCGTTCCTAATTTTTGATCGTTAAGCATTTGTCTGTACTTCCCGCTATAAATTGACTGATCTTCTTGGCAGTCCTTGTGTTGGATTTCGATAAATGGATATTAGATTCAACAAGCTTATATTGATCAAAGTCCTTGGTGAAAAGCAGTACGGCATCTCGTTTGAGGTGCAGGTTTACATTGCTCTGCATTTCAATAGGCCCTGTCAACCAAATTCCGGCAGGGATCAGTACCAGACCGCCGCCATGTTCGCTACACGTATGGATCGTTTGGTTGATTGACGCTGTATTAAGTAATTGACCGTCACCTTTAGTGCCATAATTGCCGATATTTAACGTGTCTTTCTTAAATTCGACCTGTTGTACGATAGGATGGGCAGGCTCTTGGGCTATACACAGCTGTGGTAGCACGAGCAACAATCCAAGAGCGGATTTCAATGTACGTGAATAGTGCTTTTTAAACGAATTCATTTTTTACATTTTGGTTTAAAAATGGTTATTTGTAAAAGCAATTGTACATTCTTTGTCCCTAACTTGGATGAAAAACTTATGCAATCGTTACCGGTCATTATTTATCGATCAAATGTAAGGTTTGGTACCCAATCCTTGAGTACACGTTGGAAATTAAGGCTATCGGCCTCTCTATCTGTTAACAGGCAACTCCATTTGACACGATTTTGTGACATTGAGCCCGCGCCTTTGTTTTTATATTCTGCGAAATAAGCTGTTTTCTCATTTGACTCTTTGCCCCAGTTGTGCCAACCTTTGTCTTCAATAAATTTGGGAAGGTTACAATGCATGAAGATTACTTTGGCATAAGGTCGCCAAGGGCGTCCCAGATTTTCGAAAGAAAGGTTTATGGCCGTAAAATCGTCCCCATAGCAATAAAAACTTGCTGAGCCAGAAGTACCCATTTCCTCACCAAAACGATTTTTCTTTTGCGCATAATCGTCATAACTGATAATCGTTTTAAATTTATCTTCACCGACTAATGTAACAAACTGCTTGCTCCCCGGGAGGATGATTTTTTCGCGATATGTCCCGTTTTTGATATATATTTCCGTTTCATTTTTTCGAAAATCAGGGACAGCATCAATGGCGTCTTGAATTGTTGTGAAATTTCCCGTACCATCTTTTGCCACGACAAAATCATAACTCTTTACTTCCGCAGCAAAAAGAAAAAAAGGAATTAAAAAAAAGGAAAGTATGATCGTTCGCATTCCAAATTGTTTAATTGGTCAATGAAATTACCAATATTAAAGCCTTCCTTAAAGGAAATCCATCAAAATAAATGCGCAAACGTTATCGGTCACGTTTGTGCAAACCGATTGAAACGACAATTCTAGCATGCTACCATGGCATGAAGCGTGCACTTGTATCTTGAAATATTGCGTGTTTTGGATACCTTTGATTGAGTTCATATAGCCACAAAAGGATGTTTAGAACGATTAAGAGTCCTAAATTGTCTATATGGAGTTCAATTGTATTGCATTTAAAAAGCAATTTCTCTAAGTTTGTTCAACAAATTTCTCAACATGGACATCCAATCGCTCTATCAGATTTATAAGCAGTATCCAAATATTACAACGGATACACGTAAAATTGAAAAGGATAGTATTTTTTTCGCCTTAAAAGGTGCTAATTTCAATGGGAATACTTTCGCCGAGAAAGCACTTGAAATGGGCGCTAAATATGTTGTTATTGATGAAGAGACCTACCGAAAAGGAGAAGCGTATATTCTTGTTGATGATGTTTTAAAAACACTACAGCAGCTTGCAAATTACCACAGACACCAGCTACATATTCCAATTATTGGGGTGACGGGTACGAATGGAAAAACGACTACGAAGGAACTATTGTATGCCGTTGTTTCACAAAAGTATAAAGCATACGCGACAAAAGGAAATTTGAATAATCATATTGGTGTTCCCTTAACACTATTGGCAATAGATGATTCCATTGAGCTGGCAATCATCGAAATGGGGGCAAACCATTTGGAAGAAATAGCTTTGTTATGTGGAATTGCCGAACCGACACATGGTTTGATTTCTAACGTTGGTAAAGCCCATCTAGAAGGTTTTGGGTCTTTTGAAGGAGTGAAGAAAACTAAAGGTGAGCTATACGATTGGCTGCAAGACCATCAAGGTGTATTATTTTTGCAGGCCGATAATCCACACCTTAAAGAAATGGCTTCTGATCGCCAGGTAGCTAACATTGTCACTTATGGTTTTTCGGAAGATAATGACGTGATTGGAAAGCTTCTTAAAGCAAATCCCCTCTTGCAAATTGAATGGCAAAAAAAGGGCATGGCCGAATATTATGTAATTGATACACAGTTAACAGGTTCTTATAATACCGAAAACTTTCTTGCAGCAATTGCAGTAGGTCTGCATTTTGGCGTTTCTTCCGAGGCGATCAATCGGGGTATTGAAGGCTATACACCCACGAATAATCGCTCGCAGATTATGAAGACGGCCCACAATACGCTGATCTGCGATTATTATAATGCCAATGCAACAAGCATGGCCGCTGCGCTGGATAATATCCGGATTATTGAAGCGGATAAGAAAGCTATGGTATTAGGTGATATGTTTGAATTGGGGGCGGAATCATTTGAGGAACATAAAAAAATTGTTGAAAACGTAAGATCTATTCCGGCAGATCGCAAAATTTTTGTCGGCAAAGAATTTTTCGCGCATCGGTATGAAGGTGGTGAGTTTTATGAAACTACTGCCGAAGCAAAACAAGCAATCAGCGAAAAGCCGATAACTGATGCCACAGTTTTATTGAAAGCATCACGCGGCATGGCTTTTGAAAATCTGGTCGATTTACTATAGCCTTTTTAGCCCTGTGTTATGCACAACTAGGGGATAAGTTCGGGGTGCGACCATATTGCGGCCATGGTGCTCCCGCATTGAATGTACTTAAAAAGGTGGACTCAACGTGGACTCACGGTGGACTTACTGTGGTCGCAGGGCGAAGATGGTAGGAGTTTGCTATAGCGTTGGTGCCTCTGGATACCGAATTACTCACCAAGCAGATTCGAGTAAAAAGGAAGTGCAAAACAATTAGTTTTGTCATGTAAGGATTAAATAATGATGAAAATGAGCAAATTCGTTCCGCGAAGAAATGATGCTCATTTGGAAAAACGTACCTTTGTTGCGTATAATGGATAAAAGACGTTTTTTTTTGGAAATAGCCTATTTCGGGCAGGGATATCATGGTTGGCAAATTCAGAATAATGCAATTTCCGTGCAGGAAGTGCTGAATAAAGCGCTTGAAACCCTGCTGCGGGAGCCCATTGAAACAACGGGGGCTGGCCGTACAGATACAGGTGTTCATGCTAAGCAATTGTATGCGCATTTTGATGCAGCTCCTGTGGGTATTCTGCAAAAAGCTGATCGTTTTATTCATTCGCTCAATGCCTTATTGCCTTTTGATGTGGCCGTTAAGCGCTTGATCGAAGTGGAACCCGAAGCACATGCTCGCTTCGATGCGACACAAAGATCATATGAATACCATCTTCATTTTCATAAAGATCCTTTTATCTATCCCTATTCATGTTTTATGCGCGATCGTCCGGATGTTGAAAAGATGAATGAAGCTGCGCAATTCTTATTGGGTAAACAAGATTTCGAATGCTTTAGTAAGTCTCATACGCAGGTGTTTACAAATATTTGCGATATTCGTAGAGCAGAGTGGGTATGGCATACTGAACAACATCTCGTTTTTCACATAACTGCAGATCGCTTTTTGCGCAATATGGTGCGTGCCATTGTAGGGACATCGTTGGAAATAGGGATAAAAGGCAAGTCCGTTTCATTTATGCAAGATGTTATTCAAAGTAAAAACCGTGGAAAAGCGGGCGTTTCTGTACCTGCACATGGTTTGTATTTAACAGAAGTGGCATATCCTTATATATAGAATTTAATAGATATAGAATTTAACGTGAGTCAAGATAAAATAACTGGTAAAACCTACGATATCAATTTAGTGAAACGCATGAGTCGCTATATGCGACCCTACCATGTGTCATTTTGGATATCGGTCGTTCTAACGATATTGTTGGCCGCCGTGGCGCCCGCTTTGCCTATGCTAATTCAGCATACATTAGATAGCTATATTTTAAACTTCGATACAAGCGGCTTGTCCCTCATGCTGATAGCGATGTTGGCATTGGTTATTCTGCAGACCTTGATTCGTTATTACCATACCCTAATGACAAATACCCTGGGGCAGTCGGTCATCCGCGATATCCGGATTCAGGTATTTAACCACATTGTTCAACTCAGGCTAAAATATTTTGATCGTACGGCGTTGGGAAAACTGATTACACGTACCATTTCTGATCTGGAGACTCTTTCCAATATTTTTTCTGAGGGCTTGATCCAGATTATCGGTGATTTATTGCAGCTGGTTGTTATTCTGGTTGTGATGTTTTACTCCGATTGGAAGCTGACATTGATTGTTTTAATACCCATGCCCTTGATGGTAGCGGCAACTTACGTTTTTAAAGAGGCGATGAAATCTGCTTTTATTGATGTGAGGAAATGGGTTTCCAATTTAAATACCTTTTTGCAGGAACACATTACGGGAGTCGGTATTATCCAATATTTTGCGCGTGAAAAGCAGGAAATGGATAAGTTTAAAGAAATTAATGCACAACATCGAAATGCACATATTCGAACCAATTGGTACTTCTCTATCTTTTTTCCTGTTTTGGAAATTATCATGGCCATTGCTTTGGGATTATTGGTGTGGTTTGGTTCCAAACAAATTATGGGTGATGTGATCTCTCCGGGTGTAGTTGTGGCCTTTATCATGTATATCAATATGATCTTTAGGCCCATTCGGGAACTTATTGACAAATTCAATACACTTCAAATGGGTATGGTGAGCGCTGAACGTATTTTTGAAGTTTTGGACACCGATGAAAAGACACCAAATTTGGGGACGTTGGAACCTGCACACATCAAAGGGGAGATTGTGTTTCGCGATGTTTGGTTCGCCTATAATGAGGAGAACTGGGTTCTAAAGGATGTTAACTTTAAAGTTAATCCGGGCGAGACTCTAGCTTTAGTTGGGGCTACTGGTGCCGGAAAATCTTCTACAATTAATATTCTGAGCCGTTTTTATGAAATCAATAAAGGTGAAATTCTATTGGATGGCCGTAATATCCGGGATTATGATCTCGATTATCTGAGAAATACCATTTCGACGGTATTGCAGGATGTATTCCTCTTCTCGGATAGCGTCATCAATAATATCACATTGGGTGATCCTGGGATATCTAGAGAACAGGTAATCGAGGCAGCAAAAGAAGTGGGCGCGCATGATTTTATTATGCGACTGCCTGGGGGCTATGATTATGATGTGAAAGAGCGGGGAGCAACCTTATCTGCGGGGCAGGCTCAATTGATTTCTTTTATACGGGCTTTGGTACACGATCCTCGGATTCTTATTTTGGATGAAGCGACTTCTTCGGTAGATACCGAAACGGAAGAAATGATCCAACATGCAATTGATAATCTCATGAAAGGAAGAACATCGATTGTTATTGCCCACCGCTTGTCCACCATTCAGAAGGCGGACAAGATTATTGTGTTGGATAAAGGCGAAATCAAGGAAATCGGAACGCATCAGGAATTGCTATCTTTTGATGGTTATTATAAAAAACTATACGATTTGCAGTTTCATTCCGCGGGGATTTAATTAAGCGATTATACTTTCTTTTGGGATAGTTTCTTCGTCTTCGATACGTGTATTTGCTTTAATTTCTGAACCGCGGCCTACTAGAACGTTTGCTCCGATCGAGACATTTGGTCCGATGTTGACAAAATCTTCAATTATGGTATTACTTTCGATAACGGCGGAACCGGCAATAACGCAGTGGTTGCCTATTTGTACATCTGGAGCGATCGAAGCGCCAGGGAGAATAATGGTGCCTTCACCAATTTCGGCTCTTTTTGATACGTAGGCTTTGGGATGGATGAGGGTCTGGAAGTTCCAGTTTGTGTTTTCTGACACAATCCTTTGGCGAAGACCAGGATTCTTGACTGCGACAAAGAAATTTTCTTCCGTGCCTTTTGATTCATGATGAAGTTGAACCTCGTAATCAAATACATCTTCAATTAGTAGCGATTTGTCAATAAGACCGCCAATTTCAATCGCTAAATCTTCTGCTACATCTACCGCAGTTTTAGCATGAGCGGTTGCTCCGTATATGTATAACATCGTATTTTTTTTTCGCAAAGATAAAGCTTTCTAAAAAGAAGCGCTTTGGTATGATGTAAAAAAATACAACAAAATGTCAGGTTTGATTGTTTTGGTGTTTATAGAGCTGTAGGGTTGGTTGTTTTTTCGGTCGCAATTATATTGCATATGAAAATCAATTTATCTAAGTTTGTTGATATACAAAAATTAAACTATGATTCAACGTATCCAAACTGTTTATTTGCTGATAGCAGGATTAGTCATATTTGGCTTGTTTCTATTTCCCTATGTTAATTATAGCGATTTAGTGGGTTTAGGAAAAAATGTGAAGGTGACTGGTGTGTATAGTGTTGCTGCTGGCCAGTCGGTACATGAGGGGGGATTTGGTTATATTCTCCAGACTGTGGTGACCGTGTTATTGGGAGGGCTTCCGCTATTTACGATATTTAAATTTAAAAAGCGTAAAGTTCAACTTTTGCTTATATGGGTAGAGATTGTGGCGATCATCTTATTTGCAATCTGGTTATACTCTTCTGCAAGTACTCATCTTGCCACCGTGAGCCAGTTTTTAGGTGCCGGGAATATCGGGGTAGGTTTCTTTTTGTTGCCAATTTCGATTATTTTCTGTGCGTTAGCTATGGGTGGAGTACGTAAAGATGAAAAGTTAATCCGATCTGCCGATCGGTTGCGGGCGTAATTTTGAAACGATAACACAATAATAGTCAAAGCCACGGTCTTCGTGGCTTTTTTAAGTATAATATGATATGAATGTTTTTTTTAGATATGTTGTTGTCTTGATGCTCTTTCTTGGAGGTGGGCTTGTAAAGGCTCAGTCAGCAGATTCATTGCTGGTTGTCGACGATATTCAATTCGATGTAAAGGAATTTCACTTCGATGAGGGTAAGAATGAATTGGTGATCAATTTGTTTGCGACATCTTATAGTACCGATCCGCGGGAATATAAAATGAATACCTTTTCCACCCAAGTGTTGGATCAGAAGAAACAACCCCATTTCTTTTCAACGATTCAGATGGGAAATGTTTTGGTTAAATTTGAAGATAAGCAGAATTATCTGCACTATTTGCTAGAAGAAGATAAGCCTGTGGATATACAGGTGATTGTAAAGGATTGGAAGAAAACGGATAAGCCGGTTATGATTAAACTGGTATTTGAGAGCAGTACAGAGGAGGGTGAATTTTTGGAAGTTCCTATTTCATTAAAGAAATAATAGATTTTGGCTCTTGACAAAAAAAGCTTCGAAGTTATACTTCGAAGCTTTTTTTGATTATTCGATATTATCGATTGTATCTGATCTGCTGTTTGTCCATCATGCCCATCTGGTCTTTCATCATTTTGATCTGATCAGCTAATAATTTATTTTTATCTGCTTTTTTAGCTTCTTGAAGAAGTTTTTCGGCTTCACGCTTATTGCGCTTAGCCATGGCTACACCGGCTAGGCTCAATTTTGCTAAGGCGATATTATGGTCCATATGTAGACCCAATGCCAATGCTTTCTTAAAATATTTTTCAGATTGCATAGGTGCACGTTGTGATTCGATCAATCCGATCAGCATATTGTAGTAACCGTGCTGTTGTGGGATCAATTGCTTTTCGTAGTTGGTGATTTTACGTAGCCATTTTTCAGCTGCGGCCATATTTTGTTTACGCATATACCATTGCGCAATCAGCATATATTCGTGGAAAAATACAGTAACAAAACCTAAGATCGTGATCAAGATACCTAAGATTCCCCATCCCCAATTTCCGGTCCAGAATAAGGCAACTGTTCCGATAAGCAATGCACTGCAAATAATGATTCTAACGAGATTTGACATAAATCTTTGTTTAAAATATTTGTATTCAATTTAATTCTGCAAATATCCGTTAATTTCACCGTTTAAGCAACTCGTTCAGGTGGTTATTTTGTAAAAATGTGTTTTTCCCCTGAAGAGGATATGGATAAACGAGATGTGCTCGTGTTTTTTTGCTGTAGTCCCTTAAGAAGAGCTTATGTGGATAAATTTGCCTTTATATGCAACTTTATCTATGTTTGGGGTATGGAAAAGCAATACGATGATTCTTGGGCTCCTGTGCTAAAGCCTTTGTTTGGTCAGCCTTATATGAAACAGCTGTCTACTTTTGTGCAAGAAGAGCGGCAGAAAACGAAAGTGTTTCCACCGGCAGATCTAGTGATGAATGCTTTTAAGCTGACGCCATTGGATCAGGTAAAAGTAGTTATCTTAGGGCAGGATCCTTACCATAATGATGGGCAGGCGCACGGCTTGTCTTTCTCTGTGCCAGAAGGGATTGCTTTGCCGCCATCCTTAAAAAATATCTTTAAGGAATTACAAGACGATATACCCGGTTTTGTTGAGCCGCATGCTGGCGATTTGACGTATTGGGCCAAGCAGGGGGTGTTGTTGTTGAATGCGACATTGACAGTACAGGCGCATTTAGCTGGTTCACATCAGAAGAAAGGTTGGGAGATTTTTACAGATAGTATTATTCATGCCATTTCGGAGCGTTGTGAACATGTGGTATTTCTGTTGTGGGGAAGTTATGCCCAAAAGAAAAGTGTGCTTATTGATGCTAAGAAGCATCTTATACTAATGGCGGTTCATCCCTCACCGTTGTCTGTCTATCGTGGTTTTTTTGGTAGTAAGCATTTTTCACGCGCAAACCAATATTTGATGGAACATGGTAAAGACCCAATTGATTGGCGCCTGGTTTAAGTTTTGTCTTGAGTTAAATAAACATCATTGCCGGTGATCGTCGCATGGAGCAAATACGTCCAAAAGCGAGATTCCGGTAATGATATTTTTGATTGGGCTTATTCCTTCGCTTAATATTCTATTCGCTTAATATTCTAAAGGAATAATTGGTTCTTTTTTGCTGGTTGACATAATCATCATGGTTTGGAATGTCTTTACAAAAGGTATTTTGGAGATTTTTTCCATGATGACGCCTTCATAAGCTTTGATATCTTTTACGTAAACCTTGAGGATGAAATCACAATTGCCTGTGACGTGGTGGCATTCGGTCACCTCGGGTATCATTTTGACAGCAGCAACAAACTCAGGGATAGCGTTATGTGTATGGAAATCGAGTGAGATCTGGATAAACGATTTTATTCCGAGTCCCAGTTTCTCCTCGTCTACAAAAGCATGGTAACTTTTGATGAAGCCAGAGTTTTCCAGTTTTCGCACACGCTCTAAAGTTGGTGCGGGAGATAGTCCGATGCTAGATGCTAGTTGCAAATTAGTTATACGACCATTCTCTTGTAATAGTTTAAGAATTTTTAAATCTGTTTTATCCGGTACAAAGGGCATATCTTAAGTCTTAATAATCAATAGTATTTGTAAATATACAAAATTATATTTGGAAATTTAAAAATATACAAAATTATTGATGATTAATAGATTTTAGCTATATTATGATTGTTTAGTTATAATTTTAATCGATGTAAAATCATTTGACTGTCATAATCGATTGAAATGTGCTCATTTTAATGAAATGGAGTGATAAATGTCATTTTTTTATTAAAAAGGCCTTCGTATGGTGCTATTAAATGCTGTTTTATTGGCTTTGAAATTGTAACTTTGCAGTTCGATAGGTGCGGAGGTGAAGCCCTCCCAAATTAGTTAAACCGTGAGAGCGCAATATGAGTACTAAAGACGACGATTTGTTAAAAGAGCTGGAGCTCGAAGAATATAAATACGGGTTCACGACAGATATCGAGATGGAAATTGCAGCCAAAGGCCTTACTGAGGATACGGTTCGTTTTATTTCGGCAAAAAAGAATGAACCTGAATGGCTATTGGAATGGAGATTAAAAGCTTTCCGTCATTTCTTGACGTTAAGAATGCCTAGTTGGCAGAATTTCAAAGCTCCTGAAATTGATTTTCAAGAGATTTCCTACTATGCAGCCCCGAAAGCAAAACCACAGCTTAATTCGATTGATGAAGTTGACCCTGAGTTGATTGCTACCTTTGAAAAATTGGGGATTCCTTTGGATGAGCAAAAAATATTGGCAGGAGTTGTGGCGGTAGATGCTGTCTTTGACTCGGTATCTGTCAAAACAACGTTTCGTGAGAAATTAAAAGAACAAGGTGTTATTTTCTGTTCATTTGGTGAGGCTGTGCAAGAGCATCCTGACCTGGTGAAAAAATATTTGGGTACAGTAGTTCCACAGACAGATAACATTTA
Source organism: Sphingobacterium sp. BIGb0116 (assembly GCF_024808035.1). NCBI lineage: Bacteria > Pseudomonadati > Bacteroidota > Sphingobacteriia > Sphingobacteriales > Sphingobacteriaceae > Sphingobacterium > Sphingobacterium sp. BIGb0116. The sequence goes on along the minus strand of NZ_JANUDT010000014.1, from coordinate 36,595 downwards.
TGCAGCGTTGAATTCTGCAGTGTTTTCGGACGGATCCTTTGTTTACGTTCCAAAAGGCGTTAGATGTCCAATGGAATTATCTACCTATTTCCGTATCAATGCACAGAATACCGGACAATTTGAACGCACGTTGATCATTGCAGATGAGGGAGCTTATGTTTCTTATTTGGAGGGATGTACTGCGCCTATGCGTGATGAAAACCAGCTGCATGCTGCAGTGGTTGAATTGATTGCCGAACGCGATGCTGATATTAAATATTCTACCGTGCAAAACTGGTACCCTGGTGATAAAGATGGAAAAGGTGGTATTTATAACTTTGTAACCAAGCGTGGAATCTGTAAGGGCGATAACAGTAAAATCTCCTGGACACAGGTAGAAACTGGTTCTGCAATTACATGGAAATACCCCGGGGTGATTTTAAAGGGTGATAACTCTATTGGCGAGTTTTACTCTGTAGCCATGACACGTAATTATCAGGTAGCTGATACAGGAACGAAGATGGTTCATTTGGGTAAAAACACGAAATCTAAAATTATTTCTAAAGGTATTTCTGCCGGTAAGAGCCACAACAGTTATAGAGGTTTAGTGAAAATCGGTCCAAATGCAGACAACTCACGTAACTTTACACAATGTGACTCCTTATTGATCGGTGATAAATGTGGGGCACATACATTCCCTTATATCGAAAATAGAAATAAGACAGCCAAATTAGAGCATGAGGCGACTACTTCCAAAATCGGTGAGGACCAAGTATTCTATTTGAATCAACGTGGGATCGATTCTGAGAAAGCTGTTGGTTTAATTGTCAACGGGTATGCAAAGGAAGTATTAAATCAATTGCCGATGGAGTTTGCTGTAGAAGCTCAAAAATTATTGGCAATTTCATTAGAAGGTTCAGTAGGATAGATAAAAAATCATTGGGAATGTAGTTTATGACGCTACATTACACCATACTCAATACGAATAAAATGTTAAGCATTAAAAATTTACATGCGTCTGTAGAAGACAAACAAATATTAAAAGGGTTAAACCTAGAAGTAAAAGCTGGAGAAGTTCATGCGATTATGGGACCAAATGGTGCTGGTAAAAGTACATTAGGTAATGTATTGGCAGGACGTGAATCATATGAAGTAAGTGAAGGTTCTGCACTATTGGACGGTGTAGATTTATTGGATCTTTCACCTGAGGACCGCGCACGTGAAGGGCTGTTTTTGGCTTTTCAATATCCTGTTGAGATTCCGGGCGTATCGAATATCAATTTCTTGAAAACAGCTGTAAATGATATTCGTGAGTATAAAGGCCTTCCTCCAATGGAAGCGAAGGAATTTTTACAAATGGTAAAAGACAAGCAAAAATTGGTTGAGTTTTCGGCTAATTTGGCTAACCGTTCTTTAAATGAAGGATTCTCCGGTGGTGAGAAAAAGCGTAACGAAATTTTTCAATTAGCGATGTTGAATCCGAAATTATCTATTTTGGATGAGACAGATTCTGGTTTGGATATCGATGCACTTCGTATCGTTGCAAATGGCGTGAATCAATTGCGCTCTAAAGACAATGCTTTTATTGTTATTACACACTACCAACGTTTGTTGGATTATATCGTTCCAGATTTTGTTCACGTATTGTACAATGGCCGTATCGTGAAATCGGGACCTAAAGAATTGGCTTTGGAGCTCGAAGAAAAAGGATACGATTGGTTAAAAGAATATGATACACAAAACGCCTAATCTTTTACCTGAGTAAATAGGATTGGAAGAGAATTTTGGCGATTTGATTAAAAAATAACATGAGTACATTAGTTTCAGAATCATTACTTCAACAAGTGTTGGGAGCTTTCAAAGAGCAGGGCGTTTCAGACGAACCTTCGTTTTTCGTGGAGGCCCGCCAACTTGCATTCGAGCGTTTCGAAGCAGCAGGCTTTCCCACCGTTAAGAATGAAGAATGGAAATATACAAACATCCACAGTATTATCAATAAGCCTTATGCGCTTGATGTCGATGTGGATATCGAAGGCTTAGACTTTAGTGCAGGGGAGATTCCTCAATTGGATGCCTACCGTATTATCTTGGTGAATGGTCAGTATGTGTTAGCGGTAAGTGAATTAGAAAATGTGAAGGGACTGACGGTTATTCCAATGGATGAAGCCACTTCAGAGCCTGCATTCGAGAGCCATTTTGCTAAATATGCGGATAAGTCAGACAATATTATGGTCGCATTGAATACGGCTGCTTTTACAAATGGTGTTTTTATACATTTGAAAAAGGGAGTTGTACTTGATAAACCAATACAGATTATTCATGTCGCTACAGGGAAAGAGGATTTCTTTGCACAAACACGCAATTTGATCGTTGTCGAGCCAAATGCTGAGCTTGAATTGATCGAAAGCTTTATCACTGCAGAAGGTACTGCAAATAATGTACACAATAAGGTCTCTGAGATTATCGTCAAAGAGAACGCTAAAGTACAACATTATTATTTACAGCTCGCAGAATCTGTAAGCCGTTACTTTAATCATACAGAGGTATACCAAGAAAAAGATAGCCTTTATAATAATTACAACTGTAATTTTCCTGGCGCTTCTTTTATCCGTAACAATATCAATGTTCGCTTGGATGCAGCACATGTGGAGAGCCATTTATATGGAATCAACTTAACTGCAGGTGATCAATTGGTCGATAATCATACCATTGTAGACCACCTTAAGCCACATTGTGAGTCTTACGAATGGTATAAAAATATTACACAGGACAAGTCCATTGCGGTTTTCAATGGAAAAATCTTTGTGCGTGAGGATGCTCAAAAAACAAATGCTTTTCAACAGAACAATAATATGTTGATGTCGGACAATTCGGCGGTTTACACCAAGCCACAATTGGAGATCTTTGCAGATGACGTAAAATGTTCACACGGATGTACCATCGGTCAGTTTGATAATGAAGCCTTATTTTATTTGAGAGCAAGAGGAATTGGTGAAGAGTCTGCACGTATCCTGTTGGTACATGCATTTGCATTTGACGTAACGACACGTTTCTCTAATGAAGTTGTTCGCAAATATGTTGAAGAGCTTGTAGAAGAAAGCCTAAGAACAAATTAAATCCATTTAGGATCATATACTTTTAAATATGGCGTTTACCGATACGGTGAACGCCATTTTTTATAGAAACAATTGGATCTACGGTACCTGTTTGTAGTTTTGTACGACCATGTACATGTCTTTATATACAACTTACGCTTACAAACCTTGGGTTTTATAGCGTGTTCGCTTTTTCTCTTGTTAAGATCTCTATCGAAAAATAGATAGGAGGGCCTCTTTATATTAGGATATTGGGATATTATCTTTTTTCAATGCTCCAATTAGGAGGCTGGCAAGAAAGGAAGTATAATGCTATAAAACAGAAAAAGCTTCCAAATTTTGGAAGCTTTTTTAGAGCGAAAGACGAGATTCGAACTCGCGACCCCAACCTTGGCAAGGTTGTGCTCTACCAACTGAGCTACTTTCGCGTTGATGCTACAAAAGTAAGGCATTTATTCGTATTCTGCAAGAGAAAAAACAAAAAATGTTAACTTAAATTGATCGCATCAACACAATTAATACCGTCTATAGCCGCTGAAATGATACCTCCGGCATAACCCGCACCCTCACCACAAGGGTAAAGTCCTTTGACCTGAGGGTGTTGTAAATCTTCTTTATTTCTAGGAATCCGAATCGGTGAAGATGTCCGTGATTCTACACCAACTAAAATGGCTTCATTGGTATAATACCCCTTCATCTTTTTGCCAAAGATTGGCAATGCACCGCGTAATGCTTCGTGAACAAAAGCAGGTAGCACTTCGGTGAGATCTGCAGATGCTGTTCCGGGTTTGTAAGAGTTTTCTGGCAGATCCATAGACACACGTCCTTCGACAAAGTCGACCATACGTTGTGCCGGAGCAACGAGTTTACCGCCACCTACGGCAAAAGCTTTTCGCTCGATCTCTTTCTGAAAATTAAGTAATGCAAAAGGATCCTTATGTGCATTGGCAACGTCCTCAAGGTTAATCTGAATAACGGTGCCTGAATTGGCGTGCGGATTATTTCGTTTGGATGGGGACCATCCGTTGACAACAATTTCATTTAAATCTGTTGCACAGGGAGCGATAACGCCACCTGGGCACATGCAGAATGAAAATACCCCACGGTCATTAACCTGTTCAACCAAACTATAATATGCAGGGGGTAAATGCTCGCTTCTAACCTGACAATGGTATTGCGCCTGATCAATAATTGACTGCGGATGTTCGATGCGCACCCCCAATGCAAAGGCTTTGGCTTCGATCAGCCAGTTATTACGGTGAAAAAGCTCAAAGATGTCCCGTGCAGAGTGTCCTGTTGCTACGATGACGTGATCGGCCTTAATTTCTTCGCCACTGGCTAACTTGACCCCGCGCACATGACCGAAAGATTCTAAAATGTCGTCGACACGTTGGTCAAAATGAAATTCGCCCCCAAATTCAAGAACACTCTCGCGCATTGCTTCAATAATATGCGGCAGTTTATTTGTACCAATATGTGGCCGTGCATTGACTAGAATATCTGTCGTAGCACCATGGGAGACAAAAAGATTGAGCACTTTGTCTACATCACCTCTTTTATTGGAACGTGTATATAGTTTCCCGTCGGAGTAAGTTCCGGCTCCACCTTCACCAAAACAGTAGTTTGATTCGGGATTTACGATGCCTTCTCGGTTCAGCTTTGCTAGATCGCGTCTACGGTCCTGTACTTTCTTACCGCGTTCGATTACAATTGGTTTGAGCCCACGCTCAATGCAGCGGATAGCCGCAAATATGCCGGCAGGGCCTGCACCAATAATAATAACGGATTTTCCGTCTTTGACAGACTTGAAATTATTTTCGTAGATTTCAGGAACAGGCAGTTCATCGATATAGTAGATAACCCTTGCCCGGTAGACCACCTGCTTGCTTCGGGCATCAATTGAACGTTTCCGGATTTTATAACCTTTGATTTGCTGGGGTTGAACGCGTAAAGCTTTTATGCCCTGCTGTATAATGTACTGTTCGTCCTCGATCCTTTCTGGAAGTATCGCAATTTCGATTTCTTTTTGCATAGTATGAGGGCTGGGTTTTTATCCCAAAACCGAGACAAAGTTAATGAATATTGGCTATTTGGAGATTTGGAAATAAAAATATTCTTATCTTAGTAAGAGCTTGGTATATGCTTTGATAGTGTAACCGTATAATTTGAATAGTATTTAATTCTTTGAACAATGAAAATTAAAAGATTTTTGGTCGCCCTATGTGGTTTATTTGCATTAGTATCATTAAACTCCTGTGGCTACAATACGATGGTCTCACAAGATGAGAATGTTAAAGGAAAATGGGCACAAGTTGAAAATGCGTATCAACGTCGTGCGGATCTAGTTCCAAATTTGGTTAATACGGTAAAAGGAGCGGCAAAACACGAAGAGAGTACATTGACAGCCGTAGTAGAGGCAAGAGCTAAAGCAACTTCGGTGACGATTAATGCCGATGATTTGTCTGAGGAGAATATTGCCAAGTTTCAAAAAGTTCAGGATGAATTCAGCGGTTCGTTGAGTCGACTTTTAGCGTCGGTTGAAGCTTATCCTGATTTGAAGGCAAATCAGAACTTTTTGGAATTACAAGCACAGTTGGAAGGTACTGAAAACCGTATTTCAACAGAACGTAGATCTTACAATGAAGCGGTACAGCAATACAATACCACCGTACGTAGCTTCCCGAATAATTTAATGGCGGGTATGTTCGGATTTAAGGCAAAAGGTACATTTACTGCGGCCCCTGGTTCGGATAAAGCGCCAACGGTATCATTCTAATAGTAAATTATTAGTAATGAACAGGACGATGGATGATGCGGCTTTCGTAGAAGCACATCATCCATTTTTTTATCGTGTTTTAACTAGTTTTAGGTACTTTGAATCTGGAATAACCGTCTGGTAATCTGGTCTTGGAGTGCAAACGTATACAGATTATGGCATTAAATTCTGAAGAACAAGAGAAGATCGTTCACGCCATTAATGTGGCTGAAAACGAGACTTCTGGTGAGATTCGTGTAGTGGTAGAAAATCATTGCCCCGATGAGGTACATGATCGTGCAACACATTATTTTTCCAAATTAGGCATGCATAAGACCACGTTGAAAAACGGTGTTCTTATCTATATCGCGCTTGAAGACCATAAATTTTCCATTATCGGCGATAAGGGAATCCATCAACGTGTAGAAAGTGATTTTTGGAACAGTACCAAAGATCTTATGGTGGCGGAGTTTCGGGTGGATCGCATTGTTGAGGGCTTGGTCAAAGGGATCGAGCATGCGGGTAAACAATTGGCGAAATTCTTTCCGCGTGAACACGATGACATCAATGAGCTTCCAAATGATATTGTTTTTGGAGACCGTTAATTGTTAAGTGGCCAGCAAGAAGCCCGAGCTGCTATTGCCTGTCTCGCAAATAGATTGATAAAAATTGTGATAAACCCGACTTCGGGATTCACCGAACGCCATTAGGAGCATGAAAGCTGCTTAAGGCAAATAAAAATGAATAAAAGAGAATAATAGGATGAAATTTGTATCGAGATTATTTTCTCGGATTCGAATCCCTGCTATGGCTATGTTGCTTTGTATGCTGTCGATAGCCACAGTATTGGGTCAAGATTTCCCGGAAACATCAAACAGACTTGTCAATGATTATACAAACACATTGACAGCAAGTCAGAAGCAATTATTGGAGCAGAAGCTATTGGCATTTGAGGATTCCGCATCTACGCAGATTGCTGTGGTTATGATGAATTCTACCGGCGGCTATGATATTTCTGATTATGCAGTCCGTTTAGCGAAAAAATGGGGTATTGGGAATAAAAAGTATAATAACGGTATTCTGTTGTTGGTAGCGCTGGGAGATCGTGCGGTGACCATTCAAACAGGTTATGGTATAGAGGGGGCTGTCCCCGATGCCATTGCATATCGTATTATTGAAAATGATATCAAACCGGCTTTTCGTCAGGGAGATTACTACAAAGGAGTCGACGATGCGACCAGTTCCCTAATTTCCTACACAAAAGGAGAATACAAAGCTGATCCAAAACAACCGAAAGGAAAGGGATCAGGTTCGGTGATGTTTGTCATTATTATTGTGATATTCTTGATTGTTATTTTCTCCAATCGCGGTGGCCGCGGTGGAGGTGGTGGTGGAGGCGGCCGTGTGATGAATGGACGCGGAGCTTCTGATATCTTTTGGTGGACATTGCTGAATGGTCTTGGCGGTGGTGGCGGTCGCGGTGGCGGCGGTGGCTTCGGTGGTGGTTCAGGAGGCGGATTTGGCGGCTTCGGTGGTGGTGATTTTGGCGGTGGCGGTGCTTCAGGACGTTGGTAACATGTTTGCTAAATAATGTTAAATTGAACCACAGTGCAAGGGAAATGTTTTACATTTATGGGAAGTATATAATTATGAAAAAGGGAATATTAATGGGTTTAAGCTTTTTACCAGCCTTATTGATGGCACAAGAAAGCTACACAGTTACAGGAAAGGTAAACACGACGTCGGACAAAGCGAAAGTGTTTATGCAATATGCTGCCAATGGAACTCGCCAAACAGATTCAGCAACGGTTGTAAAAGGTGAGTTTAAGTTCAATGGACAGGTGGCTTCGCCAACGAAGGGTATGATGATCTATTCACCGGAGGGCTTATCTTTCGCTGAACTTAGAAATAGTCAAAAGCAGCCTGAAACAGCACAGCTGTATCTTTCTAAAGGAGTTATCAAAGTCGATGCAACCAAAGGATTCAAAAATGCAACCGTCTCGGGTACAGCGCTCAATGATGATCTGACGCAATACAAGGCTTTTGTGAAACCTCATGCAGATGCGTTCGAGGCGTTGAACCAACAATATTATGCTGCTTCGGAGACTCAAAAACAGGATCCTAAATTCATCGAAGGTCTGCAAAAACAGGCTGGTGAGATTTCCGAAAAAATGGAAAAAGCAGATGCTGAATTTATTAACAAAAACCCAAAAAGCTGGTATACGTTGGATTTGTTGTCTGAGAATGTCAGCGGTGAGAACGTCAATGAATATGTGACTTCTTTTGAGAAATTGTCTCCTGAATTGAAAAATTCTGAAAAAGGGAAGGAATTGGCTGAGCGTATCCAGAAATTGAAAGCAGTGGCTGTTGGTTCGGTAGCGCCTGACTTTACATTGCCAGACACAACAGGAAAAAATATCTCCTTATCTTCTTTAAGAGGTAAATATGTTTTATTGGATTTTTGGGCAAGCTGGTGTGGCCCTTGTCGCCACGAGAACCCGAACGTCGTTGCGGCTTTCAATAAATTCAAAGATAAAGGATTTACCGTGTTTGGTGTTTCTTTAGACAATCCGGGTAAAAAAGATGCCTGGGTGAAAGCTATCCATGATGATAATTTACAACAATGGCCACACGTTTCGGACCTACAGGGTTGGAAATCGGCTCCGGTTAAGTTGTACGAAGTACGTGGTATTCCGCAAAACTTCCTCATTGATCCTTCCGGTAAAATTGTCGCATCAAATTTAAGAGGTGAGGCTTTGGAGGCTAAGTTAGCTGAATTGCTAAAATAAATCGGTATATAACCGCCATTAGGCATTTGAATAACCCCTAATTGTTATACTCAGGTGAACTGAGCCTACAATTAGGGGTTTCTTATTAATCATGTTGTCCTAATTGCGCTTTCAACGTTACTGCGCTAGCGGCTGTGATAACATAGAAGGAATTCACTAACTTCGCCTGTTGCTATAGCGAATGATTACATGGAACTACTATATCCTCATGTACAGCCCAACTGAGGGGTGATGAATCCTGGGTTTTAAACAAGTTGAGCAATTGGATTTCTAATGCTATTGTGGTAATAAAAATTATAAAGATGAATAAAACAGTAATTCTAAGCATATTTCTAGGGAGTGTGATTGCTTCCTGCAGTGGCGATCAAGATAAGGGGATTCCCGTTGTCAACCTAGAGGCATTGCACGCTATTCCTTTGGATCACGCTATTGATCAATTGGCTAAAGACACGACTTTTATCGATGTTACGCTGCCGCCTAATGCCAGAATAGATCAATTGTCGCAACAGGAGCTGGGCCAACTAAAAGCTGCTGCATATCGTTTTTATCAGCATGTTACACTGGAAAATAATCAATACCGTGTTGATCTTAAAGATCCTAAGGTATTGCATTTATCGGAACAGGTTGTTAAGGCCTATGAACAGGCGATTAACAACACGAATCATTTTGCTGACTCGATGGCGAAAGCAGGCCAAGCCATTCAGTTGCCTCCGGTATCTGAAGAGTACCTCAATAATTTGCTTAAATAACAACTGTGCAGGATATGGTACTATTGGGGCTTTATGTCACATGACAGTTTGGATGTCAGACCTTAACCAAAGAATTTGGACAATCTAGTAACGGAAGTCAATAAAAAAAGAGTATACATCACAATGTATACTCTTTTTTTATTGTTAGTTAAGAATAACTTATATCACTTACAAAGAAAGGATTTCAATGATACGAAGCAGATCTTCATTCATTTTTACGTTATGCTTGATGGCGCTCTTAAAAGGAGTGAATCTTACTTCACTGCAAATCAGTCCGGCCATTTCACCCCTGCGACCTTGTAGTAAAGCCTCTACGGATGCAACTCCAAGCCTGCTGGCTAACACGCGATCCATACATGTTGGGCTTCCGCCGCGTTGAATATGTCCTAAAATCGATAATCTAACATCGTAATGCGGGAAATTTTCCTTGATTTTTTCCGAAACAACCATGCCGCCTTCTTTGTCACCTTCAGCAACAATAATAATGCGGGATGATTTATTTTTACGGGATTTGTCAAGTCTTTTCATGATGGCATCATAGTCTACCTCGAACTCAGGAACCAGAACTGCTTCGGCACCGGTACTGATACCAGAACGAACGGCGATAAGCCCAGAGTCGCGACCCATCACTTCGATCACAAAAAGTCTATCATGAGACTCGGCGGTGTCGCGAATTTTGTCTACGGCTTGGATAACGGTATTAATGGCTGTATCATAACCAATCGTAAAGTCTGTGCCGGCCAAATCGTTATCAATTGTGCCCGGAAGACCGATGATCGGAAAATCGAATTCTTCTATAAATTTGGATGCGCCAGTAAATGTACCGTCGCCACCGATGACAACCATGGCATCAATACCGTGGCTGCGTAAATTTTCATAAGCCTGTTTACGTCCTTCAATAGTTTTGAAGGCCTCGCTACGGGCTGTTTTTAGGATAGTACCACCACGTTGTATGATATTGGCTACAGATTTAGCATCCATGGGGATAATCTCACCATTAACTAGACCATCATAACCTCTGCGTACGCCAAATACTTCCAGATTATTGTAGATACCCGCTCTAACAACAGCACGGATACCAGCATTCATTCCTGGAGCATCTCCTCCAGATGTCAAAACAGCAATTTTTTTAATGTTACTCATACGTACTCAAACTTAGCTATTTTTAAGCGTATATACAATTATATTTCCGTTATTGGAAGTCGCCGATAACGCTATTAAGAACAAGCAAGAGCTTTTTTAAGTGCAATTCATCTAAGCGTGAGCTAAAGATAATGCAAATTTAATAATTGCTTTTTCTCATGTATCATTCAAGACGGATATCTCCAGCGTATACAGACTATTTTTTTGCCTTAAAGGCGTCAATTCCGCTCTGTAAAAACGCAGTATACTCTGCTACATTATAGTTTGCGCCGGTTTTTGGAACCAATACTGTTCCTGATGCATCGACGATGACATAGAGTGGTTGCGAATTGCTGTCGAAAGCTGAGGCTTGGAAATCACTGTTTTTATTACCTATGGTTTTGATTTTTTTACCACTATATTTTGAAACGAATTGTTCGTTTGCAGGTAATTCTGTTTTATCATCAACAAATAATTCAGCCATAATAAATTCCTCTTTCAAGAGCTTGGCAACCGCAGGATCAGTCCATACATTTGCTTCCATTTTTCGGCAATTGACACAATTCCAGCCTGTAAAATCTATCAATACCGGTTTATTCTGTTCTTTTGACGCTGCGAGGGCCTCATTATAATCATAATAAGGGTCAAATCCTTTTGGTGTACCACGTTCGTGAAAAATCTCCGCGTATTTTTTAACCTTGCCATCATTGTGTATAGGAGCGGCTGCTATTCCTGCAGACAGGTCAAAGTCCTGTGTTGCCGAAGGTGGCAAGAAGGCTGAAATCGATTTTAGGGGAGCTCCCCACAGTCCCGGTACCATATAGATAACAAAGGAAAATACAATGATAGCGAGAATAGTTCTCGGTACAGAGAGGAATTTTAATTCGCTGTCATGTGAAAACTTGATCTTTCCAATAAGATATAAGCCCATCATACTAAAAATGGCAATCCATAGCGATAAGAACACTTCTCGATCCAGCCAATTCCAGTGGTAAGCCAAATCTACATTTGATAAGAATTTCAGCGCTAGTGCGAGCTCTAAGAAGCCAAGTACAACCTTCACCGAATTCAGCCAGCCGCCAGATTTTGGTAGGGATTTTAACATCGAAGGGAACATCGCAAATAAGCCAAAAGGAATTGCAAGTGCTATAGAAAAACCGAGCATACCGATTGCTGGACCTAAGCGTTCTCCTTTTGAGGCCGCTTCGACCAGTAAGGTGCCAATAATGGGGCCGGTACAGGAGAAAGATACCAGTGAAAGGCTGAATGCCATAAAGAAAAGTCCTACAAGACCGCCTTTGTCGGATTTGGCATCCATTTTATTGACGAAAGAACTTGGCAACGTAATTTCAAAAGCGCCAAAAAAGGACGCGGCAAAAACAACCAATAACAGAAAGAATAGGAAATTAAATACCCCATTTGTCGATAAAGCATTCAACGCATCCGAACCGAAGGCAATCGTAATAATCATTCCTAGAGCGACGTAGATCACAATAATGAAGAGACCATATAAGAGTGCCTTGCTGATACCGCTTGCGCGGCTTCCGGCCTGTTTTGTAAAATAGCTTACGGTAAGTGGGAGCATTGGAAATATACAAGGCATGAGCAATGCTGCGAAGCCGCCAACTAATCCAGCAATAAAGATACTCCAAAGTGATTTTTTCCCTGATTCTTGATTTCCGGAGGAAGCGTTTGCCTTAGCTGGAACTATTTTACTGCTATCTTGACTAACCATCGTGTCAGGTGAAGCTGTAAAATTTAGATCCTCAGGTACTGCTTCAACAGCAGTAGCTGTATCCGGCGATGATTCAAATTGAAGCCCTTCTGTATTTGTTAAGCTATCTTGTGCAGAGGCAAAAGTTGCTGTAGTTAAAGAAAGGCTGAAAAAAGCAATTAAAAGTAGAATGAATGTGTTTTTTAACATGCGTATGAATTTCTGATGTTATGGTCAAAAATAAAAAAAGGCGATGAGAATCGCCTTATTAATTTATCCGTGTAGAATCATTTTTACTATTTGATTGTCACAGCAAAAGCATATTCGTCTGGAGGAAGACATTGTGATGCATCACATGCTTGCCATTCGACAGTACCTTTAACTGTGGCAGTTCCTTTGTTTAAAGTTACTTTTTGTTGGAAAATTACCTCGTTTGTAAAATAACCAACATCCATCTTAAATACATCCTCATGTTTTACTTTTGGTTTTGGCTCTGCAGTTTTACCTACTAGTGCATAATCAGCAGCTTTAGCAAAGGTGAAAGAAGTTGGAATTGGCCCGCCATCTTTCACATTTTGTGAATAAATGTGCCATCCACTTTGGATTGTAGCTTTTACATAAACTACAGCTTCCTTGTTATTTAACTTTTTGCTGGCCACAGTCCATTTTACAGGCTTGTGAATCTGAGCGAATGCTCCCGTAACTGCAAAAATTACTGCAGTCATTAACAGTATTAACTTTTTCATCAGAATTTAATTTGTTCTTTCCTTTTCCGCTACAATGATTGCAGTGTGTTATTGTTCTTTGATGCTTCGTGTGAATAAAGGTTTAATCACGCTGTTGACAAATTTAGAACAAAGGTTTGACAATTCTAAAATGGGCTATCGTTTTTTTGTAAAGATTAGGTAATAAGATGTGTAATTTCTTTGATATCAAATTCGCGAAGGGCGTCTTCCAAAAGAACGCATAGTTTCCCATCGCTAGATACCTGTTGAATGATTCCAGTTTTCTTGATGCCATTGATGAGAAATGGTCTTTCTTCACCTTTCCAAAACAATAACGCGTTGTAGCGGCTTAACTGATATTGGGCACCCTCTTTATAAAGGGTCAGGTACTCCTGTTGGATCACTTGGAACAACTCATGAGCGAGTACCTTGATGTTGTAATCCTGTCGATCGGTCAGGTAGGCGAGCGAGGTTATTGTTGTTGCTGTGTCAAAATTAATTTGATTAATATTTACACCGATGCCGATAATAGCGCTGTCGATTTTACTGCCTTTTAATTTATTTTCTATTAAAATGCCTGTGATTTTTTTTGAATTGACGTAAATATCATTGGGCCATTTCACGGCAACAGGCTGCTCCGTTTTGCTTTGCAGCCAATTGACGGTTGCAATGGCGATTGTAGCTGAAAGTGCAAATTGTTGTGCTATTGGTAGGAATTGAGGCTTTAAGAGGATAGATGTCGTTAGGTTTTTCCCTGGTTCACTGACCCAGGAGCTTCCGCGCTGCCCCTTACCCTGAAATTGTTCTTCTGCTAAAATGGCAGTCCCCTCAGCTAGTGGCTTGAAATTTGACAATAATTCTCTGAGATAATCGTTTGTAGAGGCGACTTTGTCAAGATATATTGTATTTTGACCGATGATAAGTCCCGAAATATTGTTATTTTGCAAACTGAAAGTATTAAATAAATATTAAGTCAAAACTATCACATTTTTTAATGAGTAAAAATAAAAGTTCAGAATTGTCCCAACGTCTATCAGAAATTATCGTTTACGGTATGCAAGAAAAGAAAGCAAACGAGATCGTTCGCTTGGATTTAAGAGATCTTCACAGTTCTGTTTCCGATTATTTTGTGATTTGTCATGCCGATTCTAACATTCAGGTGAATGCGATAGCAAAGAGTGTCGAAGAAGAAGTCTATAAGGCATTTGGTCAAGAACCCCAATATAAAGAAGGACAATCAAATGGAGAATGGTTGATTTTGGATTTTGTGGATGTGGTTGTACATATCTTTAAGACCGAAAAAAGAGCGCATTATGGTATCGAGGATTTATGGGGAGATGCAGAAGTACAGCATTTCCAAAGCGCTTAATTGTCCTCAACGAAAAAATTTATAAAGAAAATATAATTACGATATAATGAAAAAAATCCCGAGTAGTAAGGTAAGCCCGAAACCGCCAAAATTCAATTTTGTGTGGCTTATGATTGCCATGTTTTTAGGTTTTTTTGCCTTACAGTACGTTTTTGGAGAAAACCCAGCTAAGGAAATTAGCTATAGTGATTTTGAGACACGCATGTTGAATACAGGCTCTGTAGAGCGCCTTGTTGCCTATAAGAAGAATGATCTTGTCGAGGTGGAGGTCTATCTAAAAAAGGGCTGGAAAGATAATCCAAGTTTTAAAGACGCTATAAAAACTGCTGATCCGCTTCCAAGTCTATCAGGGCAGGAGGATAAGGGACCACAATATATTTTTAAGGATGCTTCTCCCGATGTTTTAGAAAAGAAATTAGCTGCATCGCAAGCGGAATTAACTCCAGGTACACCAAAGGTCCAATTGACTTATGATGATCGTTCTAATCCATGGGCAAGTTGGTTTATCACGTTTATGTTGCCATTGTTGGTGTTGGCCGCAATCTGGATTTTCTTGATGCGTCGTATGGGCGGTGGTGCTGGCGGCGGCGGCGGTGCAATCTTTAATATTGGTAAATCAAAGGCTCAGCTATTTGATAAAGAGTCGCAGATCAATATCACATTTAATGATGTTGCTGGTCTTGAGGAGGCAAAACAGGAAGTTATGGAGATTGTGGATTTCTTAAAAAATCCACGTAAGTATACGAATCTAGGGGGTAAAATTCCGAAGGGAGCTTTGCTTGTAGGGCCTCCGGGAACGGGTAAGACTTTATTGGCTAAAGCTGTAGCCGGAGAGGCTCAAGTGCCATTTTTCTCACTTTCGGGATCTGACTTTGTCGAAATGTTTGTGGGTGTAGGTGCATCGCGTGTTCGTGACTTGTTTAAGCAAGCGAAAGAGAAAGCTCCATGTATCATTTTTATCGATGAGATTGACGCTATTGGTCGTGCTCGTGGTAAAAACTCGATGATGGGAGGTAATGACGAGCGTGAAAATACATTGAACCAATTATTGGTGGAGATGGATGGTTTTGGTACTGATTCGGGCGTTATTATTTTAGCTGCTACTAACCGTATTGATGTACTGGATACAGCGTTGTTGCGTCCGGGACGTTTTGACCGTCAAATTTCTATTGATAAACCGGATTTAATTGGCCGGGAGCAAATTTTTAAAGTGCATCTAAAGCCGTTGAAGTTATCGGCTGAGGTCGACGCAAAGAAATTATCGGCGCAGACACCAGGCTTTGCAGGAGCTGAGATTGCCAACGTGTGTAACGAAGCGGCCCTTATCGCTGCACGTAAAAATAAACCAGAGATTGATATGCAGGACTTTCAAGATGCGGTTGATCGTGTGATCGGCGGTCTTGAGAAGAAGAATAAAATCATCTCTCCGGAAGAAAAACGTATTGTTGCTTATCATGAGGCTGGGCATGCTATTGCAGGCTGGTTTTTAGAACACGCCGATCCTTTGGTAAAAGTATCTATTGTACCACGTGGTGTTGCCGCGTTGGGTTATGCGCAGTATCTTCCCCGTGAGCAGTTCTTATATACGACAGAGCAGCTTATAGACAGCTTATGTATGACTATGGGTGGTCGTGTCGCTGAAGATATTACTTTTGGAAGAATTTCAACAGGTGCTCAAAATGACTTAGAGCGTATCACGCAACTTTCTTATGCGATGATTGCAATCTACGGTATGAATGATAAAGTTGGAAATGTTTCCTTCCGAGACAGTTCTGAGGCATCTTTCCAAAAACCATATTCTGACAAAACGGCAGAGTTGATTGATGCTGAGGTTCGCAACTTAATTAGTGATGTCTATGCACGTACGAAACAGTTATTGCTGGACAAACGTGAAGGTTTGATTAAAATAGCCGAAAAGCTACTGGAAAAAGAAATTCTTTTTCAATCGGACTTGGAAGAAATATTAGGTAAACGCCCATTTGAAACTAAGACTACTTACGAGGAGTTTGTGAATGGTGCTGATGGTGGCGGAGTTCCGCAGACAGATCTACCGTTGGATGTTCACCCTGACGAAGCGCGATCTCGCGAAGAGCAGAGCTCAGAAACACCGTCAAATAATTTGAATTAATTTGAATGCTGCAGCGCTAGAGTCATCTAGCGCTGCATTTATATATACATGCGCCATGAACGTGAAGAACGCAACAGCGAAGGAGGTAATGTTAAAACGGGTACGTCAGGCATTACTACAGAAAAACGATAATCCACATCCCAATTTCAAAGAAACACCGCTTTATAAAGAAGAGGATGAGTTGGTGGATATTGTTTTTGTTCGCGAATTGACTGCTGCGGGAGGCAAGTTTCTGTATTGTGATGGCGAGATCGGTCTGATTGAAAATTTGATTTCATTGACTGAGGAGAATAATATTAAAAATATATACGCTTGGGAACAAGGTGTTCAAAATTTACTCAGTCCATATGGTTTTCCTTTTTTAAAAACAGCGGAAGATTTTGAATTAGCAAATGCAAGTATTACATCATGTGAAGCATTAGTTGCACGCAATGGCAGTGTCATGGTGAGTAATGCAAATGCTTCAGGACGCAGGTTGAGTATATATCCCCCAATTCACATTGTTATTGCCAAAGCTTCGCAATTGGTTTGGGATCTAAAGGATGCTTTAGCCTACATGCAGAAGCGTTACGGTCAGGAAATCCCGACAATGATTTCGACAATTACCGGCCCCTCCAGAACCGCTGATATAGAGAAAAGATTGGTTTTGGGAGCACATGGACCAAAAGAGCTTTACGTTTTACTTTTAGAGGATCGATTCTAAGAATTACTATGCTATTATTTTATCTAACAGAAATGCCTGTTGCGAGTATTATTTTCATTTTTACACTCGCTACCAGTATCTATACATTTTCACATGAGCAACTTTACGGCAAACTGATGTTACACCCGTATA
The DNA here is from genome assembly GCF_024808035.1 of Sphingobacterium sp. BIGb0116. NCBI lineage: Bacteria > Pseudomonadati > Bacteroidota > Sphingobacteriia > Sphingobacteriales > Sphingobacteriaceae > Sphingobacterium > Sphingobacterium sp. BIGb0116. Next base: position 19,335 of record NZ_JANUDT010000014.1, on the reverse strand, counting down.
GTATCGCACGTAATCGAAAAGTATATACGATTCTTACCAGTGGTTTTGTACATAAAGATTGGGGGCATTTGCTGTTTAATATGCTTACCTTCTACTATTTTGCTTTTGGTTTAGAGCGTATACTTGCAGAAGCAAGTCCATACGGACATATTTTATTTGCCGTGATCTATATAGGTAGTTTAATCCTGAGTGATATTCCAACGATCATTCAGCAGAAAAATAACCCGGGTTATTATAGTTTAGGTGCTTCAGGTGCAATTTGTGCGGTCCTGTTCAGCTACATTCTTTTCGATCCGAAGAGTACCATTGGTGTGATGATGATTATACCGATGCCTGCTTACCTGTTTGCGTTTTTGTTTTTAGGTTACTGCGTGTGGGCGTCAAAAAAAGCACAAGATGGTATAAATCATGATGCTCATTTCTTTGGTGCATTGTCAGGTGTGATCTTGACGATTATCTGTTTCCCTTGGGTTATTAAGCATTGTTTGGCTCAGTTCTAAAATTTTCCGCCCCAGGTTTCCCGGTCTAAATTTCTGTACTGGATTGCTTCGGCGAGATGATGGTTTTCGATCATTTTGCTCCGCTCCATATCAGCGATTGTGCGAGCAACTTTGAGTATTCTATCGTATGCTCTCGCTGATAAGCTGAGGCGTTCAATAGCTGTTTTAAGTAACTTCCTTCCGGCCTCATCAACCTGACATATTTCTCGGGTCAATTGTGTACTCATTTGTGCATTACAATGAACGTTTGGAAAAGAATCAAACCGTTCTTTCTGAATTTCTCGTGTCTGAATGACCCGATTTCGCACAGTACGGCTGTCTTCGGCTTTACGTGTCGTACTCAGCTGGTCAAATAATACAGGCGTCACCTCAATATGCAGATCGATGCGGTCTAAAAGAGGTCCCGATATTTTACTTAAATACCGTTGTACGGTGTTGCTGCCACATATACATTCCTTTTCGGGATGATTGAAATAGCCACAGGGACAAGGGTTCATGGCCGCTACCAGCATGAAACTCGCCGGATAATCCACCGTAAGTTTTGCCCTTGATATGGTAATCTGTCGCGATTCGAGAGGCTGCCGCATGACCTCGAGTACACTGCGTTTGAATTCCGGTAATTCATCCAAAAACAGTACGCCATGATGTGCTAGTGAGATTTCACCAGGCAGCGGATTGGAGCCCCCACCTACCATGGCGACGTCGGATATGGTATGATGCGGAGAGCGAAATGGCCGTGTAGTCAAGAGAGACTCCTTGGTCTTCAGGTTTCCAGATACAGAGTGTATTTTGGTGCTTTCTAATGATTCAGTCATATTGAGGGGTGGGAGGATCGTCGGCAATCTTTTTGCCAACATAGTTTTTCCTGAGCCAGGGGGACCTATTAAAATAAGATTATGACCACCTGCTGCGGCAATTTCCAGGGCCCTTTTAATATTCTCCTGTCCTTGAACATCCGAGAAATCGACATCGTAATTCGCTGTATCGGTATGAAAGAAATTTTGAATATCAACTTTTGTTGGTTCAATTTTTATCCTGTGATTTAGGAAATCAACAACTTGGCTAAGATTCTCTACTCCGATAACATCGACACCTCTGACAATAGCGGCCTCTTTTGCGTTCTCTTGTGGTAAAATAAGCCCTTTAAAGCCTTCTTTCAGGGCTTGTAAGGTGATGGGTAAAATACCGCGGATGGGCTTAATGCTTCCGTCTAATGATAGTTCTCCTAAAATGAGATAATCTGCCAGAAGCTCATTTGTCGTTTGCCCGGAGGATGCCAATATGCCGATTGCGATTGATAAGTCGTAACTGGAGCCTTCTTTACGGAGGTCTGCAGGTGCCAAGTTGACAACAATCTTCTGGCGTGGCATGTGAAGTTGACAGGAAGTAATGGCACTTTCGACACGTCTTAAGCTTTCTTTTACAGCATTGTCAGGCAACCCTACAATATAATAATGCAGGCCTGTAGATACGATTACCTCAACGGTAATTGTGCAGGCATTGATTCCATAGACGGCACTGCAATAGGTTTTATTTAGCATAATTTTTATAATGGGTTGATTTAAAGATACTAAAAAACTGAACGGGTTAATAATTGTTTGGTGAATTATTGAAAGTCAATCGAAGTTTATCAAAAAATGATTATATTGGAAGATATAGTTTCTTGTAAATAATGGATTAAATGCCGCGTTTGGCAAACGATTTGCTCTGTTAATTGTATTATTAGCGAGGACTAGATTCATCGTAATAGAATTAGAACTTTAAAACGAAAAAGAAATGAATGACACAAGTAAAGTAGCTTTGGCGTTGTTAGCGGGTCTTGCTGCAGGTGCAGCTTTGGGAGTTTTATTTGCTCCAGACAAGGGGTCGGATACGAGAGATAAAATCAATGATTCATTAAGCGATTTGAGTGATGCTATTCGTGAGAGAGCGGAAGAACAATTCGATCAATTGAATGATTTTAAAGAGAAAATTGTTTCTACATTAAAAGGAAAATTAAATCAGACCGAAGAAGTGCTAGATGATGATATCATCGAACATGCATAGTTCGCAGATTATTCGTATGAATAATTGGTGTAGAATACATATCATCAGGCTATTTCTAGGATAGATTTTTACGATAACACCTTTCTTTTTTAGGATAGAGGATTGAAGTTGCTAGCGTTGAGCCGAAACAGGATTCGTTTTATAAACTAGACACTGAAATAGCCTGAATAATTTTAAAATGCATGGAAGAAGAAAAATTTTCACTTAGCGGTACTTTTCAAAAAACCAAAGAGTACATTGACTCCCAGTTTAGGCTTGTCAAATTAAAGACAATTGAGCGTTCTTCTCGATTGATCGCTAGCCTTGTGGTTGATGCGACAAAGCTGATATTCACGTTATTTGTCCTGTTTTTTTTATGCTTGGCACTGGGTTTTTGGCTCGGAGAATTACTGGGGAGTTATTCCTTGGGCTTTTTGGCGACAGCGGGTATTTTTTTAGTGATTATTATCTTAATACGGGTTTTTGAGCCGATGTTAGAGTCCAAATTTATGGATCTTTCTATCCGCCGTTTTTTGGCTAAATGGAACGATGAGATTGAGGAGGAGGAAGAAGATCTACATAAGGAAAAACTTGATAGAGAAAGGGCTACAAATGAACAATAAACATACTAAAATACGTAACCTACAAGAGCTTAAGGCTGAGATTTCCCGTTTGAAAGCTCTTAAGAATGAGCAAGAAGTCTATCTTAAGACTCAATTTACCTTGCTCAACAATAAAATAGAGGCCCCAATTCGCTTTTTCAATACATTAAAAGATAATATACCGGGGGTAAATATTGTCCAGCAGCTGTTCTCTAAAAGTAGCAATCCAGATTCCGATTGGCTAACGAAGACCTTACGTATCGGCGTGCCTTTTGTGATGAATAGGTTGTTCCTAAAAAATACCGGTGTTTTTAAGAAAGCGTTGATGTTGCTATTGTCAGAGCGTGCTGTCGGCCAGATCAATCAAGATAAAATCAGTGGCCTCCTCAGCAAGTTAACACAGTTTATTCGTCCCAAAAAGAAGAAAAATAAAGCTGCCCAAGCTGAAAATGCGGTTATCAAGGATGAGGTTAACGAGTACGGAATTCCTTCCTATAGCGAAACCTACTAATGCGATCGCGTTGGATTTATTCGGAAGCGTTTGCTTCTTTTTCCAAAAAATCCGCATAAGCTAGTTGAATGCCTTCCCGGAGGTTAACTTGATGTTTCCAACCCAGTGCGTGCAGTTTTGAGACATCCATGAGTTTTCGTGGTGTTCCATCTGGTTTGGAACTGTCGAAGGAAATAGTTCCCGTGTAACCAATAACGTCTTTAATCAATTCGGCAAGGTCTTTAATGCTTAGATCTTCGCCAATGCCAATGTTGACAAATTGTTTCTCGTCATAATTATTCATTAAAAAGACGCAGGCATCTGCCAGGTCATCGGAAAAGAGAAATTCCCGTAAGGGGGTTCCTGTTCCCCAGATAATAACTTCAGGGAGCTGATTGATCTTAGCTTCATGAAATCTTCTGATCAAGGCCGGTAAGACATGTGAGTTTTGCGGATGATAATTGTCGTTAATGCCGTAAAGATTCGTTGGCATAACGGAGATATAATTGCATCCATACTGATCCCGAAAAGCTTCTGTCATTTTTATTCCCGCGATTTTAGCAATTGCGTAGGGTTCGTTTGTAGGTTCCAGTGTGCCCGTAAGTAGCATATCTTCGTTCAAAGGCTGTGGTGCCATTTTTGGATAGATACAGCTTGAACCTAAGAACATTAATTTTTTGACCTTATTATCGTAGGAAGATTTGATGACGTTATTCTGTATAGCCATATTCTCGTAGATAAAATCTGCGCGATAGGTGTTGTTCGCCATGATTCCTCCAACTTTGGCTGCTGCTAAGAAAACATAGTCAGGTTTTTCCTGATCGAAAAAATCAGCGACCGCTTGCTGGTTGCGCAAATCTAATTCGGAAGATGTGCGTGTGACAATATTGTTGTACCCAAGTTCCGATAATTTGCGATGAATTGCCGATCCGACCATTCCACGATGGCCTGCTATATAAATTTTAGCGTCTTTCTCCACGATAAGTTATTGATTCCTGCAAACTTAGATAAATTGCTTTTTATATGCAATATAATTCGCCCCTATGAGGGCGATTTATTCATTCATGTGTGTGCTATCGGACTTCAGATTGTTCCGCAATTGGCGGTATTGGTGCTGTCCGTTAGATTTATTTTTTTTAGCGGGAATATAAGGTTATTTTTGCCGGATATTTATTAAAAAATGGGAAAGGACAAACTACGTAAATTTGCTGAAGTTGCTACTTTTGAAAATGTAATCCAACTCGACGCAGGCAAAGAATATAAAGGAAAATGGGCTGAGAAGCAATTTGGTAACAATAATCCAGTTGTTTTGGAGCTTGCTTGTGGTAAAGGTGAGTATACTGTTAATCTAGCGAGATTGTTTCCGGAGAAAAATTTCATCGGTATCGATTTTAAAGGCAATCGTATTTGGCGTGGAGCCAAGACAGCTTTGGAAGATGGAATTCGGAATGTTGCTTTTCTTCGGATACAAATTGAGACTATCCTTGAACATTTTGCTGAAAATGAAATTGATGAAATCTGGATTACCTTTCCGGATCCGCAACCGCAAGATAGTCGTGAAAAGAAACGATTGACGGGGCCAAAGTTTTTAGATCGTTATAAAATCATTATGAAACCTGAGGGGATGATGAATTTGAAAACAGATAACGATGGTTTCTATGCTTACACACTGGAGCAGATCGATTTACAGCATTTGAAAAAATATAAAGAAACGACGGATCTTTACCATTCAGACTTGGTGGATAACGTATTATCCATTAAAACATACTACGAGCGGAAGTATTTAGCTGATGACAAGAACATTAATTATGTGAAATGGAGTTTCGAGAAGGCCTAAGTGTCTACGTTTCTATTGTAATAAAGAGCCCAAACGAAAGTTTGGGCTCTTTTGTTTTCTTCTGGGGGCGTTGGTGCTAAATATTTGATCGCTAGATTTTTAGCCCAGTTGGCAGCTGTAGCTATTGGAATCTATTCTTGTCGTAGTTATAAAGGAAAGGTGCCGTATGCTTTCCGTATTGTTGCGGTATCGTTATCGTAGTTATGTGAAGTACTAAATAGCTGCTTAATGGAGCTGGGAAATTTGCTTAAAACTTCTTGGAATCGTCAGTGTACTGCCTTTCTAGCTATTTTATGTGTCCTTTAAGATCAATTGAGTCTTATTTTTTTATTTTATTATAGTGTTTTAAATAATTTCGATTTATTTCGTTTTTTAAATATTATTAATTATTTTCGATTTGAAAATAATTAATAACCAAAGAGCGATCGCTTTAGATCGAGCCTAATGTGTGATATTCCTGCCGATGCAGACTTCAATACATTTTTTAAATATTTGAAACAATGGTAATGTCATTAAAAAAGAAATGATATTCGAAACAATTGTTAACAAAAAGAAAACATTAAGTTAAAGTATACTTTTTGTTAAGAATATATTTTTGTGCCAAATTGAAAATTAACAATTTACACCAATAACTATGTTTAGTATTAACCCTATCCAAATTAATCTGCGGCACTCCTCCTCGAAAGTGCTATTTGTGGCACTAGTAATTGCCTGCACTAAAGATTTTACGGCGATAGCAGCTCCACTGGGAGCTGATCACGCTGTGCATGCAATTAAGCAGACCAAGATTAAAGTAAAAGGTCAAGTTGTCGATAATCAGACGAAAGAACCTTTGGCATCCGTATCAATCCTTGCAGCAGGTGTAGTTAAAGGAGCGACTGACCGGAATGGTAATTTCGATATTGAAGTTGAATCAGGAACAGCGATCCGTTTTCAGTTGATAGGTTACGAAGCGGAGACGAGGACGTTTTCATCCAGCCAATTGGATACCAAAATTTCTTTAAGTGCGAGATCGGAGGCGCTTAATGAAGTCGTTGTAACAGCACTGGGTATACAGCGGGAAGAAAAGGCGCTAGGTTATTCCATTAGCACAGTAAAAGGCGAGGAATTGACGAATGCAATTTCAAACAACTGGACGGATGCCCTAACAGGAAAAGTTGCTGGTTTGAATTTGGTAAAGTCAGGGGCAGGACCATTGGGATCCAATCAGATTATTTTAAGAGGGGAAACATCTTTTACGGGTGACAATTCCGCATTGATTGTTGTTGATGGTGTTGTGATGGGAGGGGGGACGCGAATGACCGGTAATGGTAGTTCAAATTACTTGGACAGTGATTCTCCAACAGACTTTGGAACATCGCTCTCGGATATTAATCCAGATGATATCGAATCTGTATCTGTTTTAAAAGGACCAGGCGCCTCTGCGCTTTATGGTTCCCGTGGCGCACATGGCGCGGTGATTATTACCACAAAAAAGGGAAATGGAGCTAAAAATAAAATTGGTGTATCCGTTAATTCAAATACGGCAATTGGGACAGTTAATAGATGGCCTGACTATCAATATGAATATGGGCAAGGTGCTGTCGATCAGGATCTTTATTATTCCTATGGGCAGTCAGAGGATGGTGCAAGTACTTTAAGTACGTCTTCTGCATGGGGACCTAAATTTGATGGACAGTATTATTACCAGTACGATCCTAATTTCTACCGTTTGACACCTCCGGAGCGGACATTGTGGAGACCTTATGAAAATAATCGAAAGGATCTTTTCCAAACGGAACTCACATCCACTAATTCGATCAGTATTTCTGGTGCCACGGAGAAGACCAGTTCTAGGTTTTCGTATACGAATGTGACGAACAAATGGATTATTCCTAACATGGGTTATAATAGGAATACCGTTGCCATGCAGTTCAGTAACAAGGTGACGGATAAGCTGAGTCTTTCAACAAAGATTAATTTTAATAATAGAGGATCAGATAATTTGCCAAACAGTGGGTATAACAACCAAAGTTACATGTATTTTGTACGGGGTATTGTGCCGAATGTGAATGCAGCTTGGCTGGACCAGAATTGGATCCCAGGAAAAGAAGGAATTGAACAGATGACTCCGTTTTCAAACCTGTTGGATAATCCAAGAACCATATCTTACGATATGATCAATGCGCAGGATAAAAACAACATTATTGGAAATTTGCAGGCAGATTATAAATTCAACAAGGAATTGAATTTGATGGTGCGGACGGGAATCGATTGGAGCTATGATAAGCGCAAACAATCGCGACCATTTGATACCTATAAATATGCTTATGGCTATTACCGTGAGCAGTCAATCAATAACCAAGAAATTACCTCTGACTTTTTATTGCAATATAACAATCAGCGCAACACCAAACATAAATTTGGCGCATCTGTTGGTGGTTCATTGATGCACAATAAGTATATTAAAGATGATGCTTACGCTAACAGTCTAATTTATCCGAACCAGTATAATTTTGCAAATGCTAGGGAAAAAGTCGTTTACTTACCTTATCGCGAGGAATATGCGACCAATAGTTTATATGCCTTAATAAACTATAGTTATAAGGATATGATTTTTGTCGATGCAACAAATCGTATTGACTGGGCGAGTACATTGGCCTCGCCAAAACGGAATGAAGTTATGCCATTTATATACCCTTCGCTTAATACAAGTTTTGTTATGTCCCAATTGCTAAATCTTCCAAAAGCGATTAATTTTTGGAAAGTTAGGGCATCTATTGCTCAAGTCGGAGGTGGGGGGAAACGTGCTTATCTAAACTCTTATGGTTACCGTAGTGTTGAGGGGACTACTGGGGGGCTTACAAATCCAACCACCGTCCCGGATGAAAACCTGACATTCGAAAGTACGCGGTCCTATGAAATAGGGACAGATTTTAGAATGTTCAGAGATCGACTAAAATTAGATCTTACTTTGTACTCGAACTCGACATTTGATCAGATTATTGAGTCTCCGTTGGATCCTTCAAGCGGTTTTAGAAATCAAATTACGAATGCTGGAGAGGTACGTAATAAGGGGATAGAGATTGCGCTTTCTGGCGATATTATCAAGAAGAAAGATGGGTTAAATTGGAATATGTATGGAAATTTTACGAGCTATGATTCGAAAGTCACTTCTATACCTGCAGATCTGCAAGGAGAATTAGTGCTTTCTACGTTGTTTGGCAGCAGAGGATCAATTGTGGCTATACCCGGTAAACGATTTGGTGATATTTATGGACTCGGTTATGAGCGGAATCAGGATGGCCAAATTGTTTATGAAAATGGACTTCCTGTATTGTCCCAACAGAACATTTATATCGGTAATCCGAATGCAACGACCAAATTTGGTTGGGGCAATGAGTTTAAATACAAAGGATTTAGATTTAATTTCTTGTTTGATGGCCAGTTTGGGGGGGTAGGCTATTCTTTAACGCATGCCGTATTGATGGAAGAGGGAAAATTGAAAAAAACAATTCCCGGACGATATAATGGTATTATCGGCGATGGTGTTGTGAAGAATAGTGATGGAAGCTACAGCAAGAATACGGTTGTTGCGTCTGCTGGAGACTATTATGCTAAACATTTTAACCGGGATAATATAGAATCAAATACGTTTTCCACCGACTTTATAAAGCTTCGTGAGGTCAGATTTGATTATACATTACCAAAGTCGTTTGTTGAACGTTTGAAAATTGAGCGCGCATCAATCGGGGTGTACGGAAGAGATCTGTTTGTCATGACCAAATGGCCTTCATTTGACCCAGAGTTTGGATCGCTAAATTCAAGTGGTATTGAGAAAGGCGCAGAGATTGCCCAGTTCCCTTCAACCCGCACAATGGGTGTCAATTTATCATTCTCATTTTAATTCCAGAGCATTATGAAAAAGAATATAAGAAAAGGTTTTATTTTGTTGGCAGCCTGCGGGATGTTACAGAGCTGCACTAAAGACTTTGTTGCGATAAATACAAATCCAAATGCAATTTCTGCGGCTGCACCACAAAGCCTCATAGCACCAGCCTTACTCAATGTGTTAAACACAAATTTGTCCCGTAATATGCGCATCAATAATGAGCTTATGCAAGTGACGGTAACGGTAAATGATGCATTGGAGATTCAACGGTATGAAATCAGGCCATCAGAAGCGGAATCTACCTGGTCCGGTTGGTATGTGCAGTTGACCAATATACGCGATATTTATCAGAAGGCGGCCGAAGGGCAGCAGAAGGGTTATCAGACCTATCAGGGCATTTCGCTCATATTGGATGCGTGGGTGAGCTCGTTAATAACCGACATGTATGGCGATGTACCTTATACGGACAGCAACAAAGGGTATAGTGATAATAATTTAACGCCTGTATTTGATAAACAGGCTGATATTTATGCGGATATCTTCAGAAAATTGGAAGAGGCCAATACGCTTTTAAAAGGTAAGGTTGCCGTTGAATCTACCAATTTGGCGATGGATCCCATATTTAATTCTGATCCGGCAAAATGGCAGAAATTCGGCAACTCTTTATATCTCCGATTATTGCTGCGGATAGCACATAAGCCAGAAACCAATGCCGTTGCAAAGATCAAAGAAATATTAGAAACAAATGCCACTGAATATCCGGTGATGCAGAGCAATGCAGAGACAGCTGCTTTATATTACACCAATGTACAGCCTTACATGAATCCTTATTTTAATAGCCGTGATATAGATTTTAATGGGAGTAAAGGCTATTCAGAGTTTTTTATTAATAATCTGTTGGACCTTTCAGACCCACGATTAAAAATTTGGGCGACTGAGGCCACATTAGGAGTGTATGGTGGTATGCAATCCGGATACAAACGAGGTAATGTTCCGGAACAACAATCAACGCTTTTAACAAGCTTAAAAGCGGACTCACATATGGGAAATATCATGAATTATGCAGAGTTGCAATTTATTATTGCTGAATGTGGTCTGAGAGGGTATGTTCAGGTCGATGTGTCTGGAGCCTATTTAAAAGGAGTGAATGCAGCCATGGAATATTGGGGATTAACAGCGCCAACAACTTACCTAACTAGTGACAAGGTTCAATTGCTGGCTACAGACAGTGATAATGCGAAATTGAAAAAGGTGCATTTGCAAAAATACTATGCGATGTTATTTACGGATTTCCAACAGTGGTACGAGTACCGCAGGACCCAAATGTTGGATTTATACAAAGGTCCGGGCTTGTTGAATCAGGGGAAAATGCCTGTACGTTTAAATTACCCAACAATTGTACAATCTTTAAACAAAGTAAATTATCAGGATGCTGTGAGTCGTATGGGGGGAGATGGGATAAATGAAAAAATGTGGTGGCAACCTTCAATCAACTAATCAATGGAAAAGTTAAAATCAATACTATGCAGTATGCTGGCAATGTCAGCATTGCTGTCCGGTTGTATCAAAGACAACGTCAATGAATCGATAGGGACACTAAATCCTGAAATATCATTGTATACGCTACGCAGTCTGCATAAAAATGCCGATTTACAGCTTAATGAGTCTTCGTTGCAAGGAGCACAATATATCAAAGCAGTGGTCGTTTCGCGCGTGGAAAATAAGAACCTACCGGAAAATACACTTGCTGTACAGAATATTTGGCGAAATCAACGCCGCGGAATATTAGTAGAGCTACCGAATGCGTCTGAATTTAAATTTGGAGATTCGGTTCAGATCAATATTAGCGGTTCAAAGCTGATTAAAAAAGATGGCTTATTAGTTCTTTCAGTCGATAATAATCAGCAGCTTAAGGTCTACTCATCTGGTAATAACATTGCCCCATTGCCTGTTGCGGTTTCCAGTCTAAAGTCGAAGTTTGATGAGTTTGAATCAACGTATATCGATATTACAGCCGATGTTGAACCTGAACCCGCTGCCGGAACAGCGTTGAAAGGAGATAAAATCTTGATGGACGGTGATAAAAATGAGATTACATTACATACACAAGATAATGCGACATTTGCTGGACAATCTATTGCTCCAAGTGCTTCTTTCAGAGGGATTGCATTTAAGGAGGGCGAAAAGCTACAAGTTAGAATGCAGAGTTATGCTGATATGGCTTATGCAAGTGGTAAGTTGTATACAGGTTGGCCCGAAACTTTTGATGCTGTAGATGCAAGTGTGAAAGGTAGCTATGATATGAAGGATAAAAACGCTGTCTCTTTTCCGACAGGACAATGGTATCTGTATCAAGCTATCTTAGGAAATACAGCTGGGCGGGACCGTATTGTTTCTGGAAAAAATGCTATCCGAATGCAGCAGAATTTAAATGTGGACGGTTATGTACAAATGAATTTCGATGTGCCAAATGGCGCGTCAAAAGTCACTATTTGGTATGGCTCTTACTGGACAGATCGCTCGAGTACATTTAAGTTGGAATATTCGACGGACAATGGGAAAACTTGGACACAAACAGGTGATTCTATTTCAGATGCCCATACAACGACAGAGAGTATGAATTCAAAACAGGCCGTATTCTTAATGAATATCCAGGGGGCAGTACGCTTTAGAGTTACCAAGCTTGGATTAGGAACAAGTAACAATGTGATTAATAACGGAAGGTTGGGATTGGATGATATCGCTATTTATAAAAGTTATTAATTTAAAAAATTGATTATAAGAAAGTCCCGTTGGATTACACAATCCAATGGGGCTTTCTTATAATCAGGTATTATCTCAACTCGTCAAAAAAAATCGTTATCTTCATATATAACTATAAACGAAGACTTATGAACTTAACAGATTTAGTTACAGGTGGAGTAGGCTCTAAAGCGATAGAGACTATTTCAAAAATTACTGGTGTCAGTGAATCTAAAGCAAAATGGATTGTAGCAGCGGCAGTTCCTTTGATGATTGCAGCATTGAATTACAATGCGAAAAACAAGGGTCAGGCAGAAAATATTGACAATGCTATTGATCAGCATAGCAATAGTGGCATACTTGATAAAATTGGAGATTTCTTTGGGCAAGGAGGAGCGGAGCAGAGTGGATCTGAAGATGGCAATAAAATTGTCAACCATATGTTTGGCCAAAATACTGAAGTCGTGACACAGAATATTGCGGATAAAGCGGGCTTGAGCTCTTCTCAAGTGACAGGGGTACTGGCCACACTTGCTCCTATCGTAATGGGGTATCTAGGACAACAAAAGCAGGCTTCGAGTGGCGGGGGGATTGGTGATCTGATCGGTTCTGTGTTAGGTGGTGGAACATCACAAAATGCAGGGGGTGGTATGTTAGGTGGTATTTTAGGCTCTTTTTTAGGCGGCAGCCAAGAAGAACAAACGCAAGGAACTGAGCCGCCAGCAGCGGGAGGTAGCATTACGGACATGCTGGGTGGATTGGCAGGCAGTTTTTTTGATAAAAATAACGATGGACAGGCGAAGGGAAATATTCTTGATTCGATCGCTGGTATGTTTGGGAAGTAAGTTGTGTTAAGCTATTATTTGTCCTGATAAAAAGCTCGTATGGGATTAAGCTAAGATGACGCAGATCCTAAAAGTGATGAGGTCGGAAGTTACATACTTCCGACCTCATCACTTTTGTCCAATTCGTATTAATCTTCGACCGATACTTTCGGCGGGAAATTTTTATGTTTTCTTTTGCTGATTTTGTCAATATTGACGGGTTGAGGTACCTTGACATAATATCCTGTTCCGTCATATTCACGTTTATTGGGGTTTTCTTTACATGCTGGCGAACAGCATCCGTCCATCTCCCAGCCGCATTCGTCACATTGTGTGAAATGTTCATTACAAGTTGGGTTGGCACAATTGATCATTTTAGTGGTTTGCTTGCCACAGTTAAAACAAGTCGATACCACAGATGGGTTGACAGAATTTACATCGACAGTAACACGATTGTCGAAGACGTAGCATTGGCCTTCGAAATCTTCGCCACCAGCTTCCTTTCCGTATTTGATAATTCCGCCATGTAATTGATAAACATCCTCGAAGCCTTCTTTTAACAAAAGAGCAGATGCCTTCTCACATTTGATGCCCCCTGTGCAGTATGTTAATATTTTTTTTCCTCTATATTGTTCGAGCTCTTTTATTTTCTCTGGGAACTCGCGGAAATTGTCAATATCTAGGGTGACAGCATTTTTAAAATGACCAACATTGTGCTCGTAATTTGAGCGTACATCCAATACAACCACATCTTCTTGGTCCTTCATGGCTAAGAAATCTTTCGGTTCAAGGTGCACACCGGTTTGACGGTTGGGGTCAATTTCTTTTGGATCTCTCAAGCCAGAGTGAACGATTTCGGCTTTGTAGCGACAATGCATTTTAATGAATGACGGTTCATCTACAGCGTCAATTTTGAACTCTGTTTTGTTGAAACGACCATCGGCATAGATGGCATCCATATAGCTTTTACAGGCCTCAACAGTGCCTGAAACAGTCCCATTAAGACCTTCATCAGCTACGATGATACGACCGACTAGATCCAGTGATTTACAAAATTCTAAGTGATCTGATGCAAATTTTTCGCCATCCTCGATAGGGCTGTAACAATAGTACAGCAAAGTTTGATATTGTGTCATGATATTCATTGATACCGCTGCAAACGGCGTTTAATGCTAAAAATAAATTTAGTGCAAAGCTACAAAAAATAATAAGTGGAATAAAATGACCGTCGTCACCTTTTCTTTAAAGGTTCGAGCAGGTATTCCAAGCCGTTAAGCTTTATTTCATAGAGTGTCGCTAACTGCTGGCCTAGCTTTCCCTTTGGAAAGCCTTTTTGGTTATACCATACAAGGTAGGGCTCAGGAAGATTACACAATGTGTATCCCTGGTATTTGCCAAATGGCATCTTGACTGTAACAAGCTCGGTTAAAATTTCAGGATTCAACATTAGTCTTGAGGTTTTCCATAATTGAGACGGTACCAAATAGCTTTTAGTGCGATGATGCCATGATTGAATAGATTGGGAATGGCCCCATAGTAGTGTTTGAAAATAGCAAAGCGCTCTTTCAAGGATTCCTTATGTCTTTGTTTTGACATCCCGCCCACAAGATACCGGGCTACATATTGCTGTGCATTGACCGTTTTTTTTGCCTTTTTGGCACAACGAATAACCCAGTCAATATCAGCACATAATTTATAATTGAGATCGTATGGCTCGGCAATGTCCCGCTTGATATAGATGGCCTGATGGCATATATTCATGCCATAGCGAAAGCTTTTCCAGTCGAAATGAGCCGGAACTTTATGCCTCCGTTCACCAATAATATTCCGATTGTCATCTACGAGGATAGTTTCGCCGTAAAGAATATCCGCATCATCGCTCAGTTTGGCAAGATTCTCAATGCTGTTGAGATCATAGATCTCATCTCCGGAATTTAGAAAAAGAACATAATCACCTGTTGCTAATGCTAATCCCTTATTCATTGCATCATAGATCCCCTTATCCTTTTCGGAAAGGAGAACGGTGATTTTATCCCTGTATTTTTGGATGATCTCCAATGTCCCATCAGTTGATTGTCCATCAATGACAATATATTCTATATGGTCATAGCTCTGATTGACAACAGATTTCAGGGTGTGTTCTATGTCACGCACATTGTTGTAAACGACAGTTATAATCGAAAATTTAGGATGAGCAGACATGTTTTTTATGTATTGAATTTATTCATTTTCTTCTTCAGGAATCGGAGGCCACGGTTGAATAAAGATCCTTTCCGATGTGCATAGAAATACTTGATGGCCTCATAAGCTTGCTTGTTTTCTGAAATCTCCGTCGGAAAATACCGTACAGGGCTTTCTGCTAGTGTAACCTGATAAGTAGCTTCCGCAGCTGTATGTGTACCCGAACCATCGTTGCCAATATTTTGCGTCATCGAATTCCTTGGATACAAAACTAACCCATTTTTTTTGAATATAGAAGCATACCAGCGTATCGCCCAAGAGTTGATCTTTCCGGCCTTAAATTCCTGCACTTGTTTCCAGAAGTTTTCTTTACCCTCGATACTGAATTGGTGTATCTGCTCGGCCGTAAAATCCGATACAAGTTCATCAATATTCGGATTGAAATGTTGCCAGGCCCGGTCCCAGGTTGCCCAGCCCCAACTATTGGCGACCCGAAAAAAGAAAGTCTCAGGCAGTTTATTTAAATCTTTTAGCGGATAACCATAACCGCTGATCTCCATGACCTGATCTTGATCTTTATAGCGCTCCAGTGCCTGATTGAAATAATCTAGTGCAAACACCGCAGTTTCCAGATCGTCTTCCAAAACAATAATCTTTCCATGTGCATTGACCACTTTTGTAACACCATCGATCACATTGGCTGCTAAACCCCAATTTTCTGTCCGTTCTACAACAATAACCTCTTTAAAGTTCCAGTGCTTATTGATAATCTTTCGCACTTCAGTAACTGCCTGAAGAGATTTTTCGTTTTTTGCAGCATCCGAATAGATGTAAAGTGTAGTCTGGTCTGCAAGCTTGTTCTGTTCTAAAGCTGAGAGTGTTCTTATTGTATGATCAGGACGATTGTACACAAAAAGTATGACTGGAGCAATACTGTTCATTTATCAATAGATTTTGTTGTATGCTTTTTTGTTGCTTAGACGAGTACGATAAACAGCTCCCGATTTGCCTAGCAATCTAAAAGCAATGTTTAAGTAGCTTTTTGCTTCAAAAATATGACCTTTAAAAATTGAAGCTCCCATTTTCTTCAGACTCGCCAATATGGCCATCGAAAAAGATCTTACAAAGGTATAATTGATATTGCAATACTCTGTCAAATGATAGACAAATTCGCTTTTCAGAAAGGCTTTTCGGTCTGTTTTACGCTGTTGTCTATCGTGATAGGCCTTTGCTCTGTCGGCGAGAATGATGTTTAATCCGTAGTATTTGATGCGGTTGGCATAATCCTTATCTTCTCCATAATGGAAAAAGATCGGCGCGAAACCACCGACTTTTCTGATCACCGGGTTGGGGATAAACCAAAATGCAGCATTGACGAAAGAGCAAATTCGATAAGAATTTTCGTTAGTAGCATTTTTTGTATATACGGCAAAACCATGGTCTAGTGTTGTTTCGGTTCCATCGTAGTGAATAGGCGAGATAATTCCGATATTGTCTGCGTTTATTTTCACTAAGTTGGCAATACAGTCCTGATCCAGCCAGGCGTCCTGATTGACCAAAAATGCATAATCATATTCTTCCTTCAAAACAATGTCAAGTCCGATGTTGTTGGCCTTTCCAAAGCCCAGATTTTCGGAACTTTCTATTAGCCTTATTGTCGGGTACGTTTCTTTTATGATCTGTGTTGTGTTGTCTCCCGAATTGTTGTCGACAACTAAAATATCTGTTGGGTAGCTCGAATCCAATAGGCTGGGTAAGCACTTGTGGATCCAAGGCTCAAAATTATAAGAGACGATTATGGTGAGAATCCTGGCCATCTATTTTTTTCGGATAACTGTTAGGAAATAGTGGAATAATTCCAACAAAATGCTGGGTTTAAAGATTCTGTTGACAATGATATATGCACATACAGCCACTCCAATTGTACTTGCAAACCGAAGATAGAGGTTGGCGATAGATGCGGTGGCATAGTGAGCTGTAATACAACTGACAGCTGCCAATAATGCATAAGCAAAAATATCTGCCAGAAGATAACGAAATGAATAATTCATATAAGGTTTAGCGGAAGCATACCAAACGAATATCCAGAGGGCATTTAATGCTGAGGTTAATCCAATGAGTAGTTCAAGACCTAATGATTTGCCGAAGAATAGAATAGCGATTTGGAGTATACCAAACACGATGATATTCCGCATATAAACTTCAGGTTTTCCCTTGCTAATGATGAGGTTGGAAAAAACATTGCTTACAGAATCAAATGCCGCGCCAATACAAAATATTTGAAGAAATATGGCACTTTGTGCCCATTTATCGGTGATCGCAATAGTAATGAAATCTTGTGCTACAGTTGTTAAACCAAATAACATTGGAAAGGCTAAAAAGGCCGTAAAGGAAATTAGTTTGCGAAAAACCCGAACTTGTCTATCCTTATCATCTTCTATTTCCTTTAAAATAGGCTGTGTCACATTATTAACCATATTGGTCAATATATTCTGGGCCATGATGCTCCAACGATTTGGATTCACGGTATATCCCAGTTCTTCAGCGGTATAATGCCGGCCTAAGATCGCAGCATATATATTTTTGTTGATGTTGATGAAAATATTGGTGACTAGTATTTTACTGCTAAATCCTAAGATGTCACGAATAGGTTTAAAATCGAACTGGAAAGTAGGTCTGAATTTGGAAAAATACCAGAATCCGAGCATATTGAAACCACTATAGGAGACAATTTGGATCGCGTATGCCCAATAGGCATAGTCCTTATAGGCTAAATAAACTCCGACTATATTTGATGCAATAAGAGCAAAGGTGCCTGTGATGACTCTTTCTTTGATTTTTAAATTCCGGAAGAGGTAAGCATTGTGCGCAATACCAAAGCTACCTAGCCAAAAGGATAAAAAGGTAAATCTACTAAGTTCTACAAGTACTGGTTGATTATAGTATAAGGCGATAAGAGGAGCCGCAAAAAATAAAACGATATAAATAAATGTTCCAATTCCTACACTTGTCCAAAATACCGCGTTATAATCTTTATGTTCGACTTCTTTTTTATTGACAATTCCATACACAAATCCACTTTCTTGAAAAGCAGAGGCGAGAACAGAAAAGATGGTGATCATAGCTACTAAGCCATAATCTTCTGCTGTTAGCTTACGGTTTAGTAGGATGCCGAAGCCGAAGCCCAAAAACTGCTGGATGATACTTGCCATACCACCCCACAGCAGTCCTTTTGTTGTTTTTGATTTTAAAGAGTCATTTTTCGTTTGCGATGACATGCTAAATTAAATGAGCGGCAATATTAAAGTATTGCAATTGTATTCGCAAATTCTTTTAGGGAAACATCAGTTGGATTGACATCGGTAATCAAATAAGAAATATCACGTAACGGCACAACTTTCATTTTTTGAACTGAATTTAGTTTCTCAGCAATACTTAAAATAGCCACTTTTTTCGAGCATTTAATCATCGCACGTTTGATTTGTACCACCTCCCAGTCTGAATCGGTCACCCCATCTTCTACTGAAAGAGAATTTGTTCCCAACAAACAAAGATCGACTTTAAGATCTGCCAATTCATTAGCGACTTGGGCTCCGGAAACAATGTTTGTATTGCGTGAAAGTTTTCCGCCAACTAAAATGACTTCAAGATTTGGCTTTTCGGCCAATTCTAGTGCAACTAATGGACTTATAGTGAAAAATGTACACTGCAAATGATCGGGTATTGTTCTCGCTAATTCAATTAAGGTTGTCCCGCCTCCGACTAAAACAGTCATTCCATTGGAGATTAAAGTGCTTGCTTTCTTGGCAATTTCTTTTTTTGCCTCCTTGGCATATACGTTTCCATCCTGAAAAGGGAATTGAAAAGATTTTGATAATGCCCCACCATAGACTTTTAGAACTTTTCCATTCTCGGCGAGTTCGTTTAAGTCACGTCTAATTGTATCTTCAGATACATTCAGTTGAACACTTAGATCTGATGATAAAACTTTATTATGTAGGTTAATCTGATGTATAATGAATGCTTGTCTTTCTTCCTTTAACATTGGTCTTTGGTTTTTAATCGGAATTTAAAAATAATTAAAAAAATCAGTCTAAATGTAGTGAAAATTATTCTTCCTTTTTGTCAATTTTTGTTATGCCAGCTTTGAATCTCGGTTTGAAGCCCGTAGGTTTACTGGCAGCAGGTTCCTGTGTTCCTGTGCTGTTGTTTTCAGGTTCAGCCTTTACGTTGGTATCTAACTTAATTTCGTCTTTCGTATCG
>NZ_JANUDT010000013.1:0-178445 GCF_024808035.1 Sphingobacterium sp. BIGb0116 | reverse complement strand
AGAAACTTAAAATACATTGCGGGGTGGAGCAGTTGGTAGCTCGTCGGGCTCATAACCCGAAGGTCACTAGTTCGAGTCTGGTCCCCGCTACTAAAAGAAAAAAGCCGAGGTGAATATCTTGGCTTTTTTTGTGTCCTAATTTACGCTATAATACCGCCTGTTTTTCAGGATCATCTTTTTTCCTACTCTTCTAAATTTCTCTTTATCGATTGTCGTGAGGTTGTTAAAAAACTGTCTTTTGCTGTTATTTAATCGTTCTACTTTTTTGATATTGGATTGCTCTGTAAAATGTGTGTTTATGCAATCGTTTGTTTAATTGGCGCAATCGATTTCGTTGCTACTAAATTTTGATATGCTGTCATCATCCTTTAGTTTTAGCATTCATGTACCTAAATTTTGATTAGCAAGCTAATCAATTTTTAAACTAACTATTAAATATTATGATTTCAAAGATTCTCGACAATCACAAGTTGAGTCTGTTATCATTAGCTTTACTCATTACAAGTACACACAACTCGGCTAATGCTAATGGTCTTACGTTTCCAAACAACAATATTTTGTTGAATGACGCGGTTTATCAACAAAAAGTGAATGGAAAAGTGCAGTCTACAGACGGCCCATTGGCTGGAGCAACCATTAGCGTTAAGGGGAGCGGTAAATCGACATCCGCAGGAGCAGATGGACGTTTTACAATAGATGCTAAAAATGGTGATGTACTGGTCGTTACAAGTGTTGGTTATAAAGCACAAGAAGTGACCGTGACAGGACCGGTTGTTAACATCAATCTGGAGTCGAATAGTGAGGCACTCCAGGAAGTTGTCATTGTCGGTTATGGCACACAACAGAAAAAAGAGAGTTTGACTGGAGCCCTTCAGGCGGTAAAAGGAAACAAATTACGTGATGTCACTACGCCATCGGTTGAAAACATGCTGAATGGTAAAGCTGCCGGGGTATATGTTGCACCAGGAGCCGGTAAACCAGGGTCAAATGGTGGTGTTGTGATTCGTGGTCAGGCAACATTAAGTGGTACGACGAGCCCATTGTGGGTCATTGACGGTGTTATCGTTGGCTCAAGCCCAGGTGATATCAATCCGGACGACATTGAGTCATTAACCATCCTAAAAGATGCTGCTTCAACGTCAATTTATGGTTCTCAAGGCGCGAATGGTGTTGTTGTCGTTACAACAAAAAATCCTTCGGCATCCAAAACAAGCATTAGCTTTTCTACAAAAATGGGTATCAACCAACTTTCCAATGGGCACATGGAAATGATGGATGGAGCTGAACTGTATGATTATTTTGCCTCTTTTTCTAACCCAGGTGACATCAAATTTCCACGCTGGAATTCTGAATTACGTAATAGCAATTTTGACTGGTGGAAGCTGGCCACAAAAACCGGATTTGTTCAAAACCACAATCTATCCATTCAGGGTGGTAATGAAAAATTACAATCTTACTTGTCTTTAGGTTATTACAACGAAGCCGGTGCTGTAAAGGGGTATGATTACGACCGTTATAATTTTAGATTACGTACTAACTACAAACCTTTTGACTGGTTGACAATCAAACCGTCTATTGCTGGATCGAGACGTGCAGTAGATGATCGCCAATATGATGTCAATGCCATGTATGGAAATCTGCCTTGGGATAGTCCTTACGATGCAAATGGAAATTTAGTGCCACATCGTTACAGCGGCTGGGTCAACAATGCAAGTACAAATTACTTATATGATCTGCAATGGAATCATAGTGCCAATACCAACTATGAATTTATGGGTAATTTGGATTTTGATATCAAATTAACGGATTGGTTGACTTTCTCTTCTGTGAATAATTATCGTTACAATAGTTATTCCGATAGCGGGTATCAAGATCCACGATCAAACAGTGGCGAAAGTGTAATTGGACGTGTGACAGATTATCGTATGGAATTTGCCCGTCGATATACCAACCAGATTTTACGTTTCAACAAGACTTGGGATAAACATAGCCTGAATGGATTGGCTGCATACGAATTTAACGACTATTGGACAAAAACCTTAGATGCTTATGGGACGGGGATTGTAAATGGTTTCGAGGTATTGGATGTTGTTGCAAAACCAGAGCGAACCAGAGGCGGAATTTCCGAATGGGCAGTACAGTCATTGTTGTCTAATGTAAACTATGCATACGATAATAAATATTTGGCACAGGTATCGTTCCGTCGTGATGGAGCATCCAATTTTGGTACCAATGCAAAATATGGAAACTTCTTTTCAGTTAGTGGTGGTTGGAATATCAATAAGGAAGAGTGGTTCAAGGCTGATTGGGTAGATAATTTAAAACTGAGAGCGGCTTACGGATCGGTAGGTAATAGACCAAGTTCATTATATCCACAATATAGTCTTTACTCTGTGTCTGCATCATCAAGTTATAATGGTATACCAGGGGCATTAATTAGCCAAATCGGTAATAAAGATCTGACTTGGGAAAAAACCTATACAACTGGTTTTGGGGTGGATGCAGCCTTGTTTAAGAATAGATTGCGATTCAATGTTGATTATTATGACAAGAAGACCGATAATGTACTTTATCAAGTGCCAATCAGCGGTCTGACCGGTGTCACTTCTATCTGGAAAAATATTGGTAAGATGCAAAACCGGGGGATTGAATTGACCATCGGTGGCGACATCGTTCGAAATGACAATGTACATTGGAGCTTGGATGTTAATTTGAGTCACAATGTGAATAAATTGACCGAGCTATTTGCGACAAAAGATGCCAATGGTAATCTTGTTTCAAAACCAATTATCGCAGGTGACGGATCAGGTATCGCTGGATCGGCGCAACGTCTGCTTCAACCTGGTCTTCCGGTAGATACCTATTATTTAAAAGAATGGGCTGGTGTTAACGTAGATAATGGTTTGCCAATGTGGTATCGATACGAGACAGATGCCAATGGCAATGAAACGAGGACAACGACGTCGAACTATTCCAATGCAACTTTCCGTAATGCAGGAAAAGGAAATGCTGAACTGTTTGGAGGTTTCAGTACAGCTTTAAGTTATAAGCAGTTTGACCTGAATGCGGTGTTCGGTTTCTCCTTGGGTGGTAAATTATATAATTATTCGCGTCAGGAATTTGATTCGGATGGAACCTATACCGATCGTAACCAGATGAAGTTACAGGATGGTTGGAGCCGTTGGGAAAAACCTGGTGATGTTGCCACTCACCCGATTGCAAGATACGACAACCAAGATAAAGGTAATTCACCTTCAACACGCTTTTTAGAGAGCAACAATTTCTTGAAAATGAGATCGCTGACCTTAGGGTATAACTTTGATCTAAAGAAATACAATATCAAAAATTTACGTGTATTCTTAGCTGGAGAGAATTTGTTTACGATTACAAACTACTCGGGTGTTGATCCGGAACTTCCATTGACTGAGCCAGATGGCAAAGGCGGGGGCGGTCAAATGATTCGATCTACCGGAGTTTCTGTCTATCCTATGGTTCGCAAATACATGTTCGGCGCAAGCGTAACATTTTAATTTTAACGTTTAGAAAATCAACAATGAAAAAGATATTAATAGGACTTTTGATCGCAACGGCAGTATCCTCCTGCGATATAGATCGTCTTCCTTATACTTCAATGGACGAAGAAAATATTGCAAGTAATCCTGATGCAATGGTAACAGGTACTTATGCGCAGTTAAAAGCTTGGTCTGATCCGATGCACCGTCTTGGTGAATACGCTGGTGATAATATGATGATCCGTGGGTCATCGACAGATGCGTTTTACGAATTTATCTCCTATGCGAGAACGCCTAATAATTACCGTTTGCAGAACTTTTGGGACTATGGCTATAAGGCTATTGCACAGTCTTCGAACGTTATCAAGATGTTTGCGGAAGGTCAGAGTACAGAAATGGATAATAAATTGGGTGAATGTTATTACATCCGTGGAATGATGTATTTTTACCTTTGCCGTGCATTTGGGAAGCCATATTATCAAAGTCCAGAGACAAATCTTGGTGTTCCGATCGTTAATGGTACTCCTGACGATGTCTTCAATGATTTGAACTTGCCCGATCGTTCGTCTGTCAAAGATACATACGCTCAAGCGATCAGTGATCTGAAAAAAGCAGAAGCTTTAATCACACTTGATAAAGGGGCAGCATACGCCTCCAAAGGTGCAGCGCAGGCAATGCTTTCCCGCATTTATCTATACATGAGCGGGACATATAAGAATCCGAACGCGGAATATGCACGTCTTTCTTTAGAGTATGCCAATAAAGTGATTAATTCAGGTAAATATGTCTTGTTGGCCCGTGAGCAGTTCATGAAATATAATACCTTTAGACCTGAAGATAACAAGGAGACCATCTTTGCGGTGAAACGTGTTGCGTCTGAGTTCTCGGGCGATGATCATTATTATGGTATCGGTGGTATGTATTCCAATATTGGTGGTATGGGCTGGGGTGAGATGTATTCCAGTGCCAAATATATTGATCTTTTAAATGAAACTGGTCGTAATGACTGGCGACCAGATCATTATACGATTGTCGACGCACGCGCAGCATTTATAGAGCCGACTTATTCCAAAGACGATAAAGGCAATTACTCAACAGTTTTTCGATTTATCAAACAGAACTCACCTGCAAAAGTCGGTGACCCTAAAACATTAAGTTATGTGCAAATTCCGGCCATTATTAATGGGAATACAGTAATTGCTCGAGAAGTAAAAAAGGTGGGTGATCAAGAAGTTGTTAAAGAATATACTTTAGCGACAATTAATGCTGGTCAGCAGACTTATTCCATTACCTATGAAGACGGTAATACCTATTCGGGTATGATTGATTACTATATTTCCTTAAACCGTGCTTATCCACAGTTTTATATTGTGAAATGCTCACGTGAAGGCGAGGAGTCTCAACTGCACTCGCCTGTAATCAGCCGCTTGGGTGAAATTTATTTAAACCGGGCAGAGGCTAACGCAAAATTAGGTAACTATGGCGCTGCTTTAAATGATTTAAATACCATCAGAAATCGTTCTATTGTCAATGGCGGATATACTTCAATTGATGCGGCCAGTGCAAGCAAACTGATTGACAAAGAGCGTCAGTTGGAATTGGCCTATCAGGCTGAACGCAGCTATGATGTGTTCCGTAACGGAGATCCATTAAACCGGACGTATCCGGGGCCACAGAAACAATTTGAGGATATTGTACCGACAGATTTTAGAGTGACTTATTTTATTCCTCAGGATGCGATCAATTCATATCCGGGTAAATTGACTCAGAATCCAACGTCTAACTAGACGAATATTTATAATTTAAACCCTATAAATGGCTTTACTTCACGGTAAAGCCATTTTTGTTTTTGAGTCGCGATAATCCCTTTTGAATCCGTATCTTTGTTCCCTTAAGTATATTTTTAGCATAAAAGTGCCATCTGCTGTGAGAGCGGGTGGATCAAATAAAATAAATATGGCAAATATTGTTGCAATTGTTGGTCGTCCAAATGTTGGTAAATCTACCTTATTCAATCGTCTTACGGAAAGTAGAAAAGCGATTGTTGATGACTTTAGCGGGGTGACGCGCGACCGTCATTATGAAACAGCCGAGTGGATCGGAAAGAAATTTACAGTAATTGATACAGGTGGTTTTGTACATGGTTCGGATGATGTCTTTGAAGAGGCTATCCGCGATCAGGTCTATATCGCTATTGAAGAAGCTTCGGTCGTTATATTCATGGTGGATGTCACCACTGGCATTACCGACTTGGATGACGAAATCGCTGATATTCTGAGAAGAAGCTCCAAACCTGTGTATGTAGTGGCCAATAAAGTCGATCACGCGAAATTGCATCATGAATCGGCAGAGTTTTATGCCTTTGGTTTAGGAGAGGTCTTCAATATCTCGTCGGCTACAGGATCGGGTACAGGTGAATTGTTGGATGCTGTGGTTTCTCATTTCGAAGTGGAGGAGGAAGAAGAAGAATCCTTACCTAAATATACCATCGTAGGCCGCCCGAATGTGGGTAAATCTTCTTTGACAAACGCTTTGATCGGAAAAGATCGCAATATTGTAACGCCAATGGCGGGGACAACACGTGATTCAATCCGTATACATTACAATCAATATGGACATAACTTTTTATTGATCGATACTGCAGGTCTTCGTCGTAAGTCCAAAGTAAATGAAGATATTGAGTTTTATTCGGTGATGCGTACCATCAAAGCCTTGGAAGATTCTGATGTGACGATTTTAATGTTGGATGCACAGGATGGATTAGAAGCGCAGGACGTTAATATTTTCAACCTGGCGGAGAAGAACCGTAAAGGTATCGTAATTGTTGTCAATAAGTGGGATTTGATTGAAAAAGACAACAAAACAATGAAGGCTTTTGAAGATCGCATCAAAGAGAAAATAGCACCATTTACAGATGTGCCTATTATCTTTACTTCCGTAACCGAAAAACAACGTGTTCTTAAGGTGTTGGAAGTTGCCGACAAGGTATATGCCAACAGGACCAAAAAGATCCCTACTTCCAAATTGAATGAAGTGATGTTGGATATTATCGAGAATTATCCACCGCCATCCTTAAAGGGTAAATATATTAAAATTAAATATGCAACACAGTTGCCAGGACGGACACCGATGTTTGCATTCTTCTGTAATCTGCCACAATACATCAAAGATCCGTACAAACGTTTTATTGAAAACAAATTGCGTGAGCACTTTGACTTTACAGGTGTGCCAATTCAAATATATTTCAGACAAAAATAGATTTCCAAGCAGCGATTAAACATGGACCATAATCTCTTTTTATATAATACGCTTTCGCGAACAAAAGAAAAATTCGAACCTATTCATCCCAATCTCGTTGGTATGTACGTATGTGGCCCCACAGTGTACAGTGATGTGCATTTGGGAAACTGTCGGACGTTTGTGTCTTTTGATTTGATTTTTAGATACTTGCGTCATCTTGGTTATAAAGTGCGTTATGTGCGCAATATTACCGATGCAGGGCACTTGGAAGGCGATCGTGATGAAGGGGATGACAAATTTGCAAAAAAAGCAAAATTGGAACAATTGGAACCAATGGAAATCGTTCAAAAGTATACGATAGGTTTTCATGACGTATTGCGTCTTTTCAATACGTTGCCGCCCAGTATTGAGCCTACTGCAACAGGACATATTTCCGAGCAGATTGAAATGATCGAACAGATTATAGAGAATGGCTATGCCTATGAGCGGAACGGTACGGTTTATTTTGATGTTGAAAAATACGTTGAAACATACGATTATACGATATTGACCAATCGTAAATTAGAAGATATGCTCAATAATACCCGTGAATTGAGTGGTCAGGATGAGAAAAAGGGGCGTTTGGATTTTGCTTTGTGGATCAAAGCAAAACCTGAAACGATTATGCGTTGGCCTGCACCTTGGAGTGTTGGCTTTCCTGGTTGGCATATTGAATGTTCGGCCATGAGCAGAAAGTACTTAGGTGATCAGTTTGATATTCACGGCGGTGGAATGGATTTGGCAGCTACACATCATACCAATGAAATTGCACAGTCTGAAGCATGTAACCATACGAGCCCTGCCAAATATTGGATGCACACGAATATGTTGACTGTAAATGGTGCTCGTATGTCCAAATCTGCAGGAAATGGATTTTTACCGGGCGAACTATTTACTGGAAATCACCCCTTATTGAATAGAGGTTATTCGCCGATGGCCGTACGCTTCTTTATGTTGCAGGCACATTATAGAAGTACGTTGGATTTCTCTAATGAGGCATTGGATGCAGCCGACAAAGGGTATAAAAGGCTAATGACTGCGATCAGTCTTTTAGACAAATTGAAGGTGTCGAAAGGTGCTGATTCATTCAATTTAGCTGAAATCCACCGCAAGTGTTATGCAGCTATGGATGACGATTTTAATAGCCCTGTACTCATTGCCGAATTGTTTGAAATTGTACGTGTCATCAACTCGATTTATGATGGCAAAGCGAAAGTAACAGCTGAAGGATTGGAAGGTCTTAAAGTATTCATGAAAGAATTTGTTGAGGATATCCTAGGGCTTAGAAACGATCAGACCTCAGCATCCGATGATATCGATGACGTCATGAATCTGGTCATTAAACTACGTAATGAAGCCAAAGCAAATAAAGACTTCGTCACCTCAGATCGTATTCGTGATGAGCTTAATTCTATTGGAATTCAATTGAAAGATAGCAAAGAAGGAACACTTTGGAATAAGATTTGATAGATAAGAAATCGAATTTATAAAAGAGGAATAAAATGGAATATTCCTATTGGGAAAACACATCATCGTGGAAACCAAAGGATATTCCATATAACCTTTAAAAGAAAGATCATTTTGCATATGAATTTTTGGAATAGGCTATCCGTCGTCGCAGTGATGAGTGTTGCTGGTACAACACTATACGCGCAGATACCTGAGAAAGTTGGAAGCCTATTGCAGGCTGATAAGGATGCTGCTGCATTGGCTAAAGCGTCTACGCCGCATCAGGCGTTTCTTTCGATCATTGATAAGGAATCTACGTTTTATGTCCCGTCAGCAGTAAATGCTTATAACTATCTTAATAATAGACCAAATATTCCCGATGTTTTAAATTGGCAGCCTACGTTTGCGTTGATTGCTAAAAGTCAGGAGTTTGGTGTGACTTCGGGGTCTATGGACTTTCAGAAAGTAGGTGCAAGACTGCGTCATGGAGAATACCTGACTGTGTGGAAACGCAATAAGAAGGGCAAGTGGCTGGTCGATATTCGTGCCGAAGTTGAAAATAACGGGAAGGATGGGGAATTTGATCTTGAATATATCGAACCTACGGATTCGTGGTATCTGAAGCATCGCTCTAAAGTGCGATTGGATCAGCGTGAAGATATTGTCCTGGAGACGGACAAATTGATGTCAACAGTTTTGAAGGCAGACAACCCAACCGCATATAAGGAGTTCTTAAGCGAAGATGTCCGCTTTTTGTTTCCTTGGACCAGTCCGATGGAAGGAAAGGCAACAATGATGGCTTATCTCAAAAAACAACGGATGACGATAGAAACAGTACCCGAAGAAGTAAAACGTTCTTATAGTGGCGATTTTGCCTATACCAAGGGAACTGCAACGGTGCGACAAAAGGATAAAGTTGTGAAGTATAATTATATTCGTATCTGGCAACTGAGCGAATTGGCGAAGGATGATGTGAAGAAAGCGAACTGGAATATTCTGATCGAGATGATGTTTGAGAAATAGCATGACGATTGCAAAATAAAAAAAGGGCTTGAATATATACTATTCAAGCCCTTTTTTTATAGGATAAGTGTATTGTACACTTATTGTTTTTTCCATTTTTTCAATCCTTCACTCTGACCGAAGTCATCACTGATATTAATGTAAGTGGTCTTCAATTTATCATCGAACCATTTGCTCAGATTACGATTGGTTTTATCCTGAACGGCGGCCTCTTTGATCTTTGTGAAATCCTCATCCAAATTTGCTTTGTGCGGTGGGATACGTGTTTTTAAGTAATTGAAACGGTAGCCTACATCGCCCATTTTGTCTGTAAATTGCTCTGGTTTGGAGTATTCTCCTGGTTTTAGTGGATCAATTGCTGTAAATACTGATTTCTCCAAGCCATCCATAGGAATTACGGTTGTGCGGCTTGAGCCTTCTTGATTTAAGATCATACCACCATTGAATTTACTTTCCTCTGCATCTGAATAATTTGTAGCGGCATGGTAGAAATCCATTTTTTTGTCAACAACCAATTTATAGATACTGTCCAATTTGTTTTTTGTTCGTTCCAACGCTGCAGCACCAGGATTGATCTTCATCAGGATATGGCGTGTGTGTACCTCTTCGCCACGTCTTTCTAGCACCTGAATAATATGAAAGCCATATTTGGATTCTACAATAGGTGATATTTCTCCAGGTTTTGATTTAAAAGCCATCGCAGAGAATTCCTTTACATAGTTGTCACGTGTACCAAAACCTAAATCACCACCATAAGGGGCAGATCCGGGATCTTGAGAATATATACGGGCCATTGTACCAAAGTCCGAGCCATCTACAATCTGTTTGCGGATACCCTCAATCTTCTCTCGCTGTTCCTTTTTCTCTGCATCGGTCAATTTGGGCATCATGACAATTTCACCGATTTCTACCTCGGTATTGAAGTAAGGCAGACTGTCTTTATTCAAGCCTTCAAAATAACGCTTTACTTCCAACGGAGTTACATCTATCTTAGAAACGATGTTTTGTCTCATTTTCTGCGCTTTTAATTGTTCGAAAACACTAGGACGCATTTCTTCTTTGTATTGCAATAAAGAGCGGTTAAGGAATTTTTCAAGACGTTCTTGCCCCCCTGCCTGTTGGGACATATGGCGCAGACGTGCATTGAGGTTGTCATCAACTTCGGTCTCGGTTACATCGATGGAGTCAATTACGGCTTGTTGAGATAATAATTTTTGGACAATTAACTGTTCCAATATACCATCTTTATAGTTTTCATCTGGTTTATTCCCTTGCGCCAACCATTGAGAATATTGCATATCCACGTCGGACTGTAAGATAATGCCCGATCCAACCGTTGCTACAACGCGATCAATAACTTGACGTTGCGCAAGACTGGCCTGAATTGATGCAAACAGCAATAAAAACAATATATAAATGTTTTTTTTCATCCGTATAAATTATTTATGATATTTATGAGTGATCTTCATTTGTATAAATGAATTCGTTTCACTCGGTTATTTGTTCATCATTTATTTTTTTGTCACAAGCATTCACGCTGCCTTCGGCGGTATGCGTAGTAATTGTGTTCAATATATACTTTTTTGAACAACAGCACAAAATTATCAGATTATATGAATTATTCGTACTTTTATTTAACAATATTTTTGTATTCCCAATATTTTAAATGGGCGATTTTAGAATTGTTAAAATTGATGTGCTAAAATACGCATTTGCCTATTAGAAAGGACGGTTTTAACCAAATTTAACAAGTCTATTGACGATATTTACGCCTATAAAATAGCGGGGTTTTTAGATCCTCACACGGAGGGATGAATGGGTGAATTTAAGTAGGGTCCCGTATAATTTAGAAACAAACTTGATGTAACGGTCTCATTCAACAAATGAGTATCTACATTTATAAAATAATTTCAATGAAAAAAGCATTTATTTATTTGATGACAATTTTACCTCTTGCTAGTTTTGCGCAACAGATTCCCATGTTTGTGGGCACATATACAAGCAAAACCGCGAGCAAGGGCATCTATATTTATAATTTTGATGTTAAAACTGGTGAAACAACTTTGTCGAGCACGCAAGAAAGTAAAGATCCATCCTTTTTAGCGCGAAATAATAACTTTATCTATGCCGTTAATGAGGTGCCAAATCAAGAGGGAACTGTTTCTGCCTATTCTTTTAAGGACGGTCATTTAACTTTTCTAAACTCACTTCCTTCCGGAGGGGAGTCGCCTTGTTTTGTTGAAGTACATCCTAAGGGTAGCTTGCTCGCTGTGGCAAATTATACAGGTGGCTCTGCGGCGCTGTTTGATTTAGAAAGTAATGGGGTTTTAAGCAAAAGAGCACGTTTAATACAACACGAGGGTAAGGGGGTGGATCCCGTACGCCAAGAAAAGCCACATGTACATTCTACTTTTTTCTCCAATAAAGGGGATAAGTTGTACGTCCAAGATCTTGGTTTGGATGAGATTTCTATTTATCCTGTGAATAAAACGGGAAATGCTTATAGCCTTGCTGATGAATCAGAAGATATCTTTACGCCTGCTGGTGGCGGTCCTAGACATATTGTATTTGATAAGAAAGAGAAATTCCTATATGTCGTATTGGAAATGACCGGTCAAATTGCATCGTATAAGAAAGATGGCGACGCATGGATGTACCAAAGTACTTTCGATATCAACCCCGAAGGTTTTAAAGGAAGTAATGGCGGTGCTGATATTAAGATCTCTGCTGATGGAAAATTTCTGTATGCGACCAACCGGGGCGATGCCAATACGATAGCTACTTTTTCGGTAGAGAAGGATGGGGAATTGAAGAAAATAGCGAATCTTTCAGTAAAAGGTAAAGGTCCGCGTAATTTCAACCTTTCTCCGGATGGGAAATATCTTTTGGTCGCCAATCAATATACCAACAACATTGTTTTGTTTAGTCGGGATGCTAAAACGGGTTTGTTGACGGATACTGGGAAAGAAATTGCTGTACCAGCACCTGTTTGCATTATATTCTAATTCAGAAAAGAAGTTCGAATAAGACAAGAAGATTTTTAGGAAAAACCGTATGCGCTTTTCTTAAAAATCTTCTTTTCTACAATCTAATTTACCTTCCTTTTCAAGGTCATTTAAGGTGGTTCCCTTCCATGTTTTTACCCGCTGTATATAAGCAGCCCTGCCAATCATATGTGCTGCAACCGGAGCCGTTAAGATCAGAAAAAATCCAATAGCTATAGCCTTGGTCGTTACGGATACATCCGGGAAGGTCATTGCCGCACAGATGAGTAAAAGTCCCACACCCAGCGTTGCCGCCTTTACCGTAACCGAAAGACGTAAATAAAAATCGGGCATCCGCAAGATGCCAATAGACGCAAATAGTATGGCCAATGCCCCGATGGTACTGAGTATGGCTAAAGTAATATCAATCATCTTTGCTTTGTTTTTCTAAATAAAATGAAAATGCGATGGTACCAAGAAATGCGATAAGCGCCAAGATCATGGCAATGTCTAAAAACACTTCCTGCGAAGTTCGTATACTATAAACGGTAATAATGCCAATTCCGATGGTGATAATGAGATCTAGGGCAATAACACGATCAAATATCTGGGGACCTTTATACAGACGAATAAAAGCCAGTATGACTGAGATAGTCAAGATCGGAAGGATCACATAATCAAAATAGCTATTTAAAGTCATCTTAAGAGTTCTAAAAGTCTTCGTTCAACATTATTTTTAAGGGTAGAAACAAACTGTTCCTTGCTTTTCATGTACATGACGTGAATAAAGAGCGTTTTTTTATCTTCACTTACGTCGAGGATAAGTGTGCCGGGTGTCAACGAGATAAAGGTTGAAAGCAGATTAATTTCCAAATCGGTTTTTGCATCCATGGGATACTTGACAATCGCAGGTTTGATAAAAAACTTGGGGGTTATCACGTCGTAGGCAACCTGCACATTGGCAACAATCATTTCCCACAGGAAAAAAAGAATAAAACTCAATGTTTTGGGGACCCGATAAAAGTAGCGTTGATCCACCTCATTCCTGTTCATAAGCCAGAGGATACCAAATCCCAACATAAAGCCGAATAGGAAGTTGGTGTAATACATCGATCCCGTCAATGCGACCCAGATAAAGGATAACATGAGGTTCATTAAAAACTGTTTTATCATATCATTTCTGCCCTCCTAGTACAGCGTTTATGTAAGGTGATGTGTCCAATAATTGTGTAGCGATCTGATCCGCTACATGGATAATCGCTTCGGCGTTGAGTCCGATATACAGAGACGCAGATGCCAAAATAACGATAGGGAGTATGAGCATTGTTTTTTTATAACCGATCATACCCGCAAATTTATCGTCAATGACTTCCGGATCAGGGACATCTTTCCAGAATACCTGTGCCCACATTTTGGCGATGACAAACAAGGTGATAAAACTGCCGATAATCAGGGCTCCTGCGAAAGCATACTTTTCTAACTGGAAAGCATCTTTGAATAGATAGATTTTAGGCCAGAAGCCCGATAGTGGCGGGATGCCTACCAGTGAAAAAAGAACAATGGCAAAAAGTAATGAAATCTTTGGGTATTGGGCATAAAGTCCGCCCAGTTTAGTCATATCCATGGTACCGCGGAGTTGCCGTATAACGCCAGCGATGAGAAATAAATTCGTTTTGACCATGATATCATGGATCAGATAGAATACTGCCCCCAATAAAGCCCATTTGCTATATAAGCCCAATCCGCCAATCATAAAACCAATATGACAAACGATCAAATAGGAAAACAACCTCCGGATATTGGTTTTGATCAATGCACCAAAAGCGCCCGTCAGAATTGTCAATATGGCTAGTACGATAAGGAGTTCCTTGGTAAAATGATTGGGAATAAATAGTAGGGAAAATACCCTGAACAAGGCGTAAATCCCAACCTTGGTCAATAAGCCCCCAAATGTCGCCGCTACGGCCGAAGGTGGCGTATGGTAAGAGGACGGTAGCCAGAAATAGAGTGGAAATACGGCGGATTTAATACCGAAACCAATCAGGAAAAATGTTGCTGTAATTTCTACTAATGCCTGGTTTTGTATTTTAGGAATACGCAGGGCTAGGTCGGCCATGTTTAATGAACCTGAAATTCCATAAAGTATGCCTATTCCGGTTAGGAAAAATGTGGAGGCCAGGATATTCATGGCCATATATTTTACAGCTCCCTCCAACTGGGATTTTCTACCCCCCAAGGTCATGAGTACAAAAGAGGAAATAATAATGACTTCAAACCATACGTACAGGTTGAAGATGTCACCTGTCAGAAAGGCGCCGTTAAGTCCCATCATCAAAAAGTGAAAGATCGGGAAATAACCATAGAGGATGCGCTGGCGTCCCACACCGACACAGGAAAAGATGGAGACTGCCAGACCTGCGATAGAAGTCAGGAGAACAAGGGTACTACTGAATAGATCGGCAACAAAAACGATCCCAAAAGGAGCTTTCCAATTGGCGGCATTCATGGTCAAAATACCATCATCATAAACCTTGAAGAATAGTTTAAAGGCAAGAATAAGTGCGAGCAAGCTTCCGCCAACGCTCAGAAAACGTTGTGCAGTGGATTTGCGCCACAACATCAGTTGGACAATAGCAATAAATAAATGCACGATAATCGTGGCAATAATGTGGTTGTCTATCATATATCTTCTTCCTCAGGCGTGTTCAAATCATCCAGATCATCGGTCCCCAGCAATGCATATACACGCTTGAGTAAAACGATGGCAAAGGAGGTTAGGCCAAAGCTGATCACGATGGCCGTTAAAATAAGTGCTTGTGGAATCGGGTCCGCATAAATATCGGTGAATACCTTCAGATCGGGTCCAATGATGGGTGGTTTACCTTTAATAATATTTCCCAATAAGAAGATCAATATATTGGTACCATTGCCCAGTAACATAATCCCTAACAACAATTTCACCATGCTTCGACGCAAGATGAGGTATATTCCGGCAGCATAAAGGATGCCGATCAATAACACGAGTATCAGTTCCATTATTCTTCTTCTTCAGTAGTTAAAGCAATTGTAAATAAAATTGTCAGGACGACACCTATGACAACAAAGTACACACCAAGGTCAAAAAATAAGGCGGTTCCTATCATCCCGATAACAGGAATTTTCTCTTCCAGCCAAAGTCCGGTCATGACGGGATAGCCAAAAAATGCAGGTAAGAACATGCTTATAGCCGAAATTCCTAATCCTATGGGAATAAGTGACAAGGGTTTGTACTGAATCAATTTCATGGTATTTTGAGGGCCAAAGGCAAAACTATGCAGCACAAAGGCAATCGAAGCAACCAAGCCGCCAACGAAACCTCCGCCAGGGTAATAATGCCCCCTGAGTAGAAGGAACACCGAGAAAAGTAAGAGTATCGGTAATAAATACCGCGTAGCGGTCTGTAATATTGTACTGTTCATTTGTTACTATTTAGCAATGAGTTATCAGCTCATTTGTGCATAACCTTTATCTATCATTATTCTTTATCAGAGGATTTTAAACGTAATTTTAATAAGCTATATACCCCTAATGCAGCAATACTCAATACCACAATTTCAAACATGGTGTCAAAACCTCTGAAATCCACAAGTATTACATTGACGACATTTTTTCCTTTAGCAAGCACATAAGCATAATCGCCATAGAAATCACTG
The DNA here is from genome assembly GCF_024808035.1 of Sphingobacterium sp. BIGb0116. Taxonomy (NCBI): domain Bacteria; kingdom Pseudomonadati; phylum Bacteroidota; class Sphingobacteriia; order Sphingobacteriales; family Sphingobacteriaceae; genus Sphingobacterium; species Sphingobacterium sp. BIGb0116. The sequence goes on along the minus strand of NZ_JANUDT010000013.1, from coordinate 162,506 downwards.
ATATTGGTTGTCGTTGGTTCATGGAGTACACGGAGTGCGACCATGGATAGCAAGATTCCAAAAACGATAGCGACCACGGCGTCGCGAATGATGGTGCGTCGGTTGGCCAAATTCAGAAAAGAAGGGAGCTTAAAGAGTACCAATACGAAGAGTACCACCGTGAGTGTATCAATGGTGAATTGCGTCATCGCTAGATCTGGGGCACTGTAAAACACGAAAATAAGACATATGGCATAACCTACAACACTGGTGGCTACTACGGCTGTTAAACGGGATGAGGTGCGGATGGTGAGTACAATGGCGCCGATCAAAATGCAGACTGTGGTGACTTCGTAGAAACTCACAGGAGATAAGGTTTCCCATTTGATATGGAGTGGCCCGCCCAGGTATAACTGGTAGGCGATCAATAATTCGGCAAATAAGATAATTTTCAACAGATACGAACGCAAATAGCCGTTGTGCATTTTGTTTGTGAAGAAGGTAGAGAACAAAACAATTTCCTGCGCACATAATCGGATGATATATTCAGGAGAAATCTTATTGAAATTTGCAATCCAAGCCAATTTTTTCTCGCTGGGCCTGTTTGTGAAATAAAGTAACGTACCAGCGGCAATTGTAATAGCGCTTAATAGCAGGATTAAATTAAAGCCATGCCAGATTTTCAGCTGAAATGTTTCGGGTTTTGCGAGTATGCTTGTTGCAGTAGGTCCAGCGATCCATTCGCCGATAAGTCCGGGGATACAGCCAAAAACAACACCGAGAACGGCTAAAAGTAGAGGTGGGATCCACATGGCTTTATAGGGCAGGTGGATTGTATTAAATTGCTCGGGTAGCTTACCCATAAAAGGTTTGATACCGGCCATAAATCCAGCAGAGACCAAGAGTATATTTGTTACTACTGCAGCGATGGTCAAATAGAGAAATAAATCGGGTGTGGCATGTAGTGTTGCCTCATAAATCAGATCCTTTCCAATAAATCCAAATGTAAGTGGAATACCTGCACTGGAAAGTGCCGCTAGGAAACCTGCTATAGCGACAGGCATTAATACCCTGCGTAGCCCCCGTAAGACTGTAAGATCCCGCGTTCCCGTTTCATGGTCTATAATTCCCGTAATCAAGAATAAGGCAGCTTTATATAAGGCATGTACGAGTATAAAGACACTTGCTGCGATAATGGCATCCTTGGTGCCGAGTCCCAATAAGAAAACCAAAATACCGAGGGCGGATATGGTTGAATAAGCGAGTACTCCCTTGAGGTCTGTTCTGAAAAGCGAATGGAATGCGGCATAAAGCATCGTGAGGCCACCAATGGCCATAAGGGAATACATCCAGATCGGGTTGCCCCCAAGTATCGGTGAAAAACGGGCCAAAAGGTAGATTCCTGCCTTTACCATGGTCGCCGAATGTAAGTAGGCCGACACAGGTGTTGGCGCCTTCATGGCACCGGGTAACCAAAAATGGAAAGGGAATTGTGCTGATTTCGTAATCGCTCCAAGTGCTACGAGGCCAAAGACCAGGGGAAAAAGTGGATGTTGCTGAATGATCGATACTTTGCCGATGAGTGCTGTAATATGGTAAGTACCGGCAATATTACCCAGCAAAATAAAACCTGCCAGTAGAAAAAATCCACCCAACCCAGTAATGGATAGTGCGGTCAGTGCGCTTTTGCGCGAATCATTTTTGTCATTGTTAAATCCAATGAGAAAAAATGAGCTGATCGAGGTCAGTTCCCAGAAGATAAACAATAGTAACATGTTGTCCGACAGGACAAGCCCCAGCATAGCCGACATAAAAAGGCAGAGGTAGCCAAAGAATCTATCGATATACCGATGACCTTTGAGATAGGCATTCGCGTAAAAGAATATACAGGAGCCGATCCCAGTAATCAATAAGGCAAAAAGTAGTGACAGTCCATCTAATTTAAAATCCAGATTGATGCCTAAGGAGGGCACCCACGACGTTGATTGTACGAAATAGGAGCCTTGACCAATAGGTACAATATATTGAGCAAAGTATAAAAATAGAAGTACCGGTAAGAATGCGAGAATAAAACCCCATTTGGTTTTTAGGAATCGACCAAATGGAACAATAAGGCTCGATGATATTAGTCCTGACAGAACAGTAAATAGCATTTAGTCTTTGTTTTAATTTTTTATTGAAGTGTTTGTTTTATTTGTCAATAAGAACCTTCTATATTTCATCGTTGCCAACGCTTATATGGCGATGAAGGTTTTTTAAAAGTCTACAATATAGTAAAAAAAAGCGAAAAAATGCTAATTTTTGACCGTTTTTCCTCTATATAAATGATAAAAGCAGGGATTTTGTTTTGAATTCGGAAAAAAAATCAAGGTTAAAAATTCTTAAAAAAAATGCATGAAAAAACACTAATTTATTGAGAAATATGATTTTTACGCGATGATATTCATATTTTATGTAATAAAAATGTTAAATCTTGTTAAACAAAATTTAAAAATTCTATCTTTAGAGTAGTTAATCAGCCGCCAAGGACTGTTTCTAATCAATTTTGTTATACCCGTTGGAATTATGGGCCCTGAAGAGAAGTTATTTAGAACGCATTATAAAAGCTTGTGTCATTTTGCATGGAAATTTGTAGGAGAGTCTGCTATTGCAGAGGATTTGGTGCAAGAGGCATTTATTACATTCTTTAGAGAGCAGCAACGAATGGATGAATCCGAAACTTTTGTACGGAACTATTTATATACTGCGGTGCGGTTTTCTTGTCTGAAGCATTTAAGGCATGAAAAAGTAAAGGAAAAGTATTGGACCCGAGTAAAGTTCATTGAGGAAGATGCGCATTCAGTTGAGCTTTCTATGATTCATACCGAAGTGATCAATGAAGTCTATCGGATTATTGCTGAAATGCCGGCTGCTTGTCAGAAAATTTTTAAGATGGGCTATTTGGAAGGGTTGTCGAATCTTGAAATTACAGAAAGACTTCAGATCAGCGTAAATACAGTGAAAACGCAAAAACAGCGTGGTATGAAGATTTTATTAGATAAGCTACACCCCGAATTTTTACCCTTTATTATTTTTTTATTAAAATAATTTTAATTTCCTGTCACCCTTGACGAATCTATAGGGTTTCTAACCTATAGATATGAAAGCTAATACCAATTACATAGCCAAACTCATCAATAAGTTACTTCGTGGTCAAGAAACCATGACGGATTGGGATGCTATTGAGCAATGGCGGAAATCTGACAAAAGTAATGATGATTTGCTTGAGAGCTTTCGGGACGCAAAAAATATTGAGGAGGATCTTATCTTTTTGGACAATTTGGATGAAGATGGTGCTTGGCATAAAATTCAACATGTTTCCGCTAAAGCAAAGAGAAATTATAGACCACTTCTTCGTGCGGCAGCCATTCTCGTAATATTGCTGGGAACATCGCTCTTTTATATCCTTCAGCAGAAAGGTAAAGTTTTAGAGAAAGTAGCAATTGTACATCCTGTAAAAGGGGATATTTCACCGGCGAAATCTGGAGCTTTACTCGTCCTGGCGGATGGATCGATTATGCCTTTGGAGAAATCTAACAAAGCTGTTGATCCGAAAATAGTTGCCTTAACGAATAAAGATAGTGTTGATCAACTGAATAATCCGAAAGCAGAGACTCGAATACAATTTAATACGCTGGTTGTTCCTAAGGGTAATTTTTATAAATTAAATTTAGAAGATGGTACTCAGGTTTGGGTAAATGCCAACTCTCAGCTTAAATTTCCTGTAAAGTTCAAAGAAAATGAGCGTCGCGTCATCTTGGAGGGGGAGGCTTACTTCGAGGTTGCTCATGAAGCTGAGCGTCCTTTTGTTGTGGAATCTAGAGGAAGCGAAGTGAAGGTGTTGGGGACACATTTCAATGTTAACGCTTATAGTAGTAATGTCCGTACGACATTATCCTCGGGAAGAGTTCAAGTTAGCCATTCAGGCAATGTTATCGTTCTTGAGCCCGGAGAGTATGCGAATCTCAAAGGTGAACTTCTCAGCAAAGGGAAGGCAGACTTAGATCACGATCTTTCCTGGCATAATAATCAGTTTTATTTTAAGAAAGAAACGATTGTAGAGATTGCCTCTACACTATCTAAATGGTACGATGTTCAGGTTCGATTTAAGAAAGATGTGGCGCTGGATAAGGTGTATAACGGTAATTTTAAACGCGATGTTAAGCTGTCCGAAGTTTTGGAAATGTTGACTTACGTCTGCGATTTGAAATTTGAGCTTCAAGGAAAAGAATTAATTGTCGAAAACAAATAAAAAGGAGTGCTTATGTAAGAGAAATAATACCTAACCTAAAGGTCTTACATGTAAAGTAGAACAGGAATGTTGCAGCATCCCTGTTCCGAAATGATCAAAAGGCCTAGAAATTTTTAAAGCGAATTAAGTAAACCCAATTAACCACAAAGAGTAAATGTATGAATAACTTACCATTTGGCAAAACGTGGCGACTGATACCTCATGACCCACGGTTTTGTAAACCTTTACGTATTATGAAAATTAGTACCTGCCTTCTTTTCGCCTTTGTGACCGGAGTTCAAGCCAACGGCCTTGCACAGAAAGTTACTTTAAAGATGAAAAACGCAAGGATTGAGGAAGCGTTGAATGCGATTTCCAAACAATCCAATTTGCAATTATTTTATGGGGAAAATGTTGATTCTAAGTTGAGGGTCAATGTGAACTTGAAAAATGCTTCGGTAGAAGAAGCGTTGAATTCTGTCCTACGTAATAATCATATAGACTATAAGATTATTGCCAATACGATTTCAGTGAATGGTGAGGAAGGTAATCGTTCGGATCGAATTGCGCTGCAACAGGGTGTCTCTGGAACTGTTAAGAGTCAGGATGGAAAAGGGTTGAGCGGTGCGACAGTAACCGTAAAGGGAACCTCTATTTCAACACAGACTGATGACTTGGGCCATTTTAAAATCAATGCTTCTTCATCGGCTGTTTTGGTTGTACGATATGTAGGATTTGGCACTCGAGAAGTCTCTATGGACGGTAAGTCAACCGTAAATATTACACTTACAGCTAATGATTTAAAATTAGACGAAGTCAACGTGGTTGCGACCGGATATCAAAATCTTGATCGTAAGTTTTTCACGGGAGCATCTACAAGAATTGATGCGAAAGAAGCCGAACGAGCTGGGGTTCCTGATGTTTCCCGAATGTTAGAAGGCCAAGCAGCGGGCGTCTCTGTTCAAAACGTATCCGGCACATTTGGTGCAGCACCAAAAATTCGGGTACGGGGTGCAACCTCATTAACTGGGGATAATAAACCCTTATGGGTAATTGATGGTGTCATCCTGGATGAGGCGGTCAATATCTCCAACGAAGCATTATCTACAGGAGATGCTAATACATTATTAGGGTCTTCTGTAGCAGGGCTAAACCCCGACGACATCGAATCGATTACTGTGTTGAAAGATGCTGCCGCAACTGCGATGTATGGTGCTGCTGCGATGAATGGCGTGGTCGTTGTGAATACAAAAAAAGGTAAAAATACAGATGGGCAGGTACATTTTAATTATTCTGGAAACTTTACGACCTATATTAAACCCAACTATAATCAATTCGATATCATGAATTCTGCTGAGCAGATGCAGTTGGTAATTGATATGGAAAACAAAGGTTATCTCAATCACTCTCAGGTTTCGAGAGCTGGAACAGGAGGGGTGTTTACCAAAATGTACAACCTTATGTATGAGTATGACCCTAGTACTGATTCTTTCAAACTCAGAAATGATGCACCTTCTCGTTATAATTTCTTACAACGTTATGCAAATGTAAATACAGATTGGTTTGACCTATTGTTTAGAAACAGTTTTGTACATGACCACTCGTTAAGTATGAGTACCGGAACTGCAAAAGCGCAGACCTATGCTTCAACCAGTTTTATGAATGATCCTGGCTATACGCTTGGCAATCAGGCAAAACGTTTTACGGCGAATATTCGTAACAACTATAAGATCAATGATAAATTGAGTACAGAGTTTATTTTTCAGGGAAATATCCGTGATCAACGTACGCCTGGAACTCTAAATCGTAACTCCGATGCCGTTTATGGTAGTTATTCCCGGGACTTTGACATTAACCCATACTCCTATGCGCTCAATACCAGTCGTATTATTACACCGTACGATGAAAATGGTGACCTAGAGTATTTTACGCGAGATTATGCGCCATTTAATATCTTCAATGAACTTGATAATAATTACATCAAACTAAAATTGATGGATATTAAAGTTCAGGCGGGTTTAACGTATAAGATTTTGCCCTCCTTGACCTATTCAGCAACCGGAATGTATCGTTATTATAATTCCGAAAGGCAACATATGATCACGGAGAATGCCAACCTTTCTAAAGCCTATCGGGCAAATCAAGACCAAACCGTCAATAGCGGAAATCGCTTTCTCTACGCTGATCCCGATTTTCCGAATACCGATAAATATGTTATTCTTCCCAATGGAGGATTTTTTAATGTCGCCAATAACAATATGATCAGTTATTATATGCGGCACAATTTGGAATTCAACAAAAAGTGGAATGACCATACCATGAACTTGTTTGGAACCTATGAACTCCAATATGCGGATAAGCAGAGCCACGATTTTAATGGACCGGGAATCGAATATGGAAATGGCAATCTGGTTTTACCTGCCTATAGGTATTATAAAAAGCAGATTGAATCTGGCGATTCACCATTTGCGATGAATTATACCTACGATCGTAAACTCGCTTATGCATTGCGCGGTGCTTATAATTATAAAGATAAATACTCATTTAACTTTACAACACGTTATGACGGGGCCAATAAAATGGGCCGTACGAATGTCGCAAGGTGGTTACCTACATGGAACGTATCTGGAGCATGGGATATCGATCAAGAGAATTTCTTTAATAGAGATAAAAAGATCTTGTCACGCGCTAGGTTAAGGGGAACTTATGGTCTGGTTGCTAATATGGGGAATGCTTCTAATTCTTCGGCCGTTTTCTATAATGCTATTACTTATAGACCTTACGACGGAGAAAAAGAAGGCAAGATTAGTATAAATGGCCTGGAAAATTCCGAGCTAACCTGGGAGAAAATGTACGAACTTAATATTGGTACAGATTTAGGATTTTTGAACGATCGAATCGATCTGAATTTTGATTATTACAGGCGTAATATATTTGATTTAATTGGGCCAATTCGTACTTCAGGGATTGGTGGACAATTTGAGAAATTAGCAAACTACGCTGATATGAAAGGTCATGGGGTTGATATTCAGGTTGGCGGATATCCATTTAAAGACCCGAATGGTTTTACCTGGCGTACACAGCTTACACTTGGTTTTAACAAAACGAAAATTACCAAATTAAATGTAACCCGCAATATCTGGGATCTGATTTCAGGCGAAGGTGGAGCAATGGTTGGCAAACCCCATAGAGGTTTGTATTCTCTGGACTTTGATAAGTTGGCAGCCAATGGAGGTTATCCGACCTATATCGGTACGGATGGTACTCCAGGTGAAACTTATTTCTGGTTTCAGGACAATCAAACGGAATTTCTTAAATATGAAGGACCGGTGGATCCGACGCTTGCCGGAGGTTACTACAACCGATTGGAATATAAAAATTTTAGTTTTTCCTTTTTGTTGAAGTTTGGTTTGGGCAATATGGTTCGTCTACAGCCTAATTATTCTCCTGTGTATCTAGATATGTATAATGTATCAAGGGAACTGATCAATCGTTTTATTTACAAAGGCGACGAATATTTAACAGTAATTCCTTCTACACTCGATGGGTTAACTGCAGAATTTGATGTCCAGAATGCTGCTGGTAACCGTACGGCATCTGTTTATTCTTATAATGCTTACAATTATTCATCAGAACGTGTAGCAAAAGGTGATTATCTACGTTTATCGCAAATTTCAGTTGGATATAATATTCCTCAATCTGTTGTCAGTAAAATTAAATTTAGAACTGCGCAAGTAAATTTGGTGGGTAATAACCTCTGGTTGATTTATTCCGATAAAAAATTAAATGGAGTCGATCCTGAGTTCTATAACAATGGAGGGGTAGCCTTACCCGTTCCGAAGCAAGTAACTCTATCTGTAAAATTGGGATTTTAAACGACTAAATTATGAAACTTACAAATCTTAAATATTTATTCATTTCTTCTACGCTGCTACTCAGCAGTTGTAACAAATATCTGGATCAGCAACCGGATATGCGCGCCGAGATCAATACGGTTGATAAAGTCAAAAGACTGATTACGTCAGCTTACCCTTTTGGTAATTATCTTGCTATGGCCGAAACCTATTCAGATAATGTGGAAGATAAAGGTGTCGGCGATCTATACCAGCCAGTTCCTTTCTTATATTTTTGGCAAGACATCAACAATAATGATACAGACAGCCCCAATAGCTACTGGAATAATTGTTACGCAGCGATTGCAGCTGCAAACCATGCTTTGGCAGCAATTGAAACGAATAACTTCGGGAAAGAGATTGCAGCGTTCAAAGGTGAGGCTCTAGTTGCAAGGGCGTATGCGCATTTTATGCTCGTAAATTTCTTTGCAAAAGTCTACGACTATAAAAATCCGGAGGCTAATACTTCACCTGGGATCCCATATGTTACTGAACCGGAGACCGTGGTGATCAAAAAATATGATCGTGGAACGGTGAAATCTGTTTATGATAATATTCGGAAGGATCTGGAAGAAGGATTAGCACTTTTAGACGGGAATCCAGCAGAATGGAATGTACCAAAATACCATTTTACACCAGCTGCTGCACATGCCTTTGCAACACGATTTTATCTGTTTACCGGCGAGTGGCAAAAAGTGGTTGACAATGCTAACAAAATTTTTGCAGGAGGAAATTTTGCAGGAAAATTAATCCCCTATAATTCCACATTCAAGAAAATGACCTTCGAGGAGGTGCATACGGTCTTTTCCAAAGCCGATCAACCTTATAGTTTGCTGATTAACGAAACTTACAGTGGTTATCAACGCTGGTGGAATAATCGTTATGCTATGGGTATCAATGTGTTTCAAAAGATTTATAATGGTAATACTGCTGCAGGAGCGAAGTTCTATAATTTCGGTGTCTCCTATGGTGCTCCACACTATACTACCTATATCTGGAAGGAATTTTGGTACGTAACAAATGCAACCGCAAATACAGGATTTCCTATGCTTATGGTCCCGGTATTAATCACAGATGAGGCACTAATGAATCGAGCAGAGGCTTATTTGGAATTGGGAAATAATGCAGCTGGTATTGCCGATATGAATTTAATGGCAAGCAATCGAATAGATGGTTACAATCCTACAAACCATGCTGTAACGGCTGCAAAATCCAAAGCATTTTTTGGTGTTCAAGATGATAAGGAAGCACTTATTCAGACGGTTCTACAATTTAAACAAGTTGGATTTATGTCGATGGGTTTACGTTGGTTCGATATTATTCGTAAAGGCATAACAGTAAGACATCTTGTTATTGCCAACGATGAGAGTGAGTCTTATATCGAATTAAAACCTGAGGATCCACGACGTGTTTTCCAGATCCCACAAGAAGCGAAGTTGTCAGGTGTTGAACAAAATCCAAGGTAATTTTATGAAAACGATAACAAAAACATGTATAATAGTCGGTCTGTTTGCCGGTTTATATTCCTGTGTAAAAGAGGAGAAGCTGAATACTAAAATTGAAAATTACGACACCTTTGTTCCAGGAGCTATCGACGAATGGATTACAAAGAATCTGACCGATCCCTATAATATTGAAGTAGTCTATCGGTATCAGCGAAATATGCATGATATCAATAAAAATATAGCACCGGCAGACGAATCCAAGGTTATTCCGCAAATGGATGTGGTAATTAATGGATTTTTGGATGTTTATAAGAAAATCGGGGGAGTACCCTTTATAAAAACATACACACCCAAACAGTTTGCTTTATTTGGATCAGGTGACTACGATGTGGATGGTTCAGTAAAAGGTGGAACTGCAGACGGAGGTAGAAGGATCACTTTGTATGGGGTTAATAATTTTGACATTGCGAATTCAAATTCTGTAACCGGTAACCTTCAGGTTATTCACCATGAATTTACCCATATCCTTAATCAGATGAGATTTATCCCTGCTGAGTTCGGAAAAATCTGTGCAGGTGATTATTACTCGAATTGGACTGCACAGGAGAATGACCAGGCAAAAGCAAGATCATTGGGCTTCATTACACCTTATTCGAGAAAGTCGATTGGAGAAGATTTTGCTGAAGTCTTATCACATTTAATCGTCGCTGGTCAATTATATTATGACGATTTTGCTTACGATAGTGGAAAGGATGCTTACCCCAAGTTTAAACAAAAAGAAGCGATTGTACGGGATTATATGATGCAAAATTTTAACATCGATGTAACGCAATTGCAGATTGAATTTCAGCGCGTCATGGCGGAAAAATATAAATCTAGCCGGTATTCCGCCACAACAGCATTAAGCAATGACTATGTTGGTTCGTTGGACTGGGATATCCGAAACACCTGGGGATTAGAAAACACGATTTCCAGCAAGCAACGATCACTATTTATGGCAATTTTGGATGAGCTCGGAGGCTGGACCACCAAATCAATGACCTTCCAGTTTGTCTCCGCCACAAAGGCGACATTAAACATCGGTTTTGGCGATAATAGTGTAACCTACACGGCATCCTATGACTTTGATATTGTAAAAAATGCAGACAATACATTTAAAATCGCTAAGTCGGCGACCCAAGGGACAGGCAATAATTATGGTAATGGTAACATCGACTGGGTATTAAAAGATACGAAACCCCTGATCGATTATTTGGGCAGTACTAGTTTTTCGGCCGACTGGAAACAAGTTGATTTGTCGGTTAATCCGAGCGATTATCTGCAATTTTTGATCTTAAAAGATACAAAGGATCCAAATGCAACATTTATGGGCAAAGTAAATTTAAGGAAGTATTAAATTATGAAAAAGATATTTTATTTAATGTTTTTGGTCCTATTGGCTTTCAGTTGTAGCAAACCAAAAGAAATGGATCCCATATTCGGTAATCCCGACGATAGGATTTCCGATACATTATTGTATGTTAAAAAGACATTGGTAGATGCACCATACGGATGGAAAGCTTATACAACCACGGAGATATCCAAAGGGGGATATGGCTTCTATATGCAGTTTGGTGAAAATGATCGATTAAAGATGGTTGCGGATTTGAACGAGACTACAGCTTCTGTGATAAAAGAGTCCACCTATCGCATACGTCAGATAATGTATGCTACGCTTTCTTTTGACACGTATAACTATATTACTATGTTGCAAGACCCAGATCCTAGTGTGTATGGTGGAACAGCTGGAAAAGGGCATGGTAGTGATAATGAATACGATTACGTGAAGACCCATGGCGATACCTTGTTTTTTCAGGGACGGAAGTTTATTAAACCGCTTATTTTGGTTAAAGCAAAAGAAGATGAAGCCAAAAAATATACTTCGAAGGGCTATCTTGATGTAATTAATAAAAACAAAGCATTTTTTAAGAAAAACCCCTTGACCTCTATTGTTGTGGGCAATGTGGAAGCAGAATTGGCATTTGGTTTTCGAACCAAAAGAATGTCTATTATTACAGCCAATTCAGATGGAAGCTTTTCTTCTTCTTTTGTTGAATTCTGTAATACAATTGACGGTATTGAAATCGTTGGCGGAGTGGTGATAAATAATGTTCAACTAAAACGTTTCATATGGAAGGATGAGAATTCTCTTGTTGGTCTTGACAAAGATGGTAAGGAATATCCGTTGAAAATTAATTCTTCTTCTGTGGTTCCGTATCTTACAGCGTTAGGGGCAAGTTTCTCTGTGATTACAATTCCAGATGCGACCACGTATAATGGCTGGAGTACAAATTTTGCAACACGTAAAGCGCAAGCAAAAGCAGGAATTAATAGATGGGCATTCGACGGGGTTAATTTCTTTATTTTAAGGACCATAGATTTTAAGTTCCAATCGGTTAATAAAAGAATGTCTATTGTGTTTAATACGACATACGAAGGTTCGAAGACATTCAACCTAACCTATAACTATACCTATACAGTTGAAAATGGTAAATTTAAGTTTACGTTAAGTGGAACACCTTCGGGGAATGATGGAGCTCTTTATAACGATGTACGCTATTTACTGCAGGAGCGGATCAATGTAGATACATTTGAACTCGGGTATTTCGTGAATTCTGAAACTGGGGAAGTTATGTCTCAATTTAAGAGCGTTGAGCATCCTGATTTTTATTTTACAGGCCAAAATAATTAATGTTTTATTTCAGTATCGATCGGGCGATGTTCGGGTCGATACTGATATTTTTATGTATAATAATATGGCTTGGCCATGTGAGCTGGATTATGATGAATATTCGTTACCTACTTATCTATTTTTCAGTTCTTATTTTTTGTGCTTGTTATAGGCAGACTCATGTGATAAAGACTGAAATTATAGGAAAGCTTCCCCTATCAGCGCCCTTCTATATCGATTTATATAGTTTCGAGACAGGTGAAAAGATGATGTCTGATACATTAGATCAAGAAGATTTTGATTTAACTAGTAAATCGCTTCCAAAGGGGATTTATCAATTGGTTTTTTCGTGGGAGCGGGATGTTGTGAAGTCGCAGGAGATTGAGCGATTTGCCCGTCAGCCTGAACTTGGTACACCAAAGTATTATATTTCAACTACATTTTGGCTCGATCCCAATGAGTCCGGAAAATATAAGTTCTTGCTTGAAAGTCCTGGTAAACAAGCGGAGTTAGAAGAACTACTGTTGGCTAAAAATGGAAGCAAATCTATTAAAATGGCGGTTGTATCAGGTGGGAAAAACAACAAGTTATATAATGAATACTTAACACTAGTGGATCGTTATAAGGATAAAAACAGACATCAAAAAGATAGTCTTCAGCAAGTAGCAGTACGTTATAGTGATCATAAATTCTTGCAAGAAGTAGGTCGGATACAAAAGCTCTTATCAAAAGACTGGTTGGATAATGTGAAGAATGAATTATTAGCAGATGAAATCGATTTTATGAAAAGGAATATTGACAATGAGGTCATTCATCGTATTTATCAAATTCAGTTAAACAATAGAGAAGATGTCGAACGGTATCGTGAAATATATAACTTGTTTCCATTTAACGTGAGACAGAATTTGGCCGCTAGTAATTAAAATAATAGACCTATTAAAAATCATTAGTTATGAGAGAAGTCTTTAAAACACAGATAAACTTCGGTAGTTATATCTGGGGAGTTGCGATGATTATATTTATCGTGATGCTATCTTATGAAGGTCTTGAAAAAGGACTGTATCTAGGCACACTATTGTTATTTGGCGTATTCGCGATAACTTGGTATTTTACATTCTTTTACAAAAGGTATTGGATTGAAGGCGATAAGCTTTTTATTAAGACAGTCTCGGGTACAAAGTCTGTAGATGTTACTTCTATACGTAAATTAGAAACTGATAAGGTAGACTGGTTTGGTACGATGAGACTTACAATTTTAAGGCCTTATAGAAAAGGAATGGTACTGCACTATAATAAGATTGACGATATATTCGTTGATCCAGAAAATCCTGCCGAATTTATTGATAAATTAAAACAGATTGCACCGAATATCGATGTCATAGCAGGTAAATAGTTTACCGTTTTGAGTCACTTATATCGAACCAAATCTGTTGTTAGATCCTAAAGTTACTTATGCTAAACGACTCTGGCTTCCTGCTAATTGGAGATTCAGTGATATAGTCGATAAATCGCCATAAATAGAGCGTCCTGTATAGTAAATTGTAGCTATTCCTTAGGAGTATGAGCTGAAAAAGATAAGCATTACAAATCTTTGTTACAATAAAAATTGGCTTTTGGGGAACAATCCCATTTTGTGTGTTATTCTTCGTTTTTACTTTCTTTAAAGCAATTCCCATTTATTTTTCATTGCCGATTTTCTAAGTTTATAAGGACAAAAGAGCATATGAAGTTCTGCTTGGTAACTTTTTTGTGTGAATAATAAAAAATATTTAGCACTTTTACCACACAATTATTAAGCACTTACATGTAAGTGCACATATATGTCCTAAAACATCCGCTACGAAGTACAATTTGTAGTCACGGAATCTTAACAATGCAGAAGGAAGAAGTATTATTTAAAACACACTATAACGGATTGTGCCACTTTGCTTGGAAAATTGTTGGTGATTTAGCTGTGGCTGAAGACCTGGTTCAAGACTCATTTGTCGCTTATTTTAAAAACACTGAGCAAGTCAGTGACAATGAGATTGCGGTTAAAAATTACTTGTATAGTTCGGTTCGTTTCGCCTGTTACAATCATATTCGCCACGAAAAAGTACAACAAAGATATTGGAATGTCGTGGGTTTTACAGAAGAGGATAATATAGCCCTTGAATTAAACATGATTCATAGCGAGGCCATTCAGGAAATTTACAGAATTATCGAACAGATGCCAACCTCTTGTCAACAGGTCTTTCGCCTTGGCTATTTAGATGGCTTGTCTAATCTTGAAATAACCCGGGAATTGAAAATTAGCATCAATACCGTAAAAACCCAAAAACAACGCGGTATGAAAATGTTGTTAAAACGGCTAAATCCTGAGTTTTTACCCGTTATTATATTTTTGTTAAAAAATATTTAAATTCTTGTCACCCCTTTTCTAGCCTTAAGTTTCTTTACTATACAATATGGAAGAAAACTCAGGGCATATCTCCCAGCTGCTTCAAAAATTTTTATTCGGTCAATTGACTGAGGTAGAAAAAGTACAATTTGAAGAATGGCTACAGGCTAGTGACCAAAATAGACGGCTTCTAGAATCATTTCGAAAAGCAAAGAGTATTGAACAAGATTTGGCCATCGTTAAGCAATTAGATGCAAATAGAGCTTGGGAAAAACTTAATACCAAGAAAAATAAAACTAATCATAAGTGGTTTATCGGCATTGCAGCTTCGTTACTTCTATTGACCAGTTTTTTCTATCTATGGCAGAGCAGTTATTGGGCGACAGATGACGATGCTGTACATAATCTAACTTTGAATTTGGGGCAGGATGTCGAACCGGCACAGAGTGGGGCCATTTTACAGCTGTCCAATGGTGAAAAGGTTGTATTTAATGACAAGACTTCCAAGACCTACGATAAAAACAAAACATTTGTCGGAAATGCCTCGGAATTAATCGTTAAAAACGATAGAAGTGAGCATGTATCTCATTTGAATGCGCTCATAGTACCGCGTGCAAGTTTTTACAAAATTACATTGAGTGATGGTACCAAAGTCTGGGTCAATGCACAGTCTAAATTAAAATTTCCAGCACAATTTTCAGAAAATGAAAGAAGAGTGAGTTTAGAGGGGGAGGCTTATTTTGAAGTGGCACACGATGCTAAAAAGCCTTTTTTCGTTGATTCAAAAGCTGGTGAAATCAAAGTTTTGGGCACGCATTTCAATGTATTTGCTTATCACGATGATATCCGTACAACTTTAGTCGAGGGAAAGGTCGAAGTAAGACAGAAGGACAAAAAACTAGAACTGAGTCCAGGAGAATTTGCATCCCTTTCAAAAGATTACGTAATAAAAGGGAAAGCTGATATTCAGCAAGATTTAGCTTGGCATAACAATGAATTTTACTTTAAAAAGGAAACGATTGTAAATATTGCCCATCAATTGTCACGATGGTACGATTTAGAGGTAAAATTTAGAGGTAATGTACAACTCAACAAAGAATATAGTGGCAGTATACAGCGCGATGTAAAACTTTCTCAAGTGTTGGAGATGCTATCTTATGTTAGTGACCTTCGATTTGAAGTTCACGGCAAAGAATTGATTATTGAGAACAAAGACTAACTTATTTTAAAACATAAAACTAATTCAGCGAGGCTTATGATATAATACTACTATCCAATCATTATAGCGCCCCCAAAAAGAGAACAGGAATGTTGGCGCATCCCTGTTCAGAAATGTGATCAAAGGGCTCATAACTTAAAAGTGAACTATTAATTACCTAATTAACCACAAAATGTAAATGTATGAATAACTTACCATTTAGCAAAGCCTGGTCCTTGTTACCCCAAGATCATAGGTTTTGCAAACCCTTACGTATTATGAAAATTAGTACATGCCTTTTATTCGCATTTGTAACCGGTGTTCATGCAAAAGGAACAGCACAAAAAGTTACATTGAAAATGAGGAATGCACGGATTGAGGAAGCGCTTTCAGCAATATCCAAGCAATCTAATCTACGTGTTCTTTATAGTGAAAATTTAAACGCTAAATCTCGCGTTACAATCAATCTGAAAAATGCTTCAGTAGAAGAAGCATTAAAATCGATTCTAAGCGATAAAAATATTGAGTATAAGATTATTGCAAATACAATTTCTGTCAATAGCAATGTAAAGAACGAAGTAGTTTTCGAGAGTATCCAACAGTCGATCAGCGGAACTGTTAAAAATGCTGATGGAAATCCGTTGGCTGGTGCTACAATCACGGTCAAAGGAACCTCTATTTCTACTCAAACTGATGCAAACGGACATTTTAAGATAAATGCTGGGGGAAATGCGGTATTGGTTGTGCGATATGTAGGATTTAACAACACTGAGGTTGCTGTCAATAATAGAAGTACAATCACTATCATATTGGATTCAAATGAAAGACAGATCGAGGAAGTTGTAGTGACAGGTCTTGGAGCTAAAATTGACAAGAGAACATTTACAGGAGCTACCGCTAAAGTCGATATGAAAGATATTGAATTGGGAGGGCTTCCTGATCCTTCTAGAGCTTTGGAAGGACGTGTAGCCGGTGTATCGGTTCAAAATACAACTGGAACATTTGGATCCGCACCGAAAATTAGAGTTCGTGGAGCAACATCAATTTATGGTAGTTCAAAACCACTTTGGGTAGTGGACGGTATTATTATAGAGGATGTGGCAAATGTTTCTTCAGATGATCTTTCTTCAGGGGATGCATTGACGCTAATCAGTTCCGCCGTAGCTGGATTAAATGCGAATGACATCGAGTCGTTTACCGTGCTAAAAGATGGTTCTGCAACATCAATTTATGGAGCTCGGGCGATGGGGGGTGTTATAGTTATTACAACTAAAAAAGGAACTGCAGGTAGAAATTCTGCAAGCTATGTAGGAGAGTTTACTTCCAGAGCTATCCCTTCTTATAATAATTTTAATATCATGAACTCCCAAGAGCAGATGGCGTTTTATCAAACTCTTGAACAAAGAGGGTGGCTAACAATGGCTGATGTTGCTAATAGGTCCGAATCGGGAGTTTACGGAAAAATGTATCAGTTGATCAAAGCGGGACAATTAGAAAATACACAGGGGGCAAGAAATGCTTATTTAAGGCAAGCTGAATACCGTAATACAGACTGGTTCAAACAATTGTTCAGCCGAACGATTATGCAAAATCATTCGGTCAGTCTTTCTTCAGGTACAGACCGAGCACAGTATTATACATCCATCAGTGGAGTTTTTGATAACGGATGGACGCGTAAATCTGATGTGAAGCGTTACACCGGTATGTTTAATGCGTCCTATAATTTGTTTGATAATCTAAAATTAGATCTAAGAACAAATGGTTCCTATAGGGATCAACGAGCTCCAGGTACAATAGGTTCATCTGTGGATCGAGTCTCCATGGAAATTAAGCGAGACTTTGATATCAATCCATATACATATGCGTTAAGAAATTCCAGGACACTCGATCCTAACGAGTTCTATACCCGGAATTATGCTCCTTTTAATATCCTGCATGAGTTGGATAACAATTACATGGATATCAATGCTGCTGATATAAAATTCCAGGGTGAACTAAAGTGGAAGCCTATTAAAGCCCTTGAATTGGGTGTATTAGCTGCTACACGCTATCAGCAAACTTCGCAACAGCATTATATCAAAGATCAGTCGAATCAGGCATTAGCCTACCGTTGGATGCCAACAACATTTATCCGTGACGCGAATCCTTTCTTATATACTGATCCGAGTGATCCTTATGCTGTTCCTGTTTCTGTCTTACCTGCTGGTGGTATATACAATCGTACCGACAACAAGATGTTTACGCGAGATTTACGTTTTACCGCAGCTTTTGATAAGACATTCAATGACATCCATAAATTATATGTATTTACTGGAGCCGAATCCAATTCCGTGAATCGTAATCAAAATTGGTTTAGAGGTTGGGGCTTACAATACGATCTAGGAGAGATCCCATATATTGATTACACCTTATTTAAAAAAAATCAAGAGGAAAATGCTGATTACTATTCTATAGATCGCAAAAAAAACGGTGATGTTGCTCCTGCGCGCAATAGACAAGTTGCTTTTTATGGTACCGCAAACTATACATTTGATAATAGGTATACGATCAATGGAACATTGCGTTATGAAGGTACAAATCGTTTAGGACGTACAACCTCTGCACGTTGGATGCCGACATGGAACGTTTCAGGAATGTGGAATGTAATGGAAGAGGATTTTTTCAAGAAATTGGAGACACCTTTTTCAAACCTGAGTTTTAAGGGTTCTTATAGTTTGACTGCTGATAGAGGTCCCGACTTTGTAACCAATTCGAAGATTATCATTCAAAGTTACAATCCATGGAGACCAAGTACAGCTGATAAAGAAACCGGTCTTTCTATTTCGGATCTGGAAAACTCTGAGCTGACCTATGAGAAAAAACACGAACTCAATATTGGTACCTCAATCGGTTTGTTCCGAAACCGTATTGCATTAGATGTCGATTATTATAAACGTAATAACTACGATCTTATAGGTATTGTCAATACACAGGGGCTAGGAGGAGAAATCTCGAAGTACGGTAACGTTGCGGATATGGAATCGCATGGTATAGAGCTTAGTTTATCTGCAACGATTTTGAAAAAAGAGAATTTCTCTTGGGTATCTAATTTTATCTATTCAAAAGCGAAGAATAAAATTACTGCCTTGGAAAACAACAGTAGAATTTCTGATCTAATTGCGGCAGGCGGCTACGGTGTAGAAGGTTATCCTGTGCGCCCCTTGTTCTCTATTCCGTTCAACCGTATTATTGAAAATGGATTGCCACTTTATAATTATATAGATGGCACGCAGACAACTACTGGTGTTTATTTTCAGGAGCGAAATAATATAGCTTTCTTGAAATATGAAGGTCCTACTGAGCCAACAGATATGGGAAGCTTTGGCAACATATTTTCTTATAAGAATTTTAAACTCAATGTATTTATTACCTATTCTTTTGGAAATGTGGTGCGATTAGATCCTGCTTACACAACAGGCTATACAGATTTAGATGCCATGCCGAAAGAGTTCGCAGATGCTTGGACAGTTCCAGGTGAAGAAGCATTCACAAATATACCTGTCATTTTGGATTCCCGTTTTATTCGGAACAATAGTCAGTATAGGTATGCATACAATGCCTACAACTATTCTACGGAAACTGTTGCAAAAGGTGATTTTATTCGCTTGAAAGATATCTCATTAGCGTATGAATTGCCAAAGAGTGTTGTTAAGTCCTTAAAGATGTCTAATCTAGGTGTACGTTTCAATATGGTGAATCCATGGTTGATTTATGCCGATAAGCGTCTAAATGGGCAAGATCCAGAATTTGTTAATTCAGGAGGTGTAGCTCTACCAATTGCAAAGCAATATACATTAACCTTAAAAATGGGATTTTAGCATATGAAAAATAGACTATCATACATATTGATTTTGGCCGGCTTATCGGCAATGGGCTTATCGTCCTGTAAAAAGTATCTTGATGAATTGCCAGACAACAGGGCCGAGTTGAATACTACCGACAAAATAGGTAAAATGCTAGTTGGGGCATATCCTAGCAGCGCTTATGTTGTGGTTACAGAATTGTCTTCAGACAATGTAGATGATGTAGGTCCGGTATATTTAAACTATCCAAGATTTATAGAAGAAATCTACAAATGGCAAGATATATCGGAGACGAATAACGATGGTATTGAACGTATTTGGGGAGCATGCTATAGTGCAATAGCCAGCGCCAATGCGGCGTTACAAGCAATTGAAGAGCAAGGAAATCCTACGAGTCTCAGTGCTCAAAAAGGAGAGGCATTGTTGGCTAGAGCCTATAATCATTGGATACTCGTCAATGTTTTTGCACAGAATTATTCAAAAACATATGGCACAACTGACCTTGGTATAACCTACATGACAAAGGGAGAAACTACTCTAAATCCCAAGTATGAGCGCAATACTGTTGCTGAGGTTTACGATTATATTAAGAAAGATGTTGAAGAAGGATTACCATTAATTAATGATGCTTCTTATGCGAATTCTAGTGTTGCAAAATATCATTTTAATCGTGCAGCGGCTTATACTTTTGCTTCCCGTGTTGCATTGTTTATGGAGGATTGGGCGAAGGTAGTTGATTATGCTACATTGGCCCTAGGTGAAAATCCGAGTACCACGTTGAGAGATTATAAGACTATCGCCCCCTTTTCAGCTACTTATGCAAACTTTACGCGCGAGTACAATGCAAGTTCTGTTAAAGCAAATTTTCTGATAGCGACCGCATCTTCTTCTATGGGGCAGACGTTTGGCAATTACTCAACCAATAATAGGCTTGCCCACGGAGGTAGTATTGCAATGACAGAAACCATTTTTGCCAAACAACCTTTTGGACAGGCCAAGGCGAGTACAGATTACAGAATTAAGGCAACGGTTTACTCCAGTACTACAACAAATAAGGTTATTTTTCCACACGTGGCGCGCATGTTTGAATACACCGATCAAGTAGCGGGTATAGGGTACACAAAAGGTGTATTTGCGCCAATTGTATCGGAGGAGGCTCTACTTAATCGAGCAGAAGCAAATATTCATTTAAAAAATTATAGTGCAGCTCTTTCCGATATGCAGATCCACATTGACAATAATACGATCAATGTTCCTGCTACAGTTAGTGAAGCTTCTATTAATACATGGGCAAATTCATTTGATTATTTTACGCCAACAGCACCTACACCAAAGAAAAAGTTGAATCCAGAATTTTCAATTGAGTCTGGTACCCAAGAGAATATGCTTCACGCTGTATTGTCTTTAAAACGACTGAAATTTTTGCAAACCGGTATGCGATGGTTTGATGTTAAGCGCTATGGAATAGAAATTACGAGAAGGGAGGCACCAGCGGTGTTTAATGGTACTGTGACATATACTGTTACAGATAATACACTTACCAAGCGCGATAAAAGACGTGCGATTCAGTTGCCGCAAGATGTTATTAATGCGGGCTTAACTCCTAATCCTAGATAATATGAAAAACAATAATCTATTAATATCAATATTAGTGTCCTGTGGAGTGATGTTCTCTGCCTGTAATAAAGAGGATAAACTTGATTCTAAAAGTGTTTTTGTGGATTCAGAAATTCCCAAAAATGCATTAGATAACTATTTGTACAACAACTATACAAAGCCATATAACGTAGAAATACTTTATAAATATGTTGACAAGGAATCCAATATGACCTATCGATTGGTACCAGCTCCATATGACGCTTCGATTCGTTTGTCGAAACTGATGTTGTTTTTGGTGATGGATCCGTATAGTGAAGTAACTGGAAGTACACAGTTTTTAAGAAATAATTTTCCAAAGATCATTACTTACACAGGTTCTGTACCAGTACAGACAAATGGTGTTATTATTCTTGGTACAGCTGAATCTGGTACAAAAGTTTCTTTATACAATTTACTGGAGCTCAATGAAGCTAATGGTAAAAATCCTCAATTCTTGACCAACGGATTCTTCAAGACGGTACACCATGAATTTCAGCATATCTTAAATCAAAATAAACCCTATCCGAGCAATTTTAGAGAAATTTCGGGTAGTAACTATATTGAAGATGAATGGAATACGAAGTATCCAAACACCCCAGTTGGAATTGGGACCGCTATAGCAGCCGGCTTCATATCGCCATATGCTTCTAAGGCTGATACTGAAGATTTTGCTGAACTGTATTCGTTCTATGTTACGCGAAGTCAAGCTGATTTTGATGCCATGTTGAATGTAGAAAATTCGACAGCAGCGGGAAGGGCATTGATACTATCAAAATTGGCTATTGTAAAAAGCTATATGAAGTCCGAATGGGGAATCGATATGGACATTTTACGTGCTAATATTATTGCCCGTTATCCTCGACTCAGTACATTTGATCAAACAACTTTAAATTAAGAAAAATGAAAATAAAACTATTTATACTCGCAATAGCCATTTTATCTTTGAGCGTAAGTTGTGAAAAGAAAATGGATCGGATCTTTGATGAGAGCCCGACTGATCGTTTGAATGCAAGTGTGTCCAATGTATATTCAACATTGCAGTCTAATAAAGATGGGTGGCTGATAAAATACTATCCAAGTAGCGCATTAGAGTTTGGTGGTTATACCTTATTTACAAAATTTACCAACGGGGTTGATGTTACTGTAGAAGGGGATATGACGACATTGGTAGCACAGACTAGTACCTATACAATCGTGCCAGGAGCAGGGCCTATTTTAACATTTGACACTTATAATCGCCTTTTTCATTATTTTGCATTGCCAGGGTATTTCAATAAAACAAGTGCGTATCAATTACCTGGTTTTCTAACGGCGCAAATCGGTTCCGTTAACGAGGGAATGAAAGGTGAAAATGATTTCCTGGTAACAAAAGCATCAGCAGATTCGATTGTTATGGAAGGTAGAAAGTCCTACAATAAGTTGGTGATGGTGCCGATTAAATCTGCAGACGCAGCTACAATTGTGGCAGCATATCGTGCAGCTGTTACAAAGTTTAATGCTTTTTCAAATTACAAATTCGAGGTCGGGACAGAATCTTTTCCTGCAACATTTGCTACAGCGGCAACGAAGAGAGCATTGCTTATCGCAGGAAATTCTAAACCTTATGCCTATCGTTATACGCCTACTGGACTTGAATTTTACACGGAATATGATGTTAATGGAGTGAAGTTTAGAGAATTGAAGTATGTAGAACCAACAGGTGTGTATACCAAAGGGTATTTTACCAACGATGCAGGTACGATCAAGTTAGTTCCACAAAGTTAAAAGCAATTTTCTCCCTGCGAAATCAGGGAGAAAGTTTCATATGTTTATTTAGTAGCCCCCTCAGAATATTTTTTGGAGGGGCTTTTTTGTAAATATTTTTTTCCATGTAATGAATCTATTGATTTAGTTGTCATAATTAAAGGATATAGGCCTTACCTTAATTAGTTTAATTCATATAAACCAAAGTGTAAATTTTATGAAGTATTTTTTTAGTGCCCTTTTACTTGTTTTTGCAGCTCAGTTATTTGCGCAACAAAAAACCAATCAGACTAAACATCTGCCATTTGAGACGATCTATTTTGCCGGTGTTCAATTTAACAATGCAAGCAATTTGAATAGGATTTTGAAAGATTATGATTCCGGAAAGGTACCTGGGTTTGGCTGGAATGCTGGAGCTGGACTTGCATACAGGATCAAACAAACCCTCATTGGCGTGAATTTTAGCCTGTCGACAAGCAGTAAAAACGACAATACGATGAACACAGGAGATTTTACGGTTTATGTATCTACCAATGCGATACATACAGGCAGATTGATCTTTAGTCCGCAGCTGGGAGTCGGTACGCAGTCTGCTACTTTTACCGTTCAAAAGAAAAATCTGAATGGGAAATTTGAAGATTTTTTGACAACGCAGTCCAACCAGACAAAATTGGAACATGATGCTGCTATTGTCGATTTAAGTGTTACGTTGAAAACATCTAATTCCGAACGAACTAGCTTTCGTCCGGAATGTAGAATAGGTTATAAATCGTCTATTGCACAGAATGAATGGAAAGTAGTGAATGCTGCAGTTTCAAATGTTACGAAGGATAGACTGGGCCATTTCTATGTACAGTTAGCTTGGGGTATTGGACGATAACAGCAAAACAAGGAATAGCGGATGCAGTTTATAAATTTAATCTAATGTTCGGACTTTTTAGTTAGCACCATTACCGCATAAGTTAACTTATCGTTATACTTTTGTGAATGCCCTACTTGAACTTGCTGTAAAACATATAGATAGTGAATAGGAAGGAAAGTGTATGATCCATAAAGAAGTATAGGTGTTGCAGAAAAGCAAATAATGCAATAACTTAGCGTAACCTATTTTCTGAAATTTACTTACCATGAAACGTATTATTTTCCTCCTATTCATTATTCTTATAAATTCAGTTGCAGTGCAAGCGCAACAAAAGACCAGAGCATTTCAATTTAAGAAACCTGTTAAGGTCGTTGAACATGCTAAGTATAGCAAGATAAACCTATACGACGCAAGAGAGATAAAAGATAATCTCGGCGTCATACAGGTCGGTATGATGAATGCAAACCGGTTGTTGGTGGCGGAGCCATCATTGGAAAAACAGTTGCAGAGCCAATTGGAACAAATAACCGGTCGTAAGGGAAATGGTGAATTGCTGATGCGATTGGAAAAATTCTGCATAGCGGAATTGACGGGAGCTTTTTCTGAAAAGGGATTTTTGGACTTTAGAGCAATCTTATTCTCAAAAGAGGCTAATGGAGAATATTTACAGCTAGCCCGAGTTGATACAGCTATTGTCGTTAAAGGGATGGATGTAACCAAAGCGACTTTGGCACGCGCCAGCGAGGTTGTCAATAACCTGATCTTTGATGCATTAACCAAAAACGGCGATACCACAAAAAGCTATAGTCTCAGTGAAATCGAACATTACGACGATATTCAAAAGAAACAATTAGCGTTATATAATACTTCAACCTATAAAGATGGACTTTATCGGAGCTACGAGGAATTTGCCCTTCAAACACCATCAGGTGGGCAGGCCCAATTAAGAGAGGGTGATTTAAACTTAGGCTTCTTTAAAGAGAATGAAAAAGGGAAACTTAAAAAGGTAAACCCGAAAGATTATTATGCAGTAGTGCATGCTGGTAATCCTTTTATTTCAAGTCAGGATCAGTTTTATGCTTTAATCAAGGAAGATGATGATTTTATTTTTGTTGGCCCCGTTATGGAAACTGCATCTGCAACCAATGTTGTTGTAGCTTCCGTGTTGCTAGGTGCGATAGGAGGTGCGTTGGTTGCAGGCCCTGAAACAAACTACTATACACAGAAACTCGATTATGCAAATGGTAGCTTTATTCGAATGCTGAATAAACAATAATATGTATCTCTTATTTACATCGTAAAAAACTTTTGGTCGAATCTAGTATATCGTCTTATATTTCGTCTAAATTTGATGTGTTCGGGGTTTTCCACAGAATGTTAATAACATTGTGGAAAACGTTATCAATCCAGAGTTGTTAAATAGGTTTCTTGTTATCGAAATGGATTAATTATATAAATTAAATAAATTTCTCTTTGGGTGTTAAATGTTTTTTTGTATATTAAGTTGTACTATATTAACCCTTGACTAATGAAAACCAAATTTATACTTGTTTTAATATTGTCCTTCATCGTCTGCTTTTCAATAGCAGCTGCTATATACTATTTCTTGGATGAGAAATCGTCCATTCCAGATTCCTTGTTCGTGGGGGCTATATCAAGCTCTATCGTGATTACATTATTCTCAAAGTTCAACACAGCCACTCGGCGCAAATAATTATATTTTCTTGGCACCAACTCTACACCAACTTACGATCAACTCCGTACTGTAACCACCTTGTGTGCACAGTGAGTCCACGTTGAGTCCACCTTTTAAAGGTGCTTTCACTGTACAGACATCCTGTCTGCACCTTGCTTGCAGTCAGAAGGCGGTTAGGAATTGGTTATAACTAATCCCAAAAAAGGTATCACTAAATTTTCAAATTTACAATTGCTGTTTGCTGCAGCTTCCGAAATCCTTAAAAATGAACAAGATACTTGACATAGGGTCGTTTTGGTAGTATATTTATTGTATGGGAATAAATGATAATGGCTATATCCGTGGACTGGTTGGCCCACTGGTAAGCAGAAAGGTAGGAACAAAGAACTACATTCAAGGTAAACCACATCGTGTAAAACAAAACGT
This sequence comes from Sphingobacterium sp. BIGb0116, assembly GCF_024808035.1. Taxonomy (NCBI): domain Bacteria; kingdom Pseudomonadati; phylum Bacteroidota; class Sphingobacteriia; order Sphingobacteriales; family Sphingobacteriaceae; genus Sphingobacterium; species Sphingobacterium sp. BIGb0116. The sequence goes on along the minus strand of NZ_JANUDT010000013.1, from coordinate 136,424 downwards.
CGACACGAAGAAAGCTGGTAAAGATTTTGGACAGGCAAGTCGCGCGGGCGCTGCAATTAGGCAGGCTTTTGGGTTAGTGCATCAGGAACTGCATGATGGATAGATGGGCAATCGCTTGAATAGACAGATTTATAGGGCAATGAAGACAAGTATCAATGACGATAGGGGAACACTGTGCCTAAACAACTGTAGGCTCGACAGATTGGTGAATTTCCAATTCAACGAAAATTTCCATATGCAGGATGCGCTGAATATCGATCCAACGGTTAACCTAACCGAGGAGAATCAGATCGAAATATCATTTCCAATATTTGACATTAACCGAGCATTGCTGCTACCCAAAGATTGTAATGCTATCGCCTTTAAATTCCATACCTTTTCTTTCAATTTCAAAGAAAGGGAGTTCACTGAGGTAAAAGATGAAGAATGGGAAATCGATATCGTCTATGGACAGGATCCAATTCCGGCCAAGACGATCAGCATTCCATGCAACGAATTTGTTGGTACACCCATCCTGGTTGGATTTACGATCATATATCTTTATAAAAATGGCCGACGGTGCAATGTGCTCAATGAAGTTGATTGTACGCCAGCAACTATTCTAGCTGCTTTCCAGTTATAAAAGTGATATTAATCTTTACGTATATTTTTTCCTACCGGAGCGGATATCCATTTACCGCTCCTTTACCACCATTTACCGACTTTTTTATTCCGTTGATCTAAATGTAATAAAATAGGATGCTGCGTTGTCTTACTTTTGAATCAGAATCTTAAAGGAAATGATGCAACAAAATCAATATCCTTGCGACAATAAGAAAAGAGACAAAAAAACTAACAATATAAAGTATAGCAATTATGAAAACTTTAGTAAAGACATTCGCAGCAGCAGCATTGATTACACTATCAACTTTCGCAATGGCAGCAGCTGACCCTGGTAAAGCATTGAACCTTTCCACAGCCGATTTGGCCATCGATAGCTATGTGTCGGTAATGACAGAAGGCGCATCTCAGGGCGTAGAAAAATTGTTTGCATCCGAATTCAATCAAAAAGTTCAGGGAAAAGCTGCACGCACCAATAGCCGTTCGGAAGTCATTTCGTTCCTGAAAAAGCAAAAAGGTGAAAAATTGAACTGCAGCACAAGTACCGAAGTACTCGAGGAATCTGAAAACTATATGGTGGCACGTATCACCATGAAGTTTGAGGATTTCACGAAAACAGATTTGGTGACATTAATCAATGAATCGGGAACCTGGAAGGTTGCAAGCTCCGTAAACTCGTATAAATAGAAACTGTTTAATTAAATTCATATGTTTATTTTAGCCACGTCGGGATGATGTGGCTTTTTTTGTTGTATCTTTGTTAATGGATCTGTTTAACTAAGTATAACTGAAATGGATGGTCACAAAGAACATACTTCACAATGTCTTAGCGAATCTGAAATTGCTTTATTGAGGGCCGGACTTAATCGTACTTATAAGGAGCGATTTGAAATGACTACCCGTCTTTACAAAATTCAACAAACGCTTAAAAAGGCAAAAATTATTCATAAACCCTTTTATCAGAAATAGTGTATGGATATTTTTGATCAGGAAATTTTAGAGTTTTGGCAGAATTTAGAGCAATCAAATGTAGCGTACATTATGATTGGAGGTTATGCAACCAATTTGCATGGCTTTCAAAGGTTTACTGGTGATTTAGATATTTGGATAAAAGACTCATTGGATAATAGAAAACGGTTAAGGGAAGCATTCAGGCTATCTGACCTTGGTGATATTCCACAGCTGGAAACTATTCCTTTCGTAGCTGGCTGGACAGATTTTCACTTGAATAATGGGCTTCGCTTGGACATTTTGACAGATATGAAAGGGCTTGAAGGTTTTTCATTTGATGATTGTCTCGAATTGGCATCCATCGCGGAAATTGATAACGTAAAAATCCCTTTTTTACATATAAACCAGCTCATCGCTAATAAAAAGGCAATCAATAGACCAAAGGATCAGATCGATGTTCAGGCATTGGAAGAAATTGTCAGACTTCGAGAGGATGAAGGTGAGTAGGTTTTCTGAGTTATCCACAATTTTATTAACATAATGTGGATAACATAAAAAAGGTGTTTTGAAATCCCAATGCGATAAAATTAAATTTTATTTGGCCGGCTAATTTTTTTACTATCCGGGATATTTGTTATTATTACCCTGTATTAACAATTATTATGAAGTATTATTTACATTTTTTGACAAGATCTATCTGCTTTTTATTATTCACCCTTTGTGTATCACATCTTCTCGCTCAGAACAAGATTTCCTACTATAAAAAAAATGGAGAAGAAACTAGGCTGAAGGACTCTGCTTATTACCTTAGGATAGTTCGTCCCGAAGGAAATGGAAATGATACATTTTATCGCGTGGAGGAATTCTATTTTCACAATGATTCAGTTAAGCTTAACGCTATAAGTAAAACTGCCCAATCACCTTTAAAATATCATGGGAGAAAATATGAGTTTTATGAAAATGGTCGTTTAAAGGACTTAGAAAATTTTTTTAATGGAACCAAAATAGATTCTGCCTTTTATTTTTATCCAAATAATCAATTGAAGAAAATTTTGTTTTATCCAAATAGGGTGGACGCAAAGGGGGAAGTACAGGTAGAAAAGCCCATTTATGTAGCATATTATGACTCTCTCCGGAATAGAACATTGGAAAATGGTAATGGTTTAATTCGTTTTTCAGGGTACAGGAATAACTATGAAGAAGGAACTATGTTAAATAGTTTACGCGAGGGCGAATGGCACGGCAAATTGGGAAAAGATAGCTACGTTGAAATCTATAGCAAGGATAAATTGATTTCGGGCATCACAACTAAAGAAAATGGGGTTTTAATAAATTATGATTCAACAAATTATATGATTCCACCTCAATTTCCCGGTGGAATATCCAGATTAATGGGCTATATCGGCAGTCATTATATTTACCCCAAAGAAGCTATTCAAAATAATGTAAGCGGTGTGTTGTTGATTATGTTCATGATCGACCATGAAGGGAATGTAAGAGATGCTGTAGTGAAAGAGGATTTGGGGTTTGGTACAGGGGATGAAGGTATTCGCGTGCTAAAAAAGGCTGGGAAATGGAAGCCTGGTGTTCAGCGCGGTGAAGCGGTAAATGTGGCTTACATACTACCTATCCGACTGAATGCTAAACGGTGATGTGAGAATTAGTTTCATACAACAAAAGAGCCTTCCCCAGGGAAGGCTCTTTTGTTAAAAGTATGCACTATACTATTTTTTCAAAGCCGCAGCGCCTTTGATGATTCCTTCTACAACGGCAGGATCTTGAAGTGTCGAAGTATCACCTACATTGGCGATATCGTCTTCGGCAATCTTGCGTAAGATACGACGCATGATCTTTCCTGAACGTGTTTTTGGTAGATCATCAACAAATTGGATAATGTCTGGTTTAGCAATTGGACCGATAATACGTGAAACGGTTTCCATGATATCCTTTCTGGTGGCTTCTGCATCGGTATGGTGATTCGCAATGACATAAGCATAGATACCTTGGCCTTTTACTGGGTGCGGATATCCGACAATAGCGGATTCAACAACGTCAGCGTGCATATTGATGGCATTTTCAACTTCTGCTGTACCAATGCGGTGGCCCGAAACGTTCAATACATCATCTACACGGCCTGTAATTTTATAATAGCCTTCTGGACTACGGAAACACCCGTCGCCTGTAAAATACATATCCTTATACGTCGAGAAATAGGTTTGACGACATCTGTCATGATCCCCCCATGTCGTGCGTAGCATACCTGGCCAAGGGAACTTGATACATAGGTTTCCTGTGACATCATTGCCTTCGATTTCTTTTCCATTCTCATCCATCAAAGCGGGTTGAATGCCCGGCATCGGGAACATCGCATAACTTGCTTTTTCCGGTGTTACTCCCGCCAATGACGTGATCAAGTGGCCTCCATTCTCTGTCTGCCAATAGGTATCAACAACAGGACAATTCTTTTTACCAACTTTTTCATTAAACCAGTTCCAGGCTTCTTCGTTGATTGGCTCACCTACAGATCCCAAAACACGCAAAGAGGAAAGATCGTTCTTGTCGACAAATTCGTCACCAAAAGCCATCAATGAGCGCAATGCCGTAGGGGATGTATAGATAATATTGACGTTGAACTTATCAACAATGTCCCAATAACGGCTTGCATCTGGGAAGGTTGGAATACCCTCAAACATTAAAGAAGTAGCTCCTTGTGATAACGGCCCGTAGACGATGTAACTGTGTCCTGTAATCCAGCCAATATCTGCTGTACAGAAAAATACATCGTTTGGCTTATATTGGAACGTATTCATAAAGGTATAGCCTGTATACACCATATAACCGCCACAGGTATGTACTACACCTTTAGGCTTACCTGTGGATCCCGATGTATAAAGGATGAATAAATTGTCCTCAGCATCCATCTCTTCTGCTGGACATGCTGGATTTCCTTGTGTTTCTACTTTTTTGATCTCATCTTCCCACCATACATCGCGTCCTTTGATCATCGATACCGGTGTACGTGTACGTGTTAAGACAATTACTTTTTCAACAGTGTCACATTGCATTAAAGCATCGTCCACAATGTTTTTTAAACCAATGGTTTTATTGCCACGGTAACTACCATCTGAAGTAACGATCAGTTTGCATTCCGCATCGACGATACGATCCGCAATAGAACGTGCTGAAAAACCTCCAAACACCACCGAGTGGATAGCGCCGATACGAGCACAGGCTAATACAGCGATAACCAATTCAGGAACCATTGGTAAGTAAATACATACCCGGTCTCCTTTTTTGATGTTATTATTTTTAAGTACGTTGGCAAATTGCTCTACCTTTTGTAGTAATTGCTTATAGGAAAGAATGCGGTGCGCTTCATTTGGATCGTTAGGTTCCCAGATGATGGCTGGTTTATCACCATTAGCATAAATATGGCGATCAAGACAGTTTTCTGTAATATTTAATTTAGCACCCTCAAACCATTTGACATTGGGTTCCTCAAAGTTCCAGCTCAGCACTTTATTCCATTTTCTCTTCCAGAAAAAATGATCTGCAATGCTCGCCCAAAACTCCTCAGGTTGTTCTACACTTCGCTTATATTCACTTTGATATTCTTCAAATGATTTTATTTGTAGGCTCATCGTTATTAGGATTATTATGAATTATTTTAATTTATATTGTTATCGTTGCGAAATTGTTTTTGATATTTCGATTTCGGTGTACAATTTAGCGGTTTTTGCCCATTTTATCAAAAAATTGATGTTTAATATAATGTTAAACTACTTTTATCTATAAGATTGTTATCTTGCATCAAGATTTACCAAGATGTCTTTTCTAAGAAAGCTATTCTATATTACAATCTATACAAATCTTCTGATCGCCATGGCGGCCATGGCACAATGCGCGCTGACTTATATCATATTTGAACGGTCTATCAATTGGTATATCGTTTTAGTGGAAGGGACAGCGACTTTGTTGCTTTATAATTTTAGCCTGTGGTGGTCCAAACCGAAGAACCCAAAAGAATCAAAATTCCCGCGGACACGCTGGATCTTTAATCATGAATGGGTCATGTGGTTAAATAATGGTATCGCTCTGCTTGTGCTTGGTTATTGCTTGTGGTATATTCATGTGTACTCCTTTTTGTTTTTGGGATTTATTGGAATCCTGAGTCTATTATACGGAATGCCCCTGTTTACTTTCCGTGACCGCAAAGTGGGCCTTCGACAGATACCTGGGGCCAAGATTTTTCATATTGCCCTGGTCTGGGTCTGCAGCAGTGTGGTGCTTCCCTATGTGGAACTGGCCAATGTCGGTGTCAAAATAGATCAGTGGGTTTTTATTGCGCTCTGCGGATTGAAGTTCATATTTTTGGTTATCTGTACATTGCCTTTTGATATTCGGGATATCCAACAGGATTCCTATTATCACCTGCGGACTTTGCCCAATATGCTGGGCGAACAAAAAGCTAAAAATCTAACTTATGGGTTGTTGGGCCTTCATTGTGTTTTGATCTTGACGGTACCTTACACGGTACCTATTAAATTTGGATTGATTCTGACCAACGTGCTCATATTTGCATTGCTAAAATTGGCTGTTTTCAAAACAAAAGATCATTACCACTATGCTTATCTACTTGACGGTAGCTTGGTGCTTCAGTTTCTGATTGTTGTTCTTGTCCAGACCTTTTAGCCCTTACATTATAGGCTGTAAAAGCTTAAGCCTATTACCCTTCGGCATCCTTAAGAATAGAACTGGCTACCCCAAAAACACCTTTGTTTGATCAGAGATCTTGACAAATAGCTCTTTGTAAAAATTAAGATGTCAGAAAGGCGATGATCTTATCTGCAGCCACTTCCGATAATTTATAATAACTTTCGAATGTCCATCCGGCAACATGTGGAGATAAGATCACATTGTCTCTACGGATAAGATCTGCATACCAGTTCTGCTCAGCCAGTTTTGGAAACTTTTCTACTGGCAACACATCGAATGCTGCTCCGATAATGGAACCGGAATCAAGGCCGCTAAGCACTGCGGGTACTTGTACAATACCGCCTCGTGCCCCCAGTAAAAAGAAAATAGGTTTTTTAAATTTAGCCAGATAATCCGCATCAATCATCCCCTTTGTTTCATCCGTTAAGGGGATATGGAAACTGATCACATCGGCTTCTTTGCAGATCTTTTCCATGTCTGCTGCCGATGCATATTGATCCGCGTAGTCGATTCGATATTTATCATAGGCAAGCACCTGTACATCAAAACCGGATAGTTTTTTTGCCATGGCCATACCATTGTGCCCATAGCCGATCAAGCCTACAGTACGTCCCTTAAGTTCGTATCCACGATTGGCTTCACGCAACCACTGGCCAGATCGTATTTGTTGGTCACCCCGATTCAGATTGTTCATTAGACTGAGCAACATACCGATCATATGTTCACCTACAGCATCCCGATTGCCTTCATTGGCCGGAATTAACAGCACATCTCTTTGCGCAGCAACTGTATCGTCGATATTGTCCATACCTGCACCGGCACGGGCGATAAAGCGGAGGTTTGGTGCCAGGTCAAAAAAAGCTTTATCTACCTGAAATTTGGAACGGATAACCATACCCGAGTAATTGGAGATGATTTTTTCAGCTTCTTCTCGGCTGATATCAGGTTGATAATTGTAATGTATACCTGCCTGCTCAAATTTTTTAAGCATGACCTCATGAATATCGTCGACGATCAAAATTGTAGCTTTCATTCAATTATTTTTTATGTAGGGTCTGTTCGTGCATGTCATTCCTGTGGAGTACGTTGATTTAGATCCTAGTGTCTTCATTACGGTTGATCTGCATAAAATCTACAGATAGTAATTTGTTCAGCTGTTGTTGTTTCATGCGGTTAGGCATTATTTTCATGCCAAAATTTCGCATTCCTATTAAGAATGGATTCTCCCATTGTGCAATTTTTCCTATCCTCCAGGAAGTATTACAGATATAGTTTACCCGATCCAATCTTCTTTTTTCGAATCCTTGGAAAGCCAAATTAACGGAAGCTGAGGTCTGGAGTTCATCCACGAGCACAGCAACATCTTCAATAGCCTGACAGGCTCCCTGGCCCAGGTTGGGAGTCGTCGCATGTCCGGCGTCACCCAATAATAGGATATTGTCAAAAGCGAGTTGTTGAAGTGGTTCGATGTCAATGATGTCATTTGCAATTAGTTCGCTATCCTTTGTTTCCGAAAGAATTGTTGGAATAGGGACATGATAATCTTTGAAGTTGTCGAGGAGCTCCTTTGTTTTCCAATTTTTTAAGACCGGATTTTGTGCCTCAGCATTGATGCATGCGTACCAATAAATGCGGTTATTGACAAGCGGTGTCATCCCAAAGCGTCCTTTGCTGCCCCAGGTTTCCGTCCCTTTACTGAGCTGTATACTGCTATTATCGATAGTTGCCCGCCAACAGGTATAGCCTGAATAGCGGGGTGCCGATCCCGGTATCAGTTGTTGTCGTAATGCTGAGTGTACGCCATCGGCAATCAAAAGGGCTTGACCACGTACATGGCTTCCGTCTGCGAAATAAACTTGAATATCTTCTCCCTCTCGTTCAAAGGAAACGGCTCGTTTGCCGAGATGAACCTGTCCATTCGGGATTTTGGATAAGAGAAACTGATGCAGATCTGCCCGATGGATGGCGAAATTGTCCTGTTGATATTTTTGACTGATTGACCTGGTGTCTGGTTCAACAAGAATATTTCCCTTTTGATCCAAGACATTATAAGATGCAAGGTAATGCCCTATCGGAACGATTTCATCTTTCAATCCGAGATGTTCCAAAGCTTGCATGGCGTTGGCCGCGAGCCCGAATCCAGCACCTATGCCTTTGAGTTCAATGGCGCTTTCATAGACATGTGCTTCAATACCTACTTTTGCAAGCCCTATCGCAGCACATAATCCAGCGATACCTCCGCCAACGATAATAAATGTGCTGTCCGATGAATGCATACTAAAGACTGTTTGCTATTTCGCTTGTTAAACCGACAAAATCATCTACAGTCAATCGTTCTGCGCGTAGCTCGTATAGTGGATTATCGGACATTTTATCTTTGGGAACAACACCCGAAAGTGAGTTACGGAGGGTTTTACGACGTTGATTGAAGCCCGCTTTAACAACACGCCAAAATAGTTTTTCATCACAATTCAATTGCTCACGGTCATTGCGCGTCATGCGAATAACGCCCGACAATACTTTTGGCGGTGGATTAAAAGCTCCTGCTTTTACAGTAAAAAGGTATTCTACTTTATAATAGGCCTGTAAAAAGACACTCAAGATACCATATTCCTTGCTGCCCGCCTTAGCTGTACAACGTTCGGCTACTTCTTTCTGGAACATACCCGTCATTTGAACGACACGTTGGCGTTCATCCAAAATTTTAAAGAGAATCTGGGAGGAGATGTTGTAAGGGAAATTGCCAATGACAGCCATTTTCTCACCAAAATACTGTGAAAAGTCAAGGTTCAGGAAATCACCGTGGATCAATCGCTTACCCAATTGGGGATATTTATCGTCCAAATAAGCAATGGATTCGTCATCCACATCGATCAAATAGGTTTCATATTCCTCTTTTTGCAAGAGAAAATCAGAAAGTACACCCATTCCCGGACCTACTTCAAGCACTTGGCTAAAACCCAATTTAGGATCCAATGCTTCCACAATCTTTTGTGCAGCATTTTTATCGTTCAAGAAATGCTGTCCTAAATGTTTTTTTGCTCTTACTGTGCTCATGTTGCAAAAGTAAAAAATAAATAAGTGAAAAGTTATTCTAAGAAAAAAATCCCTATTTTTGAATCAAAGCATTTAAACAGAATGAGCGATAAATTAAAAATCGGAATTACCGTAGGCGATATTAACGGCATTGGACTTGAAGTCATCATTAAATCTTTGGTAGATCAGCGTATGTGCGATTTCTTTACGCCAGTGGTTTACGGAAATACAAAGGTTGCTTCTTTTCACCGTAAAGCGATTGGTGTAAATGATTTTAGTTTTAACGTGATCAATGATGCTGAGCAGGCGCATTCCAAAAGAGCAAATATGATCAATTGCTGGCAGGAAGACGTCAAGATTTCGTTGGGTGAAGAAAACGAAATTGGCGGTAAATATGCTTTCCTTTCGTTGGAGAAAGCTGTTGAAGACCTGAAAGCCGGCAAGATTGATGCTTTAGTGACTGCCCCAATTAATAAGCATAATATTCAACAGGAGGGATTTCAATTTCCGGGCCATACCGAATATCTGCAGGCCAAAGTAGAGGCTGATGATGTATTGATGTTTATGGTTTGTGATGAATTACGTATTGGTGTGGTAACAGGTCATATTCCACTGCATGAGGTTGCGGCTAATATTACCGAAGAAGCTATTCTTAAAAAGCTAGCCCTGATGAATGACTCGTTGAAGAAAGATTTTTGGATTGAAAAGCCTAAGATCGCGGTTTTGGGCCTAAACCCACATGCTGGCGATCATGGGATTATTGGTACAGAAGATGATCAGATCATTAGACCTACCGTAGAAAAAGCAAATGAACAGGGGATCTTCTGCTTTGGTCCATACCCTGCCGATGGATTCTTCGCAAAAGGTGCTTATGAGAAATTCGATGCGGTACTCGCAATGTACCATGACCAGGGTTTAATTCCTTTTAAGCATATTGCCAAAGGTGCCGGTGTAAACTTTACAGCTGGTTTACCTATCGTACGTACTTCGCCAGATCACGGTACAGGCTATGATATTGCTGGAAAAAACTTAGCTTCTGAAAGCTCTTTTGTAGAGGCAATTTTCTCGGCTTTACATATTGTAAAACGCCGCCGTGAACAAGCCGAATTACTTAAAAATCCACTTGCTTTCCGTAAGTTATCCAAAGATAGAGACTAAATATTCCGTCTTACTTTTTTAGGGACAAGGATAAAGATTGTTGATGTTAGTCTGTAAGCTCGCCGCTTACAGTGTCAGCGTCTTTGATCCTTGTTCAATTGTCTCTAATTCCAATACAAAAAAAATTGTTACTTTTGCAGACTGTTTGGTTTTTTACCTGCTGTTCTAACTATGTACGATAATTTACAACATCCAATATTTTCAATCATTAAGGAACTCGCCGAGACAACAAATACAGAATGTTATGTCATTGGGGGGTATGTTCGCGACTATATTATGAAGCGGCCTTTTAAGAATGATGTGGATATTGTTGTCGTCGGCAGCGGCATTGAATTTGCGACTTTATTGGGTGATAGGCTACATACCAAAGTTGCTGTCTATAAGAATTTTGGTACAGCAATGTTGGTTTATGAAGGACTCAATGTGGAGTTTGTCGGTGCCCGAAAGGAATCTTATCGTGCCAACTCACGTAAGCCTATTGTGGAAGACGGTACCTTATCCGATGATCAAAATCGACGTGATTTTACGATCAACGCGATGGCGTTTTCATTGAATAAAGCGGATTATGGTACTTTAGTGGATCCATTTGACGGCGTGCAGGATCTTGAACAGCGTGTTATTCGAACGCCTCTGGATCCGATAGAAACGTTTTCCGATGATCCGTTGCGTATGATGCGGGCCATCCGTTTTGCGACACAACTAAATTTTAAAATCACGATTGATGCGATCAAAGCGATTAGCGATACCAAAGAGCGAATAAAGATTATCTCGAAAGAACGTATTATCGATGAGATCAATAAGATTATTCTCTCACCTAAGCCGTCAGTCGGTTTTAAATATCTTTTTGATACTGGTCTCCTGGAATTGATATTTCCAGCCATGTATAATTTACATGGGGTTGATGTCATTGATGGCAAAGGCCATAAAGATAATTTCTACCATACGTTGGAAGTGCTGGATAATGTATGTGAATTGTCTGAAGATCTCTGGTTACGTTGGGCAGCGATTATGCATGATATTGCCAAACCGGCAACAAAACGTTTTGATAAAAAGCTCGGCTGGACGTTTCATGGCCACGAAGATCGTGGTGCCCGTATGGTACCAAAGCTTTTTGCTGAATTGAAGCTGCCGCTCCATGAGAAAATGAAATTTGTTCAAAAGCTGGTACAATTGCATCTTCGGCCTATTGTCTTGGCGCAAGATATCGTAACGGATTCTGCCGTACGTCGTCTGTTGTTTGAAGCGGGAGATGATATTGAAGCCCTTATGATGCTATGTCATGCGGATGTGACCACAAAAAATGAGTTTAAAAAGAAAAAATATCGTCAGAATTTTGAACTTGTCAAACAAAAATTGAAGGATGTCGAAGAGCGAGACAAGGTTCGAAACTGGCAGCCGCCGATCAGTGGAGAGGATATCATGATCCTATTTGGCTTAGCGCCAGGGCGTACTGTAGGCCAGCTGAAAAATTTGATTCGTGAGGCTATTCTGGAGGGCGAGATTCCAAATTCCCGATTAGAGGCTTATCAATTCTTGGTGAAAAAGGCAGGGGAAATGAACCTGACGGTCAAACAAGAAATCCCATTGGAAATTTCCAATTCTTAAAATATAGTATTAATTTTAGAGGGTTAAAAGAAGAAAATAGCAGAGATGGCAATTTATAGATTTAGAGTTACTTTTGAGGATTATGAAGATGTATATCGTGAGATCGACATGCCTTCTAAAAGTACATTTATAGACCTACATGAGGAGATCCATAAATCAACAGGATATGCTCCAGATGCATCTTCCTCTTTCTATGTGAGTAATGATCAATGGAAAAAGGGAATTGAGATCGCATTTAAGCCTACACAACGTAAAAAAGATGCTGAGGTATTGTTGATGGAGAATATCCGTTTGAGTAAGTTTATCGATGATCCACATCAGAAATTTTACTACGTTTACAATTTTGATCGTCCTTATGATTTCCAGGTTGAATTGATCAAGATCTTGAAGGAAGAGGATGGGAAGGACTATCCGGCGCTGTTTAAGTCTATGGGTCAGGTTCCTAAAACCATGACTGCGGCTAATTTCCCAGTAGCGGATGCTGTTGAAGAGGACGATTATGTGGAGGAAGACGATACGCAATATGGCGTAGATGATGAAGACGAATTGGATGGTTTCGACAGTGATGGTGACGATGAGGAAGAGAGCGAAGAAGGTGAAGAGCGTGAAGAATCCAACGGCTACGAAGACGAATATTAATTAAGAAGACTTTACAGGTCCTTTTAGGCCTGTGAAGTGCTATATTATGGCAAATAGAAAAACATTGATAGCCATTGTGGGGCCAACTGCCGTTGGTAAGACTACAATGGCTATTTCATTGGCACAATATTTTAAAACAGCGATAATTTCTGCTGATTCTCGTCAGTTCTATCGGGAAATGTCTATTGGTACAGCTAAACCAGATCCAGCGGAACTTGCTGCTGCTCCCCATTATTTCATTGATTCACACTCCATCACGCAGGATTATTCTGCAGGAGATTTTGAACGTGAGGCTTTACTGAAACTAGATGAACTATTTCAATTGCATGATGTCGTAATTATGGTAGGTGGATCGGGCCTGTTTGTACGGGCCCTGTGCGAAGGATTGGATGATCTGCCCAAGGCCGGGGATGAAGTGCGCGAGCGACTTAATCATGAACTTGCAGTATTGGGATTGGAGGTCTTAAAAGATCGATTGAAAAGTATTGACCCTGCATATTTTGAAACGGCAGACATCGATAATCCGCAACGTGTCGTACGGGCTCTTGAAGTTTTTGAGGCGACAGGTAAACCGATGTCCTTTTACCATAAGAAAGATGTCGAGAAAAGACCTTTTGATATACTTACCATTGGCTTGAATATGGATCGGGCAAGATTATATGAAAGGATCAATTTACGTGTAGATTTGATGATGGCAAATGGCTTACTGGACGAAGTTAAAAACCTACTGCCCTTTAAGACGAAACCTGCACTGCTCACTGTCGGTTATGCTGAGTTGTTTGATTATCTCGATGGCAAGCAGTCTTTGGTGGAAGCGACCGAAAAAATCAAACAAAATTCGAGACGTTATGCCAAGCGACAGATTACATGGTTTAAAAAATATGGTAATACGCACTGGTTTCAATCCCAGGAAACAGCCGCTATAATTGATTTTATTCAAAAGGAGCTGACGGGAGAGCATTCCTAAGCATTTAGCAGGAGTAGAGAACTTGACGTTATCCGCGAAGATTCAAACGAAGCTTATAGACCGCGTTTCAAGGCATGTATAACGTATATAGGCAATAAAAAAAGCCTTTGTTATTATTAATAACAAAGGCTTTTCTATTTCATTTTGGAAATTACTTTACTAAATAGTTCCATCCGAATGGATCTTCTACTTTGCCATAGCGCAAGTCGTTGAGGTAATTCAAAACACGATTTGAAAACTCTCGGCCCTCTACTGGTGGCAAGTGATAATCTTGTCCTTCAAAACCGATACGGCTGATATCGGTAATTGTGGCTGCCGTACCAGCTGCGAAAGCTTCAGTTACTGTACCGGCTTTAATACCGTCAATTAGTTCTTGAATAGATACCTTTCTCTGCTCGGCTTTATAACCCCATTTCTCCGCCAATTCCATAATTGTACGGCGTGTTACACCGTGTAAGATTGTATCACCATGTGGTGTAATAATCGTATCTCCAATGCGGAAAATAAGGTTTGCCGTACCTGCTTCTTCAATATATTTATGTTCAGAAGCATCTGTCCACATAATTTGGTCATAACCTTCGTCATTGGCCAATTGTGTAGGGTAAAGCGATAAGGCATAGTTACCCGCATTTTTAGAAAAACCAACACCACCTTCTGCTGCACGCGTATAGTAGGTCTCAACTTTTAAGCTGATTGCTTTGCTGTAATATGCGCCTACAGGACCAGTGATAATGATAAATTTGTATGACTTTGAAGGGTGTACACCTAATGCCGCTTCTGTTGCGAACATAAAAGGACGGATGTACAATGATGAACCTTCTTTTGCCGGGATCCAGTTACGGTCGATGTCCAATAGTTTGCTTAGGCCATCCATAAAAATCTCCTCAGGTACCTCCGGCATTTGAAGACGTGCGGCAGATTTGTTGAATCTTTCCCAGTTTCTGTCCGGACGGAAGATACTCACTGTTCCATCTGCAAATTTATAAGCTTTGATTCCTTCAAAGATCGCTTGACCATAATGTAAAGCGGACATCGAAGGACTAATACTGATATCTCCATAAGGGACGATGCTGACATCTTTCCATTCACCGTCATCATAGTTTGCGACCAGCATGTGGTCGGATAAAATCTTTCCGAATTTTAGATTGTCGAAATCTACTTGCGAGAGTCTTGAATTTTGAGTTGGCTCTACGCGAATTGAATAGTTCTCTGTCGCGTTCATCTTATTTTTTAATTACTTAGGCTAAGTTAGGAAAAAAATGAAATATAAGTTGCACGTATACCCGGATAATTTACCCGCTTTGATATGCCTTTTATTTCGGACAGTTGTTCCCTATTTTACTACACTTTTTTTTGAAATGGAAGAATTTTACTTCATATTTCTCGGCTAGCCCGTATTAATAATTAAATGTGTTAATTTTTTATTAATTAACACGGTGATTTGATATTGTGGCATAAAGTTTGGCTATACAGAATGCGGTCCTATAGATGGGCTTTTTGGTCCGCAGTAACGCTATAAAATCACTTATCATAAAAATAAACTTAGTATGGAATTGACTCACAGTCTTAACAAAAGTAGTGAAGTAGCATCAGGCGATAATCGCTCAGTGTTACAGGGTGAAGTTGAAGTTCAGAAGAAAGGTATTTCTATGAATTTTATCCTTGGTTTTTTTGTTTTTTTATATAAAACGGCAATTAAACCTTAACAAACCTCCATTATAGTCTAAGCTTTCTTGAGCTTATCAATTAGACGAACTCACAGCAGTTCTTTAAAACAACAAAATTCAGCAATACGAGATTAGCCAAAATAAGGGAATCCAAAAATTTTGGCTAATCTCCAGCCGGAGACCACCCTATTATTCGGTCAGTATGTGGAATTTTTCATTCGGTACGCCGTATTATTCGGCTAGTATTTTCAATAGCGGGTCGAGATATTCGCGACTATTGCTCAATCTTGGAACCTTATTTTGTCCACCTAGCTTACCTCTTGATTTCATCCATTTATAGAACGTATCTTCGGGTGCATTGTGTACAATAGGCGGTCGGAGCGCCATATTCTTAAATCGTTTGGCGTCATAATCCGAATTGATTTCACGGAGTTTAGCATCCAATATTTCACAAAAACGCCTAAAATCATTGGGTTGTTGTTCAAATTCTATCACCCATTCATGTGCTCCGGCTTCGGCATCTTTAAAATAGACAGGCCCAGCAGTATAATCTTTTATACGAGCCTGTGTCAACTTGCTCGCTTCGGCCAGAGCCTGTTCGGCGTTGTCAACAATAACCTCTTCGCCAAAGGTGTTAATGAATTGTTTGGTACGTCCGGAGATCTGAAAGCGATAAGGAGATAATGACGTAAACTTGATGGTATCTCCGATTTTATAACGCCACAAACCAGCATTAGTTGAAATGATCAATGCATAGTTTTTGCCAAGCTCCACCTGATCCAAACGTAAGGTTGACGGATTTTCTTCGTGCATTCGCTCAGTAGGTAAGAATTCGTAATAAATACCATAATCTAGCATAAGCAGAAGATCTTCCGAATCCGACTGATCTTGTAAACCAAAATATCCTTCTGAGGCATTATAATTCTCTAGATAATACATATTGTCAGAAGGGATCAATTTTTGGAATTGCTCGCGATAAGGTTTGAAGCTCACTCCGCCATGCCCATAAAACTCTAGATTTGGCCATACTTCCAGTAGGTTGTCTTTGCCTGTAATCTCAAGAATACGTTTGGCCATAACAATATTCCATGTCGGTACGCCAGCTAGGCTCGTTACGTTTTCTTTGAGTGTAATTTGGGCAATCTGCTCAATTTTCTCTTCAAAGTTTGGGTTTAAAGTAACCTCCATATTGGGCGTTCGCTTAAATTCTGCCCAGAAAGGAAGGTTACGGATGAGGATTGATGAAAGATCGCCGTAGTAGGAATCCGGACTGAAATTGTTTATTTGTGAGGAACCACCAATAACAACAGATTTTCCTGTAAATACGCGATTTTCGGGTCTATTATGGCAATAGATTGTAAGCATATCTTTACCACCCTGGAAGTGACATTCTTCGAGCGCTTCCTCACTAACGGGAATAAATTTGCTACGGTCAGATGTGGTACCTGAGGACTTGGCAAACCATTTGATATCAGAAGGCCACAGGATATTCTGTTCGCCTTTTATCATGCGATCAACGTAGCCCTTGATATCATCATAGTCCTGTATAGGGACGCGTTCTTTGAAGATTTCTGGCGTTAATATACTTGTATAATCGTATTTTTTTCCCCATTCCGTAGCTTCAGCAGTGGCAATTAAACTTTGGAACCATTCTTCTTGTACATCGTGTGGGTATTTCATGAAAAGTTCAATCTGGTGAATTCTTTTTTTCATGAACCAAGTAAAAATGGAGTTTAATAAGGCCATAGGGGGGAGATTCTTTAATCTTTAAAATTTTTTCCTTCTTAATTCAAAATGTCGACCGAGATAAAATTTACGGGCAAGCTCATTATCTGCAATTTCCTCAGGGGTACCCGTCAACATAATCTTTCCTTCGGTCAGGAGGTAGGCCCTGTCCGTAATAGATAGGGTTTCCTGTACGTTGTGGTCGGTAATTAAGATGCCGATATTACGGGTTTTGAGCTTGGCTACGATCGTCTGAATTTCTTCTACGGCGATTGGGTCAACCCCTGCAAAAGGTTCATCCAAAAGTATAAAAGATGGATTTGCAGCTAATGCTCGCGCAATTTCGGTACGTCGACGCTCACCACCGGATAACAAATCACCCCTGTTCTTGCGGACACGGTGTAGGCTGAATTCTGTGAGTAGTTCTTCCAGTTTTGCCAAACGTTCTTCTTTATTCGGATAGTGGATTTCTAATACAGCCAGGATGTTGTTTTCTACAGAGAGCTTCCGAAAGACCGATGCTTCCTGGGCGAGGTAACCTATCCCGCGTTGGGCACGTTGGTACATCGCATCCTGCGTAATCTCCTGATCGTCGAGGAATACTTTACCTTCATTGGGCTTGATAAGACCAACAATCATATAGAATGAGGTCGTTTTTCCTGCCCCATTAGGACCTAATAACCCGACAATCTCTCCTTGTTCCACATGGAAGGAAACATTGTTTACAACGGTGCGCTGCTTATATTTTTTTATGAGATGTTCTGCCTTTAAAATCATCTTCGTGGAGTGTCTTGTGTTATATGTATCTGTTCAATAGGACTACTTAAGAACCCTCACCATTCTTTCATGCCTGGTATCTAATCCAGTATGAGGGTTTTATGCCTGACCAAATCTTGTGTAAATATATTTAATATCTTCTTACTATTGCAATACTAATACTTAATCCCTTTGATGTTTAGCTGTAAGTTTCTTTTGTTGCGCCACACATTCTCTTCAATGCTGTAACAGATGTCGAAACTTTGTCCGGAATTGATATGTGTGATATGTTCTGCCAGTCCAAAACCGATACAGTCAAATGAAGGAGAGTCTTCTTGAACAACGGTCATCTTGAGGTGATTCGTGCCTACAATAAAGGCTTGTCCTACTGCATTTATCTTTTTACTGAGGAAAATAGGAGATTCATTTTGGGGGCCGAAAGGTTCAAACTGCTGGAGAATACGGAAGAACTTAGCGTCGATATCCTTCAACGCTAGCTTAGCATCGATCAAAATTTCTTGGGTCAGCATTTCAGGACTGATACGTCGCGATACCACTTCCTCAAAACGATCTTGGAATAGGGTGACATTATCTAAGGACATCGTTAGTCCGGCAGCATATTTATGACCACCAAATTGCTCCAATAGATCGGCGCATTCGCTTAAGGCTTCATACAAGTCAAAACCTAGTACCGAACGGCAGGAACCTGCAATATGACCATTTGTTTCGGTCAATATAATCGTCGGACGGTAATATTTTTCGGTCAGGCGGGAAGCTACAATACCAATGACACCTTTGTGCCAGTCGGCTTTATACAATACAGTGGATTTGCGGCTTTTAAGTAGGGCATTGTCCTCAATGAGTGCCAGCGCTTCTTCTGTTATTTTGAGATCAAAGTCTTTACGGACATTGTTTTGATCGTCAATGCTCGAACTAAAGTCTTTGGCTTCTTGTAGCGATTTGGAAATCAAAAGCTTGACGGCATCTTTGGCATGGTCTATTCTTCCAGCAGCATTAATGCGTGGGCCGATCTGGAACACAATGTCATTAACTGTAAAGATCTTCGTTCGATTATTTGATAAGTCAATCAGTGCCTTTAGTCCGACGCAGGGATTCGTATTAAGTTTAATAAGGCCAAAGTGGCTGAGTATTCTATTTTCACCGGTAATCGGAACAATGTCCGAAGCGATACTCACGGCCACAAGATCCAAAAATTGATAGCAGGCATTGATATCCATGCCGTTGGTCAATATAAAAGCCTGAATAATCTTAAAGCCGATTCCACAACCTGAAAGTTCTTTATAGGGATATTCACAGTCTGCACGCTTGGGATCTAATACGGCATAGGCTTTGGGAAGTTCTTCACCGGGAAGGTGGTGATCGCCAATGATAAAATCAATTCCTTTGCTATTTGCGTAATCTATTTTATCGACGGCCTTGATACCGCAGTCCAAGGCAATAATTAAGCTGAAACCATTTGCTGCGGCATAGTCGATGCCTTGTGTGGAGATGCCATAACCTTCGGCATAGCGGTCTGGGATATAAAACTCCAGCTGGCTATGAAATTCCCTAAAAAAACTATAAACAACGGCTACCGCTGTGGTACCGTCTACGTCATAATCTCCATAGATCAGAATTTTTTCTTTGTTGCCGATGGCTTGGATAATACGGGTGATGGCTTTCTCCATGTCCCGCATCAAAAATGGATCGTGCAAATCCGATAATTGAGGTCTAAAAAACTGCTTTGATTCGTCAAAAGTCTCAATTTCTCTGCTCACGAGCAACTCTGCCAATACAGTGTTGATGTTTAATTCCTCGCGCAGTTTGTTGGTTATTTTGACATCAGTTTTAGATTTTAGTACCCACCTTTTTTGCATATCTTTGCACAATATTTTAAGTGTAAATATACGTTTTAAGGCTGGACTTACCTAATTCCTAAACCCGGTATTGATCCGCTGTTGCTTAACGTGCATATTCCCAATGTTTTAAATATGGTGCAGGCTTATTCTTTATATGAAGGTTCTTTTTCCGTAGACAAGAGTAGAAAATTTATTCCCTTTGATCCACTTCTAGACGACCCTAAGGACCGACCGGGGGCGATGTTTATCCGTGTCCATCCCTTCTTGATCCAAACTAATGCCGGACTTGTTCTCTGTGATACCGGCCTTGGCTATACCGATGACAGTGCTGTGCTACAGCTGCATCATAATATCCGTAAGGCTGGCTTTAGACCCGAAGATGTAAAATATGTACTGATGTCCCACCTTCATAAGGATCATGCCGGTGGGATGGTCACATTTGAAAACGGAACTGGACGTATCGCATTTCCTGAAGCCGAATATATTGTTCAACGTGGGGAATGGGAAGACGCCTATTCAGGGATCTCCAGTTCATACAGGACCGAGATTTTTGATGTGATTCAACGCAGTGGAAATTTGGTACTGGTGGAAGGTGAAGGAAAAATAAATGATGAAATCAGCTATGCGCTCAATGGTGGACATACCGCGCATCATCAGGCATTTCATATTCAAACGGATGATCAGCACTATTTCTTTGGCGGAGATGTATTACCTGAGCCTGAAGAAATTTTCCATAATTATGTCGCCAAATATGATTTTGATGGTCGGCGCTCCAAAGCCTTGCGTCAGGAGTATTGGGCAGAAGGCGCGCCAGCAGGCTGGATTTTTTTGTTTTATCATTCTAAAAATATAACCATTGGCCGTAGTCAGATCCGGGAAGATGGAACCTATAAGCTGGTTAACGCAAAGTTATAAAGTAAAAACCTCCATGACCTTTTGGGAACATGGAGGTTTTTGGAAGGTTTAGTATCCCGGATTTTGTGGGAAGGCTGCACCAGTGTTACTGTCAATAACTTCTTGTGGAATAGGCCAAAGAATAAATTCTTTTTTCACCACATTTTTTGATTGTGTGTTTAATGTTTGCACACGGCGTAAAAAGATATCCTCACCAAAACGGGCAAGGGTCATACGGCGCATTTCCTCACCAATAAGCTCCCGGGCGCGTTCGTCGAGAATCAAATCAGCATTGATTGCTGTGGCATCGATTAATGACGCTTTTGCACGGGCACGGACAGCATTGATGGCATCTTTAGCTTGTGCCGGTTTATTGGCGCGCCAGTATGCTTCAGCCAATAGTAGGTAAGTCTCTGCCAGACGTACTTTCACACGGTCCTTCATATTTCCTTCAAATGCAGGATCAACAGCTGTCTTTCCGTAGAAAAATTTGGTTGTTGTCGGGAATACATTGCCTGATTCTTTGATGGCGTCGGTAAGTACGATCTTCTTGCCATAAAGTTCAGGGACGGAAGGATCGTTATAATACCAATCGCGTTTGATATTGAAAGATGAATTTCTGACATCTTGTTTTTCATAACTATCCAGCCACCATTGATAAGGGCGTACGTGCCCAAGACCTCTTCCACCAAGTGAGTCGGCCAAAGCAAATCCTTTTTGTTGTGAATAGAAAGGCACCCAGGCACGTTTACTCCAATCCGTGTAGCGGTCGCCGCCGCCTTGTGTATTGTATTCCAATTGGATGGCCCAGATCGTTTCTTGATTGCCGGAACCGCGATTTTGATTGTTTTCGATAAACATATCGTGGAAATAATCCCCGGGTTTATCTTTTTCGGCACCAAAACGTTGATCGTTCAATTTAAAATAGCCACTTTGAATAACTTTGTTGGCAGCTTCTGCAGCTAAATCTGGCTGTCCAGCTTCGATATATGCTTCTGCCAGGTAGTGTAAAGCAGCCCATTTCGTCAATTTACCTTCCTGAATTGTTCCTGGATTGTCGGGCAGGTTTTCACTTGCATACTTCAGGTCTTCAATCATGTGCGTCAAGATTTCAGCTTTCGGTGTACGCGTGAAATCGCGACGGGGTGTTTCGGATACCTTGTCCACCCAAGGCACATCGCCGTACAGGTTAACTAAGTAGCGATAACTATAGGCGCGGAAGAAACGGGCCGTTGCTTCCACACGTTTTGGATCGTTGTCCTTGTCTGTCCAGCTAATACCATCCTTTTTTAAAGCCTCGAGGATGGTATTGGTATTACCAATAAATCCGTAGGCATATTTCCAATAATTGCGGACATAAGACGAAGCAGGATTTAGCGTATAATTGCTGAATGGAGCCAATGTAGCGTCTGTACCTGTGTTTTTGATAGCAACGATATCTGTTCCGACCTGTAGTGCCTCCTGTGGAGTTGCTCCTTGGGAAAAGATACTACCGTTCCAGGTCAGGAATTCCATGCGGGCATAAGAGTATAAACCATTTAGTCCAGTTTCGAAGCCTTTCGTATTAATATAGGTATTATCAGGTGACTGAAAGCTGCTGGTGTCTTCATTTAAGAAGTTCTTGCTGCAGCCTGTAAAAAGTAAGCTTAGGCCAGCTAGAATTGTATATAAAGTTGTATTTCTTTTCTTCATGATCTTGATGTGTTTAGAATTGGACATTTACTCCCAATGAGAATGTTCTCGCAACAGGATAAGGACTGGCAATATTTGTCGTTGTTGGATTACCTGTGGTCGAACTTACGCTCAATGCCTCTACGTTGTAACCTTTGATTTTGGAGAATGTATAGAGGTTACGGGCGTTAATAAATGCTTTAATGGAAGAGAGATTCAATCTTTTTAGAAAATCGCCATCAAAGGTATAGCCCAAGCTAAAGTCCCTAATTCGCCAATAGGATGAATTGATATAATACGTATGGTTATTTACAGGCGTGTATCCAGGGGATGGGATGTCTGTGTTTGTACGCTCCGGTGTCCAGTAAGGCATGTCAGCAAGATAATTGGCGCCGTTGTTAGGTAAGAAACGTTCGATGTTTTTGAAATCATCTATTTTCGTTCCACCAAATGCCCCATTCATAAAGAACGACAGGGAGAAATTTTTGTACGTGAAATCATTGCCTATACCGAGTGTATA
This sequence comes from Sphingobacterium sp. BIGb0116, assembly GCF_024808035.1. Lineage (NCBI taxonomy): Bacteria > Pseudomonadati > Bacteroidota > Sphingobacteriia > Sphingobacteriales > Sphingobacteriaceae > Sphingobacterium > Sphingobacterium sp. BIGb0116. The sequence continues at coordinate 113,660 of NZ_JANUDT010000013.1, read as the reverse complement.
AGGTGATATTTTGTTCCCCATCATGGTGCGGTCATTGGCATCGATTTTACCGTCGTTGTTGAGGTCTGCTAACTTGGCATCGCCAGGTTTCGCTTTAGGTTGATAGGAGTTTGCGATGTCTTCGCCCTCTTGCCATACACCAATGACTTTATAATCGTAGAAAATACGGATAGGCTTTCCGATTAACCAGGCATTGGTCAAATCATCTTTTCCATCAGCGCGCAGTTTGGTGATTTTATTGTTGTTATAGGCAAAGGTCGTATTTACATTCCATTGGAAATTGTCGTTTTTGACAGGTATGGCATTCAAGGTAACTTCTATCCCTTTGTTGGAAGTTTCACCGATATTGGTCAAAATGGTGTTGTAGCCGTTCATGACAGGGACCTGTTCACTTAATAAAAGATCCGATGTTTTTGAGGAGTAGTAGTCGATCGTTCCTGAAAGTCTATTTTTGAGAATACCAAAATCCAAACCAAGGTTTAATGAAGCTGTCGTTTCCCAAGTTAGATTGCTTCCACGTCCATTGAAATTCATCACAAGTCCTTTGACTGGGTCAAGACCATAGATATAATCGACGTTGGTCAGACGGTCGTAAGTTTGATAAGGTGATACGGCCTGATTTCCATTTTTACCATAAGAAACACGAAGTTTTAACAAGTCGAAATAGTCCTGCACATTTCCTTCTTTAGAAACCACCCAGGCTCCTGCAACGGATGGGAAAAATGCATATCGGTTGTTTACAGAAAATGCACTATAACCGTCCGAACGACCTGTTAAGGTTAATAGGTAGCGATCCTTAAAGGCATAGTTGATTCTTCCCATGTAGGAAATCATCGCTGTATTTTGAAGGTTGGATTCGATCTTAAGATTTTTAGAGGCAGAAGCCATGTTGTTATATCCGGCATCTGATACAAAATCGTCTCCATTCATTCTTGAAGTTTTCAAATTTGTTTTCTGGGAAGAATAGAGGCCCACGACATTGATCTTGTGGTCACCAAAGGTACGGTCATAGGTCAAGAGATTTTCCCAGGTCCAGTCCCAGAAATGCTCATTGTAAATTGATCCGGTACCGTTCACGCCGCGTCCTGTAACCGTATTTGAACCATAGTAGGAGTTTTCGTTAATATTTCGATAGTTTGTTCCGAAGGTGGTTTTGAAACTTAATCCTTCAATAGGGAGTTTCACATCAAGCCAAGTATTCGCATAGACCGTTCTTCTAGTCTGATCCCATTGGCCTTTTTCGTCTGCAAAAGGGTGTGCCCACAATGTTTGTGCGTACATCGGGTACGTTATAGCAGTTCCATCGGCATCACGGTTTTTACTGTAAGGGGAAAGTTTTACGACACTTTCGAGGTTAGGCTGTACGCCGTCACGGTTCCCTTGAGAAGCCTGCATGGTCATTCCTAGCTTTAACCAAGAGCTTAAACTTTGGTTGAGGTTTAGATTGACATTATATCTTTCGTATGGCGTGTTTTTTACCACACCATCTTGATTTAGGTAGCTTACAGATGCATAGTAATCGGATTTATCCGTTCCACCCGAAAAACTGAGTTGATGTTCCTGAATGGGAGCGCCACTATTGAATACTTCGTCCTGCCAATTGACTTCTTCCCCTTTTTTGTATTGTTCCAATACGTTGGCAAAAAGATAATTTTCTGGGTTGAGCTGATCGCCGGTTTTTCCTTTCGAAGCCTGGTAATCACGCATAAATTGGATGTACTGTGGGCCGTTCATCAATTTAAGGCGGCGTTCTACACTTTGAACCCCAAAATAGCCGTTATAATTGATGCGTGCTTTTCCTGCTGCACCCTTTTTTGAGGTGATGAGGATAACGCCATTTGCAGCTCTTGAGCCATAGATTGCGGTGGATGAGGCATCTTTCAGTACCGAGATACTGGCAATTGTATTGGAAGAGATATCACCCAGGGAACCACTAAAAGGAATTCCATCCAGGATAATTAGGGGTGCATTGGAGGCCGAGATCGAGTTCTCACCGCGGATATTGATAGAAGCTGTTTCGCCAGGTTTGGCCGAGCCGGAATTGATCGCTAAACCAGAAATTTTACCTTGAAGTTTATCGACAACATTCGGTGAATTTATTCGTTCCAGGGATTTTGCTTCCACTGTAGCGATACTTCCTGTCAAATCGCTCTTTTTCTGTTTACCATAACCTACGACCACAACTTCATCCAAAACATCCTCAGATTTTGTCAAGGTTATTTGTGATGCTTGTGCTGCAGAGACTTCTTTCGCCGTAAATCCGATCGAGTTAAATGTTAAGATGGCACTTTTTGAACTGACGTTCAGTGAGAAGATACCGTCTTGATTGGTTGTAGTTGCTGCTGCTTTACCTTTTTCAGAAACGGTAACACCGCTTATTGGTTTCCCCGTTTCATCAACGACCTTTCCGGAGACGGCTTGCTGGAAGGGTGAACGACTGGTTATTGCAACCAAATTACGTGGATTTGCTACCCCGTAAATAGGTGCCGCTAATGACAAAATTGATAATGGTGTCAGAAGGATGAGATGACTCTTTTTGACCATAGGTGTGTAATTTAGATTCAGTAAGTGTTTAATGCGGCAATTATAAAGAAATAAAGCGTTGGCAATTCTATTGCTTCTTGGAACAAACGATTGCACGAACTACGAAAACGTTATAGAAATGGGGTTTTGTAATGAAAAATTGGAGCTAATGGAAGCTGATTTGTTCGCCTAGGAATTCCGATCGTTAATAACAGGTGTACGTCGAGCGATTTTATTGTTGTTCAGTTGTGTCATCAAGATGCCATACGTCGAAAAAAGGGATGAAATCGGTTAAAAGGGTCGTTTTTCTGCTCTTTTTTTAGTATTTTGGGGTAATTTGGTCTTTGTAGCCCATCCCGTCAGATACCAGCGGATTCGTTTAAGATTGATTTTTTGGGTAAATTTGTGTTTTAGTAGCTAAGGGCTGATGCTGTTTTTTCTAAAAGTCTTTGTTTTTTGTTAGAAAGAACCTTTAGCTTGTTTTCGTAATTGTTGTAAACAACTTTATGAAGCTTATATTATTAGTATTTATTTAAATAGAAGATTATGTCTATTGTAAGAGAGTCCGATCTGATTGGAATTGGAAAAAAATTTCAAATTGAAACCGATGCGGGAGACAATATGGTTGTTGTTATCCATGACGATGGCAGACGGGAACTTTATCGCTATGATGACGAGGAACATGAGTCACGTTGCGTCATGACACTCAATGACGATGAATCTCGGCAGATTGCGGGTATTATCGGTGGTTTGTCCTACAAGCCTAAAGCTTTGGAGACAATTGAAGTTGCTTTGGACGATTTACGTATTGAATGGTACAAAGTGGAAGGCAAAAATGAGGGGGCAGGAAAGACAATTGGAGAGCTGGAAGTTCGTCAACGTACAGGTGCATCAATTATTGCTGGCATACGGGATGATGATACGGTTATCAATCCAGGACCGTCTTATTTGATTAGCCCAGGTACCACACTTGTCATTGCTGGAAAGAAGAATAATATTAAACTTTTGAAGGAAATTTTACTGTAATTTATGCTATCACATACCTTAATACTGGAAATTGGAATCGCTGTAGGACTTGTTGCCATTGTTGGCCTAATAGCCAATAAGCTTAAGTTTTCTGTTATTCCATTTTTCATTATTATAGGAATGGTTTTGGGACAGCACGCTCCACAGGTTGGTCTGGTGGATTTAACATTTACAGAAAGTAAACCCTTTATAGATTTCATGGGACGGTTGGGCGTATTATTCCTGCTGTTCTATCTGGGACTTGAGTTTTCGGTCAATCGCCTTATTAAATCCGGTAAAGCAATTGTCACAGGCGGGACAATTTACGTCTTATTGAACTTTACCTCAGGCTTGTTGATCGGATGGCTAATGGATATGCCATTTAAGGAGATGATGGTCTTATGCGGTATCATGACAAGTTCTTCCACGGCTATTGTTGCAAAGGTTCTTACAGATCTCAAACGCACGGCCAACCCGGAGACTGAGGTTATTATGGGGATGATTATGTTCGATGATCTGTTTATAGCGATGCATATCTCTTTCCTTTCGGGCTTGATACTGACAGGAAGCAGTTCTTTTTGGACGGTAGCAGGAACGTCCTTACTGGCCTTGGGATTTATATTGACCTTTTTGATTTTGGGCAGAAAACTGGTGCCTGCGATTGATCGCTTATTGAAGGAGAAAACTTCTGAATTATTTATATTGATCATCTTTGCCTTACTGTTTATTGTAGCAGGTTTCTCTGAAACCATCCATGTTGCGGAGGCAATTGGGGCATTGATGGCAGGCTTGGTGTTAGCAGATTCGCAATACATCAAAAAGATTGAATCGATGGTACTGCCCTATAAAGATTTTTTTGGGGCAATGTTTTTCTTTAGTTTCGGATTGTCTATTGATATTATGTCACTTGGAGGGGCTGTATTTTGGGCTTCGATTGCAGCGCTGGTGACGGTGATGGGTAATCTTGCATCGGGGTATTTTGCAGCTAAATTTTCGGGCATGAAACCTAAAACTTCTTTTGATATTGGCTTTACGTTGTCTGCGCGGGGAGAGTTTTCCATTATCATGGCAAATATTGGTAAAGCAGGGGCTTTATTGCCCGTTATTCAATCCTTTGTGGTTGTATATGTTCTCATTCTTTCCATCGTATCCCCACTATTGACCAAAGAGTCCCGTAATCTGTGGAAATTACTTTTCGGTACGGACGCCAATAGCTCCAAGCCTTTGAAAAAGTTGAGTGATTTGGAAAATAATCAGACCACTTAGCGCTTCTGGATGATAGGGGTGCTCTTATATGAGTGGTCACAAACAAAGAGGATCCTACAATACTGTAGGATCCTCTTTGTTATTATGAGCTATTGAATTTTATAAAAACCCTAACTCTAGTTTTGCTTCTTCCGACATCATGTCTTTTGTCCAGGGTGGATCAAATGTCAATTCGACCAATGCTTCTTTGACACCTGCTACAGCAGCAACTTTTTCTTGAACTTCATTCATGATTTCGCCTGCCACGGGGCAGCCAGGAGCAGTCAGCGTCATTACAATCTTTGCAATACCCTCTTCCTTCGTAATGATTTCATATACAAGCCCCAAATCCACAATATTTGCAGGCTTCAGTTCAGGATCATAAATTGTTTCCAGTACAGCTTGGATTTGTGGCGCTAGACCCAGTTTATCTAATACAATGATACTCATTTATTCAATTTTTTATCGTGAATAGCGTTTTGATAGATCGCTAATAATTTCGCTTCATTTATTTCAGGAGTAAAATTACTAAAATAGTAAGCAATGCAGGTCTTTCTTATCTCATCTTTTTCATTTGTCGTTTTTGTACTCCACTCCCTTAAACATTGGATGATATCGTTTTTGTTGTGGGGATCGAAAGTTTGTCCTGTTTTGCCGGGGATAATCAGTTCGGGGAGTGGGCCTAGATTTGAGCAGAGCACAGCTGTTCCGACTGAATAAGCCTCAAGAATCGTGATCGGCATACCTTCAAAGCAAATCGATGGTACGAGTAGTGCCTGTGCTTTGGCTATCAGGGGCAGTATTTCTGACCTTTTTTTGAAACCGAGGTAGGATATATTCGGCTGGTTTTTAATGCTTCTCAAGACCTCATTTTCGAGCGGACCGCCACCAATTAGCTGTAGTTGAAAATCTGTGCCGATAAAAGTATCGATCAGATTCAATATCCCCTTTTCATCTGAAAGACGACCGACGTATACGAAGTAGGCCTGTGTACCCTCGGGCGCTATTGTGGCAGGAAAAACAAAGTTGGGTTTAATCTCGAATTTAGTAGACGGAAGGTGCAAGGTCGATTCAACGAATATGTTCTTTGCAAAGGAGCTTAAATTGATGTAGCGATTTACCTTTGCCCAAGTTCCAATTTTACGGTGAAACCAATAATTCAAAGCCAGAAGAAATGTTTTGACTGTGGAATTATTGAATGCCTTTTGCCGAATGGCCGTCCACGGAAACTCCTCTTGGAGTGAGTCTAGAAAGAGATGGTTGTGGTGGTACAGCGTCGCCGAAGGGCATAGTAAACGGAAGTTATGCAAGGTCATGACCTGGGGGATGCCGAGTTTTGCAATCGTACGAACGATAATCGGACCCGCTGCGTAATGGGTGTTGTGAACGTGAACGATATCTGGTTTGAACATCCGAATTATTTTTTTGACACGTTGAGCAGCGCAAATATTCCAAAAAGATCCTATTGTCTGTAATGCACCCTGCCAGCCCTTTTTATTTTGAAAGGTTAGCGTTTGGACCTCATGTCCTTGCGCGAGGAGGGAAGATTCCTGCTGAAATACAGTGTCTTCACCACCAGGATCTTGATAAAATGTATGGATAATCAGTATGCGCATAATAAAAGACTTATGCAAATGTACAATTTTGGTGTGACTTCCTTTAAGGGCACAAAATTGCCATTTCTATATGATTATTGCTATATTCGCAAGATTCGATCGTAAAGATATATGCAACATTTACAACAACTCGTGATAGAGGCGATAGAGACAAGTCAATTTCCTGAAACACCATCAAATTTATATGATCCGATACGGTATATATTGACTTTGGGCGGAAAGAGGGTTCGACCAGTGCTGACATTGATGGCTGCCGAATTATTCGGCATGCAAGAGATGGATGAAATTATCCCTGCTGCCAAGGCAGTGGAGTTTTTTCATAACTTTTCACTGATCCACGATGATCTGATGGATAAGGCTCCTTTAAGAAGGGGTAAAACGACAGTTCACGAGAAGTGGGATGCTAATATTGCTATATTGTCTGGAGACGGCTTGTTGGTCAAAGCTTATGAGGAGATTTCAAAGTGTAACCCTATTTACCTGCCCGCAACCTTGAAAATTTTGAGTAAAGTGGCTATGGAAGTATGTGAGGGCCAGCAATTGGATATGGATTATGAGAGTCGGGATTCGCTGACAATGCCTGAATATCTTGAGATGATCCGTCTTAAAACTTCGGTGTTATTGGGCGGAGCGTTACAGTTGGGTGCTATTTTGTCTGGAGCAGATGAACAGCAACAGCAGCTGATCTACGATTTTGGAGAGAATGTCGGCTTAGCATTTCAATTACAGGACGATATCTTGGATGCCTATGGAGATCCAGATACCTTTGGAAAGATCGTTGGTGGTGATATCATGATCAATAAAAAAACCTTTTTATTGGTGAAGTTGATGGCGGTAATTTCGGACGACGATAAGACAGTCTTACAAGGCTTATTGGACACATCTATAGAGACTGCTCCATCAAAAGTAACAGATATGCTTGCCTTATACGAGAAGTATGAGATTAAAATTGCGGCCGACGAATTGAAAGATATCTATACACAACGGGCATTTGAAAAAATGGAAGCATTGAATGTACCAAATGATCGCAAAGAAGCGTTATTAGTGTTAGCAAATAACCTTTTGGTAAGACAGCAATAAGTATAAATTCTATTAAAATTCGTATCTTGCCTGTAAATGTTTTTTTTGTAAGAAAATAATTAAATAAATTTTTAGATTACGTTCATGGAGCCTTTAAAAATCACCGTATTTCAAGCATATTTATTCTGGGAAAATATCGAGAAGAATCTAAATAATCTTGCATTGAGACTTTCCTCATTGCGTGAGAAAACGGATGTTATTATTCTCCCCGAAATGTTTAATACGGGCTTCACGAATAATGTCGAGAAATGTGCAGAACCTGCAAATGGACCTACGACAAGATGGCTATTTGAAATGGCAAGCTCACTTAACTGTGTTGTTGCCGGTTCTTTGATTATCGAGGAAGGCGGAAAATACTATAATCGCTTTGTATGGATGTTTCCAGATGGTAAATATGTAAAATATGATAAACGTCATCTTTTCGGATTATCTAAAGAAAGCGAGTACTTCGAGCCAGGAAATGAACGTATCCTGGTGGATATCAAAGGATGGAAAATTTGCCCGATGATCTGTTATGACCTTAGATTCCCAGTCTGGTCTAAAAATCAAAACGGCGCCTATGATATTTTAGTGTATACAGCCAGTTGGCCAGACAAGCGCTCCGCACATTGGAGAGCCCTTATTCCAGCACGTGCAATAGAAAACCAAGCTTATGTTGTTGGGGTGAACCGGGTAGGGCATGATGGTAATGATATTTACTATTCTGGTGGCTCTATGTGTATATCGCCACTTGGTGATGTGGTGTATTATAAACCGGAAGATGAGGATTTATATACCTTTACCTTAAATCCGAACGACCTGTTGGAGGCACGTGAGAAATTTCCTTTCTTAAAAGATTCCGACTCTTTTACTATCGGATAACATCCTCTAAATTAGGTATAATTGCAAGCATTTATTTTGTTTGTATCCTTTTTATTTATTAAATTCAGTCTAGTATAAATCAAATTGTTATGATTTATCAACATCTACTTATGACATGTTGATAAAATTTTGTTTGAGACAGCTATATTAAAGCGTAATTTAGGCTAACTATTAGCCAAAATACGTTTAGCTTTTTCTCATATTGAATGAAAGACGACGTTTTATTATTAAAATAAGTTGCGTAAACAACCATAACCATTATTCATATGTTAGACCAAGATTTAGTATCACAAGAGTATTTTTATAATTTCCTAACGGGGAAATACTCAATTGCAGTTATGCGGAGATTACAACGTAATCTCAAGGAGGCCGGGTTAAACATTACTTCTGAACAATGGAGTATCATGTATAACCTGTGGGTAGAAGAGGGGCTTACCCAGCAGGAGCTTGCTGTTCGCACATTTCGAGATAAACCAAGTGTTACTCGATTAATTAATAATCTGGAACGGGTAAATTTGGTTATCCGCGTTAATGATAAAAACGACAGACGGTCCAATCTGATCTATTTAACAAAAATAGGACGAAAGATGAAGGATGAAGGAATGAAGCAGGCAAAAAATACTATTGAACAGGCCTTAGGAGGCTTGGCCGACGATCAAATTACCTTATCAAATACCATTTTGCATCGCGTATTGTTTAATTTGAAATAAAGATACTTAGTGGGGGTTATTTTATAAGGGAACTATCAGGGTATAAAAAAGGTCCCCTATGTTGAATACATAGGGGACCTTTTTTATATGAATTTCTAGCAGTTAATCTTCGAAAAGTTTGCTTTCGAAATCTGTGTGGCTATTGACCAATTTGCCTTCCGTTCCGAAATAGATTTCCTGAAAACTTAGTGTCCGGATAGCATCGACCTTACGATAGAATTTATCTGCCGATACATCCGAAAGTGTTTTGAAACCACAAGCCTCCATAATTTCGACTGTAGCACGTAATGTGTTGCGGTGGAACTGAGCGACCCGCACATATTTATCGTTTACGTCGAGTCCTTTGTATAAATGCGGCTGTTGCGTGGCAACCCCAACCGGACAGACGTCTTCATTACATTTAAGTGCCTGAATACAACCTAAAGCGAACATCATACCGCGAGCACTATAACATGCATCTGCGCCTAAGGCAATGACTTTCAATATATCGAAACCTGTTACAATACGGCTTGATACAATAACTTTAACATGTTTTTTTAAACCAAAAGCAATCAAGGTTTTCGTTACAAATGCCAATGCGTCGTATAGTGGCATCCCCAAGTTATCCGTAAACTCAAGTGGAGCAGCTCCCGTACCACCTTCTGATCCATCTACGGAGATAAAATCCGGGAAGATCTGCGTGTTTTGCATGGCATGACAGATATCGATAAACTCATGTTTATCGCCGATACAAATTTTGAAGCCGATAGGCTTCCCACCCGATAGCTCGCGCAGCTGTTGTATGAAGTGCATCATTTCAGTCGGCGAGGAGAAAGCGCTATGTGCTGGAGGCGACATCACATCTGTTCCTGGAATGACGTGACGAATAGCCGCAACCTCAGGGGTATTTTTTGCCGCTGGAAGAATACCTCCATGACCAGGTTTAGCGCCTTGCGAGAGTTTCAACTCGACCATCTTCACGTTTTCACGATTGGATTTTTCTCGGAAAAGCTCCGCGTCAAATTTTCCTTCCTGATTCCGACAGCCAAAATAACCTGTACCCACCTGCCAAATTAAATCACCACCGTTGTTGTGGTAGTCACTGATTCCCCCTTCACCGGTATTGTGTGCAAAGTTTTGAAGTGCAGCACCTTTATTTAATGCCGTTATCGCTGTTTTACTCAACGCACCATAACTCATTGCCGAGATGTTGAACACACTTAAGCTATAGGGCTTTTTACAGGCTGCATTTCCAACCGTGGTACGCATATCGTGGTTTTCGATATGGCAAGGGAAAACAGAGTGCGCAGCCCATTCATTTCCGACAGCCTGTGGATCCGTCTGCATACCAAATGCGACAGTTTCACGTTGATTTTTTGCACGTTGGTATACGATCGAACGTTGTCTTCTGTTGAAAGGACGTCCATCCATGTCTGATTCCCAAAAATATTGTCTCAACTCAGGACGAATAGATTCAAAAATATAACGGAAATATCCAACTAAGGGATAATTGCGTAGGATGGCATGTTTTGTCTGGAAACTATGATATAACGCAATCAATAGCAATGGAAATGGGATGATAAGCAGCCAAAACCAGCTTGATGTAAATATAAATCCAAATGATACAATGATTAAATTAATCACAATCATTATTGAAAGAATGAGTTTTCTAACTTCCATAGAAAATACGATTGTTTAGTTTTAATTCGCTATTTTAATGTTTAGCCCAACTGATAATTTTATTACTCAATTAGCATTCCAAAATGCGCTTTTGGACGAAGCAAATGTACTAAAGTTCCTGAAGTAAATGGATATATTTACCCTTTGGAGGTAAGTTTTGATAAGTTTATAACTGTTTCTAACAAACTATTTTCTTTTAGTAATCTCCTGCGACAAAAGTTGATAGATTTGCTGTAAATCTGGTTTATTGCTAATAAATTGCAAATGTTTTTGCATTGTTGTGCTGTCCTGTCGGATCGCTGGTCCTGTCTGAACTGTTATTGGAATATGATTTTGCACTTTTTCTGCCGTCTCCAGGATGATTGGTTTGATTAGATCAAAGGACAAGTCGTTTTCTGCTAAGAGCTCGTAGGCCATCTGATAAAGGATGTTAGTAAAATTGTTGACCATGACCGAGGCAAGGTGGATGGCTAAGCGCTGCTGGGAATTACAATAGATGCTCCGCGGTGCAAATGTCTGTGCTAACTGAAGTAGCGCGGCACTATTTTCATCCGTGTTACCTTCAACACAAAGCGGTACGGTCGAGAAATCGACTGCTTTATTTTTGGATAACGATTGTGGGGGATAGATGACTCCCGCATTTTTAAATCCAGCCAGGACAGAAAGATCGGTCGCTCCCGAACAATGAATAACAACACCTTTTATATCTTTTGGTAGCGCTTCTACTAGCGATACAATGGCCTGATCGGTAACGGCAATGAGGTAAAGATCGGCATGCAAGTCTAGTTCAGACAGTTGGTCAATTGCCACGCAATGAAGAGCAAAGGCCAATGCATCTGCATTGGCCTTTGTTTTACTGTAGATCTGAACGATATGGTGTCCTGTTTTTTGAAACTGTTGTCCAAAATGCGTAGCGGCATTACCGCTTCCTAAGATCACAATGTTCATTATTTAAGTGCTTTTCGTTTCTCCTCTTTATTTCTTCTCACAATGGACATAATAAAACCGATGGTCATGACAATCGTTCCACACCAGAAAAAGTTGATGTATGGGAATTTAATGGCTTTAAATACGACCCATTTCTTTTCTGGAAGCGGCTTTTGATAAACCATGATTTCCAGTTTATCCTTGTCAGGTTTAATTCCCGTAAATCTGAATTTAAGTCCTTGCTCGTTGACATCTTTATTGAAGTCATAAACGCCACCCTCTTTAATTAAGTAGATTGGTTGTACTTCATACTGTTTGTTGTCGGCCGAAAATACTTTTATTTTCAATCCAACCATGACATCACTAGGACCTTTTGGAATTTTCTCCAGGTGAGCCTCTTTGTTTAAGCCTTCAATGACATAATATCCATTGCGGTAGCGTAGGGTGTCACCGATATTTACCTGATAAGTCGCCGGTTCCTCATAGTCCTCGAAACCAGTTTTGTCTTCTGCCGGAACTTTAGCATGTGTTGCTTGACTTTCAGCTGCAGCTGCAGTAATCAGTGTATACACGTCATGCGTGACATAATGTTTGGTCGCTGGAGTACCAATCAAACCGCCCATTTTCGCGTTGTTTTGCGCAAAAGGTTGTAGCACAAAATGCTCCTTCACTTTACCTGTTTCTTCGTCGATCCGCTCGTATTTTATTTTATAAAACGTATTTGGAGCCACAATGCTATCGCCGATATAGGTAATTTTGTATTCCCCCATTTGTACAGGTTCACCTTCGGTCAAGAATAAGTTGTCGCCAGGTTTCTCTACCTTGTCAAATCCCGATACAGCAATGTAACCAGTGTTGTTGACCGAGATGACCTCGTTGGTTGCTGCAGCCACCATGGCACCGATAAGTAGTAATCCAAAGCCGATATGGGCTACCGAAGAGCCGGCCAGCTTCCATTTGCCTTTGACAGCATCACCCAATACGCGGATATTCGCCAAAATACAGAAAATACTTGCGAAGGTGATCAAAATATAGATCAGGTTGGTATAAGTCTTCGTAAAATAGACGACAGCAGCCGTTAGAATGAGAGACACAACCAACGATGCTACCGTGGAAGCCAAAAACTTGCGGCTATCGGTACGTTTGTATTTTAAGAATTGCGTAAATCCGGTTAAGATCATAACGATCACTGCAAAACCCGATTGCCACTTGTTATAATGTTGGATCGGATCCAAAGGTGGAGCTACCTTGGTGCCAAAGATCTTGTTGAACACTGGAATTGATGTTGAAGCGATGATCTGTGCACATGCGACAGTCAATACCAAGGCGCCAATAAACATCCAGAATTCTCTTGAATAGATATCCTCATCCTTTTCTGTGATGGGCATCTCTTTCTTTTTGACGGTAAGAAATACCACCATGATAGCCAAAAAGACAACATTGAATAAGATCAATTGTCCGCTCATTCCCAGATCGGTAAAGGAGTGCACAGAAGTCTCTCCAAGGACACCACTACGTGTCAGGTAAGATGCATAGATAACAAGTACAAAGCTGATCATCGCCAAAAATGTAGCGGTGAAGTAGGAGTGGCCTGAATTCTTGTACGCAATCATGACGTGAACAGCAGCAATCAAGGTAAACCAAGGAATAATTGATGCATTTTCTACCGGATCCCAGGCCCAGAAGCCACCGAAGTTAAGTGCTTCGTAAGCCCAGAATGAGCCCATGATAATACCTGCGCCTAAAATCATTACGGCAAATAAAGCCCAAGGAAGTGCTGCATTGATCCATTCTTTGTAACGTTTGGTCCAAAGAGCACCTGTTGCATAAGCAAAAGGAACAATCATCGACGCAAATCCAAGGAATAGTGTTGGTGGGTGAATCACCATCCAGTAATTTTGAAGCAAAGGGTTCAAACCATTACCGTCGGTGATGAGTGATAGATAGTTAGCTTCTCTAAAGATTGGAATATCCATTGCTTCACGCAATAGGATAAACGGAGAGCTACCGATACGCAGACCGAATATTTCCACACCAATAATCATGGAAGCTAAAAATGCTTGGCATAACATGACGAAAGTCATGACAGACGATTCCCAGCTTTTTGCTTTAAACAGCAAAACAGAACCTAATACTGTTTGCCAGAACATCCAGAGCCAAAAACTACCCTCCTGACCTTCCCAAAAACTGGAAATGATATAGTAGGTAGGTAGTGTCTTGGACGAGTGCGCCCAAGCATAATTATATTCAAAAAGATGATTGTATATAATATAAAATAAAGTTGCACCAATCGCCACTACGGAGACCGCATTAGCCCAAAAGGCAATACGTGCAATTTTTTTCCATGAATTCTCTTCAGGGTATTTTGTTGCAAAAAAGTAGCTGATACAAGATAGAAGTGCAGCACCAAAAGAAAGTACAATAAAGAATTGTCCGATCTGCCCTGGTAGCAGGTGCTCACCAACGTAATTAACGTCCATTGAAAATTGATTTTACGAATTAATTATTGAAAGCAGTAGCATTGATCTCGGTGACGACCGATTTATCGTTATATTTTGACGGACATTTCATCAATATCTTACTTGCCCTAAACACATTTCCGTCCATTTTTCCTGTCAATACAATTTGCTCTGAACGTTCAATATCTTGAGGTTTGGCGCCTCTAAAAATCACTTCACATTCTGTACCATCGTTGTCACGCATGAAAAACGAAAATTTGTTGGCGTCAGTTTTGGGATCATAATGAAGCGCTTTGTCTTTATTCAATTGACCTACCACATATAGTTCGGTTTTCTTTTCTTTAGCTTCGGTAAATGTCGAATAGGTACTTGAATCGGTATAGATAACAAGTATCATGGCAATTGCGACAGCAATGATAGCGATTAGAATAATTGAACTTTTTTTCATTTGTATTTACTTATTTTATAAGTGTTTGATCTCATCGTATAAAATGAGCTCGTTTCACCCGGTTTGTTTTTTCTTAACTATGAATAGCTGTTCCAATCTGCCAGATATCTTCCTGTTTTTTTAGAAAGATTATTACCCAAACCTGACAACGTTGTGCTCGCTAAAATCCCAAATTGATTACATTTGAGACCTAATCGAATGCAAAATTACAAATAGATTCGCTAAGAAAGGAATAATGCAACTTTTCCATATTATTTATATCTATTCTAAATAGTTTGAATTAATTGGAAAAATAAGCTAGATTCGAATGCTTTTGAATAATTTGAAGTGAAATTTGCTATTTTGGTTCTAATGATATCGCATGAATTTTACAATTGCCTGTTAATATGAGTGTTGCTTTGCGATTTTTAGGCCTCTTTTGGGCTGTTATATTCCCCTGCTTTTTTGTTTTTGGACAGGTTAAATTCCGTAATCAGGAAATTGCTATCCAAAATGACAATGACGTCTATCTACTGACCGGTCAGGATCGCTATTATACCAATGGTATCAATATCAACTATAGGATTGCGTTGCCAGGGAAACCGGATAGGCAGGCTTCAAATACGGTATTGGATTTTGAAATAGGCCAGCGGATTTACAATGGTATCAGTATCATTGACTATAGACGGCAGGAAAAAAAATACGATAGACCATTTGCAGGTTACCTCTATTTTAGTGCTGGAGTAACGCGGTTTTTACCGCACGATCAGGTTGTTGAGTTCAAGACTGAATTGGCGCAGATCGGCCCTAAATCCTACGGTGAAGAAGCACAGAAGTTTATCCATCATCTCTTTGGGATGTACGAGGCGACAGGTTGGGATACGCAGCTTGGAAATTCCTTTGGTATTGATTTAAGTGCAACCTATAAAAAAGGACTATATCGCAGTCAAAACCAGCAATTCGATGTGGGAATTATAGGTGAGGGGACCATTGGACTAAATAATACCAATATGGGGATTGCGGCCCCGCTTCGGTTGGGGAAGCTGAAATCCTATCAGGCGTCCACCTTTACACATGGGCATTTGACACAGGGAAGAGCAGACAATGATAGAGAATGGTATTTTGTCTATCAACCAAGCGTGTCTCGTATTTTTTACAGCGCAACGGTAGAAGGAGGAAGAGATAAAAATGATCCCATAGGCAAGTTATACACTATTCGGCCTTGGATGCTTAGTCACCGCATTGGTTTCAATTGGTCTAACCACAAGATCAATTACGGTATCAATTATATCTTCAATTCGAAAGAGCTCAAATCGGCGTTTCACCGGCATCAATATGGCGAGCTGTTTTTTGCCTACCGTTTTTGATCAGCCGGCCATAGGTAGGGCCTACATGGATCCGCTTGATAGGATCTTCGTTGGTCCACCGTTCAAATGTTTGTCGTTTGCAGCTTGTTTAACCTGGGGTTTCGGGAATAGGGTCGGCCAGTTTTTGCCCGATCAATCTGGTGGTGAGCATAGCGGCTACGGTGTCTCCAGTGGCATTGAGCATCGTTGCCAATGGGTCGACCAGGGTTGCTATAATCATAATGGAAGGGATCACCTCCGTTGGCATCTGATAAACCGATATGATCAGCATTTCTCCGATGTAGCCACCATTAGGAATTCCGCCGGCTACGATGCTCACCAGTAAAGTAATGCCAACCGCCATAATCAGATTGGCTGGATCAAAAAATTCCTTGCCACTTAATAAAAGCGCAATATAGATTTTAAAGATACAGGCGATCGCCGATCCATGCTTGTGCAATGTCGTGCCTAGGGGAATGACGACACTAGCGACGCTGTCCGGGATTCCAATTTGCTTGGCTGCAAGTAAGTTGGCCGGCATGGTGGCGAGGCTACTGCAGCTGCTCAATGCGGTCAAGGAAGGCAATATGTTATTTTGCCAATATCGTTTGACACCCTTTAGCCCGAATGCTAAAAAAGCGAATAAACTGAATACCGTAAAAAAATAGAAGATTCCAAAAAAGTAATATAGACCGATAGGTTTAGCATAAAAACCAAAGAGCTGAGGGCCTAATGTTCCAACCTGATAGGCAAAATATGCTCCCAAACCAATGGAAGCGAGGTTCATGACCATCACGAGCAGATTTCCCATCACAACATTGCCCGAGTTTATAAATTTACGGAAGGTCTCTGCAGATGCCCCTGATTTGCGCGTAGCAATGCCAACGAGGAACGAAAAGATGACAAAGGCCAGCATATTTTGTCGTGATAATAAACTTGAAAATTCGCTAACGGTTAAAAAGCGGACCATTTTTTCACCCCAAGAATCATGAACAACTGTTTCTATGATCTTGTTTGTTTGTTCAATAGCCAGTGGAGCATCTACTGGAAAGAGGTAAAGGAAGCAGATGCTTGACAGTCCGGCGACGACAATACCCAGTACAAATACGAACGACATCATACCGATGATCCTTCCCAGTACACTGTCGCCATCGATATTGGCAACAGATGAGGATATGGCAAAAAACACCAATGGTATAACGCTGACAAATAGGAGGTTTAGAAAAATGTCACCGATCGGTTTAAGATTGTTGACGATATGTGGAAAGAAGATGCCGATCAAACTTCCAATACTGATCCCAAGGAGTAGAAGTAAGATACTGCCGTAGTTCTGCACAAAAGTTTTTGTAGCGTATTTCATAGGTGTATGATTAGTTATTTCAAAAGGAGTTCATTCGCATGGAAGAACTGCTTATATTTTCTTTGTATTTGGTCACATTGAGAATATCCAATGCTGTTGTATTGCTTGCACTTGTTGGGTTTGGATATTTCATTAGGTTTTGTGAATATTTCGTATTTAGATTGCTAAAATAGTGTTTTTCTCGAATAGGTCTATTAAAACGAGCTGAATTTATGCGTGTTTGTTCATTTTTGTTTTACCTTGTAGAAAAAAGCCGCTTTTTTCTGCAAATGTCTAGGTGATTGCTTTGTATCTTTTCATTAAGGTATCAAAGAGCTTGCTATGCTCGGTTTATGATCTACAAAAGAGTTTCCGTCCGCTTTCACAGCTGTTGATGCTGTTGAAATCAGGAAGGTTTTGATACTCGAATTGGCTTTTTTATCTTTGGACAGTAGCAGTGATAAGTGTCATGGGTAAGGAATGCGCTATTTGTTTGGATTACTGTTTAGTTGTTTAGACTTAATGTGTGAAAATTGGAACTTAAAGTATTTGTATAAAAATGGAATTTGTAACGACAGGAGATGGCTCGAAAACGTTGTTTAATGCTGAAATAGGTGAATGTTATCATTCTAAACACGGTGCAGTACAGGAAAGCAGGCATGTTTTTATAAAAACAGGGCTTGACCACTATGTACAAACAACAGGGGCAACCGACGTCGGTATCCTAGAGGTTGGGTTCGGGACAGGCTTGAATTTTTTGCAAACAGCTGATTTTCTTAGGGATAAATCCGTTCAGGTGGAATATGTCGGGATAGAAGGATTTCCCTTGCCTTTGTCCACTATTGCTGAAACGGGCTATGAGGCGACGGTAGATCCGACTGTGTGGGCAAGCTATTTGAATGCATACGAGCAGGCATTGACGGAAAACGTACGGATTAACGAGTACTTAAAGCTTCATATTGACCATACCTTATTGATGAATTTCAAATCGGATCGCTTGTTTGACGTTGTTTATTTTGATGCCTTCGCAGCAGTGCATCAGCCTGAGATGTGGAATGATGTTGCCTTAGGACATATCGCGCAGTTTGTTAAACCTGATGGTGTTTTTGTGACTTATGCTATTACCGGAAATCTCAAGCGCAGTATGAAAGCATTGGGCTTTTCTATTGAAAAGGCGCCTGGTGCGCCTGGCAAACGTGAAATGCTGCGCGCGACAAAATCTCCTTTTTGAACACACTTGGTACAACATCGTTGATCAGATGACTAACGATGTTGTATATTTTCTAATAATCTCTTCGCATAATCTATTAATATTTGCGTTGGTCCTGAAAGTCCTAGTTGAGCGTGATTACCTACGAGCCATTCAATATGCGGTTAAATCTGTTTTTTGTTTTTAGGGATCAATAATAAATGCTACTTGCTAGTCCTAGACCATTTTGAAATTTGCAGAGGACTTTCGGTTGACTATTAAGTAAGGATCTATGATGAATTTGCTATGGACCAAGAACGTTCGATTCGAGGACCTTTCATATCTCTTTCGAGACATCTTCGTGTCTCGGCAAGGGTGTGTCCGTGGTGAGAGGGGGGAGTCCGAGTTACCCTCGGTGATAAGACTGTAGCAAAGCTGTCAGAAAATGCTCTTACCCGCTTGTAAGTATGAATAAGGCCCGATGAAGATTCGAATCATCGTCGAAGAAGAGTTGTACAAAACACGGACTTTTTGATGAAAAATAATAACCCGTAACACAGCGTTGATGCTACTTGGCGAATTTACAATCGGAGAATAAATAAAAACAAATATCCTCTTAATGGATGATCTATTTATTCACAAAATAGATGCTGCTTATAAGCTAATTAACATACTTATCCATATCTTATAAGCTATTTAATAATCGGATATAATTGTCAATATACATTAGTTTGTCTTTGGATTTATATTGTTGAATATAGCGCGGATGGTCGAGGACGGTCATTTTTCCAAACAACTTTTCTTCCTTGTTGATCTTGGCGAGAAAGGTTGCATTTTTCTTTCCGAGGACAAAGACCTCCTCTGTCACCAAGCCCATGGAAATGTGCTGTTTTAAGGAATCCAACATAAAGGGGCGGACCATGTCAAAAAGTTGCTTGTCGTCGTAATAGTTTGCATTGATCCAGTTGTTGGGTTTTGTTTCTCGGACAATTGCCAAGGGAAAGGGCGAATTGATATAAAATTGTTTGTAGAAGATGTCTGGGCCACCATAAGCTTCAATCATATCGTACATAAAAACTGAAGATATTTCATGGGTATGCGCAGAATGCATTTGTATGCCACATACACTGGATAGTCTTTTGGTATCCGTAAAAGGAACTCCCGTTACACCTGCCCCGTGTCTGCTCGGATTAATGCCGATAATGAATTTTCTGGCTAGATTATCATTGTAATATTTGTGGTAGAAGTGTTCCATCACAACCAATGTCTCGGGGTTATCAAGGTAAGGGTTAATTACATTGAATTCTGAAGGAAGACTTCCTTGATAATGAAGATGTTTATTGAATAAAACTACTTTTTCCGCAAATGTTAGCATCGTTTGTGTGTTTAAAAACAAAATACGATTTTTTAAAGAGGTAAAAAACAAAGCCGGGTGTCATTTGACACCCGGCTTTGTTTTTTTGTATCTTGAGTCAAGATTAGTGACCTTGCGTACCGTCTACACCATGTGAGTGTCCATGAGACAACTCTTCTTCAGTAGCAGGACGTACAGTTAAGATTTCGATATCGAAATTTAATGTTTTGCCAGCCATTGGGTGGTTTAAGTCAGCAACAACTACTTCTGGAGTAACCTCAGCTACTACAGCGCGGAATTGGTTTCCTTGGTTGTCTTGTAAAGGCAATACTTCTCCTACTGGAGGTAAACCTGTTTCTTTGAACATATCTACTGGCAATTGCGCGAATGCTCTGTCGTCTTTTTGACCGTAAGCATCATCCGGTGCCAATTCAAATGAAATTTTATCACCAACGTTTAAGTCTGCGATGTTTTCTTCAAATTTAGGTAACATCATACCTACACCATATAAGAAATCTAAAGGTTGTTCTGCAGTTGTTTCTTCAACGAAAACTTTTTCACCGTTTTCTACTGTGTGAAGTCTGTACGTCAATGCTACGACGTCGTTTGCTTTTATAGCCATCTGATTTTGATTTTTGGAAGCCCGAGGCTACCGTTTATTAAATATAATTTATTAACGCTTGTATTGAATCCTGTGGTAGACTGCAGGTCCTGTTTTTACAAAGATATGCTTTTGTCTCCTTTCCGACTCTATGTTCTAGCAATGGAAGATTTTCTTCTGTACCGCCAAGAACAATTTTATTCGGAATATAATAGTTGCCGAGTTCATTTTTGAAAGCCATCGCTTTATCCCCCGTCAATGCAATTTCATTGATTCCATATATTTCTTCTAGCAATAATATTGCCCAATTTGAATAAGCAGAGCCATAAGTCTTGATTTGCGGGAATACATTCGCCAGCAATTGGTCTGTAATGGCGATGTAATTTTCATCATCAAAAAGCAAACCTAATCGTTTCAATTGACGAACCATTGTCGACGAAGAGGAAGGTATTACATTATCCATAATCTCGCTTTTCCGTGCGATGAGTTCCTCAGCCTCTGACGATGTATAGTAGAATGTTTTTTGTGATCCATCGTAAAACAATGCAATGGCCTTATCGGCTAGCTGTCGTGCTTTGGTTAACCAATTGAGCTCAAATGTCGCCTCATATAATGCAATAAAGGCTTCAATAGTGAATGCATAGTCATCTAGGAAGCCTGCGATCGCTCTATTGTTATCTTTTGGTTGGTGCAATAACTGGAGATCGTCTTGAATAAGATGCGTACAGATAAACTGGGCATTGTTTAAAGCGAGTTCAAGGAAATGGCTGTTTCCAAGACTGTGATAAGCATCTATTAGTCCTTTTAGAAATAAAGCGTTCCAAGCGGTCAGCTGCTTATGGTCGAGCCCTGGACGTTCTCGTTTTTCCCGATAGTCGTATAATTTTTTCTTTGAAATTTTTAAAAAATCTGCCCATTCGTCAGCTGACATATTGACCTTTGTTGCTAACTGGTCTGCATTTATGGCGCAAATAGGAATATTGGTTTTTTCTTCTTCCCAGTTGCCAGCTTCGGTGATGTTAAAATATTGGCCGAGCAGGGCGCCATCGTTCCCCAGTACCTCGTTAAATTCAACTTTGGAGAAGGAATAGTATTTTCCTTCAATACCTTCACTATCTGCGTCTAAAGCACTATAAAAGCCATGGTTCGGCGCAAGCATTTCCCGTTCGGCCCAGACAACCGTTTCTTCGATAATCCGCTTATAGAATGGATCGCGGCTTTGTTGAAAGGCTTCGGCATATAGCGATAGTAATTGTCCGTTGTCGTAGAGCATTTTTTCGAAATGAGGAATATGCCAATAATGATCGACAGAATAGCGCGCAAAGCCACCGCCGATCTGGTCATATATACCACCCGATCCGATCTTTTTCAACGTAAAGTGAACATGATCCAATAGTTCCTGATCGTTGGCAAGCACACCATATTTTAGCAAAAATAACCAGTTGTTTGGTAGCGGAAATTTCGGTGCTTTTTGATAACCACCTTCTTTTTTATCGAACATCTCGGTCCAAGGGGCAACAATTTCATTTAAGTTGTCAATCGTGTATTGATCGGGGATGGGATGGATGGGGAGTTTCTCGGCTCGCTGGATTCCGTTGTTTAGTTTTTCTGCATAGTCAAATGCGACTTCGGGTTTCTCCGCCCACATTTGTGCAATTTGTAATAAGATATTCTGCCAGTCGTGCGGTTTGAAATAAGTACCACCGTAAATAGGTCTCCCATCGGGCAGACAGATACAATTCAATGGCCAGCCCCCTGCATTGGTCATCAGTTGCACAGCAAGCATATACACTTGATCAATATCGGGGCGTTCTTCACGGTCGATTTTGACCGATACGAAAAACCTATTCATGGTTTGGGCGATGGCTGAGTTTTCAAAACTTTCACGCTCCATCACATGGCACCAATGGCAAGCCGAGTAGCCAATGCTTACGATGATCAGTTTATTTTCGTCTTTTGCCTTTTTTAAAGCTTCCGGTCCCCAGGGCATCCAATCTACTGGATTGTGTGCGTGCTGTTTAAGGTAGGGTGAATTTTCAAATTGCAATTGATTCGCCATAAGACGAAGGTAGTAAAAAAGCCTCCATGATGGAGGCTTAAATGTGTTTTTTAATATTTGGGTTCTGCAACGATCTGATAGGTCTTAATGGCATCTTTCGGAGTTCCAATTAAAGCGATTGAAGATGTACCTCTTTCCCAAATTGCTATCGGCAGGTGATTAAGCTTATTTTTGAAGAGCTTATTGTACTTATCGTTAAGTTCAGCCTGTTGATTGTTTGTCGTGGTAAGTGTGGGGCTACCAAAAGATTCGCGTGCCACTTCCATCAAATATTCTTTCTCTTTTTCAGGGGTTTGCTTTCGAAATTGATCGCCATAATATAGATTGACATAGCTATAGGGGTATTGTCCTTTTATATAAGTTTGATCGATGCGATAACCCTTTTTGTAAGAAAAGGATTGGCCTACAATGCTTCTTGTGGGTGGGTTTTCCCAATTGACATTGAAAAAATCTTTTCCAGCAATAGCCCTGATCGTTAGGTTGGCTTGTTTGACCACCTTACTATCTTTGTAAACCAATAAGTTAAATTTGTAATCGCCTGGTTTGTTGAATGTGACACCGGTCATATAACGAAAAGGGTTAACGCCTGAACTGTAATGCATAATATCATCGATATGCCAAATAATTGAATCAACAACCTCTTTTTCCCAAAGAAAAAAAGTGAAATGATCCTTATGTTTTTCTTTATCATATAAACGGATTTCACCTTGTTCAAATACATTGATAACCCTATTGTCAGTCCAAACATCCATGTTTTTGGTCATCCTTGTTGTAAGAGATTCCGCTTCTTTTTCTTCAGGTTTTATTACTTCTGATGTTTCAGGATAATTTTCTTTTGTACAAGAAAAGAAAATAAAAGAAATGCAGCTTATTAAAAGATATTTTTTTAACATTATTTTTATGTTTTTGCAAAAATAGAAAAAATACGAGAAACTTTTTTGTGGTGTGGCGTTTCACTTTTTAGTTGCGTTAACTAATTGGTTGTCGGCAAGCGTTTATAGCTTGAAAATTAATTAGATGTTATAAAATGTCCGATGAATTTGATTATTTTTACATACGTTTATTATTAGCTTTACCGAAGTCCTATGTCAAATGACGTTGACCTGCTTAAGAAGATAGTCCAAAAAGATAGAAATGCTTTTGAAGCTATTTATAAGAGCCATTTCCGTAAATTGTATATCTTGTCTTTTCGGTATGTGCGAGAGGAGGCAATCGCTGAAGAGCTCACCAACGACGTATTTATGATGTTATGGGGAAATGCGGACAAGTTGGCCATTAGTCAATCACTGGGAGCTTACCTATCACGCAGTGTTATCAACCTTTCGCTCACCTACCTTAAAAAGAATCAGCGTTTATTGGAACGGAATAACGATTATAGCAAAGAACTGGATCTGACGGATGATGAAGATGAAATTGATCGCGCCGCACTTTACGAATCCAAGTTGTTGATGATCGAAAGTATACTGGAAGGGCTACCGCCGCAGTGCCGAAAAATCGTTCTTATGAGTAAGTACGATAAGATGAAACAACAAGAAATCGCGGATCAATTGGGAATTTCAATAAAAACGGTTAAAAATCATTTGACCATTGCTTACGATAAAATTCGGGTCGCATTGGCCAAGCAAAAAGCTTTTCTGTTGCTTCTAATCGGCTTTTTATTTTTTTCATTGGGACTTTTTGTCCAGTTTATTATCTTATAGTTATGGAAGAAAACAATACTTCAAGATTTATTCCTTATGACTTGATTCAGAAAGAGCTGGATGGGACTATTTCCGAAAGGGAAGGAGTGTTGCTTGGGCGTTGGATTTCGGAGGATGTGGCGAACCACGAGCTATACCATGAAGTTAGAAGTATAGCTGATGACCTTATAGCACTGGAATGCTATAAAAAGGTAGATGCCAGTAGCCAATGGGAAAAATTTAAAAATCAGTTGGATAAAACAGGGGATCAACAAGAAGCGGAGATCGAGACGCCTGTACGAGCAATCTGGAAACCCTGGATGAAATTTGTGGCTGCAGCCGTATTGTTCGTGGTCGGTTTTGCCGGTTACCTGAACTTTGACCGTTGGATGGGGTATGAAGTCCGATTATACGGATCGGAAACACAGCAGCCTATCGTACTTCCCGATGGTTCGATCATGACACTACAGGCCGGAGCCGAGGCGATGTTCAACAAAAGGACATTTCCACAGCAAAGAACTGTTGAGCTCAAAAAGGGAAAAGCGCTATTCGATGTCAAACATCAAACAGGGACCTCCTTTGTGGTTGATCTTGAACATAATTATGTGCGTGATATCGGCACTACCTTTGAAGTCAATTTACTGGAAGATGATGTCGAAGTCCTTGTTAAGGAGGGAAGTGTAGCCTTGAGCAGTGGAAAGGGCGATCATGCAAAAGAACTTGTTTTACAGAAAAATCAAAAGGGACTGTATAAAAGACTAACAGCGTCTTTATCTAAAATTGATCTGTTGGCAGATAATGATACTGATGTCGCACAAAAGTTGAGCTACTCAAATGTTCGGTTGGATAGTATCTGTACAGATCTAGAAAAGCATTTTCGGGCGAATATAACTGTCGTTGGAGATAGTTTAAAAGCACGCAAGCTAAGCATGTACTTTGATGGGCAAACGCTCAACGAGATTGTTCAAATTCTTTCCAAAACTTTAAATGTGAAGTGGAAAGCCGGTAAAAAAGGATATAGTATCTACGAATAGGCTCTTCGCTTTGCTGATATGAAAGATAGGATTCTGTATCGTTTGCCCTTTTTCTGCTGGTTGGTTATAGCGATGTGTCCGAAAGCCATGGGACAGAACTCCCCTGCCGAATTACGGATCTCAATTGATACACATAACAAACAGATTCTTCAGATACTTGCTGAAATTCATAAAACATACGATATATCCATGTCTTATGACGAGCAGGTCTTTAATAAAAAGATTATTTATAGTCGATCGTTTGACAAATCCAGTCTAGAAGAGGTTCTAAATTATTTACTGAAAGATTCCAATGTTGGATTTACAATGATCAATAGGGCGCTGATCTTCTATGAAGAAGATAAAACTTTTACTGTTAAGGGGCGTGTTGTGGACAGTTTAAGTGGTGAAAACCTGATTGGTGCCACCTTGTTGATCGCGGAGAAAGGTAAAAGTAGTTTAAGTAATAAATATGGGTTTTACTCACTGACATTACCACGGGGCGAATACAGTTGTTATGTAAGTTATCTGGGCTATAAGACAAGGTTGGTCTCATTAAATGCTGAGTTAGAAAATAATTACCTGGTCATTAAGCTCGCTCCAGTGGATTTTAACTTGAGCGAGGTGGTGGTTAATGTTGATTCTTCCTTCACAGCGCAGCACATGGGAAGTTTCACAGATAAGGTCAATTGGACCCAAGCACGAAGAAATGCCTTTTATAAAGGTGAGGCTGATATCATGAAGGTATTACAGATGCAAAATGGGATTAACGGATTAACAGAAGGCGGCAGTAATCTTTTCGTAAGGGGGAGCGGTAAAGACCAGAATCTTATCTTGCTTGATGAAGCTGTTGTTTATAATCCATCGCATCTATTCGGTTTAACCTCTGTGTTTAATTCGGACATCTTGAAGAATACGCAGCTTTATAAGGATGCTATCCCTGCAAATCTAGGGGGGCGTCTTTCTTCCATCATGGATATGAGTACCAGAGACGGTGATGCCAATGCCTTTCATGTTTTTGGTGGATCAAGTCTATTGATTGCTCGGGTTGGTGCTGAGGGGCCATTTATAAAAAAGGGAAAAGGTGCTTTCATTGCCACTGCACGGGGAAGTATATTAAATGCTTTTAATACGGATTATCGCTTATTTAATGTTAAAGGTAAGTACAGTGACTATAACGTGAAGTTCAACTATACATTTGACGAGAAAAATCGGGTTTACCTCTCGGGGTACTATGGGCAGGATAAAGTTATTTCTCCGAATAGGAATACCAATCGTTGGGGTAACTGGACTTCTACTTTGCGATGGAACCATGTGCATAGTGATCGGTTGTTTATGAACCTTTCGGCCATATTCAGTGATTATCATAATAAATTGGATGTCAGTAAACCCGAATCGAGTGACAATCAAATCTGGTTGACACGGATACGTGACTTTAGTTTGAAATCCGATTTTACGTATTTTATGGGATTAGACCGCACCTTGGATTTTGGTCTTCAGGGAACCCTGCATCGTTTTAATCCCGGGGAGATATCGCCGATAAATTCAAACACGGAAGATAATATTTTTAGGGCGCAAGCTTATGATTATACGGGGTATGTTTCTTTTAATTGGAAGGTCGATTCAGCCTTCCGGATTGTTGCGGGAATACGTGCGAATGCCTTTTTTAATGCCTCCTTTGGACGCTATTATTTATTGGATGGCAGCTCGTATAAGCCGTTGTCGAACGATGCCGACAAGAAAAAGTCGTATTATGGTTTAGAGCCACGCCTGTCTTTGCAATATAAAATGGGCAATGACTATGCTTTCAGACTGGCTTATAATCGGAGTTATCAATATTTGCAGTTATTACAGAATGATGAACTTGCCTTTTCCTCATTGGAAGCTTGGGTGCCTGCGGGATTAAATATTAAACCACAATATGTTGATGCTATTTCTTTTCGTATCAACAGGTTATTGTATCATGGAAATATTGGACTGGAAGGGTACTGGAAGAAGATGGGCAATCAAGTCGAATTGATCGATCATGCGCAACTGATACTCAACCCATTTATCGAAACACAGCTGCGACAAGGGAAGGGGCATGCTTATGGACTGGAATTATCTGTCAATCAGCGTATCGGTGAATTTACGGGCAGTATCTTCTATAGCTGGTCGAGATCTTTTCGTAAGATCAATGGCATCAATAAAGGAAAAGAGTATGCGGCTAATTTCGATATTCCACATGTGCTTAAGAGCAACTTGTCCTACGATTTGGGGAGGTCGGTGCATCTCAATGCTTTTTATACAATTCATACGGGAAGGCCATTAACCTATCCAATAGGATTTATGGAATATGAGGGTATATATGTTCCGGTGTATTCAAGCCGTAATTCCCATCGTATGCCTACATTTAGTCGGTTTGATTTAAATTGCTCAGTAGATTTGGAAACGGTAAGACAGCGAGAGCGAGGAAGAAGACATACCTTGAATTTTGGATTATATAATGTATTTGATCAGCGCAATCCACTTTATTATAGTTTCTCCGAAGATAGTAATGGGAATTTAGCTATTCAGAAAACATCATTTTCTGGGCGAGTTCCCTCAATTAGTTACACAATGAGATTTTGATTGATATGAGATTCTTATTGATTATAGTTACTTGTTTCCTAGCGGTTTCTTGTCAGAAATCAGCTGTAGACGAAGGACAATCCTACGATATGATTGTTGAAGGCGGGATTAATACGATGTACAAAGAGCAGTATATCCAATTAAAGAAATTGGATGGGCTAAAGTCTAATTCAGGGACTATCGGGATTAGTGGAGCCACGGTACGTGTAACCAATGGTTCCAATATAATTGAATTCAATGATTTGGGTGAGGGGCTTTATTATGGTGAGCTGTTCAATCTGAGGGACACGGTAGGAAATGTATTTCAGCTTACGATTACTTTGAATGGGAAATTGTATGAAGCACAAGATCAATTGATACCTGTGGTACCTATTGAAAATGCCTTTCTACCGGTAGAAAAAAGTAATTTGAACAACAAGTGGACGGTAAAGGTTAATAAACATCTCTTCGGGATGCGAACCTCCAATAAATGGCTTATTATGCCGCAAAAGGATTTTTCTGAAGATGATATTTCTTCTTTTCGTTCTCCTTTTAGCTACAGTTATCGTTTGGGGGCACCCAATGTACTGAATAACTTACTTGGGAAGACATACAACTATGAAGTTTCGTTGAAGGACAGTTTAATCGTCTCTAAGTTTTCTGAATCGCCACGTTACTCCCGGTTTATTTATAATCTATTTCAGGAGACAGAATGGAAAGGATTATTGTCTGCAGTACCTGCCAATGTTGAAGGTAATATTTCGAATAATGCCCTCGGCTTTTTTTATGTGATGGACGGTGTGCGCAAATCTATTCCAATAAAGGACATTAGAACCAGTAAATAGTGCCTTAGGGGAGGATTTAAAAGCGTATTTATTGATGAATCGCTCCAGGTGGTCAAAGACATTGTTATTATTCAAAGCAAATATTTACACATAATATATACACATGAACACTGCACATTATAAAGCAGATAGATTATTGCTATTTCTATTTTTCTGGTTATGTTTGGCCCTAAGACCAATACAGGCGGAAGTACTGCCAAATTACGTTATTCCACTTAAAGATACCAATAACAAACAAAAGACAATGCTTGTATTTATTACGGGCGATGGTGGTTATAATGATTTTAGTAAAAGCCTGTTATCTTACTTCTCACTCGATGGATATCCTCGTTTGGTCATCGATGCAAAAAAATATTTCTGGAAAAAGAAAACTCCGCAAGAAGCGGGAAGGGAATTCGAACGATATATTGACCATTTCAGGAAAGAATGGGACTGCGATCAAATTTATTTGATAGGACATTCATTTTCTGCCGGCGTGTTACCTTTTGTTCTGAATAATTTCTCGGATCCGTTGAAAAAGTCAATCCGGCATGTTACTTATTTGTCGCCCGATCAGTATGCGAGTTTCGAGGTGACCGTATCGACTATGCTTAACTGGAAACAGAAGCCCAATGGCTACGAAGTACTAGCTGAAGTCTTGAAGCTAAAGCAATTCCCTTCGACTTATGTCTTTTGTAAAGAGGGCGAAGAAGATCTCGTGAAAATGTTTCGTAATGCGGGATTAAAGGTCGATGTACTGGCAGGGCCGCATAATTATAATCGTGATTTTAAGACTATTTATAATACTGTTCGATTGAGATAGCATTCGTATTAGGACTTTTTTATAAAAACCTTGTCATCCTACTGAATTTAGATGCAAGGTTTTTTTTATGCAATATCGTTTTTTATTGATTTTATTGTTCTTTACTTCTCGACTATTTGGACAAGGAGCTTCATTAACAGGGATTGTCCTCGATGCCTCAACGGCAAAACCTATACAAGGTGTTACTGTAAAGCTTTCCAATACGGCAAAATCTGTAGCAACAAATAAGGAGGGACAGTTCCAGTTACCATCCGTGCCTGACAATTGGGAGTTACTATTTAGTGCCGTTGGCTATAAAAAACAGGTATTCCCGATGAGTGTCGCACAGGGCAAGAAAGTTCTTATTATCCGTTTGGAAGATGAACAACAAAGTCTCGATGAAGTTGTCGTGAATGCGCCTAAAAAAAGAAAATACACGAATAAACATAATCCAACAGTAGATTTAATCCGTAAAGTAATTGAAAAAAGAGATGAAAATAATGCGTTAAATGGAACAGCCGGTAGCTATCAAGAATATGAGAAGCTATCGATGTCCTTGTCTATCCAAAATCAAAAGGTGGATAAATCCCGCTTGCTCAAACGTTTCGGGTTTTTAAAACAGGGGATGGATACGCTAAAATATCCCGGTAGGTCGCTGGTCCCGATATTTATGGATGAGAAAATTGGTCAGCGAAAATTGGATGCTCTTAAAGGTAACAGCTTTGTTTTACTGGGTGAGAATCAGTCGCGCGTAGATCAGTACCTGGATGAAGACGGTATTGATGAGTATTTGGATAAAATCTATGGTGAAACAAATATCTATGATACGGATGTCTCTATTGGGAATAGACGTTTTTTGAGTCCTATAGCAACGTTGGGGCCTTCGTTTTATAAATATTACTTGGTTGATACCTTGAAAGATAGTAAACCTTGGCATGCCAAAATACGCGTAGAGCCAAGGAATAGAGAGGATGCACTTTTTTCAGGCTTCATCTATATCCGCTTAGACGGGAGTTATGCATTGGATCAAGCGGAGCTGACCATCAACGAAGCGACCAATATCAACTGGGTAAAGGGCTTAAATATTGTTTTGAATTATTCAGAAAATCAAGCGCATCGTTTTTTTCTGAGCAGGGGAGTACTGACGATAGACATGGGGATTTTTAAGGATGGTATGGGCTTGTTTGGGGAGAAAGTGACCAGCAGATCAGCTTCCAATGAAACACAGCTCGCTGTCAATGGTAAAGCATTGACACGGACAGGGCCACAGAATCCGAATGGGATTGACTGGAATCTTGCGAGACCTGAGAAACTGAGTAGATTGGAGGAGCAGGCCTTTACGAACATCGATAGTTTAAAACAGTCAAAATCCTTTAAAAATTTGATGGCTTTGGGCTCCTTTATCATGTCGGGTTATTATGGGCGCGGTGTTATCGAAATAGGGCCAGTACCTTCATTTTATAGTTTTAACCCTGTAGAAGGAAGCCGATTTAAATTTGGTGGCAACACGACGGATATCTTTAGCAAGACATTGGTCCTGGATGGTTATGGTGCCTATGGTACGAAAGACAGGCAATGGAAATATAATATGGGTGCCACCTACTCCTTTAACGGAGAATCGGTCTACAAATTTCCTGTAAAGTTACTCTCTGCTAAGGTTAGTAAAGAGGTACAGGTGCCGGGACAGGATCTAAATTTTATTGATAATGACAATTTTTTGCTTTCATTCAGAAGAGGGGAAAATGACAAAATGTTTTATCTACAGCGGAGGCAGATCGAATACTGGCAGGAATTTGAAAACCATCTATCCTTTAAAGTAGGGTTCTTTAATCAAATCCTTAGCCCAGGTGGCATATTGGAGTTTGACCGTCGAGCTTTTAGAAGAAGTAACGGCAATGAGCTGTGGACCTCTGCTTTCACCGGAGAAATTCGCTGGGCTCCACATGAGAAATTATACCAGGGGAAACGTTATCGACGTATTATCAATACAGGTCAGCCCATTTTTACCTTAGCCGCACAGGTTGGCGTGAAAGGTTTGTTGGGTGGAGATTATAACTACCAACGTTTTATATTAAATGCCAATAAGCGATTTTTTGCGTCCCAATTTGGTTTTGCCGATATCGTATTTGAATCGGGCATCCAATTTGGAAAGGTTCCCTATCCGCTGATGATTATTCACCGGGCAAATCAAACCTATTCGTATCAGCTCAACTCATACAATTTGATGAATTCAATGGAATTTATGAGCGATAAGTACACGTCACTATTGCTTCAACATTCATTTAATGGTTTTTTTCTGAATAAAGTTCCGCTTCTGAAAAGACTGGATCTCCGGGAGATCGCCTCTGTAAAAATGTTGTATGGAGCTGTCGATGCCTCCAATAGATACACGAAAAGTTTTGATGAATTACCCAAGGATCCTCGCGAACCGCAGCTGTTCTCCCTCAATAATGGAGCCTATATAGAAGGAAGTTTTGGCTTGAGTAATATCTTTAAAATTCTACGTGTCGATCTGGTTCGCCGTTTTACTTACCTGAATAATCCAGGTGTATCTCCATGGGGGGGCAGGGCAAAGATCGGTATTGATTTTTGATGCCTAAAAAAACAAATCGGATTGGGACTATTTTAAAGTAATGATGTCATTAGTAAAAGTGATTTAGAAAAACGAAATAATTGGGTTTGTCAATTTGAGAGGTAATTATGCTGATGAAAAACAAAATGTTGATCTGGAAATCCTTATTGGGCCTATTGGTCATTTTGGGTGCCGTTTATTTTTTTGCAAATCAGAGACAGGAGCTGGCATCGTCGGTAGGGCTTATTCAGTCAAGTTCGTTGTTTTGGGTGGCAATCGGGATCGTGGTTTCTTTGGCATACATCGCTATGCAAGGTTTGGTCTATGTCTATAGTTTTAAGTCTTTGCAACAAAAGTTATCACTGGGTGGAGCTACCCGTTTATTTCTAAAGAGAAACTTTATCAGTGTCTTTCTTCCGGTAGGTGGATTTACCTCACTGGCTTTCTTTAAGAAAGAAGTTAATCAGGAGGGAATTGATGATGCAAATGCCAATCTTTCTTCTGTTATCTACGCAGTCATTAGCCTAGTGTCCTTATTTATACTCTGTCTTTTTGTTTTTCTGTTTGTAGGAATCGCAGGTCTTGATGTACAAATCATTGGAATTATGCTTGTTTTTAGTGTTCTATTGCTGGGGTTTGGCTGGTACTGCAGATCATTTTACCGTGGAAGAGGAGCTTATAATTTTACAGTACGTCATTTCCCTTCAGTTGCAGGTACCTGGGATGAACTCCATAAAAAGGGTGTGGATTTTTGGGCTGTATTGCAAAGTCTCATTTGGGCGACAGTCATTGAGCTGGTAGGGATTTTGCATATCTATATTGCAATGCTTGCTTTAGGCTTTGAAACATCGTTATTGGCCTGTACAGTAACCTATGCTGTCGGAACGTTGGTCTATTGTTTTTCACCATTGATGAAGGGGGTGGGACTGATCGAAGTATCTATGGTTGTCATTCTGTGTAAGTTTGGCTACAGCGAAGAACAGGCTATTTCTATATCCCTTCTATATCGTTTATTTGAGTTTTGGGGACCATTGGCATTGGGGGGAATTAGTTTCTTCGTGAATAAAAACAACATCTTTGTTCGGATACTTCCATCTGTTTTTATTTTAGTGATGGGGCTTATTAATATCATCTCTGTCTTGACGCCGGCGATTCATAGCCGTGTCACGGCATTAAAGCAATTTATATCTTATGATGCTTTAAACTTTTCAAATGCAGCGGTACTTTTCTTCGGTATATTATTGGTGATGTGTTCGGGTTTTCTGTTGAAGGGGCTACGTATGGCTTGGTATGTTGCGGTTGCGCTATGTTCGCTTTCCATTGTTGCTAATCTTTCCAAAGGGCTGGATTTTGAAGAAGCCTGGTTCGCCTTTTTGGTGCTGTTGATGCTTCTTTATTCATCAAAACACTATTTTGTACAAAGTAATAGAAGATTCAGCTCCTTAAACCTCAGCTTGGTTTTGTGGCTTATTGGGGTTGTGCTGTTGTATGGAATTACTGGGTTTTATTTTCTGAATGCGAAGCATTTTAACATGGATTTTACCATTTTAAATGCGGTAAGCAGTACGCTGCACGGTTTTGTGCTACTTAATGGTGATGTTGCGGAACCTCAGACAACGATAGGACAGTATTTTTTGTATTCCATTAATTTTTTTAGTGTGATCAGTCTGTCTGCATTGTTCTACTGGATGGTCAATCCATGTCAGTTAGCGGAAGAAGAGGTTGATGGGCAGATTGAAATTGCACAGCGCCTCTTGGAGCGTTATGGTAAATCACCTGTTGATTATTTTAAGACGTATGGGGATAAAGATCTTTTCTTTAACACGGAGCGGACGGGCTTTATTGCGTATAAAAAATGTTATGGTTTTGCTATGGTGCTCGAAGGACCCGTTTGTGAGGATACTGAAGATGCGATGAAAGAACTGATTAATGCATTTGAACGTTATTGTCGCAAATCGAGTTTAAAAACAGCCTATTACCGCGTTGATGGTAGACATCTAGGGGTTTTCAAGCAGTTGGGCAAAAAATCTTTTCTGATCGGAGAAGAGGCCATTGTCAATGTCGATAATTTTTCGCTGGAAGGAAAGAAACGTAAATCACTTCGAAATGCGGTGAATAGCATTGAAAAAAAAGGTTTTGTTTCGAATTTATACCGCGCACCGTTATCCAATGGTTTGCTTCAGAAACTGCAGGTTGTGTCTGATCATTGGTTGAGAGACATGAAGCGTTCAGAACGTGTTTTTTCTCAAGGCATGTTCGATGTTGGTAAGATTAAAAATAGCCATGTAATTACTTTGGAGGATAACGAAGGGCGCATTTTGGCCTTTTTGAATATCATTCCCAATTATGCTCCGGACGAGGCGACGTATGATCTTATCCGGAAATTGCAAGATGCGCCAGGCGGAAATATGGATGTATTGATTATCCGCTTTTTAGCGTATTGCAAAGAGGAAGGTTATTCTTTTTTAAATATGGGACTGGCTCCTTTTTCGGGATTTGACAAGAAGAAAGGGCTTTTTGAACGTTTGATCAGTTTTCTATATGAAAATAATCCTTACTTCCGTCAACCAAAGGGCCTGAAAGAATTTAAGGAGAAATTTGATCCTTGTTGGGTCGAGAAGTTTGTGGTGTATTCACATGATTTGGATTTGATTTCAGTGCCTTTGGTGATTGATAAGGCAATGAAATCAAATGCGGGTAAGTGATGGGGGGACTTTTGCTGAAAGTCTGTTTGTTCTTTGAATAAAATTTTAATCAATTATTTGCACAAGATCTGCGCAATTGCCGCTGAGCATCTGAAATGTGAAACCGGTATCGAGTTTTATTTCAGCGCATGATGATGTACGTAAGTAGGCTGATTTACGGGTTAAGTATTCAACAAAATCAGTTAGTGTAGGATTATGACCAAAGAGTAGAACATGATTGATATGATCGGGGATCGCATTTATGATGGATAGCAAATGCTTGTATGTACATTCATAAATTGTTTCTTCAATTTGGATGTCAAAAGAAGAAGAACCCATCACCTCCAGAAAAATACGTGTTGTTTGGAGTGCACGATTGGCTGGTGAACTGATCGCAATACTGTTTTCATCGAGGGTCAATTTTGCTGCCAGCTTAGCCGCAACCTGTTTTGCATGTTGTATTCCGTCGGAGGTAAGGGCGCGGTCAAAATCGTTTATGCCCGGAATAGTTTCGGCTTTGGCATGTCGGATGATATAAAGTTTTTTACTGTTGTCCATGATTAAAATTTTTGATTCTTATACAATATAAATAATAACGCTTGTTGTTCCGGTTCATTGTGTTTGGGCAATGAGCAGGCTTGCGTATGAATACAAATAATAATACAGGAAGTTTTGAAAAGTATATACTCTATGAATAGTTTTTTTACCTCAAGTGATACGTTTAATATCGTATCAAAGCTAAATCGTTGTTTTATTTTAATAAAATTATGCTAATTTCGCAGCGAAAAACAATAATTTGTTTTATACATCTATTTGCCATTAGCTTATTTTATTTATTGAAAAACATCGTTAGCCAAGTCGCATTTTTTTATTTCTACCGTTTGATTTTTACTTATGATTCGTAATTTTTTGATACTTCTTTATGGAAGTATTTTTCTAGTGGCTTGCAGCCGTCCGGAGGATTTTTTTGCGGGTGATGTTGAAACTCCTATTTGGACTGTTGAGCCCATTGATTCCGTTACTTTTGATAGTGATGAAGGTTTGGTCAATATACATACTGTTGCTGACGCTAATTTTAAGGGACTAAAAAATGCCAACGATTTTATAGATATCTCGGGCGCAAATGCCAGTTATTGTCATCCAGATGTTCTTTATTTTCCAAATAAACTGAATGGGTATAAGTATTGGATGGTTTTCACCCCTTATTTTGGTGCAGTGGGGACCAATCAAAATTCAAAGAAATTTGAAAATCCCAGTGTTGTTGTATCAAATGATGGTCTTGATTGGGTAAATCCACCGGGATTGAGCAATCCAATTATCAATGCACCCTTCCCGACAGAAAGTTTCGGTGAAAACAAGGTTGATCCGATTCAAGGTTTTTGGTCAGATGTCGATTGGATCTATTTAAATAATCAGTTTTATCTTTATTATAGAGGCAGTTTTATCACTGCTCAGTCTTTGAAAGGCAAATGTGTGTTAAGTAATACCAATTTTGATCGATTGAAACAAAATGCACATCGCACTATTGTACAACAAACATCTACAGATGGTATAAAGTGGTCGAATCTGAACGTCGCTTTTACCAGCAATCCACCTTTCACCCCCAAGGATGACCATTTATTGTCTCCCTCTTTTATCCATGACGGAAGTGAGTTTTTGAGTTATGAAATCGAACTCAATCTTAATCCCAAGAATTTTAAAGGTAAAGACCCCTCTTATGTTGTTCGTAGAACGTCGACTGATGGGATTAATTTTACAGGGTTTCGGGACAGCAAAATAGTTAATTTCTTTAATAAACCCTGGCTGAAGGAAGGTAATGGTAATTCGCCATGGCATATTCAGGCAACATATGCTGACGGTTATTACTTTTTATGTATTGCTGTTGGTGAAGTGAAAAGATACACGGCAGAGTTATTATATGTGGCTTATTCGAAAGATGGATTAAATTTCAAAGTATTCCCGAAGCCCTTATTAAAAAATAATGCCTATCGAAGTTCTATTTTTCCAATGGGCAGCAATGAATCTTTAATCAAAATGGGGGCAATGATCGGGAATAAATCCGGGGAATTCCGATACCGGGAATTTACGTTAAACAAAGATAGGATCGAAAAATCTTTAAAATGATTTCGGTATTTGATATATAATTCGTCTTGCTATTTTTGTATATTGAATGTCAATGATGGAAAAAAATGGTAGTACGAAGGGGACTTTTCCCGTTGCTGTGTCGGTAGTGATTCCGGTATACAATGTCGAAAAATATTTAGATGAGACAATTCAAAGTGTGCTTAATCAAGAATTGCAGGATTTTGAAATTATTCTTGTCAATGATGGTAGTCTGGATTCTTCTGCTGCAATATGCCAAAAATATGCATCCTTAGATCCGAGAATTTACTTTTTTGATCAGGACAATGCCGGTGTTTCCGTTGCGAGAAACAATGGTTTGAGTCATGCTCGAGGAGAGTATGTCTATTTTTTGGATTCTGATGATACGATTGCCAGCGAATTTTTATTAGGAGCATTTACGATTGCTCGTAATTCTGATGCTGATATTGTTGTGTTGGGGGAGTACTTTACACGGATGCTTCCGTCGCCAACTGCTTTACCTACATGCGGGCAGATGGTCAAAAGAGATTTTTTGGTAAACCACGCAGATATCAGATTCCCTGCTGGTATTCAGCCTTGTGAAGACGGATTATTTTCACATCGATTGTTGGCACTGACAACTAAGTTAGCCGCATATCACGAGGCTATTTATTTTTATAGACAACATGGAGATCAAAATCACGTTAAAATTCATGATGATTGTTGGAAGGTTTTACATCAGATTCCACAATGGTTGGATATTTTGAAACAATTTTATCAGTCCCATACTTTGTTGCCTGAAAAGGCATTGCATTTGGCTAAGTTTTTAGAGCATGAACCTTTTTATCTAAGATACACTGAAATGCCTTTAGATGCTGATCAGAAGAAATATTTATTTGATTTAATAAGATCTTTCTTTTTCGAAAATATTGAGGCTTATCTTAAGCCTGAACAAAAGGAGTCGTTCGGTAAACCATTTTTATTTTTTTTGAATACAACGACTTATTTGGCGTTTGACTCATTTTACGTGAAATATAAGAAAAGTCGTGCACGAAAGAAGAAGATATATCTGCTGCTGACCAAACTAATATTGGTTTCCCCAATTAAGAAAAAAGTAAGACATTATTTACGCAATTATTATTAGTTCGTCAATGAAAATCTTGATTATTCAACATTTGTATTTCCTCAATGGAACTGGTGGTACTGAGAAAATAGCTTGTTTTTTGGCCAATAACTTCAATCTAGCCGGACATGAAGTAGAGATAGCCACAAACGAAAATATACAGGGCGATGCCAAATTTCCGTTAAATCGAGGAATCAAGGTTACCAATATTTTTGATTCCAGTGTTGTTCAAATTGAAAAGGAAGCTATTTACAATTATAAAGGTAGAAATCCTCTTTTATGGATAAAGCATAAGGTTAGGAAAAAGCTTGCAAAAAGAGCGAATAGAAGTTTATTAAGAAAAATGGGCGGTGAAGCACAACTGTATACATTTAATCTTCAGCAGCGATCTGCAGGATGGAAGAAATACATAGATTCAGTAGAACCTGATCTTATTGTAACAATGTCTATTGCTAGTTTATTGGAAATAACATATCAAAATACCTTTAAAATTCCGATCATAGATTCTGTTAACGGTCGCCCTGACTATGATTTTACAAATACGTTAGGTGGAAGAGAGTCTTTTATGTTGGATTTATTATCTTCATCATTTAGCCACCTGAGCGGTATCCAGATTTTATTTGAAAGTTATAAGCAATATCTTCCTGAAAATTTTTCCGGTGCTTGCCATGTGATACCAAACCCTGTGCCCCAAATAGAACCGCATGAATTGGTGAATCATCAAGTAGAAAAAAAACGGCGGAAGATTATCCACATTGCTAGATTGGATATTGGTTGTAAACAACAAGATATTCTGATCAACATGTTTTCGAAATTAGCTCAAAAATATACGAATTGGGATATGGAACTCTGGGGAGTGGGATCGGATCATGATTTTCTGAAAGAACAAATCCAAGCGCTTGATTTGGAACATCGGATATTTCTAAAGGGGTTTACCCAGGATCCCCTGCAAAAATTGAAGGAAGCAGATCTGTTTGCATTTCCAAGCAAATATGAGGGGTTTGGTTTGGCGTTGGCGGAAGCGATGTCTTTGGGCCTTCCTTGTGTCGGTTTCAGCTCCTGCTCGGGTGTCAACGAACTTATCAAAGATAAACAGACAGGATATTTAGCTTCTTCTATTGCTGAGTTTGAAACCTGTCTTTCGCTTCTAATGGATGATGGTATGCGACGGGCACAATTTGGATTAGAAGCACATCGATCGATGGAGCAATATGCTACTGATATGATCACTTCATTGTGGGACAAATGTATCAACGAAATTGTTGAAAAGTTTAATGTACAGCATTAATTATATCCACTAATGTTGTTTTGAGCTTCTCCTTGGAAAAGGGCTCAAGACTTTTTTCTGAGTTCGATTGTAAATGGGTCCACAATAATTTATCGGTATATAGCGATAGTATACTTTCTGCAAATTCTTCCGCACTTTCAGCTAGAATAGCATTGGAGTTGTCGATCAACTCCATTCCCTCTGCACCAATTTTACTGGTAATAACAGGGAGAAAATATTCAAATGCCTGTCCTATTTTTCCTTTGACACCTGCACCCGATCTTAATGGTGCAACCATTAGCTTATTATGATAGAAATAGGCTGTTATATCTGGCACATAACCATGAAATTTAATATTAGGATGATTAATATCTGTGACCAATGTATTTAAATTGCCGACGACATTTAATTTAATTAAAGGATTTTTCTGCCAAACAATTGGCATAATTTCCTCGGCTAAAAATCTTACCGCATCGATGTTTGGATGGTGTTGCGAACCGATGAATAAAATGTTTTGGCGCTCCTCAAAACTTGGTACCTCGTTCAGACTAACTTTGCTGTAATGAACATTTGATATAACAGCCATTTTTTTAGGGGAAAAATTGTCTTCCATATAGATTGCTTCCTGCAATGAAATAGGTACAGTTATATCTGCATTTTCGGAGGCAAATGTCTCGGCGCGTAAGGTTTCCTGATATTCTTTTTTGTAATGTTGATTAGTAGGCTCCCGTTCTAATGCACGAAGATATCGAAGATGGTGAATGTCGACCATATCAAAGATAAATTTTCCCTGAGGCCAAATTGATTTAGTCAATTGATAGTGCTTTTCAAATGTTATCCCTGTGGAAAACCAGCAGATAGGGTTTTGTAATGTCAGTTCTTTTGAAAAGTGTATACTATCATGACGTAATGTATGATCGTAGTACACACAGATGCCTAGTTTTTGAAAGTACGTATTATAAGGATTATCAAACCGATTTTTAGGAGCTATTAATGTAATATAGTAATCCATTTCAACAAATGCGTTAATAATTTCTGTTAAACGCAACTCTCCAGAGTTATTATCAAACTCCGGGATTCTATCATGAAAAACGACTAGAGATTTGTTTTTGTATAGTTCAATGACTCTTTCTTGAACAAGCTTCGCATTTGTTTGTGCGAGTACATTGTGCCATTTTTCGTTAAATATTTCATTGTTTTCTGTCAACAGATTATTTTCTTGCCCTCCCTTTTGTTCTTTCTGCAAGTTATATATTTTGGAAAATGGACAGAAGTAAATATTTTTGTTTTGTACCTGTGTCAGTGTAAGACACAGGTCTTTATCTTTAAAATAAACAGCAGTATAATGTTCATCAAAAAGGTTAATTTTATTGTTGTCGGTAAATTTTCTAAACAATAGACCATTATAGGGACAGAAATCTGTTTTATAGGAATAATTTGCCTGTGGGAAATAAACCGGTATGCCATTATTTTTTTCAATACCTTTTTTTACAAAAAATAGCTCAGTTTCTTGTAATGTACCATCCGGATTAAGAAGCAAAGATCCTACAGCTCCGACATCCTTTCTAGTATTGAATACATGAAGTGACTCGTCCAAAAAACCAGAAGTAACAATCATATTATTTGTAAGAAGATAAATGTAATCACCTTTCGCATAGTTGATACCTTGATTGACATTAACTAAAAAATCAGTCGTTGTCACAAAGTTTAAAACCGAAATATTTGGAATTTTGGTATACTCCAAATATTCGTTATCTGAATTGTTTATTAGAATAATCTCAAAGGGTATTTTGGGGAGATTGTTCGAAATTGATGCTATGCAATTTAATGTTTGGATAGGTTGATCGTCACAGGAAATAATAATGGATACTAGATAGTCAGAAAAAAATGGAATATTGATTTGATGTGTTGTTATGTCGCTATCAATGTATGATGCGTCTTTATCCGTTTTCTTGAGTTCTTTTAGATAGTTTCTTTTATTATTAAAATCCTTGAATAGTCTTCTTAATCCCATATGAATGTCCAGTAATTAGCTGTAAAAATAAGAAGAAATTGGCTATTAATATTTAAATGATTGGTATGTTGTTGAATATTCCATACAGTTTTGTCGAATATCGATTTAACAATGTTTCTAAGACATATTATACTTTGTAAATTATCCTTTCGGAAGCTTGAAAAATTGGCTGCTTTCATGTGTTTTTTGTCAAAAAATCCAGTTATATCCTTGATATTTTATGTATTTTTGATTGAAAGATTTTTCAGTTAATAAATAATGAATGGGTAAAAAAAAAGTCTTACTTCTGGCCCCTGATAGCTTTGGTTTATATAAATTAATTGCTGAAAATTTAGCGTATTTGGGATACGATGTTGTACATATACAAGATCGTGGATATCCTTTTTCATATGGCACCTTTGGACAAAGGGTTTTAAATGTAGTAAGAAAACTAATTTTTAGAGATAAATCTTATAAAGGTAAATTACAGAATAAGCTGAATCGGAAGAAACAACTGGAAGGTATTGAAGCATACGAACGATTTGACTTCTCTTTAGTTCTTAGAGCTGATTTTTTTGATAAAGATACCATAGCGCTCATTCGTCAAAAAACTGATTTCATGCTTAGTTTTCATTTCGATGGCATAGGGCGTGATCCAATCATATTGGACTACGTTTCCTATTTTGATCGATTTTATGTTTTTGATGAAAGTGACGTTAAAGAATTCCCTAATTTTCATTTTAGATATTCACCTAATTTTTATTTCGATTTCCCTTTTAAATTTGATGATTTAAGACCTCTGGAGAGAAATAATATTTATTATGTAAGTACATTTCATGAAAGCAGAGTTGAATATTTGAGCTTTATATACCACTTTCTGAAATCTAGATTTGATTCTGTCAAATTTATTGTTGTTTATAACAAACATAAATATGGATTAATTCCCGACGATGTTAAAAATAATATGGAACTGACAACCGATGTTATTTCATTTCAAGAACAGCTAAGGCATGTTTCATCTTCGGATTTGATTATAGACTTAGT
Source organism: Sphingobacterium sp. BIGb0116 (assembly GCF_024808035.1). NCBI lineage: Bacteria > Pseudomonadati > Bacteroidota > Sphingobacteriia > Sphingobacteriales > Sphingobacteriaceae > Sphingobacterium > Sphingobacterium sp. BIGb0116. Next base: position 71,588 of record NZ_JANUDT010000013.1, on the reverse strand, counting down.
CATTTCTGAACATAATGGCTATTCATTCAGAATTTTAGAAGGTCTTAGGTTTGCCAAAAAAGTAATTACGACAAATGTTTCGGTCCGCAATGCTGATTTTTATCATCCCAATAATTATTTTATAATAGAGAGTGCTACAGATAGTGCTATGGTGGGCTTCAATGAATTTCTTGAGCAACCATATTTTCAACCAAGTAGCGATATTTTGAAAAAGTATTCTTTTACGAATTGGCTCAATACTAAATTAAACATTGATGAAAACTAATTTAATGTCGAATAGAAATTTAGTTAGCATTATAATACCGGTTTTTAATAATCAATCTACTGTCGAGGAAACGGTTTCGTCTGTTCTAGCGCAGGACTATGATAATTTGGAAATTATTCTTGTAAATGATGGTTCCACCGATAATACCCAAGAAATTTTAGAAAAATTATCGGATCAACATGAAAATATTCAATTATATAGTAGAGGGAACGAAGGGGTATCTGCATCAAGAAATTATGGGTTTAAACGTTCCCGTGGTAAATATGTCGTTTTTTTAGATGCAGATGATCTATTGGCAGACACTTTTGTTTCTGAATGTGCTCATATAATGGATAGTCAAAGTACGTTAAGTGTTGTTTATACTCAGGTCAAGTTTTTTGAAAGACAGTCAGGTATTTTCAAATTGCCAAATTTAGATTTTCAACGTCTGTTAACAGGTAACTGTTTAACTGTGACGGCGATGATTAGAGCCGAAATGTTTGAAAGTGTGAACATGTATGATGAGAACTTGAGTTATGTAGAAGACTGGGAATTTTGGATACGATTACTGCATAAATATCCATATTTCCATAAAATTGAAAAACCTCTTTTTCTCTATCGTAGAAGAGATTCTGAAGATTCGGCAACTGATTTAAATGAAAAAAATGATTCTTTTATTGATGCATCATTATATGTTTATAGAAAACATTATGCACTATATAAGAATCATGGACTCACTATGGATGTGCTTTTAGATAAGGTTAATGAAGCGGCACTATATAAAAGGAAGTATTACAATGTCTGGTATAGAAGGCTATTTTATTTGGTTAAAAGAAGCTTCAAGAAGAAATAAAATTATAATAAAGCTTCTCAAATTCATTCTGAATAAAATAATAGATGGAATCTGTAAAAAAAAGAATTATTCTTGGAATGCCAAGAACCTTCAGTATTTATAAGGTATTGATAAGTAGACTTGACCAGCTCGGATTTGAGGTGATTGATATTAGCTATGATGATGATGTTTTCAAGTACCGAAATTTTTGGGATAGACTTGTTAACCTGTATCGGAAAACAGTCCTGAAAGACAAAGGGTACAAAAATCGATTGAAGTTTAAGGCATTGGGAGAAAATGTGATGCGGCGCTTGCAGACGATGAAACATCCGACAGATTATTGCTTATTGATTCGACCTGATATTTATCCCGAGGAAATTATTGATCAAATAAAGTCGAAAACAAATAAATTGATCGCTTATCAATGGGATGGCATTGATCGATATCCGGCAGTAAAGCGACTTGTCTCAAAGTTTGATCGCTTTTTTGTATTTGACCGTAAAGACGCCAATCGGGAGGATGATAGGTTCATTCCAACTACCAATTTTTATTTTGGGCATTTCAATAGGCGTGAAGTAATACCAAAAAAATCTTCTTTCTTTTTTGTCGGAACTTTTATGAAGGTAAGGTGGTCGCAAACTAAAGATGCTGTTGACCTTATTGTGCAAAACAGTGGTACACCTAATTTCTATTTATATACTGGAGAGCGGGATTTGCCGAGCGAGTACCAGTTAGCGGGTATCACCTACATTAGTTCTCCTTTGGCCTATGAAGAAAATATTCATTTAGCGTTGCAGAACGAAATCCTTGTCGACTTTTTAGTGGATGCTCATAGTGGATTGTCTTTTCGTGTATTCGAAGCAATTGGATACAGTAGAAAGCTGATAACAAATAATAATGAAGTTAAGAGTTATGATTTTTATCACCCGAATAATATCTATGTTTTAGATAATGATGAGCGCACTTTAGGTGAATTTTTGAATGCTCCTTATGCTGAAATTCATCCAGAAATAGTGGATAGATATAATTTTGATAATTGGATATTTCGGATTTTGGAGAATTAAAACAGTATTTTAATTTGGTATACTCCCTAATAGCTGGAGATCATATTTTTAGATTCAAACGTCGAGGAAATTCCAAAAATATGATCTACCCAATGATTAAGGGAATATTTTTGATATAAGCTTGTCGGAATTCTCTGATATGACAAGGTGAAAAATTGATTTTCAATATTGGAAAGATCGTCATTAACAATTAAAAAGTTTTCTGGTTTATAAAAATCATAGGTCTGAATAGATTGATTATCGGTTATAATCTTTTTTCCGAGAGCCATCGCTTCAAAAACCCGAAAACTTAATCCAGCCTGTCCTTCGCGCATTAAATCGATGATAACTTTGGATTTTTTATACTCTTCTAGTATTGTTTCATTATTTATTGGCTTTTTCCGGAATTCTATGAGGGCTGAACCAACCGGTCTTAATATAAAGTTACGTAGTTTCTCTTTCCATACTTGTTTTCCAACTACAATAATCTTACTCCGTACTTCCAATGCAGAGAGACGAACCGTGAGTTTGCGAAGGAGCTTAATACGTCGTTTATCATAGGAAGTAATGTAAAATAAATCATTTTCGATTTCTTCGGCCTGAATGGGTTGTTCTGAAAGATAGTTGTAGTTTGTTATCTTTTCAAAGCCATATTTTTTTACATCTTTGTCCTCAAACGAGTAGATCTTATCAAATAACTTAAGACGGTCCTCTACAGGAAAACGCTCCAGGTTGTCATAGAGATAAGAAATTAAGTAAGGTGTATATGATTTGATCTCTTTGATGGTCTGATAATCTAATGTATGGGGATTTAGAACGAGTATCTGATCTTGGGGACCTAGTTTTTTCAGTGTATTTACTACGTACTCCTGACGTTTTACATGTTTGATGTTTTTATTCAGAAAAATTTTGCTGATTGCATTAGAAGCCCGCTCACCGAAGTTTTTGTATTTATAGGCACCCATATTGATATGTGATGCATCAATACCCTTCTCTTGCAATTTCTTTACAATGTGGTGGTCGTAATTCCAGTAATCAAAGCTTATAATGCAAATCTTCATTTTTTTTCTTCTCTTTTCAATGACTTAAAAGTTTCATGTACACTGAGACTCTGTAAGTAGCAAAGTTGGTATCCTCGTCGCCCATCTAATATTCCTAGTTTCAAAAAGTATGCCTTAAAAAATTTAAAGGACACTTTAGCTAGGTGACTTAAGAGCGAATACCGCTTATTTTTGGCGTATAACTCTCTCCCTTTAAGCTGGCCATAATGGACCATTTTTTCCTTATAACTCGCGTAGTCTGCAAAGGAATAATGCCATATCTTGTTTTTTAAGCTACCAATCGTGCCATTAACCAGTAATGTCTCGTGCACCTTTTTTTTGGTGTCGTATGTTGCTTTACTTTTTTTGAACAGACGGAAATTTTTATCATTTTGTGTTCCCGAAAAATTAATGCGTTCGCCACAAAAGAAAAATAAGCGATACATGTAATACGCGTCTTTTGCTTGCGGATCGTTTATTGTCGATAATATCTCCGTTTGGCAAGCAGCAGTCAAACGCTCGTCGGCATCCAAAAAAAGTACCCAATCGTTATTCGCATAAGTCAAGGCCAAATTGCGCTGTTTGGTGAAATCCTCAAATTTGTTCTGATAAATTTTCACTTTGGGGTGCAAACCGGCTAACTCAACCGTTCGATCAGTACTGAATGAATCTAAAACGATGATCTCATCTGCAAACTCCATGCTTTTGAGGACTTCTACTATATTATCCTCTTCATTGTATGTAATGATTAAAGCGCTTATTTTTTGACTCAAGGTATACGATATAATTGAAAAATTGGACCATACGCTATTGTAACGTGAAAGCTCACTTATTCGTTACAATTTAGTTGAAAAAATGACATTTAATGTTTTCACAATGTAGATCACCAAGGTGGGCTTTATTGCTTTGTGACAAATATATTACATATTTTTTGTAATAAAATATAAAAAAAATGAAATGTTTGTGAAGTGAATAGGTATTGTTCTAATTAACACTAGGCGATTAACTAAATATTAGAAAATACGTGTTTGTAAGGGATATATCGTTATTTTTGCATGTTTTATAGTTTTGAATTTATTTTTACATCACTATACACGCTGTTTATTACCATAATTTAATTTTTATTCCAAGTGGCGATTCCAAAAGTTATCTATCAGACTTTTAAGACCAATAAGATACCCTTGTTGACAAAGTTTTATATTTGGCGATTTTTAAAGCGAAATAAAGGCTATACTAGACAGTTTTTTGATGATGGTCAAATTGATACACTCATTAGTGAAAATTTTGATCAACGTACTTATAAGGCTTTTGCCCGGTTGCAGATCGGTGCCGCTAAAGCGGATTTTTTTAGGTATGCGGTTTTGTATGTTCATGGCGGTATCTATTTGGATTTAGATAGTGATATTATTGGCGTTTTGGATGAAGTGATTAAACCAGAAGATACGGCGGTGATTACGCATGAGAAGAATAGAAGTCTTTATGCGCAATGGGCATTGATCTACGATAAAGGACACCCATTCCTGAAAAAGACGATTGAATTGATCGTACGAAATATCGAGGAAAATAGATATCCACATGATGTCCATCAGATGACAGGACCAACGGTCTATACGGAAGCAATAAATCTAGTTTTAGAAGAAGATCCTCAGGTTGCCTATCGTCGTATTACCGACGATTATCAGGGACTTTTGAAGTTCAAGTATAAACTAAGTAAAATTCTGATTTACGGCGATCGCTCACTACATTGGAAAAAAATGCAGCTTCGTGTACCTGTGGTCAAACCTAAGGACGATTAGATAACGACAGCTCTTATTTCTTATATATGCTATGAAGTTGAATTTCAAGAAGATCTTTTTAAAAAATAAGAATGTTAAATTCTTTTATTATTTGAGTGTATTTGGACGACAGCTGAGACCAAAGTTTCTGCTACGGAAAAAGGCCTCGGTGTTGCTGAACAGAGATTTGACCCAGCAGTCTGAATGGGTTCGGTTTCGGATAAACTATTATAATAAACTATCTCCGCAGCGGTCTTTGTCAATCGATGCAATTCCGATCAAAGATTATAAGATGCCCGAGAAGATTCGTGTTTATTATTTTGATAGTAAACAATTTCTTGATTATTTTAATCAGCAACTGAAATTTCAGATCCTTCCAGGTGATATTATTGCTATTCCGGATAAACCTGCCTTAGTGAAAAGTAGGCCAATCGCAGGTGACAATGCCAACTCGGTATTGTTGAACCTGGATAAGAGCCGGCACTTTAACTTTATTACCGACCATGTTGCTTTTCGGAAGAAGAAAAATAGACTTGTTGGGAGGAGTGAGTTTGCACAGGCACATCGGGAACTATTTTTTCAACAATACCATAGTCATCCCTTATGTGATTTAAAAAGAGCGTTTAGGTCTTCTGATCACGATTACCTTTCTATCACTGGGCATTTAGCTTATAAATTTATTCTTGCCCTGGAAGGAAATGACGTAGCGACCAACTTAAAATGGATCATGTCGTCAAATTCCATCGCTGTCATGCCGATGCCAACGTATGAAACCTGGTTTATGGAAGGAACCTTATTACCGGACTATCATTTTATCTGTATTAAAAACGATTATTCGGACCTGGAAGAAAAATTACAGTTTTATATAGATCATCCCGACGAGGCTGAAACAATTGTTAAACAGGCCAATGCTTATGTGAAATTATTTATGGATCAGGCACAAGAAGAGTTCGTTTCTCTTCATGTATTGAAGAAGTATTTTGTTTCAACGGGTCAGTCGGTCGATTTATAAGCTGGCATAAATAGAAGCCATCTGTTTGGCAACAAGTTCATCATTAAATTTTTGAACAAATTCCAATCCTTTTTCGATCATTTCATCTCGCTTGGAGGAATCACTAAGTAAGGATATTATAGCATGCTTTATCTCTGAAATATTTGTAGGGTCAATATAACAAGATGTCGGCCCCCCCGCTTCTGGGAATACGCCCATTTTACTGGTGATCACAGGTGTACCAGAGTAGAGTGCCTCTATAATGGGAATGCCAAAGCCTTCATAAATTGAGGGATAAATGAAAATTGTTGCCGATGCATAAAGAACGGCCAATTCTTCCATTGCTAATCCTTGGAAAAAGAATATCCTGTTTTCCATGTTGTTTTGTTGCAGATAGGCCATGATCTCCTGATAGTAACGTGTTGGTTTACCTACGATAACAAGGGGGATATCAAGGTCTTTTATGGCCTTCACTACTGGTAAAATATTTTTACGCGGTTCAATGGTTCCAACATTCAATAAGAAATCCTGCGGTAATTTTAACTTCTCTCGAAGATTTGCTTTCTGCTCTTCAGTTTTGATAGTTTTAAATGCTTCATGGCAGCCTTGGTAAACAACATCGATTTTTTCTTCGGGTATATGAAAAAGGTCGACAATATCGTTTTTAGTACATTCACTTATGGCAACGATACGATCAGATGCCTCGCAGGCATGCTTGAATTTCTTCTTATAAATCCAACGGTCAATTGGATGATAAAGTTCAGGATGTCTCAAAAAAATTAAATCATGAATGGTAACGATAGATTTAATATGTGCCTTTGCTAAACCTAATGGAATTTCACCAGACAGTCCATGGTAAATATCAACTTTATCTTTTTTCAAATCCTGAACAATACGTTGATTTCGCCAGAGATTAGGCCAAGTAGTGTTGATAAAACCCTGTGGCAACCGGATATTTTTTTGAGATGTTGGTTGATTGATATATTGATCACCAGTTTTTGGTGTATATTTTAGATACTCATTTTCGGGAGCATACTTTTCGAGCATACGAATTAAGTCCCGACTATAATTCCCTAGACCGGTCTTGTTTAAAAAATAGCGTTTTGCATCGAACCCAATCCTCATCTTATTCCGTTTATTTTTTCGATCACCATTTCCGGTGTAATTAAATCAATTGCTTCTATTCCATCACAATCACAGGGCTTGTTGCCATAGACTGAACTTGGTCTATTGGGGTGCTCAACTTGGATGCAGTCTGTTAGCTGCTGCCCATAACCTGTGAATCCAGCATAAGGATGCGTTGCTCCCCACAAAGAAAGACACCTTACGCCCATTAACGATGCCATATGAAGTCCCGAAGAATCCATGCTGATCATAAGATCCAGATTGGATATCAAATCCAGTTCCTCCCGCAGCGAAAATTTGCCTATGGTATTATAGGTGTTGGGAAATCGCTCAGTCCAGTTTTGGGCAATTTGGAACTCTTGTTCGCCACCGCCGAACAACAAAACATCATAGCCATTGTGCGTGAGTTCGTCTATCACATTTTCCATTTTGGTTTGAGGGAAAATCTTATAACGATGTTGTGCAAATGGAGAAATGCCAATTTTCTTTCGATCGAAGTTTGCGAACATACTAAAAGCAGCTTTGGGTACATCTTGCAAATTAGAAACCAATTTTTTGCTGAGCTCAAATTTGAAGCCTAATGCACGAAATACGTCTGCATAGCGCTCGACCGTTAGCTTTAAAGGAATCTTAATTTTGTTGTTTTCCCGGGTTAAGGCTTTTTTTTCTTCCCGCCCTTTGTCAAGCTGCTTTACTTTTACGCCCGATAGGGAAAATAAAAGATCGATTACGCGGGAGCGTAAATTGAAATGTAAGTCTGCCACAGCATCTGCGCCGTATTGAGCCAGTTCCTTTTTTAGCTTGACTAATCCAAAGAAACCTTTATGAATTGTTTTGGGCTCAATAGCGTGAAACCGTATACTTTTGATTCCATCAAAGAATGGGGCAAAGAATTGCCTGCTGACCATAATAATTTCTACATCAGGGTACTGAATGCAGAATTCTTTCAACACTGAGGCAACCATGGCAACATCGCCCATAGCTGAAAATCGGGTTACTATGATCCGTTGCGGTAAGGACATGTTTTATTTTCCTGAAGAATATAGGACAGGGTTCAATGAAGGGTCGTTATACATTTTCATCTGTTTATAAACCTTCATGTATTTATCGCCAGATGCGATTGCGGTCATCAATTCATCAATACTTTGGGACAAATCTTTCCGTTGTTCCAATAAAACGTTCAGTTTTTCTTGGCAGGAAATAATATGTGCTTCGGAAGCATCTGTGCGCAATGTTTCCTGTTCCATGTGGTAGATTTTTAAAGCCAGAATGGAAAGTCTATCAATAGCCCATGCCGGACTTTCAGTATTGATTGTTGCTGTAGGACTCGCCTGTATATCTTGAAATTTTTGTAGAAAATAACTATCAATATACTCTACGGTATCTGTGCGGTACTGATTGGATTCATCAATACGTCTTTTCCAGTATAAGCCTTCTTGGGGTTCAATCGAGGGATTACGTACCACATCTTCCATATGCCATTGCACGGTGTCAATCCAGCATTTTAAATAGAGGAGATGTTCCAGGGATTGTTTGTCATACGGATTTTGGATTGGATGATCAATCTGATCGTATACGTGGTAATCCTGGATAGCACGCTGAAAAATTGGATTTGCTATTGCACTAATCATGGTACAAATATAAAATATATTATGGAGTTATTCTTACTATTCAACGCAGACATTAAGGGAATGAATTGGACAATAGACTTATTTAAAATGAAAGAAGTTTCCTGTTTTCTAGAATACCGAAAGTAATAAATCGGGAAAGATACCTAAGATCAACACGGCTACTGTACATAAGATTCCGATACACAAGAGTACCATATTGAAATTAACTGCTGGAGATCCCGTATTGTCCCTTAAAAACGCATTCAGTGGTATTTTAAAATAATAAAATAGGGAAATGACAGAGGTCAATGCACCAACTAGGAGCAATGCCAATAAACTAAAGGATTGGAAGTTTTGGTATTGTTCGAACACTTTGGAAAAGACCAAAAGTTTTCCAACAAAACCTGCAGTAGGGGGGAGCCCCACCAAAGCGATTAAAACAATTGAAAAGGAGGTGAACAGCAGTGGGTACTGCTTTCCTAAGCCGCGATACGATTCAATTGAAGTATTTCCTAAACTAGCTTCTAGAGCATCAATAAAGATGAATACCGCAATATTCATCAAAGCGTATATGGATAGATAAAATAACAACACATTTGATTCATTATTTTGATAAACCAATACAGCCATAAGAAGTATCCCCGTATGCCCAATAGAAGAATAGGCCATCATCCTTTTGGCATCCTGTTGGCGTAAAGCTGCTAAATTACCAATCAGCATAGTTGCAATGGCGATCGCAATAATCACATAAGTCAAGAAATCACTAAAATAAAAGGACACGTTAAGCCAGGCTGAAAGTATCTTGGATAATAGCACAACAACAGCAATTTTGGGTACTGTAGCGAGATAGGTTGTAATAACTGTTGGGGCACCTTGGTAAACATCCGGACTCCAGACATGAAAAGGGAAAAAACTCAGTTTGAAACCAATACCTGTCAGCAAAAATAGTAAAGCAATGCTGATCATGATCTGGGGTGCTTCCATCAAGCCAGCAATGTGACTTGGAGCGTCAAAATTCAGGTTTCCCGTGAAACCGTATAATAAAGACAAGCCATAGAGCATAACGGCAGCACAGATCGATCCAAAGAGTACATATTTTAAAGCAGCTTCCGATTGAATTTTAGTGGTGGAGAAATAACCCACCATGATATAGGAGCTAATCGAAACCGTTTCGACAGCAATAAATATCATCAGCCAATTGCTCGACATAGTCAATAGATTCAGGCCCAATGTTGCTGTCAATAGTACCGCATAGAGATCACCTAAGGGGCGGTCATACGCTTGATGGCGTTGTTGAATGAATATACAAATGAGAATTGTTGACAACAGGATAATCAGTCGTGCCGAAGTAGCGAAAGCATCAACCTGGATCATATCAAAAAAGCCAGCCATCTCTACCTTAGTGAGGCCTTGTCCAACGAGGTAACAGCCGCTGAACAATAACCCGATGATGGTTACGACAAAAGACGTATTCTTCCAGTGTTTGTCAGCAAAAAGACTAGCTAGAATAGTTCCAATAAAAGTGATGATCAGTGTCAGTTCAGGTTTGAAATACGGAATACTGACGATAATCTGATCGATGAAAGAACTGATATATGGACTGAATGCGAGCATGCTGGATTAGATAAATTGTTGGATAAAGCTCACAAGATTCAGAACACTTGCGTTCAAATTGTTAAATACTAAAGCTGGCATAATACCAAGTAATAAGGCGAGCGCTAGGGTAGGAAATAAGATGATCTGTTCGCGTGAATTTAGGTCTGTAAGTGCATTACTCCAAGATTCACCACCTTTTAAGCGAATTTGTCCAAAGAACATACGTTGCAGTGTCCAAAGTAGATAGGCTGCACTTAATAGGATACCTATGGAGCCCGCAAGTGCCATCCAGCGCGGTAACCCGGTTCCTATACTCGCTGCATTGAAGGAACCGATAATGACAAAGGCTTCACCAATAAAGGCTGAAAAGCCGGGCAGGCCCAGGGATGCGAAAAATGCGACAGCGACGTAACCGGTGTATTTAGGCATAATTTGAGCTAGGCCACGGAAACTATAGATATTTCTGTCATGTACTCGGTCATAGACCACGCCAACAAGGAAAAAGAGTGCCGCTGATAAGAATCCATGGGAAATCATCTGAAACATGGCGCCAGAAATACCTTCGGCAGTCAGCGATGCAATACCAAGCAGCACAAAACCCATATGAGAGACCGATGAATAAGCAATCATTCGCTTCAGGTCTTTTTGTGATAAGGCATTCAAGGCACCATAAATAATGGATACAACACCGATTAATCCAAGCCACCAATTGGATAAGGCTGCCATATCGGGAAAGATGCTATAACAGATACGGATGATACCGTAACCACCAATTTTCAGGAGGATACCGGCAAGAATAATAGATACTGGTGTCGGCGCTTCAACGTGCGCATCCGGTAGCCAAGTGTGTAGGGGAACAATGGGTACTTTAATGGCAAAGGCAAAGAAGAGCACAATGAAACCGATCAGCCGAGCCGAAATGCCCAAAATTTCCTGGTAACCCTCCCAGCCGAAAATAGAACCCTCAAGATAATTCTGTGGATTCATCATATAGATCATGTTGAAGGTATGTGCTCCAGTCAAAGGGTTGATTACTGAAAAATACAATCCTACGATAATCAGCAACATAAATACAGACCCGAATAGGGTATATAGAAAGAATTTTATAGCCGCGTATTCGCGTCTTGCACCACCCCAGATACCGATCAAGAAGTAGAGTGGCAGTAACATGACTTCATAAAACAAATAGAATAGGAAGAAATCCAATGCGCAGAAAATCCCCATAACGGCCATATTAAGTACCATGAGCAAGGCAAAGTATCCCTTCGGACTTTTCTGGATATTCCAAGAGGCGCCTATAGCCATCAGCATAACGAAAGCACTCAGCAATAACAAGGGCATGGAGATCCCATCAATACCAATAAGATAATCGATCTCTAATTTACCTATTGATCCTAAATCTAATCGGATCCAGGAAAGCTGTTCAACAAATTGATAGCCCGCCAGATCTTGGACTCCTGTTTTGCTTGCATCAAATTGTGCATAACATATTCCGGCTAGTACAAATTGTATTGCTGTGAATGCTAAAGCAATATATTTGTAACTCGATTTATATCGTGTTGGTAGGGCGAGAATGAGCGCCGTAGCCAATAGCGGTAAAAATATCAATAAGGATAAAATAGGCATTTCCTAAAAGAATATAAGATAAATTAAACCAAGTAAAACTAATAAAAAGACGGAATACAATGTTGTCTGTATCTTTCCGTTTTGGACCAGGCGAACCTGATTGCCTGTCCAATAGGCTACAGTAGCAACCGTATTAACAAAACCATCTACAATATATTTGTCTATCCAAACACTTAGCTGAGAAAGGGATAAGACGATAAACTGAATCAAAGAAACGAAAGCGTCAACGATATGACGGTCAAACCAATAACAGAACTGTGCTAATTTTAATGTGCCATTAACAAAGACTGCTTCGTAAAACTCATTGATATACCCCTGGTTGAAAGCGGCTTTTAACGCCTGGCTAGCGGGGTTTAAAGGGTATTTATTTTGTACATACCATTTCCAGCCGATGATCCAGCCAATAGCAGAACCAAGAAGCAGTATTGCAGGGATAATAAGGTGTGCACTGTGACTTGGTGCAAAAGTATATTCATCCAATAAAAGGCCGTCCATCAACCAGGAATCGTGATACGAAAAAGGGTTGAAAGAAAATAGTGGGAATAAGCAGAACAGTCCCAAAAAAAACATGGGGATCAACATGGTTTTTGGCGCTTCATGTAGCGGTTGATCATGTAGTTTGCCCTGAAGTTGTTTCAACAGTCTGAACTCCCCAAAAAAGGCTTTGAATAGCAAACGACCAATGTAGAAAGCCGTTAAAATACTCACCAGAATCAAACTTATGGGGATGATAAGGTATAAGTTACCTTTTGAAATAGCCCATTCAAAGGAGGAGATAACAATACTATCTTTGGATAGATAACCTGAAGTCAAAGGGAATCCTGCAAGTGCTAGCGAAGCTATGCTCATCAGCACGAAGGTCTTTGGCATATATTGACGTAGCCCGCCCATATTCCGTAAATCCTGCGGGTCAAAGTCCAGGTGACTATGTTCTTTAAGATGGGCCATTTCATGAATGACAGCTCCGGCGGAAAGAAACAACAGACACTTAAAGAAAGCATGAGTTGTCAGATGAAATAAAGCAGCATCCCATGTTCCAATACCAATTCCAACCATCATAAAACCAAGCTGCGATATGGTCGAAAAGGCAAGAATACGTTTGATGTCGTATTGGCCAAGCGCAAAGTATGCGGCCAAAGCAGCGGTTATTGTACCAATGATGGCAATAAATAATAAGGCAGATTCATTAAATAATGGAAATACGGTAGCCAGCAGGAATACACCAGCAGCAACCATTGTCGCGGCGTGAATCAACGAAGATACGGATGTAGGGCCTTCCATGGCATCAGGAAGCCATACATGTAACGGAAATTGTGCAGATTTAGCCATAGCTGCCAAGAAGAAGGCTAACCCTGCAATGGTAAGCCAAATCTGAGGTAAGCTATTGACTGGAGATATCCATAATCCTTGGGCGATTGTGGATTGATAGATTAAGCCATTGTCCCCAAATAGATCGATTAAATTGAGGGTTTTGAACTGTGTAAATAGGATCGCAAGCCCGATTAGAAAACCGAGGTCGCCGATGCGATTGACCAAAAATGCCTTTTTATTGGCTTGTACAGCTGTTTCACGTGTGAACCAGAAGCCGATGAGGAGATACGATGCAAAACCGACCAATTCCCAAAAAACATACATCAACAGTAGGCTATCCATAATGACCAATCCCAACATCGCAAAACAGAAAAGGCTGAGATACATCCAATAACGGTGAATACCTGAATCGCCATGCATATAGGCTCTGGAGTATATATGTACGGGTAAGGCAACAGTCGGTACCAAAAAAAGCATCAAAGTGCTCAAATTGTTCAGCAGGATACCAACTTTAAATGATGTTTCACCAATGGTGAACCAATTTACCTGAATTGATACTGTCGGATTATTCCATATGGAGAACCAGGTGAAGCCGCCAGCGATAAAGCTAAGGATGATAGCCGTGAGAGAAACAAGGCCGGACTGGTCGCGTTTGCCTACTATTGCTTGATATATGAATGCCGCTAATGGTGCTGCCAAGGTAAGTAGCGCGGTCAAATGGGGCGATATGTGAACAAATTGATCCAATGTTTACTTGTCTTTTAATTGGTTTATCTCATCCGGATTAATGGTTTTGTAATGTCTATAAACATTTAATACGATAGCCAATCCAACAGCGACTGCGGCCGCAGCAAGAACGATGGCAAATAATGCAAAAATTTGCCCACCATAACTCAATTTATCATATTTTCCAAAAGCAACAAAGTTCAGGATAGCTGCATTGATCATCAACTCAATACCGACCAAAATCATAATTGCATTTTTCTTGGAAAGAACGGTATAGAGACCAATGCAAAAGATGCAGGCACTGACAACTAAAAAATGCGTCAGCGTAATCATATTGTACGCTCCTTTCTGGATAAATGTGAGGCTCCTATCAAGGCCATCATCAAAAACACGGATATGATTTCAAATGGCAATACATAAAAAGTCATAAAACGTAATCCGATCTGATGAATATTATTGTCTGTTGCGACAATCTCGGTGTTATTTTCTCTAGCTTGTAAAATCCACGCAGACGGGGCTTGTTGCCATTCAATAATGCCGTATAGCATTAGGAACAGGAAGCCAAGCACTACTGGAATAGTCTGCCATTTGGGTATGCTTAAGAATGAACCGCTGCTATCTTGGAGATCTTTTAAAAGCTCTTTATTGGAAAGCATAAAGGCAAATAACATCAATATGAGCACGCCGCCAACATAAACCATAATTTGTGTAATGGCCACGAAATCGGCTAAAGCAAATAGGTAAAGTCCTGCCATTGCAAATAAGACAATAAAAAACAGGAATAAAGCACGCGCAATATTTTTAAGATTGACGAGCAAAAGTGCTGAACCGATTGCTAGGGTAGCAAAGGCGTAGAATAAAATACTTTCCATCTTTTATTTTTGCTTTGCTGCCTCCTTTTCAGCTTGAAACTTGGTCCATTCTGCTTTACGTTGTGCAACCTCGCTATCGGTCATATCTGAAAAACCATAGATAAGATCAGTCAGTTTTTGTGAGCTGCGGTCATATTCGTTGGTCATGGTAATACATTCTGTCGGACATACGACAGTACATAGCCCACAATACATACATTTAGCCATATCAATGTTGAATTTGGCCGGGTATAGTCTTTTAACGCTACCATCTGAGGTTTTTCCAATCGCTTCCGGTGATTTGATGGCTTCGATTTCGATGCAGTCGACAGGACAAGCCTTTGCGCATAAATCACATACAATACAGTCCTCGATATCGACTTGCAGTTGATAGCGGGCAACCTCGGGGATAGGCATTTTTTCACGCGGATATTGAACAGTAACAATACCTTCCTGCTGATCAAAGTAGTTATCCTTTTTAATATTTAATTCCGTTCGCGAACGTCGGGCACCAAACAAGTGTTTAACAGTCAAAGATAAACCCTTGATTGCCGTACGAAATGCATGCGAAGCCGTTTTAAATATCATATTCTATGCTATAACTAAAATTCGCCAAATTGCAGAAATGGCCATACAAATAAAAGCCAACGGTGTCAATACTTTCCAACATAAACTCATCAGTTGGTCTGCACGTAACCGAGGTAATGTCCATCGAATCCACATTTGGATACCGACAATAAATAATGATTTTGCTAAGGTCCAAAATATTCCCCACACTAAGCCTGTGGTCCAATCGGCCAAACGTATCACACCTATGTTTGGTAATGGTGTATTCCAAGCTCCTAAGAAGAGGACAACCCCCAACATCGAGACCAAAAACATCATGGCATACTCCGCCAAAAAGATAAAGGCAAATTGTATCCCGCCATATTCCGTATGGAAGCCACCGACCAATTCAGATTCGGCTTCCGGGATATCAAAGGGAGCACGATTACATTCGGCAAGGGTTGCGATAAAGAATATGATGTAGGTGATAATCAAATGTGGGGCCTGAAAAATATTCCAGGCGAAGAGGCCCCCAATCTCATTGACTTCCCAAAGACCTAAGAATTTAATGCTTCCATTGGTTAGGATGCCTTGCCCAATAGCGATTTCATTCAAATTTAGGGTTTGGGTTAGCATAACGACCGTAATCAGCGAGAGGCCTACCGGAATTTCATAGGACACCATCTGTGCTATGGCACGCATGGATCCTAATAAAGAATATTTGTTGTTAGATCCCCAACCAGCCATTAAAATGCCCAAAGCATCAATGGAGATTATCGCCATTATGAAGAACAGACCCGTATGTGTATCCGCTGGAATAAAATCTTTGGCCCATGGAATAACGGCAAAACCTGTAAAAACAGCCACGAAAATAACGATAGGAGCAACTCTAAAGAGAATTTTATCGGCCGATGAGGGGGTAATTAATTCTTTTTGTAATAATTTGAGAATGTCGGCGATCGTTTGGAGACTGCCATACTTTCCTGTTTCCATCGGTCCTAGACGATCTTGTACAAATCCCGCGATCTTTCGCTCGGCATATACTGCAAACAAGGTGAAAGCTGCTATAAAGGTGAAAATAGCAATGGGAACCAAGATATGTAGTATTGTTTCTAACAAGCCTTATTTATAATGATTTTTAATAAGAGACCAATGAATACGCAAACTTAACGAAAAACAAGGAATTTAGATAAGGAAAAATTAAAATATACTTAACAAGTAGATTATCGTGACAATAGCGTAACGACGAGTAATCATATATTATTCGAGTGGGTGGTTTCAGATAGCTGTAAAGCCATTCATGTTAGCTCGGGTGAAAATAAAAAAGCACCCCGAAGGATGCTTTTTTAGGATATAAATCGAAATCGGATTAACGATTTGAAAATTCAACGTAGTCGCGTTCTGTGTGACCAACGTATACTTGTCTAGGACGACCGATAGGCTCTTTGTTTTCGCGCATTTCTTTCCATTGTGCAATCCATCCCGGTAGACGGCCTAAAGCAAATAATACGGTAAACATATCTGCTTTGAAACCTAATGCACGGTAGATGATACCTGAATAGAAGTCAACATTCGGATAAAGTTTTCTGTCGATGAAATATTGGTCATTCAATGCTGCTTCTTCGAGCTTTTTAGCGATATCCAATACCGGATCTTGAACGCCTAATTTCTCCAAGATATCATCACATGCTTTTTTGATAATCTTAGCACGAGGGTCGAAGTTTTTGTAAACGCGGTGACCGAATCCCATTAAACGGAAAGGGTCGTTTTTATCTTTTGCTTTAGCAAGATATTTTTCAGCATCACCACCATCATTTTTAATGGCCTCCAACATCTCGATTACGGCTTGGTTTGCACCACCATGTAATGGTCCCCATAATGCATTGATACCCGATGCAACGGATGCATAAAGGTTTGCATTGGATGAACCAACGATGCGAACAGTAGATGTTGAACAGTTTTGCTCATGATCAGCATGTAAAATCAACAATTTGTGCATGGCGTCAATGACAACAGGATCAAATGTTTTTTCATCATTCACTTCTCCAAACAGCATGTTTAGGAAGTTGTCAATGTAACCAAGGTTATTTTTTGGATAAACAACAGGATGACCTAATGATTTCTTTTGAATCCAAGAAACGATTGTTGGCATTTTTGCCAAAAGATTGATGATCGTTTGATCTTCTTCTTCTTCTGTTAAGTTTGGATTTAAAGATTCTGGATAAAATGCCGACAATGCGCCTACTAAACACGAAAGTTGGCCCATTGGGTGAGATTTGGATGGGAATCCAGCGAAGAAGTTTTTCATATCTTCGTGAATCATCATTTGCTTTTTGATGTCAGCTCTGAATTTTTCCAATACCTCTTTTTTTGGAAGCTCTCCATAAATCAACAAATAAGCAACTTCCAAGAAAGTCGATTTCTCTGCCAATTGTTCAATTGGATATCCTCTATATCTCAATATGCCTTTTTCGCCATCAAGGAAAGTAATCGCACTTTTCGTTGCACCTGTGTTTTTGTATCCTGGGTCTAACGTAATAAATCCGCTTAGATCTCTTAATTTGGAAATATCAACTGCTTTTTCATTTTCAGTACCGACAATGACTGGAAGGTCATACGAAGTGCCGTCTAAATTTATAGATGCTTTATCTGACATGTTTATATATTATCTTATATCTGATTTGTTATGCTAATCTCACAAATTTAACTATTTGATATTTAAAATTGAAAGTTCTTTTGGAATTAAAATGACATGATTGCGTCATTTTGGATAATATTCACTAATTATTTACTTAAATAAGCAAATAATTTATTCAAATTTAACATTATCTTATTTTGCAAAAAATATCAATCTATTTTTCTTTGTGCAACCTTTCCTTTGTCTTCGTAGTTGCCCTGTTTACCCGATCCAAAAAAGGGTAGTATGACAAAACACACCAGAATAATGGACGTTAGTGTCAGAATTCCTGTAGTCCACAATATTTTGCTGAAGTTCTCTGCATCCAATAGCTTAATGCCCCAAAGTCCCAGTAGGAAATAGGTGGCAACGAAAAGTATCACCAAGGTGAATAATATACCGAATATGTATTTCATAGCTGAATTAATTTATGTGTTATGAATTGATTCACCTCGGTATAATTGAGCTGAATCGTCAGATGAATATCCCCGCATGCGTTATATTTTGTTGAGGATCTGTTTTTTTAGTGTATCGAATTCTTCTTGGGTAATGATGTTCTCACGGAGCAACAGCTGCAGCTTTTGAAGTTTCTCGACAAAGTCGCCCTCTTGCTGAATATGATCTTTAATCTCCTCTTTTTGAAGGTCAAACTGTTTTCCGAGTTCCATACCGACGCCCAGCTGTGCCCCTACACCGGCGATTCCCCCTTCATTTTTAGCGGCATCACGGAGCGCACGTAGTTTTTCTAATTCAACATAGCTTAGACCCGCCTGTTGTGCCGCCTGATTTTGTGTGCTTAAATCGGCGATTTCTCCAATTCTTCGTTGTGTATTGGGATCAAATTGAGTTCCTAAGATTTTGAAATCCGTAATGTCGAGACCAAGGTCATTAAAATCTTGTTCAACCGCAGTCTTGATGTCGTTGGATAACAGTCCCAGTTGACTGTCAATCTCATTGTAACCCAGTTTTTTTTGTGCAATCTGCGCAATAATTTGTTGTGGGATCCGATTATTGATGATGTCCTGAATGACAGCTGTGCTAACCGTATTTTGATTAGCTACAATGTTTTTATAGAAATGTACCGGTTCCTTGATGAGGTAAGAGAACGTACCATTCAAGCCGATTTCTATTGGTAAATTGTAATGGGGGTCGATGTATTTAATAGGTGTCCCCGTTCCCCAGGATTGATTGACGATAGCGGCTGTGCGAAAAAAGTAGATGTAAAGCTTATGTTCGGATTCAAAGTTCTGCCGCAAACGCGCTAAAGTGGTAAAGAATGGATGGTTGTCCGTTTTGAGGTTGTACGTTCCCGGTTCAGTCAACAGGTTTTCACCTTTTCCTTCATAGACAAGGATGCAACCCTGCCCTGGAGCGAGGATCAGCTTGCTGGAATTTTTGATCTCATTCCTTTCGGATGGGAATTTATACCACAATAATCGAGGGTCTTGGTTTTTCCACTCGATGACTTCAGAAAGCTGGTTGTTAAAAAGATTAAATAGTCCCATAGTGTTTAATTTAGTGTGTCGAATTTGGGGTTATACCCTTCAAACTTGTTGATTTGTTTGCCGCTATTATCAAAATAATAATAGTCGCTGGCTCCCTTTATAATAAAACCATCTTTGAGGAGGCTCCCATTTCCATACATGGATTTAAGGTCTGTGGTCACTGTTTTTTGTATTGCGCCTGTTGCCACATCCAATAGTTGGATCTGGAAAGGGTCGTCTTCAGCAGGCGTTGGTTTATACGCAATGAGTAGCGTTTTGTCATTCTGCGCAATGATTACGGGCTGAAAGTAAAGTCTTCCTGGCGTAAAGTCTTTGAAGCTGATCAGACGGGCGCCTTTAAATTGCCATGGATTAATCAATACCTTTTTATAAGGATCGCGGTCGGTGAATATGCCCGACCCGCCATAGTCTTTATCCCAGGAAAATCGCGGGCTATCTTTTGGGAATCCATATTGATATTGGTAACTGTATTGGATTAACTGGATTTTTTCTTCTGGATAATAACTGGATTTACTTGAAAAGGTAAATTCCGTTTTTGTAGTTGGGTTGGGAAGCTTTTTTCTTCTTTCGTCGTACAGCTGTTTGTCGGGAATAGATTTGTTAATCAAGGGATAATAAGCTAGGTTTTGTCCTTCATTGTTGACAATTTGATAGGCCGAACCATAGTCTTCGTATTTAAATTCAACTTTAGCGATGCCTGTGCTTAAAGATGGTGCATCTTTTACATAGTTCTCAAGGACACTTTTATACGTGAGTGTATTTCTGTCCAGCTGATAAATATATTTGGATTTGACGATGATATATAGATTCTGGTCTTCAAATACCTGAAGTGTGACGTCGCTGCTTGACAGTTCGACGGGAGTTTCCATCAAAGCCTTTACCCATTCTTTTTTACCTGTTTTGGGATCGAAGAGTCCGATATAAACTTTATTGTCCTTGCCTTCGTCCATTCGTTTTCTGAAGGTTCCGACATTACCGACGACAACAACATGTGGCGTATTATCTTTATCCAAAAATAGCGTGTTGCTTGCATAGTTCCATTCCAGTGGTTCGGCCTCTTCTTTTTTCTCTGCTGTATTGGAAGTGCTGTAAGTTGAATAATTGGGCGCTGGCTTTTTGGAAAAAATAGCGCTTAGGGCTCCAATGACAAACATAAGCGCAATAAAGCCTACAACAGCAAATAATACAATCCGTATGGCTTTATATTGATCTTGGTTGTTGCGTGGGTAGTTATAGTTGTGGTTGATATTGATGTCATCACTATCCAGAAAAAATTCTGTTCCACAGCTATCACATTTGTAATAATCGGGGCGTAATGTGGTGATTTTTATACTGCCACAATGCGGACATTTGATCGCTTTGATATTTTTAGCCATTTATCTTTCTTGTATTTGTTTTAAACCATCTCCTTTTGGAATGAACAGTGCGACTGATTGCTATCAATTTTATACAGTGGAAATTCTTTTTTTTCAATTGATGAAGCGATTTATGAATGAATTTAGAATTAAAATAAACGTATCGCAAATTTTCTGCCAGCTAACTTATATTCGTCGGATTTGAGTTTAAATACGCAAGAAATGAGCCACTTCTTTTTTGGGAGGGTTGAGGAAGGCCTTATTTTGGGGAAGATCCGAAAAGGAACGAAAAAATATTTTTTGTATTTACGAATTATTCGTAGATTAGTGATAGATTAGAAAAAGGAAGATAAAGACATGGAAAAATTAACAGCACAGGAAGAGCAGGCAATGCAATCCATTTGGAGCCTCAATGGAGGTTTTATAAAAGAGATCTTGGATAATGTAAAGGGCGAGAAGATGCCTTATACGACTTTGGCTTCGACAGTAAAGAATCTGGAGCGTAAGGATTTTGTGAAAGCAGTACGCTATGCCAATGCCAAACGCTACGAGCCGATGGTGAGTGAGGAAGATTATAAGGCCAAGTTTATGAACTCCTTTGTGGGCGATTATTTCAAAAATTCCTATAAGGAGATGGTTTCCTTTTTTGTACAGGAAGAAAAACTGACGGCCGATGAGTTAAAGGAGATCATGGATATGATTAAGCATAATAAATCTTAATGGCATGGAAAGTCTACTAACATATATTATACAAGTCAACCTGTTGTTGGGTATTATCTATCTGGGATATATTGGACTGTTGAAAGGCTTGACGTTCTATTTTTTAAATAGAGCCTACTTCTTAGTAGGGGGGCTATTTGCTTTTCTGTATCCGTTTTTGGATTTAAAGTCTTTGTTTGTACAGCGTGGATTGAGTATTGGGGTCGTAGGCGAGCGGATTTCACTTTATATTACGGAGCCGGAGGTTCAACAGCAGCTGACGTTAGGAAGGTTGGTGGAAATCGTGTTTATGGCCGGTGCTGTTGTATTGTTATTAAAATTTGTATTTCAATTATTGAGCTTATTGCGAATTCATCTGAATTCGAGGTCCGATCAATGGCGGACTTATCTATTCCGGAATGTGCTTATTCCTATTGTTCCATTTTCGTTTTTGAATAAAATCTATGTCAATAAAGGACAGCATGTTGATGCTGAACTAAAAGATATTTTTAAGCATGAAGATATTCATGTGAAAGGCCTTCACAGTCTGGATATTTTACTGTTTGAAATGATATTGGTGTGTTGTTGGTACAATCCTTTCGTCTGGCTCATGCGCAGGGCCATTCGCCAAAATTTGGAGTTCCTGACTGATCAACAGGTTCTCGATAAAGGAATTGACAAGCAGACGTACCAATACAGCCTATTGAATGTGTCCAAAAAGGGCACTTCAGTAGGGTTGAGTAATCAATTTAATTTTAAACTTTTAAAACGTCGTATTATGATGATGAACAAGAAGCGATCATCGAAAATAGAGCTGAGTAAATACGCCTTTCTTTTACCGGTATTTTTATTGACGGGAGCAGCATTTACGGTAAGTAAAGCGGAGGGTAGTATTGAGGGGGTAGTTGAGAAGGCAAATGAGACAGTATTACCTATTCAGTTGCCAACAGCTGATTTAAAATCTCAGGAAGATCAATCAAATAGGAGCTCTATTGCGTTAGCGGATACTGTGGCTAAAGCAAATCAGGTGGAGGCGAGAGATTTTAGGGAAATCAAAAGATCTGCTATTGATTTCTCAAAAAATCAAAAGTATTTTGTGGATAATAAATTGGTCTCCAAGGCAGAATTTTTGGCTATTCCTGAAGGAAAACTGGCGAAGTACTGGTTTTCGAATGATAGTGATATGATCAAGTATCGGACGAAGTCTTCAATTGATATTGCTGGCGGAGCAATCTTGGCCAATACTGTTGAGATGCAACAACATTCGGATATAGCGCAAAAAAAATTACGTTGTGTCATGAATGGTATTGTGCAGGAAAGAACTTTTACTGTGGATGATATCGATCCAAATGCTATAGCATCAGTCTCGGTATTACAGGGGCAGGCTGCTATTGAAAAGTATGGTGAAGATGTTGGGAAAGACGGTATCCTTGAAGTGAAATTGAAGGAAGGAGCTCATATTGGCAAAGATATGACCAAACTCAAAGGGCTTACGATAGGGGTGACGTATCGTGATGATCAGCTAACGAATGATAAGTCAACTGATGTGGTGTATGTTATTGATGGCAAGAGAGCAGATCAAAAAATGGTGAAGGAGCTGGCGCTGACGCCGGATGGAATTGACAATATAACGGTATTAAAGGGAGCGTCTGCGACCGTTAAATATGGATCAGATGCAGAGAATGGCGTTATATTGATTACGACAAAAAAATGGGCCCGTGAAAATCCGGATAAAGTGAGTGATAAAGTGCGTCCAATTGGACAGGATGATAAAAAGGGGGATAATGTTGTTACCGTCGTTGGCTATAAGAATGACAACAGAGCGGATGATAAGATTAGTTCGACGATTGGTTCTAAGAAAAACGAAGGACAGAATGACAAGGTTGTTACTGTTGTTGGTTATAAGAAAAGTGAGAAATCAGATGAGGCGAAACTGGATGTTTTTTCGGATAAATCAAAAAGGATAAGTTCTAACGCGGTAATGGGATTGTTGGGGAATAATTCAGCGAATGAGTCTATTGGTACTGATTTTCCATCTGTTCGTGTTCGTGGCTATGATGGAAAAGTCAAGCCATTGCTTGTGGTTGATGGGACGGTTAAGAGGGAGACCAGTTTGGAAAAACTTGATTCGAAGGATATTGAATCAATAGAGATTTTGAAAAATGCAAGTGCGACTGCGTTGTATGGAAATGCAGGCAAAGATGGTGTCATTATCGTTACGACCCGGAAGAAAGCAAGTGAACAGAAAAACGATGAGCAGGCTAATGGGAAATTAAAAGAGAAGGTAAGCGGCACGATTAAGATGGAGATTGAAAAAGAAAAGGCCCGGGCAGAAAGCAGTAACTAATGTAAAGTTCTCTGAGTAAAAAATAAAAAAAGACCGATTTAAATCGGTCTTTTTTGTTATAAATCAATACCAATATAAGGCACTACATTAATGAGCTTTAGAAACGTTTACTATTTTGTATTCAAATTTGTCATCGTCAGCTCGATGCCGATATTGACAAAACTCTGGATCATTTTAACGGAATGGTCAATTAAAGCCGGTAGTTCAGCTTGTTCCTCTTTGTCAAAAGGGCCAAGTACATAATCTACTTGTCTACCTTTTGGGTAATTATCGCCAATACCGAAACGTAAGCGCGGATAAACCTGTCCGCCGCAAAGCTGCTCAATGGATTTGAGCCCGTTATGACCGGCGCTACTTCCTTTGGGTTTCATCCTTAGCGAACCAAATGGAATGGCCAGATCATCCACAATCACCAATACATTCTGAATAGGAACTTTGCATTGTTGCATGTAGTAATTGACGGCCTTGCCGCTTAAGTTCATATAAGTCGTAGGTTTAATCACAGTGACATTGTGCCCCCTTTGTTTAAATTCGCTATAATAGGCCAACTTGAGCAAGGAGAAACTGGCGCCAACCTGTTTAACAAGTTCATCGGCAACCATAAAACCTATATTATGCCGTGTATCGGCATATTCACTGCCAATGTTGCCTAATCCAACGATAAGATAATTCATGCTGCAAAAATAGAAATTTTAATAAACAAAAAAAGCACCGAATTTCGGTGCTTTCTGCAGTATTTTAAAAATCTTGTTCAGATTATTTTTTACCACCTTTAGTTGCTTTAGCTGCTTCTTGTTCAGCTTGACGCAATGCACGAGACATGATTACTGATACGATTGTATCATCAGCATTGTTTAATACTTTTGCGTTTTCCAATTGAATTTGACCTACACGAACTGATTTACCAACTTCTAAAGATTCCATTGGTACTTCAATGTCTTGCGGCAAGTTTGCAGGTAATGCTTTTACGCGTAAATTACGTAATTTTTGAACTAATTTACCCCCCATTTTTACACCTGGTGAAGTTCCTGTTAATTTGATAGGAATATTTAATGATATTTCTTTGTCATCAAATAATTCTAAAAAGTCAACGTGAGTAACTAAGTCAGTTAATGGGTGGAATTGTGCGTCTTGAACGATAGCTCTTTTAGTTTGACCTTCAATGTTTAATTCAACAATGATTACGTCTGCAGTGTAAAGAACTGGTTTCAAATCAGCTGCGGATACAGAAAGAGCTGTTTGCTCTGTACCACCGTAAAGTACTGCTGGTACTAAACCTTGGTAACGCAATTCTTTTGCATCTCTTTTCCCTACGTTCTGTCTTACAGAACCGCTAATAGCAATTGATTTCATCTTTTAATTTTTTATAAATTTGAGGTGCAAAGATAATCTAATTTCTGATATTATCAAAAAAATACGATCGATATTAGCTCGGAAACAGGCACTTATTCAATGTGTTCAATTTTTCTGTGTTCATGACTATACTTATTCAATGCTGCTTGTTTACCCTAATGTATGACCAAATTAATACCATTTCCTATATTAAAACTGGAATAGGACTCTCTTAGTAGGGGTATAACAGGGGGTTAGCAGGGCTTTACCCCTGTTATACCCCTGCTAACCCCCTGTTAACCCTCTGTAAATCCCCTGTTATTGTAGAATTTGGTATCAATCAATTGCTAACTTATATACTCGCTTATACTCGATAAAAAGGGCTATTCGCCTATGGTTAAAAGATAAGAACCAAGCGGAAGTGCACTTTTAAATGTTTGTTGTTTTTTGGGAGAAGGTGGGGTGGTGGCGCAATACAAAAAAAAGACCCTGGTCGTTGAGCTGAATGCTTTCTGTACCAGGGTCCAATATCTAGGATCTAAAACTCAAAGATTACTCTACTTCAAATAAATTAGAGATTGAAGAGTGTTGATTTACACTTGTGATTGCTTTTGCAAATAAATCAGCCGTTGATAATACTTTGATTTTGGTCGATTGTTTTGCTTTTTCTGGATCCAATTGAATGGTATCGGTTACGATCATTTCTGACAATACTGAGTTTTCAATTGTTTCATATGCCTTTCCGGACAACACAGCATGTGTACAAACGGCTCTTACAGATTTTGCACCATTTTCCATGATCAATGCCGCT
Source organism: Sphingobacterium sp. BIGb0116 (assembly GCF_024808035.1). NCBI lineage: Bacteria > Pseudomonadati > Bacteroidota > Sphingobacteriia > Sphingobacteriales > Sphingobacteriaceae > Sphingobacterium > Sphingobacterium sp. BIGb0116. The sequence goes on along the minus strand of NZ_JANUDT010000013.1, from coordinate 45,546 downwards.
GCTTTTGAAAGTGTACCAGCCGTATCACAGATATCATCGATCAAAACCACATCTTGACCAGTTACATCGCCGATAATTGACATTGATTCGATTTCGTTTGCACGTTTACGACGTTTGTCACAGATAATAACTTCTGCATTGAAAAATTTAGCAAAGGTACGTGCTCTGTATGAACCACCCATATCTGGTGAAGCAATCGTTAGATTTGGAAGTTTTAACGATTTGATATAAGGAACAAAAATGATAGAGCCATCCAAATGGTCAACAGGGATATCGAAAAAACCTTGGATTTGTGCTGCGTGCAGGTCCATTGTCATGATACGGTGGATACCAGCTGCAGTCAACAGATTGGCGATCATTTTTGCGCCAATAGCAACTCTTGGTTTGTCTTTTCGATCTTGTCTTGCGAAACCAAAGTAAGGGACTACCGCTGTGATATAATGCGCTGAAGCTCTCTTCGCTGCATCTGTCATCAATAATAATTCAAAAAGATTGTCGGTAGGTTGGTTGGTAGATTGGATAATGAATACATCGCTTCCGCGAACTGACTCATTGTAGAAAGGTTGAATCTCACCGTCGCTAAAACGTGACAATGTTTTGTCTCCTAGTGGTTTCCCGTAAGATTGTGCGATTTTTTCGGCTAGTTCTGTAGTGCCAGAACCTGCAAATAGTTTAACCGTGTTGAATTGCAAAGGCATGGTTTTGTATATTTATGTTGGGTTATTGTATTGTCGTTTATTCAATATTTTTATTCCCTTACTGTTTTTTAAAGTTAAACATTAAAAAAAATGGATTGTTTTCACAATCCATATACGCTTAACTTTAAAAGTTGTCCGACCTGGATTCGAACCAAGACAAACAGAACCAAAAACTGTTGTACTACCCTTATACTATCGGACAATGTCTCTAAAAAGTCAACGTTTCCGTTTTTCTCTTTTTGACGACGCAAAGATAGAGATTTGTTTTAAAAATCAAAATGTAAATTTAAAAAAATCTAAACCCTTTTATAAATAATAAGCCTTGCATATAACGCAGAAAAGGCTTGCATTTGCAAGCCTTTTCTATTGTTTGTTGTCCGACCTGGATTCGAACCAAGACAAACAGAACCAAAAACTGTTGTACTACCCTTATACTATCGGACAAACAATTCAAAAGTGATTGCTATCGTGATGATCTCGTTCACATTTGATGATGCAAATATACGGACTATTCTCATTTCTGCAAATAAAAATGAACTTAAAAGTGTATTAGGGCTGATTTTCAAAGAAATAATTTTTGTTTTGATTTGAAAAGATATGCGCGCTAAGCTTTTTTATCGAGATGTTGGCTCACAAAAGTACACGAGTGCTTTTGCGAATGCTTTCCTTTCAGCCAATATTGGATCGCGTAATGAAATTTTTTCAATTAATATGTGTTAAAAAATCAGAATAAAGTTCATTTCTTATTAACTTATCCTTATTTTCGAGCCGTATTAATAATACTTTTTACAGTTATCATTTTATGAACTATACTAAAATCAACAATCTTTTAGGATGGATATGTGCGCTAATAGCAACTGTAGCGTATGTCATGACTGCCGAACGATCGACGAGTTGGTGGGACTGTGGCGAGTTTATCGCTTCAGCCTTTAAACTTCAAATTGTGCACCAGCCAGGAGCACCTTTATTCTTAATGATTCAAAATATATTCTCAAACCTTGCTGGTGGAGATGTTACACGAATTGCTTTCTGGATGAACGTGGGATCTGCGGTATGTAGTGGTCTGACCATTTTGTTTTTATTTTGGACAATTACAGCTTTAGCAAAGAAAATCGTTGTAAAAGGTGTTGATGGATCATATACATCAACCGATTTAATCAAAATATTCGGCTCGGGCGCTGTTGGTGCACTGGCTTATGCTTTTACGGATACATTTTGGTTCTCAGCAGTAGAGTCCGAAGTATATGCCATGTCGTCTTTATGTACAGCCGTCGTATTTTGGGGTATTCTAAAATGGGAAAACCATGCCGATGAAGCTGGTTCGGACCGCTGGTTGATCTTTATCGCCTATGTGATGGGACTTTCTATCGGGGTGCACTTACTGAACCTTTTGGTGATTCCGGCAATTGCTTTGGTGATTTATTTTAAACGTTCAAAAACTGTAACATCATCGGGGGCGATCAAAGCTTTCTTGATCGGTGTCGTTGTTTTGGCGTTGATTTTATGGGGTATTATTCAATACACCGTGAAAGCGGCAGCATATTTAGATCTGTTCTTTGTGAATAGCTTGGGAATGGGCTTCGGAACTGGATTTAACCTATTCATGATTTTAGCGGTAGCTCTTTTTGTATATGGGATCTGGTATTCAATCAAAAAGGTCAAGCCGATGCTAAACCTGATCTTAATCAGTGCAGCATTTATCATTTTTGGTTATAGTTCCTTTGCCATGATCACGGTGCGTGCCAAGGCAAATCCTACGTTAAATAACAGTGATCCGGATAATGCGTTTTCTTTTGTGAGTTATCTTGGACGTGAGCAATATGCAAGTGAGCCTCTTTTAAACGGACCTACATTTGATGCGCAAGTGGTTGATGCCGAACCTACGTATACATATCGAAAAGATAAGGACAAGTATACCAAGGTGGAGAACGGTATGGACTATAAATACGATAAAACGATGTTTTTCCCTCGTGTTTACAGCAATCGAGATGGGCATGATGGATATTATCGTGATTACTTAAAAATCCCGGAAGGCCAGTCGCCGACTTTTGGCGATAACTTGAAGTTCTTTTTCAGTTATCAGATCGGACATATGTACGGCCGTTATTTCTTGTGGAATTTTGCCGGTCGTCAGAATGACCAACAAGGGCAGGGTTCATTTACCGAAGGTAACTGGATTTCAGGTGCTAAACCTGTTGATCAGTTGCATGTTGGTGGACAAAATGCCATTCCAGATTCTTTGAAGACTGACCCTTCGAATAACAAATACTACTTCTTGCCTTTGATCATTGGTTTAATCGGCGCATTCTGGCATTTTGGAAAGAGACAACGCGATGCGGGAATTGTGGGTCTGTTGTTTTTCTTTACAGGATTAGCAATTGTATTATATTTAAATCAAAGTCCACTTCAACCACGTGAACGTGACTATGCGTATGCAGGTTCTTTTTATGCCTTCGCCATCTGGATCGGACTTGGTGTTTTCGCTATTGCGGATTATCTGAGCAAAAAAGTGGATGGTAAAATTGCAGCTGGTGCCGCTACAGTAGCCTGTCTATTGGGAGCTCCAGTATTGCTAGGCTTCCAAAACTGGGATGATCACGATCGTTCGGAGAAAACAACTGCCCGTGATCTTGCTAAAAACTATTTGGCGTCATGTGCGCCCAATGCTATTTTATTTACTTACGGTGATAATGATACCTATCCTTTATGGTATGTTCAGGAAGTCGAAAATTATCGTCCGGATGTACGTGTCGTAAACTTAAGTTTGTTGAGTTCGGACTGGTATATGCGCCAGATGAAACAAAAAGTGAATCAGGCAGATGGTTTACCGATCAATATCGATGATGAAAAGTTCAAGAAAGGTGTTCGCGAAGTGCTTTATTATCAGGATATGAAAGTTCCAGGACATGTGGATCTGGATTTGATCATGCAGATTTTATTGTCTGACGACCAGAAGAACAAATTGGAATTGAGAGGTGGTAAGTTTGAAAACTTCCTGCCAACCAAAAACTTTAGCCTTCCAGTGAATAAAGAATCTGTTCTGAAAAATAATGTCGTTCCTAAAGCTTGGCAAGAATCTATTGTCGATACCATGAGCTGGACCTACAATAGAAATTATATTTCTAGAGCTGAATTATCTATCTTAAATGTGTTATTGAATAACGATTGGAAACGTCCAATTTATTTTGCGGCAACAGTTCCAAATGATAACTACCTTGGTTTAGATAAATATTTAGTACAAGAGGGCTTTGCGCTGCGCTTGATGCCAATTGCAACTCCTGCCGGAGCAGAAGGTACATTGGTTGATACACAGTCTGCTTACAAAGACATTACTACGAAATACCAATGGGGTAATATGGCACATGCTTCTTACCTGGATCCTGAATCTTACCGCATGATTACCATGATTACAAATACTGTAATGGGTGGTACAGCGACACAGTTGATGATGGAAGGTCATAAGGATGAGGCGCGTAAAATCGCTGTTGAAACCTTTGAGAAAATGCCAAAACGTGTTTATTTGATGCGTGATATTTTAGGCTATATTCCAATTGTCAATGTGTTGTATGAAACTGGTGAAACGAAGCGTGCGAATGAGATTGTAAACCGTAACTTGAAGTTTATGACCCAAAATATGCGTTGGTATCAGGATATTGCCCAAACGAAGCCAGAACTTGAATATTCCAATATTGGAACAGCTTTGCGTGCTTTGGGTGCCTATAAGAGTATTTTAGCCTCTACCTCGGAAAAACAATTGCTACAGCAAGTGACCGATTTAGAAAAATCGTATAAACAACAATATGGTGTTGAGTAACAATTAGAGACATCATTTTAACCGAAGGAGCTGCCCTTTACTACAGGTATTCGAAAAGGAAAAACACTTTTTGATGCGATGTAGGAAAGGGCAGCATTTTTTTTGATTATTTTTTCTTAGCTTAACGCCATATAAAACCAACCTTAAGTTATGATGAAACGTCAATTAAAATTGTGGGATGCAGTTATGCTGGTCATGGGATCGATGATCGGAAGCGGTATTTTTATTGTATCGAGTGATATGATGCGGCAGCTGGGATCCGGATATTGGTTGGCGATAGTTTGGTTATTGACCGCATTAGCAACTGTTGCGGCGGCAATCTGCTATGGCGAGTTGTCGTCTATGTATCCAAAGGCTGGCGGGCAATATACCTATCTGACAGAAATATTTGGGAAGCCAATCGGCTTTTTATATGGCTGGAGCTTATTTACTGTCATTCAAACGGGAACGATAGCAGCTGTAGCTGTTGCCTTTGGTAAGTTTACAGCCTACCTTATTCCGCAGCTAAATGATGCAACACCGCTATTTCAGCGTGGAGAGTTTAAGATTACCTGGATACAGATTGTTGCTATGGGTGTTATTATTCTCCTTACTTTTATTAATACAAGAGGGATCAAGAGTGGGAAAGCTGTTCAATCTTTCTTTACTTCAGCAAAAATCATTGCGCTGATTTTACTGATTTTAGGTGGCCTTTTCTTGATTAAAGAAAATCATTTTTCAGAAAATATGGCTTATGGCTGGGACTCTTTTCAAAATTTGAAAGGAGCAGGCTGGTCGCAGATCTCAGGAGGCGTACTGATGGGGGCATTAGCTGCTGCCATGGTAGGTTCTGTATTTAGTAGTGTGGCCTGGGAAAATGTAACGTTTGTTTCCGGTGAGATCGTCAATCCGCAGCGTAATGTTGTTCGGGCATTGGTTATCGGAACTAGCTTGGTGATGTTGCTCTATATAAGTTGTAATTACATTTACCTGGCGGCATTAAATAGAGAGGAAATTGCTTTTGCGGCAAATGATCGTGTTGCCATAGCGGCGGCTGAAAAAATATTGGGACATAGTGGCACGGTAGCGATGGCGATTTTGGTCATGATCTCGACCTTTGGTTGTGTTAATGGACTTGCACTGTCCGGAGCGCGTGTTTTTCAGACCATGGCAAAAGATGGATTGTTTCTGAAGCAGGCGATTCCCAATAACAAATATGATGTGCCCGCGCGATCGTTATGGCTTCAGGGAATCTGGGCTTCCTTACTTTGCCTGAGCGGACAATATGGCAATTTACTGGATATGATATCTTTTGTTATTGTCATATTTTATATGGTCACAGTGCTAGGTGTTATTATTCAGCGTATCCGGAGACCCGATTTGGAACGTTCTTATAAAACCTTCCTCTTTCCGATTACACCAATCTTGTACCTGTTGATAGGTACCGTATTTTGTGTATTATTAATTATCTATAAGCCACAATATACCTGGCCCGGCTTTATACTTGTATTAATCGGTGTACCGGTGTATTTTTTTGCACGGAATAATAAACGTGCCAAGCTAGATGAATAGTCTCTACCTATAGCATTTCGATTTCAGGGAATTTGCTGTAAATGATTGGCAATTCGTATTGTATATAACTTCAAAATCTGTTAATGTGCTAGAATAATTGGTTTGTAAATTTCCCTGAAAGGAAGATATTCTTTGTTTAAATCACTTTTTGTTATTGTGCCAGCTGGGTGCAAATATTGAAATTAATTGCCCTTCATGGCTTCGTTTTTGTTAAAAAAAGTGTAGCTTTGCTCAAACATTCCCATAATGAAACAGTCGATTTTATTAGACGGACCAAAATTTCAAATCACAATTCAAAGACTATGTCGTCAATTGATTGAGAATCACGGTGATTTTTCAAATGCTGTCGTCATAGGTATTCAACCCCGAGGAACTTTCTTAGCGAGACGTATCGTCAAAGAGCTTGAACAAATGATCGGAAAAGAGATTTTAGTTGGCGATTTGGATATTACCTTTTATCGCGATGACTTCCGTACGAAAGGGAATACTGGTCCAATCTTAGCAAATAGCACAAATATCAATTTTATTGTAGAAGGTAAAGAGGTCATCTTTATAGATGATGTCTTATGGACAGGACGTACTATTCGTGCGGCAATGGATGCTGTACAGGCATTTGGCCGTGCAAGAAGAATAGAATTGCTTGTTTTGGTCGATCGCCGCTTCTCTAGACAGATCCCTATTCAGCCTGATTATATCGGAATACAGGTAGATTCTATTGATTCACAAAAAGTAATTGTTAACTGGAAAGAATCAGAGGATCAGGATAGTATTATCTTGATTACAGAAAAGAAGACGTCAGCTAGCGATTAATAGCGGTGTCATGACGATACTAGAGGTTATTGGTGACCTTTGGAAACAGGCACTTTCAATAAAAAATGATTAGTAAATATTTGAATATACTATAAAATGTCATCTGTAGCAGAACAATTAAGTACCCGCCATTTATTGGGGATCAAAGATCTAAATGAGAATGATATCCAATTGATCCTGGATACAGCAAGTAATTTCAAAGAGGTATTAAATAGACCAATCAAAAAGGTTCCGTCGTTACGGGATATTACGATTGCCAACGTGTTTTTTGAAAATTCGACACGGACACGTCTATCCTTTGAACTTGCTGAAAAGAGACTTTCTGCGGATATCGTGAATTTTGCGGCATCCTCATCTTCAGTAAGTAAGGGTGAGACACTCATCGATACGGTGAACAATATTCTTGCAATGAAGGTTGATATGATTGTGATGAGACATCCATACGCCGGAGCTGGGGTATTTCTAAGTAAACATGTTGATGCACAAATTGTCAATGCAGGTGACGGAGCACATGAACACCCTACACAAGCTTTACTTGATTCATTTTCGATCCGTGAACGCTATGGTGATGTAGCTGGTCGTAAAGTAGCTATCGTTGGGGATATTACGCATTCACGCGTTGCCTTGTCGAATATCTTATGTCTTCAAAAGCAAGGTGCAGAAGTGATGGTTTGTGGTCCGACCACACTAATTCCTAAACATATTACATCATTGGGTGTAAAAGTAGAGCATGATTTGCGGAAAGCGTTGAACTGGTGTGATGTTGCAAATATGTTACGGATTCAATTGGAGCGTCAGGATATTGCCTATTTCCCTTCCTTAAGGGAATATTCCATGCTATATGGATTGAATAAAGAGATTTTGGATTCTTTAGAGAAGCCAATCACAATTATGCACCCCGGGCCAATCAATCGGGGGGTCGAAATCACATCGGATGTCGCGGATAGCGAACATTCAATTATTTTGGATCAGGTTGAAAATGGTGTTGCTGTGCGCATGGCTGTCTTGTATCTATTAGCAGGGCAACGCGGATAGTCGAAATTGGTTTTGACGTGCGTTAATGTACGTATGAGACTAAATAGCACTGTTTTCAAATGCAACAATAGTATGCCTGACTTTATTTTTTGTCGGGCATATTTTTTGTGCAAAATTTCCGTTATAATACGGGGTTATTCACAGATGTTAATAACTTTTGTGTAAAATAGCTCAATTAAAGTATAATTTAGTAAAATGAATAAAACTATCTCCCTGAGAAGTGGAGATTTGAATTGATTTTCAATAAATTTGGGGCTATCTTAAAGCCTTTAATGGCAGAGAGGCTTTCGATAAATTTGCTTTGAAATGCGAATTTATCACGGTTTGGAGGGAGATTCATTTACATTTGCAGATAAATAACATATTAAGGTTTCACATATTATGTATAAGAAGATTTACCAGGTGGGAGTTGCATTAACCGTTATGGCGACGCCAGCATTAGCGCAACAGACAGAATGGCAACAAATCAACAAGGCGTACAAAACAGGGATGGAATTGTATGAACGCGGAAAATTTAGTTCTGCTTCAGCCCAATTTGACCGTGTTGAAGCTTTGCGGACAAAATCCAACTTGCAATTGGACGAAACAGAGGAACTGTCTTTGTTGAAAGAGAACGTACGGTATTATCAAGCGGTTTGCGCACTGGAATTGGGCGAATCCGATGCCGAAAACCGTTTTCTGAAATACATTAAAGATTTCCCTGTCAGTGCAAATGCTAAAGCAGCTTATTTTCAAATCGGTAAATCCTATTATGCTAAAAAAGATTATGTTAAGGCCTTAGAGTGGTTTAACAAGATCGACAGCAAAAATTTAGCAGGTAAAGAAAATGTAGAATATCGCTTTAAATATGGATATGCTTCCTTTATGACAAAGGATTATAAAACGGCGAAACCATTATTTGAAGGATTGAAAGATCAGAAAACTGAATTTCAGGAAGCTTCAATCTATTATTACGCGTATCTTTCTTACTTAGACGCCGAGTATAAAACGGCGTTGAATGAATTTGAGCGCCTAAATGGATCTAAACAATTCGAAAATAGTTACCCTTATTATATTACTGCTTTGTATTTCTTGGATAAACGCTACGACGATGTGTTGGATTATGCGTTGCCAATTTTGTCGCGAACAAAACAAGAAAATGAAACAGAGATGTTCCGTATTATAGCGGCAACATACTTTATCAAAGGTGATTTAAAAACATCAAAAGAGTATTACGATAAATTCCAGGCACAAGACCAAGGTAAGACGCAGAATAATCAGGATAGCTACCAAATCGGTTACATCGCTTACAAATTGAAGGATTACGATAAAGCGATCACTGAATTGGAAAAAATGACTGATCCTGACGCATATTATCAATCTGCGATGATTACTCTAGGGGATGCTTTCTTGAAGAAAGGCAATAAGCAATCTGCGCGTAACGCATTTTTCCGTGCTTCGAAATTGGATTTTGATCCAGCAATGCAAGAAGAAGGCTTATTCAACTATGCTAAGCTTTCGTATGAATTGGAATTCCACCAAGTGGCTTTGGCTTCGACACAAGAATACCTGAAAACGTACCCAAAATCGAAACGCTTAGAGGAAGCAAAAACTTTGCTTGCTGAAGTATTGTTGAGTACAAAAAACTACCGTGAGGCAGTTGATATTTTGGAATCTATCCCTAAACGTGGAAAAGAAGCAAACGCAGCTTATCAAAAGGTGACCTACTATAGAGGTTTGGAGTATTATAATGAGCGTGCTTTTGAAAATGCAATTTCCCTATTCATGCGCTCTGAAGAGTTTCGCTATGACGAGGAAATTTACGCTTTAGCCACCTATTGGAAAGCGGAAGCAATGTACGAAGTGCGTAAATACGGTGAAGCGGTTACAAATTTCAATAAATTCCTACGCTTGCCGGGAGCTAGTAAAACTGATGTGTATGGGTATGCCAATTATGCGTTAGCCTATGCGGCTTTCCGTAATGGTAACTACAGCACGGCGGCAAATTACTTCGAGCGTTTCTTAGCGTCTGGTGGTTCGAAAGGAATAGAAATGAATACACGTAATGATGCAATTGCACGCTTAGGTGATTCTTATTTCTCTTCGAAAAACTACGGCAGAGCATTAACAGAATACAATAAGTTGATCTCTTCTAAAGCGCCTAGTCAGGATTACGCGTTATTCCAGCGTGGTATTATTCAAGGTTTACAAGGGGATAACAATGGTAAAATTTCAACATTGAATGCTGTTATTGCACAATTCCCGAGTTCTAATTATGCTGATGATATTGCGTTTGAGATTCCTTACACACGTTTCTTGATGGGAGAAAGTGATCAGGCAATTGCTGGCCTTCAAACAATGGTTGAAAAATATCCGCGCAGCAGTTATGTGCCACGTGCTTTGGTGACGATTGGTCTAGTTCAGTATAATCAAGATAACAATGATGCTGCATTGGCAACTTTCCAACGTGTAGTCGACCAATATGGATCAACAGATGAAGCAAGACAGGCCATGCGGTCAATTGAGAACATCTATTTGGACAAAGGCGATGCAACAGGGTATATCAAATATGCAACTGGAACAAACTTAGGGGATGCGTCGAAATCTGAACAAGACTCACGTTCATTCTCGACTGCCACAACCCTATTCTCGAGAGGAAATTACCAAGGGGCGGTGGAAGCTGTAAATGCGTATTTCGATAAATTCCCGAAACCAAATCAAGAGAAATATGCGCGTTTTGTTCGTGCTGAAAGTAACGCAGCTTTGGGCAATACAGAAGATGCACTACATGATTATAATATTATCTTGAATGACTGGACATCTCCTTATACGGAACGCACGTTGATTTCGGTGTCAAATTTGTATTTGAAACAAAAGAAATATAACGAAGCAACACAGTTGTTGAAAAAGCTGGAGCTTACTTCTGAATACAAGGCTAACTATGGTTTCGCAATAAATAACCTAATGGTCTCTTATTTCCAAATTGGGGATTATAAAGAAGCATTAAATTACACCAACGCTGTTAAGAATTACGAAAAATCTTCGGAAGAGGAGATCGCAAATGCATTCTTGTATGCCGGTAAATGCTATGTGAAGCAGAATAAGAAAACTGAGGCAATGAAAGAATTCAGTTTAGCTGCATTGAAGAGCCGTACAGTATACGGTGCCGAAGCAAAATACAATGTTGCGGTACTACAATTGGAAAATAAACAATACGATGCTTGTATCAAAACAGCAATGGATCTATCCGATAATTTCTCTTCGTACGAATATTGGGTGGCGAAAAGCTTTATTACCATGGCTGATGCTTATGCAGGTAAAGGAGATTCTTTCCAGGCGAAAGCTACACTTGAATCGATTGTGGATAACTATGATGCGAAAGATGATATTTTGCCAGCAGCAAAAGAACGTCTAAATAAATTGAACAACAAAAAGAAATAGGATACAATGAAGAAGTTGCAAAATAGAAACGTGAAGAAATATACTTTAGCAGCGCTTTTGATGGGCGTGGGATTGAATTCTTTTGCACAGGAAACAGGCAAGAAGAATGATCCTGAGAAACCGGTCACTATCGATTCTTTTGATGTTGTTCGTGATTACAAGCCAATTCTTGCGGATGCTGTGAAAATCCGCCGTAGTCCAGATATGACCAATAAAAGGGAATACCAGCCCAAATTGTCCTACAACAATATTTTGGACAAGAAATTGGATATTAATACCGGTTTGAAACAATTGAATGTACAGGAGATTCCTTTTGCACAACCTTTTGAACATAGTAGCAACTATGTCAAATTTGGTATCGGTAACTATAACAGTATATTGGGGGAGGCTTATTTAGCTTCTGAACAGTTTGAAAACACACGGTTTGGTTTATTTGCGAAACATTTGAGCCAAAAGGGTAATATTGACGGACAAAAGTTCAGTACACAGGATATCGGTATCTTTGGTCGCCGTGTATTGGATGCGGTAACCGTTAAAGGTACCATCGGATACAATCGTTATGGCACAAACTTCTATGGCCAGACTTTTGATCAATCGGGAACAACCTTGTTGAATACGACTCCGGATAAACAGACCTTTACAGATATCTATTTGAATGGAGAGCTATCAAGTAATGTGGATCCAAAAAATGAGCAAGCCTTAAGCTATTCCGCAAAAGTTGATGGTTATTTGTTTAAAGACGCTTATAAAGCCAAAGAAAATTCCATCGCATTATCCGGTTATTTGAACAAGCGCCTAAGTGCATTCAATGTTGGTGCGAATTTGAGCGTGACAATGAATAATGTGAAAGATAGTGCTGAGGTAAAAAATCATTTGGCGGTCATCAATCCATATATTCGTTTTAAGGGCGACAACTATAACGTAACCTTGGGTGCGAATTTAACTTCTGAATTTGGCGATAGCTCAAGATTCAATATTTTCCCATCCGTAGAGGCTGATTTTGCTTTGGCACCTGAATATATCTCTTTGTTTGCCGGAATTAATGGGGGAGTGAAACAAGCTTCTTTCCGTAGTTTCGCTAAAGAAAATCCGTATTTGGCTCCGAACGCTAAAATGATAAACTCGATTGAGAAAATGAATGTTTATGCGGGTTTAAAAGGAAATGCTGGCGCAACATTTGGTTATAAAGTAAAGGTATTCTACAAACAGATTGAGGGATTGCCTTTATTTAAAAATAGTGCATTTGGCGATAGTCAAAATGGTTATGTTCCTTGGGCTTTTGATGTCGTTTATGATGGCGTGATCAATAAAGCTAAACATATGGGATTGGAAGGAGAAATCAATGTACGTCTTTCACAACTGGTTAATCTGGGTGGAAAAGTGTATATAGACGATTATAAATTGAGTGATGAGGAAGAAGCATGGGGATTGCCAAAATTCCGTATGCAGGCTAATGCACGCTTCAATATTTCCGATAAATTTTTCGTAGATGCTGAACTTTCTACACAAGGAAACACCTATGCGTATATTTATGATTATAACGCAGATGGCAGTCGTGTTGACAACAGTGGACATAAGGCAACAATAGCTTCGTTTGCTGATCTTAATGCAGGCGCAGAGTACCGAATCAAAAAGCAATTTGGTATTTTTGTCAAAGCAAATAATATCTTCGGAAAAGAATACGAACGTTATATGTATTACCCAAGATTGGGCTTTAATGTAATTGGTGGTCTTAATTATTCGTTTTAACGAATTAAGATTATAAATTTGCATCTTAAAATAGTGCGCGATGAATCTAGGCAAAAACATCAATAGTTTATTAAAACGTTATGCGGAAGTATACGTGCCCGGAATAGGTGTGTTCAAACGAATTCATTCTCCGGCTCAGTTCGATAAACAGAATAATGTGTTTTTGCCCCCGATTTCTTATGTTGAGCTGGACTATTCTGCTCAACATGGATTTAATATTGTTCATTATATCCAACAACAGGAAAACTTGGGCCTCAATCAGGCGCAACAGATCTTATCGGAGGCTGTTGATAACCTAAGAGCTGATTTAGGTCAGTTTGGACAGGCTAAACTCGATGATCTTGGCTTATTGATTAGTTATGGTGCAAGTTTAGTCTTCAAACCCTTGGACTTGTCGGGATTCGATTTCCAGCCGGTTACAAATCTTGTTGCACCAGAGATTGAAACAGTTGTTTCTTCTTTGGAAGAAGCCAAAGAAGAAGAACTTACGACCTTAGCTGTTGCAGAAGACCCTGTTGTAGAAGAAGATCCGATGGTGGAAGCCGATCATAACGTGGAGCCTGCCGAGGAGTCTTTGCCGGATACGGCAGATCAAGACGAAACGATCGAGGTTGAAGAGGTCAAAGAAGAAGTGGAATCTGCAGATCAACCGCTTGTGGTAACGGGTCTAGTAGCAGAGGAGCTTTCTCCGGAGACACAACCGACAAGTGATCGTACCGATCTTGAAGTTGAAGAATCGTCGATAAAGAAAGAGGAAACTGAGCTGTCTGAACTTGTAGATGCACCTGTAATAACTGATAGCCATCTATCTGCACCTCAAGAAGAAAACACTTCAAAAAGAGAAATCGGTGCTATTGCGTCGGCTAACGCTAATTCAACATACGCCCCAAATATCTATGAGGAAGAGCCGCGTAATTCAAATGCGATCTGGTATTGGATGACTGGAATTATTGTGCTGGCAATGGTTGCTGTTGCGGTCGTTTACACCAATCCTGCGTTGAAGGATTCATTATTTGGGTCGACCAAACCTGTTGTAAAAGCGGCAGATACCCTTATTCAACAAAAGCCGATCATACCTGCCGATACATTGTCCAATAAGTTGCAAGCCGATAGTTTGAAGAAAGTTGATTCATTGGCTAATCGCACTGTGACAGATTCTGTTAAAAAGACAACAACTGTACCAGCAACCAATGCGGCTTCAAAACCTCCGGTTTTGGAAGCAAATCCTGTGATCAAAGAGTCTATTCCTGTTGCTCAACCCAGATATCAATTGGTAATAGGTTCTGCAAAGACAATGGCACAAGCAGAGCAGGAAGCCAAGCGCCTTCGGGAAATGGGCTACAAAACAGCACGTGCTGTAGAGGGAAAGTTTAAAAAAAATAGAAAGAAAATCATCTTAAACACCTACATGACAAAATCGGAGGCAGACCTCGCTAAGAAATCTGTAGAGAAAAAGATTGAAGGTGCTTGGGTAGAAACATTATAGAAACTATATAAAACTGTTAATAATTATGTCATTAGTACAAGATACAGCACGGGCTGCTGTGGATTCGTTTAATCAAGCTGCACAACAACCATTACCTGCTGCTGCGCCTACAGAAAACATGAGTTTGATCGATATGATGATCAAAGGGGGATGGATCATGGTTCCAATCCTACTGTTGTTCTTTATTGGATTGGTTATCTTTTTTGAGCGTTATTTGACCATTCGTCGTGCCGCAAAATATGATAACAGCTTAATGTCGCAAGTAAAAGCAAATGTTTTGTCCGGAAACCTGGATTCGGCATTAGCTGTAGTTCGTTCAAGTAACTCAGCTTTGGGACGTATGTTGCAAAAAGGCTTATTGCGTGTCGGCAGACCGATTAAAGATATTGAAGGAGCGATCGAAAACGTGGGTAAATTGGAAGTTGCCAAGTTAGAAAAGAATATCAATATTTTGGGTATTATTGCTGGTATTGCCCCGATGCTTGGTTTCGTAGGTACGATCTTTGGAGTAATTAAGATTTTCCACGACGTGGAATTAGCTGGTGGTATTGATATTGCTTCTGTATCTGGGGGTCTATATGTAAAAATGGTGTCTTCTGCATCAGGTCTTGCGGTGGGTATCTTAGCTTATTTGGGCTACCATATCTTGAATATGATGGTGGAGCGATTGATTTTACGTATGGAAACGGATGCAGTAGAATTTATTGATTTATTGGATGAACCCGGAAGATAATGAACTTACGAAGTAGAAAAAATAAACCATCTGCGGAAGTACATACTTCAGCGCTGAATGACATCATGTTTTTCTTGATGTTGTTCTTCCTGTTGGCTTCTGCAGTTTCTAATCCGCAAGTGGTGAAGCTATTGTTACCAAAGTCAAGTGCGGGAGAACAATCTGTTGCTAAAAAGACCGTCACGGTATCGATTACAAAAGATTTGGGCTATTTTATTGACAAAACTCCAGTGCCCATTGAAGGATTGGAAGCTGCAATTCAATCGCAAATGGCTGCGGGTGAGGAAGTGACAATTATGCTCTATGTCGATAATACAGTTCCCATTCAAAATGTTATTTCTGTAATGGATGTAGCTAATCGATTGAAGATTAAAGTGGTATTGGCAACAGAACCAAAAAAAGATAAATAGGAACAATTAAACTTTTTTTAAGTTTATTGGTCAGCTATTAATATAGGAGATTAATGCGATGAGATATCACCTTCAACATGAAGAAAATAATTTCCCCAAAGCATTGGGGATATCGACTTTGGTCATGGCATCGTTGCTCTTGATTGGATTTTTTGTTGTTTTTAAAGCTCAGGCACCTGATGAATATGGAATGGGGGGAATGATCGTCAATTACGGTACTTCACCTGAGGGAATGGGAGATGACTATATGAGTGTTGAGGAACCATCGGTGGATCCCAACGCCAATAATGAACGGCCCGACCGTATTGATCCTGTTGAAACACCTACCCCAACTCCAACGCAGCAAGTTGCGGAGAAAGCGGTTGTCACACAGGATTTAGAAGATGCCCCTGCGGTAACAAAAACTGAAAAGAAGGTCGTTTCAAAAGCACCGGAAACAACCAAAGCTGTAAAAGAAGTGGCACCACAGGCCAATGCCAAAGCGCTTTTTAAAGGCAATAAAAATAACGGTACTGGGGCTGGTGATGGTACAGGGACAACTCCTGGAAATCAGGGTTCCAAACTGGGTGATCCTTTAGCAAGTAACTACGGCGAAGGTGGATCTGGAAACGGTAACATGATGTTGTCTATTGAAAACCGAAGTTTTACGCAACGGCCAAGTATCGACGATAATGGACAGCAAGCAGGAAAGGTTGCTGTGGAGTTTAGAGTGAACAAGCAAGGGGTTATCACCTATGCGCGTGCTGGTGTAAAAGGAACGACGATTACCGATCCATCCTTGTTGGAGAAATGTGAGCGTGCTGTACGTGGCGCTAGGCTAAACCAATTGCCAAATGCTCCTGACTCCCAAACAGGACGGATTGTATTCAATTTTAGATTAAGATAAAAATCATTCACATGAATGCTTATAATGAGGCAATCGAGTATCTGTATACTCGATTGCCTATGTTTACAAGGGATGGCACCTCTGCCTTCAAAAAAGACCTTGACAATACCATCAAACTTTGCGCTGCTTTGGATAACCCACAGCGAAAATTCAAAACATTACATATTGCCGGTACAAACGGAAAAGGATCCACCTCCCATATGTTGGCCGCTATTTTGGCCGAAGCAGGATATAAAACAGGCCTCTATACTTCACCACATTTACTGGATTTCAGAGAACGTATTCGTGTCAATGGTCAGTTATGTGAGAAAGAATTTGTTGTTGATTTTGTCAATACCCATCGCGAGCTGATAGAAGAAGTCAGTCCATCGTTTTTCGAAATTACTGTAGCGATGGCTTTTGATTATTTCGAGAAGAATAAGGTTGATATCGCTGTCATTGAAGTCGGCCTTGGCGGACGTTTGGACAGCACCAATATTATTCAGCCTTTGCTGTCCGTAATTACCAATATCGGTTTTGATCACATGAATCTTCTTGGTAATACACTGGTGGAAATTGCTGGCGAAAAAGCGGGAATTATCAAGAGAAATACACCTGTCGTTATT
Organism: Sphingobacterium sp. BIGb0116; assembly: GCF_024808035.1. NCBI lineage: Bacteria > Pseudomonadati > Bacteroidota > Sphingobacteriia > Sphingobacteriales > Sphingobacteriaceae > Sphingobacterium > Sphingobacterium sp. BIGb0116. The sequence continues at coordinate 28,349 of NZ_JANUDT010000013.1, read as the reverse complement.
TCGGAATATGCTGAAGAGACAGCAGCTGTGTTTTTAAATAAAGCAGCGATCGAGCATGCACCGATCCAATTCGCTTCCGACAAGTATGAGACGAAAATGCTGGGCGTGGACCAAGATTATTTGACGGTACAAGCGACGGATACTGCAGGTCATTCAGCAGACTATCAACTGGATTTAAAAGGCTCCTATCAGGTCAAGAATCTTGCTGGCGTCCTGTTAGCTGTGGATGAGTTACGTCAACTGGGCTTTGAGATCAGTGATCAACATGTGCATCAAGCGCTAAAAAATGTGCAGGCAACCACAGGAATTCAAGGCCGATGGCAACAATTGTCTAAGGATCCATTTATCATCTGTGATACGGGGCACAATGAGGACGGAATTCATGAAGTGCTCAAAAATCTGGCTACAACGGCTTATGATAAATTGCACTTTGTGATAGGTGCTATGCGCGATAAGGATTTATCACATATGTTGCCTTATCTGCCCAAGGATGCAAGCTACTATTTCTCTGCTCCGGATATGCCGCGTGCAATGCCATCCGAGGAGCTGCGGAAAGAAGCTATGGAATTTGGTCTAACGGGGCTTGATTATCCATCGGTAGGAGCTGCGTTTGATGCAGCAAAAGAAGCGTATCAACAAGGGAACCTTATTTTTGTTGGCGGAAGCAATTTTGTTGTTGCGGAAGTGCTTGCTAGTTTGACGCAGGAATAAGAAAATCACCGTTGCTCGCAAATAAATCTGCGGGAGAAATTCATAGAAACCGATCACAAAAAAGGGAGCTGCGTGGAGTGCAGCTCCCTTTTTTGTGATTTTGTGCCTGGTCATTAGTCATTAATCGTCAATTCACCACGGATATCCTTTTCAATCCAATAGGCGACCTCTTTTTGATCTTCTAACTCACCTTGAAGATACATTAATTTGGTTACTGCCGCTTCGAATGTAAGGTCGTAGCCATTGAGCACGCCGATGGATTTAAGTCCTTGTGAAGTCTCATAGCGACCTAATTCAACAGACCCTACTTTACATTGCGAAATGTTGAGGATATTTTTACCCTGTTCAATTGCTTCCTTCAATAGATCCAGAAACCAAGTGTCGGTGGTTGTATTGCCCGATCCGAATGTTTCCATAACAATGGAGCGGACATCGGAATCTAGGACTGCTTTGATTGTTTGCGCAGAGATCCCCGGAAATAATTTCAATACGGCTACCCTATTGTCCAGTTTGGTATGTAGGATAAATTCTTTATCAATATTATTTAATAAAGCATCTGTATTATATTTGAGGTGAATACCTGCTTCAACCAATACGGGATAGTTTGGCGATCTAAAAGCCTCAAATTTGGCCGAATTATATTTAAATGAGCGATTGCCACGGAATAATTTATTGTCGAAAAGAATGCATACTTCTTGGATAATGGAGATACCATCCTGCTTCGCAGAGGCTATTTCCAACGCTGTCATCATATTTTCCCGGGCATCCGTTCGAATTTCCCCAATAGGCAATTGGGAGCCTGATAATATGACCGGTTTTTGGAGCCCTTCCAACATAAAGCTCAATACTGAGGCCGTAAAAGCCATTGTATCGGAACCATGTAGAATAACAAAACCGTCGTAATCTGCATAGTTATCCTTAATAATTTGTGCCATTTCAATCCAGATCTCAGGTTTCATGTTGGATGAATCGATAATGGGTTCGAAAGAGTGCACGGTCAGCTTATAGTCTAAGCGACTTAAATCAGGGAGATTACGTTTGATCAATTCAAAGTCGAAAGGAACGAATGTTCCTGTTTCATCTTTAACCATTCCAATGGTCCCACCTGTGTAGATAATAAAGATATTATGCATTGAGTTTTGAAATTATATACCAAATATACGTTTTGAATTTTCTGTTGTGATTTCGGCTACCTTTTCGATGGAGATCTGGTGAAGGTCAGCTACCTTTTGTGCGACGTAAACCAAATAGCTACTTTCATTTTCTTTACCGCGAAAGGGGACAGGAGCCAGATAAGGTGCATCTGTCTCCAGAACAATATGTTTTAAATCGATTTCTTTGACCACCTGATCTAAGCCCGCTTTTTTAAAGGTGACGACTCCGCCAATACCAAGAGCAAAACCTAAATCGATAGCCTGGTGGGCTTGCTCCAGGGAACCGGTAAAGCAGTGCAGAACGCCAAATAATTTGTCGTCGTGAAGTTCTTCTAATAATTCGAACAGTTCAGTGAAGGCTTCCCGGCAGTGGATATCGATCGGTAAATTTAATTCCTTAGCCCATTGAACCTGAGTTCGAAAAGCATCTTTTTGAATTTCAAGCGTGCTTTTATCCCAATAAAGATCCAGCCCGATCTCACCTATGGCATGGACTTTGTGTGTTTCCAAGCTCTTTCGGATGGTTTCTAACTCTTCCACATAGTTTTCCTTTACATCGCAGGGATGTAATCCAAGCATCGGAAAACAATGTTCTGGATAAGCTGCTACGGTATCAAATACAGGTTTTATGGAAGCGCTATTCACATTCGGCAAAAAAAGGCGTTGTATGCCATTATCGAAGCAACGTTGTAGATGTTCTTGCAGTTTTTCGGTTCCTGCATGGTAATAAATGTGTGTATGTGTATCTGTAAGCAACATAGTTTTCTGCGTGGAGGCAGCGGGTTAGGGTAAAAACTTGTTTTTATTATTATCGAATAAAGTGGTAGACTTAATTACCAAAATTTCAATTCGATCTCCAAAGATAACTTATTAATTAGCAAAAATGAAAATTAATACAGGATTCCTTCTACAGAAACGAATTCCTTTTTTTGTATCTTGGAAAAGCTAACAGGTGGAGGTCAGTCCTTCATGTCATGAATGCATAAGTGACGATTGTTATTGGCCGTTGAAAAGATACGTTTAATTAAAAAGAGTCAGAAGTCAAACATACCGTACGATTTACTGTTAAACAGATAAAAGAGGCGGTTGTTGTCCTATTTTTATAAGAATAAATGAATCATATGATGAATAAGAGGTTATGCCTGGGTTTATTGACTTTGGCGTCGGTTATGTTTTTAAACAAACTACATGCGCAATCATTGATTGACCCTTCGGTAAAAGATATTATTCAAAAAGCCTTTCAGACAAATAAAGAATTGAAATTGAAGGCTTACGAAGTCGATAAAGCACGTCTGGAAGCCGATGGAGTAAAAGCAAACCGGCTGCCACATGTCTCGGCACTCGGGCTATACGGTTATGTACATAGCAATGGGAGTATTGATATTCCTACAGTTAATATCCCTTTATTGAACTTAGGCTTGTTTGAAGGAGCAACAGGATTTAGTATGCATGGGCAAGCTGCCTATGCGGGGGTGTCTGTAAAGCAGATTATCTTTTCGGGATTGCAGATTCCGAATGGAATAAAAGCATTGCAAGAAAAAGCTGTGGCTCAACAATATTTAGAATCGGCCGGTCGAGAGACACTTTCAAAGGATATTATTGCTTCTTTTGATCAGCTGATGTTGTTGGATGAGGTGGATAAATTGATTGTCGATTCTGAAAAGCGATTAAAAAAAGAACAGGAAAAGGTGAATAAAGCGATTCAAAATGGCCTTGCAATACCTTATGATAGAGATAAATTGAAATTGGCCTTGCTGGAGCTGGAAGAGAAAAAGGTAGAGGTTTCTGGCAATCGGGATTTGTTGTGTCAAAAGATCGAACAAGAAACAGGGGTATCTTTTCAGGAGGTTGGCGGAATTCATTATGGACTTAAACCTATATTTTTGTCGGATCTTCCACGTGATGTCGAACAAAGATCCGAATTGAAAGCACTAGATGCTTCCTCAAAAGCGTATGAGTACCTGTATAAAAAAGAAAAGGGGGGAGCTCTTCCTGCTGTCTTTGCCTTTGGATCCGCAAACTATCTGAATGTATTCAACTCCAAACTCACGGTGAAAGACCAACCGCTATTTGGTACGGTCAACTTACCGCTTAATTCTATCAAGGGGAGTCCCAATCTAATGGTTGGTGTAGGGGTTAAATGGGATCTCTATACGGGCGGAGAGCATCATAACAAGATAAAGCAAGTTAAACTCGATCAAAATATCAATACGACCAAAAGGGAAGATACACAGGAAAAATTAAATCTATTATTGAGCAAGAATACAGTTACCTATACAACTGGGAACCAAAAATTGAAAGTGGGGGAACAGCAGTTGAAGGTTGCCGAGAATAATCTTTCTATGGCTGTTAAACAGTATCAAGCCGGATTAATAGATGTTACGGAGTTATTGGCCGCTGAAAACGATTGGTACAAAGTTAATTTGGGTTATTTTAACAATGTTTTGCAGCAACGTACTGCTGCAGTTGAATTACTACATACATCAGGAAAATTATTACAAACTATACATGAGTAACATGAAGAATTTATATGGGATATTATCCCTGTCTATTTTTGTTTCTTGTACAAATCAAGTGAAAGAGAAGCCTATTGAAGGGAAGGTGGAGCGAGAGCAAGTGACGGTTGTGACAAAGGTTCCGGGGAAAATTGCGAAGCTTCTGGTTGAAGAAGGTGACTTTGTGCATGCGGGGGATACCTTGGCTATTTTGAGTATTCCCGAGGTAGATGCTAAAGAAGAGCAGGCAAAGGGAGCGCTGCAGTCTGCTGATGCACAATATAACATGGCAGTCAAAGGTGCTACGAAAGGGCAACTCGTACAATTGCAGGCGAAGGTAGATGGACTTAAGGAACAATATGAATTTGCGAAAAAATCAATAGGTAGGCTGGATGCCCTTTTGCAGGACAGCCTGATTCCGCAGCAAAAGTACGACGAGACCTACGCTAAATTTCAGGGGGCTAAAAATCAGTATCTTGCAGCACAGGCTGAATTAGCTGAAGCAAAGGGTGGGGCTAGGCAAGAACAGCAGATTATGGCTTTGGGACAGAAAGAGCGTGCGCTCGGGGCGGTATCTGAAGTCAATGTTGCTGCACAGGAGAAATATGTCATTGCTCCACAGGACATGAGTGTGGAAACGATTAATCTGAAAGTCGGTGAATTGGCGATGGCAGGCTATCCGATTATCAATGGTTTCCTCGATCGATCGACCTATTTTAGATTCACATTGCCCGAAAATAAAATGGGAAAACTTCAAAAAGGAGAGGCTGTTGAGGTTGAAATTCCTTATTTGAATCACAAAAAGGTTAAAGCAAAGGTGATTAGTATTAAAGCCTTAAATTCGTACGCAAGCATTGCCTCAGCTTATCCTGATTTCGATCCGCAACAGGCCGTGTTTGAATTGAAAATTGTTCCTGAAGATGTTGCCGGTAGCAAAGATTTGTTAACAAAAACGCTTGTGGTTCTCCATGCGAATTAAAGAGCTTGACTGTGAAAAAATTTTTAGAATTGATCCAACGGGAGTTTAAGCTCTTCTTCAATAATAAAGTGCTATTGATGCTTTTTCTAGGTGCACCTGTATTGTATGGTGTATTGGTGGGGCATGTTTATCAACAAGGTAAGGTAACTCAGATGCCGGTCATTGTGGTTGATGAGGATAATAGCCCCTTAAGCAGTTCATTTATTGATATGCTTTCAGATAATGAGAGTATTGAAGTTGCCCGTGTATTACCCTCCTTATTTGATTCAAAAGATATTGCCATGCAATATGAGGCAACAACGATTGTACATATTCCCAAGGGTTTTGCATCCGGAGTACAACAAGGTCGTTTGCCCGAAATGACTGTTTTTGTAGACGGTGCCAATACATTGACCTCCAATACCGCCATGATGGCTGTCAATGTGTGTGCCTCGACGTTGAAAGCGGGCATACAGATTCAGGCGCAAATGAAACGTGGTGTTCCGGCAAAGATCGCTGCACAGCAGTACGAACCATTTAAGACAACTTTTGTTAAGCAGAATATTCGAAGTGGAAATTACCTGTATTTTATGCTACCGGGAGTTCTAATTACTGTGCTGCAACAGGTCTTGCTCTTAGGCTTGGCTTTGTCTTTTTCCTCAGAATTTGAAGGCAATACCTTTCCGGAACTTGTACGTAAAATCGGTAATCCTATCGGACTGATTCTTGTTAAGATATTACCATATGTTTTGATGTCTGTCGGTATCCTGGTTTTATATTGGGGTTTTGGTCAATATTACCGTATGCCTTTACAGGCCGAATTTGGTCGCTTTGTACTGTGCACTTTCGTCTTTTTGCTCGCCGTGTGTTTTATAGGTGCACTCGTCAGTATTCTACTGCCTTCGCAGTTGAAATCGACGGAAGTCCTTATGGTAATTGCGACGCCAGCATTTATCTTGAGTGGCTTTACCTGGCCTTCGAGTCTAATGCCAGGCTGGGTGCAGGCAATAGCAAATGTAATCCCATCGACCCATTATCTGCGAATTTTTAGGTTAATGTTTATTCAGCATGCTGAAAATTACCATACCGATAAGGCGCTGATCGCATTGACCATCATCATGATTATCAGTTTTATATTGGCGGTAATAATACTATGGCTGAAAATACGGAAGATCAAAAAAGAAGATAAGAAGATTAGCGTATAGTGAATAAAAATACGAACAACAAAAAAGCGGTTTCATCGAGATGAAACCGCTTTTTTGTTAACTGAAATTTACAGTCGAATTATTTTTTTGCTGCAGGAGCTTTAGTTGCAGGAGCTGTTGCCGCTGGAGCAGTAGTTCCAGTAGGCGCTACCATGCCTGGAGTTGTTGCTGTAGGAGCAGGAACTTTTCCAGGTTTGATATCCAATACTTCTACTTCAAATACTAAAGGAGCATATGGAGGGATAACACCTGAAGGGCGATCGCCATAAGCCAAAGATGAAGGAATGACTAAAGTTGCTTTTGTACCTTTGTTAAACAATTGGAAAGCCTCAGTCCATCCAGGGATCACACCATCAACACCTAATTGGAATTTTAATGCTTCATAAGGACGTTGAGGGTTGAAAATTTTCTCTTTTTTAGCTACATCTGGAAGGTTTGTATCAAATACTTTTCCTGTAGTTAATGATCCTACATAGTTCACGTGAATAGAATCACCTACTTTTGCATTTGCTCCTGTTCCAGGTTTAGTAACTACATATTGAAGACCTGAAGCTGTTTTTGTTGTTTTCAAGTTTTTATCCTTGATGTATTTTTCAAGTTTAGCTGGTTCAGCTGCCTTGTGTTTGTTCAATTCTTCTTCAAAATATTTCTGAACTTGTTCACCTAATTGTTGGTCTGTTAACTTTCCTTTTTTGAAGTGTTTTTTGACCTTGATCGAATAAACAATAAACTTATCTGCGAATTCTGGTTTTGGTTGATGCGTTTTAGCAGCCATAGAATCCAAATTGATTTTGAATACCAAGCTATCGCCTTCACCTACGTATTTGAATAAACCAGTAGGGTCACCTGGATTTTTTGCGATGATACTATCTGGATATAATTGAACGATTTGAGGGACTCCCATGTCATACGTACTTTGCATTGTAGAATCTCTGTCCGTTTTCACAACCATGTCAAGTGCTAATAAATCGCCTGATACTGCTTTTTCTTTTGCATTATCATCCACGATTTTATACTCAAGACCACCTTCAGCCTTTTTGAATTTTTGGCATGACGTCATCAAAAGACCGGCAGCCGCGAAAAATAGAATTGCTTTCTTCATTTTCTAATGTATGTTACGATATCTTATTTTGTTAATATTTCTTTATAATTTGGTAAAACCGATTTGAATTTTGCTATCACTGCTTCGAGGCTTTCTTTCGAATTACCTCCTGAAGCGTTAAGATGCCCGCCTCCATTGAAATACAATTTACAGATCTCATTGCAAGGAACTTCTCCAATCGAACGCAAAGATAGTTTAATTTGTTCATTTCTGTCAATAATTAAAGCAGCCAATCGAATTCCTTTGATAGAAAGGGCATAATTGACTAATCCTTCGGTATCACCGGTGATCACTTCAAACTGAGTGAGATCCGCTTTGGTTACATGAATAATGGCGGTGTTATATTCATGGATAACCTCTAGACGATTCAATAGACAGAACCCTAAGAATTTCAGGCGGCTTTCTGACGAGCTATTGTAAATCTCTTCGTGAATAGCCCAGTTTTGTGCACCGCAATCAATGAGTGATGCAATGATGCGGTGAATTTCAGCAGTGGTAGAACGGAAGCGGAAAGAGCCCGTATCGGTCATAATACCGGTATATAAGCATGTCGCCATGTCAGCACTGATATGGTCTGGATCTTGCATCTCATGGACTAAGAAGCGATAGATCAATTGTGCAGTCGCTGCAGCAGATGGATCCCAAAATGCGTAATCTTCAAACCCTTCCGGATCTAAATGGTGATCAATCATGCATTTGATTCCTTTCGCTTGACGAATAGGTTCACCCATTTCGTGAATCCGGGCAAGGCCATTAAAATCTAAGCAGAAAATTAATTCAGCTGCGTCAATCTGTTGATTGTGCAGGTCAATATCCTGCGTATAAATTTGTACATTTTCTAAGCCAGGTAACCAATCCAAAAAGGCAGGAAAGTCTGACGGTACAATGAGATTTACGTGGTGTCCTTTCGCGGTCAACCAAAAATATAATCCTAAAGATGAACCCAATGCGTCCCCATCTGGTTTGTAGTGCGTTGTAATTACAATACGTTTTGGTTCAGCTAATAATTCTTTTAATTCTTCCGATTTCAGCATAGTCATATTAAGTCTGCAAACCTACTATAAAAAAATTAAATTAGACAAATTTTTTATAAAGATCTTTTAGCATCTTATAGCGTTTGGTGTTGATTTTAAAAAATTGATTTTCAGGTTTTTAAAACTTATATACATAGATCTTGAAATCCCGCTTCATGCAGATTAAATAATTGGCATTGTCGCCATAGTTAATCGGTCCATAATAGAACTTTGAAAAACCTTCTACAGGGAATCCCTCCTGAACCAGGCCATCAGATCCGAAGACATAAATCATGCGGTTGTCGGTTCCTACGCCGATGATATCAGATTTACCTATTCGTTTGAAAAACAAGGGTCTGTTACTGGCCTCTTCGATGAATTTATATTCAAAGTATGAAGACGAGTCTCTTGAACTGTAGGCATTCAGTTTGTTGTTGGCTAGAATAACAAAATCTCTGTCTGCTCCACCGCTAATGTCTTCAAAATTAAAGAAAGCATCTTTGCCCCAGTCACCCAGTTTTATTTTTTTTGTTTCGCCTTCGAAAGGAATTTTGAATACACTACCTTTATTGTTCGCCAAGTAAATGAAGGAGTTCTTTTCATCCGAGGCCGCAACTAAACCAATTGGATTTTTAACACTTTCTCCATCGGTATCCAATGTTTTTTTATGGATGACCTTACCATTTTGATCAAAGAAATAGACGGAAGCAGTGCTTGTCCCGGCAATAATATAATTTGTCTGTCCCAGGCTGGTTGTTTTTAGATCGAATAAAATTCGGCCATCCACGCTATTATTTTCAAAGCCATCCACTTTTTTGCCATCGAGGGTATACGCAAGAATTCGGTCTGTTGCCGGAATGTAAATACGTTGCTCCTTATTGAAGGTGGTGATTGTAGCCCCGTAAGTTGCCGAGTATGGAAGTTCAACGGAGAAGCCAGTCCTGTTTTTACCATCGGGCATAATGCGATATAAGCGGTTTTTCGTGACGGCGACAATACTGAGATCCTGTAACTGAATTGGCTCGCCCAAAATTTCCCCTTGGAAGAGGTTTTGCCAGAGTTCTTTCCCATCCGGCGAAAATGCATGTACCGTATGATCTTGTTCTTGAATCAGGATAAACTTGTTCTTCCCATCTTGATCGAAAATCCAAGGTTTATTGATAATTCGGTTATCCAGCTGGGCTGTCCATTCTGGTTTGCCGCCTAGTCTCGTATCACTCTTAAAGAGGGCATATAAACTGGACGAAAATGTGCCCTGATTGCCACTCAACTGATAAGACCAGGAATAGAAATTTTGAAATCCATATTCATCCTCATCTTTAAAGTTCTTTGCAAAATCAGCTTTTAAGTTATCCAGAATATTGCTTTTACCAGCTTTAGGTTCTAAATAGAAAGTCACGTTACTGCGGCTATTCTGCAATGCTGCATGATTTTTGAAAATAGCCGTTCCGGAAAGAAATTGCTTTTCCCGGAAAGATTCACGATAGTCTCTCAAGATGCCCGTCCGTGTAGCTACCACCATAATGTTGTCTACAATGGTGAAATATGGTCGGGTAAAGCTTTTGAATGGCTCACCAAATAGCGCATGTAAGAGATTAGAATATTTAAATTGATAGATTGAATCACCTACAGACGAACTGAATTTCTTAAGATTATCAGCAAACTGCGTTGAATCCGAAATGCTGATCAAACCTATTGCATCCTGATTATCCAATTCCGCGAGCGCAAATTCATCGTTGAAAATTGGCGCGATGATACTGTCAAATGATACTTTGCTGTCTTCTTCAAAGTTCTTTATACTTTTAGCCAATCGACCGTCTTCTTTTTGCTGTACCAACAAGGCTTTCAGTCCGCTTCGAAAACTATGGGGATCTGAAATACTAAAGTCTATATAAGATGCAGCATTTTTAGGAAGATAATTCCCCAGAGCTTGCACTTGAGCCGTCTGCGTTGCAAATAACTGTAGGTAGTTATTTTTGCTCGCCGTGAGATCTGTTTCACCCTTAAAAATAAAAGCATCCTTTTTGAAATTCATGTTCCAGGACGTTTGGCCCTTCAGCGAATCGATTAAGTTGAGATAAGTGCCAAATTTGGATTTCATCAATATTCGAGCAATTTGCGACAATTGTTCATTGAAAAAATAGAGACTAAGTGGCGTGTTTTTATTGTTATGGTTTACGAAGAACTCGATTTGTTTGGTACTTATTTTCTTAACCTGTTTATCAAAGATCTGGGAAAGTACCTGTTTGGAGTAGCTGGCGAAAATGATTTCGTGGGAATAAGCGCAATAAAGTGTACTATCCTTGCTGCCTTGATTAAGCCCATAAAATCGTTGCCCTAAGGTGTCAAAAGGTTGTATTTTGTAGTTTTTACCGACGTTTTCAAGCACTGTTGCCAGTGAGTTATTATCAATGCTTTGACCAACCTGAACGCTGTATAGCGGAGTAATTTGGTCTTTTTCCTGGTGAAAAGAGAGTAATATTTGCTGCCCCGCTACAAGAGGCGCTAACTGTTCACTACGTAATAATTCGTCTTTAAGACGCTCCAAGTTACCAAAATTGCGTTGACCTATAATGGCTTTAAAGAGCTCATAGTCATTGAAGATCGTATCAACAGTCTGATCATTGGCAAAGGAGGCAATTGCTAATGTACTTTCAGGAAGATATTGTAAAGCTTTAGAATCTTGTTTATTGTTTTTATTGAAGTCTCCAAAAAGATAGATCGTGGCCGCGATGACCGCGATGAATAATATAACAGTGATGATGATTGTTTTTTTCATCCTTTTTATTTTTTTCAATGCCTGATAGGAACTCGAATAAATCGTCACTACCACGCTGGTCGATACGATTAAAAATCCAGTTTCATCAGAACAACTATTTATGAGGTACTTATTTTCTTGTCAGCAGATAAGTACACTAAACTTGTTTTTTTAATAGTGATGAAGCCATCATGCGGCAGATGTTTATCAAGGATATACAAATCTTGCACCTCGTTCAAGATTTCGGTGAGCTGCACGATGCTCATGATGATTCATACGTAAAACAAACCTAATAAAAATATATGGGAAGAGATAGAAAATCGTTCCTATAATGCGCCTTTGTAATATAAATTTAACAAAAAATTCCTTATTTTGCTCTGTTTTTAATACATTTATCGCTAGAAACTCATTTTCAGCATTCACTTTAACATAATGAATAAGAAAATCATTTTAGCCGCTTCGTTGTTGGGAGCATTAGCTGTAATATTAGGCGCCTTTGGTGCTCATGGTCTAGAAGGAAAGGTAAGTACATATCATATTGAAACTTGGAAAACTGCAAATCAGTATCATTTCTATCATACCTTCGCCCTGTTATTTTTATCTACTTTTTCGCGAGCAAAGACGTACTCCATTAAAGTATCATTTATAGCTTTCCTCATTGGTATACTTTTTTTCTCGGGATCGTTATATGTCTTAAGCGTGCGCGAAATAACCGGCTTTGGAAATCCGTCTATTTTAGGACCTATCACCCCTTTGGGAGGATTGTCGTTAATCGTTGGCTGGGTTGCTTTATTTATTGCTGCGCTAAAAAATAAATCGTAATCCTATTTAATTGCCTATGTTCATACGAAATCATATTCGTATCTAATCATAACGGAGCCTTCTTGAATAGATTTCAGGAAGGCTTTTTTAGGTTGCAATTGATTGACCTGTGATCTCTTGGTTTTTTCACTCCGATATCGCTTTTAGGCCGTATGGTTGTTGTCGGTTTTATGTATCTCCGGGGTCGCTTGAACTCTTTTCCTGGAGGTTTTTTTGTACTTTTATACCATAATTTGAATTTATGTCCAATCCACAATCTACGATTTTTAGTGAAAGAGATACGCTGTTTGTTGATGTGGTCCTACCACTAGCATTGGCAAGAACATATACCTATCGTATTCCGGTTGACTGGAATGATCGTGTGCAGGTCGGTGTACGTGTCATTGTGCAATTTGGGAAGAATAAGATCTATTCTGCGGTTGTGAAGTCAATTAGTCAGGAGGCACCAAAGCACTATGAAGCAAAGTATATTTTGGACATCATTGATGACAAACCCATTGTTAATTTGGCTCAATTTAAACTTTGGGATTGGCTAGCCGATTATTACATGTGTAGTTTGGGCGAAGTCATGCAGGCTGCGCTACCTTCGGCATTGAAGCTGGCCAGTGAGACCAAAGTCGTTTCATCGATTGCGGCAGATTTTGACCGTTCTACACTTTCAGATAAAGAGTATCTTATCATCGAGGCTTTGGAGGTGGCGGGAGAACTTAAAGTCAATGATATTGTGAAATTGCTGGGACAAAAAACAGTCTTCCCCATATTGAAGCAATTATTTGACAAAGGAATTGTTTTGATTTCTGAAGAGATTACAGAAAGATATAAACCCAAGACCAAAGCATTTTTACGTTTTGCGCCCGACTTTAGAAATGAAGATGCAAAAAGAGAATTGTTGGATAGCTTAAACCGTGCGCCAAAACAACAAGATGCGGTATTGGCATTTATGCAGCTGGTCAAAAAAACCGAGGAGATCACGCGGCCCATGTTGGCTGAGGCCTCGGGCTGTGGTAACGGTGCTATTACGGCTTTGATTGACAAAGGTGTTTTTGAAATAAAGGAAAAGGTTGTTTCCCGGTTCCAGGGGGAAGATATTGAACTGGATGCCAATTTTCAATTTAATGAAAACCAGCAAAGGGCCTATACTGAAATACAAGAGTCGTTTGAAGAGAAGGAAGTTACCCTGTTACATGGTGTTACTGCTTCGGGAAAAACACAGATTTATATACGACTTATCGAACAAGCAATCGCTGCGGGGAAATCAGCCCTCTATCTACTGCCTGAGATTGCGCTGACAGCACAGATTACGGCGCGTTTAAAGCTGCATTTCGGCGATAAATTGGGGGTGTACCACTCCAAGTTTAATGATAATGAACGTGCCGAGGTATGGCATAAAGTGATGAAAAATGAATTTCAGGTCGTGATTGGGGCCCGTTCTTCAGTTTTTCTGCCCTTTCAGGATTTAGGGATTATCATCGTTGATGAAGAGCATGAAAGCTCCTACAAACAGTTTGATCCAGCCCCACGTTACCATGCCCGCGATACGGCTATTTACCTCGGGTTTCTACATCAGACCAAAGTGTTATTGGGATCAGCGACGCCTTCTTTGGAAAGTTATTACAATGCCAAGGCTAAGAAGTATGGTTTTGTTGAACTGCTTGAGCGTTATGGCAACGCACAATTGCCAAGTATTGAGTTGGTGAATATTCCCGAAGAAGGAAGAAAAGAAAATATGTTTTCCTATTTTTCTGGCACCTTGTTAAAGGCAATTGAAGAAGCCGTAAAAAATAAAGAGCAGGTTATATTATTTCAAAATAGACGTGGGCACACGACAATGATCCAGTGTAATACCTGTGGATTCGTTGCAAAATGTGTCAATTGTGATGTCAGCTTAACCTATCACAAGAGTTCTAATATGATGCATTGCCACTATTGTGGTCATGTAGAGCCTCCACTTCGTGTTTGTCCGGCCTGTGGAATGCCGCATATCGAAAGTAAAGGGTTCGGTACAGAACGGGTAGAGGAAGAACTTGAAATCCTGATGCCCGAAATTCGCATCGGTCGGTTGGATCTGGATTCCACAAAAGGTAAATACGGTTTCGACAAAATTATCACGGCTTTTGATGAGCATGAATTTGATGTTCTTATTGGAACGCAAATGGTCGCTAAGGGGCTCGATTTCGGACGAGTAAGCCTCATCGGTGTTGTCAATGCAGATACAATCATTAACTTTCCGGATTTCCGTTCCTATGAACGATCTTTTTCGTTATTTTCCCAGGTAGCAGGACGCGCAGGTCGGCGTGAAGCCGGAGGAAAAGTGATCATCCAAAGCTACACCACGCATCATCGGGTGTTAGAACAGGTGGTCAATAACGATTATGAAGGCATGTTTATGACGGAAATTACAGAACGAAAAAACTATCTTTATCCTCCTTTCTACCGGCTTATTCGGATTGATATTAAACATACGGATTTTCAGAAATGTTATGATTCGGCCAATCGTTTTGCCTCGGCGCTGCGTCAACAATTGGGTGCAAGGGTATTGGGTCCGGAACCGCCTTTAGTTTCACGCGTGCGGAATAATTTTATCCAGACGATTACCTTGAAGATTGAACGCACAAATATTAGTATTGCAAAGGTCAAGGAATTGATCCGTTCGGTTCTCCTGGATTTTGAAATAGATAAAACCAATGCTGGTGTACGCGTTCAGGTCGATGTAGATCCATATTAGCGACAGCTATTACCCATATAGCTTTTAAAGACTTGCGTTTTAGGTAAAGTTAAACCATATGCGCTTATCGTTTTGTTCGGTCCCAAATTCAAGAGGTCAGCGTAGATTGGGCATAAGGACAGATGATTTGGAAAATAAAGCAAATTGACTTGAAAATGTGTACTGTGTTGGTATTGAATTATTTGTGATTAATTCTGCTTAATGTGCCTTTTAAAAGGTAAATTTGAAACATCATGGCGTACAAGTTTATTGATAATTATCGAGAGAAAGGTGCTCGTAAGAAATTGGTTGAACATCTTAAAAGCCGGGGGATTGCGGATCAGAAAGTATTAGATGCCATTGGCAAGGTACCACGACACTATTTTTTTGATGAAACATTTTGGAATCAGGCCTATCGGGATATTGCTTTTCCAATAGGTGACGGGCAAACAATTTCACAGCCGTATACCGTCGCCTATCAATCTGAACTGCTTCACGTCAAAAAAGGAGATAAAGTACTGGAAATTGGCACCGGATCCGGATACCAAACCTGTATCTTATTGGAACTTGGCGCAGAGGTGTATACCATCGAACGTCAGGAAAACCTATATCAACGAACCATTCAAGTGTTGCCTTACATGGGCTATAAACCGAATTTCTTTTTGGGCGATGGCTCCAAGGGAATTGAAGAGCACGCTCCTTATGACAAGATTATTGTAACTGCGGGTGCGCCATTCGTGCCAGAGGTTATGTTAAAGCAGCTGAAAATGGGCGGAATTTTTGTGATCCCTGTAGGAGACGAAAAATCGCAAAAGATGATGACGATCATTCGTGTGGGTGAAAATGATTTTGACCGTATCGAATTGGATACTTTTCGTTTTGTGCCTTTGGTGGGTGATCAGGCCTGGTAGGATATCCATTCAACCAGCTTAAACGACTTCCCCCAAGGTCTTTGAGCGACACCAAAACATCCATGATTAAATTGAAATGAACGTGAAAGAATAAATATTCACCTTATGAACCCAACTGCAATATTATATGACCAGAAGCATCGCGAAATCGCTTCAACTGTCCTCAAATTAAATAAACAAGTCAACACGCTCAGCTTGTCGCGGCTATTTGTGATACTCGGTGGCGGAGCGTTATTATTTTATACCTTTCAACTGGAAAGCCTTCCGTTGGTCTTTTTCTGTTTTTTTGCATTATTGTTCCTATTCGCCTATCTCGTGCGGAAGCAGAGCCAGCTAGAGCTTCAGAAGAACTATTTTGAAGCCTATCTGAAAGTTTTGGCAAATGAACAGGCCCTGGCAGACGGAAAATTAAATATGTATGATCATGGCCAGCATTTTGAAAATGGAGCTCATCCTTATAGCTCCGATATGGATGTCTTTGGGACATACTCCTTATTTGCGCAGATAAATCGGGCAACTACCAAACAGGGAATTGATCTTTTGGCTTCTTGGCTTGATGCACCTCTCCAAAGCCATCAAATTCAACGCAATCAAGAAGCTTCCCAGGAACTTGAAAATGAATCGGAATGGATATGGGATTTTCAGGCAAAGCTTTTGGCAAATCTGAACCATAAATTGGATATCAAAGCATTTTTGATAAATTACTTTCAAGACCGAAATTTTCAGTTCGGAAATGCCTTCATGCGAGTCTATATCAAAGTAGGGCCTGTTTTATTTTTGGTCGCTTTAGCGGGCAGCTTTTTTGTGCCAAAATTGGCTGGGGTGGCAACATTGATTGGGCTATTTCATATTCTTTGGGCCTTGGCCAAAGCGGGAAGTGTTAGCATGTTCTCCTCTCGAATAGACAAGATAGGTGGCGTGCTGGGATCATATGCAGACGCAATTCAATCTATTGAAGACCACGCATGGAATTCTATTGCTATGCAGGAGATCGCGGGAGAGCTTAAACAAAACCAGGGTACAGAATCCATTTCCCTTGCCTTTAAAAAACTCGCTGGTCTTATTAACAATTTGGACGCCCGGAATAATGTCTTTGTCGGGATATTTCTAAACCTGTTTCTGCTTTGGGATTTTAGACAAGTATTGGCTATTGTTGACTGGAAGAATAAATACGAACACGAGATTCTAAATTCATTCGATACCTTAGCTAAGGTTGAGGCTGTAACTAGCCTTGCTATTTGGAAGAGAAACCATTCGTCGTACATTTATCCAGTAATTTTGGATAACCCATTGGAAAATAAGATTGAAGCGCAAGGGTTATATCACCCATTGATTCCAAGCAATCAGGTGGTGGCCAATGATTACAGTAGTATAGATCATCGTGTTGCTTTGGTGACAGGTTCAAATATGGCTGGAAAGAGTACGTTTCTGCGGACAGTAGGTATTAATGCAATTTTGGCATATGCCGGAGCTGCAGTTGCAGCGGCTTCTTTTCAGCTCCCGATTTATAAACTGATATCCTATATGCGAATCAAGGATAATCTGAATGAAAGTACGTCGACCTTTAAAGCTGAATTGAATAGGATGAAATTTATATTGGATACAGTTTCAGCACATAGCGATAGTTTTTTCCTAATCGATGAGATGCTTCGTGGGACAAATTCGGTCGACAAATATCTTGGCTCCCGTGCAATCATAAAGAAACTGGTTCGATTGGATGGTAAAGGTATGGTGGCTACACATGACTTACAGCTGTCCAGTTTACAAGAGGAATTTCCGGGAGATATCAAAAATTACCATTTTGACATTCGTGTCGACGAGGGTCAGATGCTGTTTGATTATAAGCTGAAGATAGGAGAATGTAAAATATTCAATGCTTCGCTTTTATTGAAAGGTATAGGAGTGGATATCGACGAAAATATGGAATAAAAATGACGCAACTGGAGCTAGATTGGTTTACATTTGTCTCCTCTTAAATCCACTTAATAAAAAATAAATGACTTTACAAGAACGTATTGATTTATCAGAAACACACGTCTGCACGACCGTGTTTCCGTTTTTGACGAATCATCACGATACGCTATTCGGCGGCAAGGCGATGTCCATTATGGACGAAGTATCGTTTATGGCTGCAACACGATTTTGCCGCAAAACGTTGGTGACTGTATCGACGGACCGTATAGACTTCAATAAGGCAATTCCTTCCGGAAGTATTATTGAAGCTATTGCAAGGGTTCAGAATGTAGGTCGGACCAGCTTGAAGGTGAAGGTCGACATATTTCTGGAACATATGTATAAGGAAGGAAGAGAACTTGCAATTGAGGGTGTTTTTACATTTGTCGCCCTGGATGAAAACAAACAGCCAATTCCAGTCCTTGAAGGCTTGGATATCGAATAAAATTTTAGCTTCCGAATGCGGAAACTCAGGGGAGAATTTTTTAAAATTATAACATCGAAAAAGGGACGCGTCTGCGCCCCTTTTTTCTTTGAGAGAGTGATCCAAGAATTTTATAGGTCATCTTTACAACGTTGTGATTCTATGGTGTTTTATGCTTTTTTTTATTCGTTTCGTTTGATTGGGCTGAGGTCATTAAGCTCTTCGGCTGTAAATAGGCGATAATGAACTTTGAAAGTTTTACCCAGTGGAGTTTCCAATGAGAATCCTCCGGGACCAAACCCATCCAGTACATCGAGGGTGAAATGTGCATGTTTCCAATATTCAAAGAGATCACGATCCACCCAAAATTCATATCCTTCGGCTAAGCCTATCATGTCGTCATTCGTCCTCGGAAAATACCCTCCTTCCTCAAAACACTGTGGCTGCGTACCCTCGCAACAGCCTCCGGCCTGATAAAACATTAATTTACCATGCTTTGCTTCAAGTTCATGAATGAGCTCCCTTGCTTTTTCAGTGATGTCTAATCTATTAATCATGGTGAAATCAGTTTATGTGTTTTAGCGTTGGTTCATATGAAATTCAGCGGAAGGGGCAGCATTTGCTCCCCCTAGACTCGGGTATCAAGCTGTTCGAAAAGTATACCCGGTATGCTTCAGTTAAAAGAAACCAAGTTTTTCTTTACTGTAGGAAATCAACATATTCTTAGCCTGTCTGTAATGTGCAAGCATCATTTTATGGTTTTCCCGTCCAATTCCTGATTGTTTGTATCCGCCAAATGGAGCGCCAGCTGGGTAGGAGTGGTATTGATTTACCCATACACGTCCAGCTTGTATGGCACGTGGAACCTGATAAAGCTGATGTGCATCTCGGGTCCATACACCTGCTCCGAGACCATACATGGTATCATTGGCGATGGCAATTGCTTCTTGTTCATCTTTGAACGTGGTCACTGCCAGCACAGGGCCGAAGATTTCTTCCTGGAAAATGCGCATGCTATTATCTCCTTTGAATAGAGTAGGTTTGATGTAGTAGCCTCCTTCAAAACCAGCGCCGACATTGTTTTCATCACCGCCAGTCAATACTTCGGCTCCTTCTTCTTTGCCAAGTTTAATATAGGACATGATCTTATCTTTTTGAATCTTCGATGCCTGAGCACCCATCATTGTTGTTGGGTCTAATGGATCCCCAACTTTGATCTGATTAACCCGATCGACCACTTTAGCGATGAATTTTTCATAAATATCCTCCTGGATCAGTAGACGAGATGGGCAGGTGCAAATTTCGCCCTGGTTGAGCGCGAATAATACGGCCCCTTCAACTGCTTTGTCCAAAAATGCATCATCTGCATCCATTACCGAGCTGAAGAAAATATTGGGCGATTTTCCGCCCAATTCTAGGGTTACTGGGATGATATTTTCAGTAGCATATTGCATGACCAAACGTCCTGTTGCAGTGGAGCCTGTGAATGCTGCTTTGGAAACCTTTGGATTTGTGACCAAGGAACGACCAAGCTCTGCGCCGAAACCGTTGACGATATTGACCACTCCGGCAGGAATCAAATCACCGATGATTTCCATAAGAACAAGAATAGATGCTGGTGTACTTTCAGCGGGTTTTAACACGACAGTGTTCCCTGCAGCAAGGGCCGGAGCTAGTTTCCATACGGCCATCAGAATCGGGAAATTCCATGGAATAATCTGTGCAACAACCCCGATTGGTTCGTGTACAATCAGCGACACCGTATTGCTGTCCAGTTCGCTTATGGATCCCTCTTCAGCACGGATTACACCAGCAAAATACCGGAAATGGTCGATGGCTAATGGGATATCCGCATTGAGTGTTTCACGTACAGCTTTTCCGTTATCTATCGTTTCAACGGCTGCGATATATTCTAAATTAGCTTCAATACGGTCAGCAATTTTATTGAGGATAATACTTCGTTCTGTAGCGGAGGTTTTTCCCCAAGTTTCAAAAGCTTTGGCTGCAGTGTTGACAGCGAGATCCAGATCTTCTTTTGTTGAATGGGCAACTTGAGTAAACACTTTTCCGTCTACCGGCGAGATATTATCAAAGTATTTTCCTTGAATTGGTGCGACAAATTTACCTCCAATGTAGTTGTCATATCGTTCTTTGAACGATGGTCTTTTGATTGCGCTCATATGGTTTATTATTAATTATTTTTAATCCCTTCTTATCAAAGTTAGCCAGCAATTATTCAATGGCGTAGCAGAATTGATCCAAAACATAGCACAATTGTGGCAGATGACTTTCGGTCATAATTTATTTTTTTATTATATTTGATTGACTGCCAATTATATTTAATTGTTGCACTATGGGAGATAGGACGCTGATTCATACATTGCCATTTTCGCGCGCGGGCGAGCTTAGCACATTAGTGGAGAACCGACGCGCATTTACGTTAGATAGCTTGGAGCTTAATATCTACGAAACATATCGGGTGTCGCAGCATGTGCCTTTATGTTTTGATGACTTGGTTATGATTAACATGATCCAGGGTAAAAAGATCATGCATTTGGAGAATGTAAAGGCTTTTGACTATCTGCCGGGTCAGATGATGGTGTTGCCTGCATCGGTAGCTATGCATATTGATTTTCCAGAAGCGACCCTCGATCAACCCACGCAGTGTACCGCTTTAACGATTCATAAAGAGAAGATAGCAGCAGTCTTGGACTATCTAAATGAGTTTTATCCGAAAGAACACGTCAATCAGTGGGGGCTTGATCCGAATTTTTTTCATCTGTACAATTCGACTGAGCTTGCCGACCTGGTGAACAAGTTGTTTCAAATTATTATTAGTGAAAACCCGTTGAAAGATGTACTTGCAGATTTGACTTTTAAAGAGCTTACGATTCGGCTACTTCAGTCACAGTCGCTGATTGCATTAAAAATTGGGAAGTCACCTAATAAAGTGCTGTTACACGTGCAGGAATTTATTCAGAAACATATTACAGAGAAAATTTCAATTGGTCTATTGGAGCGGACTGCTCATATGAGCAAAGCAAGCCTTACGCGGATGTTTAACCGTGAACTTGGACTTAGTCCGATGGAGTATGTGATCCAACAGCGTATCGAGAAGGCAAAAAAAATGCTTTTACTCACCCGTAATGTAAAGGAGTCCTGCTATGGGGCTGGATTTAATGATGTCAACTATTTTGTTCGGCTTTTTAAAAGCAGGGTAGGAATGACGCCAGGTGCATTTGTCCTGGCGCGTTAATCTAGAATTTCATCACGCGATCAAGCTCACGTTTAATATCTTTTTCTTTGATGTTTTCTCGTTTGTCAAAATCTTTTTTACCCTGTGCCAAGGCAATTTCAACTTTGGCAAAACCCCGTGAACTGATAAAGATGCGTAGGGGTACAATGGTAAAACCACGTTCTTCCCCTTTCTCTTTCAGTTTTTTTAATTCTCTTTTTGTCAATAGCAGTTGACGGTCGCGTTTTGCCTCATGGTTATAGAAAGATCCCATGGAGTATTCGGCAATGTGCATGTTACGGATGTATAATCCGTCCTCAAAAAAACTACAGAAACTATCGTTAATATTTGCCTTTCCTTCGCGTATTGATTTTATTTCTGTACCCAATAATCGAATTCCTGCAATGTACTTGTCCAGTAAGTGGTATTCAAAAGAAGCTTTTTTATTTTTTATATTGATATCTGAAGATAAAGCCATATATTGTTGTATATTAGTAAGTCTATACCATTGCTATTGCAATGAACCTAAATGTAACTAATTATAGGATAATTTAAAGTTCGCAAATATAATTATTAAAATTGTCTTATTTTAAAGTAGAATTGTGTGGACAGATGTTAGCGGAGTATTAAAATAAAATTAACAGTTTTGGGCGATGTGTTAAAAATATGACTAAATTTAAGTGAAAGTCAGATTATGTTTTCGTATGTTTGCAACGTTTTTGGAATTATTGTGAATCTATACAACGTAGAATTTCAACTTACATTGTGGATATAGCAGATTTTTAGTCGGAGACCGAGTTTTTTATATAAAAGTCCAATTCGATAATTTTGTTTGTTACAATAACATCTAAAAGTTAGAAATAGTTTTAGAAATACCTTTTTATCGCATGAGTAAAGGAAAGTTAGGCGAAAAAATATCGCAATTTAAGATTGTTGAGGAGTTGAAAGCTAAGGGCTTATATGCCTATTTTAGACCTATTCAATCAAAACAAGATACCGAAGTAAAAATCGATGGTAGACGTGTATTGATGTTTGGTTCTAACTCTTATTTAGGGTTAACGACTGATACACGTATTATAAAAGCAGCGCAAGATGCTTTGGAAAAGTATGGTACTGGATGTGCTGGATCTCGTTTCTTAAACGGTACGTTGGATATTCACGTGGAACTGGAAGAAAAATTATCTGCTTATGTAGGTAAAGAATCCGCTATTCTTTTTAGTACAGGATTCCAATCAAATCTAGGGCCTTTGTCATGTCTAATGGGACGTAATGATTATATTTTGTTGGATGAACGTGACCACGCGTCAATTATTGATGGTAGCCGTCTGTCTTTTTCTAAAGTAATCAAATACGGTCATAACAATATGGAGGACTTACGTGCTAAGTTATCACGGCTACCTGAGGATAGTGCGAAGTTAATTTGTACGGATGGTATCTTTAGTATGGAGGGTGATATTGTTAATTTGCCTGAACTTACATCGATTGCCAATGAGTTTGATGCTGCCGTAATGGTCGATGACGCACACAGTTTAGGTGTTATTGGGCACAAAGGAGCTGGTACAGCTTCTCATTTTGGGCTTAATGATGATGTAGACTTGATTATGGGTACATTTAGTAAATCGTTAGCTTCTTTAGGTGGATTTGTGGCTGGTGATGCAGATGTGATTGATTTCTTAAAACATAATGCGCGGTCTGTGATGTTCAGTGCTTCAATGACTCCAGCTTCGGTGGCTTCAACATTGAAAGCTTTGGAAATTATTCAAAATGAGCCAGAGCATATTGAAAAATTATGGAAAAATACAGATTATGCCAAAGCACAATTACTGGATCATGGGTTTGATTTAGGTGCTACGGAAAGTCCTATTTTACCAATCTTTATTCGTAGCAATGAAAAAACGTTCTGGGTAACTAAAATGCTTCAAGATGATGGCGTATTCGTTAATCCAGTTGTTTCTCCTGCAGTTCCTGCGGAAGAGTCTTTGATTCGTTTTTCATTGATGGCGACACATACTTATGACCAAATCGACGAGGCTATTGAGAAGATGGTTAAAGTATTCAAACAAGCTGAAGTTGAAACATTAATATAAAATCTAATCGTATGATTCAGATTGTACCCGTTGAAACAAAGAAACAAAGACGGCTGTTTATAGATTTCCCTCATAGTCTCTATGAGGGAAATCCTAATTATGTACCTGCCTTATTTCTTGAACAAAACGATTTGCTTTCCCCTGACAAGCATCCCTTTTATAAACATTCCCAAGCACAACCTTTTCTAGCTTATCGTAACGATAAGATTGTTGGTCGTATATGTGCCATCTGGAACAACAACCATAATGCCTTTAATCATGTGAATGAAGGACAGTGGGGTTTTTTCGATTGTATAGATGATCAAGAAGTCGCAAACGCGTTATTTGAAACCGCAGAAAAATGGGTTAAAGCTAAAGGTGGGGATACGATCGTTGGGCCGATCAATTTATCGACCAATGATACCGTTGGTTTATTGGTTGACGGTTTTGATAAGCCTCCAGTGGCCATGATGCCCTACAATTCACCTTATTACATCGACTTGATTACCAATTCAGGCTATGGACATAAAGTGGATTTGAGAGCTTATTTGGTTATGGAAAAGTCTGCGGATAAGCGTTCTGTATTGCTTTTGGATAGGCTGGAAGAGCGTTTGAAAAGATCTGGCATTACATTGCGTCAATTCAATGTGAAGGATTTTAAAAACGAGGCAGCAAAAGTTCGTGACATTTATAATAGAGCATGGGATAAAAATTCGGGTTTTGTTCCGATGACAGAGGACGAATTTAATTATACGGCCAAAGATTTAAAAATGATTCTCGATCCACGTTTTGCTATCGTTGCAGAGAAAGATGGTGAGCTTATTGGCTTTGGTCTAGGGATACCTGATATAAATCAGATCCTTATCAAAGTGAAGCGAGGGCGTCTACTTCCTACGGGTATTTTTAAATTGTTATTTGGAAAGAAAAAAATCAACTTGCTTCGTGTACTCATGTTAGGGGTATTGGAAGACTACCGTAAACTTGGTATTGAAGCATGTT
Source organism: Sphingobacterium sp. BIGb0116 (assembly GCF_024808035.1). Taxonomy (NCBI): domain Bacteria; kingdom Pseudomonadati; phylum Bacteroidota; class Sphingobacteriia; order Sphingobacteriales; family Sphingobacteriaceae; genus Sphingobacterium; species Sphingobacterium sp. BIGb0116. The sequence continues at coordinate 3,839 of NZ_JANUDT010000013.1, read as the reverse complement.
TGTATGGCCGAATTATAAAAGAATCAAAAGATTCTAATATTAAGGGGGCCGAATGTTCATGGATGTTGGAGCATAATTACATGATGAACCACGCTATTGAACAAATGAATGGAGAATTGTACAAACGTTATCGTTTGTATCAAAAATCATTATGATAGAAAAAGTATTAATCACCGGAGCGAGTGGTTTTGTAGGCTATCATTTGACAAGAGCAGCGAAAGAGGCGGGGATGGAAGTTCATGCCGCGGTGAGGAAGTCAAGTGATGTTTCAGAAATTCGCTCCGTTGTAGATAAATTTGTTTATCCGGATTTCTCTGATGAAGAGTCTATCAGAGAATTACTGGAAGCGGAAAACTATACCTATGTTGTTCATGCTGCGGCAATGACTCGTGCCAAACATGAAGAAGATCTCGAAAAGGTCAATGTTGGTTATACAAAAAACTTGGCATCAGCTTGTTTTTCTTTAAAAACTCCCATCAAAAGATTTGTTTTCGTTAGTAGTCTTGCGGCGATCGGTCCTGTTAACTATGATGCTAACCTTATCGATGAAAGCAACCCTTATCGTCCTGTTACGGCATATGGTCGTAGTAAGCGGAAAGCGGAGCTCGCGTTGAATGATTTTAAAGATCAGCCACTAACGATTTTGCGCCCTACTGCGGTATACGGCCCTCGTGAAAAGGATATTTTTATTGTTTTTAAAACAATGAATGGAGGCCTGGATGCCTATGTTGGTCGCTCTCCTCAAAAGCTTAGCTTTATTTATGTTGCCGACTTGGTGCAGGCGATCATTCATGCCTGTCGTTTTGACCAAGGTGGAAAGCAGGTGTATAACCTCAGTGATGGACAGGTATATGGCCGTTATGAGTTGGCTAGGTTTTTCAAAGAGTTTAGCCAAAAGAAAATGATTCGTATGCATATTCCTTTGGGTGTCGTGAAGACTATCGCGGTTATTTTTGAACGTTTGTATAAAAATTCTAAAGCAATACCTGTACTATATCCTGAACGGCTGAATGAACTTACAGCTGAAAACTGGGGCTGTGATATCTCGGCGGCTCAGCGTCAGCTACAATACCAACCTAAATATGATTTGAAGAAAGGCTTAATGGAGGCATTGGCTTGGTATAAAGAAAATAAATGGCTATAATCGCAGATAATGAGTGAGTTAAAAATAAATAAAAAACTTTTTCAGGATAGAAAGAGAACAAATATCTTAAGTGAACCCGAACAAAAACTTATCTCGTACCTCGTTCCTAGAATCCCCAATTGGATTACATCGGATGGACTTACGGCAATTGGATTTTTAGGTTCCTTAATGATATTGGGGAGTTTTATACTGGCTGAATATGTTGATATTCGCTATTTACTTTTAGGAATCCCTGGTTTCTTTGTACAATGGTTTGGTGATTCATTAGATGGGCGTATCGCATTCTACCGCAATAAATCCCGCCGCTGGTACGGTTTCGCGCTAGATATTGTAATGGATTGGATCAGTACTGTTTTTATAGGATTAGGATATGTGCTGTATACCGTGGGCGATTTTAAGTATCTGGGATTTACATTGGTCGCATTATATGGCTGGGCAATGATTATTTCTCAGCTCAGGTATAGAATTACAGATAAGTATACGATAGACGCCGGAATTTTGGGGCCTACTGAAATTCGAGTGATTATTTCATTGGTTATGCTCTTTGAAGTTTTAATGCCAGGATCTATTAATTGGTGTGTACTGGTAATCTGTATTGCACTTTTTATAATTAATGCAAATGATACACGCCTACTTCTTAAATTAGGCGATGAAAAAGACAAAGAGGATAAACTAAAAAAACAGCAGGAGGAGGCTATTTAACGATGTCTTCAAAAGTTATTACTTTTTTAAAAGCTCAACTTTCCGCCTTTTTAGGCGGATTGTTTGATTTTGGAGTATACTCTGCTTGTTATAAGCTTCTTCATATCAGTGCTCCTTTTTCTAATGCTATTAGTGGTAGCCTTGGTGCTGTTGTTAATTTTTTGATCAATCGATACTGGTCCTTTGGTAGTACGCAAAAGTCCGTAGGGAGTCAGCTATGGAAATTTGTGATTGTCGTCTGTGGTAGTATTGCATTGAAGTCTACAGGAATTCATTTTCTGGTGGATGTATATCATTTAAACTTTTTGTTCTCAAAACTAGTCGTTGAGCTGCTCGTTTCTTTGGGCTTCAACTATACACTTCAGCGTTTTTGGGTTTTTAAAGCTGAGGAGAAATAGTAATTTCCTTCTTTTTGCGAATCAGCTTTAGCTGGTTTCAGTTTCTTTTCTGTTTTCTGATTCTTTGATCTCTCTTGTTCTTTTCTTACCTAGTTTTGGTTTTGTAGGATGTTAGTTTAGCTCTTGTTTTAGACTAAAAGGGCTTCTTAGCGTCTTATCTCTGTTATATTCCTTCAAATCGCTGTTGTTTTCTGTTTCTTTGGGGCAAATCCGAGGTGAAGCGTGCTACTATCTTATTTGTTGATTCTATTTATTCGCTTTTATTTAGTTCTTCTTTAAACTAGATTTTAATTGGTATTTAGTTAGCTTTTGGTTAGGGTTAGTTTAGCTATAACCTAAGCTATACCTAAACAAACCCTAACTAAACCCTAAGTAAAAGCTATACTAAAATGAGAATTGATCCAGGTTTACTTTAGACTGGTCCCGCCATCCTCTATTCCGCTGCGGTTGCGGTTCCCGGTCACGTCCCATCTCTGTTATATATATCGATGGTATTAAACTATACGGTTCTCTATTCCGCTGCGGCTGCAGTTCGCGGTCACATCCTATCTCTATTATATATATCAATCTATATATATCAATCGTATTAAACTATATTGTTCTCTGTTCAGCTATGTTTACGTTTTCCAATCTCCCTTTCTATGCTGTGTCGGTGGGGCAGTAGACCCGGCAGGTGCAGTTCGGGATGTTTTCGTTGCCAGATGCCGCTATCTGTCCCCATTCCGGATTAGGATCAGCCATTCCGCCCTTCCGATCACCTGTTTTACAAAAAGAATCTCGCACCGTTACAGGTAGTTAGGGACAAAATGAAATAAATAAGAACAAAAGGCTTGGAAGTGATTGTTAAAACTCCCTATCTTTGCACCACTCCGCAAGGGAGGAACGGTTGCTTCGAAAGAGGGAATCATGAAAAAAGAAGGGTTTAAGAGAAGCCTGACAGGATTTAAAATCCCGCTCAGTTTATTTTAAACGCGGAAATCGAAAAAAGGGAAAAGAAAAAAAACTTTAAAAAGTTTTTGGAAGTTCAAAAAAGATTTCTACCTTTGCAGTCCCAACGGAAACGAAGGGAAAAACAAAACGATAAAGAGAGGCGCAATGCCTATCGGAATATAGCGGATACGGAAGTTGAAGCGCGAAAAGTTCTTTAAGAAAACACAATCATGTAAGCGTGACGAGTAGACAAACGAAAGTCATGAACAAATTCAAGAATTAGTTCAATTCGATCCAAGATCAGAGATATAAAAAAAAGAATTCTGATTATGTAAATAGTTGGAATCAAAAACTTCATTTTACAATGGAGAGTTTGATCCTGGCTCAGGATGAACGCTAGCGGCAGGCCTAATACATGCAAGTCGGACGGGATCCGTCGGAGAGCTTGCTCGAAGACGGTGAGAGTGGCGCACGGGTGCGTAACGCGTGAGCAACCTACCTCTATCAGGGGGATAGCCTCTCGAAAGAGAGATTAACACCGCATAATATATCTGACCGGCATCGGTTAGCTATTAAATATTTATAGGATAGAGATGGGCTCGCGTGACATTAGCTAGTTGGTAGGGTAACGGCTTACCAAGGCGACGATGTCTAGGGGCTCTGAG
>NZ_JANUDT010000012.1:0-284817 GCF_024808035.1 Sphingobacterium sp. BIGb0116 | reverse complement strand
GCCCTGAGCCTCCATTGGATCGAACCCGGCCGACCCTTCTTTCGAATCCTAATAGCTTTAAAACAAGAAAAGCTAATCTTGCGATTAGCTTTTCTCAGTGATCCCGCTGGGATTCGAACCCAGGACCCATACATTAAAAGTGTATTGCTCTACCAGCTGAGCTACGGAATCTTACTTCTTTGTTTTTGAACTACCGTTCCTTGTTTGAAGTGATGCAAAGATAGGGTTAATCCCTATTCCACGCAAGTATTTGTGCGATAAAAATGCGCTACGGCTGTTTAGGGCTTCATTTTTAGTGATTTATTTTTTTATTTAGGATAGAAATTCCCGGTCTTCATCGGATAATTGGGACTTTCTGTCGCTGTTTTCTTCTTCCGATTCGTCTATTTCTTCCTCTTCATACGCCCGCTGTTTCTTTTTTCCGATTTTCAATAGAGATACAAATACAATTCCCGCAATAAAAAAGGCCAATAGTAGCTTCCATAGTGTCACCTGTGATTCCCCGAGAAAATTGAGCTGCACCGATTGCGGATTTTTGACACACACAACTGTGATGATAACCGTTATCAAGATTAAAAAGATATTACGCATGTTACTGTAAACTATATGTCGTTATTCTAACAGCGAATATAGGGAATATCTGTTTTTAATCGATATCGATCTTTGCACGATTTAAGCGTAAAGAATTCAAGATAACCGAAACGGAGCTGAAACTCATCGCAGCGGCAGCAATCATCGGGGACAGGAGAATTCCGAAAGAAGGATATAGAAGTCCGGCAGCCAATGGAATCCCGAGTATATTATAGACGAAAGCAAAACCCAGGTTCTCCTTAATATTACGGAGTAGTTTTTGGCTCAGTACCTTTGCTTTGGCTATTCCGATAAGGTCTCCTTTCAGCAAAGTGAGTGAAGCGCTTTGTATGGCAACATCGGTACCTGTGCCCATGGCAATGCCGATATCGGCTTGAGCAAGGGCAGGGGCATCATTGATGCCATCACCAGCCATAGCCACCACATGTCCTTTTTGCTGTAACGCATGAATTTCCTGCAATTTATCTTTGGGCAAGGCATTGGCTTTGAAATGCTTGATGCCAACTTGATCCGCCACAGCCCTTGCCGTATGGATATTATCTCCCGTCAGCATAACGACATCGACTTTATGCTGTATAAGATATTGAATTGCACGCTTCGAAGAGGCTTTTATTTGATCTGAAATACTAAAATACCCCAATAAGCTACTGTCTTTTGCCAGGAAGGATACCGTCTTTCCATGGGATTGGGCGGTTTCGGCCATCTGCTTCATATCATGAGGGATTGCTATGCCGATAGACTCCATCAACAATTGATTGCCCAGTGCTATGCTATGTCCAGCTATGTTTCCCTTGATTCCTTGCCCGGCAACATTTTCAAAATCGGAAACTGCAAGGTCCGTTTTACTATTTTCCTTTTTTGCCCTTTCAATAATAGCATGGCCCAAAGGATGTGTGCTATTGGCGTTTAAAGCGGCAGCCAAAGACAATATCTCGTCTTTGCTGCTGGACGAGTTTGGCTGAATATCATCAACGGTGGGTTTTCCTTCGGTAATGGTACCTGTTTTGTCTGTTAGTACCACATCCACTTGGTTCATTTTTTCCAGCGCACTTGCATCTTTGATCAGGATCCCATGTTTGGCCCCTTTGCCGACACCCACCATGACGGACATTGGTGTAGCGAGTCCCAAGGCACAGGGGCAGGCGACAATAAGTACGGCAAGTGCATTGGCAAAGCCGAATGCTAGGGAAGCAGAAGGAACCCAAAGCCACCAGGTAAGAAATGTCAAAATTGCAATGATTATGACAATCGGGACAAATATCTCGGATACTTTATCCGTTAATCGTTGAATGGGTGCCTTGCTTCTGCTCGCATCATTGACGAGTTGAATGATCTGAGCCAGTAGTGTGTCCGAACCGATACGCTCTGCTTTCATGAGGAAACTACGGTCGCCATTGATTGTTCCTGAACTGACATGATCTCCAGCTTGTTTTTCTACCGGAATAGGTTCACCCGTCAGCATGGATTCATCAATGTTACTGTTGCCATCCGTAATCTGTCCGTCAACGGGGATTTTGTCCCCGGGTTTTACTTTCAGTATATCTCCGAGTTGAATTTGATCTATGCCGATTTTTTTATCTATTCCATTTTCTACGCGCGTAGCTTCGGAAGGACTCAGCTTGATTAGCTCTTTGATCGCCGAATTGGTTTTGGAATGTGCTTTGGCCTCCATCACCTGGCCTAATAATACCAAAGTCAATATGACGGTAACAGACTCGAAGTAAAGTGCAATGTAGCCATGATGATTTTTTAATTCAGCAGGGAAGACCTGCGGAAAAAATAGACCAACCAAACTATAGACAAATGCAGCTCCAGCACCAAGTGCAATCAGGCTAAACATATTAAGGCGCCAAGTTTTGAAAGATACCCAGCCTCGTTGAAAAAAAGACCAACAGGTATAAAAAACGACCGGCAGGGATAAAACCAGTTGTATCCATCCAGACCAGCTGGGCGAAATGATTTTACCTATTGGATTGCCAGGAAGCATTTCACCCATGGAAAGTATAAAGATCGGAACCGTAAATAGGATAGAGACCCATAATTTCATGCGTAGATCACGATAGGTATGATCGTCGGCCTCATCATTACCATTAGCTATAGGCACAAGGTCCATACCACATATAGGGCAATTTCCGGGATGATCTTGTACAATCTCAGGATGCATAGGACAGCTATATTGAAGGTCTGTCTTTAACATGGGGACCTTTTCCAGATTCATGCCGCATACCGGACAGTTTCCAGGTTCGTTATAAAGTTTGTCGCCCTCACAATGCATCGGACAATAGTATTTATCAGCGGATGTATGACCATGTGCTTTGTCAGCTGAAGATATTGTCTGTGATTGATGTACCGTAGCATTTGACTGAGCGGAATGGTTGTGTTGCTGTTCGTGATGGGCATGCGAGGTCGCTGCATGCTCAGTATGTAGCTTATTTTTAATTGCTGTGTCTGCATCCAGCTTCACCAAATGCATACCACAGATCGGACAATTTCCTGGCTGGCTGTACGTTTTTTCACCTTCGCAATGCATAGGGCAACCATACCTGTCTGAAGCTTGTGCTACAATGTGTTGATCGGATTGTACGTCACCCTTATGCTTATGTATTTCGTCGACCTGGTAAGGACCTAATTTTGATATTATTTCCTGTAATTGCTGTAACGGAATATGTTTCTGGGATGTTACTGTCATGCTTGGCGGGTTTAAAGTTACCTCGGCATGAAGCCCAGGAAACTCATTCAATGCATGTTCGATTGTGGTTCTACATCCATCACAGGACATTCCCGAAAGTGTATAGTGGTGTTGCATAGCGTTGTCTTTGTTGCCTAAAGTTAAACGTTATATCGAGGTGATTTTTACACTTTTACCAGGTTTTCTTGTAAAATTTCCCGTTGATAATATGTGCTTCCGGTTTGCTCTCATTTTCTAGGTCGAACCAGCGTTATAGTCTTCCGGAAATGGAATATGGTGTAAAAAAAACAGCGAAATTACGCTATGATAAACACAACCGAGCGATGTTTTGTTTGCTCTGGGGTAGGTATGGGATAGGGGAATTTCCCTTTGATTAAGCCAGTAACATTACTTGGGGATGTTTGATCAATGCATTGATGGTTACTTGTTCTTTCAGAACTGCTTCGTGAAAAGGAGCCGGGATCATCAATTTAAATGTTTTTCGGGCGGTTTTTACCAGGAAAAGAGCTCCGTGAATCACTTGCTTATCGTCGATGATCAACGTGTGCTGTGTTGCCGGCCGATTGCCTAATTTTTCTTTTTCGATGAGTTGTATAAGTTGTTGCATTGTATCAAAATATTTAGCCAAAATTACCAAATACTTAGCATTTATTGTTTTTTTTCTAATCGTTGCTATTTGAAATTTATCCAGTGCTTTCAACCTTTTATTATTTTTTTAATAGCTAATAATCGTTTTAGCAAAGAAGAGTTTTCAAAACTTAGCGCAATCGATTGCGTATTTAGTCTGCTAAAATGCTAAATATGAGAAGGATGTATTTGCTAAAGTTTATTTAACTTTTTTAGCTTTGTGCAACAAATATCCAATAAAACAACATTATGAGTAGTATAACTACACTAGGTCAATTTATCATTGAAAAACAGGCCGATTTTCCGTATGCTAAAGGGGAGCTTTCTAGGCTACTGCGTGATATTGGAATCGCCGCAAAAATTGTAAATAGAGAGGTTAATAAAGCGGGATTGGTTGATATTTTAGGCGATGCAGGACAGGTCAATGTGCAGGGCGAGGGACAAAAGAAACTGGATGTTTATGCCGATGAACAGTTTATCAAAGCGCTTCAAAGTGGGGGAGAATGCTGTGTAGTTGCCTCAGAGGAACATGAAAATCCAGTGTATATCCAATCAGGGGTTTCCAAAAATGCCAAATATATTGTGTGTATTGACCCACTGGATGGCTCAAGCAATATCGATGTTAACGTATCTGTGGGGACCATTTTTTCCATTTATCGACGAATTTCTGATACGGGTGTTTCTTGTAATAGCAATGATATTTTACAGCATGGAACGAAACAGGTCGCTGCAGGTTATGTGATCTATGGTAGTTCAACCATGTTGGTGTACACAACGGGAAAGGGCGTAAACGGATTCACATTGGATCCTTCGATCGGCGAGTTTTGTTTATCCCATCCTGATATGAAAATTCCGGCTTCGGGTCAAATTTATTCGATTAACGAGGGAAATTATTCCAAATTTCCAAACGGCGTTAAGCAATATATCAAATATTGCCAAATGGAGGACAGTGCAACGCAACGCCCCTATGCATCACGGTACATCGGCTCAATGGTCGCCGATATTCACCGCAATCTCCTCAAAGGGGGCATCTTTCTTTATCCAACGACTTCTGCGCACCCTAATGGTAAACTAAGATTGATGTATGAGTGCAATCCAATTGCCTTCATCATTGAGCAGGCAGGGGGTAAAGCTTCGAATGGATCTCAGCGTATATTAGATATTGAGCCAAAAACTTTGCACCAGCGATCAGCAGCTTTTTTGGGTAATACCGATATGGTGGAATTGCTGGAAGATTTCCTGAAAAAATACAGTGATTGATTCTGTAGTGATTCAATGACAGGTAAGATTCTTTAGACAATAAGAATTATTTATCTTTGTCCTCAGAAAATGGCTTCATTATTGCGAAGCCATTTCTTTTTCACGATTTGTAATATGTTACGATTTTTAGTTTTTATTTCATTTGTTTCAGTAGTATTTTTTTCTTGTAAGGAGAATCCCCCAACTTATGGTGATGTTTTAGCGAAGGGGTTTGAGAATAAGTCTTATAAGGATTTTGACACAGCAGCTTATGTAAAGGCCTTCCATGAAGTGTATGGCAAGGAAAAATCTCAATTGGTTAATCCGAGCTGGATGAAGGAATTATCGGATTCTACTGAAGGGATGACTTTAATTGCCGAACACCTTTTTGATGGTAGTATCGACACCATGTTAACTTACTTTGAGCGAAGTGATGCGCATGGTATTCGAGCTAGTTATTTCCATACAACTGCGATTAAGGAAACATTATCTTCGCTTCGAAAACTGAAAAGCAAAGATGTTGCTGAAGTTTATCCATTATTGGCCAAACTTGACTTATTGAGTACTGATGGGCTCGTGGCTTATATCAGTAGCATAAAATATGGTGTGGTCAATCCCAAACGCCTTTATGGAAGATATTTCGTTCCTCAAAAGCGTATGAGCTATGGCAAAGTTGTACAAATGCTGGATAGTGTAAAAATTGGAACTGTGTTGACCGATATCCAACCTAAAAATCAGTATTACACCAGGTTTCAGGATTTATTGGAAAATGGGAACCTAAACAGTGCACAACGTAGCCAGGTGTTAATGGTATTGGAAAAATTGCGCTGGATGGGAGATGCTTTTCCGGAGAAATATGTATTTGTGAACATACCTGAACAACGGTTACATATTATGGAAGAAGGGAAGACAAGTCAACTGATGAATGTGTGTGTCGGTGAAACAGATAATCCGGCGTATACGCGAAAAGGTGAGAACCACGAGACGCCTGTCATGCAAGGGGTGTTGGATGCCATGCAAGTAAATCCTGTATGGAATATTCCAAGCAGTATTGTCAAGAAAGAGTTATTGTCAAGCGTTCGAAACAATCCAAACTATCTGGCATCGCGCAATATGGTGGCTTATTACAAAGGTAAACAAGTGGATCCTGCAACGGTCAACTGGAATTCGGATTCTGTGGAGAATTTTCGTTTTAAACAAAATCCTGGTTCGGATAATTCATTGGGGAATGTGAAGTTTTTGTTTGAGAACCCCTATTCCATTTACCTGCATGATACGCCTGCAAAACAAATGTTTGGGCAGAGCAATCGCGCCGTGAGCCATGGTTGTGTGCGTGTTGAAAAACCCGTTGATTTGGCATCTTACCTTGTCAATAATGAAAAACAGGCCGAAAAAATAGCGAAGGAAATTACGACAGATTCAATTTCAAAGTCTCGCTGGGTAACACTAAAACGGCAGATGCCAGTTTATATCACCTATTATACAACCTGGTTGGATGACGAAGGAAAAATCGTTACTTACCCGGATATATATGGTTATGATTCGCGTTTGAAGGAAGCGTTAAAGAAATATTGGACAAATTAACAAAAAAGGCTTAACTCATTTAGTTAAGCCTTTTTTTATAGCTAGTATTCAGAGTTGTAGGCTAGCGCTATCCGGACAAAAGGATAGTCTTTGTTGACATTGTTATGGTCTTGATAATGACCTTCCAATCTAAAGTAACCGGAGTAAAGGTTGAGACCGAAGTTCTTCCAGATACGCATTGAAGCACTTGTGGATACCGCGTGTAGAAAATGGTGGGATTTGTTGCCACTGATTGTGACAAAATATCCGCCACGATAATCTACACCAAATTTAAAGCGGTTTAATGTGCTCAAGGTGGCTGAAGCCCTAACATCGGCCCCGGGGCCATAATCGTATGTGCGGCTTTCACCAAAATGGAGATAAGGATCGGGTACAGCGGCCAGTACCACTGGACCACCACCAAGGATGGTTGTGAGCTTGGTACGGCTACCAATATTGAAGTTTGAAAAGACATTGTAATTGATGCTCTGTGATCCGTAATAAAAAGCTTCATTGCGTAGAAAGTCGAAATGCGCAGACACGATACCACGATGACGTCCTGTTAAATTGGATAAAATACGGTTACCGTATAACGAGGCATACACATTGACCGCATTGACGATGGAACTATCATCTGATCCAAGTTCCAAATTGAGGAAGAAGTCATCAAAGGGTTTCTTTTTGTCTAGATCATCGTTGGTGTAAATCAGTTTGATACGTGCATAGATGTCGTTCTTTCCTTTATTCAAGATGTCATGTTCCTTGGCATCAAACCGTCTTAGTCCCAATTCAACTTCGGTGTGCACTAAAGAACTGTCGACCACCGCACCTTTTACCTTATCTCCCCAGCGCCCGTCGAGCAGACGGTTGAGCCCGTTTATTGGATTGATCAGCATGGCCAATAGTTCTTTTTTATTACGTTGTCCTTTGGTCAGACTTGGGCGCGAAAGAATATGATGCGATAGTCTATGGGTCATTTCACCTAAAATAGTACCGCCAAAACTTGTGTTGATGATATCATTGATGGATGGTGGTTCCGTTTCACCTGCAGTTTCCCAGATATAGCTACCAGCTACGGTTGCTGCTGTCGATTGTAGAAAACTGTAGTTGTTGGATCGGAACGAATTAAAATAAAACTGACCGTGATAAGGATGCGCTATTTGATTTGTTGCAAAAAGATTGTCGTCCCAGGTCCAGGCAGACAGTTTTAAATGGCTAAAGAAGTTTTTAAAGGAAATATGGGAAACAGGATCTTTTCGAATGAAGTAATTAACCGAAGCAGGAATAGCTTGGATGGAAAACCACTCAATTCCCGCCCTTAAGAAATTCTTTTTTTGGTAGTCGAATAGACTGTCTGTTTGTTTTACGTTGATAAGATGATTGTTCCAAAGTCGTGGTTGCTCATCGTGGTACATGGGATATTTTTCGATAGGTTTCGCTCGAAATAGGCTATCTGAAGTCATTAAGGAATCTCTAGCTGGTAGGAATGCAGCCTTACTAGGCCCTATAATCCCGAGCTGGACAAGCAACAAAAAGATAAATATAAAGAGACTATAATGACGTTGGTTAATGCGTTGTTTGATCGAAATGAACATACTGTTTTGCGATAAAATTTGTAAAGAATAACAAATATAGGGGAAAAGTGTTTGTGTGATTAGTACCTTTGCGGCAATTATCCTGTTCAAGTAATTTAAAAATGAACAATACCTTTGAAATATTCAATATAAAATCGATTAATCTTAAGAATGAGTTGTTTGCAGGATTAACGGTCGCAATGACCATGATTCCGGAATCACTCTCATTTGCAATTTTAGCCGGGCTACCACCGTTGACGGGACTTTACGCAGCATTTTTAATGGGTTTGATCACTTCCGTTTTGGGAGGTAGGCCAGGGATGGTATCTGGAGGTGCTGGCGCAACGGTGGTTGTTTTGATGGCCCTGGCGGCAAGTCACGGGATTGATTACCTGTTTGCTGCTGTCGTCTTGGCGGGGCTCCTGCAATTTTTAGTTGGGCTTTTTAAATGGGGGAAATTTGTACGCTTAATTCCGCAGCCCGTTATGTACGGTTTTTTGAACGGACTGGCCATTATCATTTTTATGGCTCAAGTAGTCCAATTTAAGGTAAATACCGGACAGGGGGCGGAGTGGATGTCGGGAAGTACCTTATACATCATGGGGGGATTGACTCTGCTGACGATGTTGATTGTGATTGGATTTCCTCGGATAACGAAGGCTGTTCCAGCTTCTTTAATTGCTATTTTGGTTGTATTTGGCCTGGTTTCTCTTTTAGGTATTGATACCAAAAAAGTAGTAGATATTGCCTCTGTTAGTGGGACATTACCACATCTACATTTACCTAATGTACCCCTGAGCTGGGAAACATTGCAACTGATTTTTCCGTATTCTTTGGTGATGGCTGGAGTAGGGTTGGTGGAGTCGCTTTTGACACTGAACATGGTGGACGAAATAACGGCGAGTAAAGGAAATGCAAACCGCGAATCCATGGCGCAGGGGATAGCCAATACAATCAATGGATTTTTTGGGGGAATGGGTGGCTGTGCCATGGTTGCTCAAACACTGGTCAATTTAAATGCTGGTGCACGCACGCGGCTTTCTTCTTTTATTGGAGCGATGACCATCTTAGTGATTATTTTGGTAGGTGCTCCTTTTATTGAGCAGATACCCATGGCCGCGCTGGTCGGTGTGATGATGATGGTAGCCATTGGAACCTTCCAATGGGTGAGCTTACGGATCGTCAATAAATTTCCCAAATCAGATATTTTCGTTGGGATTATTGTCGCCGGAATTACGGTGGTTTTACATAATTTGGCACTTGCGGTGCTTATTGGTGTAGTGGTATCCGCACTTGTATTTGCCTGGGATAATGCAAAGCGCATTCGGGCAAGAAAATATTTGGATGCCGAGGGCATCAAGCATTATGAAATCTATGGACCTCTTTTCTTTGGTTCGACAGCTAATTTTTTGGATAAATTTGATGTTTTGGAAGATCCCGAGCGTGTGATTTTAGATTTTAAGGAAAGTCGTGTGGTGGATATGTCCGCCGTGGATGCACTCAACAAAATTACCGAACGCTACGCTGCACAAGGGAAAAAAATCGAATTGTGGCACCTCAGTGAAGATTGTCGCTCTTTGTTAAAAAATGCTGCGGGCATTGTGAAGGTCAATATCATGGAAGATCCAACCTATCGGGTCATGCCGGGCAAGTAGACTATTTTTTGCGCAGCTCAAAAAACAGTTCATTTCCCTGTCTTTGGGGAATACTATTGGTTGAATCTGTCAGCTTTAAAATGTCAAATTGCGATGCGAATAATTGTTGATATTCCGTTTGATCTCCACCGAAAGGTGGTCCCTGTTGTGCAAATTCCCGTTTGAACAATAAACCCATCAGTATACCCTGAGGCTTGAGCAAAGTATGCATTTGTTGTACATAGCTGGGGCGTAATGAAGGATCCAGTGCACAAAAAAATGTTTGCTCAATTATATAGTCGTACTGGCCCTGGTGCTGGAAGAAATCTTGACATACAATTTGGATCTGAGGGCTATTGGCAAACTCCTTTCTTACCTTCGCAACGAGGGTCGGAGCGATATCAAGTAAGGTAATTTGATGGAACCCCATGTCAAGTAGAGCCTTTGCTTCATAGGCATTTCCACAACCGGGAATAAGAATAGATGCATCTTTGGCAATAGACTCCGCTGCATAGTTGATAATAGCAGGAGAGGCATAGCCAATATCCCAGCCTGTTGCTTTGTTCTTATAACGTTCATCCCAATAGTTTCCATCCAATAGTGAAGAATTCATAGCTGTTTTGTTCTATATACTTTAGCAATTTACGCAAATATTAGGTCAAGGTTGCCTTCCCATGGATGAAAATTTCGTTTAGTTATCCTTCCGGAAGTTGATTTTATTTAGTTGATTTGCGCTATCGTGGTCAAAGTTCGATTGGCAAGTTGTCGTATTGGAGAGAAATCTTGAAATTCAGGTGTGTTCCATACGATATTAAAATTTATAGCGTTCAATTACTCTAGTAGGGATAATCCCCTGATGTTTTTAGATGAATTATATTAAAGTAGTTTTATTTATTGTTTTATTTCTAATTGTTGGTCTTGCCTACGCTAATCAAGATTGGAATGGTTTGGAGAGCGCACATTACTATATCGGTTATTTGTTGTTATCATTATATCTATCGGGCTCAACACTGTTTATGTATAAGCCTCTTAAAGGGGATAGAAAACTAAAACGACATTTTTTTATTCGATTTTCTGTAGTCTGCATCGCCTTTCTGCTACTTCTTGTCCCATATTTGATTCTTAAACAACAAAATGATGGTTTGGGGGCTGGATATTTACTCTATTTTATGACCGTCAGTCTTGCAGCACCGTTGTCCATTTATGCCTTTATTGAGATCCTATGGTTATTTACCCAAAAGAAATATCCGCAAATAGGTGTTAACCTATTACTTGTTGGCTATATCTACTGCCTTTTTTTATTCACTGGTCTATTTGGATATTAAACCTATGGGAGACACGGACTTGTCATCATCGTCTTTTAATCGGTTAAAATTAAACATGTTTCTGTTCGTTTTTCGAAAATTATTTTTTTGTAAAAAGAATGATTGATCAAAATTGTTGTTTGCTTCTTATCCGGAAAATTGCTAATTTAATAAGGATTCTTAAACCTGAATTTAAAGAATCTCGAGACTAAACCTGATCAGGTCCTTGTTCTTGAAGATAACAATTTTATAACCAATTAATGGATTGAGGTATGATACACAAAGTAGTTTCCCTTGTATTGGGAGGAGGTCGAGGGTCGCGCCTTTTCCCATTGACACAGCAACGTTCGAAACCAGCGGTTCCAATAGCTGGAAAATATCGTTTGGTCGATATTCCGATTTCGAACTGTTTGAATTCTGGCTATAATAAGATCTTCGTACTGACGCAGTTCAATTCAGCCTCTTTGAACACACACATCAAAAATTCTTACAATTTCAGCATTTTCAGTAAGGGCTTTGTTGACATCTTGGCTGCCGAACAGACCAATGAGGGCGATCGTTGGTTTGAGGGTACGGCTGATGCCGTTAGGCGAACGCAGAAACATCTCCTGAATGTAGATTACGACTACATTCTTGTCTTGTCTGGTGATCAGTTATACCAAATGGATTATTCGAAGCTGATTGACTTCCATGTTGAAAATGGGGGGGATGTTACCATTGCGACTATACCAGTCAATGGTAAGGATGCTACGGGATTTGGTATTTTAAAAGCGAATGAAACTAATGAGATTACTGCTTTTGTCGAAAAGCCCGATAAGGATGAAGTATTAAATTGGACCTCAGAGGTCTCCGAGGTTTTGCATAAGCAGGGAAGGCATTATCTGGCATCCATGGGGATTTATGTTTTCTCAAAAAACATCTTGCGTAACCTTTTAATTGCCAACCCGGGGATGGATTTTGGCAAGGAAATTATACCGGATGCCATTGAAGCACTTCGCGTGTTAAGTTATCAATTTGATGGCTATTGGACCGATATCGGAACCATCAAATCCTTTTTTGATGCCAATATCGGATTAACGGATGACATTCCGGATTTCAACCTGTTTAATGAAACCGTGTATACACGTGCGCGGATGCTTCCACCTTCGAAAATTTCGGGGACAACCTTGAATAATACGGTAATTGCCGATGGATGTATTTTAAATGGAGATAAACTGGAGAGGTCTGTTATTGGGATACGTTCCCGTATTGGTGAAGGGACGGTTATTAAATCGACCTACATGATGGGAACAGATTACTATGAGCAATTGGAAGAAGTATTGGAATTGGGAAATACACAAAAGCCACCACCGGTAGGCGTCGGTAAACGTTGTTATATTGAAAATGCAATTTTGGATAAGAACTGCCGTATTGGAGATGACGTTCGTATCATTGGTGGACCGGGCTTGAATGATGGCGATTTTGATACGCATATGATCTGTGACGGCATCGTTGTTGTGAAAAAAGATGCTATCATTGCCAACGGGGTTACGATAGGATTTTGATCATTTATATATTTTGAAGTTAAAGTCTGCTGTTTATATAAATGGTGTAAACAGCAGACTTTCGTTGCTTTTTCCTTTGTTTTAATGATAAAATGGAGATTGATGCCCAATATTGTCGTGCTGTATGGAGTAATACTGTCAAAGAGGTAGTTTATAAATATTATCTTTGCGCATTATAAAATTTTTTAAGGCTAAAATGATCGATTACAGGAAACAGATTGTTTTTTATTGGCTACTGGTTTTACTTTTTGTAATGCCGGTTACCTCATTTGCGCAGATCCAGTTGGAACAACCTTCGGATTCGAGCAGCGGATCTCATTTTTTTAAGAAAATTCCTTACAAAGAACTTGCTGTTCCTGTTGGATTGATCACCTATGGTATTGTTGCCAAAGGGAATCCCTTTTTAAAAGGGATAGATGAAGACATTAGAGACGGCGTTTCGAGAGGGAAGAGCGGAAAAATTAAGTTGGACGATTTCACCCGTTTTGCTGGAACTGCCGGAGTTTTTGTTCTGGATGCGGTCGGTGTACCTGCGAAACATAACCTTAAACAACGCCTGTTCACAACAGCGGTTTCCAATATTATTATGACTTCAACCGTGAGAATTATGAAATCGACCATTCCTGTATGGCGGCCGGACAGTTCAGCGAACAATTCCTTTCCTTCAGGGCATGCTGCCACTGCATTTGTTGGTGCGGAACTGCTTTGGCAGGAATACAGACAGGAGTCAATTTGGTACGGAATAGCGGGGTATGCTGTTGCCGCGGGTACCGGTTATCTGCGGATGCACAATGACAAGCACTGGTTCTCAGATATCGCTATGGGAGCTGGGGTCGGTATCTTAAGTACTAAAATCGCCTATTGGTTGCTACCTTTGGTAGACAGTCGATTGCAGAATTCAAAAAAGAGTTATGTGGTATTACCAACCTATAATGGGCGGCAATTTTGTCTAAATGCCAGCTTACAGTTTTAGGCTCTTATTTTTTTAAGCCCCATTCGGAGCCTCTACATTGATCGTACGCGGCTCGCCTGAAAATAAAATTTCCTAGAGATTATTCATACAGGGATATAAATCCACTTTAAATCCCTGTGTTCGCTACCGTTTTTAGGTGTTCTACCTGAAGATCGGGACTGCTGTGCCAAGCATTTCCATTCCCTATTTTAAGCATGTAACGTTTCTGTGAATTTTAGATTAAAAAATCATATTAATTTCGTTAATATGATTTTGTTTTTTAAATTTAATAGACAATCTAATCCACTTTTGCTGTTTTTTATAAAAAGAGAGGCATGCAAAGTCAATAAACCAAAGTTGAACCCCACGGTTCTTTATTATTTTAAACCAATTTGTAATTATGATGAGAAATTTTTTTCTTCATGGAAAGGCGAGATCCATTAGCCTTTTGGGGCTCTGCCTGCTGTTTAGTCAGCCCGATTCTTACGCGCTGAATCTGGATCCGATCAATGCTATTGTCGATCAAGATCAGGTTACAGGGATCATCAAAGATGAGAAAGGTCAGGTATTAGCCGGTGCTACCATCACCGTCAAAGGAACATCCGTTCAAACGTCCTCCAATCAACAAGGTGTTTTTTCTATTCGCGCAAAGCGCGGTGATGTTCTGGTCGTGAACTACCAAGGGTTTACAAAACAGGAGGTGGCCGTTTCCACAGGCAACGTCAATGTCGTCATGGTTTCGAGTGATCAAGCACTTGAAGAGGTCGTAATCATTGGCTATGGTAAGCAGCGGAAAGGGAATATTACTGGTTCGGTTGCTACCGTCAATGCAGAACAGTTAAAAAACATCCCCAGTTCAAATCTTTCCAATTCACTCGCCGGTAGAGCCGCAGGTGTCAATGTCACTAATACTTCGGGGATGGCCGGAGCATCGTCGAGCTTGCGTATCCGGGGGAGTTTTGCAGAACCACTCTATGTAATTGATGGCGTGGTTCGCGATAAAGCTGCGTTCGATGTGCTTGAAGCGAACGAGGTTGACCAAATGACCTTCTTAAAAGATGCTGCAACTGCCGCAGTGTATGGCACCCGGGCCGGTAATGGTGTAGTGGTGGTAACGACAAAAAAAGGAACAGCGCAAGCACCAGTCTTTAATGTACAAAGTAATTATACTTTCAATACACCAACACAGGAGCTCCTAGCTAATTTAACCACTGCGAAAGATGAACTCACCTATCAAAACCGGGTCGCCGAATTTCGTGGTCTTTCCATCCCAAATGGACAAAAAGAGTTTGATTATTTCAAGGACAAAAATTACAATGCCAATGACGTTATTTGGCGCAATCCGTTTACACATCGACAATCGATATCGGTTAATGGGGGTGGCGACAAAATTACTTATTATAGCTTGCTGAGCTACCGTAAAGAAAATGGATCTTATAAATCTTTGGATCATGAGAAATTTAATCTAAGGAGCAATATCTCCGCGCAGATTACCGAAGATTTTAGCATGGATTTTAATATTTCAGCCAACCAGACGAATTCGAAACGCTTTTTTTGGCCCTTTAGCACATCTTCCAATGATGATGATTTTGATGTATCCGATTTCTACCGCGTTACATTCAACTGGCCAAAGATGTATCCTTTTTACCTGAATGCAGACGGAACACCGAGCAATACACCAACGGCTTATCCTGTACAGACGCCTATGGGAAGCTGGCAGGCGTGGAATGTGATCGATCAGGTCATCGGGGATCGCTATATAGACCGTAAAGTGCGGCAGGTCAATCCTATTATGACCCTAAACTTGAAGCTGGATAAATTGGTACAGGGCCTTTCGACAAAAGTTGTAGGAAGTTACATTGCTCAAGACTATATGCGCAAGCGTTATATGAGTTTTCAAAAGAACTATACCTTTACCTCTTTAAATCCGAATGACAACCGCTTTATACCAGCTCCGCCATCAGAAGCTAATATTAATATTTTTACTTTTAGTCAGAGCCAGCCTTTCATGGATTACAGCCCACAGCGATTGTGGGAATATCAGGTAAACTGGTTTTTAAACTATAACCGCAAGTTTGGTAAACATTCCGTAGACGGAACATTGGTTTATGAACAGTCCAAAAAAGGAGGGACTTATGTCACTTCAAGGGCAGAAAATCCAATTACAGCCCTAGATCAAATGTTTATTTATCCTACAGATCGCAACTTTAGGTCGACAACTGCCAATGAAACGATCGATTCGAGACGTGGTATCATCGGGCGTGCCAACTACAATTATGCGGATAAATATATTGCGGAGTTTTCTTTTCGTTACGATGGTTCACCATTATTTCCGACGGATAAGCGGTGGGGATTTTTTCCTTCAGTATCAGCAGCCTGGCGTGTATCGGACGAAAACTTCTTTACGGATTTAAAAAATACAATATCGGATTTGAAGTTCAGAGCTTCTTATGGTACAACGGGTAATGATTTGGATGTCAATGCCAATCGAATCGGGCAATTTGGTTATTTAGAAAAGTATACCACCTCGGGCGGCTATATGTTTGGTGACCGCTATTATAATGGTATTGCGTATGGTGCAACCCCAACACAAAATCTAACCTGGACAACTTCTAAGAGTGTAAACCTGGGTTTAGATTTTGGATTTGTTAATAATAAGCTGACCGGTAGCCTTGATCTGTTTTCACGCAAGGAAACCAATATTCTTGGTCCAAGATCGTTGAAAGTCCCTGACAATTACGGTCGTGCACTTGCTCCTGAAAACTATGCGGCGAGAAGTTATAAAGGCGGCGAGATTTCTTTTAACTGGAATGACAAGGTTGGTGAAGTGGCTTATGGTCTCAATGCCAATCTGGGGTATGCCAAAGACCGTTGGGACATCATTGACGAAGAACCTTCTTATGCATCGGGCCAACCGCAGAACTTTCGCTCCAGAATTGGACGACCTGAGAATCGAATTATCGGCTTAGAATCCCTTGGTTTGGTTAGGACACAGGCTGAAGCTGATGCGTTGAAAGCAAAAGGATTTAAGACCTACGGAAGGGATCCTTTTCCTGGGATGATTCTATATAAAGACATTCAGGGGGCGAACTATTCAGGTGGCCCGGATGGGAAAATTGATGATAACGATTTGCAGTTATTGTCGGACAATAATTCTCCGCGCATCAATTATGGGTTTGGATTCAATGCGAGCTGGAAGGGCTTTTATGTCTCAGCCTTATTTCAGGGAGTTCTTGCTTATGATCGTATGATTAGTAATCAAGAAGGCGGTGGAATGCGCCAGCACGGCGATACTTTCCGTCCATATTATCCGATTTGGGCCTCCGATGTCTGGACACCGGATAATACCGATGCCAAATATCCGCGGCCAACGGGGTACTCAGGCTGGGCCGAATCCGGTGCAGCACCTTCGTCATTCTGGATAAGAAATGGAGCCTATTTGCGTTTACGTGACATTAATGTTTCTTATCGATTGCCGAAAAGCATGACAGAGAAACTGCGTGTGAAAGATGTCAATCTGTTTTTTAACGGGACCAATTTGTTTGTTTTTTCGCCAATGAAAGAGTTTCACGATCCCGAACAAAAGCTGTATGATTCTTATCCAGTCATGAAAACCTTTACGTTTGGACTTGATGTTAAATTTTAAATGAAAAAAAGATGAAAAAAATATATTATCCTTTAATTGCATTGGCCTTGTGCATGTCATCCTGTAAAAACGTATTGGACATTGAGGACCTCAATTCGCTGGATGAAGCTAAGGTATGGGCTGATCCAAATCTAGTGAACGGCTATCTTGCCAATTTATATCCACTATTTGGTAACTGGAATTCTGGTGCGGACGGAAATTCGGAACAACTAATCGGGATCGCTTTTCCATTGGATGCGGTTACCGTCAACAATGGTTCTTACAAATCATGGGATTATACAACCATCCGGAAAATCAATACGGCCATACAGAAAGTCAATGAAAGTAGTTCGTTAAAAGACGATTTTAAAAAAACGGTGATTGGCCAAGCGTTGTTTATGCGTGCCTTTATGTATTTTAATATGGTCAGGATCCACGGCGGTGTTCCTTATATTACTGTACCGCAAGATCTAAAAAATGATGATCTTAATGTCCCCCGCAATTCGACAAAAGAATGTTTTGAGCTGATCGTTAAAGATCTGGATCAGGCTATTTCACAATTGCCAAAAACAATTGCAAAAGGAACGGCAGATTATGGAAAAATTGATGGTGATTTTGCAGCCGCTTTTAAAGCAAAGGTATTGTTATATAAGGCTTCTCCACAGTTTAACCCATCCAATCCTTATGGAAATGCCTATTGGCAGGAGGCCAATACCGCAAATAAATTAGCTTATGATCAGCTTAAGGCGGATGGCTATAGTTTGACTTCAGATTATTCCAACATTGCGCTGGTAGAGAAGGGGCCAGAGGTTGTTTTTGCTGTGATTAATACCTATCCAAATAAAGTTGCCAATTGGGATAATGGCGTACGTCCGGGATCCGAAAGTAGGGGGCCGGCAGGTTCCGTTCCATCCTGGGAATTTGTAAAAGCTTTTCCAATGAAAGACGGAAAGTTATATTCCGATCAAGCGGGTAAATACCATAAGACAGAGGATCAATTTCTACAATCCTATTGGGAAAACCGCGATCCGCGTTTTGACAAGTCTATTGTGTGGAATGCCAAAATTTATGAAGTTTCCGGCAAGACCGGCAAAAGACAATACACTTCTGTCGGTATTGCTCCGGCTTTAGATGATTTTGGCATTAACCCGAAGGCAAAAACTCCATCGTCCAATTTGGATCGATATAGCGGGTTTTTTATCTTAAAAAATTCCAAACTGTCATTAAAGCAAACCGAAGTGGAAACTCAGTATGATGTCGACTTTGTGTTGATGCGCTATGCCGAGGTTCTATTGAATTATGCTGAGACGGCAAATGAAACAGGAGATTTTGCGACAGCCTTAGACCTGCTTACGCAAATTAGGAAAAGAGCGGGAATCGAGCCAGGCGCAGACAATAAATATGGCATAACAGCAACCACGAAGGAACAAATGCGTGAAGCTATTTTGGCAGAGCGTAATATTGAGTTTTGTTTTGAGGGACATCGTTTTTGGGATTTAAGAAGGTTACGTAAGCTCAATGTACTGAACAATACAACCAAACATGGAGTTGAAGCGATAGCAATAAATTCAAATGGAACCGAGATGAATCTGGATGATGCCAATGCATTGGCCAAAACATACACATTGAAAGAAAATCAGTTCAAATATAGCGTCTTGCAGGTGCCTAGTACAGGAAACAAAGTGAATTTGGTACCCGATACCTATTATTTCTTTCCCGTCGCGCAGTCGGTCATTGACAAGAACCCAAATATCAAGCAGAATAAAGATTGGGGCGGAACATTTAATCCAACCATGGAATAGCATTTTTGTCTAAACCCATTCAATAAAAAACACCCGCAACGGCTTTAGCTGTTGCGGGTGTTTTATTTAAATCTCATTTATGGTGAGTTTATTAATCACCCGATTGAGCCCTATTTGGATGATAATTTAAAAACTCTTGAACTGAGTCTACCCTGGCCTTTGATTTTGATTTCTTTCGGATAGAGTTCCAAAAGTCCATAGGCGTTGCTGGTAGCTGTTTCGATCATACCTTCCATGGTTACAAAAGGAATATTATTTGCCATTACATAATTGCCTTTATGATTATGACCGGAAAGTACCAGCTTAACTTCGGGGAATTTGTATAGTATATCAAGAACCGCCTGGTTATTGAGTGTTTCATAGCCGTTTTCTGGCAATAAAGGATGATGTGTCAATACGATCACATGCTCTTTGTTTTTCCGCGCTTGGGCAAGTTCGTTTTGTAACCATTCGAGTTGTTTACGGTCAACTCCGCCATTCCAGGGTTGCGTATTTTTCCTTCCGCTTGTCTGTAGGCTATCCGCCAGGGTTTTCCATTCACGTTGGTCTGCTGAATTGGGCGTTGTGGCATATTCACTGAGCGCATTCGTATTTAAGAAAACAAATCGCCATTTCCCTTTTGTAAATGCGTAGTATTTAGCTGGCATCCCAAAAGTAGTGTGCAAAAGATCTGGTTTGGATACGTTGACATAGTCGTGGTTTCCAAGTAGACAATAAGTCGGTTTTTTTAAAGGGGAGAGATGTTTTAACAGTATAGTTAGATCTTTTGGACCTTCGTCGACAAGATCGCCAAGAATCAATGAAAAATCGACCTTATTGCGATTGAAGAAGTCTACAGCCGTATCGACCTTCATTAACGAATTGTGGTAGAAACGGCTACCGTGGTCTGTTTTGTCTGCGTATTGCATATCGGCCATGATACCGATACGGAG
Source organism: Sphingobacterium sp. BIGb0116 (assembly GCF_024808035.1). NCBI lineage: Bacteria > Pseudomonadati > Bacteroidota > Sphingobacteriia > Sphingobacteriales > Sphingobacteriaceae > Sphingobacterium > Sphingobacterium sp. BIGb0116. The sequence continues at coordinate 264,741 of NZ_JANUDT010000012.1, read as the reverse complement.
GACCGGTGTGTTGGATTGTGCCATGCTGAATAAGCCGGGTAAAGAGCAGATGACGAATATGGAAAGAAACTTCCATTCCCGTTTGATTTTTAAGCCAATCTGTTTCATTTTTTTAGCGTTTTAAAATATGTTGCTATAAGAATATATTAGTCCGTATTCCGGTAATGTTGTTTTTACTGTCTGTTTAGTCTATTTTTTGAGCTGCCGTTCTGGGTAATTGATTATAATGTTATCACGAGTATACTGAGAATAAGTTAGAGATTCAAGTAAATTGAATACACAAACGTTTGTGTAAATTGATGGATCGCTAACGAATTATAAATGATTGCCAACACTTATAAACTATCGATTTTTTAGCTATTGTAATACTGTAAATTGGCGATTGTGGTGTTTAACGAATAAAAGGTTTAGGTATATAGATCATATGGAATTGAATCGTGCAATAACAATTATTCTGCTTACTTGTTATGGTATTTTGGTGCCAATTTATCTCGGAATTATACTTCCCGAATATTGGGCTTGTCGGAAATGTATTTATGAGGGGGCTATGGGCACTGATATATGGGGAAACTCAGTACAGTGTTTTGGCGACAGTAAAGTGTTTGGTGAAGCTATTTTCCAGTTTTCGTCTTTTCTGGTCTCGGGATTAACTTCTGTGTTGATTGTAATTTTTTTAAGGGCTTATTATTTGAAACGAAATGCAAAAATAAATACGTATGATAAAGAAAATCCTGATTAGCTTGACTTTAATTACCATTATTGGCTGTTGCTGGTTTTTTTACGCTATTCGACGCTATCGACTTGGCGCCTACGAAAAATAATCATTTGGCAAGTGAGGAAAAATGGGAAATAGAGCAGCGGGCTGATATTGTCTATAGGACAAGCTGGTCGTTGTTGTGCAAAACATGGATGACTAGTATTCAAAAAAAACGTATTTTCACAATAGACAAATTTTATCCATACCAGTAAGGACTAAAAAACTATATCAATGATCAAACAGAATTTGGCGGAGAGAGTCACTATTTACGTGAATACAAAAGAAGAGTGGCGATTTTGGCTTGAGAACAATCATCACATAGCACAATCAATTTGGGTGATCTGTAATACTAAAAAATCAAATTTACCGGTGGTCAACTGGACAGAACTTGTGGATGAAGCATTGTGTTTTGGTTGGATTGATAGCACGAGGAGGCCGATTGATGATACTTCGTTTATGCAGTTATTTAGCCGAAGAAAACCCAATAGTACCTGGTCTAAAATTAACAAAGAAAAAGTTAAAAAACTAATCGATGCGAATCTGATGACTCCAGCGGGGCATGAGGTCATAAAAATAGCACAAGAAAATGGTTCTTGGTCAATTTTGGACAGTGTGGAAGAATTAATTATTCCCCAGGATTTGGATGAAGCATTTCAACATTACGCTGGTTCAAAAGATTATTTTCTTGGATTGAGTAAATCCGTCAAAAAAATGATGTTGCAATGGATTGTTCTCGCCAAAAGACCAGATACCCGCAAAAAACGCATTGATGAGATTGCCGCAAGAGCAGCAGAAAAAGACAGGCCTAAGCAATTTCAGTAAGTTTCCAGTATTTTGAACTGCTATTTCGAGCGGTAAATAAAGAATTTTTAGTCAGATCTAAACATCTGGTTTTAGCAATTCTATTGCCTGATAGGGCTGTTTGAATAGTGCTATTTTCATGGCTATTTAATAGCAATCTTTTGGAAGCGCTTCATTGTAAAACTGATCTTCAATTTTTCCTACAAAACGTATTAATTAATTTATACCAGTTCTACTATTAGTAGGGGTTTAACAGGGGGATAACAGGGGGTTAACAGGGGTATAACAGGGGTAAACCCTTGTTAACCCCTAGCTATATCCCTGTAAAAATGGTATTATTCCGATTTAACTTACGAACATGATCGCAATGTGGTAACATGGTTAGGGGGATAAAGAATAGTTGTCTCAATAATGCCATTTTTTATATTGGAAATATGATAAGAGGTGATAGTGCGTGTTGTATAATGATTAAACGATCAAAAGACCATGTTAAAGCTTATATGAATAGCAACTTGATTTGCTGTATTTGCTCAATTTTTGTATCATTGGGGAGATGATAACCAATGCAGCAGCTTAAGTCTTTTTTTTACGCGTATCTCCAACTCTTTCTTTTCCTTTTCTTAGGGCAATCTTCCGTTTGGAGCCAGGTCAATACGTATGCGTTTAAAACCTTAACTTCTGACCAGGGCCTGGTCCATAATCATGTCAATTGCGCACTCAGGGATAAGTACAACTACCTCTGGTTTGGTACCGAATCTGGCCTGAGCCGATTTGATGGGGCGCAATTCACAAATTTTCGCTATTCTGCCAATAAACGTACCGGGCTGAGTGGAAATTCGATTTCCGCGATCTTTGAGGGACCAGAAGGCAATGTATGGATCCGTACCAGCAACCGGATGAATGTGTATGATCAGTATTCAGGCATTATCGTCCAGCAGCTTGATTCCATACTGACCCGCTTAAAGTTGCCCGTCAAAGACGTACATACGATAAGACAGCTGGAAGGGCAGACCTTTGCACTATTGTATAGCGATCGTTCGCTGATCTTGTACGATAGCTTAAAGAAAACCTATCGTACTGTACCGCCGTTGACCAAGAACAACCGAATCGCCGATGTGATAGCTGGGCAAGGCCACACGATCTGGGTAATCTACGAAAATGGCCTGCTGAGCCACATTGATACGAAATCACTGCGAAGTACCAAAACTAGCTTATTGCCGATCAGCAATAAGCTGGTAAATTATAATCTATTTGCCGATCAGGACGGGGCCATATGGATCTTCTCAAAGGATATTCCAATCGGTGTATACTGGCTTGACCCGAAAGATGGATCAATTCAACATCTCCAAAAAGAACTATCCAATCCTTTTGTAGGCAATATCGTTCAAGATGATAAAGGGCATCTCTGGCTAGGAACTGACCATGGTGGGATCAATGTTTATGATAAAAAAACAAAAAGTGTACAAATCATCGGTAACGATAAATATGATTTACGAAGCCTACCTTACAATAGCATAACGGCTTTATATCGGGATAAGTCAGGTATTATCTGGACGGGAACATACAAAGGCGGCATCAGTTATTATCATCCCAACTTGTTATTATTCTCCTTAGTCAAGAACTATCCTGGACTTCCCAAATCACTTCCCTTTGACGACGTCAATAAGTTTGTACAGGATCGAAAGGGTAATCTCTGGATTGGGACAAATGGTGGGGGATTGCTCTATTATGATATCAGTCAGAAAACCTTTACGCAATACCTGCATGATCCTCAGGATCCCAATAGTTTGAGCAGCAACGTGATTGTTTCCTTATTGCTGGATGCGGAAGACAGGCTGTGGATAGGAACTTATCGAGGTGGTATGTGTCGATTTGACGGCAAAAGTTTTAAGGTTTTCCACCGTGACTCGGCCCCCGGTAAATTGAATGACGATAGTGTATGGGAGATCTATGAAGATAGTCAACATCGGTTCTGGATAGGAACGCTAAGTACCGGCCTGTACCTGTTTGATAAAAAAACAGAACAGTTTTCGAAAACATATACACGGCAGGGCCAAACAATCAACAGCAATTATATCTCTGTCTTATTTGAGGATTCAAAAAAACGTCTCTGGATCGGCACAGCTACAGGATTGGCACTGTTGACACCCGACGAGAAGATTACCTATATCAATACATCTAGTTCGCCTATGAAACTCATGAATGATTTAATTTATGATATCAAAGAGGACAAAACTGGTCGTATTTGGGTAGCGACACAAGAGGGACTGCATGTAATCGATGGTGCGAAAATAAGCTATCTTACACAGCAAGATGGGCTTAGCGACGATGCAATCCTGGCACTCTTGGTCGATGATCAAGGTGATGTTTGGGCTTCCACAAACAAAGGCCTGTCGGCGATTGTCGGTACAGGGCAGGCAGAGAAGTTTATCATCCGCAATTTTACGCAGGAATTGGGCCTTCAGGGGAATGTATTCAATGAAAACGCTGCTTTAAAAATGCGGGACGGAAGACTTGTCTTTGGTGGGCCAAAGGGGTTCAATTTTATTGATCCTGCGAAAATTAGCCGCGAAAGTGAACTGATCTTGCCGCTTTTGTCCAATCTCTATTTATTTAACAAGCGGGTAGCCGTCGGTGAGGAATTTTCGGGCCGGGTCATTTACGATCAAGCCCTGAATGATCTTAAGGAACTGAGGCTTCCGTACAACCTCAATGCCATTTCGCTGGAGTTCTCAACCTTTGACTACCTACAGCAACATAATGGACTCTACCAATATCAGCTTGCTGGTCTAAGTGATGAATGGTTTGATTTTGAACCGGGAACCATGCGGGCCAGTTTTACCAATCTGGACACCCGCAGCTACAGTTTGTATATTCGGCATGCTATCGATTCAAGTAGCTGGTCAGATGGTGTACTACTTTTGACAATCGATATACAGCCACCGTTTTGGCGCTCAACAATGGCCTTTCTTTTTTATGCCGGTTTGATACTAGTCGTCCTATGGGCTTATTTTTATTTGACAAAACTGCGTGTCAGGACGCGTAATCAACTTTACCTCGCTCAGCAACAAGCTGCACAGGCAAAGGAAATGGATGCGTTGAAAACACGTTTCTTTACCAATATAAGTCATGAATTCAGGACTCCGATCAGCTTGATTCTAACTCCAGCACAGCAGCTGCTGGATGAAGAACAGCATCCAGAAAAAAAAGCCGACCTAAACTTAATCAAGAAGAATGCAGACCGCCTGCTTAAATTGGTCAATCAGCTGCTGGACTTTAGAAAATTGGAGAAAAGTGAACTTGAACTGAACGAAGAGTATGGGGATCTCATGGGATTTATCCGCGAACAGCTCGATGCCTTTGCAGTAATGGCTCAAAGCAATCAGATCTCGCTGCAGGTCAATATCGCTCCAGACACATATCTGTCCTGGTTTGACAAAAACAAATTGGAAAGCATTATTTTCAATCTGATGTCAAATGCGGTCAAATTTAGCCCAGTATCCGGCATTGTGGCATTCAATGCCGAAATCACTGAACAAGAAAAAGGAAAGATACTGTGTATTGACGTTCAAAATCAGGGTATAGCGATTCCCGAAAATTTACAAGCCCGCGTTTTTGAACGTTACATACAACTGGATGTGCCAAATGGAAAACTGAATCAGGGTACAGGCATCGGGCTTTCTATTGTCAAAGACTATGTCGAATTCTTGAGTGGAACTATCAGGCTGAGTAGCAATGCGCACTGGACGACATTTAATGTTCAGTTGCCTATAAATAAGGCCGTAGCGAGCGCCGATCCCGTCGAAAGCAGTAAGCAGGATAAACCCGCTATTTTATTGGTGGAAGATGATATTGACTTCCTTCATTACTTGGAGCGAACCCTGAGTTCGGTCTACCTAATTCACGCTGCACAAAGTATTAATGATGCAAAATTGATCCTAAGCAAGCATCAGGTCGATCTTGTCATCACGGATCTCAGCCTGCCTGGAGAGAGCGGACTGGATTTTTGCCACTTTATAAAAGCCCAGGCTAAGTTGGTTCATATCCCTGTGCTGATTGTAACTGCGGTAGTCAATCAGAAGATTGAACTGGAGGCCTTACAGGCAGGTGCAACAGATTATATCAACAAACCTTTTAATATCAGTCTACTGCGTTCAAAGTTGGCGCAGATACTCCATCAGCAGCAGACGTTGGTAAAACGGTATAAAAAACAGATCAACGTTAATCTGGCGCAGCCCGATATCGTATCTGCTGATGAACAGTTTATCCGTGTGTTGGTAAAGGAAATTGAACAGGATCTCAGTGACTCTTCGCTTTCTGTCGAACTGCTAGCCAAAAGAATGAACCTCACCCGCGTAGGGCTTTATAAAAAGGTGCTTGCCATCACAGGCTATTCACCGATGGAATACATCCGACATATACGGCTCAAACGTGCCATGCATCTGGTTCAGAACTCGAAATTATCGATGGCTGAAATTGCTTATGAAGTAGGATTCGGAAATCCGAAACAATTCAGCAAATATTTTAAATCTGCATTTGGCAACCTGCCTTCTTTTTATCGAAAAAGCTTGTAAATAAGTGGGTTATCGATAGTGTTTCCCGCGAGTATTCCCGCATAAGTTAACAAAATAACCCCTAAAAGTTAACAAAACATACCCCTTATACAACCGGTTGCATTCTATATTTGATCTGTTCTTTCAATAGGAAAGGACGTGTAATAACCAAGGGAATATAATAACCAATAAATCTTATTTAAATGCGCAACTTAACGTACGCTTTAAGTGGTTTGATGCTCTTCGCAATCGTGCAGCAGGGATTTAGCCAAGCCAATAAAGCTCATTATGAAAAAATGCCTTCTGGTATTAAGGTCAGCTTCAAAAATTCGGAGACCTCCATTGATCAGGATATTTATTTGGATGTCGTGACCGACAAGATTGTGCGTGTCACAGCTGTTCCGGCTGGTGCAGCCTTACCAGGACAAACAAGCTTAGTGATCGTCGATTCACTGCGCCGGCAAGTAAAATCACTCGCGGTAAGCTCGACCGACTCGACGGTAAATGTACAAACGGCCAATATGCAGGCAGTGGTTTCTTTGATGAATGGTAAAGTGGAATTTTTTGATCTTAAGGGGCAATCCATCTTTAAAGAAGCAAAGCGGAATTCCAGTTCTTTCTTAGCCAATAGTTATCAAGGTGATGCATTTTATCACATTAACCAAGACTTTATTGTCAATGCGGAAGAAGGGATCTATGGACTCGGCCAACATCAGAATGCGGTGATGAATTATAACCGCGGAAAACAGGTTTCGCTGCTGCAATATAATACAGAAATCGGAATACCCTTTTTACTGTCTACCAATAACTATGGTATTTTATGGCACAATTACTCCATTACAAAAGCGGGCGACGTGAGGCCATTATTACCCCTAAATGCTTTTAAGCTGCAGTCAAAAGAAGGTGAACCGGGTTGGCTCACAGCAACCTATGTAAATCGGAACAAGGGCGAAGAGATTTATCTATCCCGGCCGGAATCAATCATTGACTATGGCTACCTAACAGATCAGCACAAGTTTCCAAAGGGCGTAAATCTGGCCGAAAGCAAAGTCATCTATGCCGGAAGTTTCTCTTCGCCCTACACAGGCAAACATGTGCTGCATTTTAAATATTCGGGTTATATGAAAGTCTGGATTGATGGGGAGCTGGTCGCTGACCGCTGGCGGCAATCCTGGAATGCAGGTACCTTTGAAATTGAGAGAGACCTTCAGAAAGATAAGATCCACCAGATCCGAATGGAATGGATACCAGATGGAGGGGAATCTTATTTTACCTTAAACTGGCAGAGCCCTATCCCAGAAGCGCGTAAAAACGTATTTTCCTTTAATTCGGAAGCTGGCGATGCCATTGATTATTACTTTGTTCAGGGCGCATCAATGGATGAGGTCATTGCAGGTTATCGCCACTTGTCCGGCAAGGCACCGATTATGCCGCTTTGGAGCTTCGGATTTTGGCAGAGCAGAGAACGCTATAAAACGCAAGCGGAAATTGAAGCGGTCGCAGCTGAATTTCGCAAACGTAAGATTCCAATCGACAATATTGTGCAGGATTGGTCTTACTGGGCTGAAAATGACTGGGGGAGCCAGAAATTTGATGTAAAGCGTTTCCCAGATCCTCAAGCCATGGTGAAGAAGCTGCATGATCAGCACTTTAAGATCATGATTTCGGCCTGGCCCAAAATCAATGAAGAGTCTTCCGTATACCAAGAATTTAAGGCTAACAAATGGATCTATCCACGAAATATTTATGATGGCAGAAAAGACTGGATCGGAAAGGGCTATACCTCGACATTTTATGATCCTTTCAACAAAGCGGCCCGCGACGGGTTCTGGAAATTGTTGGACAACAACCTGTTCAAAATTGGGATCGATGCCTGGTGGATGGATGCCAGCGAACCAGATATTCACTCCAATATTGATCTGGATGAGCGTAAATCGGTTTTTCAGCCGAGTATAGGGTCATCTGTTCGCTATTATAATGCGTTCCCTTTGCAAAATGCCAAGGGTATCTATGAGGGCCAGCGTGAAACAGATCCTAACAAACGGGTATTTATTCTGACGCGATCTTTTTTTGCAGGGCAGCAGCGCTATGCGGCGGCGGCCTGGAGCGGCGATATTGCTTCGAGATGGCATGACATGAAAGATCAGATTGCTGGTGGTATCAATTTCTCGATGTCCGGGACACCTTATTGGACAATGGACGCGGGTGGCTTTTTGGTTGAAAATAGGTTTCACAAACCTAATGCGGCAGACTTGGAGGAGTGGCGCGAGCTAAATAGCCGCTGGTACCAATACGGGGCATTCTTGCCTTTGTTCAGGGCGCATGGACAATATCCCTACCGCGAGCCGTATAATATCGCTCCTGTGGATCATCCGGCCTATAAAAGCATGACCTATGCGATCAATCTACGGTATAAATTACTGGCCTATAATTATAGTCTTGCCGCGAAGACTTTTTTTGAAGACTATTCGATGATACGTGGACTTGCCATGGATTTCCCGCAGGATAAAGATGGATTCGACAGTAACGACCAATATCTTTGGGGACCATCCTTGCTCATCAGTCCAGTCACTGAAAAAGGAGCGACCTCACGCAAGATACACTTTCCAAAAGGAGCCAGCTGGTATGATCTATACAGTGGTAAGATGGTAGCAGGCGGGCAGGATATGCTTATTGCAGCACCATACGAACGTATCCCTGTTTATGTCAGAGCCGGAGCAATAGTGCCCATTGGACCTGTCATGCAGTATACGGCCGAGAGAAAGCCGGATGTGCTGGATCTTTATATCTATGCCGGAGCAGACGGTCAGTTTTCACTCTATGAAGACGAAGGGAGCAATTATAATTATGAAAAAGGGAAATATAGCCGCATTGATTTCAGCTATGACAATTCTGCACAGATACTGTCTTTGGCCAGCCGTCAGGGAGATTTCGACGGCATGCTGACCAAAAGAAAGTTCAATATCATTTTTGTCAGCGACAGGAATGCCGTCGGACTGGATGTTTCATCAGCAAAATCTACAGTGGTAACCTATACAGGCAAAGCCTTGCAGGTCAAATTAAAATAATAAAAAACCAATTTATAAATCAAGACATATGATAAGCAAACAATTGTTGAGCAGGGGCATAGCGGTCGTTGTTATGACCAGCGTGACCTCTTTGGTCTGGGCACAATCCTTCACCGGATCGGTTGTTTCGGCTGATTCAGGATTGCCGATCGGGGGCGCGAGTATCAGCGTAAAGAATCGGAAGATTTCAACGAGCAGCGATGAATCGGGCAAGTTTTCTATTGCAGCCAGCACAGGGACTGTATTGACCATTACTTACGTAGGGTACAAAACGGAGGAAGTTAAAATTACTGGTCCCAATATGGTGATCCGCCTACAGCCGCAAGCTTCCGATCTCGAAGAGGTGGTGGTCATTGGCTACGGTGTACAAAAGAAAAAACTGAATACAGGAGCCAATTTGAAGGTGGAGGGTGAAGAACTGCAGAAACGCAATCAATTGAACCCGCTGCAGTCGCTTCAGGGACAAGCACCGGGTGTATCCATTACATCAACTTCCGGTCAGCCGGGAGCAGATATGAAGGTCGTCGTCCGCGGGCTGGGAACAATCGGTAATTCGGGGCCCTTGTATGTCATCGACGGCGTTCCGGGAGGGGATATTTCGGTCTTGAATGCGGCCGATATCCAATCTATCGACGTACTGAAAGACGCAGCTTCGGCCGCCATCTATGGTTCGCAGGCTGCCAATGGGGTTATCCTGGTCACCACTAAAATGGGGGCTGCGGGAAAAAATGTGCTGTCGTTTGATGGCTATACGGGTATTCAGAACGTTTCGCGTAAAGCAAAATTGCTGGATGCAGATCAGTACAAGCTGATCATGAATGAGCAATCGCTGAATTCGGGGGCCGCGCTGATTGATTTTAACGGCATGGACGGTCTGGCCAATACCAATTGGATGGATTACATGTTCAAGGATAATGCAAAAATGGACAATTACAATGTTGCCCTGACCGGCGGCAATGAAAAATCCACCTACGCCTTATCGATGAACTATATTGGTCAGGAGGGGATTGTAGGCGGCAAAGACGTTTCCAACTATCAGCGCTATGGTTTACGTACGAATTCGGAACATAAACTCTTTGATAACTTTGTGAAAATAGGTCAGCACCTCAACTTTAACTACATCAAAAATCGAGGCATCAGTGTCGGGAATCAGTACAGCAATACGCTGCGCGGTGCGTTTGCCACTTCGCCCTTGTCACCAGTGTATTCGGACAATGGCTTGTACGGAAGTCCTTTCAATGATACCTCCAATTCACCTTGGTACAATGGGGACAGCAATCCATATGGGGTGATGATGACCAATTCGAACAACGCCAATGATGGCCAAAAATTATTGGCCGATATCTTTGCGGAAATCGAACCAATCAAAGGCCTAAAGGTCCGGTCATTGCTGGGATTTAACTATTATGCTTCAGAATACAGAAGTTTTACGCCCTTATACCGCTTCTCCATCTACACCTACAACCAAGATCATACAACAACCTCGCAGAACATGAGCAAAGGTCATACGCTGACCTGGACAAATACCGCTTCTTATGACTTTGATATCAATACGGATCATCGCTTTTCGGCCATGGTCGGTATGGAATCGCTACGTTACCAGGGAACTTACCTTTCGGGGTCCAACTGGAATCTGCTTTCGCAGTTCAATGATTTTGCACATGCTTACCTGGACAATACTACAGGCCAGGCACACCTGGATGAAAAAGGAAACGTCGTCGAAACGCGTACGGTGTCTGGAAAACCTGAGAACATCACCCGTAGGGTCTCGTACTTTGGACGGCTGGGCTACAATTATAAGGAAAAGTACCTGTTGAATGCTACATTGCGTGCAGATGGATCCTCTAAATTTTCGCGCAGCAACCGCTGGGGATATTTCCCTTCGGTATCGGCAGGCTGGGTAATTTCTTCGGAAGAGTTTTTTAAAGAACATTTAGCGGCTGTAAACTTCTTTAAACTCCGTGCTTCATGGGGGCAAGTGGGTAATCAGGATATCGCTGATTTTCAATATGCGGCCCCCATCAGTACCTCAACAGGCATTACATCGTCCAACCCCGGCGCACATTATGTCTTTGGGACGAGCAACAATAATATCGCTGGGGCTTATCCGAGCCGCTTATCCAATCCGAATCTGACCTGGGAAACTTCCGAACAGACCAATATCGGATTTGATGCCAAATTTGCGAACAGCCGTCTGGATGTTGTTGCCGACTTTTATGTCAAAAAGACGAAAAACTGGCTGGTTACAGCGCCTGTTTTGGCGACAACCGGAACGTTGCCCCCTTTTATCAATGGCGGCGACGTGAAGAATACAGGGGTGGAACTGGGACTAAATTGGGCGGATAAGATCAATGAAGTCAAGTATCGCCTTGGGGTAAATGGAGCCTATAACAAAAATAAGGTGGGACAGATACCAACTGAAGATGGTATTATCCACGGACAGACAGCCATGTTATACGATAACTCGGAAGAATTTTACCGTGCCGCAAACGGCCTACCCATTGGCTACTTCTGGGGCTATAAAACAGACGGGCTATTCCAGAACCAAGCCGAGATCGACGCCTGGAAAACAGCCGGGAAAGGTATCCTTCAAGCGGATGTAAAACCGGGCGACGTGAAATATGTAGATCAGAATAACGATGGTATTATCAATGCCTCGGATAAGACAAATCTGGGCGTGGGCATGCCTAATTTTACCTATGGATTTAATATTGGACTGGATTATAAAGGATTTGATTTCTCGGTGAATGCCTATGGTTCCCTTGGAAACAAAATTGTACAGTCCTACCGCAATCACGCCAATAAACAAGCAAACTATACCACACGAATATTAGACCGATGGACCGGAGAAGGTACTTCCAATACAATCCCCCGTGTTACGGAAACTAATGTCAATTGGCAGTTTTCAGACCTTTATATTCAGGATGGAGACTTTCTTCGGATCAGCAATGTGACCTTAGGTTACGATCTGTCGAAGCTGATCAAATGGAAGTATGCTAATCAGATCCGGTTCTACGTACAAGGTCAAAATCTGTTCACGTTCACCAAATATGATGGGATGGATCCCGAGATCGGCTATGGAACAGATGGTTGGGTATCGGGCATCGACCTAGGTTACTATCCAAGACCAAGGACTGTATTATTTGGCCTAAATGTTAAATTCTAAACACAAGAAATCATGAAAAAAACGAGCTATATCTATCATTCCATGTTATTTGGATCCTTAATCTTAGGATCATGTTCATCCAGTTTTTTGGATGTCGAACCGATGACAAGCGTTTTGGAAAGCAATTTTTATAAAACCGTAGCCGATGCTGACATGGCTCTGGTCGGCTGTTATGATGGTTATCAACGGACGACCTCCAATGGGAGCCAGTCTTTCTATCTGACAGCAGAGGTGGCCGCCGACAATTGTTTTGGTGGAACAGGTACAACAGACAGTCGCTCATTTCAGGCAATAGACCGTTTTGATATTGCGCAGTCCCAATCGGACAATAATATCTTTGATGGTACCTGGTCTGATTACTACGCGGGAATTTTTCGCTGCAATACCCTTTTGGGAAAATTGGACGGTACTGATTTTTCAGGCAACACAACAGCGCGGGCACGTATCGAAGGGGAAACGAAATTCCTGCGGGCCACCATGTACTTTGATCTCGTCCGTCTATTCGAAAACATCCCTTTGCTAACGAGCCCAACCAATGAGAATATTCCACAGTCGGACCCCAAAGCGATTTATCAACTGATTGTTTCAGACCTTAAATTTGCGGCTACCAATATCCCAGCAACAGCTTACCCCAAATCAGCTGCGGCAACCAATGATGGTCGGGCAACTCCATTTGCTGCTAAAGCGCTACTGGCCCGTGTTTATCTATTTTATGCAGGCTATTATGGCGGCGAAGATATCGGTGTCTCCAAAGCCGAAGCCCTGGCGGGACTGGAAGAGGTTATCAACAGTGGCCAGTTTGCGCTGGTGGCTGATTTTAAAAATCTGTGGCCGGCAGCGAGTTATATCCCCAATGCAAGCAATAATACGCTAGATATATCCAAATATGCCGGTAAGGGAAATGGTGAGGTTGTATTTGCACAGAAATTCAACAATACATCGAACTACAACGGTTATGTTGATGGCAACCGCTGGGTCGTCTTTCTGGGCTTGCGCGGTAAAAATTGGTCGCCTTATGGCCAAGGATGGGGGGCATGTACGGTAAGCAAAAAGTTCTTCAATGAGTTTGACAACATGGATACACGCAAAACTGCCTCAATTATTGATATCGATGGCGAGAATATCACGGGATTTGACCTGAAAGACCAGCGTGAGTATACAGGTTACACCATAAAAAAATACGCCCCCACAGCATTGCCGGACGGCACCACCAATACCGGAGGGGATAAGGATATGCAACTGTCCCAAGACCAGGATTACTTTGTCATCCGCTATGCTGATGTCTTGCTTATGGCGGCAGAACTCGGTTCCGCAAACGCACAGAAATACTTTGACGAGGTAAGGAAAAGAGCTTACAAGGCCAATTTTGTGCCGCTAGCAGTTTCAAAAAACAATATTCTGAAGGAAAGAAAATTTGAATTTGCATTTGAAGGTATCCGCTATTGGGATGTATTGCGGCAGGGGCTGAATAACGCCGCCGCTACACTGGAAACAACCGAAGATGTGCTCAGTGGATCTGTGCCGGAGAAGGTCACTGTGACTAAAGAGCGTTTTTTGACAACGAAAGGATTTATGCAAATACCCAACAAGCAGATTACCTTATCCAATGGTGTACTGAAACAAAATGCTGGATGGAACTAAACACAGGTATACTAGGACTTACTATTGGTTGAATTATAACTAGACAAACATGAAAAAGATATTCACATATGCCATCTGCTTTTTTGCGGCGATGGTACTCTTTGGAGCTTGTTCTCCCGAGAATTATACACTGGGAGACATCGATGTCACTTCGACGCAGTTGGAGAAGGGAAAGGCCTTTACCGTTGAACATGATGCCAGTAATCCCAATATTGTGTATTTAACCAGCTTGATGGATTCAAAATATACCCCATTGTGGGAGCATCCACAAGGACGGAGTCAGGAGAAAAAGGTAACCCTGAGAATGCCTTTTCCCGGTGAGTACACCGTTAAATTTGGTGTCGAGACGCGTGGTGGCATCGTCTACGGCGAGCCAGTGACATTTAAAATCGATCAGATGTATGCCGAGTTTATCAGTGACGAGACCTGGACCTTATTGACGGGCGGGGCAGGGGAAGAGAAAACCTGGTACCTTGATCTGGATGCTGAGGGCATTTCCCGCTACTTTAAAGGTCCAATGTATTTTTACGGCACAGGTGACTGGTGGGGAAGCATCAATAAAACAGCCGCGCCTTTAAATAGCGATAGCTGGAGTTGGGAACCCGATTGGAAAGGCAATAGCTGGCTTATGCCTGCCGGTGATTATGGAAGTATGACTTTTGATCTGAAAGGCGGTGCAAACATCAACGTGAATCATGCTATGCTGGGGAAAGTCCAGAAGGGGACTTTTAATATCGATACCGAAAAGAAAACCATCCGTATGACCGGGGCTGCCCCTTTACATGGAAAGCCGCAAGATGGGATCGTTGTCGACTGGGGTGATGTACGAATTATGTCGCTGACCGAGAATACGATGCAACTGGCGGTATTGCGGGATCCCGTGCTTTCGAACGACGGAGCAGCTATGCTGACCTTCAATTTTATCAGCAAGGCCTACAAGGAGAGTTTGACCGAAAATGCCTCGGATACCAATAAGACTAAATAAGCCTATGTTGAAGCGACTATTTCACACAGGATATAGCCGAATGATGATCCTGCTCTTCCTGTTATTGGCGACCGCGGGCTCCTTAAGTGGACAGTCCAGAAAGGTTATTGATTTTAATGGGGGCTGGTGGTTTAAACTGGATAGCAGCCAGCAATATAGCAATGGACGAAAAGGAGAGGGCTGGCGAAAGCTCGATCTACCACATGACTGGAGTATCGAAATGCCATTTAGAGAAAACAGCCCCGCAGGTAGCGGGGCTGCTTACCTCGATGGTGGTGTAGGATGGTATCAAAAAACGTTTAAGCTGGCTCAGGCTGAGCAAGGGCAACGGATATTTATTGCATTCGAAGGTGTATACGAAAACAGTGAAGTCTGGATCAATGGGCATTTCTTAGGAAAAAGACCCAATGGTTATATCGGATTTGAATATGAGCTTTCCCCTTATTTATACTGGGATGGTAGGGAAAACCTGCTTTCAGTAAAAGTAAACAATAAGAATCAGCCCAACTCGCGTTTCTATTCGGGGTCGGGGATCTATCGGGATGTCAAATTAATCAGCCGGAATCCAGTCAGCATAGGAACGAACAGCACCTTCATAAGAGCTGGGCAGCTCAGTGAGAAACGTGCTGTCGTGGATCTCTCCCTGGAAATTGAGCATAACCCTGAGGAATCAAAAAAGATTACGCTACTGACAGAGGTTCTTTCGGCTCAAGGTGCTGTTGTCGCAAGCAAACGTACCACGTTGAGCGCTGTCAAAGCAGGTCTGCACTCCATCGCTCAGCAGATAGTCCTCGAAAATCCCGTCTTATGGGGTATTGAAAATCCCTATCAATATACTGCAAAAATTAAACTTATTGTTGATGGTCGGGTTGTAGATGAACAGCGTACGAAATTTGGCTTACGTAGTTTTAGTTTCGATCAGCAACAGGGCTTTATATTTAATGGGAGGCAGCTTAAAATCCGGGGTGTCTGTTTACATAGTGATCTCGGCGCTTTGGGTATGGCATTCAATACGTCGGCAGCATTACGTCAGCTCCGCATTATGAAAGCAATGGGGGTCAATGGGATACGCACATCACACAACCCTGCGGCTCCAGCGTTTTTGGACCTTTGCGATAGCTTGGGTTTTGTCGTGATGAGCGAAACTTTCGATGTCTGGAAAGGGCATAAAAACCCTTATGACTATCATTTATACTGGGACGAATGGTACAAGCGGGACTTTGTTGACCATGTCAAAAGGGACCGGAATCATCCGTCGCTGTTTATCTGGTGCCTGGGCAATGAAGCGCAGGAGCAATGGCATTCCAAAGCTGATGGTACAGCCATTCCGATCGCGCTGGCCGCAATCGTCGATAGTCTGGATGGCACACGTCCGACCACCATTGCCAATAATGAGCTCTCCAAAGCCAATCCTGTGCTGATGAGTTCGGCGGTAGATCTGATTGGCTACAACTATAACCATACGAAATGGGCAAGCTTCCCACAGGACCATCCCGGAAAGAAGTTTATCGTAACGGAAAGCACTTCGGCGTTGGAAAGCCGCGGAACGTATGATTTGGTTCCTTATGATTCTAGTCGCATGTGGCCTGAACGATGGGATATTCCTTTTTCTGGCGGGAATGAAGACAGGAACATATCGGCTTACGACAATGTATTTACACCATGGGGTTCAAATCATCAGACAAGCTTGAGGTTGATGGAAAGGTATGACCATATTGCTGGGATGTATGTATGGACGGGATTTGACTATCTCGGCGAACCCACACCGTATACCTGGCCGGCACGAAGTTCGTACTTTGGTATTGTGGATCTAGCTGGATTTCCGAAAGATGTCTACTATCTGTATCAAAGCGTATGGACAGAAAAGCCGGTCTTACATGTATTGCCTCATTGGAATTGGAAGCAAGGTGACCGGGTAGATATCGTCGTGTATTTTAATCAGGCTGACCGGGTGGAGCTTTATCTGAACGGTAAAAAGATAGGGGAGCAGTCCAAGGACCCAGACCGGTACGACCTTGTATTTAAGGCCGTTGAATTTGAACCAGGGGAGATTGAAGTAATATCGTTTCAAGGTGGCAAGAAACTGCTAAGTAAAACGATCCGTACGGCAGCGAAAGCGCATCGTATACAATTGTCTTCAGAAAACGTGACTTTCAATTCGGCAAACAAAGAACTTTCCTTTGTGCATGCCTATATCGTGGACGAGTTTGGTACGATCGTTCCTGATGCAGACGATAAAATCGAATTTGAGGTGGAGGGAGATGCTGCAAAAATTGTGGCGACAGACAATGGCAATACAACGGATCTGACAAGCTTCCAATCAGCTTCACGCAATGCTTTTCATGGTAAAGTCTTGGCGATTGTCAGGAGCAAAAACAAAGGTAAAATACGGGTAAGGGCAAAAAGTGAAGGACTAATTTCGGGTGATATTCAACTTGAAGCCAATTAGTTCTTGGCTCTGGTCTGCGCCGGATTTGTCTATTTTTTTACTAATACGAGCAAGATCTTACCATGGTAAGATCTTGCTCTTTGTTGTATCCTACTATCCTTAAGGCTATGTCAAACACAATTGAACCTGGATCAGTTTAAGCAGCATATCAAAAAATTAAAGGATCTAATTGATACAGTTCAAGTAAAAATTCTAAACTACGCAGAACAAGACAATGCTGTATTCACGAAACATTTAGTGAGTTCTACACTAAAAGATGGATCGAAACACCCCCATAAAGTTTTTGCTGAATTTATAGTAAAGGATGGAAAGATTAGATACTGTGATGAACTAACCTCCTTAGTTGATGGTTTGATGCAGGCAAACATTTGGACTCGGTTATGTAATTTTGTCAACGATAGTCCTTTTTATTGCAAAGACCTAAAACTATAGCGTAAATTCGTTAAGACACAATATTCAGATCCTTCCATATTGTTAAAAACCGCCCGTATTAGGTGGTTTTTATATCTTGTCAAGTACTTTTCCTTACGAAGGGACATTTAATGTTCAACTTCTATTGCAATTTTACCATAAAAATCTTCAACACCTGCTTTGGTTTCCAAAAGGCTATGGGCTTTACCAATATCTGACAATGAAAAGGTCTTGGTAAAAACAGGCTTTAGTTTTTTGCTTTCCACCAGCTTAGTAAGCTCATCTAGCTTATTCCTGTTTTGTCTTGTAAAAACAAAGTGATAAGTTGCATTTTTTCCCCATGCTTCAATAAGATTTTGCGGCTGCTCAATGTCAACCAGTGTAATAACCTGTCCCATCTGACTAAGTATTTTTCCACTATCAGCGAGAGTATTACCTCCTATAGTATCAATGATTACATCTACTCCTTTATCATGAGTTAATCGATTAATCGTGTGAATATAGTCCTCATTTTTGTAGTCAATAACATAATCAGCCCCTAACTCAAGTAGGAATGGATGGTGAACTTTTCTCGCAGTCGTAAATACAGTTGCTCCCATAGCTTTAGCAATCTGAATAGCTGGTATTCCTACACCACCTGCGCCTCCGTGAATCAAAATAGTCTGGTTAATCTTAAGTTGCGCTCTTGTAACCAACATTTCCCACGCAGTACCGGCAGCCAAAGGAAGTGTTGCGGCTTCTAAATGGCTTATGTTTTCAGGCTTGAGACCGATGATGGATTCATGAGCACAATGATATTGTGCATAACTTCCCTGTCCGTTAAAAATTTCTGGCGAATAATAAACTTCGTCTCCAACTTTAAAATTTTCTACTCCGGGGCCAACTTCTACAATTACACCAGAGATATCGTGTCCTGTAATAACAGGTAGGGTTAATTCATTTTTGTAATCTCCACGACGGATCTGGTAATCTAAGGGGTTGACAGAAGAAGCAATAACTTTTACTAGAACTTCTTTAAACTGTGGCTTTGGTGTTGGAATTTCTAAAATTTTAAAATTTTCAACAGAACCAAACTCATTTAAAATTGCGGCTTTCATTGTAATGTATTTAAGCAGGTGAAGACCTGGATGTTTAATCAAAAGGGTGAAAAACGCTATTAGTGAGAGATTGATATTTCGCAGTAATAGCGTTTTAGGTAAATAATTAATTGGGTAATTTATGCATAAATTCAAGGATCTCTGCAGCGATCTCAGTAACATTTGTTTCTAATGCAAAATGGCCTGTATTGTAGAACGTAAGCTTTGCTTTAGGTAAATCTTTTTTATAAGCTTCCGCACCCTGAGGTAAGAAATAAGGATCTTTATTACCCCAAACAAGTAATGTTTTAGGTTGATATTTTCTAAAGTATTCATGAAACTTTGGATACAATGCGATATTGGTTTTATAATCTTTAACCAGATCCAGTTGTATATCAATATTTCCGTCTCGGTCTAAAAATTGTTGATCTAGCGTATAAGATTCAGGTGCTATTAAAGACGTATCGGACACCCCCTGATGATACTGGAACCACGTTGCTTCTTTGGATACAAAATCTTTTAAGGCCATTCTGTTTTCCTGTGTAGGCTCATTCCAATATCTTTGAATGGCATCCCACTCATTGCTAAGTCCTTCTTTGTAAGCATTACCGTTTTGAGAAATAATTCCTGTTATTTTTTCCGGATTGTTCATCGCTAATCGCAATCCTACAGGAGCACCATAGTCAAATATATAAACCGTAAAACGATTCATTTTCAGATGGTCAATAAAGTCCTGCATTGTTTTAGCTAAATTGTCGAATGTGTATTTGAATTTATTGTGATCCGGAGCATCTGAAAAGCCAAACCCTGGTAAGTCAGGTGCTATTATATGATAGTCTTTGCTTAAAATAGGAATTAAGTTTCTAAACATATGAGACGAGGTTGGATACCCATGTAATAGTAGTAGAGTTGGTTTAGTTACATCTCCTGATTCTCGATAGAATATGTTTAATCCATTTACTTTAATGTTTTGATAGTGAATTGAATGATTGTCCATGTTTTTATTTTTTGAAATTAAATTTTGTGGTAGTTGTGCCATTGAAATGTTACTCATGCATAGCGTTAGTGATAGGCTTGCTATGGTTTGTCTAATTACTTTGTTCATCTTAATTATTTTGAATGTCAAAAATAAGCTATACATTTAATCGTTAAAAACGATTAAATGTGATTTAAAAAATCACAAAAAACGATTTATGTATGAATACAAACGATTTAAAAATATTTGAAGCAGTTGTAGAAAGCGGTAGCTTTACTAAAGCTGCTGATATTATGTTCACTGTACAATCCAATGTTACAGCCAGAATAAAAAGTCTCGAAGAAGAATTCAATGCAAAACTATTTTCCCGTACTTCCCGTAAAGTTGAGTTAACTGAAGAAGGAAAGATACTGATGAACTATGCAAAACAAATTCAGCATTTAGTAGAGGAAGCTAAAAATGAAATAATAAGCAATGAGACGGTTAATGGGCATTTGACTATAGGTTGTATGGAAACAACGATGACATTAAAAGCGCCAGAAATACTGTTGGCTTTTGGAGAAAAATATCCTGCTGTAGAATTAGAATTTAAATCGGATAACAGAGATTCACTTATTTCAGATGTTTTGAATTACAAACTTGATGCAGCTTTTGTATCTGGACCTTTAAATATAAGTGGGTTAGAAAAAATAAAGATAAAAGAAGAGCAGCTTGTTATTTTAGCATCTTCAAAAGAAGCGGGATTAAATAAACTATTGGCGAAGGAGCCTATGAAAAGTATCGTTTTTGACAATGGCTGTATTTTTAGGGAACGATTAGAATCCTGGTTTAGCCATAAAGGAATTCATAATTACAAAAGTATTGAACTCAATTCTATTGAAGGTATTATTAATTTTGTTGATGCAGGTTTAGGCATTAGTTTGTTACCGGAAGAGGTCGTGTCAAGATACTATCAGGGACGAAATATTTGTACTTATCCCTTGAATAAACAGCTGGGAACAATGACAACTTTACTGGTTTACAGGAAGGGTAAAGCACCTTCCAGAGCACTACAAAGCTTTATTGATATGCATATACAAGATATTGCCTAAATGACCGGTAGTTTAATAAGGGTAGATTAATTATATAAGATTATTCTGATAAAAATTTCAGTCAATAGGTATGAAAGGAACACCAGAAACGATAGAGCAGTTTTATAAACATAAATATGATGAAGATTTATGTGTTGAAATTAAAAAGAATACCGGGCAATTTGGTGTCTTTAGAGTTGAAGATCGAATTCGTACCGGCACTACATCTCCATCTTTTATAAGGCGTAATTTTTTTAAAATAATGTTGTTACAGGGAGACAGTATATTTCATTATGGGGACAAAAGTATTCCTGTTACCGGAAACACATTGCTTTTCTTCAACCCGCATGTACCATATACTTACGAACCCTTGTCATTAGATTCTAAGGGGATATTTTGCGTGTTCAGTAACGAGTTCCTGAATGGAAACTTCCGGTTAGATCTGCTGAAACTACCACTTTTTACGACTAAAGACCAACCTGTTTTTAGCATAAAGGGTGATGATTTTTCTGAACTAAAAGCAGTATTTGAAAAGATTATAAAAGAAGCGGATACTGATTATGTTTACAAATACGAGCTGATTAAACATTACCTCTGTGAGTTAATTTATTATGGCATGAAGCTGAAACCTATTGAATACAATACAGAAGCTGTAAATGCAGCCTATAGAATCACCTCTGTCTTTATGGAATTATTAGAGCGCCAGTTTCCCATAGAGTTAAAAATTCAACGTTTCGAATTTCGCCTACCTAAAACGTTTGCCGATCAACTTTCTATACACGTAAACTACTTGAATCGCTGTATAAAAAAACAAACAGGGCGTACCACTACAGATCATATCGCTGAGCGTCTAATTTCAGAAGCCAAGGCTCTTTTAAAATATACTAAATGGGACATTTCAGAAATCAGTTATGTCCTGGGCTTTGAAGAACAATCTCATTTTACCAATTTCTTTAAAAAATATACCAATATAACTCCGGGTAGTTTTAGGCAGGTTTGAATTTTGCAAGCATTGGTGTTAAATCCATAAAATATACCCGTGAGAGTAGAATAATTTTGTATGAAAATTAATGTTATGAATAATACAAAAATTTGGTATATCACCGGAGCATCCAAGGGAATAGGACTTTCACTAGTAAAACAACTGTTGAGCAAAGGTCATAAAGTAGCGGCAACTTCAAGAACAGTTACTGCTTTTGAAGCATTACCTATTCAAGGAGAGAATTTTCTTCCTCTGGAAGTTGATTTAAAAGATGAACAATCTATCGCCAAATCCCTTGAAAAAACAACGAAGTATTTTGGAAGTTTGGATGTTGTGATCAATAACGCAGGTTATGGATTAGGGGGAGCATTGGAGGAACTCGATGCTGCGGAAATAGAAGAAAACTTTCAGATCAATTTCTTTGCTGTAGTAAAAGTTATTCAAGGGGCATTACCCTACTTAAGAAACCAGGGCTCGGGGCACATTATTAATATTTCATCTATTGCTGGTTTTGCACCAGGGTTGGGATGGAGCATTTATTCTTCCGCAAAATCCGCAGTGACAGGTCTATCAGAGGCGTTGGCCAATGAGTTAAAACTATTGGGTATTAATGTAACGGCAGTTTTGCCCGGATGGTTTCGTACCAATTTTGCTAAACAAGATTCGATTGCTTTTTGCCAAAATCAGATTGACGCTTATCAGCATTTGCGGACGGCTCATCAAAGAATGAACGAAATAGATGGCAATCAATTAGGCGACCCTAGTCAGATTGCTGATGTTTTAATTCAATTGGTATTTAACGCAAACCCTCCAGTGTTATTATTTTTAGGAACTGATGCATTTCAAAGAGCACAAGATAAAATTGTCCAGCTTTCAGAACAAATAGAACAATGGAAAAGTCTTTCCTCATCAACGGATTTTAAAAATTAAATGGCCTCTGACTCAAAGTATAATTTTGGAAGACATACTTCCAGGATATGCATTAAAATACCTAAAGCGAAGTTATTTCTCCCGGGTTTAAAAGATATTACCAGTTTGAGGGACAATAGGGTGCAAAAAAAGCCAACTTACTCGTTAATTACTACAAAATTAAATCCTGTAAATAAGTTAATCATCAGTATGTTGGCTTGTTCTATTTTATCTGTTTACTTTCCGATACAGAACTTGGAAAAGATATTATCCAATAAATCGTCTGTAGAAACACTTCCGGTGATTTCACCAAGATGATATAAGGCTTGGCGTATATCCATCGCTAGAAAATCAGAAGTGACCGGATTGTCAATACCATAGATTACGCGTTCGAGTGAATCTGCTGTTTTTTGTAGCGCTTCTACGTGACGTATGTTGGTGACCATGACATCGTCGGTATTTAAATTTCCTAATTGTACACGGTTGATCAATTCGTCTTTCAGTTCCTCGACACCGATTTGTTCTTTCGCTGAAATGTAAAGCGGATTAAGGACATTGTAAACCTCTTTTTGCGCCTCAGAAAGCAAATCTGATTTATTGATAATGGTGACAAATGGAATTTGTAGGCGCTCGATTTCAGGTAATTGCGCTTGTACTTCCTCGACTTTGTCCTGTGTAGGGTCAAATAGGTAAATGATCAATCGCGCCTGTTTCATCTTTTCACGGGTACGCTCAACACCTTTTGCTTCAATAACATCTGCCGTCTCACGTATACCTGCTGTGTCAATAAATCGGAATGTGACGCCATGAATATTAATTTCATCTTCAATGGTATCGCGCGTTGTTCCTGCAATATCAGAAACAATGGCACGTTCTTCGTTTAAAAAAGCATTCAATAGCGTTGATTTTCCTACATTAGGTTTTCCGGCAATGACAACAGGAACACCATTTTTTAGGACGTTACCCTGTTCAAAAGATTGCACTAATTTTTGAACAATAACCTGTATTTTGTTGATTAGATTTTTTAGCTGATCCCTGTTGGCAAATTCCACATCTTCTTCCGAAAAATCAAGCTCTAATTCAATCAGTGAAGCAAAGTGAATGAGATCTTCACGAAGGGATTTAAGCTGATTGGAAAAGCCACCACGCATCTGCTGCATCGCCACTTGATGTGAGGCGGCAGAATTGGATGCAATTAAATCGGCAACTGCTTCTGCTTGGGATAAATCCATTCCGCCATTGAGAAATGCACGTAAGGTAAATTCTCCCGGACGGGCAGCACGTGCTCCTTTTTTGATGAGTAAATTTACAACGCGCTCAATAATATATTTGGAGTTATGCGTTGATATTTCCACCGAATTTTCTCTCGTATAGGAGTTCGGGGCTACAAATAAGGAGACCAATACTTCGTCAATGATCTCTTCGCCATCGCGTATGGTTCCGAAATGGATGGTATGTGATGCTTGTTGAAGTAGGTTCTTTCCTTTAAATATTTCGTTCGTAATTTTTATGGCATTTTGGCCCGAAACGCGTATGACAGCAATAGCGCCGTTTGTTCCGGAAGATGTCGCTAATGCAACAATGGTATCTTCAGTGATATATCCTGTATTTGACATGGTACAAAGATACGTTAAATTGAAGTAATGGATTCTATATATTGCGGCACAAATTAAATTCGTCGCGATCGATTAAACCTTTGTTCAAACATTGAAGTCATACCCATAGAAACGCTTGTAAAAAAGAATGGAACACAGGCGGAGTGGAATTGATTTTTAAATTTAAATTATACTGTTATGAGAAAGATGATATACTTCGCGTTGGCAATTGGAGGACTGGTTTTAATCGCTCCTCAACAATCTTCGGCTCAACATCGTGGACATGAACGTGAATGGAAACAGGACAAAGAGCGTAGAAAATATGAAGAGAAAAGGGATAAGGAATATCGAAAATATTTAGAAAAACGCGAAAAAGAAGACCGTAAGTATCATAAAGAAGTAGCTAAGTCATACCGAAAAGGATACCGTCATGGAGCACCAGCCTGGGCAAGTGCACATCGTTACGATAGTAGACACCATGTATACTTTAGAGATTACAAAACATTCTACGATCCTTACAGAGGAGGTTACGTGTATATGCGCAATGGTCGTTGGAATTTTTCAGCAAATGTACCTTCATTTATGTTAAATGTCAACTTGGGAGCAGCCAATATCCGGATTGTAAAAGATGTTGCAATTAGCAGACATCCTGAAGATTTTTACAACGACTACCGTTGGGATTAGAAAGAATTTATCTTGTTGTTTGAATAAAAAAGCCTCAATCTTTAGGAAGATGAGGCTTTTCTTTTTGCTAGTCTTCTTCGAAACTGACTTTATTTACTTCAAGCGACTTTATCCGCGCTAACGATTCAATTCTTAAATTGGGCAATTCTCTTAATCTTTTGCCACCTTCCTGGAAGGATTTTTCGATAATAAATCCCATGCCCAATACTGAAGCCCCCGATTGTTTAACGAGATCGAGCATACCAAAAGCGGCATTCCCATTAGCCAAAAAATCGTCTATAAAAAGAACATTGTCGCTCGGCGTAAGAAACTCTTTGCTGACACAGATGTCATAGGTTCGGTTCTTGGTAAATGAATGTACCTGGCTTACATACATATCAGCCATGGTGGTCGGTTTTGCTTTTTTTACAAATACAACCGGTAATTCCAAAAGGTAGCCAAGCATGATCGCTGGGGCTATTCCGCTTGCTTCAATTGTAATGATTTTATTGATCGGGAGGTCTGCAAAACGACGGACAAATTCCACCGCAATAGATTTCATCAATACGGGGTCCATCTGGTGATTGATGAAGTTGTCTACTTTAAGTATGCCTCCTGCAAGACTTTTACCGTCATGAAGGATTCTATCCTTTAATAATTTCATGTTTTACTCGTATAAATATAGCGCGCTATGTCAAAATTTTGATTTGTTAATCCTTAATCCATCTCCATCTGATAGAGGTTATTGAACTCTTCCTGATGATGTTCGAGAATTACCTTTCTTTTCATTTTCAAGGTTGGTGTTAACTCTCCATTTTCAATAGTAAATTCATCTGTTAAAATAATTGGTTTCTTAATCTGCTCCCAGTTACCAAAGTGTTGGTTCGCCCGACGTACCTCCTGATTGACTTTTTTTACAATGGCAGGGTCAGTCAGAAAATCATCCTTTGTCATGCTTGCAAGTTCAGGAGCATCTGTTCTGGCCCAATCCAACAAATGGGCATAGTTTGGTACAATAAAGGCAGAAGCAAACTTCATCCCGTCACCGATAACCATTGCCTGTTCAATAAATTTAGATTCAACGAGCTTGGTTTCTATTGGCTGTGGTATGACGTACTTCCCACCAGAAATTTTGAACATCTCTTTTTTTCGGTCTATGATTTTCAAGAATTTTTCATCTTCCCACTTTCCAATATCTCCGGTATGCAGCCATCCATCAATGATGGTTTTATCCGTTTCGGCCTTGTTCTTATAGTATCCCATCATGACATTAGGGCCTTTTACTAATATTTCCCCGTCTTCAGCAAGTTTTATTTCAACAAAACGGACAGGAAGGCCAACAGTACCTATGCGTATTCCTTTGATATAATGATTGACCGAAATGAGTGGGGAGGCTTCGGTCATGCCGTAACCCTCATATAATGGAATTCCTGCAGCTAAGAAGGCACGTGTTAACTTGCTGTGAAGAGAGGCTGATCCAGAGGCAACGGTAAGTAATTCGCCACCCAATGCTTCATACCATTTATTAAGGACAAGTTTCTTGGCAAGCTTTAGTTTGAGATTATAGGATAGACTTCTTTTCTCAGGATTTGGATCATATTCTTCTGCAACTGAAACAGCCCAATCAAATACTTTGCGTTTGAAACCACTGAGATCATGACCTGTTTTCATAATTTTCTCATAGACTTTTTCAAGAATACGTGGGACAACGGTCATGATATGAGGTTTTACTTCCTTCAGATTATCACCAATCTTGTCAAAAGATTCTGCGATATAGATCGTAAAGCCAAGATACATATAGGTATATAAAACCATACGCTCGTAGGCGTGACAAGGAGGGAGGAAGGTCAGTCCTCGGTCATAAGCTTTACAAGGGGTAATTTCTGCTGCACCCAATACATTGGAAAAAATATTATTGTGTGAAAGCATTACGCCTTTTGGTTTGCCCGTTGTACCGGATGTGTAAATCAGGGTAGCGAGATCTTCAGGTTTAACCTGGTCACGTAGTGCTGCTAGTTTTTCTAGGGAGCAATTGGAGCCTATATCATTAAGTTCTTTCCAGCTACGTGTGCCTTCCTGATCTGCGATACAAAAAATATACTTCAATGTATAGATTGAGTCGGTTAGATTCATCAGGCGATCGTACAAGCTTTTGTTACTGACGATGCAAACCCTGATTTCGGCATCATTAAAGATATATTGATAGTCTGTATCCGTAATATTTGGATAGATGGCGACCACTACTGCACCAATTTGCTGGATTGCAAAGTCAATCAAATGCCATTCCATACTGCTGCCGGCAATGATACCAACTTTCTCGTTGGGTTTCACGCCAAGTTCAATCAGCCCTTTGGAGAGGCTGTCTACTTGTTCAAGAAAATCTGCCGTTTTGATGTGGTTCCACTTGCCGTCTATTTTGTGTGCAAATATGTCAAGATCGGGGTATTTGCCCATCTGTTGACGTGCAAGATCAAATAATCTAAGTTTTTCTTCCATTTCAAATCGTATTCTTTTAAGCTCCGGGGGAGCACCCTTCCAGTATGAACTTTGTTTTAAGGGAAAAGTTTGCAAACATAAATAATAGTTTCAAGAATATGGAATGATTTTGTAATTAGCTTGTTTCAAAAGGACGAAGGGGAGGCGAGTGGATAGGTAAAGTGCTTTTGTGCTTTTCAAAAGTAGGATGTTTCTTGGAAACCAATTGAGAATAGCTCCTTGAGTAGATGAACTTGATGCCCGTTAATTATAAAAAAAGCTAGTCGTTATCGACTAGCTTTTCTTCTTTGTTTTTCTTTGATCAAAAGCCCCAGCTCCCGACCTGTCGCTCCTGCGACGGAAGTATTTTCTTGTGCTCTACGGAAAAGGTATGGCATCACTGCTTTAACAGGTCCGTAAGGCATGTATTTAGCAACATTGTAGCCGTGTGCAGCTAAATTGAAGCTCAGGTTATCAGACATACCCAATAATTGTGCAAAGAAAATACGGTCGATTGATCTGTCGATACCACGTCTGTCAATTTCTTTTGCCAATAGCATGCTGCTATCTTCATTGTGCGTACCTGCCATCAGTCCAAAATTGTCCAAATGATCCAATATAAATTCAATAGCGTCGTTGTAATCTCTATCTGAAGCTTCTTTATTGGGTTGAATAGGGTCTGAATATCCCTTTTGTGCGGCACGTGCACGCTCGATTTCCATATATGCACCACGTACAATCTTGGCACCCATGTGGAAGCCTCTTACTTTGGCGTATTCAAAATCAGCTTTCAATGATGCCAACTTATCACTGCGGTACAATTGATAGGTGTTATAGACAATAGGTTTTTCCATATTGTATTTTTCCATCATTTCACGTGCAATATCATCGATCGCATCCTGAATCCATGAATGTTCAGCATCCACCAATACTTTTACACCAGCTGCATGACAAGCTTTACAGATGCGATCGGTACGATCCAACATGCGTTGGTATTCTGCTTGTTCGCTCTCTGTCAAGGTCTCTTTCGCATTGACTTTTTCAAACAGTTCAAATCGGCCTAATCCGGTTGGTTTAAATACCGAAAATGGAATGTACTTGTTTTTACTTGCCGCAACTACGGTACGTAATACCTCTTCGCAACAGGCGTCAAATGCACTTTCTGTTTCCTCTCCTTCAACGGAATAATCCAATATTGTCCCTACACCATTCTCTCCCAATTCGTTGATTGCTGTTTCGCAACCTGCGATGGTCTCTCCACCACAAAAATGCTTGAAGATTGTTTTACGGATGATGCCTTGGATAGGCAGTCCTATGTTTAGGGCAAAGTTGGTCATTGACGGACCTACTTTTGTCAAGAAGTTATTCGCTATTATTTTGAATAACCAATACGCTCTTTCCAAATCCTTATCGCTTTTACCTTTAAAAGCAATCTCTGTATTATCAAAGGATAATGTCTTGGGCTCAGAATTCTCAATCATAATCTTTATTTGCAATAAGGCAAATGTAGCAATTTAGTAAGCATTAAAACGATGATAATTCTTGTATTCCTCAGTTAAACCACTATTTTTGTGAAATGCAAGAATTTAAAATCGAGGGCGAATATATCCAGCTTATACAGTTACTTAAAGCTTTAAATTGGGTAGAGCATGGCGCTATGGCTCAATGGGTTGTGGCGGAAGGGTATGTGAAGTATAATGGGCAGGTTGATTACCGGAAAAGACTCAAATTAAGACCAGGAGATGTTGTTGAATTTGATGGGATGCAAATAAAATTGGTGTAATATTAAACAATATTGGTAAATAGAAAACTTAAACCTTAAAGAATCGTAGAATGGAAGTCATAGAAAGTTTGGGCTATCAGGTATATTTTGATGATACGTTGGCCTCTTTAGAGGCGTTTTTAGCCGAGCGCAATTACTCAAAGATCATCGTATTGGTGGATACCAATACTTTGGATAATTGTTTGCCGCTGTTTCAGCAAGCTTTACCCAATTTAGCGAATTATGATGTGATAGAAGTAGATCCGGGCGAGGAAAATAAAAATATTGATTTCTGTATTGGTGTATGGCATAATATGCTCGATTTCGGAGCTGATAGACATTCATTGATGATCAATCTTGGCGGTGGTGTGGTGACCGATATGGGGGGATTTGCCGCGTCGACTTTCAAAAGAGGGATGGATTTTATTCAAATTCCGACGACTTTACTTTCTCAGGTAGATGCATCAGTAGGAGGTAAAACCGGTATTGATATGGGAAGTGTGAAAAATATTATTGGAACTTTTGCACAACCCCAAGCTGTTTTTATTTCAAGCCAGTTTTTGAAAACCTTAGATCAACGTCAGTTAATCTCAGGTTTTGCTGAAGTAATCAAACATGGACTGATCTTCGATCGGGCTTATTATGAGCGAGTGAAAACATTGGAGATCGATCAAATCGACAATTCTTTGGTCAAACATTCTGTTTCGATCAAAAACCGTGTTATCCTTGAGGATCCGAAAGAAAAGGGACTGCGTAAAATTTTAAACTTCGGTCATACAATTGGTCATGCTATTGAGGGATACTCGTTGTTGAACGATGCTTCATCTTTATTACATGGAGAAGCTATTGCTGTAGGAATGATTTGTGAGGGGTATCTATCGCATAAATTGAATGGTTTGCCTTTGGATGAATTAAACGATTTGATCCAAACCTTCAGAAAATATTTCAACGATTACACATTTGATTCATCCATTGATACAGCCTTGTTGGATCTGATGCGAAATGATAAGAAAAACCTGTCCAATCAGATCGGTTTCGCATTGCTTGACCAAATTGGCAGTTGTCAATATGATATCTACGTTTCTGAGGAAGATATTATTGAAAGTCTTGATTTTTACCGTGAGCTAATCACACAATAATAAAACAGAAAAGCCGTGTATCGGGAGAATGTACGGCTTTTCTTTACAGCTATTTTTATCGCAATTTCATTGCGGAAAATAGTAAACCTAAACTTAAATCATCATAATAACCATTTATATCATGAATAGAATCTTCATTTTTCTGTTTCTCCTGTTGGGGATATCAGCTGCTGTTCAGGCACAAAGGCAAGTATTAATCTTTAGCAAGACAAAAGGGTTTAGACACGGAAGCATCGAAAAGGGTGTACAGGTACTTAAACAATTGCTAGATAAAGAAAAGATAAAATCTGATCATTCGGAGGATGCTGCTCTGTTTACAGATCAGGGATTGAAAAAATATGACGCTGTTATCTTTCTGAGCACAACTGGCGATATTCTCGATAATGCGCAACAGGAAGCTTTTGTGCGGTATATCCAATCAGGAAAAGGGTTTGTGGGTATCCATGCCGCGACGGATACTGAGTTTGATTGGCCATGGTATAACGGCCTTGTAGGAGCATATTTTGCGTCTCATCCTGCCGTACAAAAAGCCAAAATTGATGTGCTGGATAGAAAACATCCGGCCACCAAGCACCTCGATCCGATCTGGTGGCACAAAGATGAATGGTATAATTTCAAGGACGTGAAGGACGGATTGCATGTTTTGATGAATTTGGATGAAAAAAGCTACCAAGGTGGAAAAATGGGTGATCAACATCCAATCTCCTGGACCCAGAGCTACGATGGAGGGAAAGTCTTCTATACTGGGCTTGGACATACCGATGAGTCCTATGACGAACCTGAGTTCCAAAAACATTTAATTGGAGGAATTTTATCTGTTCTTCCCAAGAAAAAGTAACTTATTTTATAGTTGGCGTTTTCTTAAATAGGGCATGGTACATGCTTCTATGTGCCAATAGCACAATGAAAAGTCCCAAATGGAATGACCATTTGGGACTTTTTTTATAATTGATGGCGAAATGGGAAGAGAACTGATTTTGCCATTTGATCGGGTTTAATAGTTCAGTTTGTATTTTGCACCGATACTAAACCAACGACCGGGCATTGGAACGGCGGCAGCTTCTATATAGCTCTTGTCAAATATATTCTGAACATCCACAAAGATGTTTAAGTCGTGGAGTTGGTACGACCCTCTTACGTCAGCGATGAAATAAGATTTGTAACTGATACGCTCATTAAAGCGGTTTGCAGAAGTTAACATCCAGTTCTTGTGGTTTATGGTAAAGTTGGCAATAACTTGATGCCTTAAGCTTTCAATAGCATATTTGGATAGTATCCCGTCTGCTAATGTTATGCTTGGGTTGAGATAATTATAACTTAACGTTGTAAAGTATCGTGTCGTTGCGCTGGGATCATTGATATTATATCGGAATGAAGCATTGAATCCATCAATTTTATTTTTTCCAATATTTATTGGTTTCCAAGGAATGACCGTTCCGCTTCCTGTAGTTGCATCCTCTTTTTGCCAGTCTATGAAATCGCTTATCCTTCGATGGAAATAGCCCGCTTGAGCAATAATCCGATTGGATAAGTATTTTATACCACCTTCGATCTGATAGGCATTTTCAGAGCTCAGTGTGGGGTTTCCGACGTTGGCTGTCTGATTGGTGTAAAGATCCGTAAAGGAAGGAATCCGCTGGCTAGAACCTGCGTTGACTACAATCTTCCAATGTTCGGTAATATCATATCCCAAATCTAGACCCGGAAATACCTGCCAGCCAAATTTTGAGTTATAATTGATGTAGGCCCCTGAGTTGATCATCAGTTTTTTGATCGCCTCTGTTTTGAATTCAAGGTAGCCGCCGTAATTCTCCCGGTTATGGTCGCCAATACTGGTGCTATTGATGCGTTCAAATCGACTTTCCAGTCCTAGGCCAAATGTACCATAACTTTGCTCCAATGTAGCATTGATTTCTGCTCCGAAGACGTTGCTGTAATGTTTGGATCTACCTTTGGTTGTTTCTCGGCCTAAATACCAATATTCATCTTCGTTGTAGCGATTACTGAGGCGTGGACTGATGGAAAATGCCTGTGTTAATTGATGCTTGGACTGCAGGGAAGCGAAAGCTGTCTTAACCTGTTCATAAGCTTCCTTGTCACTCGGTGCAGCATAGTAGCCATTGGCTCCAAATTGATTGTTGATATAGCCAACATTGGCTTTTATCATATTGGCTGTATTCGGTTGATATGTCCCGTCATAATAAAGTTTATTATTGTTGGAGGCCGTATTGTAACGTTGTCCATTCGAATCTTCGTGGCCAAAATATAAACCGTGGCTTGTTTGCTTGGTTAAGAACTGTGAGCCAAGCTGAACACCTTTACCATAATACTTGCCTGCACTTGTCTGCTCATTATCTTTGAATGAAGAACCACTATATACCTGGGCACTTATTTGATTTGATTCAATTTTCTTTGTTACGATGTTAATGGCACCGGTTAGTGCATTAATACCGAAAATCCGTGAAGCTGGCCCCCGAATGATTTCAATACGCTCGATGGCCTCCAGAGGAACCGGAAGGTTCATATTGTGATGGGCACTCTGTGGATCGGTGATTTTAACACCATTGAGTAGGATCGCCGTCTGTTCAAAAGACCCCCCGTCGATACTTATATCTGCCTGCGAACCGAATGGTCCACGTTGGCGAATATCAACGCCTGGGATATTGCTAAGCAATTCGTTGATTGATCGATTTGGGAGTCTCTGTATATCTTCCTGCGTCAATATTTGGATATTCTTGCTTTGTTTTGAAAAAGGGATCTGTAAGCGATTTTGATTAATGATGACTTCGCCCAAAGCGGTTGTGTCTTTAATCTGAGCAGTCGCAGCTCCAATACTCAGCACTAATGCAAGGTTTGTTAACGTAATATTCTTATTCAACATGCTTTCCTAGATTTTACGCTGCAAAAGTAGCTTAGCTGACTAAAAAATAAATAGTCCGGTGTGAATAATACTGGTAGTCCGGGTGATGTTTTGTAGCCTTTTTACATCCATTCTTCTCGACCGATACGCTTTTTTCCCGTTATATCGATGTGATCTTGCTTGTCGGTGCTTTTTATTTTTTCGATGTTGGTCAAGTCGGGTTGGCCGGATTCGAGCCAGGCTGAATACCAATAGGAAGCAACGCGTAAGATGGTTTTTTGCATTCTCCTTTCAACCATACCGTTCATGGCTTCATGATAAGCTATAGCATACCTGTCGGAATAGGTCCATACCAATTGATTGTTTCGCTCAATAAAAGATTTTTTTTGAGACGCCTTAAATTGACGATTGAGCCGGGCTTCAATGCTCAATACAGAATCCACAAGGCGATTGCTTTCACGGACGATAGTCCAGGCTTCCGCTAAGGGATCTTTGATATAGTTGGCTTTTCCAACGCGAAGGTTGTATTTTTCTGAAAACATTTCCGGTAAGCGGCTCTCCCAGAATGCATGTATACCTTGTTGATGCGTTAGCTGTCCATTATAATTTTTAGTCGTGTGCAATGGAACATGGGCATCAGCAATATAATGGCCGAGTTCTGCAGAGTGTTTGATAATCCGTTTATAATCTTTTGTTTGAAAGGCCTTAACAAGCTTTTGGTAGGTAAGATTGATTTGCCAGGGCACAATGCCATTTTTTAACAATTGCTTTTCTTGAAATTTCTCTTTGGCCTGTGACCAATGTATCGGTATAGAGTCAACTGTACCTTCCTTACGATAGTCCTCTAAATCTATAAAATGTCTTGGGCCTTCAGCGCTGTCTGTGAAGCAGCGTTTATCTGGATCAACAGCTTTTTCGGTAATAAGGTCAATATTGGATTTATAGAACTTAGCCAACTGAGCGGGGAGCGCAAAGACGGCATAATGATTAATTTTTTTATGAGCAAAAAATCCCCATGATGTTAGAATTAGCATGGCGACTATGCAAAGCATCCGATAAAAAAGAGACTTCATAAGGTATCAAACTGGCTATTAATTAATTGTTGATATTAAATATACATAAAGGAAAATTAAAAATGGATTAACGAATTTTTTTGTTGATGTTAATTTATATTTTCTTAACATAACTAAACAATAAAATAATATTGATACTCGTTAAAATTGATTAATTTGCCGACACAAAATGCAGTCGTTATGAAGATATTGTATGCCGTACAAGGGACAGGAAATGGACATCTGAGCCGGGCAATGGATATTGTTCCTTGTTTGAGGGAGTTAGGGGAAGTCGATGTTTTGGTTAGTGGAATTCAAGCAGATCTATCATTACCTTTCGAAGTGAAATACCGTTTTCACGGGTTGAGTTTTATCTTTGGTAAATCCGGCGGAGTAGATCTTTGGAAAACTTTTATGAGTTCGACGATCCGTAAATTTACGAATGAAATTAAGAGCTTGCCCATAGAAAACTATGATTTGGTGATCAATGATTTTGAACCGATTTCTGCTTGGGCTTGTCATTCAAAAGATTTGGAATGCATTGGGTTGAGCCATCAGATCGCTGCCTTAGATCCATCGAGTCCTAAGCCAGAAGATAGTGATATGCTGGGCAAATTTATTATGAAAAATTATGCTCCGTCTACCCATTCCTATGGTTTCCATTTCAAGCGGTACGCCAAGAATATTTACCAACCGGTTATCCGTAATGCTGTTCGTGAATTGAATGTCACAGATCAGGGACATTACACGGTTTACCTCCCGGCATATGACGATGCGCATCTTTTAAAGCATTTGATGAAGTTTCCGGATGTGAAGTGGGATGTTTTTAGCAAACATAATTCGAAGGCATTTGACATGAAAAATGTAACGATAAGACCGATCAATAACCAATCTTTTATTGATAGTATGGCATCTTCTTCTGGAGTTTTATGTGGGGCAGGTTTTGAAACACCGGCAGAAGCGTTATATTTGAAAAAGAAACTGTTAGTTATCCCGATGAAGAACCAATATGAGCAGCATTTGAATGCAGCGTCATTGGAAGAGATGGGGGTGCCTGTAATTTCGAGCTTAAAACAGAAAAACATGCTGGCGATAGAAGCCTGGCTCAACAGTAAATCTAGGGTTGAAGTTGATTACCCTAATATCACGCAGGAAATTATAAATGAAATCGTGCAGAAGCACCGTTAAACAAACATGAAGTATATTGCATTAGCCCTATTATCCTTGACAACAGTCACAGGATTTGCCCAACAAAAAAAAACGAACACGACGGCGAAGAAGAAGGTCGTCGCAACTAAATCAAGTACAACAAATCAACTGAAAACGAAGGCCGATTCTGTGTCTTATGCGTTTGGTGCCGATATCGGAAATTCACTAAAATCTATTGAGATCGATTACTTGAAGTCAGATGTTATTGCAAAAGCAATTTCGGATGTCTTGAAAGGGGATAAATCGCTATTGGAAGAAGGCCAAGGAAGAGCTGTTATCCAGCAGGCGATCATGGATGTTCGTGCTAAAAAAGAGGCTGCTAGTCGTGCTGAGGAAGATAAATTTTTTACCGAAAATGCAAAGGTCGCTGGAATGAAATCTACAGCTGAAGGAATTCAATATCTTGTTCTAAATCAGACGGAAGGTCCAAAGCCAAAAAGTGACGATGAGGTAACAGTGCATTATAGAGGTACCTTACTTAATGGAAAGCAATTTGATAGCTCATATGACCGTAAGGAGCCATTGAAACTATCCTTGGGTCAGGTGATCAAAGGTTGGCAGATTGGAATCCCGTTAATGTCGAAAGGTGCAAAGTATAAATTTTTTATACCAAGCAGATTAGCCTATGGCGAACGGGCAACAGGTGAAATTCCTGCAAACAGCACATTGGTGTTTGAGGTAGAATTGCTTGATATTGGTGCAGATGGAACAACGTAAATTAGGTAATACAAGCTTAATCGTTTCGGAAATAGGTTTGGGCTGTATGTCGTTAAAAGGCAATCAGTCCAAACAATCCAAAGATATTATCCAAAAAGCTTACGAGAACGGGATCACTTTCTTTGATACCGCTGATCTCTACGATAAAGGCCTAAACGAGATGATCGTCGGGGAGAGTGTGCAAAGCTTTCGTAAGCATATTGTGCTGGCGTCGAAAGTTGGTAACCTTTGGCGTGCAGATGGATCCGGCTGGGATTGGAAGGCTTCGAAGGACTATATTATCAAGGCTGTGGAAGGTTCGTTGTCACGTTTAAAAACGGATTACATCGACCTCTATCAGTTACATGGTGGTACTATAGAAGATCCGATAGAGGAAATTGTTGAAGCGTTTGAGTTGTTGAAGAAACAAGGGAAAATCCGTGCTTACGGCCTTTCATCAATTCGCCCAAACGTTATCAAGGCATTTTTGTCCAAATCTGACATTGCCTCAGTAATGATGCAATATAGTCTATTGGATAGAAGACCAGAGGAAGAAATCAGTGGCTTGTTGGAAGAACGGGGCGTAAGTATCGTCGTACGCGGTGTATTAGCCAAAGGTGTTCTCATCAACAAACCTATAGAACCTTTTCTTCAGTATAGTTCGGGAGAGGTGGCCCATATCGTGAGAAACTTGGCAAATCTTTCCAAACGTATCGGAAAAGACAATATGATTGTTGCACTTTCTTATGTGCTTTCTAACCCAGCTGTTGCTACAGCACTCGTTGGTGTGAGTACCAAATTGCAATTAGATGAATTGATCAGAGCAAAAGCGCAGATTATCAAATTAAGTAATTCGGATAAGCAGGTTCTATTGGAAGGTGTCCGGTCGTTATACTATACCGAACACCGGTAAGCTTTACTATTTATTGAAAAATAGTCTTAATATTTTAGTGAGGTCTTCTTTTGTATCCACGGCGACCGTTTCATGCGTTGTAATTGCCGTTTGAATGGCGTAACCGTTTTCTAACCAGCGTAGCTGTTCCAATGCCTCTGCTTCTTCTAGCATAGAAATGGGAAGTTGTGTCAGGGCTTTTAATGTATCTACCTGGTAAGCATATATTCCGATATGTTTATAGAATTTTTGCTTTTGTAACCATTGGTCTTTTTCCACACCTCTTAAAAAAGGAATGGTCTGCCTACTAAAGTAGATTGCTTCTCCTTTGCTGTTTCGGACAACTTTAGGGATGTTTACATTGAATAGTTCTTCCTCCGCTGTAATTTCCTTGACTAGGGTCGCTATCTGCGTAGTGGTATCTTCAAAACAGTGTGCTAAAAGATCAATTTGCGCCGGGTCGATAAAGGGTTCGTCGCCCTGTATATTGATGGCAACATCATAACCTTCTATATTCGTTATGACTTCGGCGCAACGATCTGTTCCTGATTGGTGGTGCTCTGCTGTCATTACCACCTTGCCACCAAAGGAAAGTACAGTTTGTGCTATGCGTTGGTCGTCAGTAGCAACAACAACTTCGTTTAATTTTGTTGATTTCTTGACCTGTTCGTAGACACGTTGGATCATCGTTTTTCCTTCGATGTCGATCAGGGGTTTTCCAGGGAATCTGCTCGACGCATATCGGGCAGGGATAATACCTAAAAATTTCATCTTTTATTTTTTATCAATGGATGGGCAACTGGAATTTATCAAAAAGCCTGTAAAATAACGTGATTTTACAGGCTTTTTAATGTGCTGATTATTCAAATAATCCGAATAATTCGGCTTCAATCTTTTGGATGATACCGCCGAGATCTTCTGGATTTTTGGTGAAATCCAGATTGTCCTTGTCCAGAATCATTACCTTACCTTCTTTGTAATTATTGATCCATTTATCGTATTTATCGTTCAGCTTCGACAGATAATCCAAGCGAATTGCGGATTCATAGTCACGGCCCCTTTTTTGGATATTATTCACCAGGGTAGGGACAGAGGCTTTGAGGTAAATCAATAAATCTGGCGGTTTGATATAGTGGATAATGCTTTGAAAAATATTACTATAGTTTTCAAAATCACGTGCGCTCATTAAACCCATATCATACAAGTTTTCGGCAAAGATATAAGCATCTTCATAAATGGTACGATCCTGAATCATATCAATGCCAGTTTCCTGCAATTTTACAATATGTCTAAAGCGACTGTTGAGGAAAAAAATCTGAAGATTGAATGCCCAGCGTTTCATGTCCGAATAAAAATCTTCCAGATAAGGATTGTTGTCTACAGCTTCAAACTGAGGTTCAAATTTAAAGTGACTGGCTAACATTTCGGTCAATGTTGTTTTGCCGGCACCTATATTTCCAACGATAGCTATGTGCATATTATTTCTAGCTTAATAAAATCTTTTAATACCAATAATCTCACGAACTTCTTTCAGTGTCTTGTGCGCGGATTCGCTTGCTTTTTCAGCGCCCATTTTTGCAACTTTAGCAATGTATGCATCATCATTTGATATTTCATCAATACGGGAGCGCACATCGTTGGTTGCAAGTACCATATCTTCTGCCAATTGTTTTTTGAAATCACCATAACGAATTTCACATTTGTTATAGAGTTCATCAAAATGCTGTAACGTATCTGCAGTAGATACGACCTTCATTAAATCAAAAAGATTTTGGATAGCTTCAGGCTTAGGCTGGTTCATCTCCGTTGGGCCAGAATCGGATACAGCACGCATCACCTTTTTACGAATTACGGTTTCACTATCCGATAGATAAATACAATCTGCCTCACCATTGGATTTACCCATTTTTCCCTGGCCTGCAAGTCCGGGAACTTTCACCAATTTGTCGGAATAGGAGAATGCAAATGCTTCTTTAAAATAATCTACGTTGTATAAGCGATTGAAGCGATTGCCAAAAGTCCGCGTCATCTCCAAATGTTGTTCCTGATCTTTTCCTACTGGAACCTTTGTGCCATGGTGAATCAATATATCACAGGCCATCAAGACCGGATAGGTCAATAAACCTGCGTTAACATTGTCGGGATTGCTTCTAACTTTATCTTTAAATGCTGTAGCGCGTTCAAGCTCGCCGAGATAGGCGTTCATATTCATGTATAGATAGAGTTCCGCAACTTCTGGAACATCTGATTGAACGTAAATAGTCGATTTTTCGGGGTCTATTCCTGCAGCTAAATATTCAACAATAACTTGGCGAACCGTTCCCTGAAGTCCATGAGGAGTGGGGTGGGTCGTTAGTGAATGTAAATCCGCAATGAAAAAAAAGCAATTATATTCGTTTTGCATTTTCACAAAATTGCTCAATGCGCCGTAGTAATTTCCTAAATGTAATTTTCCGGTACTTCTGATACCGCTAACAACTGTTTCCATATTCCTGCGAATTTACGCATAAATTTGACAAAGTCGAATTAAATTCGGTCGGTGACTCCTTTTTAGGAATTGCTTTATTTTTTTAATTTTTTAGCTTCATTCCAATAAACGTCCATTTCTTCTAAACTCATTTCCTGCAGCTGTTGCTTATTTTCAGCGGCTTTTTGTTCTAAATAGGTAAACCGTTCAATGAATTTTTTATTGGTGCGTTCAAGAGCATTTTCAGGGTTGATACCAATATGCCGTGCATAATTTATCAAGGAGAATAAGAGGTCGCCAAATTCCCCTTCTGCTTTTTCCTGATCCATTGGAAGTGCTGTCTCCAGATTAAATTCTGCTTTAAATTCGGCAAGCTCTTCCTCTACTTTTTCCCATACTTGTTTCTTATCTTCCCAGTCAAAGCCGACACCGCGAACTTTATCTTGGATACGATAGGCCTTTACCAAAGCGGGTAGGCCTTTCGGGACGCCGGAAAGAACAGATGTATT
The DNA here is from genome assembly GCF_024808035.1 of Sphingobacterium sp. BIGb0116. Lineage (NCBI taxonomy): Bacteria > Pseudomonadati > Bacteroidota > Sphingobacteriia > Sphingobacteriales > Sphingobacteriaceae > Sphingobacterium > Sphingobacterium sp. BIGb0116. The sequence continues at coordinate 224,578 of NZ_JANUDT010000012.1, read as the reverse complement.
GCCTTCTTTGAGCTTGATTGTTTCCCAATTGGATTTGACTTGATCTTCTGTATCAGCACTGGTGTCGCCGTAGATATGGGGATGGCGCGTAATCAATTTATCACAGATTGCATTGAGTACGTCTACGATGTTGAAATGTCCGTGTTCTTCGGCAATGCGGGCATAGAATACAAGATGCATCAAGACGTCACCAAGTTCTTTTTTGATTTCTGGATAATCTTTTTCCAAAATGGCGTCGGTTAATTCATACATTTCCTCCATAGTCAAATGTCGAAGGGATTCCATGGTCTGTTTTTTATCCCAGGGACATTCAATCCGTAAAGTATATAAGACATCGAGTAATCGTTGAAAAGCTAGTTGAGGTGTATGCTGATACGCTGGTGCTGCTAGATTTGCCATATTTCATCGTGTTTGGTAGCACAAAAGTAGAAATATGATTTCGAATAAACTATTTCAAATTGCGGAAAACAAAACTCTTTTGTCAATCGTTTTATAATAAAAATTAGAATTTAGATCGGATTTAGAACAATCAACTATGGAAAGAATGCATGGATACTCCTCTGCAAGTGTTGCCTTGGAAAAGTTAAACAACTTAGGTTACACGATAGATTATAATATTGAATTTGACGATTTGTTGGCTCATGCAGATCAGTACAGAATTGACTACTTATTTCGCTATGAAGGTGCATCGGATCCTGATGATGAATCGTCGGTGTATGGTATTAGCAAAAATTCGGGACAGAAAGGTGTTTTTGTTGCAGGCAATTTGTCTTTAATTGAAGGTAAGAAGCGGGATATTCTATTACAAATGGAACTTAAAGAGCGGGAGCGATAGCCTTATGGAAAAAAATGGAATGGAAACAACGGAGCGGCTTGAGCAGCTTAAGCTTTGGGCCTTGAAACGCGATGGTAAAGAGGCGGATACGCAATATCATGATCTTGCTTCGGATCGATGGTTGCAGGTTTATAGAAATGAAGCATTAAACCTCATGAAAGCGGGATTCTACAATAAAGGCTCGGCTTTGTTTGAGTCTTATGTTGAGGTTCATTATCCACATGAACTGGAAAAATTGATTGGCAAATTAGAACGTAGTTATGACAGTTTACAGCGTTTTAGTCCAGGATTGCTTGAGGATGGTTTTTATAATCTCGTTTTGGGCGATATCCCTTTGCTCATGGCTGGTACGATCGTTGTTTTGCTTCGGGCCAAAGAGTCTGATTTTCCATCCATTTACAATAATGATGCGGATGCCGACATGCGAAGCTCTCCAAATTGGCTTATACAGCAATCAAACAATGATATTTGGGTTGATATGCACCAGACAGCTTTAAATAATATTCACTACCCGGATAAAATTCTTTAGTCTGGCAAAATTTTTGTAGTCGATCGTACCAGAAAGAGGAAACCTGAATAGGTTGTTCACTTTTTGGACTTTTTATTGAATTATAAACCCATTCTAAATTTTATTTTATGATGTTGTACATTGGTATTTTTGCCGTTATCGTTGTGGCTTGCGTATTCATTTCTCTTATGATGATGAAAAAGCAAAAGGAGACGGCCAAAAAGTATGAAGGTGAATCCGGGATTGCCCTAGCTCCGGGCGTAAAGGATGAATTGTTAAGTGATGAATTTAGTGAATTAAGAAAACAGTTGAACGGCGCTCCGATCGACGCCTTTACGCAATGCGCGTATATTGCAACGGTTGGGGACAAAGTTGCTTCCGCTGCAGCTACGGCAGCCAAGACTGTTGCTTGGGCGGCTGTAGGTGTAAAGGCTCGTTATAATGAACGGGATAACGCTTCTTATCTGGTGCTTAGCAACAACGAATTGCATTACGTGTTTTTCGATGAGGGGGAGGCGAGAGACCATTTGGTTTTTGATCATGAAACCTTACTTGATGCCAAGACTGCTCAGATTAGCAATTCCGAAAAAGTAACACGAATGGGCTCTGTTATGGGATTGAAGCCTAAGAAAATGCATCTTGACGTCAATGGAAATGGGCTCGATATTATTTATTACGGCACTGTTCAGCGTATGCCGCATGGTATTATCTCTCCAGGTTCGGGTATGTTTGAAACACAGGCGCGGCTTCAATTGATGGGGCGTTTGTTTTTGGATAGATTATACAAAAAATATCCGCAGCTGCAGGGCTAACTTTTCAAGAAATGTCATTTTAGTTTCGTTTTAATTGAAGTAAGTGGCCTTTTTGACTTGATTCCGCATTGCTTTTAGTAAATTGTCTGTATCATAAAATTTATATCATATGAAAATTTTAGCAGATAAAGTAGCTTTAGTAACGGGTGCTGGTTCGGGGATCGGACTGGCAGTTGCATTGGCTTATGGTAAAGAAGGTGCTAAGGTCGTTGTCTCGGATATCAACGAGCAAGCGGGGAATGAAACCGTAAAACAAATTGAATCTCTAGGAGGAGAAGCTGTGTTTTTCAAAGCAGATAGCTCATCTCCCGCTGACAATGAAGCCTTGGTGGGGTATGCTGTCAAGACATTTGGCCGGCTTGATATTGCATGCAATAATGCTGGTATTGGTGGAGAGGCTGCACTAACGGGAGATTACAGTCTCGATGGATGGAAAAAAGTAATTGATATTAATTTCAATGGCGTATTTTATGGATGTAAATATCAAATAGAAGCCATGGAGAGGAATGGAGGCGGTGTTATTGTCAATATGGCTTCCATTCATGGTACCGTGGCTGCGCCTATGTCAAGTGCTTATACTTCAGCCAAACATGCTGTAGTGGGACTGACAAAGAACATCGGCGCAGAATATGGTCAAAAAAATATTCGTTGTAATGCGGTTGGACCTGGTTATATTGATACACCGTTATTGGCTAAGTTGGATAAAGAGCATATCGATGCGTTAATCAGTAAACACCCTATTGGACGTTTGGGAAAGGCAGAGGAAGTCGCTGAGCTGGTTCTTTTTCTAAGTTCGGATAAATCGTCTTTTATGACCGGTGGGTATTACTTAGTTGATGGTGGTTATACTGCTGTTTAACAGATCAGTTTAAGAAAAAAAAGGGATCCAAGTGTGTCGTGTTGGATCCCTTTTTTTGCACTATAACTGTGCTGCTGGGCGTATTTCAGTCCCTTCCATGTTATTTAATCCGTCACCCAACGTGCGACGATATTTATCTGCTACCTGTTGGAGTTGTTTGACAATTTCGGGATATTGATCTTTTAGGTCTCTATCTTCACCGGGATCAATTGCAAGATTATATAATGCCAACGGGACTTTTACTGTAGCATATTTTCCTGGATACCGATCGCCGCCTATGGTTGCAGGTACTTCGTATGTTTCGGTTTCAGCAGGAAAAACAAGCTTCCATTTTCCTTTTCGGATTGCTTTCAAATTGTTTTTATTATGATAATAAGCGAGTTCATCTCGTGGAGTACTTTGGGTATTACCCAATAGAAGCTCTGTAAAATCAATCCCATCGATTTTCTTTATTGGCTTGGCTGCCTGGGTAATATTGACAATCGTTGGTAGTAAGTCCATATTGGTCAAAAGCTGGTTACTTACAGTTGCCGGTTTGACATGACCTGGCCAGCTTATAATGCAAGGTACTTTTAATCCACCATCAAATATAGTTGCTTTACCCTCTCTGAGCCCTCCTGTCGAACCTGCGTGGTTTCCAAACGTGAGCCATGGACCATTGTCACTCGTGAAAATAACAATAGTGTTTTCGAGCAGATGATTTTGTTCCAACGTCTTCATCACTTCGCCTACGGACCAGTCTACTTCTTCCATGACATCCCCAAACATACCGGCACCGCTTTTGCCTTTAAATTTTTCGGAAACGCCAAGTGGGACATGAACCATGGCATGGGCTAAATAGAGAAAGAAAGGGTTGTTTTTATTACGTTTGATAAAAGAGACCGCTCGGTTTGTATAATCGGTGGTCAATTGATCCTGACCATCAAAAGAATCGATAATTTTAACTGTTTTGTTGCCTTCGATTAAAGGAAGTGGGGGGTATTGGGCCCGCCAAAAAGTTGAATCTTGCCATTTTTTTCCTTCATAATCGTAGGCCCACATATCATTGGAGTAGGGAAGTCCATAGAACTCGTCAAAGCCATTTTGAAGGGGAAGGTAAGGCTCTTTATGTCCAAGATGCCATTTTCCGACCATGCCGGTTTTATATCCTTTGCTTTTCAATAGTTCGGCGATAGTTTGTTCATCGGGGTTAAGTGCAAATTTGGCATTATGGTCAATCGCACCGCTAATGCCAATTCGCGTAGGGTAGCAGCCGGTTAATAGGGCACTTCGGGAAGCTGTACAGATTGGCTGCGCGGCATAAAAATCGGTAAAACGCAAACCTTGTGCTGCGAGTTTATCGATATTTGGCGTTTGGTAGGGGCCACCACCATAGCAGACTGGGTCGGCATAGCCCATATCATCCATTAAAATAATAATGATGTTTGGGGGTGGAGCTGGTTTATTCTCATCCGTAATAGAAGCTGCAGAAGCTCCAAGGGTAAATAAGAATGGTATAAAAGAAAATATATACTTCAAATCCATCGTTTGCATTTAATTATTTAACGGTTAAGTTTTCTTGTTTGAGAACCTGCTGAAAAGCTGCTCTTGTTGCATCATCATCGCCCGCTTCAGCTTTAAGTTTAGCCAATTTTTTCTTCAACCTGGCAATTTCTTTGACATATTTTTTGTCTAGAATGGCATTGTGTGTTTCTATGGGATCTTGCTGCAGGTCATAGAATTCCCAAGCTGGAGCCGTTGTTTTAGAGTCGCTGCCTGTCATTTCTAATGGCTGTCCATAGAAGTAGATCAGTTTGTAGCGTTCATCACGGACTCCAAGATGCGCCGGGCGTATTGGTGCATGTTGCCAGTAACGGTAATACATGGCAGACCGCCATGCTTTGGATGTATTTCCTTTGAGGTTATTCCGAAAGCTTTCGCCTTGGATGTAGGCAGGTTTTTTGATGCCGGCATAATCTGCAAATAGTGCAGCGAAATCGATATTTAGAATCATGTCATCTAATCGACTACCAGCTTTGATTTCTTTGGGGTAGCTGATCACAAAAGGCATGCGCAGTGATTCTTCGTACATCAAACGTTTATCCATAAAATTGTGTTCTCCTAAGAAGTATCCCTGGTCGGAAGCCAGGATCACAACGGTATTTTCGTCCAAATTTGCCGTTGTAAGATAGCGCATAATTTTCCCCAGATTGTCATCGATTCCAGCGACGCAACGCAGATAATCTTTGAGGAACTTTTGGTAGATCTTTTTGCGGGCTTCCAAAGGGCCCATTCCTTTTGTTGAAAACGGAAGCTCGGGATAAGATGTCCAAAAGGGGCCTACCGAAGCTTGCTCATAACGGCGGCCAAGCTCCTCCAAGGGCTGCCCTTCAAAAGAGCGGCCAGTTGTGATTGCTCCTGAATCCAAAAATGTCGGGGGATAAGGAAACTCCACATCTTTGTAGTAATCTTTGAATCGCTCGGCAAAATCAAAGGGTTCATGCGTCGCTTTGTAATGACACATTAAGAAGAAGGGTTTATCGGGGTTGCGTGATTTTAACCAGTCCAGACTCATCGTTGTGGTGATATCATCTACATAGCCTTCGTAAGGTGTACCGGCCTCTTCCTTATCATTCCAGTTGTCTTTAGAGAGGTAAGTCGGGTTATGATAAACACCGTGCCCAGGAAGAACTTTAAAATCGTCAAATCCACTTGGCCTTTTTTTCAGATGCCATTTCCCAAACACAGCAGTTTGGTAGCCCGCATTGTGCAGATCCTTGGCGATATTTTCCTTATCGGGATCCAACGCATCTTCCAGTGTGTAGACTTGGTTTTTATTACTGTACTGTCCTGTCAGTATGGTTGCACGGCTAGGGGTGCAAATTGAATTGGTACAGAATGTATTATTGAGTACCGCCCCCTGACTGGCTAATTTTTCAATATTCGGATTTTTGACAAAATCTTTTAAAATACCGCCATATACGCCCCATGCTTGGGCTGTGAAATCGTCCGTTAGGATAAAGACGATATTGGGGCGTTGTGTTGCGTTGTTCTTTTTCTGTGCTTGTGAAAAAATGGGCAATAGGCCGCAGATGAGCAATACAAATTTTTTATTCATGTGAATTCAGCTATATATTAGTCGACGAATTGACTATATCGGATTGCAATAATAGTTATAATCGTTCGTCTTGGTCTGGTTCTGTCTATTTGATTGTAGACAAATCTACTCTTTATAGACAAATATATAACGGATAAACTGTAATAAATATGTTAGTCATCGATACCTTTTCCATCTAGAATATGCTGGTAATATTTTTCGATTCTCGCCGCACGTGTTTTCTCTTGTTTTGCCTGGTTAAAGTAAAATAGATACCCTTTTTGTCGACCTGGTGTAAGTGATTGAAAAGCTTTTTGAAGTAAAGGGTCTTCAAGTAAGGCACGCTTAAATTCTTCCGGTACAGGGTAATCGGCAGCTTTTCGCATGTCAACTTTCTTGCCTGATTTTTCAATTTCGATGGCCTCCTGAATATATGCCGATATCACTTCCCGCAATGATTCTATCTGCTCAATAGTGGTGAATCTAAGCTGTCTGGCCGACTGAACATTTTCTGTTTGCTGGATCAGTATATTTTTGGGATCTTTTAATAATGCACCTTTATGAAATAGCAGCGCACAGTATTCTTTAAACCCGTGTATCAATACGACATTTTTACCTTCAAATGTATAACAAGGATGCATCCATTTATAATCCTCCCGCAGTGTTTTATTGCCACGGACAATTTCTCTCAACAGATTGAATTCTTCATTCCATCTTGTCGCATTTTCAAAAAAATGTTCAATTTTTAGATTCATCATGTAGTGCTTTAGGTAGTTTAGCAAGAATTTCCTGTAATCTGTTGTGCGCCATATTGATTCCTTGCGCAAAAGGCATCTGTAACAGCTGGTTCCGAAATGCGACCGACTGAAATATTATATGGATGTGAAGCCTACTGCGTTCTGCACTTATTTTTTCAAATGTTAAATATTCCAACTGCACGGGAAAGGCGCTGTTTTCCATTTCAAAAGTCCGTGTGATGCGTTGATTGGGGAGGAATTCATGTATCGTTCCATTTGCTTTGAACATGACCTGGCCATTGTGCGAAGTTTCAAATGCATAGGAGCCATGCTTTTTATTTTCCAATTTCAGGACTTTAGTTCCCATCCACTGTTCGAAAATTTCGGGATCCTCGTATGCTCTGAAGAGCAGTTCAACAGGTAAATCGAATTCCCTTGTAATGACAATCTCCTGTTTATTATCCTCCGCCTGGACGTTAGTTTTTGGCTCCATATTATTTGTCTTTGTAGTTTTGCATAATAGCTTCCAATTTATTGAATCTGTCATCCCACATTTGACGGAAAGGTTCAATAAAATCCGCAATTTCTTTCATCTTCGATGGGTTGAGTTGATAATATATCTCGCGTCCATTTTGTTGAAACTTTAATAATTCACATTCCGTCAATATTTGCAAATGTTTTGAAACGGTCGGTCTTGCTGTATTGAAATTGGCTGCAATTGCACCAGCAGTCATGGCTTGTGAGGCTAGAAGAAGTAAAATTGCTCTTCTGGTTGGGTCTGCTATAGCTTGGAAAACATCTCGTCTTAAGTTCATATTGATCTATTTGATTACTAATATAAGTGTAGTTATTTGACTACGCAAATTTTTTATAAATTATTTATAACGGAATAGATGGGGTGGGGCTAACGTGGATCAACGAATAAAAATTTTTCCCTGGCGAATTTAAAGTGGAAGCGATCGGGAATTAAGCTTACGGATTAATACTTGGCGAATAATGCTAAATTAGCGTAATTAATTATAACATGATGAAAACACAGTTATCGTATTTAAAAAAATTGAGCGTATTGGGGACGAAAACCTTAGTCAAATATTATTTGCTGGCTATTGTTTCAACTTTACTGTATTTGGTGGTTGGCAGTTTTCAGTTTAAGGCTAGTCATGAAGCTTTCTTTTCGACGGTCAGTCCTGCGCAAGCCGCAGCTAAATTCATTTGGCTGATTGGATTGATCCTGCTACCTGTACTACTTTTTATTTTTAGCAACAAATATGTGTTTTCAAAGATTGCAAGTCTTGTTTTGGAGGAAAGGCAGGATGATCTCATTCTTCCGGCATTTGACAAAGTATTATTAATTTTTCAATCGAATCAGCCCGATGTAATACAAAATGTTGCTGATTATTCTTTTGCGAAACTTAAATTGATCAATGACGTAAAAAATACCAAAATCGAGAATCCTTGGGTGCGACGCATTGTCATTTTTGGTTTGAACAAAGTGAAGTTTGATGCCTTGGATTTGGACAATAACACTAGCTTCTATGCTATTATAAGATCAAAGTTTATGAAGGTACTCGAAATCTTAACAGAACCAAGTAGCAAACCATTTTGGCTATGTATTCTTGTGCAATGGCTTATTCTACTTTTTGTGTGGCTGACCAACTAAATGTGTTGATTACTGCAAGCAAGCAAGCAAGCAAGTGCTGAAATAACAGAATATCATGACGGTATAAGTTTTATTTTGTATTTTAACTGTAAGAATAAAAACCATAGAGTTTTAAATGGATGTTATGATGAAAAATATTTTTTTTACTGTTGTTAAGCTTTTGGTTGCATCATTTGTTTTCGCACAAATGCCTCAGGTAAAGGTTGAAGAGGGGATATTAGAAGGAATTACTTTGTCAAGCGGGGTAGAGTCCTTTCGAGGGATTCCTTTTGCAAAACCGCCAGTAGGCGACCTAAGGTGGAAAGAACCGCAAGCTGCTGAACATTGGTCTGGCATCCGTAAAGCAGATCATTTTGGTTATTCTCCGATGCAGAAACCGATCTATGGGGACATGCGATTTCGATCACCTGGGATCAATGAAGACTGTCTCTATCTGAATGTATGGCGTCCAAAGACCCTTGGTTCAGGCAAACTTCCTGTTTTAGTTTATTTTTACGGCGGAGGTTTCAATGCTGGTGATGGATCGGAAAATCGCTATGATGGTGAAAGTTTTGCCAAAGAAGGTCTTATTGTCGTTACTGTCAACTATCGCCTTGGTATCTTTGGCTTTTTTGCGCATCCAGCATTAACCGAGGAATCGGCGAAACATGCTTCCGGAAATTATGGACTGCTGGATCAGCATGCAGCTTTGGTTTGGGTCAAAAAAAATATAGCCGCATTTGGTGGGGATCCCGATGCCGTCACCATCGGCGGTGAGTCGGCAGGGAGTATGTCCGTTTCTGCGCAAATGACTAGTCCGCTATCTAAGGGACTATTTAAACGTGCTATCGGTCAGAGCGGAAGTGTTTTTAACTTGCGGTATGGCACTGCCTCTATTACGGAGCAAGAGCAACAGGGGACCGCATTTGCAACGCGCATAAATGCCGAGGGGCTTGATAAGCTACGTGAAATTCCTGCGGCCGAACTCCTTGATAAAGCCAGCGAGCCAGGGGCCTTTGCGACCCGTTTGATTGTTGACGGCTATTTTCTGCCGAAATCTCCTTTGGCTATTTTTGAGGCAGGGGAACAGTCTAAAGTCCCGCTACTTGCAGGCTGGACGTCTACGGAAGCTCCATATACTGCCTACATGGGTAAATTGTATCCATCTCCGGAGAATTATGAAAAATTAGTAAGAGCACAATATGACCTTAAGGCTGACGAAGTGCTCAAGCTTTATCCTGGAAAAACCGAAGCGGAAGTTATTCGATCTGCAACGGCACTGGCCAGCGATAATTTTATCGTTTATAGTACCTGGAAATGGCTTGATCTGCAACGACGGAATAGCGGTCAGCCAGTCTTCGTTTATATATTCGGGAAACCGCGGCCGCCCATGCAACCGGCATACCGCGATGCACAAACCGGGCTTGCCGGAGGAATTAGCAAGAAATCTGCACAGGAAGCCAAGGAAAAAAGCCCAGAGCCCCTGCCGGGTGCTTTCCATGCAAGTGATATTGAATATTTATTGGGAAATCTGCAAAGCAATGATGTTTTTGCCTGGACTGAAGATGATTACAAGGTGTCAAAACTTGGTCAGCAGTACTTTGTTAATTTTATCAAGACGGGCGATCCAAATGGAAAAGGGCTGTCAACCTGGCCGAAAACAACAGCAATAGATAAGCGAATGAATATTCTGAATTTGAATATCGAGGTAAAAGCATCTGCTGAAGAATTTCGGAATAGATATCTTTTTCTGGATAAATTGTTTGTCGACCGTGAATATAAATCCAGATAGACGCCTTCTTTATTCAACCTACAGCAGTGGTTAAGTCGTTAATCTATCAGGTAAATTAAAGTACTTTTTTATTTTACGGTCAAATAAAAACTATTTATTGCCAAGGGCTGTTATCAGATAGACTTTTTATGAAAGCGGATGGACGATATTGTCCTGTACAGGGAGATGCTAGACAATGGATAGATTTATCAAGAATCGTTTGTTGAATAGCGAGGGGCAACCAATTTAGGAAACTGAAGTACGATTTATGGCGTTGATTTTTGTAGATGATACTCATATAGAGCAAACTTGGATATATGACAATAAATCCTGATGTGATTATTATAGGTGGTGGTTTGGCTGGACTGACTAGTGCATTGCATCTGTCTAAACAAGGATTCAACGTGACGTTAATCGAAAAACATGATTTTCCCCGTCATAAGGTTTGCGGCGAATATGTTTCGAATGAAATTTTGGCCTACCTGCATTGGCTGCAAGTGGATGTTGAATCGCTATATCCAACACATATTCAGGAACTTGAGTTCACAACAGAAGGTGGGCAGATGAATAGGGTCAGGTTACCCTTGGGTGGGATTGGTATCAGTCGTTACGCGTTGGATGATCTGTTATATCAGCAAGCAAAAGGTAATGGCTGTACAATTGTTATTGCGACTGTAACAGGTATATCCTTTAGCGCTGATACATTTGCTGTTTCGTTTCAAGATCAGGTATTAAGATCAAAAATTGTACTGGGCGCGTATGGAAAACGCAGCAATATCGATCAGCTCTTATCCCGTGATTTTATAACGAAAACCTCTCCTTGGATGGCTGTTAAGGCACACTATTCGGGCGATTTTCCGAATGACCTAATTGCCTTGCATCATTTTGAAGGAGGCTATTGTGGGATTTCCAAGGTCGAAGATGACCGGATAAATTTATGTTATCTGGCCGATGTAAAAACGTTCAAGAGATACAAAAACATAGGTGATTATCAGAAGTATGTTTTGTCCAAAAACAGACATCTTAAGTATTTTTTTGAGCACAATAGGCTACTTTTTGAAAAACCGCTCACGATCAGTCAATTTTCATTTGATAAGAAATCAACAGTAGAAAACCATATTCTTATGATTGGTGATACAGCCGGTCTTATTCATCCATTCTGCGGAAATGGGATGGCGATGGCGATACACAGTGCAAAAATAGCTTCTGAACTTGTCCTGGAATATTACCGGGGCCATATTCATTCACGAAAGCAATTGGAAAAGGCTTATGTCAAGCAATGGAATCAAACGTTTAAAAGACGCCTTTTATTCGGTCGACTTCTGTCGCGGCTGTTAAGCTATAAAATAGGGACCGCAGTTTTAATGAAGACTGCCTCATTTTTTCCGAAAATGCTCAGCTGGATTATTAAACAAACTCATGGAAATGCAAGGTCAATAAAATGGGAATAAACACAAAACAGAGAACATCGGAGCATGAGATCATGGACGATTTTCTGCTCGAAGGAGAAGAACTTCGGACAACATTGGACAGGATAGCAAAGATTAATCGTTTTTTAGGCGGAAATAACATTACGCTAAATGGTGTGAAAAAATTGCTTTCAACCAGCTGCAAGAATGAAACAATAACGATTGTGGATATCGGTTGTGGCAATGGTGACATGCTTCGCATGTTGAGCGATTATGGCAATAGACATCATATTAAGCTTTCAATGCTCGGTATTGATGCCAACCCCTATACAATAAATTATGCGGGGGATTTGTCTAAAGATTATACCAATATATCCTATTTGTGTGCGGATATCTTTGAAGAGAATTTTGAAGATGTCAAGTATGACATTGTTCTGTGTACGCTTACCATACATCATTTTGACGATGAAGAGATTCTTAGTTTGCTAGGCAGTCTGGTCAACGTATCAAAATTGGGGGTCGTCATTAACGATTTACAAAGGAGTAAAATGGCTTACCGGCTTTTTCAAACCATTGCTGTTCTTTTTAGGTTAAATAGAATGACAAAAGTGGACGGGCTTGTTTCTATACTGCGTGGGTTTAAAAAAGAGGAACTTACACAATTCTCCAATAAACTGAAATTAGAAAATTATAGCATCCAATGGAAATGGGCCTTTCGTTACCAGTGGATAATTTCCAATATATGAATGTTAAAATAATAACTGTTGCTAAGCAACTCCCTAGATACTCTTGTGCTACCGTTGATATCCTTCCGCTATTGGATATCTGGCTCCATGGACAAGAGCCTCGCTTTATTAAGAAGATCAAGAAACTTTTCGAAGGCTCCGCCGTGGAAAGACGATATGCTATTATGGATCCGAAAGAGGTCTTCACAGCGACGTCTTTTGAAGAAAAAAATAATGTGTACTGCCGGGAGGCAACGGTCCTAGGGGAGCAAGCACTTCGTAAGGCCCTTGAACAGACGGGATGGGATCCGCAGTCTCTGGATTATATCATTACAGTAAGTTGTACTGGAATTATGATCCCCTCCCTAGACGCGTATCTCATCAATAAGATGAAACTCAGACAGGATATTGTGCGGTTACCAGTTACCGAAATGGGCTGTGTTGCCGGTGTTTCAGGTATTATTTATGCTAAAAATTTTCTTCAGGCCAATCCAGGCAAACGTGCTGCGGTCATTGCCGTCGAAGCGCCAACAGCAACTTTTCAGCTGGAAGATTTCTCCATGTCAAATATGGTCAGTGCCGCAATATTTGGAGATGGTGCAGCTTGCTGTCTGCTTTCCTCCGACGAGTCAGACAATGGTCCGGTGATTCTCGATCAGGAGATGTACCATTTTTACGATGCGGAAGATATTATGGGATTTAAGCTGACAAACAGCGGTATGCAGATGATACTGGATGTTGAAGTGCCGAATGTGATCGCGTCTCATTTTGACGACGTTATACATCCATTTTTGAAGAAGAACCAGCTTAAATTTAAAGATATTGATTACATGATTTTTCATCCAGGTGGAAAAAAGATTGTAGCTACAATCGAAGATATTTTTGCTGAATTTGATAAAGATATTGAGGATACTAAGGCTGTGCTGGCACAGTATGGTAATATGTCGAGCGCTACGGTGTTATATGTCCTCGAACGTATTATGAAACGTACTCCTCAGGTCGGTGAATTAGGGCTGATGCTGAGTTTCGGTCCTGGATTTTCAGCGCAGCGCGTTTTACTACAGTGGTAATCTACAAAATTTGAATGATGGATCTGAATTCTATACTAGCGAAATTGCCTTACAGTGCTCCGTTTTTATTTGTCGATGCGTTGACCCATGTCGATGAGGAAGGTGTTGCAGGTACCTATACCTTTGATGAAAATCTGGATTTTTATAGAGGACATTTTAATGAAAAAGCGATCACTCCAGGAGTTATTCTGATCGAAACGATGGCCCAAATAGGTTTAGCTTGTTTGGGAATTTTTCTGCTCAATAAAGACTTGATACATTGCTCTTCTATTGCATTGACTTCTACTGAAATACAATTTTTAAAACCCGTGTATCCAAAGGAAAAAGTTACTGTAATTTCAAAAAAAATATATTTTAGGTTTGGAAAGTTAAAGTGTGCGGTTACCATGAAAAATGAAGCTGGTCAGGAGGTTTGTAAAGGAATATTGGCAGGTATGATTACTGAGGAGCTATGAAGAGAGTTGTTATTACTGGATTAGGAGTCGTTGCACCCAATGGAGTGGGAGTACCGGCCTTTACACAAGCGTTAAAGGAGGGTGTCTCCGGTGTTAGACATGATGTGCAGTTGGAAAAATTGCAGTTTTCCTGTCAGATTGCTGGAATGCCACAAGTATCGGATGATCTCAAAAGGCAATATTTCACGGAACTTGAGCTCAGGGGTTTTAACAGTACAGGCATATTATACGGTGTCATAGCTGGAATGGAGGCTTGGACAAATGCAGGTTTTCCTATTGCCTTAAATTCGGTCCCCGATTGGGATAGCGGAACGGTCTTTGGTTCAGGTACCTCAGGTATCGATAAGTTTCGGGAGAGTATTTATAAAATTGATGAGCTGCAAACACGTAGGCTAGGCAGTACAGTCGTCGCCCAAACGATGAACAGTGGTGTCAGTGCATATTTAGGTGGGAAATTAGGGCTCGGAAATCAGGTGACCACCAATTCCTCTGCCTGTGCTACTGGGACAGAAGCAATTCTAATGGCATATGACCGGATTAGGTCCGGAAGAGCAAAGCGCATGCTAGCAGGTAGTACTGGAGATAGTGGACCTTATATTTGGGGCGGTTTTGACGCACTGCGTGTCTGTAGTTCGCAATATAATGACCGCCCTGCGGAAGGTTCTCGCCCAATGAGTGCAACAGCCTCAGGATTCGTCCCGGGTAGTGGAGCTGGGGCCCTCCTGCTGGAGGATTTGGAAAGTGCCTTAGAACGCAAGGCTGTGATATATGGCGAGTTATTGGGCGGTCAAGTAAATTCTGGAGGGCAACGGGGAACGGGCAGTATGACAGCTCCAAATGCTGAAGCTGTACGCCGATGCATTGCGGAAGCCCTAAAAAATTCGGGCGTCTCCGGATGGGATGTGGATGCTATAAACGGTCATTTAACGGCGACGGCCAAAGATGCTTTTGAAATAGAAAACTGGACTGAGGCTCTTGGGCGTAAAGGGAACGATTTTCCATTGATAAACTCGCTAAAAGGAATGACTGGGCATTGTCTCAGCGCGGCAGGTAGCATAGAATGCGTGGCTACAGTTTTGCAGTTATATCATGGATTTGTATTTGGAAACAGTAATTGTACTGATTTACATCCTGAGATTGCAGCAATGATAGATCCATCAAGAGTACCATTACATCAAGTTGATGTCAAACCTCATATTATAGCCAAAGCGAGTTTCGGATTTGGGGATGTAAATGCCTGTTTAATCTTTAAAAAATTTGATAACTAAACCTATGAACAGAGAAGAATTGATCGGTGCTTTAAAACCAATTATAGCACCTTACACAACAAACGAAGAAGCATTTGGAAAGCTTACTGAAAAGACTGATTTTATGCGTGATCTACAAATCAATTCAGCCAATTTGGTTGATATTGTCCTGGATATCGAAGATCAATTTGGGATCGTTATTGAAAATTCCGATATGGAGCGTATGCTTAATGTCGGAGCTGCAGTCGAAATAATCGAAAGCAAGTTACAAGAAAAATGATTGGTAATGACATTGTCGACTTGGTTCAGTCCAGAAAAGAGAGTAATTGGAGACGTAGAGGCTTTGTTTCAAAGCTATTTAATGAGCATGAACAACTGTTGATTGGGAACAGTCCAGATCCCGAAATTGTTGTTTGGCTCTTATGGAGCATGAAAGAGGCTGCCTATAAAATATGGAATAGACAGACAGGAATTCGGAAATATATGCCTAAAGGATTGCTATGTTCAGTTATTGAACGGTCTTCTTGCAACGCAACGGGAGAAGTCATCTGCGAAGGGAAGAGGTATTACACTAAGACCATTGTTTGCCCTGATTTTATACATACCATCGCAGTTGACGAATTAGTTCATTTAGGCAATATTGTAGAAATCGAAAAAGGTGAAATTGTTAAAGATGCTCAGGGGATACCAAGCATCATTCTGAAAGATAGCGGCACACACTTACCAGTTTCTGTAAGTAACCATGGCCGTTTTGAAAGAATAGTTGCGATTACATGAAAAAGTCAGTATCGTTAACCTTTATGTTATATGTAACTATATGTCGGTATATAGTTGTACTATTCCAATTTATATGTTTAATGTTTTTTAAAATAGCGGTGTTAAAGGCGATTTTTCTTAAATTGAATTGTGCTAAAACTGCAAGTTTGGCAAACACATTTTTTTAGTTTGCATTAAAAGTCTAATCAAAAAAAGAAGTATGAATGGTAAAAAAAAGTTTCCTGTAGGATTCTATAAATATTTAGAAGAAAATACTTTAGTAGAGATCAAAAGTGGAGAAAATAGAACCAAATTTACAGAAATCTGGATGGTTATCGTAGATGAAAGGGTTTTTGCCAGAAGTTGGAATAAAAACCCAAGTGGCTGGATGAATGAATTTTTAGCTAATAAAGTTGGAATGATAAAATTTGGTGCGGAAATAATTGATGTAACGGTAAGGAAGCTTGGGGATAATCATCCTATTCATCAAAAAATTAATCAGGCCTATTTGGAAAAATATACACAGGATTATAATCTTGAATATGCTAAAGAGATTTCACTTCCGGAATATGCGCATTATACGATTGAGTTTTTTCCTTCTGCCCCCTAGTTGTATTGCATAACTAGGAGAGCCTGATGACAGCAGCTACTTTTCAATTCATAAGATAGCTAGCTGGAGTAGATCTGAAAGAAAAATTCCAAGAACTAAGTATAGCTTATCAACTTAGTCAGACGAGCAAACACCTTATTGCACTTGGATTGATTCTTCCCGAAGCATCTGTTTGAATTTGGGATCTCGTATATAACGACTAAAATCATGGCTTGACATTCCTGTGAAATCGGTCATAGAAAAGATGCTATAATTTTTCTTAAGGGCGTTATAACTTTCCTCTTTGTATCCAAGATCAGTTGGATTAAGTTTGTTCGATAAGAATCCAAAAAACTTCTTCAACATCTTGTCCGTTCCGTTGATAGTGATGTGTATTTTCTTGACTTGTGAGCTGAGATTCACAAATTTTTTTGTGTTACTTGCCGTATCCGTATATTGAAACTCGGAAAGTCCTATCGCTGGAGCCAGCATAATGCAGGTAATTCTATTTTTGTTTTCTAACAATGGCTTTGCCCGCTCGATATCAACATTGTGAACGTCTTTTGCTTGAGCTGAAAATGAGCTATTGTATTCAGGATTTGAAATAGCGCTCATAACCACAGATGCTCCACGACTATGTGATATGATGAAGACATCCTTATCGGCCATATTGTTCAGTATACGTCTTAATCCAAATTCACCGGCCATCTGGCTAAAAGAGGCCGCTGAAAACCAGTTTTTGGCGGAACGAAAAGGGGAGGTAGATCGTAGACCATCCCAATAAAATCGAATGATTTCATCGTTTTTAGGGTTTGTAACGATATGATCGGAAATATATTTATATTGTTTTACAACTGATTCTTCATCAGCATTGAAGCCATGGACTAAAATGAACACACGTTTTTTGGGGGCAATACGTTTAGACAAACGCAGCATGTTACCGCGTTCAAAAGCGAGTAATTGTTCGCGGTCACCTCTGTCGGTGGCAATTTTCATAAGCGAATAAGGATCTCGAGCCGCTCTATTGGAAGGAATGCCATAGTTTTTCTTCCAATTGTCGGGGTAGAAATTACCATTTTGATCCACAAATGAGTACCATAGGTTAGGATCTACACCGGTATTGGGGGTAGCCGAATCGGGAAGATTATGGATAAGGCCACACGAAGTGAGCAAGCTGATAACGATGATAATATAGAAAAAATACCTTTTGTTCATATGATTTATTTCCTACTATTCCTGAATTTAATTTTTAACTAGGATCCAATGGCTACTAAATTGGATATATTTTCACAAAAAAGCGATTTGTTGTAATATAGTCATTATTTTGGACAGCGAAAAGTAGTTTGTATTTTGAACACTTCATGTTTGCTGAAATTTAGCAGGACCAAGCTACAAATCACTTCTTTGTGATTAAATAAAGTTTGTTGCGTTGGTTGGTGAAAAGTTGATAATTTAAAGCTGGATTTGCATAAAAGCCATATGCATTAAATTGGTCGGTATTCTCAAAGGTTAGTGTGCCGATGTTTTTATTGTTGATATCGACTTGAGACCAATGCCATTTTTCGTCCAGATATAAGCTGTCTTTAAATCTTAAGGTGTCATTTTCGACAATAAGCTGTGAGAATAGGCAGCCTTGCCAAAGGTCTCCTTTTTCATATTTCCCAGTTTTGACGTCATGTCTATTGCGAACACGTTTGATTTTCTGATAATAAACTGATCTAATATTAGGGGGAGTTGTATTCGCTACCCATTCATTCTTATCCTAATGACCGAAAAGATCATTTACGGTACGGCCTTTAGATGAGCTTTGTGGGTCTAAATTATTATCATCCGATATGTTTTCACTTAACACATACCATTTATCGTCCATAAAATAAGTTCGTTCCGTATAGCTTTTTGAATTGCTTTGATCGGAATGATAGATTTTCTCTGACAGCAGATAGCTGGCCTTACTTTCAATATCATTGAGTTTTTGGCCTTGTTGATCTGCGGACCAAGTGAGATTTGCATTGAATACTTCAATTGTTTTTTTTGTAGTATCTCCATTCAATGGCCAGCTGCGAAAGTAATGTTTGGAAACGTTGATCAAATAGCCCTCAAATAAAATTTCTGAATCCTCATCCTTGTCCTGTTTAAAGAAGTATTCATCAATCTGCTCGCCATCTTTATCCAGTTTATAGAATGTATGAATAACTGTTGATGGGCTATCGGTGTTGGTTGCACCGGTTAAACAATGAATGATTAATTCATTGTTTTTAGTCAAAAACTGATCTATAGGGTGGTCACTTGCCTTGAATAGTATGATTTCATGTTTCCCAAACTGGTTTTTTAGCTTATTAATGTCAGCATATTTGCTGTATTCATTCGGCAGTTTTGAAGAGTGGAAGAAGTTTTGAAGCCTAATATCGATATCAAAAATACCATTTGTATAAATAATAGCGCATGCAATCAGGGCACATCCCAGTAAGTAGTACTTCAAATTGCGTGTATCCTTTAACAGCAAAAAGAAATGGAAAAATACCCAGCTCAGTACGCAAATAAGAGGTGAAAAAATAATATAACTCAACTTTTCATTGCTGCTTAGATCAAAAACGAAAAAACTGATGAGATATGCCGCCATAAAGATTAGGCATAATATAAAAGACTTCAATAACAGTTTCTTTTTGGCTTTCTTCGGTTCCTGATCTATCTGTTGCAATATTTTATAATTTAGTATAGGCTATATCCGATCTTACGCTGGACCGATATAGGTGTAATTTAAACTTTTTCTTTAAGGTTTCAAATAATAGATTAAAATCGTTATTCTAGCAGCATGCATAGCGTTTCATTAATTTCTATTGGATCTTGGGAAAACTTCCTTAACTCCACCTTTTGTTAAAATAATGGAATTGTAGCCATCTGTTTTGTCGTCAACAAACTCGATCGTTCTATCGTTGTCGTCTGCTCTGAAAAATTTTGTTTTAGACTCGGGAATGAGTTCAATATCCGCATCATTATAATAGAGTTTGCCACCAATTTTCAATATCCGTATTTTTCCATACTCACCCACATAGTTACTGTATATGGTCGTATCTATTTTGGCGCGATGATGTTTGTAGGGCATTTCTACTTCTTTACCAAAGGCAATTGCTGAAAGTCCGTAACCTATGATATGGGAGGGGGAGCCGTTGTTAGAAAGGACAGTGACAAAGAGTTTGTCGTCAGTAAATCGATTAAAAGAAGTCATTGTCCCAAAGAATCCACCGTCATGTGCAATCAAATAATGTCCGTGATTATAAAATGGATTGATGATGAATCCATAGCCCCAATTTTCGGAGTTATATGGTGTAAACATTTTTTCTTTCATCGCTGCCGATAGGATCGTTGTTCCATAGAGCGTTTTGTCCCAAATGGCTAGATCTTCCACGGTTGAATAAATACCGTCGTGGCCTAGGTTGATCTCCCAGTTGATATAGGGGTTATGGATAAAACCTTCTTCATTATGATAATATACTTTTGCTTTTTTCGTCACGATGGATTCATTGTTACTGACTCCGGTGTTGCTCATCCCAGCTTTATCAAATATGTTTTTCTTTAAAAAAGTAGCGTAATGCTCACCAGAGACCTTTTCAATAATCTTTGCTAACAAATAATAACCGATATTACTATAGGCGCTCTTTGTTCCGGGGGAGAATTCGAAAGGAATTTTCTTGATGGCGGCATAAGCGGAATCGCGATTTATACTGCTTAACGCGATTTCTTTAAAACCCATAGCAAGTCCGGAGCTGTGTGACAGCAACATGTGGATGCTGATACTATCGGCTTTTGGATAATCGGGGAAAAATTTACTGAGTTTATCATTTAGGGATAATCGCCCGTTGTCGACGAGCTGTAAAATAGCGGCTGCGGTAAATTGTTTTGTGACCGATGCCAACTGGAATTTAGTGTCTAACGTGTTTTTTATATTCCATTCATAATCTGCTAAATCGTAAGCTTTTTTTAATAAAATTGCGCCATTTTTCATGACAAGAACTGTTCCACTAAAATTATTCACATCAGCTTGTGCCTGCATGTAGGCTGCAAGTTTGGCTGATGTTTTTTCTTGGGCCACAAGAAAAACTGGACAAAGCATAAGTAGGATTAGAAGCTTCATAATGTATTGTATAAATAATTATGGAGCAATGTTACTATTTAATAACATAGTGTGATTGTATTTTTGTAAACCCGCTAAATAAAAATCCATTTTATCTGGCTCCGTTCAAGATTAGCTGTTTTGGAAAAGAAAATTTTTGGTGTAAATCCTGTTAATTTTTTAAAATCTCTAATCATGTGGGACTGATCGAAATAATCCAGGTTATAAGACAGACCTATTTTGTTTCTATCTTCGAGGTGGCTTTGAATTGCAGCTCGAAATCTGATGATTTTTTTGAATTGGGAGGGTGTTTTACAGATATGTTGATCAAATTGCTTATTTATGGTTGTTCTCGATCTTCCTGTTTTTAGCGAAAATTCTGATATCGATTGATTGAGGTTGCTTTTATCCTGCATTTCGGTAATTATGTTTTCGAGCAACACATTTTCAAATGGCCAAAATTTTGATATCCAATAGTGTTCTAATGCCTTGATTCGCTCGTCCTGGTCATCTATGGAAAGGATGGATCTCATAGCATTTTTATAATCCAGATGCGGGTTAAAATCGGGAAATGTTCCGCTGTTATAATAGCTTAAATCATTGGGTATAAAAGCATTTATCCCAAGAGGTTTGAAGTAAGTGGTAATTTCATTTATTTTCCCCTCGTAACTCACTAAAACAGGTTCATTAAAATTGCATACAAGGTTTGTTTCTATCGAATTGGATGGACAATGCTTTGTAATGACCTTATTTGGGCTTACCATAGTTTCGGTCTGCTCACTTATCGTCACAATGGTGTAAATACTCGGAAATGTAAAATATGCCGTCGCTTTTTCTTCGTCAGTTTTCTCAAGTATATAGAAGCATTCAATATATTTTTTTAGGAGTAAGCTCTCTGGTCTATATATTTTTATCGTCATCTCTTTTCTTCATATAAATAGGCGTTGTTCTTGCCTCATCCTTTTAAACTTGGAAGTATTTGATAATCGATTTAAATATAGACAACCTTTATGATAATTTCCACCAAGCTTTATTTCTTAAAACACTTATTTTTAGATTGAGGAAACGATGAATCCGATAGAAATTAATTTTTATTGTAATTTAGTAGCTAATTAACCGTTTAATTAAAAAACAAAATGAACGATTTGAACCCGGAAGAGAATTACATCGCAATAAACAAACACTCGTGGAATAACAGAACGGATACGCATTTAAAATCAGATTTTTACAATCTAACAGGATTTTTAAAAGGGGAGACTTCGCTGAATTCAATTGAGTCAGCATTATTGGGTGATATCAGCGGGAAAAAAATATTACACTTACAATGTCATTTCGGACAGGATACAATTTCTTTGAGTAGACTTGGCGCAAAAGTTACTGGTGTTGACCTATCTGACAAGGCTATAGAAAGTGCGCGCGAAATTGCGAAAGATACGCATGCTGATGTGCAGTTTATCTGTTGTGATCTATATGAGCTTGAGAATCATCTTGATGAACAATTTGATCTAGTCTTTACAAGTTACGGAACGATTACTTGGTTACCTGATTTAGATAAATGGGCGAAAATAATTTCACGTTTCTTGAAACCGAAAGGGAAGTTTATTTTTGTCGAGTTTCATCCAGTTGTTTGGATGTTCGATGACAATTTTGATAAAATTGGTTATAATTATTTTAATAATGCTCCAATTGTTGAAACAGAGCAGGGAACCTATGCCGATAAAGATGCCGCTATTTCGCAGTCCTATGTCACCTGGAATCATAGTATGAGTGAGGTCGTTGGTGCTTTACTTCATAATGGGCTGAACATTCAAGACCTGAACGAATTTGACTATTCACCTTATCCCATTTTTAAAACATGACAGAGCTAGATCCTAAAAAATTCAGAATAGCCCATTTGGGAAATAAGATTCCGATGGTCTATGCTATTGTTGCGCGTAAAAGTGAATAAATAAAATTCTGGGAATCGACCTGGTACTTATTTCTTTTTCAAATAACGATTTATCATGGGGCTAAAATCTATTTTGGATGAAACCTGAATATGTTCTGCCAATACTGAGGCGGGAAATTCATCCAAAATTTTGAAATTAATACAGCCTTTTTGAAACTTGGCCTTTGGTATTTTTAATTTTAGTTCTTCCATTAATTCGGGGTTAGTATAGATGACCAAGGAATGGAATGAAATATAATTCTTCGCTACTGTTAACCCGTATTTAAATACGCCTTGTTCATTAAAGCTGATTGCATTAGGGTTTGACATGAATTTTCCAAAGCTTTCGGAAACGGTGTTGTCATTTTCTGATATTGCTTTCCGAAATTGACGAATTATTTGTTGCTCAGTGTCTGAAAGTGTATCAATATATTGATCTATTTCCATTAATTTTTTATTGTCCATAAAGGCTGTAGTTGTTCGCTAAAAATATTAAATTTTCTTTTATATCGATGTAGGCCGGCATAAAAAGATTAGACGGCTTATAGCTAAGGATTGCTTAAAAGAAATTATTCAGGATTTTCTCCCGGTGGAATAATTCTGTTGGCTACCCTAATAGCATGTTGTGAACATATTTTGTGTCGATTCGGATTTATTGTTGTACTATGACACTTATAGGAAGTTCCGTTTAGATTTTATATATTGCATCTATCAATTTTAAACCAACATTTAATTTCTCAACAATATAAATCTTCAGTTATGTGCAATAGTAGTCTTGAGGATCTTTTTCTTTTGGTGAAAGAGTCGAATGAAGATGCATTTGACGAACTTTATCATCGAACTTGGAAAAAATTGTATGAAATTGCTCTCAGACGCCTGCAACATGAAAATACAGCAAAAGAGGTTATTCAGGATCTTTATATTGATTTATGGGAGAAGCGGCATCGGAAAACAATACAAGATGTCGATCATTACCTTTGCCAAGCCGTCCGTTTTAAAGTGATTGACAGGTTTCGAAAGGAAAAGAGGTATTTTGAAGAATTAGAAACAATGGTTGAAGAGCTAAGCGATGGATCAACCGCCGATGGCAACTATATTCAAACTGAATTGGAATCTATGCTGCATAACTGGATTGCACGTATGCCACAAAAACGCAGAGAAATATTCTTGCTTCGCTACAATGAGGATAAAACTGTTAAGGAAATTGCGAAATTATTGGGCCTGTCGACAAAAACTGTTCAAAATCAATTGCTTAATACAACAAATACACTTAAGCTTCTAATCCAAAAAATTCTTTTTATGTTTTTTTAATTTTTTTTTTGGGAATTATCATTAGTCACAACGACATATAAGAAAGGAACCAATATAAACCATCTTATATGTCTGAAAGGAAACGTCATGTTCGCACAGTCTTAAAAGATCTTCTCGATCGGTATATTTCGGGAAATACCAATCCTGAAGAACGACAATTTGTTGAATACCTGTACGATGCAATGGACAGGGAGGGGGAGGTGCAAAATGATATGGACCGCATCGGAGAGGAGATTAAAGAAAAGGTTCATCATCGTATTAAAAAGCGTACTTTAAGTTTTCATATACCCAAAATAGGGTATGCTGCAGCAAGCATTATGATCCTTTTTGGGATATTTATATCCTATAGGCTCATCGATAATTCAAAAACAAGCGAAAAAGTTCTTCATGTCACTAATCATAATCCGTCGTTAATAATCGGGAAAGAAAAACGGTTTGATTTGTTAGATACCTTGCCACAAGGAGCTCATTACACAACCATCAACGATGAAAAAGTACTAGCATTAAGTACGGTTGCCAATGGGACAGATTTAGGGAAACTGCGCATAGAAAATCCTTCGAGAAATGTATTTTCTGTTTTACTGAACGATAGCACACAAGTGTGGCTTAATTACTTGGCAACAATTGAACTTGAACCTGATTTTAATAAGAATAACCGTTCTGTCCATATTACTGGGGAGGTTTATTTTGATGTTCATAAACAATATTCTGCAGGTAAAAGGATTCCGTTTTCAGTCCACTCTGCCTTGCAGACCATTGAGGTATTGGGAACAAAATTCAATGTAAATACATCGGGCAATTCCGAAGAAAATGTATTGCTTACAGAAGGGAGTATTCGTCTTACGCATAATCGCTATGGAACACAGGTGCTTATTAAGCCGGGACAGCAGGCTTTTTTGGAAAAAGATAAACCTAAAATCTTACTTATTCAATCTGAAAATATCGAAAAAGCAAATGCCTGGCGTAAAGGTTTGTTTTATTTTGATAATGAGAAGCTCGCTGAAGTTGCTCTCGAATTTGAACAATGGTACGGAATTCCAATTGTTATAGATTCAAAAATTGCAGGACTTCCCATTACAGGAATGATCAGCAGATATGAAAATATCAGCGAGGTTTTGGCGATCATTAAGATGACCAATAATATAAACTATATAGAAAGGAAAGGAACAATATATGTAACAGAAGCAAATCCATAAAAAATTAGGAATGCTGCTACATTCCTAATCGCGCCTTAACGGCTTTTGGTAATGATCAATTATTAATCAATTTTCAAATGTATAAATTACTTATGACATCCCGCAAACAAAATAAGTTTGCACGCAATTTTTTGTGCCTTTTTTTTGGCAGCCTTGTCTGGTTATTTAGTTCGGCCAAGCCAATCTTTGATGTACAGAAAAACATAACAATCGATTTTAATAATATTCCGGTTAAGCAGGTCTTTAAAGAGTTAAATAGTAAAACCGGTTTAAAATTTATTTATTCCCCAAATGACATTGACGACTCGAAGCGTATATCCATGGCATTTAGAGAGCAGCCGATAAAGACTGTTCTAGATAAGATCTTTTCAAGTTTAAAGATTTCTTACACGTTAAATGACAATACAATTATTGTGAAGCGTGGCCTTCAACAAGCTTCAATACAAGAAGGCCGCGTCATTGCAGGCCGGGTTCTTAATAAGCGACAGACGGCCCTGGCAAATGCTACTGTCACGACAGGCCTTGGCAAGAATAGCACATCGACAGATGAACAAGGCCAGTTTACACTCAAGCTAGACCCGCAGGACAGTTATTTCATGGTTAGTCTTGTCGGCTATGTAAGTCAGCGTGTACCAATCAAAACAAACGGAGAATATACGGTGATATTAGCTGATAGTATCAGCGCACTGGACGAGGTCGTTGTTGTCGGTTTTGGTACCCAAAGGCGTGCCTCTGTAGTAGGTGCGATCACGACGATAGAACCCAAACGCTTGCAAATAGGAACATCTCGTTCTATGAGTAACAATCTTGCAGGACAGCTTGCAGGTATTATTGCCGTACAGCGATCTGGAGAACCGGGGTACGATAATTCAAACTTTTGGATACGTGGTATCAGTACTTTCGGTGGAAGCAGAAGCCCATTGATTCTTGTGGACGGTGTGGAGCGGTCTTTGGATAATATGGATCCCGAAGAAATCGAGTCGTTTTCGATATTGAAGGACGCGGCAGCGAGTGCAGTTTATGGTGTAAGGGGGGCAAATGGAGTGATTTTGATCAATACAAAGAGAGGAAAAGTGGGTAAGCCCAATGTTTCTGCTCGTTTTGAGCAGGGGATCACATCACCAGTACAGCTGCCTAAATTTGTTGGTGCAGCTGATTATTTGGAGGTAATGAATAGTATTCGGGAGGAACGTGGGGAGCAAGGCTTATATTCGAAAGAGCGGATCGAAAACATCCGTAATCATACGGATCCAGACCTTTATCCTGATGTCAATTGGTTGGATGCAGTACTTCGGGACCAAGCTGGAAATTCACGGGCGAATGTTAGTGTCAATGGAGGATCTGATATTTTGCGTTATTCCTTAGTAACTTCATATTATCGGGAAGGTGGGTTGATTGAACGCGATGAAAAACAGGCTTGGAATTCATCTTCACGGTTAAACCGTTATAATGTGCGTTCCAATGTAGATATCAATGTTAGTCCAACCACTCTCTTCCGATTGAATATTGGCGGATATCTCCAGGATAGAACAAGAGCTCCCCAAAGTGTTGATGAACTATTTCAGGAGGCTTTCACTATTCCTCCCTATGTACATCCTACCATCTATTCCTCTGGTGAAATACCTAGGACACCCCAGCGGACAAACCCCTGGGCATTGGCGACTCAACGCGGATATGAACGTATTAGCGCGAGTAAAATCGAATCTTTATTTGCGGTAGAACAGGACTTATCGTTTTGGTTGAAGGGATTAAAGGCTCGGGGGCTTTTTTCCTTTGATAGATACTCTAATACGTCGGTCGTTAGGAGTAAAAGCCCCGATTACTATAATCCAGCTATCGGAAGGGACGAAAATGGAAAATTAAAGTTAGTCATTGATAGTTATGGACAGGAATTCTTAGGCTATGAAAAAAATTCAGACTGGGGCGATAAAAGCATGTATCTTGAGGGAGCTATTAATTATGTTCAATCTTTTGGTGGCCATAACGTAGAGGGAATGTTTTTATACAATCAGCGAAATTATGATAATGGAGATCTTTTGCCCTATCGGAATCAAGGAATCGCAGGTAGATTTTCATACAATTATAGCAACAGATATATTGGGGAATTTAATTTTGGTTATAATGGATCCGAAAACTTTGCTCCAGGAAAACGTTATGGGTTCTTTCCTTCCTTTGCATTAGGCTGGTATATTTCCGAAGAGCCTTTTATGGAACATCTAAAAAGTACATTTTCCAAAATCAAACTGCGCGGATCTTATGGATTGGTGGGGAACGATAAGTTAGATGGTCGTCGGTTTGCCTATATCACAACCATTAATGAGACCGGTGGATATTCATGGGGCTTAAATAACGATTTTAAACGTAGTGGTCGTATGGAAGGTGATCAAGGTAATAGTGGACTTACTTGGGAAACAGTTGCTAAATCCAATATCGGTTTCGAATTAGGCTTATGGAAAACGCTGGAATTTCAGCTTGACCTATTTAATGAGGACCGGAAAAATATATTTATGCAACGTCGTTCTATACCCGGTTCGAGTGGTTTTACCAATGCGCCCTGGGCAAATTTTGGACGCGTAAACAATAAAGGCATCGATATGTCGCTTGAATTGAACCGGCAATTAAATCCAAACCTATTTCTTTCTGTTCGTAGCACATTTACTTATGCCCTAAACAAGATTTTAGAACAGGACGAACCTAGCGCAGTGATCGGTACCTCAAGGTCTTCTACCGGAAAGCCGATCGGCCAATTGTTTGGCTTTATTGACGAGGGCCTATTTACGGACGCAGATTTTTTAGATATTGCTAACGGTACTCTTCGATCAGATATACCAAGACATACTTTTGGACCGGTGCGTCCAGGTGATATCAGATATCGGGATTTGAATGGTGATGGTGTGGTAGATGCCCTCGATAGGACTGCTATCGGTGGAACGGAAGATCCACAGATTGTATTTGGCTTCGGATCCAACCTAAGGTACAAAGCTGTTGATTTCGGTTTCTTTTTCCAGGGTGTCTCTCGTACCTACAGGATCATTGGTGGTTCAAATTTTATTCCCGGAAGTGCCAATGGAGCAATGGGAAATATTTTCGACAATGTTTCCGATCGATGGACCTTGGATAATCCTAGGCAGGACGTCTTCTATCCGCGGCTTTCTGATTATCAAAGTGCCAATAATAATTTGGCCTCCACATGGTGGCTTAGGGACATGAGTTTTATAAGACTACGTAATATTGAATTGGGCTATAGCTTACCATCAAAAATTCTTGATCATCTCGCTATCCGTAATTTTAGAATATTTCTGCGTGGTAATAACCTGCTAACAGTGAGTGATTTTAAGCTTTGGGATCCAGAGCTTGGGGTTAATAATGGTATGCGCTATCCGATCATGAAATCTGTTTCTATGGGATTGGAATTGAATTTTAAATAGAAATAACCTATACAATGAAGACTATAAAATATAATGTTACCCGTATATTACTACTTGTTGCGCTGGGTTCCACAGTGACCTCTTGTTCGAAATATTTGGACAAGAGCCCTGATGATCAGCTTACTTTAGATATGATTTTTAAAGACAAAACCAGAACAGAGGACTGGCTGGCAGGAATATACAGCAATGTACCAGATCCATATTGGGGAAATACGCGAACACTTGGCTGGGATCCACTTTCGGATGATATGGCACCGTCTACGGGCTGGGAGCAATTTGGCTGGTCAGTTATAGGGATGCAGACCGGCAATTGGAATCCCAGTACCTCATGGGATCCTAATTATTGGGTAGAACTTCCCAAACGTATTCGTTCAGCTTATATTTTTCTGGACAATGTAAAACCAAACCCTGCGCAGTTGGTGACGGAGGAGGAGGTAAATCTTATGAAAGCTGAGGCTCGCTTTATGATCGCTTATTATTATACATTTCTGCTAGAAACCTATGGTGCTATACCGTTCCATCTTGGATTGACCGATCCGAATGCATCGGCCGAAGAATTGATGATTGGACAGACACCATTTGATCAGGTCGTGCAATGGGCAGAAAAGGAGCTATTGGATTTGTCTGCTATTTTACCTGCTAAATATAGTGCCGCTCAGAAATATGGTCGCGCGACGTCTATTATGTGCTTGGCAGTCAGAGCTCGTCTTCTACTATTTGCTGCAAGCCCATTAGTCAATGGTAATACCGCATACACCGGTTTTGTAAATAATAAGGGAGAAACCATATTCAACGGGAACTATAGTGTAGATAAATGGAAAACTGCAGCCGCGGCCTCAAAATTACTATTGGAAAAAGCTGAATCAGCTGGTCATAAATTATATATTGAATATAATGCTGATGGGTCTATAGATCCGTTTCTCTCGTATCAAAACATGTTGTTTAGACGACCTCAAGATGGGAATGATGAGATTCTTTTTGCTCGCCCTGATTGCAATATCTGGGAATATGATAGGCACGCACAACCAAGAGGTACTGGAGGAAACGGAGGACTGGGAATTACACAATCTTTAGTGGATGCCTTTTTCATGGAGAATGGCCGGAGGATTGATGACCCGTTATCTGGATATCAGGAAAAAGGATTCTCAAAGACGGCAGAAGTGCGAAATACACGCTGGACAGAATCTCAGGGAAATGGAAAGGTGACTTTGGAAGGTACCTATAATATGTATACCCATCGTGAACCACGATTTTATATTTCGGTTTTGTATAATGGTGCTTGGTATAGAAGAGAAAATCGGACAACCGAATTTTATAGTGGTAACTGGGATGGGGGACCTACACATGACGCCCCGCAAAATGGCTATCTTGTACGTAAGAAAGTCCATCCAGATCACGACCCCCGCAATGGAACAAATCCCTATAGACCAGGAATACTTTATCGGCTTGGCGAAGTGTATCTGAACTACGCCGAAGCACTAAATGAGTCCGATGCTAATCATCCTGATATATTAAAGTATGTCAATTTGATAAGGGTACGCGCAGGTGTACCACAATATGGTGTGGGAAAAGATGCTTTACCTGTGCCATCTTCGCAGGAGGGGATGCGCAAAGCAATCCGAGACGAACGTCGGGTAGAACTAAATAATGAGGGTATCCGGTATCGTGATGTGCGACGCTGGAAAATTGGTGAAGCTGTGTTAAATGGGAATTTCTATGGAATGAATTTTTCTGGTACAGAAAAGGATGACAATGAATCTAACCCCAAAGCATTTTTCAAACGCTCAGTTTATCAAAAGCGTATATTTACAGCAAAGAATTATTGGTTTCCAATTCCACAAACGGAGATAGATAAGAATCCAAATTTGGCCCAAAATCCGGGCTGGAAATAAGTATTAAAAACCAATCCAGTTTCAATACTTATTGAATATGCTGCTTAGTTTTTTTGCTATGCGGCATATTCTTTTATAAAGAATATGTTGAATTTCTATTTCAGGTTCTAATTTAAAATTTTACCCCTCTTTATTTGTGATTTTACCCCTTGTGGTTGATAAGTTATTTATAATTTAATGTTATTAATCAAATTATAAAATTCGTATTCGTCGGAATTAGAATACGTCTGTAAAAATTATAACAAATTATAAAACTAAAAACAACATTATGAGAAAATTTATGATGGTGATTTCTATTGGAGTCATTGGGCTACTGAGCTGCCAAAAGTCTGTTCAAATAGATTCTCCGACATCGCTAAAAACAAAAGCGAAGGCGAATCTGGCAAGTGTGGGCAATACTTACTACATAGATCCCAGCGGAAACGATGATAGTACAGGAATGAGCACAACTACAGCATGGAGAACATTGGCCAAAATTAATGCCTCGGTTTTTGGCCCCGGCGACCGTATCTTATTCAAGAGCGGTGGCGTATGGAATGACACTTTGCATATGAAAAATTCGGGAACGGCTGAAGCGCCCATTATCATAGATAAATATGGCGGTGATGTTCGTCCGATTATCAACGGCGGTGGAAAGAGAAATGGATCAAATGCGCTATACCTTAATAAAGTATCTTATTTTGAAGTAAATAACCTCGAACTGACGAATACAATCCCAAGCGGGACAAGTTGTGCTGCCACGGGGATCCGCGTGATTGGAGGCAGTTCTGCAGGAACAGCAATCAGCAATGTCTCCATTAGAAATTGTTATGTCCATGACGTCAATGGTGCTATCGATGGACAGACCAATTATAACAAAAGCTCTGGCGGGATTATCTTAGACGGTAAAATATACGGGGCTTTGGTACAAAATTGTCATGTCGCCAACTGTTCCGTTGAAGGGATAAGGACCACTGGCGATAGGGCTATGGCAGCAAGATCAAAAGATATTATTATCGATAATAATTTGATTGAATATATCTACGGCGACGGCATCGTTATGTCTGGCGTGACGGGAGGAAGTAAAATTACACACAATACCGTCTATAAGGCATGTATGAACACAGGCTCTGAAAATTATGCGGGTATTTGGACAATTGGCAGCTTGAATACGCTGGTGGCTTATAATGAGGTTTACGGTATGACAGGCGGAGGGGCCAACGATGGAGTCGCGTTCGATGCCGATGGTTATGATACCAATTCAGTAACCGATGGAGATATCTTCGAATACAATTATTCGCATGATAATAACGGCGGATTTATGCTTTTTATGAACCAGTCTAAGAATATTAAAGTCCGCTACAACGTTTCTGTCAACGATATCGGTACAACAAGGTTAAAGAAGCTCTTTTTGATCGAAAAAACAACATACGATTCTCGTGAGATTTATAATAATGTATTCTATATCAAAAATCCAACCGCCAGCCTGTTTAACGTCATGAATGGCGTGAGTTCAGGAAAGCCTTATGCAACATTTTCAAATAATATTTTTTACACGACCTCGACCATTAGTAGTCTGTCTACTCAGGCCGATAACGGACTGAAGTTTAACAATAATTGTTTATTTCCGTCAAGTACATTTACGTCATTGAACTGGGGAACTACCGTGCGG
The DNA here is from genome assembly GCF_024808035.1 of Sphingobacterium sp. BIGb0116. NCBI lineage: Bacteria > Pseudomonadati > Bacteroidota > Sphingobacteriia > Sphingobacteriales > Sphingobacteriaceae > Sphingobacterium > Sphingobacterium sp. BIGb0116. Next base: position 192,574 of record NZ_JANUDT010000012.1, on the reverse strand, counting down.
AACAACAATTTCTATGAAGATCCGGTATTTGTCAATCCAATTGGTGGAAACGGCCTTGACGCTGCAAAAGGTTATGATGTCGGTTCCGGTTCGGCTGCCCTTAATGCTGGTGTATTTATAAGTAACAATGGAGGCGAGGATTTCGCTGGAAATGCGCTGCCATTGGGTAATCCAGATGTTGGAGCGTTTCAGCATGCTGTTGTAGCCAATGCCGGAAGTTCTCTTGCCGATGCCTATGTCCGCAACGGTACTTATGCGAGTACAAATTATGGAACTACAGCTGATCTTGTCATCAAATCCGACGCTACATCTTACGCACGTAAAGCATACGCTAAATTTGATATTGCGATGATTACTAAACCTAAAGTGAGTTCGGCAAAATTAAAAATGTATGTTGCAGGAGTGAATACAGCACCACAACGGACTATTAATATTTATACAACCTCCACGACATCTTGGTTGGAAAATAGCATTAATTGGAACAATGCACCAATGGATACTGTACTTGTCGGTAAGATTTCTGTTTCAGGGATAGGTTTACAGACCATCGACGTCACCTCGGCCATTAACAGATTGCTTACCGGTACTGATCGTAAAGTATCCTTTCTATTTTTAAATACAGCTGCGGCTTCTTCTACAAATGATATGTCTTTTAGTAGCAGGGAAGCAACCGCCAATAAGCCAACGTTGGAACTGCTTTATTAACCGGTACTTATTTCAGGGTAATTATCTTGTATTTAGAATAACTGGATTAAAAAGCCGCAAGGAATACCAATTCTTTGTGGCTTTTGACTGGGAGAGCGTAAAAATCTGAAACTAATTCCTAATAGAAAGTTGTCGCTCGTGCGTCATACTATAGCCAGTTTTTAAAGTTAAATGGACATACGGTGCTCACAAAAATTATTATTTCGTAAATTCATACTATGAAGTATCCGATACACTATTTGGATAGCTTCCTCATACTAATAAAAGGAATGCATGAAAAGCACGAAACGAAGTAAAGGTTTTCTCTTCAAACAATATGAAGAGCCGTTTCAAACGCCTTTTGATAAATTATTTGACATTTTCAAAGAACTGATTACCCATACCTCTGGTGATTTTGATGAAGCCATTGACTGGCTTAGGCAATTGGATAAAGAGTTCAAACTGACGACTCCAGCCTATACGATAGATGATTTCATTGCGGATCTGAAAGATAAAGGTTATATCAGAGAAAAAGTGGAGTTTGGTGGTGAAGGCGGCGTAGATATTACCTCAAAGCTGGAGAAAGCCTTGCGTCAGCATGCCTTGGACCAGATTTTTGGGAAAATGAGGAAAGGGAAATCAGGCAATCATAAAACCAATCACCAGGGACGGAGTGACGAAAATATGGGCGATTTCAGAAACTATCAGTACGGAGATGGCTTGGAGAAAATAGTTTTGACAGAGAGCTTGAAAAACGCGCAGATCAATCATGGGATAGGCGAGTTTGCCTTATCAGAAAATGATCTCGTCATAGAAGATACACAGTTTAAGTCGCAGATGAGTACAGTGTTGATGATCGATATCAGCCACAGTATGATTTTATACGGCGAGGATCGGATCACTCCTGCAAAAAAAGTAGCGATGGCTTTATCAGAACTTATTTTGACCCGATATCCGAAAGACTCACTTGACGTCATTGTTTTCGGAAACGATGCATGGCCTATCGCAATAAAAGACTTGCCTTATTTGCAAGTTGGACCATTTCATACCAATACGGTCGCAGGCTTAAAGCTAGCGATGGACTTGCTAAGGCGAAAACGGCATGCGAATAAGCAAATATTTATGATAACCGATGGAAAACCGAGCTGTTTAAATATGCCGGACGGTACTTATTATAAAAATCCTATGGGTTTGGATCCTTTTATCACTAGCAAGTGCTATAGTATGGCTGCTCAAGCCCGAAAGCTGGGAATACCAATTACAACCTTTATGATTGCTTCGGATCCTTATCTACAGCAATTTGTCGATGAGTTTACAGCTTCAAATCAAGGGAAGGCTTATTACACAGGACTCGGGGATCTAGGTGAAATGATTTTTGAGGATTACGAAGAAAATCGAAAAAAAAGAATACGATAAGAATATATGGATTACACGAAGATTACAACATTTGGTGCATTAAAAACTTCGGGTTATAAACCTAAAACAATAAAAGAAGAATTGCGTCAGAATCTGATTACAAAAATAAAGGCGGGTGAAACCGTATTTAATGGAGTACATGGATATGAAGACACCGTTATTCCAGAACTTGAAAGAGCAATTCTTTCCAAACACAACATTAATTTCTTGGGCCTTCGCGGTCAGGCGAAAACACGTCTAGCTAGGCTCATGGTCAACTTATTGGATGAATATGTGCCTGTGGTTCAAGGTTCAGAGATTAATGATGATCCGTTTAACCCTATATCGCGTTATGCGCTAGAACTTCTGCAGGAGAAAGGCGATGATACACCGATAAGTTGGCTTGGTAGAGGTGATCGTTTTGCGGAGAAACTGGCTACGCCAGATGTGACGGTCGCTGATTTGATTGGTGATGTAGATCCCATCAAAGCCGCAAATTTAAAACTGAGCTATGCAGACGATCGCGTGATTCACTTTGGTATGATTCCTCGGGCAAACCGTTCTATATTTGTCATTAATGAGCTGCCTGATCTTCAAGCTAGAATCCAGGTAGCCCTCTTCAATATATTGCAGGAGGGAGATATTCAGATCCGTGGTTTTAAGTTACGCTTACCGTTAGATGTACAATTTATATTTACTGCAAATCCGGAGGATTATACCAATAGAGGAAGTATTGTGACGCCACTGAAAGATCGAATAGGATCGCAGATACTCACACATTACCCTGCATCGGTTGAGATAGCAAAGGCAATTACAGCGCAGGAGGCGAACTTGGAAGCGGCCCAGAAGGAGCAGATATACGTTCCTGAGCTGGCTAGGGAACTGATTGAGCAGATAAGTTTTGAAGCACGAAATAGTGAATATGTTGATGAAAAGAGTGGCGTAAGTGCGCGTATGAGCATTACAGCATTTCAGAACTTATTAAGCACCGCTGAATTGCGCATGCTCAGAAGTGGGGCGCAGGCAACTACAGTACGGCTGAGTGATTTTATGGGTATTGTGCCTGCGATAACCGGTAAAGTTGAGCTCGTTTATGAAGGCGAACAGGAAGGAGCGGGTATCGTCGCATTGCAGCTGATAGAAAACGCGATTAAAAACCTTTTTCCGATTTTATTTCCAAAAATTGAGAAACTGGAAAGAGAAAACGAACGTTATCCCTACGACGATATTGTTCGTTGGTTTTCAGAATCAGAGGGGATCGAATTATCTGATGAACTCAACGATTCAACCTATCAGCAGGTTTTGGATCAAGTGAAGCCTATACATGCTTTAATTCAGCAATACCAGCCGGAAACGAAGCCCGAAGATCTCCATTTTCTGACCGAATTTGTATTATGGGGACTTACGCTCAATAATAAATTAAGTAAATATAGGTTGGGGACTGGCCTTCAGTTTCAAGATAACTTTCAGGGATATCTGCGAAATAATCTGTAACAGGCAACTAGTAACATGATGGGTAAGTGTACAGCGTAAACTTACCCATCTGGTTTTTAATTAGGTCTCACAAGGAAAAAGGGTGGATAACTATCTTTTCATTAAAATTAAGTCTATCGATAGGCCAATAATAACGACGACGACAGTGAATGACAGATACCCCAAAATATAAACTGCGAGCGCTTTTAAATAACTGGGTATTTTGTAGGGATCGAAAAATTGTCCAATAGCCCAGACGCTATATAACATAGCGACGATGCTAGCTTGCACCATAACGCTTGTATGTGTTACACCTTCTACTAAAGCAAAAATAGTATAGATCAACATCGTCATTCCTAAAATAAAACACAGCAGGATGACAATTTCAAAAAGATTAAAACCGTATTTTTTAAAAAATAATTTAGCCCAGAAAGCGATAAACAATCCTATCATGATATTGGCGTAACCATAGTGGTCCTGGATCCAGAGGTATATCGAACCCGTGGTAGAATGCTGGGATTCGTAATAACTCACATATTTGTCGTTTACATGAAAAAAATGGCTTACTATAGAGTATATCAGTGAGGTGATGATGATAAAAATAATGGGTTTTACCAGGCGGCTTCGGTTCTCGGCAATATATTTTTTTACATTTTTTCCCGGCGTGGTAATAAGTTCACGAATCGTATATAAGATTCCGCGCTCGAAATGAAGGACATGTTCAATTTCGTGGACGATATAATGCGCATCAATTCTTTTAAGGACCGCTGGCTGCCCACATTTCGGACAGAAATTCAGTGTTATATCAGTCCCACAGTTTTTGCAATTTGTCATGTTTACACTATGCTATAGGTAATATATTGTTAATATTCGAGGATTCTATCCTTATCATGTTATGTAGATCGTTGGCTTTTGCTCCTTATCGATTAGAATTTGTCCAAAAATATTATAGATTATGTCAATCAATGCTACACCTAAGTGTAGTTTTATACAAACCTCCTTCTCCCGCGAAGAAAATAGAATTAATGAGCTTTAGTGTAATCACCCCGTTCGCAGAATCTTTTGTTTATTTTGTTCAACCATTTAAGTAAAACTATTATATTTGCAAAATACTTGAGTAGTCAAGTATTTTGCAAATATAATATGACCGCAATTAATACAATTCTGAACATTATAAAAGTTCAATCTGTCATCACCAAAAAGTTTGATGGGTTGAGCTTGCATGGACTAAGTCTGACAGACTTTATGATCCTACATATTTTAAGCCAGGCTTCCGGGAACCGGCTACGGCGAATTGATCTGGCTGAAAGTACCGGTTTAACAGCATCAGGAATTACACGGATTATTTCACCTATGGAAAAGATGGGGCTTGTTGTAAAAGAGCACAATGATAGAGATGCCCGGGTCAGCTATGTGAAGCTTACCGCGGCTGGTGATCGAATTTTTAAAGAAGCGACTGTTACGGCTGAGCATATCGCCAATAAGCTATTGGACGGAATGGCCGTAACAGATCTCCTTATTTTTGCTGGGCAATTGAAATCATTGGGCGGAGATTTATAATTTTAATTTAAAAAACACATGAACAAAATAGATAAAAAACAATTGAAAGCCGAATTCTTGGAAAGTAAACCATTGATGGGAGTTTTAACAATTTACAATAGGGCCGAAAATAAAATACATATCGCTGATAGCATGAATTTAACGGCTCTTTCTAACAGAATCAGATTTATGTTAAACATGGGGCAATTTGACAACAAAAACTTGCAGGCGGATTGGAACCGATTGGGTGAGGGAAATTTCCTGTTTGAAAATGCAGTTATTATTCCATTTGAAAACGACAAAATCATTGATTATAAAAAAGTCGTACTTCACGCCGCAACTGAGTTGAAAAGTAAAGTGAGTGAAACAACAAGTATCTATTGATATGACAAGAAAGACGTATTTGTATCCCGGTTATGAAGCCGGAAGGAATCTGGCATTGAAAAATATCCAAGGTCCTATTGTAAATCTCAATTTAATTCAGTTGAGGAAAATCGCGGACTATACTAATTTTACGGAGATCGCGCCAATCAAAGAAATTTCTGGATACGATGCTTTCATGAATTATATAGAGCTAGCCAAACCTTTTGTGGAAGAAAGCGGCGGTGAGCTACTTTTTGTTGGGCATGGTGACCGGTTTCTGATAGGGCCCGATCAGGAACAGTGGGATATCTGTATGCTGATTAAACAGAAAAGTGTGTCCGATTTTTTTTCATTTGAACAAAATCCAGCTTATATGAAGATTATAGGGCATCGGATTGCAGCTATCTCGGATTCAAGACTTTTACCCTTGGAAAATGTCCCGTTTTAAACGATACTTATCATAAAAAAGCATCGCTAGTCGCTACAGATGGATCTAGATTAGCGATTGCACTATCAATTTGGCCATTAATAATTTTTTCAATAAATGCTTTAGCGAAGATATCAACCTTCTTGGCATCATCCGGGATACTGGACTCTACCGTTGAGTTACAACTCAGCAATCCGATGAGAATGGTAAACAAAAAATATATTTTTTTCATAATTTATTTTGGTTATTAGAATAGGTTACACACCTATAAATATAATTAAATTGTCTATTTGCATGTTTATCCACAAGGATTTTTTTTTGTTAAAACACGTAAAAAAGATTATTTATTCCGCGAGGTGTCGCTCGGAAGTAGATGCTATCATTGACAGGACCATGAAGCCAAAGCGATTACAGGTGTCAAAATGCATGTTGTCTATTTTATAAAGCTAAAGCGGTAGCGGTAGAAGCTTAGGTGAAGACCAGTTTAATAGATTAAAAATGTGGAACGACAGCATCGTTCCACAAAATGTTTTTCAGTGTAGTATTGTAGGATTCTTTTTACAGTATTATCGAATCAATTCAGAAATTTAAAATGATGAGATAGGCATCTCCATTCATTTCAACAATTACTTCTCTTGAGTCAAGTTTACTTATGAGACAAATGTAACTTAGAATAGCAGTAGAAAGAATATGAAAAAGATACTTTTTTATGTGAAAATGGGAATATTTGGTTTTTTGCAGAAAAAAAATACCATCCTCTTTCATAATATTTTAGGCTCAAGCCCGGAGTATCGAAAAATTTATCCAGGAAAAATCTTAACATTGTCAAATTAATAGATCTGAGTATGACCAAAAACAATGAACTTCAGTTCGCAATAAAGCATATTGCTACCTAGTTTGAAAGATAAAGTATGAGCTCAAATTGGTACAATATGATACATTGTATCAATTTTACGCCGATTTGTTCCACCATGCTGAATTGTCATAAAAATTCTGTTGATTAGGTGTTTATTTGTTATAGCCTTGGATTAGATCCTGTGTTTAACTTCATCAAGAATTGCCCTGTAGAAAATTACGGCGATGAAAGCCGATCAATCTCCTGTTGATTCCTTTGGATGGACATTAATGCTAATTTTTTAAGTTATAGCAAATCAATTATGAACTCGTTCTATTCCATATAACCACATGAAAAGACAACATCGCTCCGTTTTTCTAAAATCTATTGTTTTAAGTAGCACAGCCTTTTTGGTTCTAGGTGTTCTTTTTTCCTGTTCGAGTAATCGAGGATTTTCGGGTAAGCAGGAGTCGATATATCGCCATGAACTTGATCGTTTAAAGGAAGTGGCAAAAAATAACCTAACAGACAATATAAAGGAGTTCAATGCTTACGAGCACCGGCCAAAATCGGACGGTGCTTTTGACGAATCCAACAACAAAGAATTCTTGGTCAATAACATTCCGTATTTTGAGAGTTCCAACGATACCCTAAGTCGCGTGTATAATTATCGTTGGTGGATGATCAGCAAGCATCTTCGGGATTATTACGATCCACATGATTCAAAGAAATATTGGGTTATAACAGAATTTTTCGGGTATCCCGCCTGGGGATCCTTGAGTGGAGCGATTACCTGCCCAACAGCGCATCAGTTTTACGATGTACGTTGGCTTCGTGATCCAAAATACCTTCAATCTTATGCCGAATATTTTATGCTTGGATCAGCTTCCAAATTAAATCAACGGGAAAACGATAATTTTTTGACCCATTTGAGCCGGCCCGAAAATGTTCATTTTTCCAGCTGGATGGTCGATGGTATTGAATCATTTTTAAAAATTCATCCCGATCAGGCCTGGACGCAAAAGATGCTTCCCGCAATGGAGACCCACCAGCACCTTTTGGATAGCCTATTCACTGTGAAAAATACCAATGCGAAGACAGACGGCATGTACAAAATTCTGGATCTGTACGATGGTATGGAGTTCAGCCTTTCGGCGGTACTTGGCTTAATTGAAAGTAAAGGGCCCTATGCTATTTATACCGATAGTACATGGAGAGATCTTTATTTAGGTTGGGGGACGACAGACAAGGTGGCAAATACGACTGCGGCGAAGGACTTTCCATTAGCCTTTACCAAAGGTTACCCTGATTTTTATTTGGTGCGCCCATCCGTTGGAAGTTATTCCTTTGGAAATAACAACGCATTGTACAATCTCTATAGACTGGAACAGCAACAACATCCTTCGATTACGAATAAGGCGAAAGCAGATTACTATAAGGTCAGAAGTCAGGAAATACGCCGAAAATTTCTCCAGACGCTTTGGAATTCAGATGATGGATTTTTTAATACCTTAACAGCTGGTGACAACGCCTATGGTGTTCGGGATTACGAAGCTCGGGTGCGGGAATCCGTTGGTTATACCCCCTGGTATTTCAATATGATACCGCCTGAGGATAATAAAAAGTATGAGGTAGCCTGGGCGATGTTTACTTCCGAAAAAGGTTTCAATAACCACAAAGGAATGACCACGGCCGAAAGACAACATCCCTATTACAATGAGCAGGCTTATGCTTGGAATGGTAGAGGATGGCCTTTTCAAAACTCGGTCGTCTATAAGGCATACAGCAACTATTTAAGGAATTATAAAAATCAAATCACTGCGCAGGACAAAGAGACCCTGTACGAACAAATTATGAAGCTTACCCGACTTCACGGTTATACCCACCCAAATATCGGTGAATGGTATATACCAAGTGATGGCGAGCAATTTGGTGGACAGAATGATTATTTTCATTCAACCTATCCTGACATGATCATAGCAGATCTCATTGGCTTTAAGGCGACCCATCACAACAGCTTTCAGCTTCAGCCGCTGATACCTGCTGGCAAAATGGATTATTTTTACCTCGGAAACTTAGACTATCATGGGAAAACGATCGACATTGTCTGGAAAGAAGACTGGGATCAAAACAAACCAGGAAAACAGCCTATGTTATGCATTTGGGTAGATCATGTTTTAAAGGCAAGCTGCAAGAATCTTGGTGTCAAAATAGACGTAAATTTAGACTAATAGCAACAGGTTTTTAACCAATTTAAAATACATCGATTGGATGAATCTATTTTAACGGAAATTTAGAAAATAAGACTCTATTGCACAACCGTCATTTAATTATACGGAACTCAATCGTTAAATTTGCGAAATTGAGCGGCACAATGGTAAATGATTACAAAAAATATGAGCTATTTGGAAGACCGATGATGCAAAAAATTGCTTTGAAGGCACCATTTACATTTGAATTTCCAGTAGCGGAACAGGCTTGCTTCCTCTATGTGCTGGAAGGGGAGATGCAATACCAAGCAAATGACGAAGAGCTAACTATTGTGAAGCATTATTCCTTATTGCTGAATTGTATTAATTCTGGAAAGCGAATCCACGATGTGAATCCAACGCAAGATTGTCAGCTGTTAATCGTCACTTTTTATCCAGATACCTTGAAGAAAGTTTACGATAGAGAGTTACCCTCGTTGCTGCTTGAACCCGAAAATATCATTTCAAACCAATCAAAAGAAAAAATTGACAATGATTTCCTGATCCAGAAATATGTGGAAGGCTTGCTGTTCTATTTTGAAAATCCTTCATTGATCAATGAAGATATACTGGTGCTCAAATTAAAAGAAATTATATTGCTCCTGTCCCAAACGAGAAACGCGTCGGTCATACGGGTGATATTATCACAGCTTTTTTCTTCAAGTACCTATTCGTTTAAACAGATCATCGAAGCCAATCTCTTTTCCCAATTGACCATTGAGCAGCTTGCGGAACAGAATAATCTGAGTGTTTCTTCATTTAAAAGAGAGTTTGCCAAATTATATCATGATACACCTGCCAGCTACATCAAAAATAAGAAGCTCGAAAAGGCGGCAGAGCTCCTTTCGGTTTCCAATCAGCGTGTTTCCGAAATTGCCTTTAACTGTGGATTTAACGACCTCGCAACATTTACAAAGAGTTTTAGTGACAAATACCAAATATCGCCAACAAATTATCGTCGACAGCTTAAAAGCAACTAAAAACCAATGGTCATTTGTATATGGTATTCCATTTTTATCGAGGGGACCAAGTTTTCTCCAATAAGATTGTAGTCCTGTTATTTGAACTAAAATATCAAATCTTTGAACGAAATCAAAAAACCATTTTTCTTATTCTATTGCAACTTTGTAGTGTTCTATTAAAGGGTTGTTATTCCATGGATTGTGCAGTGAAAGCGTGACAACGACCTTACATTACAGGAACATTTTTTTGAAAATTATCAACGTTAAAAATAGAAAAAATGAATTTATCAGGTTTAGGAGTTTTCCACACAGTTATTGGTCTTACAGCACTTTTAGGTGCTGTATTAGGATTTATCAGCTATGGCAAGATCAATCTTAAAGTATTATCGGGGAAGTTATATTTTTATGCGACAGTCATCACTTCTCTTACAGCATTAGGAATTTCGAAACAGGGCGGCTTCAATGCCGGACATATTTTTTCACTCTTTATCTTGGTTCTTGTAGCGGTGGCTTATTGGCTGCACGCAACAAAGAAAAGTAGTACGAAGGCTCGGTATTTTGAGAATTTTCTATGGTCATTCAGTTTTTTCTTGTCGCTGGTGCCCACCGTTAATGAGACCTTTACCAGAGTTCCAATCGGACACCCCTTGGCAAAGGATATAAATGATCCAATTATTGGACAGACCTTTCTTGTCCTTGTTGTGCTTTTTATTATTGCAGCCGTTTTTCAATACTTCAAACAAAAGAAAATCAACACTGGATTGGGATCAGAACTAAAAAGTCGTGTCCAGTAGATCTATTTTATCCAAGCCGTTCCCGAACGCTCATCTTTAGCGCCTTTCGATTCATGTGATGCTGTAATCTAGTTTGTTGTACATTATTTAAAATATGACAAACTAATCTTTTGCTTTTATTGTTAGAATTTGTAAGAGTTTAACAACATAATCATTTTGAAATATATGCTTAATTACGATTGTTTAAAGAAATTAAAGATGTGTGGCGGAAAAAATAATTCAACCGGATTACTTCTGGCAATGGTGGCGGGAGCGGCACTTGGTACATTGGTAGGTGTATTGGTGGCACCAAATAGTGGAAGAAAAACGCGAAAGAAAATCAAGGAAAAAACAAGGGATCTCAAAGAGCAGGCAAAACATAAATACGAAGAAGTAGCCGATAAAGTGAAAGAAGAGTATGATCATGTGTCATCCTCAATTAGCGAGACAGCAGGCCATGTGGTTGATAAGGTCTCTGATGAATTTGATAAGTATAAAGATCAAATAAGTGCTAAGACTGCCGAAGAGACAAAAGCGATTAAGGATGCAGTTAAAGATCAAAAAGAAAAATAATTTTTGATTCAAACAGCAGAACTGGCAATAGACATTGTGCGGTCTGCTGTTTCTTTTTTGATCTTCACCTCTTAAATTATAATGTCCATGCCCAGGTGGATCATTTCTCCCATATCCAATGGTCATTCTATGGTTTTCGTTAGCTTTCAGTGTCTTAGTGAAATCCGGTTCGAAATTCCAGGGGCGAAAGTTTGGTTTTTGTTTTAAACAATTTGCTGAATGACTGTGAATGTTCAAAGCCTAATTCATAAGCGATTTGACTAACAGAAAGTGCCGTTGTTGACAATTTCTCCTTTGCTTTTTCAATCAGTTTTTCGTGAATATGCTGTTGGGTGCTTTGTCCCGTTAGTACTTTAAGCAAACTGCTGAGATACTTAGAGGAAATATTTAAGCTATCTGCAATGTATTGAACGGATGGAAGACCCTTTGAGATCAAACCATCTGTAGAAAAATAAGCATTCAGCAGTTCTTCCAGGCGATTTAAAACCTGATGATTGGCTTTCTCTCGCGTCAGGAATTGTCGGTTGTAAAAACGCTCCGAATAATTCAGTAATGTTTCGAGGTTTGATACAATAATGTTCTTGCTGAATTTGTCCATATTTGCTCGATATTCCCGTTTGATATTTCCAATAATATCGTTTAGTGTTTTCTCTTCACTTTCTGAAAGAAATAAAGCTTCATTTGCCGAATAATCGAAGAATTCATGCTCTTTAATGGTTTTCGCCAATGTGGTATTCCATAAAAAGTCCGGATGAATAAGCAACATCCACCCGCTTCGGTTTACGTTGGCAACAGCGTCATTTTCTTCCAGTTTCAGCAATTGATTGGGCGACATAAAGCCGAGTACACCGTTGTCAAAATCAAAGAGCTGCTGCCCATAGCGCATTTTGCCTGTGATGCCTCTTTTATTGGAAATGACATAAAAATCAAACAATAAGGCAGAAGCATCATCCAAAGGAGAACGTTTCATCTTTGAATAGTCCACAACACTGAGCAATGGATGCTCAGGCTGTGGTAAACCTCTTAATTGATGAAATTCACTGATCGTTTTTATACGCTGTGTTCGACTTTGTGGCATATAACAAATTTATAAATAATTCTGATGAACATCTTCCAATAAACCGATATGCGTAGGCGACCAATCTAATTGCTGCTGTGTCTCAAAACTTGTCGCCGGGCTATCGAAGGTGATGAAATGGCTCAGCCATTGGAAATGTTTGACAATATCTTCACCCCGTAATGAAGTAACAGGCAAATGTAATTTCGTGCCGATCAGTTCAGCAATTGCACTGATTTTAATGCCAGTTTCGCCAATAGCGTTGTACAATGCCCCAATTTCGGCTTTCTCGGCCGCCTTGCAGAAAACTTTTGCAGCGTCTAAACGATGAACTGCTGGCCAACGATTGTCCCCATTTAAGGGATAGGTCGAAACACCATGATCGCGTGCAAATTGGATCAGACTTGATGTGAAGCCTGCCATAAAGCCAAGATCACTGCTGCCGTGAACAGAGGGTGGTAAGCGAACCACTGAAGCATGGACACCTTTTGCTGCCAGGGCCATTGCCGAAGGTTCTGAACCTCTCGGTGAATTTAGGAGTGTACTTTCCTCTGTGACGAACCCGTTGATAAGTGGTAGACCCAAGGTTCCAGCTGTAACGACAAGCGGTTTTTGTGTACCGAGTAGCACTTCGCCCATGGCATTGATCGCATTGATATCAATTTCGGCAGCTTTTGCATATTCATTTGCAAACATCAGATCGTGGGAAAACCCCGTATGGATGACGGCGTCGGCGCTTGAAGCGGCTTGTTTTAATATATCCAAGTGTTGAAGATCGCCACGGATTACCTTAGCACGCAAATTGGCGATTATCTCTGCTGATTTTTCTGAGCGTGCTAAACCAGTTACTTGATGTCCCGCATCGATCATTTCTTGAACGACTGCTGAACCTATGAAGCCCGAAGCTCCAGTTATAAATACTTTCATAATCTTTTTTTTCTTGAGACAAAGTTCTGTGTAAAGTTGCCCGCAGATGTATCCAAATGTCAGAATGTTGTAGCCATCTTTCAGAAAATCGATGAACTTGTATTTCGTAAGCTGCAGTATTTTTCAAAACAAGGCTTCTTTCATGAAAGGAGTATCGTATTAAAGCCTCGAAATGATCAGTCAAACTGTCCCATATACAAACGATAATATTTACCTTTTTGCTTTAAGAGTTCTGCATGCGAACCGAACTCGGCGATTCTCCCTTTTTCGATCAGACAGATTACGTCGGCATTCCTTATGGTCGAGAGTCTATGGGCAATGACGAAGCTTGTTTTGTCTTGCATTAACCGGTCAATACCTTCCTGAATAGCAATTTCAGTGCGTGTATCGATTGAGCTGGTCGCCTCATCCAATATTAAGACTGGCGTATTGGCCACAGTTGCCCGGGCGATGTTAATTAACTGCCGCTGTCCCTGACTCAGATTGGCCCCGTCATTGGTCAATTCGGTTTTATACCCTTGTGGCAGTTGCATGATAAAGCTATCTGCGGCAGCAAGCTTTGCTGCCGCTATCACTTCATCATCCGTTGCGGTGAGCCTGCCATAACGGATGTTTTCCATGACCGTATCGGTAAACAAATGTGTGTCCTGAAATACAATAGACAGTTTTTTACGCAGTTCATTGCGATCCAACTTAAAAATCGATGTCTTGTCTAAAAGAATATCCCCGGATAGCAAAGGGTAAAAGCGAGGTAGCAAATTGATAATTGTCGACTTGCCGGCGCCAGTCTCACCCACGAAAGCGATCTTTTGTCCTGGTTTTACGTCGATGTCAATATCAAATAAAACCTGTTTTTCGGGTACATAGCCAAAATTTACATGCGATAGTGTCACTTGGCCCTGAATCGGGTCCGGCATTGGCAATGAATCTATCGTTTCACTTTCAGGAGCCGTGTCAATAACGGCAAAAATACGTTCTGCGCCCGCAAGAGCTGCCTGTAAGCTGTTATATTGGCTGGAAATCTCGTTTACAGGCCGTCCAAATTGCCGTGCATACTGTAAAAATGCAGTTAACCCCCCTAAATCAAATCCACGTGTGATCACTAGAATACCACCTGCGATGGTAGTCAGCGCGTAGTTAATGGTGCTCATATTCGCCATCAAAGGCATCATCATTCCAGAATAAAACTGGGCCTTTGTTGCTTTTTCCCGCAGTACCTGATTAAGCTGCTCAAATTGTTCGATGGCGGCGTTTTCGTGGCCAAAAACCTTAACTACCTTTTGTCCGCTGATCATTTCCTCCACATAGCCATTGGCATTGCCGAGCGCAGCTTGGTTGGCGACAAAAAAACTCTTGCTCTTGTTGATGATCAGTTTCGCCAGATATAACATCAGCGGAATCATGATCAATGCAATAATCGATAGGATAGGGCTGATATACAGCATGAGGGCGAGTGTCCCCAACAAAGTAATTGAGCTGATTAAAAGCTGTGTGATACTATTATTCAGGGCATCGCTTACTGTATCCATGTCATTGGTGAAGCGACTCATCAGATCACCATGCTGATGGGTATCGTAAAATTGCAAAGGGAGGTACTGCATGCGGTCGAACAGATCATTTCGGAGGTTAGAAATCGTTTTCTGAGCCACTTTTATGGTCAGTCGGTATTGCAACATGTTGAAAATTCCTGTAGCGATATAAATTCCGATCATGACCAGGGCAATTGGGCCTAGACCAACAATATCTTTTTTGAGGACATAATTGTTGATCGCAGGCCTTAAAAGGTAGTTGCCTGCCAGTGTCCCCGCAGTTCCCAGCAAAAGTGAAATTAAAATCAGCAGGAGCATCAGCCGTTGCGAAGAAAGGTAGCGCATCAATCGCCATAAAGCTTTAAATCCCTGTTGAGGCTTTTCATTTTTAATGCGTCTTGAACTACCGGGGCCAGGTAAACTCACGGGAATGGATTTGTTTGAGGTACTCATTAGGCTTCTTCTTTTTGCAGGTGTTGTGACTGATAAATTTCCTGATAGCTGGTATTTGTTTGCAGAAGTACATCGTGTGATCCAGAACCGACAATGCGGCCTTCTTCCATGACCAATATTTGGTCGGCATGCATGACGCTCGAAATACGCTGCGCGATAATCAATAGTGTGGTGTTCTGCAGATAATTTTTTAAACCTTCACGTATTTTTCGATCGGTATCGATGTCCACAGCACTTGTACTGTCGTCCATAATCAAGATTTTAGGTTTCTTCAATAAAGCCCTGGCAATACATATGCGTTGTTTTTGTCCTCCTGAAACATTGACGCCTCCTTGTCCCAGTAGTGTCTGATAGCCGCTGGGAAAGGAGCGTATAAAATCGTCTGCACAGGCAATCCTAGCAGCGGCATAAATATCCTCTTCTGTTGCCTGCTCATTTCCCCATTTGAGATTTTCTAAAATCGTTCCTGAAAAAAGTTGGTTCTGCTGCAACACAATCGCAATCTGGCTGCGCAGTTCCTGTAGTTGGTAATTTCTGACATCGATGCCATCTACTAAAACGGCACCTTCAGACACATCATATAGTCGTGGAATTAATTGTACCAAAGTGCTCTTTCCCGAACCTGTGCCACCTATGATTGCTAGGGTAGTCGCAGGCTTTACTTCGAAGCTAATATTGTCAAGGTTGGGTTTTTCACTTTGTATGTTGTAACGGAAAGTGACTTGCTTAAATGCGATTCGTCCCGTTGTGATGGCGTATCTATTTTGGAGGCCTTCCGCAGTATCCGTTAAGGAGGGTTGTTTCTCTAAAACTTCTTCAATTCTATCGCCAGAAGCGATTGCCCTTGAAATCATCATGAAAGTCAATGAAAGCAGCATCAAAGAAATAAGGATTTGCGTGATATAACTTAGAAATGACATCAATCCACCCAGCGCAAGCGTTCCGGTCATTACTTTCTGTCCGCCAAACCAAGTCACGGCAACAAGCGACAAACCCATCACCAATTGCATGACAGGCATGATAAGGACAACGATGCTCGAAGCTTTGGTGGCAACATCCATCAGATCGAAATTCACTTTGTCGAATTTCTTTTTCTCAAAATCCTGTCGTACAAAAGCTTTTACCACCCGCACATTGAGCAGATTTTCCTGCACAACACTATTGACACGGTCAACCGCCTGCTGCATCTTGATAAAAAAGGGGAGTGCTTTGCGTAATAAAATAAAAATACTTAAGGCCAATATAGGCAATGCAATGGCCATCACGATGGACAGATCCTTATTAATAGAAACTGCAAAGATAATGGCAAAAACCATCATAAGGGGTGCTCTTAGAAGCATACGCAAGCACATCATCATGACTTGCTGCATCATATTGGTGTCGTTGGTGAGCCGTGTTGTAAGCGAGGCCGAGCTGAAATAATCGGTATCCGCAAAAGCAAAGGATTGTATTTTTCGAAACAAGGCCGTCCGGAGATTCGTCGCAAAACCCACCGACGCGTGTGCAGAGTAATAGATGTTGCATAAATTGGCAACGATAGCAACGATGGCTAATCCGATCATGGCCAATCCAATTTTCAAAATGTAGTTGATATCTTTATGCAAGATTCCGTCGTCGACAATGATAGACATCAGACGGGGTTGTACAATCTCGCAAAATACATCGATCACAACGAAAAAAGGAATAATCAAAAAAGCCTTTCTAAATGACTTGGTATAAGGGGTAAACGTGGAAAGCTTCATCTGCCTGTATATCCATTAAATCATCTAGTCCAGTTTGTAAGCCTGAACGCTGTTACTCCTAACGGTAGGCACATACAGCATACCTGAAGATTTGTCGTAGCCTATATCGGCAGCGTTTATCTTTTTGTCGCGTGTGTCAAGTAATATAGCATTGGAGCCGTCAGGTTTGACATGATAGATCAGCCCTTGCCAGCCAGAAACCACAAATTCGTTGGGTTTAATTTGTACGACACCGTCCAATCCGCCTTCCATACCTTTCGATATTACGGTAGTTTTTTTATCCTGATCTATCTTAACAAGCGCGCCATCCGATAGCACATACAAGTCTTTGCCGACAGCCAGCAACCCATTTGCACCTTTTAGGTTTTCTGCATACAGCATAGGAGAGTCGTTTTCAATGCGATAGATTTTTCCAAGTCGCGTGTCACTTACATAAACGATACCCTTTGAGTCAACAGTAATGTCATTGAGCAGCTCAGCACCATCGATGGTAATTCTTTTGACGATGCTTGCTTTATCTATATCGATGACGGCAATGGATTTAGAGAATGCTTCAGCCGCGTAGAGCCGGTTTTTGTGGATTCCTATACCCAAAACAGCATTGAGTCCTGTAACCCAATCTCTTTTGATAAATTTTCCGTCCATATCCAGTTTACTGATGAATGCTGTAGTATTAGGTTCGAAGGCGATCGTATTTGAAACATAGAGTACTTTGTTCTTGGCATCTACCCAAACGGACTCTGGAGATCTTAGGGTGGTGTCCGATTGCCATTGAGGCGTTAAAGACTTCTGTCCAAATAGGACTTGTACAAACATGATAAGGGTTAATGTTAACGTAATTTTCATAGAAAATCGGATTGAGATTTATATTAGTTTAATTTATTCGAATTAAATAACGATTACCCAAGGGAACTTTGGTCTTCCGCTAAAGAAGAAATAGTTGTAGTCAAGAAAAAAAATCGACCATTGAGTTTATTTAATATACAGAATTTAGATCGTATTGTTTTCTTTTTTCGAAAGAAAACCTCATCGGATCGCTCAGCTCAATTACTTCTTTATAAATAAACTGGTGCAGCATTTATTTTCAATATACAGCAAAATTACTGTACGCACATTAAACGTATTTATAAATAATTTTTCATTTTATACAGATTTATGGAAGCTATTAATTTCTTGTTAATAGTTTATTAATGGTACATAATAACTTTGATTTCAAGAATAACCTCAGTAAAACTTTAGCCTTCCGGAACAGCGAGGCAGTATGGGGACCAGCATTGAAATAAACCAATATGTATAAACCAGTCTTCAACCATTTATAAAAAAATCACTTAATTATGAGTATTAAACAGCAAAAAAAAGTATGTATAATCTTCTTGTTGATCGCTTTGATGATGTCCTGTTCAAAGAGCGAAAAGAAGATTGAAGAATCTATCCCGAAAGAGGAGGCCAAAAAAGCGAATGGCAACAATGGGCTTTCCGTGACAGGCGATGTCGTTGGGCAGATTACCGTGGGATACCAGGGCTGGTTTTCCTGTGCGGGTGACAATTCACCCATGGGAACACATTGGTGGCACTGGACTGAGGCTTGGCAACAGACCCCGACCCAAGGTAATTTCCATATTCCTTCTTGGCCTGACAACAGCGAATACCAAAAAAAATACAATACCAATTTACCGGCATTGGGCAATGGTTCGCCTGCATCTCTGTTTTCTTCATTTGACGATCAGACAGTCAATGTCCAATTTAAATGGATGAAGGATTACGGTATCCACACGGCGGCATTGCAGCGATTTAATCCGACAGGGATAGAAGGTCCCATTCGTAATGCGATTACGGCTAAAGTTAAAACTGCCGCCGAGCAACATGGTATCAAATTCTATATCATGTATGATGTGTCGGCTTGGGTTAATATGCAGGCTGAGATAAAAAATGATTGGCTAAATCTGATGAAACAATATACCCAGTCTACTGCCTATGCCAAACAGAACGGCAAGCCTGTGGTCTGTATTTGGGGATTCGGTTTTAATGACAACAACCATCCCTGGTCAGCAGCCGTTTGTCTGGAGGTTATTCAGTGGTTTCGCGATCAAGGCTGCTATGTCATGGGCGGTACGCCAACACACTGGAGGTTGGCACAAACAGGAGGAGATTCGAGACAAGGCTATATCGATGTCTACAAATCATTTGATATGTTGTCACCTTGGATGGTAGGCCGCATCGGAACCATTGCAGACGTGGATCATTATGCGCAGCATATCCAAAATGCTGATCTACAGTTTTGCAATTTAAATAACATAGACTATCAGCCCTGTGTATTGCCGGGGTCACTGCAGGAGGGGCAACGAAAACATGGTGATTTTATGTGGCGACAATTCTATAATTTGACCGCGCTTGGTGTCAAGAGTATTTATGTGTCCATGTTTGATGAGTACAACGAATCCAATCAGATAGCGAAGACAGCTGCAACTCAACAGGATGTTCCTGTTGGGCTGGGGATTAAATCTATGGATGAAGATGGGACTGTTTGTTCTTCAGATTATTATCTCCGGATTACAATGGATGGTGGAAAGATGCTAAAGGGACAGATAGGGCTAAGCCCAAATAGACCAACATCCCCTCAATAAGTCAACTTTAACGTACACAATTGGTTTATATAGTTTAATAGTGTAGCCGAATCTTTGTCATGAAGATTCGGTTTTTTATCTTGTTTTATTATCCGATCAGAAAAGCATTTTTCATTTCCAATTCAGACTTTCTTTAGTAACTTTAATCCATTGTAAACGCTGAACTCATCGTTTACAAGACTTTGCAGAATACGTTTTGCCTTGTACAACGTTGATCGGCAAGGTTCTTATGTATCGTCCTTGGTCGCAAGTCCAAGGGTGTTCATCGACCTAAGTAAAGACGATTCTGGGATGGTTTCGTGCTTATATCGATTGTCATGTTTCAAAAAAAAATAAAAAAAATGCTCTTTATAATTTTATTCATTGTGGCGGTAGTCGCCGCAGGTGTGGCCTATTATTTATTCACCAATGGTAACGTTAAAGTAGATATGGCTTTGAAATCAGCTACGCTATATGGATTTAAAGTTAAGGGGCTGGACGGCTCGTCCATCGATTTCACGCAATTTAAGGGTAAAAAGATACTCGTCGTAAACACCGCTTCTAAATGTGGGTTTACACCTCAGTACGAGGGACTTGAACGCTTATATAAAAGATTCAGTGATAAGTTGGTTATTATAGGTTTTCCTTCAAATGATTTTTTAGACCAAGAACCTGGTAAGGATGCCGAAATAGCTGCTTTTTGTCAACGGAATTACGGCGTAACTTTTCCGATGGCAGCAAAGATTGATGTTAAAGGAAAACGGCAGGCGCCTATTTATCAGTGGTTGACCAACAAAAGCTTGAACGGCGTAGAAAGTTCTGCTGTCTTGTGGAATTTTCAGAAATATCTAATCGATGAAAATGGCAGGCTTATGAAGCATTTTCCTCCAAAAACAGATCCCGAGGATCCTGCAATTGTGGCGTTGCTCGAGTAATATCAATCTGAGGAGAATCCTAGTTTTCTACGTAATTCGGTATGGTTCATTTTGCCATATGCCAATTTACTTTATACGGAAAGGACTCATAAAATGAGTCGTCCTCTGTTATTGTAAATCCCTGTTCAGCATTGACTTTAGCCTCTCGCATGAGTTTTTCGGCATTGACAGCATCTTTTTTCTGTAGTAAGCAAAGTCCTTTATAATATTTTGCATCTGAAAAATTTACATATTCACGCAAAGACTTGTCAAAATATAAAATTGCCTTATCGTACTCCCTTAATTCATATTGAATAATTCCCATATAAAATAAATCCAAAAAATGAATCCAGTTCTCTCCGCGATCTTTTATTGTTTTTTCGAAGTCTTTTGTCAAGATTTGTGCTGCTTTTTCAAAATTGTTCTGTTGTAAATAGCATAATGAAATATAGAACTGATAGGAGTGATCATTTTGATAACCGTAACCAAATTCTTTTTCAGCCATTTCCATATCGGCAATTGCGCTTGTATAGTCTTTTTGAAAAATACATTTTAAATATCCCCTCCTTCCGAGGTAGCTTTCGCGGTCATAAAGGACCGCTTTATTATAGCATCGTAATGCTAAATCATATTTTTTCATTTTCCAGTAGGGAAGAGCCTTGTTTTGCCATAATATGGCAATGGTCGAATCCTTTTGAAGGGCTTTATTAATATTATCCTCCCACCCCTGTAGGGTATAATGATAGCGATAAGCACCGTTTTTGAGGTATTTTTCTATGATGGCTTCTTGCTTGGTTTGACTGCATCCTGATGAAAATACCAGTAACAATAAGAGTGAGGAAACTATTTTCATTTTTTAATTTTTTATAGTGGAAAATCTTTTATTTTACCTGACATAACGTTTTCGGATTACCGCCACTTACTTACCTGCAGTACGTTTTCATCCAGTTGTGCCGCTAATGATTTCGCCCGTGCTTTTAAGATCAATTTTCTGCCAGTAATTGTTCGGGTAAAGATTAAATCACAATTCCCTACGTGTGCTTCCCACTGATTGCTAAAATATTCGGCGAACTCTTTTTTGCGTGCCAGCAGTTCCGGAACAGCATGATAATCTTCCTGCTTGACAAAAAAAGCAAATTTGTTTTTCCTGACAATCACATAACGCGGATTATTGATCGGTGCTATAATCTCCTGTAATGCATTGATGAATATTGATTTGTCGTATGTTGTGCCCCCTTCTAAATGGCAGTAAACGGAACCCGAGCGATCAACTTGCGTTTCTACGCGTACTTCGTTTCGATCAGTCCGTATGATATGAGCTTTTAGCAAGCCATTTAAGAGTGCATAACTCACTTGGTTGAGATCTTTGGAAATATCTCGGTATTTCAAATATAGTCTGAGTGACCTGACTGTATTTCTACCGAAAAGCAGCATTCCGACTGCACCCAAACTGGCCATGTAAATATAAAAATCTTTTAGGCTTTGCATATTTTTTAATGCTCTAAAAAATCCCTGTACATTGTCAAGTCCAAAACTAAGCCAGGCAGCGCCCACTGTCGCGAGTACGTTTCTAATTGTTTTGTTGAGATACAACGATTTTACACGTTGATAATCTTGTTCTTCAGCAAAAGGTATCTTGATCTCCTCGACGAGATTCACTCCTTTGCTAAGTGCATCATTCCACCGCTGTCTGAGGTTCTCTCGGTTGGCAGCAAATAGCAACATTTCCGCATTTTTCCGTGAAATTTCCCCAACGTTGTTTATGTTTTCGGGTAGATCAAAACGGCCTATACCATTTTCAATTTCAGGTTCTTGTCGCAGCGAGACGCCGACAAAACTTTTGAACCGTCGCTTTAATAATTTAAGGTCATCACCGCCCGTTGCGGAAGTGGAGTCTGCACATACCAAATGCCAGATATTTGCCGTTTTGTCCTTATTGCCCTGTTGTGCTCTGATAGCCCGACCCCGCATCTGATTGGAAAGTACAAATGAGCCGACAAAGCTCGCTAAAATCAGGGCATTGATTGCCGGAGCGTCCCAGCCTTCACCTAACAATGACTTGGTCCCCAGTAGGACTTCAATTTCTCCAGTCTGGAATAGCTGTGTGACGATGTGAACGATATCGTGTTTAAGTCCCTCTGTTTGGTTTATTAAAAGGTAATTTGTATCAAAAGGAACAGGGCTCGCAGCGTTGTCATAAATATCATACTTAGCAGCAGTGGTTTGAAATACAGCGTAAGTGCTAGCCGGAATAATGATCAAGGATCCTGTAAGCACAGCGATTTTCTTATTATTCTTATTTTCCCGTCTCAATTTTTCGAAAATAGGTATAACACCTATTTTGTTCAATTCAAGCGTATTATGGTCGGTGCTTACATAGAATTCTTTTCGGATAAAATCCGAAAGGACTACCAACCGTAGGTTTTTACCCAATTTTTCATATTCAAAATCCACAATCGCTGTAATAGCGTCCATTTTACTGATACTGGATGTCAAATATTGTCGGACACGGCTATTTTGGGAAAAGTTCACCCGTTTTCTTTCCGTGGCACCATGCCTTTGTAATCTATTTTCTAGCATGTTGCGGTGTTCTTCAAACGCATTGAAATGTACCTTTTCCTGGTACAGATAAAATTCAAGTAGAATTTCGAGCCATTCATAATCCAGGCGAGGTATTTTAAAATCTTTGCCACCGATGATCTCCATATGGAGCTCGGGAATTGGAATTTGGTTGGCATGGAGAAAAATTAAGAATGCTGAGTAATATTTCAGGTTATTATAGACCCAGTCGAGATCATCCATCGGGTTTAACCATATAGGATGATTTTGGACCGCCTGAAGTACGATTTTGTCGCTGCTTACTTCCTTAAACAGTTTAAGCATGCTATCCCTATAATCGGCAATAAACTGTCTTTCCTTCTGGCTAGGATTGGTGAAATAGATATAATCCTGATGCGGACATAGATCACTCTCAATGACAAGTTTGGGGACGGAAATTTCTGCATCTATGGGACCATTTAGATCCATGTAGCGCTGCCATTCTGTTGGAGTGACATCGTAAGGTGGAGTTGCTGTTAGACCAACAACCGTCGGCTTCAGCTTTTTCTTTATATGGGTTAATGTATGCCACCATTCATTTTTAAGATGGTGTGCTTCGTCGACGACAATCGTGCCAATTTTTTGCGATTTCAATCCCTTTAGGATAAGCTCAAGGTTTGACCCGAGCTCCGGCGCATCCTGATCATTGCAGGCAGCATGCAGTCCCTGATAGGTTACTACGGTGAAAAATTTTGGATTCCGGATATCCCTGGAGATCCAGTCCGGCATGGTGTCCGTTTGAAGAAAAAGTTCACAGAACCGTTGTATCCATTGGTTACGGATTGCACGCGTCGGTGCGAGAATTAGGGTTGGTTTATTGATGCGTATAGCGACTTCAAGCCCCAAAACCGTCTTACCTGAACCGGGAGGTGCCACCACATGTAAATGACCATCTTTAAGATGCTCTTGTAATTCTTCAAGTACCCGTTGTTGGTACTTGCGCCATGAATATTTGAATTTAATTGCTTTAGGGTATTCAGTCAATAGATCCGGATAATTTAAAATTTACACTATATTGTAGCGCAATATACCAATTTTGGTTGCAAATACGATTTGCAGTAGAAAACTCGTATAATTCCTTCTATTGACCTCGAATATAAGTTATATATTGAATAAATTTTATTTAAGTTAAATTCCGTGTAAGCTTTCCGAAGAGGAAAAATAGCCGTTTTATCCAACATGGAGGTGCCTCCTAAGTACGTTTAATGCATTTTAAAAGCACTAGTCCCTTGTGCCTGATCAGTGTTATATCCGTGCTTGATCCGTACATCCTTCAAAAACGGGCTAGTTTCAAGCGATTAATTTTAGCAGTTGGTTAATTTTTGATTAATTCTGGACGAGCGGGATTTGGCATCGTTTCATCCTCCGTTAGGCTTATTGGACAGCGGAACAATTATTATTCGCGGAGACAGAATTTATATTCGTACATCACTCCCGGAAAATAACTTGATATCTTTGTAAGCGTACTTGAAAGTGTTATCGATGAATAGACAACAATAATTATAAAAATACGGGTAATATGGGAAAAATTATATTCAGATTTTGGTTGCTTAATGTACTGATAAGTGTCGCGCTATTTATCCTATACCGACTTGTTATTGCAGAGACGAATACGGCTGCTACAGGATTTCTGGAGACGATTATAGTTATACTGGACATTGTTGTCAATTTAGGTTTTTCAACAATTTACCTTTTCGTAGTGATTTTATGTTCTTTACTATTTTTTCTAAATCACATCGAAAAAATTCGCCGAAATAAAGTATTATCGTTTCTGACATTTTCGGGAATACCTGCTGTTTGTCTGGTCTTACTGATTATTTATATTTTGGCTGGAGTTTATAAATATAATATGGTTCTTGACCCGTTAAAAATGCTGCTCCTTTTTTTCGTTGTTTATCTAGCCAGCACCGTCTTAGAATTTGTCCTGTTCAGAAAAATAATCGAAAAACAGCAAGCTGCTCCGAAAGTTAAGCAATAAAACTGCATCATTGTCGTCTGTCTGACTATTTGTTTAATCAAATTAATCAAAATTGGCTGAGTTCAGATACCCCGATGATCTTAATGTTTCTAAGATGTAATTCGCTTCAGCTTGATCCATATCATTCGCGAATTTTATTGTTTTAAAACCATATTCAAATCGAATAGTCCCTCTATTTTTAAACAACGACAAATCATTCCTGCGGCCCCAAAAAACGAATTCAAAGGGCTCCTCTTCGATATGAAAATTCTTTACTTCCCGTAGATCAAATATCTTATTTCTGAAGAATATATCATTTTTTCTGGCCATGCTGATCTGCTCACGATCTATCACGATGATTTCTTTTCCAATTAAGTACCACGATAATGTTTTAATCACAAATAAGCCCCCCAGAGTCCAGCCAATCAACCAGATTACTTGAAACAACCGGTCAAATTCTAATCCGCTATTTCCGTTATTAAAAAAGTCCTTTACGAACGAGCCTCCAACAAAATTTAATCCAATAAACCAAGCGACCAGCCACAAACTAAGGAATGCTATGACAGGCATATGTTTTTTTGCTGGGATGGTAATTTGGTATCCATTTGACGTTTGGTCAATATTTGCAATACCATCATAAGGTCTTTCCATGGTGATAATTTGTTACTCGTTCAAAATTGGTTAATTTAACAGGGACTAATATGCGAAAAGTCAAACAATAAAAAACTATTTTTTATCATTAAATTATATTAATTTTTTCAGGATAAGCCATTTGATTTATGCGTAATTCGCAGATCAAATTTTTTTATTGTTGTTCTCGATGAATTCTAATGCTTCCTCTAACTGATTTTCATCAAAATATCGCTCTTCTAAAGCCGAGTTAAATAAATGGAGCATCTTGTTTTCAATATTGACTATTGACTTCATGAAATCAGAATGGGATACAACCGCACAGCGTCCGATTTTTCCGAAATGTTTAATTCCCCATAATTCCCCTTCAAAAAATGCTTTTAATTTCATGTCTTTCATCATAGACATGTCTTTAACCTTAATCAATATGTTGACATGCGCATAACCTTCATTCAATTTTTCTTCGAAAAGTTGTTCTATCAAAAGCGCATCAATTTCTGTAAATGATCCTATTAATTCCAACGCAAGTGCATTGCCTTTAAATTTTTTTATTTGATTGATCATGATGGTTTGTTGGTTTTATTGTTTTGCATGTCATCTATATCGTAAAGTTAAAAAATATGGAACGTAATTGAAATTCAGTTATTCACATGAATTAAAACCCAATTGCGGGGGCTGACGAATGAATGGTCACTTTCTGGCATATTTACTTTCCTTTACAAAAAAACGTAGAGGTAGAGCCGCGTGTTCCTGAGCATAAGCAATACCGATTCGTGCTGCTTTTCCGATTTGTGCGGGATTGTATTTTAATCCCTGATCTTCAATCCAAATGCGGTCGTCGGTCAATAGCGCATCATTAAACGACGCGTCAATTCCCAAAGCTTTGGCCGAAGAACCCGGTCCGTTGGAAAATGAGGGTTTTTCTGGCAGCACGTGTCTCCGCAAAGCCATCACGTCAATGCCAACGAGCGGTTCAATACTTCTTATTAAAACGCATTGGGGATCCGCTGCACCGGACGTAACAATATTCAACAGATGGTGAATTCCATAACATAGGTATACATAGGCCACACCACCTTCACGATACATCGGCTCAGTCCTGGAGGTTCTCTTTCCGTTAAATGCATGAGATGCTTTATCCATAACGCCAAAGTAAGCTTCAGTTTCGACAATTCTACCCCCTGTTAGCAGGCCGTCTTTTTGCGTATAGAGTACCTTTCCTAACAGATCTTCTGCCAGGAATAAAGTATCGTTATTGTTATAATAAGATTTAGGCAGTTTACTCATCCTTTATACAAAAAATTGACTTATTTATCATTCGTATGTTACTCGTATCAGTAGAGGCATTCAATCCTTCTCTAAGCACAGTTTTGTTTATCCCTATTTCCGAGTTCTTTTTCTCCTAGGTTACATCGTATGTGTTCTCCAAGATTAGCCAATCCAAATCTGAAAGCAATACCATGCCATAACTGGCAACATCAATAACCTTACCCATCATCATCTATGAATCAAATTGTCAACGATTATGTCCATCGTCTAACGTTGATTAAATATAGGGAAAATCAACATTTTATCGCTAACGAAGAGTAGTTAAGCAAATGATTTTCAAACTCAAATTACAGCGCGGATAAAAAGCCTTTTTATCTTAATTTTCGTAAAGCCTAACAGCGGCAATAGGGAAGGTGGCATAGGCTGACAAATAGTAAGCAATGTATACGTATGGTCTGCCAAAAAAATATGATGACGGCGATTTTTCAGGTATCCATACCAATATTGCTTTAACGTGGCACGCAGCAAATAAGGACAACATTGTGGCGCTGAGCACTGAGCTGACGGAAGCAGAAATACAAAGGTATTTACACATTACCTTGCCCTGATTGACCGAGCCAAGGTTCGGTTTTTTGTGATGGCAAAAAATTTTGATGAGCTGCTGAACCGCAAAGAAAATAGGAGTGAGATCAAATTGCCAGGCCAACTCTGGAATATGTAAGCTCCTGGAAATACCTTTACGAACTGGATGAATAGGGGGCGTCGTTTTTTTATTTTATAAGATATGGGTTGCACCAAATTGACCAGGCATTAAAGTTGTTGCCGCTTTGATCTTGCGTAAGGAGCTCAAGATCATCGACACCTGTTATATCTAGATCAAAAAGATGCTGTTCATTGGGCTTGACATTATGGGAAGAAAGGATTTTCCCATTACCACGGATGATAAATTGAATGCCCTCTGGTTTTTGAGCGCCGTCACGTAAAGCTGCGATGATTTTTAATTGCCGCCACTTTTTTGCAAGCTTGTACTTATATAGGGATGGTGCATGGGCATATAATCCTTTGCGATATACCTTAGCGCTGTTTTCTAGGAAAAATAAAGCGTTAGATTCTGCTGTGTAATAATTTCTCGCTGGGTTTTCCCAACCTACGTAAGCTTCTTCCCATGCTGCGTCAGAAAGAAAAATACTATCCTTTTTTATGGTTTTAAGGTTGATGGGTTGGTCGTCCTGCAACAATTGATTTAAGATACTCAACTTGGCCTGTTTTTGATTATCCAGGCTGTCATTTTCTACTACTCTAATCAGGTCATTGACGGTAGCCTGACCAAAATTGTTAATGGTAAGGAAATCTCCATCGTTACTATGGCTAACCATTTTTCGGTATTCTTTAACTGATCCGTTGTCAAATAAAAACAGCATTCTAATTTCATAGGGTATATTGCCTTCAAAAGGAGCAATATCAATTTCTACAGAATTGCTCTGGTTGACTACAGCGGTAAAGCTGTTGCTCAAATACTCGGAGGTATTATAAGGGTGGATCAACGCTACAACGCCATATGGTACTGTACCTGCACGGTACTGGAGCTTTAATTTTGTCGTATTTTCAGCTTGAAATAGCTTAAATGATTGTAATAGGAATTCGTTTTTTTGTTGGATAGGTTTTGGTCGCTGTGTAAATATGGGATGACTACTTAATTGAAATACTGAAGCTTTGGAAAATTTAGCTGATTTTAAACCTCCCCATTTTTCGTCTTTGTAGTGCCTGCTGCCATATTCTCCCATTAAGGAAATCGTTTTTGAATTGAACTCATTTGGAAAACCATGATCGTGTGGTAATCCAAAAAGGTGGCCCATTTCATGTGCTATCCCACCTAGGTACCAACTGTTGAACTCTCCTACAGTACATGCTTTATTTGTGGCAAACATCTCAGTAAAAGTTATTTTGGTGCTTGCGTCCGTGAGTAGTGCCGGATCTAGGAGGTCGCAGTCTGCAACCATGCACAAGCCCGAGGAAGCAGAACCCCTGCCATAGTATGGCGAATGAAAGATGTAGGTACCATTTTCATCTTTATGGCTTAAAGCATTAATGACAAGAATATGTTCGGTGTTTGGATTGATAGCAGGTGCCAGTTTTTCGAAGATTTCATTTTCTATTTCACGCCCTGAATTTATTGTATAATCATTTGAGGATTTCGCCCCTTGAACCAAGTGGTACCGATAACCCGAATCGTCTGTCTCAAAAGAGATACCATCACTCTTAAATCCCGAATTTCCAAGCTCAGTTTTGTAATAGGAGGAGATATCTTTCAGTGTTCGGTCGAGACGATTTTTCCAATCGGAAGATAGTTTTGTGTCAGCAGGATAAAAATAAACAACCTTAACAGTATGAAGCAGTTTATTTTTATTTGTTGAAATTGCTCCTTGAGCGAATTGGTTGAGTGTTATTAGTAAAATAGACAGCATTATCCAGAGGAAGTTTGGCTGACGTTTCATCCATGGTACTATACAATCGCTATTGATTTCAATTAGGTTTAATCTAGGTTTCATATTATCTAGACACTAAGTTAAATAAAATCAGCATGATTTTCATTAATAATATGCATAAGTTCTTCTTCTATATAGTTTTATATCCTATTTGGCTTGAAACGCTGGTTAAGTGGAAATCAAAATATTCTTCCTTACGATAACCCAGGAGATCAAGTTCAGCTTGATTGCCCCAAATAATAACTCCTCCGTTTTTTGTCTTTTGTGGTTTCTATTTTCATATTTTGTTTGGGTGGAGTGCTGTCCATCTATCAAGGTGTTATGCATATGCGGGAGCCCGAATTGATGAAATATCCTTTGTGGAATTATATCGTCTTGATACTCTCACGTATTTGTTATAGCAGCTGCTTTCGTTTTATAAATGGGAGTATCAGCGGAGGTAGCTTTATGCCAGGATTGCAGAGGTAAAGCGTTGATTATGCCTACTACGATCAGATGAACCATTGTGATATTTGGAGATGATAACTTAGCGATTGATATTTACCGAAAAATGAAGGAATTGATATAAGAATGACAATGTAAAGATGTAAGTTTGTATATCACCAATATTAAATTTAAGGTTATGCTATATTTAGGAATTCTAGTCTTTTTTGGACTTATTACATTATTTGCTTCATTTTATACGGTAAAACAAGAATCTGCTGCTGTGATAGAAAGGCTGGGTAAATTTTTAAAAGTGAGTCATGCTGGTTTGCATTTAAAAATTCCGTTTTTGGATCAAATATCTAAACGTCTGAATCTTAGAATAAAGCAATTGGATGTCATAATTGATACCAAAACACTGGATAATGTTTTCATCAAGATGAAAGTTTCTGTCCAGTATCAGGTAATCAGAGACAACGTAAAAGATGCTTATTATCGTTTGGAGAATCCCGAAAATCAGATCACATCGTATGTTTTTGATGTTGTGCGTGCTGAAGTTCCAAAAACAAAATTAGATGACGTTTTCGTAAGAAAAGATGATATTGCCATTGCCGTAAAAAGTGAATTGCAGGATGCGATGCAAAGCTACGGTTACGATATTATTAAAGCATTAGTGACAGATATTGATCCTGATGAACAGGTCAAACATGCCATGAACAGAATCAACGCTGCTGAACGCGAAAAAACAGCCGCAGAATATGAGTCTGAGGCTCAGAGAATACGAATTGTTGCTGTAGCAAAAGCTGAGGCAGAATCTAAAAAACTACAGGGACAGGGTATCGCAGATCAGCGAAGAGAGATTGCGAAGGGACTGGAAGAATCTGTAAAAATGCTGAATGCTGCCAATATCAATGCACAGGAAGCCTCTGCGTTAATCGTGGTTACGCAACATTATGATACACTGAATGCTATCGGCGCCAATAGCAGAAGTAATTTGGTTTTGCTTCCTAACTCGCCGACAGCAGCAAGCTCTATGCTGAATGATTTGGTTGTTTCAATTGCAGCGGCACAGAAGATTGATGGACATAATAGTGCGCAATTGCCTGATCTTCCTAAAGATGGCGGTCTTTAGGGATAGAAATCCAAAGAAGCTCTTCCATAGACGTATTATCTAAATGTTGATGTAACTGAATTCCTCAAAAGTAGGATATGGGATAAGATTACCAAGGGTACCACCAGGTTGGGCAATAAAGCATATGGAAATTGTAACATAGCAATATTTGGCTGATCATAAGCGATCAATTGTATAGGAATTGGGGATGACAGTATTCCTAGAAGAACAACAATGAGAACTGAGCAAATACCGAATATGTTCCATAATCTGAAAATCTGGAAATTGAAAATTTTACGAAAGAATATGCCCGTTATCAAAAATATTAAGGCAGTAATTCCGAAAACTATATCATAATTGCAGCCAATAAAAGTCATTTCTCGCGGCAGCATTTTAGTTTTGAATAAAGCATAGAGAATAAATTCTACTGGAATACGCAAGATATGTATCGCCAAAAGCAAATACATATTTATTTTTGTATTAACCAATAGTATCGAACAACAGACGATTGTTATAACTGTACCCAATAGCGTTAAGGCGAAAGATGGGGGAAATTGTATAAAGAACCCTGCAACAGCGGCAAATGATATGAAGAGAGACCAAATGATATAAACTCGCGTAGAAAGTTTGTGGCGTACAGCGAACCAAAATAATACAAAACAACTTATTGTAATAGCTATAAATAGATTCTGCATGATTAAAAAGCATATATCTTATAAAACTAAAGCATAAAAGGCCTAAAATACTTGCCTTAAGGCAAGTATTTTAGTGACAGGAATTCCTCGCTATATGCTTTTGACCAAAATGAGAATATTATAACGACAGATGCTCCAAGCATTGGTCATTATCGAGAAAATTTTATTTAGCTTCCCTCAACAGGTATTTAGGAGAGCTTTTTACTTCGTTACCTCAAAACGATTTGCTCCATAATTCGAGTTATTCAGTGATAAGCCCATTGCGAATAGTAACTAATAAGCTACGAATTCTAAGTGACCATTTACAGATATTTAATCATCATTTAAATAATTAAATGTGTCTTTATTTTTACTGCCATATACAAGGGTATGCCGTCAAAACATACCATGGTTTAACAAGTAAATTTAAAGACAATGAAAAGATTAATGATGAGTTTGGTAGCAATGGTGATGCTATCATCTGTTGCTTCGGCCAAGACAGCCGCAACAACAGTCAACGGAAATGCATCTGTGGAAACAACTTCCCAGCGCCTGGCCAACAATACGGTTAGGGTTACCGAGGCAACCACTGAAACGAATGCGGCATTCGTACGCTGTAATTTTAAAGTAAGTATTTATAGCTGTGATGGTGTTTTATTAGGCAGCGCTGTCTACACAGATTATGCTTCTTCAGCTGGCGGCTGTGCTAATTTCTTTGCAGCAATGCATGACTGGGTTGCAAACAACTAAACTTTTATTCATTCTTACACAAAAACAAAAGCGGGGCTTTGACCCCGTCTTTCTAAACTAAATTATCATGCGTAAATATTATATATTCTTTTTATTTCTATTCCTTTCCAGATTATCTTCTGCACAGCGGCTTCATGCGACATATGAATACATCCCATCAGCCATGGCTACTTTTAAAGAAGATGTCTATTATGATGGAACAGTGAAGATTGCTGTTCGTGATTCGATGCCAATACGCAAGCAGGAGCTCAACAAAGATGGCGATGATGAAGTAGCTTCCTCATTTTCGATAACAATCGGATCTGGCAAGAGGTATAACAGGGTCGTGATCCATCAAAATAAGGCTGACCAACAGTTAGAAACCCGTTCCATTCAAGGTGTTAACTATTTGGTGACGGACAAATTTCCGGCATTGGTCTGGAATACCGATTACACCGATGTGGATACGTTAGGCAAACATGTATGCCACAAAGCAACGGCCTCTTATCGTGGAACTACTTTGGTCGCTTATTATACCAATGATATTCCCGTGCCTGTGGGACCATCGAAATTTGGTGGCTTGCCGGGCCTTATTGTGATGCTGTATAACGAAAGTGCCAATCCGAACTATTGGTACCTGAAGGAGGTAAATTATCCCTATGCGGGAAATATTCCCGTAAATGATAAATATATCCAGTCTTTACCCAAATTGAGCCTGGAAGAATTTGTCAAGAAAGACGACCAAATCAATGAAGAACAAATGCGTATTATGTACAGCAAAATGCCAATGATGGAAGGTGTAAGCGTTGATAGACAAAAAGTTAGAGGCAGTGTAGAGCAAGTGTATGAATGGGAACATCAATAAGCGGATAGCGGCCTTATTCAGCTTTTGTCTGTTGTTTATGGTCGTACATGGACAGGTTGCTATCCACGGAAGCGTTAGTACTGAGGGAAAAGCGTTAGGAGGGGTACGTATTGATTTACGGCGTGATGGCGATAACAAAATGTTGGCTTATACGTTTAGCGACGGCCAAGGCAAATATCATGTGCAAACGGCCCAAAGTGGACCATTTACGTTGCTATTCAAGGCGCTGAGCTTTAAGCCAGCTTCACTTTCGATTACGCCTACGCAGGCCGACACGCTGATTGATGTACAGTTATTAGCTGGAGGGGTGGAGCAATTGCAGGAAGTGATTGTCCATTCCAAAGGCCCCTACCGCCGGGGCAGAGATACCATTGAGCTTGCTGTGAAATCCTTTTTGCAGGGTGATGAGCGTACGGTAGAGGATCTTCTTCGAAAGATTCCCGGCATTCAGGTGGGGACCGATGGGAGTATCAAAATAGGCAATAAAGAAGTAGAAAAAGTGATGGTGGAAGGGGACGATTTTTTTGAAAAGGGCTATCGCCTGCTGACACAAAGTATGTCCGTTCGTCCCTTGGAAAAAATTCAGATATTGCAGCGGTATTCTAATAATAAACAGCTGAAAGGTATCGAAAATTCGGACAAAATTGCACTAAATCTGCAACTTAAGGAGGAAAGCAGGGCACAGTGGCTTGGCTCGGTGGATGCGCAGGTTGTTCCCATAGGTCCAAAATATTATCAGGTCAATGCGAACTTGATGAATTTTGGAAAAAAGAACAAATATTACCTATTAGGTGCTGCTAACAATAATGGAGTCGATGCCGTAAGCAGTATTAACCACCTGATCCAGTCTGGTTCTCCTGACGAACCAGGTCAGATTGGTGTCGGAATAACAACACCTACTTTGATAGATAATACGCCAAATTTGCCCGGTTTTGATTATAAAAGAACGAATTTCAATAACGATAAGCTGTTGTCCTTGAATACCATTTTAAATCCGACCCCACAGTTAAAGATCAAATGGCTGGGTTTTGCAAATCCTACTAAAAAATCATTTTATCGAAATACCGTTCAGAACTATCATTTGCAGGATATTCAATTTACCAATACCGAAGATTATCAGTTTACCAGAAACATCGATAACTACTTCACGAAACTGGAACTGCAGTTGGAGCCCAATAAGCGTACACTGTTGAGCTATTCAGGTACACTAGGTTCTCTGAGAAAAAATGATTTGGGTGCATTACTGTTTAATGGTGTTCAAAGTGAGGAACTGACCAAAAGTAAAGGATATTTGACCAACCATAATCTGAGTTATAGCTACAAATTTTCGGAGCGGGATGTACTGGTCAGCTCACTACGTTGGATAAAGCAACAGTCGCCATTGGACTACAGTATCAATCAATACTATTATGAAGATTTGTTTGGAGGTAAAGATATCCATGCGGTAAAACAACATATCGAAAATAATCTGCAGTATCTGGGGGCTACTACACACTATGTAAGCCGAAAGAAAAATGGTGATTTTTTTGAGTTGGCCTTCAATATGGCCTACCAGCAGCAACAGCTCAACACTGAATTGAAGTTGTTATCAAATCCAAACGAGTCAGGTGGGACAGCAGTCTCTCCTTCGGGATTTTCCAATGCGATGGACTTAAACGTGTTTCAGACGAACCTTATTTCCAAGTATACCTTTAAACGAAATAAATGGGAATTGACACCCCGCTTGCAGGCAGGTCTTGTACAGAACAGGTTGACAGATTTTGGGAAACCCAAACATAAAAATAGCCTGTTGCTTTCTCCAGGACTATCGGGGAAATGGGTTATCCACCCAAAAGGGCGACTGGAAACAGATCTCTATTTTCAGCAACAGAATACCTCACTCACCGAGCTAATTCCCCATTATTATACGACAGGGGTTCGAAACTTTATTCGAGGAATGGATAATCTAGCGACCTTAAGTAGTTCAGGTGGTACGCTGATATACACTTATGGAAGTATGACAGATCGTTTTTTTGCGAACCTTTCGGCCGGACATCAGATTTTGTTTGATTATATGGGTACAGAAAGCAGTTTAGACCCCAATTTTAGCCTTGTGCAACAAGTATTGCTTAAAAACAAAAAGAGCAGCAATTACAAGGCAGATCTCAATTATTACCTGAAAGTTGTAGGTGGAAATTTCCGTCTGGACTTAGGTGCAAACACGGCAGATTACGAAACATTGGTGGTGGGCGTGGGCAATCGTCAAATTCATACAGAGACATATGATTATGGACTATCGTTTAGAAGTGCATGGAAATCCAGGTTGAATATTTACACAGGTTATGCCCTGCAGTCGGTTACTTATCGCTCAGATAGCAAAACTACACTCAATAATAGCCGCGGATTTCTGAATGTATTTTTGAATATGGGAAAAAATATACAGTGTAATCTAAAGAATGAATCCTATCGCTTTGGCAGTTTCCTTGGGCAGGATTCCAAGACCTATTATTTTTCGGATTTCTCCTTATCTTATGAATTGCGGCAACATAGGACAAGATTTACCATGACAGCAAAAAATATTTTTAATACTCGCTTTTTCAGAAATGCTGAATTGACAGACCTTTATAATACCAGTACCGAATATAAACTTTTGCCGGGTTATATCAGTTTTGAGGTAGATTATAGCTTTTAAGTTTTTATCTTGAAACCAGGACAGAACATATCCTCGAAGATGAAAAATTCTTTCAGGATAGGCCTGCAACCGTTGCTTTTTATTACAAGTTGATTTCATCCGAAATTAGATTGTCAATAAAAACGCTTTGATCAATTCGGCGGTTTCAATAGGTTTTTCCGCAAGAATAAAATGGCCACAGTTTTCAATTTTTTTAAGTGTTAGATTACTGGTGATTTCCGGTAAAGAATGAAGCAGTAGGTCATAGCCACTTGCACCAATCGCCAGGACTGGCATTTCTAATTTACTGTAGCTCGCGTAATCTTTAATATCCTGTGGAAAGGCTTGATACCATGCATTGGAACAACGAATAGCATCTTTATTATCATAAGCTTCACTATAAACAGATCTATCAAATTGGCTTATGCTATCTTTATTAATCAGCAGGTTGTCAAATAACCAAGAGATGACGATTGACATGCGTCCCTCAAGTAACCTTTCCGGTAATTCTTTTACTTGATTAAAAGCTAGCCACCATGGATATAGATAAGTTTCCCCCAAAACAGGTAGCATAGGAAGCTGATACATGCTTGGGTCTGGATGTGGTGTATCCAGCAGTATCAATTTACTAGTTGCTTGAGGATAATTACAAGCAAAACTAAAAGCAACATGTGCACCGATATCGTGACCTGCAATAAAAACGCTGTCCAAGCCTAAATGCTTTACTAATTTGTAGATATCCTTGGCGATGTTCTTTTTGTCGTAACCATTTTCCGGTTTATCCGAGCTACCCATTCCTCTAATTTCAACTACAAATACTTGGTTGCTTTCTGCTAATATAGGCATTACATGATGATACGCCCACCATGTTTCTGGATAACCCGGAATAAGAATTATGGGGTCTCCTTTGCCTCCGTGAACATAATGGATTGAAATGTCATTTATTACGATAAAATTGCTTGTGAAGCCGGGTACAAGTTTAATAAGTTCTTTGTCGGAATATGCTGTTTTCATGATAAAAAGATATTTATAGCGACCATTGATTTTCTATAGACAAATTTAAACTGTATTTTTACAACCAACAAGTATGAAGTATACTTTATACTTGTGGTATTTTTTTAAACTATTGATTATCAAGTGAAATTAATTAGTCAACTAGCGAGGGAAGCGAACATTCCTATTGGAACTATACGTTTTTATGAAAAGAGTGGACTCATTTCTGGCAAGACAAAAAAGGATATAACTTCCAATAACTACGTTTATTACGATGATGAAGTAACCGAAAAACTGAGGTTCATAAAGATGGCAAAAGCTGTAGGTTTTACGTTAGCTGAAATTAAGCAGGTTATTGATGCATGGTATCAAAAAGAGCTAACTCAGACAAGTAAAATGGAAGTGCTCGATCTTAAATTGGAACAGATAGACGCTAAGATAAGGGAACTTAAAGTAATGAAAAAGCAAATCGAACAATGTAAAAGCAATATCCAAAATGGTTTAAGTCGATAACCTATGTTTCCGGCTTTACCTACTCCTAGCTCATTGAAATGAAAAAGATGAAAGAATACAAAATTGCTATTGGATTGTCAACCGTATTGTGTCTAATTGCCTTTTTTATTAGAGATCGGTTTTTAATGTTTTTTACAACCGAAATTATAGGTGAAAGCCCCTTGTTTAAGGATAGCTGGCGTCTACCTGGCCAGGTTTTACCAACACTGATTTTTATTTTCTCTTTTGGAATTCTCCCTTTTCTGTATTTGTCAGTCAAAAATTATTGTAAAGTATCTTCGGTAAGAAATCAACGGCTTTCCCTTCTAATTATCAGTACTTCGGGACTTATATTGTGTTGGGTGCGCTTGGTTTATTTAAAATTTAAAGTTGCTCAGATACGAGACCTGTTAAGAAGGGCCGAGTTTACTTCGGATGGTGATATACCCAGCGTTCGGTTTCAAGATATGCATCTAGAGTCTTATCTCTTAGTAGGCTTACTTGTTGGCTGGCTACTAAGTATTATTATTTTTAGAAAATCTACAAATCCTAAACTTTAATTTCCCCCCTGAATGCTTAACGAGAGGGGGATCTCGTACTATGAACTGCATGAGAGTGTAGAACATCCTGCGGTGTTGTCATAGCTAGAAGGACGTTTGACGGAAAATTTCGGAAATAATTCTTGGTATGGATTTTCTAATGCTTGCGTTAGTTTCATTAACATTGCTGTTTTTCCAGCATTAATTTCTTCAATGCATTGGTAAAGCAGATAGTTCCGCAGTATAAATTTGGGGTTTGTTTTTTTCATTAAATCCAGGGACTCAGCTTTTGAAATTGAATTTGAATACAAGCGGGATTGATACTGTTCCATGAAGTCTTTAAGTCTGCTAAGCTTTTCTTCATTTAAAACAGCGTAAGCTACTGGGCTAAAATGTTCATGTAAATCAGTTTCTGGAGTTATTTTTTCCAATTGATTGAAGAATAAGGTATGATCCAATGCAAGTTCTTGCATTAAACCCTGCCAGTTGTTAAAAAACACCTCATCTTCCTTTTTTAGCCCATCAAATCCGAATTTTTTGCAAAGCATTTTGTCATGAGCTTCCCAAAAATAAACGCCAAAATTATTTAGGGTGTTTTCAAGGAATTTTTCATCGTTGATGATAGGTTGGAGGGCATTCGCAAGTTTCCATAAATTCCAGTTTGCAATCTGTGCCTGCTTTCCAAATGCATATCTCCTTCCTGGTAGATCCGTGGTATTGGGCGTGAAATTTAAATTATATTCATCCATCATTGAATAGGGACCATAATCGATCGTTAGGCCTAAGATCGACATATTGTCTGTATTCATTACCCCATGCACAAAACCTACTCTAAACCATTCTACCATTAAGTCTGCCGTGCGGTTACATACATTTTCAAAAAAATCTTTATATTTCTGCTGATCGGATGAAACAATTTCAGGGAAGTAATTTTCAATCGTAAAATCAAGCAGATCCTGTAATAAGCTGTGCTCCCCCTGAGCAAACATCAGTTCAAAATGTCCAAAGCGAAGGAAGCTTTCGGCAGTTCTGATTACCACGGCTCCTTTTTCGTATTGTGGGTTGCCGTTGTACATGATATCCCGAAGAACATCTTCTCCCGAAAAGGCCAGGCTTAAGGCCCTGGTAGTAGGTATGCCCAAGTGATACATGGCTTCACTCATCAGGTATTCACGTACAGAAGATCGCAATACGGCTCTTCCGTCTGCACGTCTTGAATAGGGCGTTGCACCAGCTCCTTTCCATTGAATTTCGGTCTTCTTACCTGCGGCATTGGTAATTTCGCCTGCAAGAATAGCCCTACCATCGCCCAGTTGTCCGGCCCAGTTACCAAATTGATGTCCCGCATAAGCTGTAGCGTAGGTCTGAATATTGTTAGATAGGTGAGATCCTACCAAAAAGTTAAGATCCTTTTCTTCAAATTTACCCAGCCCTATTTCCTCAGAAAGAGCCTCGTTGAAAGCAATCAGTTGAGGCTGTTCAAACCCAGCAGGTTCGATCGTAGCAAATAACACTTTTGGCGTGCCTCGCTGTGTAGGATTATTGGAAAAATCTCCAGGGAATTTTTTGAGGAAAGGTTGTTTGATCTGTTCAATATTCATACGGCAAAGATATTAATTATAAAAGATATAGACTTTCCAAATTATGGAAAGGTCCTGCATATGGTCAAAGCGTTTTCAGAATGACAATGTTGAGAGAAAAATCAGTTGCTGTCGGACTAGGCTCGCTAATTATTGCAGTGACGGAACAATTCATGAAGATCAAAGCCTGTCTAACAGAATACAGAGTTCTGTTTTTCTCTAGCACGGTCGTAAGCCTTTTTCAAGAGGTAACAGGCATAGGCAACATCTTGCTTATTGTGAAGGTAAAAACTGATCCATCCTGAATTTTTAAATAGATGATGGTCCTTGATTTTTCCGTCCATCATTAATGATTTTTTTAGCTCTTTATTTAATAAAATGTCCACTAAACCATTGCTATGTACAT
Source organism: Sphingobacterium sp. BIGb0116 (assembly GCF_024808035.1). Classification (NCBI taxonomy): domain Bacteria; kingdom Pseudomonadati; phylum Bacteroidota; class Sphingobacteriia; order Sphingobacteriales; family Sphingobacteriaceae; genus Sphingobacterium; species Sphingobacterium sp. BIGb0116. Next base: position 152,674 of record NZ_JANUDT010000012.1, on the reverse strand, counting down.
GTGCGAATTCCTTTTCCGAATAATTGAACGCAGTCCCACCATATTTATGGATCCCAACCGTCGTTCCGGGCATACGTTCGACATTTTCTTCCAGGTCATCGATCCAATGTAGCAGTTCGGGCTTCGTAATGAACATCCAAAGTCTCATAAGACTATCAAATAGAATGGCTAATAAAGGGATATCCTTTAAAAAGCCAAGTCTTCTTACCACAAAAGAAAACATAGGTTATCGCTCGCTTAATAGTTTAATATGCTCCATTACTCGGAAATGGACATTCCTAGTGATACTTTCTGCCCAAAGGTCATAATACCAAGTAGGGAAGACATGGAGATTATACCAACTGTTCCCGATAAGGGTAGTGGTACCATTTCCATTGTCTTTCAACATAAATTGACCTCTTTTGATATCTATATGTCCCATAATTTCAGGGTCTTTGGGTTGATCAATGATATCAAAAACTAAGTTTTCATTGACGTCAAATTTTACAATCTTCTCATCGAAAATATATCCGTTGCTGAAAATGCATTTTCGGTTTGCGCCCAATTTATGCTCACTTACCGTTGTGGCCATTGGGCTCGGCATTCCTATATTAAAGAGCCAATAGTTTTCCTTCTGAGATATCGGATCGAAGGCGACCACGTGCTGCCATACTTGTGCTGGACTCGCATGAATCAAGATCTCATCGGAGACCATATTTTCGTGATGATGATCACTCAGGGAGTCAACAATAAAAATTCCAAGTAACAGGCTAACAATGCTTATATTCAATTTTTGATTGCTCTTTTTAAACATTGACCTTCCAATAAAGGCGCCTGCGATAACAAAACCAAAAATAAGAGGGGAAACAATTAAGAGGCAAATAATGCCTTCACCTAAGAATATAAAGCTCAGTAAGATAGCCATGAGACTACCCAAGATAGAGCATGCCGTTATTTGTGTTCCTCTCATGTTGGTATCTTTCCAACACCAAGCCATAATAATACCCATCAACAGTGGAATAATCACAAACTCAGAAAAGACAAGTACACCCACATCCTTGGGCAGCAATGAAGATTGCATACCAATAATTAGAAATGCAAAAATGTTGGCTATTAGAATGCCCTGAACTATTTTAGAACTTCGTACTTTATAAAACGTTTGTTTCAAACTCATCGTATTTGATTGTTAGGCTTCCCGACTCAGGCTGATCTGATTTTAGCCGCATATTCACACACTGCTTAAAGGCGTTTAAGTGAAAAGGCGATATCGGAGCTAATGCTTTTTTAATTGTTAATGACCAGTGGTGTCTCAATATTTATTTCGGTATTTTGTGCCTTTACCCAGGGACCTGCATAATAGTTCCATTCATCATTCGGGCGACCATTTATGAATATGCCACCCACTTTTGGCTTGCTATCCGTTGTGCTAAAACTTTGTATGGCTAAGATATTAAATAATTCGCTATTTAATAAATTTTGGAATGCTGCTAAATATAATGCTATTCAATTGAAGCTGATCAAAATGTTACAAATACGGAAATGCCTTTGCGTTGGAGGTATCCTACTTCTGAATTCGATACAAATCGCGAAAAAGTTGATGAAGCAAGTCTACGACAGTGGGGTGGAGTTGATAATGTGGATAAAATTATTTGGTTATTACAGAAATAAGTAAGAAACTCGCTTATAAGATAATGGTAGAAACCGCATTTCGATAAGAACGTTGTGGTAATGCTTGTTCATAGAAATAGACAACTCCAATGAAATTAAGAAAAATTATATTGCTTTCGGTGATAACCCTTTTAGGGCATACGCTCTTCGCTCAGGCAAAAAATAAGGTAAAGGTACTGCAAATCAATATCTGGCAGGAGGGGACTGTCGTGCCGAATGGGTTTCCTGCTATTGCAGACGAAATTATTGCCAAGCATGCAGATGTCGTTCTCTTTAGTGAAGTCCGCAATTACAAGGGAACAGATTTTATTCAGCGTATACTAACGGAACTCAAAGCTAAGGGGGCCATATATTTTGGCCAGTCCAGTGACGCAAAACTGGATGTCGGTTTTATTTCCAAATATCCGATTGAATCACAGCATGCGCTTTATGAAAAAGATAGTACTATGGGCGGTGTTTTAAAAAGTAAGATCAAGATTGGAAAGCGTTCTTTTGTATGTTATTCTTTACACTTGGACTACACGAATTATGCCTGCTATTTGCCACGTGGTTATGATGGTGTGACCTGGAAAAAGTTAGATCGTCCTGTATCAGACGTAGGTACCATTATTGAGGCTAATCGGAAAAGCAAACGTGATGAAGCTATCCAGGATATCCTGAGCGATGTAGAGAAAGAGGATCAATCACAATCGTTTATTATTGCAGGTGATTTTAATGAGCCTTCGCATTTGGATTGGACATTGGCAACAAAAGATCTTTTTGACCATCGTGGGGCAGTGGTTCCCTGGGACTGTTCGGTTTTATTAGAAAAAGCCGGATTTATAGATAGCTTCCGTCAATTACATCCCAATCCGGTCAGTCATCCTGGTTTTACTTACCCTGCTTTTAACAAGGATGTTCCCATTGAGAAATTGGCATGGGCACCCACAGCGGATGATCGGGATCGGATCGATTACGTTTATTACCGCAGCAAAAAGCCGTTGAAGCCAGTAAAAGCTAACATTGTCGGTCCTGTGGAAACCGTAAAGTATGGGCAGAAGCAGGAAAAAGATAGTGAAGATAACTTCCAGCTGCCCAAAGGCGTGTGGCCAACCGATCATAAAGCGATGTTGGTTATGTTTAAATTCTAGTGCATTAATAGCCATATGAAATATACCGAAAAGACCGTAAGTGCCTACGAATGATAATTTATCTTCAGCGAATTATAATTGGTTCGATTTTTAATAGGTTGTACTGTTAAATTTGTGTTTAAAATGATAAGTTTATCATGAACAAATCAAGCTAATGAAAAAGATTAAAAGGTTCGTTTTAGTGGTCGTCGCTCTATGTGTAGTAGCCCTGGTTGTTGTGGTGATAACCAATAGCAATGTAACGGCTAAAACAGATTCGGTGATTTTCACGGAACTTAAAGATGTGCCAAGAACCAAGGTCGCCATCATTTTTGGCGCTGGTATCAATGGTGATCAGCCAAGTAGATATTTGAAAGATAGACTCGATGCTGGGATTTCGTTGTACAAAAACCACAAAGTGGATAAAATATTGTTGTCGGGAGACAACGGAAGAGACGAGTACGATGAGCTTAGCGTAATGAAGTTGTACTGTCAGAAAAATGGCATCGATACCGCAAAAATTTACATTGACTATGCTGGGTTCGATAGCTATTCGACCATGTACCGGGCAAAATATATATTTAATGTTGATACGGCAATCTTGGTATCTCAGAAATATCATCTAAATAGATGTGTTTATCTGGGCGATAAATTGGGCATAAAATCATTCGGCTATAGTGCAGATCGGGGCGCTTACCCGGGGTATAAATATTATGTATTGAGAGAAAAACTATCAGTTACGAAAGCCGTTTTGGATATAATGAGAAATAGAAAACCAAAGTATTTAGGTAAGGAGGTGGATGTAAACGGAAAATCGAATTACACGAAAGAATAAGTTATGAAATTTTATAGATTGATAGACCATTTATTATCGCATAATTGTTTGATAAGCTAGATGTTAGTTTAATAATGTGCCATAGACAAATGAGAGTTATTCTAAACATATTTTTATTTTTATTCGGGATTGGGTTTCTAATTCTTTTTGTTGGTATCGGTTTGTTTATGGCTGGTTTTGGCGGTGTTGACAAAGATTATTCTGTAACGGAACTTAAAGAAAACTTTGAGGAAAAAAGAGCCGATATTTATGAAGTCAAAAATTATATAAACAAAATAATTCCACCAGATAAATCTGTTGAAATAGAATTTAGCAAAAACAATACTTTAGGTATTTTCCATTTGAAAGTGGACGGCAAGTTTGAAAGTAACTGGGATGTGAAAATTAATTCGAATAAAGCAGACTCTTTATTGCAAAAACTTGGTTGGACAAGAGGGACTTTAAAGACTCTCAAAGAAAAGTTAGATAAAGCAAATTGTATCGGTATTACAAGCGGAGAACCTTGTAACATAAGCTTTCAACGAAGCGGAATGGGGAGGTATTCCTTTAATTTGTTTGATAAACCAATTGCCGATAGCTTAAAAGCGCGTTACAATGACGGCTGCACTTACATTATGGTAAATGACAGGCTTGTGTTGGAATATGGTGGTGGTGCGATAGGAAGTCAATGCTTTTATAATTTAGAATAGGTAGAAAGCTTAGCCGCTAAAAAGAACAGGCCGTATGAAATTGACTATTAAAGAATCTTATCATCAACCGAAGAGTTACTCTTTGGTACCTTAACCATTTATAATTCCTTCAATAAACAAAAATCGTCATTCAGAAGTTTAAAATCATTTTAAAACTTCTGAATTCTTTGACTGGTAAGATCGCGGGATAAGAGTGAGCGCTAGAATAAACGAAGTTTAATCTTCTGCAGCGCCAGTATTCTTCTTTCTTTTATTAGTAGCATCCGAGGATAAAATAGCTAAAGCTAATGTCTTCAGGAGTTTGCGGGAATCAAGTTGAATAAGTATTTTCGTATAAATTCCAACTTGATATGAAATTCCTTTTAACCTTTATTTTTTGTTCCTGGTTTTCTTTTTCACTATTTTCTCAGGTTGGGAAAGTAGGCAGGCAGAAAGATCAATTTGAAGCAATTGATTCTGTTCTCGGCCAAGTTTTAAAAGATCATCATGTGGCGGGTTTTGCCGTTGCTGTTGTGAAAGGCGATAAAATAATTTATAATAAGGGATTTGGTTATCGTGATTTCGCGAATAAAAAACCCGTCACACCCAATACGCTTTTTGCAATTGGTTCAAGCTCCAAAGCTTTTACTGCTTCATTGTTAGGTTTGTTGAGAGCAGATGGCAAACTAACATTTGAGGACAGAGCGGTATCTTTACTGCCAACGTTGCGGTTTTACAATGATGAGATGGATAATCAAATCGTTGTTAAAGACCTAATGGCGCATAGGACTGGCTTGTCCCGCTATGATTTATCTTGGTTTCTGTTCAATAGCAAAAATAGAGATAGTCTGATTTCGCGGGTCAGATTTATGAAACCCAGCTCAGGCCTGCGAATGAAATGGTTCTATAATAACTTCATGTACCTTGCTCAAGGAATGATTGTGGAGCGATTGAGTGGTAAGACATGGGAACAAAATATACAAGAAAAGTTTTTTACCCCCCTACAAATGACCCGTTCTAATACCGATCTCTTAGCATTTCAACGGGACAGCGATGCTTCTTTGCCCTATACACTTTCCAAAGATAACACGATAAAACCGATTGATTATTATAATATTAGTGGTATGGGGCCAGCAGGAAGCATAAATAGCAGTGCTAATGACATGTCTAATTGGCTCAAGGTTTGGCTCAACCGAGGTTATTTCAATGGGAAAGAAATACTTCCTGCAAATTATATAAATGAGGCTGCGAGCTCCCAAATGGTGATGGATGCAGGTTTACCAGACAAACATAAAGATGTCTTCCTTTCCAATTATGGTTTAGGCTGGATGATTGGCTCCTATAGAGGACATTATCAAGTAGAACACGGTGGAAATATTAACGGATTTTCTGCGAATGTGGCATTTTTTCCAACAGATACACTCGGAATTGTCGTATTAACCAATCAAAACGTATCTAAAGTTCCTACAGTGGTCAGAAATTCCATAGCTGATATACTTCTTGGTTTGAATCCAATCGACTGGAATGGTGAAAAAAAGGCTGAAATTGACTCACTGCGTCATATTAAAAAAGAAGAAGAAGAAAAGTTGCCCGTTACAGCGACGAAACCTTCCCATTCCTTAAAACTGTACACTGGTTCTTTTGAAAACCCTGCATATGGAATTATTGAGGTAAGGCTTAAGGATAACAAGTTATACAGTGAACTCGGTTATGAGAAGGTTGTTCTTATTCATCGACATTATGATGTTTTTGACCCACGGTCTGTCGATAAAAATGGGGTAGCGGATACTGAACCAAGTAATCTTCTCTTTAACTTCTTTAGCGATGTGGACGGTCAGATTCAAGGTATAGGAATTCTGTTGGACGGTAGTGAAAAACCGGTTATGTTTGATCGTAAGCCCAGTCCTGTTGTTGCATCGCAGTAACCGACCAATCGTATGGACCAATAAGATGAAAAGGAAGGTGCCGACACGCTTAAGCCAGTTGCCACAGAAAGGATGAGGTGTCAAACTGTAATTGAATATACGAAAGCAGAAGATTGGATGGATTTTAGAATTGGCAACTTTAATGAATCTTAAGTATTATAGATTTTGTTATTGTTAATTTATAGACGCATTCTGATATATTCATCTGCAAAATTAATTGATTACAATTGGCATTTTGAAATAAAATAGCTTTTTTAAAGCATATTAGTTGGAGAATATGAACATCCATTCTAGGCCACAGGATATGATCTCGTAAACCCAAGTGAAAAAACCGATTTTATTATAAACCGAATGACTTCTTTACCAAAATTCTTATTAATTGGGATATTCTTCTTATGGAGCGGAGCCCTTTATGGGCAGGCTACGGAAAATATCGTGCAGGGTAAGGTCGTCAATCCTGATCACGTACCTGTTTTCCTGGCTACAATAAGCTTATACAGTATTGATAGCAAACTGATAGCTAGTTCAATGACAGATAGCACGGGCTGTTTTCAGATTGCGTATAAACTAACGGGCAACTATTATTTGTTGATTAAGCATCTTGGTTATAAAGAATTGAGGAGCAGTTCGTTTAATCCGACCAATGGCGACGTTGGGACACTACATCTCCTCCGACAGGAAAATACATTGGAAGCGGCGGAAGTCGAAGGCAAAAATAAGTTGTTTTCTGTGGATGGAGGTACGGTCGTCTATCATGTAGAGAATAGCATAGGTTCACAGGATATATCAGCTTTCGATGCTTTGAAAAGATCTCCTGGTGTGCAGATAGAGAACGATACAGACATTACACTCAATGGGAAAAGTGGTGTACAGATTCTCCTGGACGGAAAGCAAACTTTTCTTTCAGGAAAAGAACTTAGTGATCTATTGAAATCGATGTCATCCAATAACCTCAAATCCATCGAAATTATCAATAATCCAAGTGCCAGATATGATGCCACTGGAGCTGCAGGTATAATCAATATCAAAACCAAAAAAAATCAGACAAAAGGATTAAATGGAAACATTTCCACGACCTTTGTCTATGGTGTCAGTCCCAAACAATTGGAAAACCTTGCATTTAACTATCGGGTTAATAGGATTAATGTCTATGGAACTTACAATCATACATTGGGGTATTACAATTACCTTTATGGTACGGATCGCCAGCAAAATGGAAGGTCGTATGACAGCCATACGATCGACGTGGACAAACGTCAGAAAATGGCGGCTCAAGTCGGGGTAGACTATTTTATTGACGAAAAGAATACGGTCGGTTTTTTGGCAAATGGCAATTTTATCTTTGGAGGAGGTCTCACCAATACCGCTACAGCCATTACGACACCGCCTTCCACCACGGTTGAGGAAACGCTGGATGCCATTAACGATTATTACGGGCAGAATACGAAACGCTACAATTTTAACCTGAACTACAAATACGAAGATACAATAGGGCATAGTCTAAATATTGATGCCGATTACGGTCTCTTCGGTAAATGGAACAAAAACTTGCAGTCAAATATTTACCGTGACAATCAGTATGTCGTTACTGACGAAAATCTTTACCGTACGCTTAATGATATCGATATTGATCTAAAAGGATTAAAAATAGACTATGCGACGCGGTTATGGGGTGGGAAGTTGGAAACAGGTGCCAAATACTCCGCAGTAGGCTCGAAAAATAACGCAAACTTTTATCATGTTAAACAATCGGAAGATAGCCTAGACAACAGACGTTCAAATGATTTTCACTTCGATGAGCATATCAGCAGTGCGTATGTTGACTACAAACGGTCCATTGGTGCCTGGTCCCTACAGGGCGGGCTGCGACTAGAATATGCTGGCTCCAATGGTACCCTACTTTATCAGGAGTATGGGGCAGGTCTCAACGAGCATATCAATAGAAAGTTTACTAACTTTTTCCCCTTTTTTTCCATTGCCACACAATTGACTGCTAAACAGACGCTGTCTTTGTCTTATGCCAAACGTATAGAAAGACCAGCATATCAGGATCTCAATCCCTTTGTATATATGCTTGACGAGCTTTCATTCTGGAAAGGGAACCCTTTCTTGGTACCTTCATTGACCCAAAGGTTTTCGTTACTTTACTCCGTGAAAAATTCGACAATAATAGGCATAAACTATGCCTATACAGACCAATTGAATGCAAAAGTAACAGATACACTGGAACAGGATAAAATCATGATAATCAGTAAAAATGTGGGGACACAGCAACATTGGTCCCTGTCCCTGACGCAGACTTATTCGCCTAGGCCCTGGTGGGACATGACTTTCAATGGCCTGTTGTATTATATCCATAATGACGTTTCCTTTGACCAGTATCAAAATCTCAACTTGAGGCAGACTGCGGGACGTGCCGATCTCCTTCAGACCTTCAAACTCCCCTTTCAGATGAGGGCAGAAGTTTCGGTGGTCTACAATTCAAAACGACTCGGAGGGGCCAATACCATCAGTAGACCGGTTAGTCAAGCGGACATCGCGTTCCAAAAATCTGTATTAAAAGACAAAACAACAATACGACTGGCTATCACCGACATCTATAAAGGTAACCAAGTTAAATACACGCAAAATTTACCAGGACTGCTTTCATCAAGTTATGGCTACTACGAATCAAGACAGGTACGTCTGAGTTTCAACTATAGGTTCAGCAGTGGAGCGACTAAGGATCAACGTAATCGCAAATCGGCTCTCGAAAGCGAAAGCGGCCGGATACAATAAGATATCGGCACCGTTTGTACATATTTATTTTTTAATATTGGCCCTGCAATACATTGATGAATCTTCTAAATTTGAAATCTATAAATTAATAAAGACACGACATGCAGTTTACTATTTTCTTTTTAACATTAACATTTCTTTGCTTTAACTGCGAAGCCCAAAAGCAAGCTGAAATCTTCAAGGTGATGTCATGGAATATATTGCACGGAGCAAATGATAGTGAGGATGGCAAAGCCCATGCGGTACAGATTATAAGAGAAATAAATCCGGACATCATATTGATGGTGGAAACTTACGGTTCCGGTAAAGAAATAGCCGATTCCTTAGGGTACAATTTTCATTTAATTGCTCCCGAAGGAACAGCCTTAAATGATAAGAGTGTTAATTTGTCCATCATATCTAGGTACCCTTTTGGTGAACGGATTGACACTGAATTTCCATTTTATCTAGGAGGAAGAGAAGTTATCATCCACAAGCAGAAAATCAGATTATTCTCGAATTGGTTTCATTATTTACCATGGGAAAACGAGCCCGAAAAGTTGGGTAAAACAGCTGCGGAGCTTCTTATTTGGGAAAGATCGGGAGCTAAATATGAAATGATACAAAAGGTATTGCCCTATCTAAAAAAATATGCTGCACAAGCGGATTCAATTCCAATGATTCTTGGTGGAGACCTCAACACGCCGTCTCATTTGGATTGGGGCAAGGATACAAAGAAAATACATAATAATCTGGTTGTTCCCTGGTATTCAACAAAAGTATTGGCCGATATCGGACTGGTGGATACTTATAGAACCTTGAATCCCAATCCCATCACACATCCAGGTATTACATGGCATACGAAAGGGGAAAATGATGACCATCGGATAGATTATATATTTTACAAAAGCCGGAATTTAAAAGCGTTAAAATCTGAGTCTTATAAGGTATTCTTTAATGAGCCAATCAAACTGAACGGTAAAGAAATTTTATACCCTTCTGATCATGGTTTTGTAGTGACAACATTTAAAATAAGGTAAAACGATCTTAAATACATCATACAAGTATTGCTGCGCTTATTTATTTTCATCATTTTTATATCGATTCCTAAATAATGTGATAGAAATATTTTCTTAACTGCTATAAATTTAAAATGTAAAAGGTTGAAAAAAACAGATTACGAACAGTTTGCTGGTAAAAAATGTCAGGAACTTATACAGATCCAGGAAAGATTTAGAGCGCAGTTTGAGCTAGGCAACTATCAACAATGGTATTATGACGCTGAACTTGCGCTTCTGAGGTTATACAATAACGATGAAGATCAGATTTATCTAAAATATATTCCTATAGGTACTTTTTCATTTACATCAGAAACATGGATGTGGAGCTGGTTCAATGAGCATAGTGTCGAACCCAACAAGGGGAGTATACTTGCTGTTAAAGATTTTGGAATCAAAAACAATTATACCAAATTGACAGAAGGAACTTTCCCGGCAGATGAATTCGATTGTTGGGAGTTTGCGGCGATTTCTTTGGATATGTTGGATGGCATGGGGCTTTATAGGGTAAGTATAGAAAAGCTCCAAAGTTATTTCCTGATCACTGCTGTTCTGGATGAAAATTCTCGGGAAGTTGTCCATTTAAACCAGGCAAAAGTAACATGCAAAATCCATGGCTTGTCGAGACCAGCATTTATATGCCAGCATCTTGATCTGAAAAATCCTAAAGGTTTTGAAGAAAGTTTCGACACCTATAAAGGGATGGAAGTTGATGAAGAAGATGACTTTGCGGCCTGGTGCGACGAATGTGAAAGGGTCAGAATGAAATATAATGGTTGGAACGAAGACTCAGAAGAATTTGCGAAGATCAAACTTGTTTGTGAAGATTGTTACTTTGAGCTGAAAGACTTTAATAAGGCCGAGTAATTATATTATCCGTCTTTGAATTGCATATGTAGTTACCGATCCAGGGGAGGAAGCTGCCTCAATTTGGAAGATAACAGATTTGCAACTTTCCATATCCCATTGGGGACAAACCAACAAAACGTTTAAAATATCGACTAAAAAAAGATTGAACATTTAAAATAAAGTAAAAACAATCATAAAGCTAACCCTCATACCAATTGATGACTAAAAGTACCCGGATTATTATTATCATTTTCTGTCTCGTTAAACTGACACTTCACATTATAGCCGATTTCCATTCAGGTTTTCAGGGCGACGAACTGCTACATATAGACACCGGAAACCATCTGGCCTTTGGCTATATGGAATTTCCGCCTGTCATCGGAGTTTTGGCATTTATCCAAAATTTGTTTCACACTCAATCGGTCTTCATTCATCATCTTTTTCCACATATCGCGACAATACTCATCGTCATCTACCTTGGTAAGACCGTATTTGAACTTGGAGGGGGGAGTATAGCTACTGCTATCGCATTATCCTGCCTATTGATATCGCCGGGCTTCGGAGGGTCGCAGCAATCGTTTCAGCCGGTTGTATTTAGCCAATGTTTTTGGCTGATCTCATTTTATCAGTTGGTGAGGTTTGTAAAATATGAAGACAGAAAATACCTCTGGTACTTAACGATCTTTATTTCCCTTGCTTTTCTTACAAAATATGATGCACTGTTTTTTTTGGTGGGCATTGCTGCGCTACTGTTCTTTAGGCGAACTCGGAAGGCTTTAAGAGCTGCCAGATACTGGCAATGTATGGTCGTTGCTCTTCTTATTTTATTGCCAAATATTGTATGGCAATATGCGAACAATTTTCCAGCGTTGCAGATGTTTGCTAGGCTTTATGAGACGCAATTAGATGAGCTAACTTTCAGCAAAGTTGTTTTTGGACTTTTTTTAGATGTCAATCCTATTACAGCCATTATGCTTATCCCTACATTGATTTTTATCTGGGGTGGTCAAAAAACAAAGCACTATTATAGGCCTATAGCGAGTTCAATTCTACTGTCTATTGCATTTTTGGCCTATTCAAAGGGTAAAGCTTATTACTTTTTCCCGATTGTTCTTACGTTATTGCCCTTTTGTGGTATTTTGTTTGAACATATCATTCTGCCAAAGAGAAAATGGTTGTTAATTCCACTGAGTGTCATTTTATTACTTGGAACTGTTTTGATACCATTTGGTCTACCTATATATTCTTATGCACATTATATGGATCGGATTCATAAATATTTTCCTAAAAATGTAAAAAACGGTAAGGAGGTTCTTCCTATGCAAGAGTATATTACCAAGCAAAAATGGGAAACGAGCATGCATGAACTACACTCAGTATACGACAGTTTACCCCCAAATGAAAAAACAAGTTGTCTTATTTGGGGCAAACATTACTCGCAGGCTGGTGCGGTCGAACTTATGAAGAGTACATTTGGGCTCCCGAATGCTTTTTGTTATCATGGTAGTTTCTATAGCTGGGCACCATTGGGTCGAATGCCCCAAACGGTGATCGCCATTTGTTATAACGATACCAGTGATGACTTCTTTTATCCTTTTTTTGAAGAAGTTGTTCCTGTACGAAAGCTATATAGCCCCTATGCAAGTAGCGAAGGTTGGGTGCTGCAGACGATTTATATCTGTAAAAAACCTAAACAGGACTTTAACAAAATGAAAGATTTGTTTAAAAGCAGAATATTTGAATAAATATACTACTTACTTTATTTGACTGGGGCGCATTCCAAATTGTTTTTGAAAAGCCGTTGAAAAAGCTTGCGTACTACCATATCCGTATTTTAACGCAATATTGCTGATCGAATCGACATCATTTTGTTGCAGTTCTTCAAAGGCTTTGATCAGAACCGATTGATGGTAAAATTTAATAACAGAAATATTATAGATCGCTTGAAAGCCAGTAGTTAGTTTAAAGCGGTTCAAACCAATAGTTTTGCATAAATCGTTAATAGAAAGTTGTAATATCTGATCTAGATTTTGCAACAGCTTTCTGACTTCCTGTAATTTTTGAATATCTAATGCGCTAAATTTCAATTCTTGATGCTTGACTGATGAAATGGCATTTAAGTAATGTGCCATGATCTCATACAATTTACACTCCATAAATACCCGTCTAAAATTGCCCTTGAGCCTACATTCCAATATTTGCTTAATAATGACGGTAATGACTTTAGAAATATCAAAGACCACTCCCTCGACTGTTTTTGAAAAGACGGCATGAATACATTTTTTCTTCTCGGTCTTCTGATTGACATCGAAAAATTTATCAACCACTTGAAGAAAGTCCTCTTTGTTAAATATGATGGTTACCTGTTCGAATTTTTTCCCTTTCTCAGCTACAAAAAAAGAATCTTCCCCCTGCGGGTTATACATAAAGCTTTGCTGTGTACTTATTTTGGAACTTGTAGTGTGATTCCATTCATGAACGATATCTCCCTTTAGACTGATTGTCAGTAAAATATTATTGTTATAATATTGATTGTACTGCATCTTATAGGTTTCAAGGGGAACCCCGGATAAATAGGCTAAAGTAATATTGGGTACAAGGGGAATAAGAGCAGTTTGTCCCCTTCCAAGTATGGGGGCTTTAAACTTTAATATTTCGTCTTCGCAATTTTGGCGTACAATCTCTTCAAATGGCTGCTCTCTCAATTCCTTGATAACAATAGGAGCTTTCATATCAATAATTTATTGAATGAATATACAAAAAAATAATGCGTTTCGATGCAAAAATAATGCGTTTTGATGAACAGCCTTCCGGGTATTGCAGGCTAAATTTGCTATAAATAACGATACGTTTCCAATTGTGAATTAAATATTACACGCTGTTTATTGTCGTGTCTTTCTTAGGACAAATTTTACTGATAAAATAAAAATTATGAAACATGTCACATTGCAACCAGGTCAAGAATCTGGACTATTCGGTCCTAGTATTTTTAGGATTGATTTTGATCCCATGGGTGCCGGGCAGACCGGCTATTATGAAATCCACTATTATGGAGATAATAATCAACCGAATGGCCAGAATTTGACGGGTAAAATTAAAGAGAAATTAGGTTCTGAATATACCTTAAATCATAAATTCAAGTTCAAAGTGAAAAATACTGGACTGAAGACTGCCATTGGCTTTGAATAAGGCACATAATGGGCTGAATAGCTCAATCTAAAAAAGCGAGCCACCTGTTAAAAAAAGGGATGCCGAAAACGATATAGAGTAGGCTGAAGGATAAATAAATACGTTATGCCAACAAATTTAATGCGAGCTGGTACCGTCAACGAAACCGTTGACATCAGCGGAAGGAAAAAAGACCAAATGACTGCGGCACTAGTCAATTCAGTTACCGCGGTAACAACCAAAGTAAACCTTAAATTTTTGGATGATAAGGGCAAAAGCTCCTATAGAGTTTTTACTCTCTCAGCAAACCCGGCTCATTCGGTTGTTTATATTCCTGCAGGAGCGTTAACATACAGCGCGACTGTTACTGGCGAAGACATCAAAATAGCCTGGGCCTAAGTCACGCTGTTAACCAATGCGAATTTTATAAAAACATATTTACAAATTAAAACAAAAGCATCATGGCTAGAAAAGTAAAAATGACGGTAAATAATAACACTGGTAAGGTGTTGACGTTAAAACCTAGCACACCAAAACATGGGAAATTCACCACAGATCCTCCGGGTACGATTGAATCTTCCGGAAGTTGGGTCTGTACCACAAGAACAGGGGGCACATTTGGTCCCGAAGGTACAGTGATTTATCAGACTGATGGCGGAAAAATAACCATCGAGTTCTACTACAATCATCCGATGAACCATAGCAAGAGTTCCTATAGAGTGACGGTTAGCCCATCCGATTCGATTGGATACGACATCAAAGGTAGTTTTGAAGGACATGATCAAGATATCACGTTTGAATTATATCTGATCTGAGCAAATATGGAATTAGGCTATGGGAAGTTTAATCAATGAGAAGCCAGATACGGGTTCAATAAATACAGCTAGCTGGATGGAAGGGCTCGACCCTACATTATTCTTGAATGGGATTATTATGCCGGGGAGTCACGATGCAGGGATGTCTCAAACGGATCATTGTGGTGCTGGGGCCGATTTAAATAAAGGAATCGTGCAAACGCAAGCATTGGATATGTTGGGGCAATTAGCGGCAGGAGCGCGCTACTTTGATATTCGTGTCGATTATGATCACGGTAGACTGGTAAGCTATCATCAGACAGGGAATGCTGGATGTAATGGACAGCCGCTGGTCGATATGATCGAACAAGCCATTGCATTTATTGATAATCATAGGTCGGAAACCTGTATTTTAAAATTCTCTCATATCCGTACGAATCGTAATAACGAGCGGGAAATAAAAGATCGAATAGATCAGTTTTTGGCCAACATGCAATACCGAAAATATTTTTATAACAATACACATTACGATGTCAATTTAGCAAAAATAAGTCTGGAAGCATGTCGCGGCAGGATTATCTTGGTCTTCGATTATCCCGAACATATCAGTGCGCGAAGTGGACGGTTTCGCTATTATGATCAGGACAAAAGCATGGATCCGGCTCATGAGCAAAGTAGATCTTGTGATCCCAATATTAGCGTGTATGATTCGTACTCAAATACAGTTTCGCTCGAAAAAATGAAACAGGATCAGTTGGCTAAATTGATTGCTTACGGCGGTCTGAATAAGAATTACTTCTTTTTATTGTCCTGGACACTGACGCCCGATAGCAGCACATTCTTGACCAGTTCTATGAAAAATCTGGCCAAAGAAGCCAATCGGGCACTGGAGGAGCTAGCGGACGGATACCTTAGACAAGTCCACATTCCCAAACCCAATATCGCGTACATGGACTATGTGAATGAACAAACAGCAAGAAGCATCATTGCTCTTAATTTTCTTTAAATAGCGATTCTTTAACCCATTAATTGTAAAGTCTTATGGAAAAATCTGAAACAAATAACCCCTTGTACGGGGTGACAATTGGCTCAATTATTTATTCTCAAAGTGGAAAATTTGCTCCAAGTGTAATTCGGGCACCCATCAGCCGGATGATTGCACAGCAGCATTCCGAAAAATATATGTCTGGTGAAAGCAGTTATTTGTATTCTGAAAGGATGAATCAAGGTACTTTCGGAATGTCCGGTGCATATGGTGCTTCTGGAATGAGTCTGCTCAAGTCATCCTTGTCTGCTTATGTGGGGGAGTCAAAGGCAGCCACGGATAGGTCTGTTGTCGTGAATTATAGTGCGATTGCGATCGGTGGTATAGAATATGTTAATTTCGAAGATCTGACAGCAAGTGACCTTATTGCCAGTCTGAATGGCGCATGTCAGGAAGGTGCACAAGCAGTATTAACCGCTTATAATAATGTGATCAAGTATGCCGCAGAATCAAAACGTGATATACGAAAGGCACTAAAAGAGACTGATGCAGAATCGTTACAGCTAAAAGAACTGGTCAATATATGGGTGGAAGCTTCGGAAGATTTTGCACATGATTTTGGCGATGGTTTAGTCGTTGGTGTTATCTGGGGTGGACTAGGGGGAGTAACCATGAAAATGACCTCTCAAAGTGAATCGGAGTCTTGGCAGTACGGTGGTTCTGCTGATTTTTCCTACGCAAATGCATTTGCCGCTGTCGCTGTGCAGGCGACTTATGATGGTGGCCAGTCGCACGGTAAGGCGAAGGTTAATGTGACTAGCAGAAGTTTTTCCTGGGGGACAGTCCTTGATGAACAGGTAAAACAATGGCTGGATAGCCTGGAAAACAAATCATTCAGTGAGCTTGCCGATGTGAGTGTTATTGAGAAAGCGCCTAAGATGGAAATCAGTCGTGGAGCACCGACGATACCCGAATTCCACAAGCCCGAGGTCGATGAGAGAATTGAAAAAGAGGTGGAGAAGATAGAAAATTTGGATGACCTCAAAGAAATGGCGGAAGCATCGGCTTATAAAAAAACATTAAAAACAAATCCAAAGCTCTCTTTTGACGAGTTTATCAATAACGCCGAGCAACCTGCAAATACAGACAAATTGAAAAATCTTCAAGAAAAAATAAAGGCAAATGATATTGATACGCTAAATTTTACAAATAAAAATAAAACTAAGAAAGCACATTTCACAGCCTCAAATCTGTCAGAATCTCAGGGAAACGTACATGCTGGGCATGAAGTGAATACAGAGGGATACGTTCCTTTAGGCGCGTGGATTAGTCATTGGTCTGCACTTTTTCCCTGGATGGCGCAGGGATATTACAACAGTATCGATGGCATCGAGGGGGAAGAGATCATCCGATTACGTGTTATGCTACAGGATTATCTGACGCTCAGTCGCATGTATTATATCGCTCACAATGCCGGCATTGCTGAGTTTAAGCGAAAAGATCCTGCGCAAGTCAATGTATCGACTTTAAGTCTTGGAGATGCATTTGCTCATGCTGCTGCGGAAGTCCAGAAGGCTATTGAATTTTCTGATTTTGGCAAGGTAGAGCAGGGCTATAAGGACTTAAATGAGGCTACAAAAAACATTTATAAGCTGTGGAATGAGGTTTCATTTCTGAGGAGTTGTGAGTTGGGGCTGGGCCTAATCAAAGACAAGAAAACGATAGGTCCCGCACTGAAAAATACAGATCAGAAAAGCTTGGGCACCCGTCAGGCATATTCGTTGGTAGCATGTGATTTTGAAGGAAAAAACTACACAGTTTTTAGCCGCGCTTATAAGGTACTGCCCTTATTGACCCCAGATGGTGATATCTTGGCTTTCGGTCCCGAACAAGGTGCATTAAGTTCGATATACGACAACGAAATCGTTTTTACCAAACCAGGGCGAACAAAATATCTCGTATTCAGTTACGATAAAAGTGCTCGGGAATTATTCCATCAGGATCATCAAATTAAACTTTATCCAATACCATTCTCCGCTGCCGAAAATGTTTCAGCATGGAAAGGGATGTCTTTAAGTACCAATCTAGGTTCTATAAAAGGGTTAAACTTAGCCTTAACTTCATTGAATGATCAATTGGAGAAACTTCAGGCATGGTCTTTCAGTAGTATGAATTGGAGTAAACAGTGGAATGGTAAAAAATTATATAGGCAACACCGCATAAAAAAACAATACCTTGGGATTATTGATGAAATAAAAAACATATTTGCATAGAACTTTTTATAAGGGGCAACAACGGCTCAATCCGTTTAAGAATAGGCTATCTGACAAGATACTGTGAGGGTGATAAGTATAAAATTGTAGAAAAAAGGCTATCTAACCTTTAGATAGCCCTTTGCATATTCAGCTTTCCGTTGCTGTCGCGCTAAATTGATTGAATTTGTCTGACCATTTGGTTGGTAAATCCCCATTCATTGTCATACCAAGCCATCACTTTCACCAGATCGCCATCGACAACTCGAGTCATTTCTAGATCTACTGTCGCTGCAAATGGACTTTTGATAATATCGGTAGATACCAAGGGCTCGTCGGTTACCGTTAGCACCTTTTTATAGCGATCAGTTTTTGATTCTTCGATCAAAATTTGGTTGATCTCTTCGGTTGTGGTGGACCTTTCTGCAATAAACGTAATATCGGAGATGGATCCTACTGGAACAGGTACCCTAACGGCTATACCGTCAAACTTTCCGGCGTATTGCGGAAGTGCTTTTGTCGTCGCTATTGCAGCACCCGTGGCCGCGGGGGCAAGGTTAATACCTGCAGCCCTTCCCATACGCGGTTCTTTTTTTGATGGAGCATCGACCAATGCCTGTGAAGCTGTATAACCGTGTGTGGTATTTAGTATTGCTTTTTTTATTCCCAGTCTCCTGCCCAATATTTCGATTACTGGACTTATATTGTTTGTCGTACAGCTTGCGCATGAAAAGATAGAAACCCTTCCATCTTCGGTATTTACCCCATGGACCACTGTCGGCGTATCTTTGGTAGGGCCCGAGATGACGACAAATTTTGCTCCAGAGGTTAAATGTTTTTCAGCGTCCGCTTTGTTCGTGAAAATACCCGTACTCTCTATAATGATATCCGCTTGAATATCTTTCCAAGGTAACTTTTCAATCTCCCTGATACTTGTATATTTAACCGCCTTTCCATCGACCACAATTGTATCTCCCTCGATACGCACATCTTTTTCATATTTCCCATAGTTACTATCGTATTTAAGCAGATATGCGGCGTTTTCAATACTCATCAGATCATTAATTCCAACGACCTCAAGATCGGCAGTTTCTGTTATTATTTTTAAGGCAGCACGTCCGATGCGACCAAATCCATTAATTGCTATCTTTTTCATCCTATTCCTTTTAAATCTGTTTATATTATTTCTTTTGTTTTTATATATAGACTAAGTTCTTTTATTTTTCGAAAAAAAAGATTGACATGGATCAAGAATTTCGCTAAGCTAAAGTCACCCAGTTAGTTTTCAGGGATTAGAAGTCAATTGTAAGTAACCATGGGCCTATCGATATCGAACTACGACAGAGTTCTGACAATAAAGCGCTGTTCAAAACAAGTACAGGCTTCATTATCTATTGGCTAAACTGAATTCTTCTTCTGTTACGGGATTTAGCCAAGTAACTTGAACATCTTCTTTAAAATTAGTGATGGCAACATGCACCATTTTAGTAGCAGCAGTTGCGCCGTGCCAGTGTTCTATATTCTCAGGAATATTGACAACATCACCTTTTTTGATTGCTTGTGCCGGCTTTCCTTTTTCCTGATAGAGTCCATTTCCTTCGATTACCAGTAAAACCTGACCTTTAGGATGTGTATGCCAGTTTGTTCTCGCACCAGGTGCAAAAGTTACGCTACCTGCCGAGAAATCATTGTTTTTATCTTTTGCTACCAAGGGGGTTAAAAATGCATCTCCAGTAAACCATTCCTTAGGTAATGGTTCCCCTTTGGGAAATATTTCTGCTGTGTTCATTGTATGATCTGTTTTAGTATTGCAGGCGAATAAACTTATCGCCATAATTGGGATAACGAATAACCCGTTCATATAGTTTGCAATTTGGTCTTTATAAAGACCATCCGATATAAAGATGATCCGAATTCTTTATTATATGTTTTTAATAATTTTTGCCGGAATTCCACCAACAACTGTATTATCCGGTACGTCCTTGCTGACTACGGAACCAGCTGCTACCACCGCATTTTCTCCAATCGTAACGCCGGGCAGGATTGTTGCATTTGCCCCAATCCAAGCATTCTTTTTGATATGGATCGGAGCCACATTTAACGATTGTCTGTTTTCAGCCTCAATTGGATGGCCTTCTGTTAATAAACTCACTTTGGGAGCTATTAATACATCATCTTCTATAATTATACCACCTAAATCCAAAAAAATACAGTCGAAGTTGATGAAGACATTTTTTCCTATCGTTGTATTCTTGCCATAGTTGATATATAATGGTGTAAATACAGTTGTACTTTCATCTATAGCTGAACCGGTAATCTGACTTAATAGATTTCTTATCTCTTTGGGATCAGCTGAATTGTTCATAGGCACCAATAATGCTTTTGTAGCAAAAGAAGCTTGCTGTAAACGGTATCCCTGGGGATCATCGGAAGAAATATTTTTATTCTTTTTCAATCGTTCAAAAATATCTTCCTGATAAGTATTATCTGATGTTTTCATAGAATAGCTAGTTAAATTTTATATGTAATTTAATGGAATAAGTACGTTATTTTAAATTAGCAATAAAGAATGCTGTCAGTTTATCGAATGGAATTTTGTCGAATTGATCATATAAGTCAACATGAACTGCATTGGGGATAATCATTAGCTCCTTTGGTTCGGTAGCAGCTTTATAAGCGTCTTCACTGAAATATCTTGAATGAGCATTTTCACCTGCAATGATTAGCATGGGGCGAGGTGCAATTTCCTTGATATAAGAGAGAATCGGCATATTCATAAACGACAGGGGGGAAGTTCCCGTCCATGAAGCATTTGAATTGATAGAACGAGGATGAAATCCACGAGCTGTTTTATAATAATCAAAATATTCCCTGACAAACTGAGGCTCACTGCCAGTCAATTTTTCCGGTAAATTGTTTGTTGAAGATGCGTAAGATCTACTTTCGGCATCTTTCCAGCGCTGCAGGCCTAATTGTTCCAATGTTTGTGTACGTTGCGCAGCAGTTATCACATCGTTATAGCCTTTTGACATGACGCGCGTCATATCGTACATACTGGTCGTTGCTACTGCTTTTATACGTTTGTCTACTGCCGTTGCATTTAATGCAAAGCCAGCAAATCCACAGATGCCAATGATTCCGATTTTGCTCCTGTCAATATTTTTCTGCAACCCTAGAAAGTCTACAGCTGCGCTGAAATCTTCGGTGTTGATATCTGGCGATGCTACGTTACGAGGTGAACCGCTGCTTTCACCAGTGTAGGAAGGGTCGAACGCCAAGGCAATAAATCCTCTTTCCGCCATTTGGTTGGCATACAATCCAGAAGATTGCTCTTTCACTGCACCAAAAGGGCCACTGATGGCAAGTGCAGATAACACTTTGTTGTCTGTGTTTTTAGGGATGTATAAATCGCCAGAAAGTGTGATGCCATAACGGTTTTTAAAACTTACTTTTTTGCGGGTTACCTTATCGCTTAATTGAAAAGTATAATGATCTGACGAACTATTCATCGGTTTTAAATTTTGGTTTGATTGTACATGCTGCGCGGAAGTCCTATCAGAAAACAGGAAAGACAAGACCAATAATGTTACTGCTATTTTCATATCTGTATTATGTTAATTATTACATATACAAAGGTAGATCAGTATAAAGGGGAGGTGTTAACGATTATCAAACCAAAACTTAAGAATTTCAAATCTCAGATTCCCGGAGCGATTTCGGGTTTGTTCCTGTCAGTTTTTTAAAGAAGTTATTGAAATAAGTAGGATATTCAAATCCCAGTGCGCTGGCTACCTCTGAAATATTCCAGTCTGTATGTTGCAGTAGGGCTTTTGCTTCTGTCAAGATTCTTTCTGAAATCAGCGTCGTTGTAGATTTGCCCGTAATTTCTTTTACAGCACGATTCAGATAGTTGACATGGATGTTGAGGTTTTGCGCATAATCTTGCGCTGTTCTCATTTTGAGCGGACTTGTAGGTGTTTCGATTGGAAATTGACGTTCTAATAGTTCCAAAAACACCGATGCGATACGTGCTGTACCATTCTTGGTAGGGGTATACACTTCTGACGGTTGAAGTTTAAGGGCTTCGTGAATGATTAGGTTGATATAATTGCGTATGAGTTCATCTTTAAACGTATAATCACTTTTTTGCTCTTCGATCATCTTCTCGAAAAGTGTGTTAAGGAACAAGCGTTGATCCTCAGTGATTTTTAAGACCGGCGTACCTCCGATTTTAAAGAACGGCGATTGCTGCAAGCTTTCCGCGCGGTCGGCCTGTTTTAAAAAGTCTTCCGAAAACAAGCATGTATAACCAGCATAGGTCGTAGAAATGGTTTCCCAGGAATAGGGGATATGCGGGTTCCCAAAAAATAGTATCGTGCCTTCTTGTTCAAAGCTTTTATCTGCGTAATGAATCTTACTTTTACCAGTTGTAAGGCATATTTTAAAGAAATCTTTACGACTATAAACACGTGTAGCATTACTGTCATCCTCAATCTGAAATGCTTTAAAACCCTGCAATCTCAGTTCACTATTGAATTCAGAGACACTTCGGACTATTTTTGTTTCCATAGAACAAAGTTAAGAAATTCAAATATAACGTTGTATTTAGTGCAAAAACAACCTAAATAAACGGCTGTATTATCTCAACGGCTGTATTATCACAGTGCTAAACTCGACCTTTTTTTATTTTTATCAAACCAATCACTTCAAGCATTTGTCTATTTATTGACGATCGATTCAATTTAGGAAGTTTAGTTTCGGTTGATTTAATTTTATGGTCAGGTTTAATGCCTGGCCATTTTTAAGCTTAGGTTTAGGGACTGGGCTTTTAGAAAGTATACTCCGGTCCATAAAGGATTCGTTTATAATTTAGTTAAGGGGCTAGTCGAAAGATTAGTCCTTTTTTTAAAAATTAAGGAACAATTCTCACTGGATAACGTTCATTGAAGAGCTTCGAATGTTCTGATGTAAAGGAGAAAAATAGGCTTTCTATTCACGCTAGCTTGACGAAAAAGTAAATTTGACGAATTCAGAATAAATGCTTATCATGGCCTCTATGATAGTTTATCATCTAAAAGATATACAATATAAAGCTGAAAGGGCGATCACCCCTTTTCATATTTTTGATTTGGACAGGGAAGCTCTCGCAGCTTATAGAGAACCTCATACAAAAGACCATTTTTGCCTTTTGTTTGTTAAAAAAGGTCGGCTCAATCTGCAGGTGGAAGACCGCCGTTATACCGTCAATGCACCTCATATATGTGTCATCTTTCCCGGTCAGCTCTCCTCCAAAGAGTTGCTAAGCGACGACTTTGAAGGCAAATTGATCCTGTTTGACGAAGTACTATTCTGTTCGGATATCCTGAAAAATGAATTGAGTATTTACAACTACAATATCTCCGTAAAACTCAACCATATTGAATTGCCCGAGGCAGAAACCTCAGAAATAGAGATGCTGCTGGAGCAGGTCGAAAAATCATATCAGGATTTAACATCGATCAAGAAGGAGCAAGCGCGTTTCTACATCAAAATCATCTTACTCAAATTGGTGGAATTTGTCCATACCAAATGGGGAAACAGCCAGCTCAGTAATGAAAACGCAAAGATCTATGGTAAATTTCTGGAATTGTTGGAAAGGCATTATAAAACGGAGCGTACCGTGGGCTGGTATGCAGAAAAATTACAGCTGTCTCCAAAAAAGTTAAATGAAATTACCCGCAAGATTGCAGGACTGACCTCTATAGAAACCATTCATGCGCGGATTATGAATGAAATCAAACAACTGCTGCTGTTATCCAACTACTCACATAAGGAGATTGCCTTTGAACTCGGATTCAATTCACCTGCGGCACTGAACAAGTTTGTGCGCGCCAAACTGGATGAAACGCCAACCAATCTGCAGCAGCAATTGGCGCAAATGTATAAGACTTAAGTCTATTATGTGATTTGATATGGTTTTATCCTGTGGTTGTGTTGGATCAAATGTATATCATATCGTAAGTAAAGTATAACATTTGCCTTCCCGGACACAGTAACTTTGCATCAGAAATTTAATGTAAAATATATGAGCAAGTTATTTGTTGCCAGCGAAGTATTCCACGGGGCTGGTACATTGTCGGAATTGAAAAATCTAACTGGAAAAAAAGCCATCATCGTAACTGGTGGTCAATCCATGAAAAAAAGCGGAACTTTGGACCGTGCCATAAGTTATTTGACCGAAGCAGGATTGGAAACTGCTGTTTTTGACGGTGTCGAAGAAGATCCATCATCGGCGACAAGCCTTCGAGGTGCTGCAGTGATAACTGATTTTCAGCCTGATTGGATCATTGGTCTAGGAGGTTGCTCTGCAATTGATGCGGCAAAGATGATGTGGGTGTTTTATGAATATCCCGATGCAAATTTTGAAGCGATGACCCAACCTTTTAACGTGCCAACATTGCGTCAAAAGGCTAAATTCATTGCCATTCCATCAACAAGCGGTACAGGTACGGAAACCACAGGATTGGCTGTGATCACCGATCGGGAAAAAGGGGTGAAGTATCCAATCGTGTCGTATGAATTGACGCCGGATATCGCTATTGTCGATGGTGAAATTTGTGCCACGATGCCTGCACATATTACCTCCAATACTGGTCTAGATGCTCTTACACACTGTGTGGAAGCCTATGTGTCCAACATCGAAAATAACTATGCCGATGCCTTGGCTAAAGGGGGACTGGAAATTGTTTTCGAAAATCTGGAAGAGGCGGTCAATAACCCGACAAACATTAAAGCACGCCAAAATATGCACGATGCATCTTTTATGGGCGGACTGGCTTTCAACAATGCCTGGTTGGGTATTGTCCACTCTCTCTCGCATCAGGTAGGTGCACTCTACGGCGTCCCTCACGGAGCTTCCAATGCGATATTCTTGCCTAATGTGATCCGTTTTAATCAGACAGCTACAACAAGATATCCTGATTTGGCTAAACTTGTCGGTAGAGATTCGGCCGAAGGATTGGCACAGGAAATTGAAAAACTAAGAACTGCGGTCAACAATATTGGCTCCCTCAAGGCATTTGGTATTTCCAAGGAAGACTGGGAAAAAAATCTGGATTATATGGCTCAAAATGCTTTACAAGATCCATGTACTGGCTTTAACCCGCGTAAGCCTAGCCTACAGGACTTAAAAGATCTTTATAACGCTTGCTACGAAGGTGTGATTTACGAGAATTAATCGAACAGGCCACAGAAAGCGGTTGTAGCGAAGGTGCGCAATCGCTTTCTTCTGAATAAAAAGCACTGTTCCAGCTGCAACCGCAACTAATGTCTTATAAACCAAACTAAGTTTCATTCGTTTAAAATAAAAGATGCTTTATCGATAAAGATGCTATGGATTGAGGCTGATCGGTAAATTTCTGTCGTTTGCAACGTTAATTCAATTCATGAAGATTAGCTTCATTCTTTATAGCATGCAGCGGTAAATTCTATAGAGCTGTACTAATAAGTTATTGTATTTTGAACCTTTTTACCGTGCTATTGTGTTATAGCGGAAAATGGGGTAAACTTAATTTAGTATTTTGGCAGATAATGAGATTATTGCACCAAGAGTAAGGGCGCGCGGAAAACGGTATTAAATAAAAAGTATAGCAGATAGATCAAATAACTTAAAAACTAATGATGCTTTTTGACAGATTCATCTATAAGTTTCATTAGCTGATTGACAGTTTTAGCTACTTCTTCTTTCCGCACAACTAATGTCTTTTTTTCTAGATCTGGAGGAAGGGAAATCTTGCCATTAAATTCAGGAAGAAACATATTGATCATTTCCTGATTCATTTTATTGAAATTAAAAAAAGTCCATTTTTTGGTTTCGTCTTCTTTTAGCGCTAATAAGTTAGCTGAAGTGATCGCCATTTTGTCTTTTTCGGGCATGGACATGACCAGTACTTGGGGAATAAAGCAATACGCTATTCCATCAATCTTCGAGATATCCATATCGACATAGTTAATCATGGAATCAATTTTAACCCCGTATTTTATAAGAGAAGAATAAAGTTCTTTGGTCACCTTTGTTGCTTGCTCAATGCCGCCCATGCTTTCAATTATACGTGGCGATGTTTGACTTAGAATACCTTCGATATCTCCGGAAATAGACGCTTTTGTCATGGTTGAAAGCGCTTCCCTAAGCTGCGGATCTCTTTGCGCAGAGCTTATATGGTGAAAAATAGTTAATAGTGTAATTAGCAAAAAAAATCTTTTTCGCTGGATGTTTTTAAACTTGTTGAACCAATTGTTGCTTTGCATAATGGAAAGAGGCTATTTCGTTTTAAATTCCGTAGGTCTCATATTGGTGAGCAGATAAAAGTTATTGCTAAAAGCCGCGATATTTGAATAGCCAATCTCGTAGGCAATCTCAGTCATATTGAAATCTGTATCGTTGATTAATTCCATTGCCTTAATAATTCGTAGCATTTTTAAGTACTGAACAAATGTAATGTGCAATTTATGCTGGAATAATCTGGTGAGACTGCGAACACTCATTCCAGATTGCTGAGCAATCATCGCTAAACTTAGATTTTCATTTAACCGATTTCTAAAACTGTCGATTATGGTATTGAGCCTTTGATCGTCTGTTGTAGGAAGTTGTATGGAGAATTTTTTGAGATTTTCTTTTGATAATACGCCTTTCAGCGTATTTAAAAATTCATACTCCCACGAACCTTTGTAATAATCACCTTGCCACTTCTCACTAAATGAGAGCATTTCTGCCAGGAGCTTACTCACTGGATAAATACCCAATTCCTCATAAAAATTACCAGCACTTTCTTCCGGAAAATAGATATTGATAATAAACAGGTCCTGCGTATTGAACATCAGGTTGTGCCGATAATTTTTTGGTATCCAAATATAATGATTTGAGGGAATATAGAAGTCCTTTTCGTCAGTCTGCAAGTAAGCAATCCCGCCATAAACTAATAACAACTGAGCTTTATTGTGCTGGTGAGCAGGCAAACGCTGCTCCGTTTGCTGTCGCATCACGAGGATTGAATCAGGGTTTTGATCAACAATATGTATTATTTGACTAAGAATTTCCATGTGGCCAAATTTAATAAATATTAGGCTAATTATATGAAATCATACTTCACCATGCTAGATAATTTTGCAGTGTAAATAATAGTAAAGTCATTATGAAACATAAAATCATAACATCTCACAAAGATTTTAAACTTGAAACACAAGCTCAAAAGTCTGATAATAAATCACATCATTCAGATGAAGAAATCGACAGTGCAAATATCTTCTGGTTTGCTTATGGGTATAACTATGCTTTTATGCCAATGGTAGATTTAACTTTTGCCTTCGATGAATTGAAAGAGATCGTAAAACCATGGCTAGTAAAAGGAAAGAAATATATAAAGAAAACCGATGAAACAATATAGAACAGTCCGGATTTTGGGCATATTGTTAGCCCTATTTGTACAATCACTCTATGCCCAGCATATTGAAAATGCGCGGGTATTAAGTTTGGAAGAAATTTGGAAAGTAGCCGAAACAAATAACCGTCAACTGAAACTATCCGACCTACATCTCCAGGAGAGCAATTTAGAAATATTGGAAGCGAAAGACCGTTTGTTGCCGGAGCTTTCGGTTGGTGGAGATGCAAAACTCAATTCCAAATTCCTGATCTATGACAATGGATTATTTTCTTCTCCACAGGATGTGCCTGTAAAAGGTTATGGTTACGGCGTGGGTTACAACCTGAACGTCAATCTTTACAATGGTGGTAAAGACAAAAGAAACATTGCCATGAAAAAGGAAGAAGCGGTACGCATACAATATGAAGTTGATCTGCAAAAGCACAGTGTAAAATACAATGTTGCAGCTGCTTACTTTGATCTATACAAGTTTCTGCATTTCCATGATTTTCTTGATGCAGAAATTGATGCAGAAAAAAAACAACTGGCACTCGTAGAAAGCCTGCATAAAAACGGCACTGTGCTAAAGAGCGATGTACTGAGAACCTCCGTAAAATTAGCGCAACTGGAGCTCAGCCTTTCTGATGTTACGAAGAAGATTGAAATCGCTAAACAACGGCTCAATATTCTGATGGGGCGTGAAAATGATGCTGAGCTGGCAATAAAATACCAAGATACAATCGAGTTAAGCGCTATCACTGAAGGTGACTATGAGGATTATGTAGACATCGCTTTTAACAAATCGCCGGAATACAAGATAGCCTATAGCGCTGTCAAATTGAGCGAAATGAACATCAAGCAGGTAAAAGCGATGCTGTTACCTAAAGTCTCCTTGTATTCGACTTACAATTACACCTATCCGCAGATTTCATTCTATCCGTATTCCAATGATTTATGGGGATTTGGTCAGACAGGGGTTAAAGTCCAGTTTTCTATCGATAATCTATACAAAAGCAAGCATTCCATCGCTCATGCCCAAGTGGTCAGTAATGAGGCAAGAGAAAAAGCGAACATTAAAAAAGATGAAATCTATCTTCAGGTAAAAGAAGCTTATTTGCAGCGGCAACAGGCTTTGGAGAGTATGGAAACAGCGGAGCAAAATATCATTAAAACCGCCGAAACTGTTCGTGTTATCAGAAGTAGCTACATAAACCAGGAATCACTTCTTACCGATCTTCTAGAAGCCGAAAATGCTTTACTGGAAGCTAAGTTTAATCTGACAACGGCACAAACAAACGTCAAACTTGCGCATATCAGGCTATTGGCAATTATCGGAATTCTTTAATACAAATATCATGAACAAAAATAAAACAGATAAAATTGTTGTAAGCTTAACCAAATGGTTTGGTATCACATTATTCGTAGGAATCATTATTTGGGCAGCAGCTTATTTTTTCGAGGGATATCGCTATGAACAGACCAACGACGCTCAGATTGATGCCTATCTTTCCCCGATAAACGCAAAAGTAGGGGGCTATATCCGTAAAATATATTATAAGGACAATCAGCAGATTAAAAAGGGCGATACACTTGTGGTGATTGAATTGGATGAGTACGGGCTGAAAAGAGATGCTGCGTCCGCAGAACTCATGAGCTCACAGGCAAAATTACCGATCTTGGCGGCAAGCGAAGGAACGCAGGTTAAAAGTATTGCAGTCATCAAAGCCCAATTGGGAGGTGCTAAAGCGCGATTGAATCAGCAGCAAAAAGAATTTGACCGGTATAAAAATCTACTGGCGGACGAATCGACCACACAACAAAAATTCGACAACATCAGTGCTACTTTATCCATCACCCAATCAGATTATGACCAGACAAAAGCTTCTTTACAGGTCGCCGAATCTAAACTAAACGATTTCAGGGTACAGCGCAATGCCATAGAGGCAGAGATAAAGATAAAAGAAGCACTTCTCGAAAGACAAGAATTGGACATTAGATATACCGTTATCACAGCACCTTTTGATGGACAAATTGGGAAGAAGACCATTCAGGCAGGACAACTGATACAGCCCGGACAGACTTTGGCATTCTTGGTGAACAGAGCCGAGGAAAAGTGGGTAATGGCAAATTTTAAGGAAACACAGATTGGGAAATTCAAAATCGGTCAAGCGGTATCTGTTGAAGTCGATGCTTTTCCAAATGAAAAATTCACCGGTACAATCGAATCCCTTTCGCCAACCACAGGCTCCCGTTATTCGTTGCTTCCGCCAGATAATGCTACCGGTAATTTTGTTAAAATCATCCAACGTATTCCTGTTCGGATTAAACTGACCGATATGTCCGAAAAATTAACTAAGCTTTCTGCCGGAATGAATGCGAATGTTTACGTTTTAAAAAACTAACGATGCAAGCACATAAAATACCAATTTTTAAATCCTGGGTATCAGAATGGATGGCAAGGTCCGTCATATTTGCTATTCTCATGAGCAGTCTGTTTAGTTTTGCCTTTTACGGAAGTCCGGTTGCTGCGATGGGCTTTTACGGAATACAAGCTACCGATGTACAATATGGTATGGTCGTTATTTATGGTTCTACCGTAGCCTTTCTGGCTCTGGATTTTAGAATCGTAAAATATTTTGCACCAAGGGAATATCTACTGCTGGCACTTGCGGTAAATGCACTATGTGCTGTGGTCTGTTTTTATTTCAGAGATTGGGCATTATTTGTTTTCTGTCAGTTTTTGCAGGGTATTACCTGTGCATTGATGTCGGGAATTGTGTTACAGCTTATTTTTCCACGGTTACAGTCTGTACGTGCCCGTGTGATTGCTTATAGTCTCCTTTATGGCAGTATACAAATAGCTGTACCATTTTACTCCATCTATATCAGTGTCGTCATTCATTTCTTTGATTTCAACTGGATATTCTACGGATTTATTATTGTAGTCATTATGCTGACAGGTGTTGTTTTACTTACCATGAACAGTAAGGCCCGGTTTACTAGAAAAATACCACTGTATCAGGTGGACTGGATAGGCTATTTATTTTATGTGTCTTTTATCTTGATAGTTGGATACATCCTTGTGTACGGACGACAATTGGGATGGTTTGATAGTTCATTAATCAGCACACTTTGTTTAGTTAATTTAATTATTCTTTCTCTTTTTATTAGCAGAGAATTGAAACTTAAGCGACCATTAATCAATTTACAGATCTTTAGAACAAAGAATTTCGTTATTGGGCTTTTGCTTCTTTTTACCTTTTATATCTTTAAAGGAAGTACTGGGCTTGCCTATGGTTATCTTGAAGCGATTTTAGGAAACCATCCACTGAGTACCATTCCGATATGGATTGCCGTAATTGTTGGAACTGTTTTGAGTATGTTTATCATTTCCCGATTTGTCTTGATGGGCTATAACCTGATCCGGATGATTATTGTTGGTTTTGGGTTGATGGCAGTATATTATGCCTATATGATACTATTTGTTTCTGTACAGGGCGAAACAGCAGACTTCCTTCTGCCCATGTTTATTTATGGTGTGGCAACAGGTGTATTGTTTGTCCCGATTGTTTCATTTGCGGCATCGTCAGCGCCTTCCAAAATCGCCGTCAATGCCTCTCTGATTGGTATATTTTCAAGGTTCATAGGCTTTACAGCTAGTCTGGCACTTAATAACGAGCTTCAATTATTTGCAAAATCATCCGTAAGGGAAAAGGTGCGGGAATCGCTCACCGAAACCAGCCCTCAATTGCCTGTTACCTTACTGGATATTCAAAACCAGTACATAAATGCAGGCAGTGATATGTATACGGCAAAAACAGTATCTTCCGGCTATTTTAATCAAATGATCGGTCAGCAAATATTGGCTCGCGCTATCAGGGACTATTATGATCTGATGTTGACAGGTTTGATTTTTGTCCTCATTATTCTGCTGCTCTTGCCTCAAATTCAACATGTTGTTTTGAGATTAAGAAAAGGAAATGTTCCCTATTAAAGATTTTGTTATTTCAGAAATTATCAAAGCAAAGTATTATGCAATTCCAAGGCCGGGATCGAACACTTGGCGCATGAGCCTATGGGCTACAAGATTACGCAACCGATTTCGTTTGAAGGAAATTTTCTGATCCCAAATTTTATAAATAATTTGTCGTAATGACGCTTTTTTAGCAGTTAAACTTGTTAATGCAATTATTATTAATTTTGTATGCTAGATTTTGTATAGGCCCCAAATTTTTTAAGATCGGCAATAGAGGACAAAATAAGATGATATGACGGATGTGCTTGAAAAATATCTATTCTCGATAGGGATGTTGTCTGCTGACGAAATAAATTTTTCTGTTCAGTTCTTCAAATCACTTGGTTTGAAGAAGGGTGATTTTTTTATTCATATGGACGAACCCTGTCGTCATATTGGATTCATATCCTGTGGTGCGGTAAAAGCATATGCTATTGACAAGGAGGGTAAAGAAAATATAACCTGCTTTAAATTTGAAAATGAATTTGTAACCTCATTCCCTGAGTTTGTCGCTCAGGAAAAATCCAGAAGGAGCATCAGGGCGGTGGAAAATAGTATAATCCATAGGATAAGCTATACTGATTATCAATACCTGCTTGGTCAAGTGACTTCTTGGCACAAGGTTATACAAGCTGTGATGGAACGGGAATATAGCCAAAAGGAACAATATCTCCTGAATTACAATAATAAGTCAGCTCTGGATAAATATCGCCATGTTCTTTCGAATGAACCCAAGCTCGTTCAGCGCATAGCGACACAGGACCTGGCATCCTATTTGGGCATTACACAGAGATCTCTTACACGGGCGAAGGGACAAATACACAGCCCCAAAGTATTATAGGACAAATGTCCTTATATATTTCTGTTCAGTGATATAGATTTGCACAAAAAAGCTATGTTACATCAAATTGCCCAAGAAGTGTTCCATGTTCCATTGATGCCACGAAACAGTATCAACTGCTATATCGTAGAGGGTGTATTGGTTGATTGTGGGATACGAAGTTCATACAATGTGCTGAAGGATGCCCTTCAGAAAATACCTGTCCACCAACATGTACTTACGCATGCGCATGCAGACCATCAGGGCTGTAGTGATCAGCTCTGTGATGAGTTTGGAATACCTTTACTTTGCCATGGAAATGAAGTGGCTAGGACAGAAACAGGTATGGTAACCAATGATTATCCAAATCCCAAACATTGGATTGCAAAACTTCAACAAAAATATTGGGCAGGACAGGGCCACAAAGTCGACGGTACACTCGTTGAAAATGATAGCATCGGAAACTTTCGGGTCATAGAAACTCCAGGCCATTCAAGCGGTCATATTTCTTTATTTCGTGAGCGAGATGGTGTATTGATAATCGGGGATGCCGCTACAAATATGAATCTGCTCACAACAGTGACTGGCCTAGGGCTCCCTCCAAAAATATTCACGTCGGATCAACAGCACAATATTAGATCGCTTCAGAAGTTGGCAGGACTGAATCCCTCCATCATATGTTTCGGTCATGGCCCGGTGATGCGAAATACGGACCGAAAGTTTGAGCAATTTGTAGCGGAATGCGTATCGTTGTTCAATTCGCGAACCACGGCCCCTGTATGAAAGTAAAAAACAAAATAAGAAGTTCCTTATTTCTTGCGATGCTCTAGTGAATTTTTCAAATTCAGGACTTTTATGAAAACTGGGAACATCTTATTGCCTAAGAAGTTTTAAGTAAGTTAATATTATTCCGCTGTGCTCGGCTTCGTGAAAGTTAGCCGCTTGAAGTGCTTGGATGTGATCATTAATCGAGAAGCCAATTGGTAAGCTGAATGGTTGGTATTCAACAAATATACCCGATGCTAAATCTTTACTAAGTTGGTTTACTGTATAAAGCAATAGATGTTTTATTTCATCAAGGTCTGGCGTATTTTTCCAAGTATGCGGTGCAGTTCCAATTTTGAACGTTTCCATAAAATCCTGTGATATATGCATTGGAAGTCCACTACGCATATACATATGTCGCTGTTGGGAAGTGATACAGTGACCAATTTGCCAAACGATATTATTGTTAAAGCTTTCTGGAATCTTAAATAATATGTTATTATCAACTGTTTCTATTAATTGTAATAATCTGGTTCTGCTGGCTTTTAAAATTTCGAATTCAAATAATTCATTCGTCATAGTATTGATTAATATTTTAAATTAATTTAATAAACTCATTGTGAATTTCGTCCAATATACATATATTAACAAGTAAATATTCAAAGTCCAGTTAATAAATATTCTAAACCAAAATCTTGTAATTATGATCCATCTCAAGCTAAATATACACTATAAGATTTTGGTATTTATATTTTTTCTTTCTAGTTGTACACCTGTAAATAGACCAATTGCGAAATTAAATAAGTTTACTCAAGGGGGAATGAATCAATTGACAAATGATTCATTAGGACTAAAGATTGATTTCTATGGGAACGCAAACCTCGGATCTAAGTATATAGATTTAAAAGATGTCAGATCTGTTTTTCGAAAGAGAAAAATAAAGTTTCCATCAAAGAATATTGTTTTGTGGGGTACATATGATGTGACAAGAAACCCGATGTATTTTGTGGGTAGTTTGGAAACTTTTTTAGATGTCTCAAAGTTCACTGCAGATACTTCTATGTATCATTGTATTTATTATCGAAGTATTCAGAAAAATAGAGATAATATAATAAGTAGTGTAGCGATCCCATATAAAAAAGATTCATTTCTTTTGATTAGCGAGGTTAGGACGGAAATCACCGATATGCAAGAAAGTGCTAAGGATGTTTTAAACAGCATAAAAACTTCATACAATTCTTTGGCTTACGGAGCAAAATTTGTCGAGCAAAAACCAGATGAAGAACCCGATTATTTTAGTATAGCTGAATCAGCTTTTAAAGATAGGGGATATGTTAACTATGTATATCCAAGAGATACCTTAGAAAAGCTTGTTCTGCAAAACGAAAACAGCCAATTTGCGAACGAATTATTTAAATCATATAGTTCGTTTCTTGGTGAAAGTGTTCAATATGATAGCGCGACTAAACAAGAACAACAAGCAGTCGAAAAAACGGCTGTTACAATCGACGAGATAGTCGAAAAAATTAAGGCACATCGAGTGCTTATGTTTAACGAGAATCATTTACAACCACGCTGCCGTTTGTTAATCAATCTTTTGCTACCAAAACTTTCCAAAGAAGGTTTTAATGTCCTGGCTTTAGAAAGTCTATCCGAAGATGAAGACCGGATTAATAGATTGGGATTCCCAAATGTTGAGAGTGGATTTTACACTAGGGACCCTAATATGGCGAATCTCATTAGAACGGCAAGAATTTATGGCTTAAAAGTGATTGGCTATGAAGATTTTGGCAATGCAAGTCAAAGAGATCTCCAACAAGCTAAGAATCTTATTCAAAAAAGTGAAATCGCTACAAAAAATCAAGTTAAAGTTATTGTATTAGCCGGAGGAGGACATATTGAAGAGGGGGATACTGGAGAAAATAAAAGTATGGCTCAGTATTTTAAGAAACTGACTAAAATTGATCCCTATACGATTAATCAAGTTAAATTTTTAGCTATGCAAGAAATTAACGATTCAATATACGTTATGGATAACAAGGTGTTGAATGGTAATGACTTGTATTTATCAAATAATCTGAATAGCGATAAAATAGTGATTGGATCCAATGATTTAAATCGAAGATATCTTCTATTAAGTACTGA
Source organism: Sphingobacterium sp. BIGb0116 (assembly GCF_024808035.1). Taxonomy (NCBI): domain Bacteria; kingdom Pseudomonadati; phylum Bacteroidota; class Sphingobacteriia; order Sphingobacteriales; family Sphingobacteriaceae; genus Sphingobacterium; species Sphingobacterium sp. BIGb0116. Next base: position 117,484 of record NZ_JANUDT010000012.1, on the reverse strand, counting down.
TTCGACCAAATCAGGCAAATCTGCCATTTACATCTATCATGAAAAGGAATATCAATTGGATAAAACAGCGATCCCAGTTTACTTGTCACTTTCCCAAAAGGATTCGGTACAGATAGAGCTTCCAAAGGGAATATATAGATATCTCAAGAGAGATTACTATGGGGCTATAATTCATCAAGAAATTATTGAAGTGGAATGATAAACTGATATGAGTTTTGGTCAGAAGAACTGGAAGTGCTACGCAATCTATCTGCGTACTTTTATATTCCTATGTAAGGCTCGATTTTTTTTAAGAAAACTATCTGACTGATATAGAGTGATCTCCTGTTGTTTTTATGCTCTTTTTTTAATGCGCAAAAAGGCTTCAGTATCGCAATCGATCTTTGTGTTAATGAAAAATTAAAAAACACGAAGAAATGAAAGCACATATCATTAAAAAGCTAATGGAAATAGAAGCGAGTGAAGGGATACGTATACTTTTCGCCTGTGAATCAGGAAGTCGGGGTTGGGGTTTCCCATCAATCGACAGTGATTACGACGTACGTTTTTTTTATGTGCGAAAAGCGGAGGACTACTCCCGCTTGTTTCCGCTGGCGACCGAAATGCGATTTCCAATAATCGATGACCTCGATATGGTAGGTTGGGACCTCTTTAAAGTACTCACATTATTGTATAAGAGTAATGTGAGTCCATTTGAATGGATACAGTCGCCAGTCGTCTATTACGAGTTTAACGGATTCAAAACAAGTTTTAGGACAATGGTCGAAAATTATTTTGACGCACGTAGGCACGCCCATCATTATTTAGGGATTGTCCGTAGCAAAATTGAAGATCTCCAACGAGAAACGATGAAGCTCAAGAGCTTATTTTATATCCTAAGATCTTTACTTGCAGCAGACTGGAATATCACCTATTGCAGTTATGCGCCTATGACATTAGCAGAACTATCCGTATTATTGCCTGATGTTGTAAAAATCGAAGTGTTGGAATTGCAGCTGTTGAAGAGTCAAGAAGATGAGGGGTTTATATACAACTGTTCAGCGTCCATAAGGAATTATATTGAAACAAGGTTAATAGATTTAGAGCATCAAGTAAAACAGGTTCCCGTATCCGTATCGGATAAGGAAGGACTGGAGAATTACTTTAAAACCGTATTAAGATGACTATAGACGAACTTCGAGATAGCGGGCTGATCCTGTTTGAGGCCGTTGTCGGTAGCCGGGCATATGGATTGGCGACAGCATCTTCCGATACCGATATCAGGGGGGTGTTTTATCTGCCCCTGGAATATTACTTGGGCGGTCAATATATTGCGCAGGTTGCAAATGCAAGCAATGATGAAGTTTACTATGAGCTTGGGCGCTTTGTGGAGCTTCTTTCAAAGAGTAATCCTACTTTATTGGAGCTTTTGGCTAGTCCTACCGATTGCATACTATACAAAGATCCTCTGTTTGATCAATTTAAAATGCAGGATTTTATCACCCGAGAGGCCGCAATGACCTTTGCGCAATACGCCATGGTACAGGTGCGGAAGGCAAAAGGATTGAACAAGAAAATCAACAATCCGATGGATCGAGAACGTAAAAGTTTACTGGATTTCTGCTTTATCATAGCTGGTAATGGTAGTTTATCGTTAAGAGCCTGGTTAAGCAAGCAGTTGTGGAAACAGGAAAACTGTGGTTTAGCGAAGATCGAACATGCAAAGGGGATGTATGCCCTGTATTATGATGAGACGCAGACTTTGGGTTACAAAGGCATCGTTGCTACACCAGAGAGCACTGAGGTTTCCTGCAGTTCTATTCGTAAGGAAGAAACACTTTGTGCGTACCTCTTTGTTAATCACGAAGCTTACTCTTTGTATTGTAAGTCCTATAATGAATATTTTAGTTGGGTTTCAGAACGCAATGAAGCGCGCTTTCGAGGGACAATGAATCACGGGCAGGGCTATGATGCCAAAAATATGATGCATACCATACGTCTATTGCAACAGGCAAAAGAGATTTTGTATAAAAGTGAACTACAGGTACAACGTTTCAATAGGGAAGAGCTCCTGCGCATCAAAAATGGTGCTTATAGCTATGATGAACTTTTTGTCTGGTCGCAAAAGCTCTTTCAGGAAGTGCAGGAACTCTGCTTGCACAGTTTACTTTCGGTAGCGCCAGATCAGGATAAGCTAAGGCAGCAATTGGTTGACATGCGTAAGTACCTTTATCAGATCAAGCTTTAATTCCTAATGCAAGGATCTAATCTGTTATTCCAAATGATCTTACGAACTTTAAATTAGATCGAAGACCAAAACAGGTTAACTTTTAATTGGACATATTCAAGCGTAAAGCGGACATTTGTATCTTAACGATCTTCTAGCCAACTGAGGAACTGGGCGGTCTTTTCTTTGCCTATAAGCAGCTTATCGTCTGTGGGGACAGTCAATTTGACATATAATTTCCTGGCAAAATAATGTTCAACCTCTTTAACGGCCGAAAAACTGATTAAATACTGTCTGTTCAGCCGAAAAAAATCTTTGCCAGATAATTGGGAGGCCAGCTGATCCAGGGATTGACTGAGATCAAAATGCTCACCCTTAAAAGTCACCATGGTCGGAGAGGTGTAGTTAATATAGATAAAAGCAATATCTTCTGTCTTCACCGTCATGTACTTATTGTTTTTGAACACGAGAAAGCTCTTCTTTTTATTGTCTTCGCCACTGATCTTCTGGATCAGTTCAACAAGATTATTTTCGGTGGTTTTCTGAAAGAAATTCTTGAAATTATCTACCTTTTCAAAAGCGTTTTTTAGGTCTGTTTCTGAAAAGGGTTTAAGCAGATAATCAATTCCGTTCTCTTTTATAGCCTCCATTGCGTATTCACCAAATGCTGTGCAAAAGATAACAGGACATACAACCTTTACCGACTTAAATATATCAAAACTGATCCCGTCAGAAAGTTGTATATCCATAAAGATAAGATCCGGCGTGGCACTGTCAGAGAGGTAATCTATGGCTCCTTCAACGCTCTGGATCTTTGCCATAATCTTAGACTCTGGACGAAGTTTCGATATCAGGTTCTCGAGGGAACGGGCAGCTTTAATCTCGTCCTCAATTATTAGTATGTTCATATATAATGGGAAGTTTTATAGTAAATGTTTCAGTATCCATTAGGATACTGATCTCCTTTTCGGATAGATGAAGATAACGCTGGTTGATATTTTCAAGTCCTAAACCGGTAGAAGGTTCCGATATTTTCCTGGGCTGTATATTATTGCTGACAATAAGGTAATCACCTTCCTGCCCAATGGATATATGTAGGGGTTTCTCAAGTGAAACTATATTATGTTTAATGCAGTTCTCTACCAAGAGCTGCAATGTAAAAGGAGGAATAAAACTTCCATAAATTTCACGTCCTAGATTCATTGAAATAACTAAACCTTCCTCAAAACGTGCTTTTAATAGGTAAATATAGGAGTCCATGATCTGTAGCTCCTCTCCGAGTGGAAGTAGGTTCAGTTTGAGGCTGCCCAAAGTAAACCTGTAAAAATCAGCAAGCTTGATGATAAATTCCGCTGACTGAGTGTCATTGCTTTCCACCATGTATTTTAACGTGTTGAGACTGTTGAACAGAAAATGCGGATTTACCTGCTGTTTTAAAAGCTCATACTGTGCTGCGAGGTTTGCGGACATCGAACGCTCAAGTTCCCGTACCACCTGCTGGTTGAGATAAGTCTGGTATAGGAGATGTATAAACATATAGAAAGTCAGGTTGATGAGTACACCTCTGACCTCATACATCAGCATTTTAGGTCCAAAATTGAGATGTGAAAGGATGTAATACTGTATTGAGGAAAGTACGAACATCAATACCAAACCAACTCCTAAACCTCTGAAAAGTTGAGGTGATATCACATTTTTGCTGCCCGTTTTCTTTGTATAGGCTGGTATCGAATGGATATTGTAGTACCAGATCAAAAGGGCAAAACCCGTGGTTACACCAAAGTCGGCAATACCCTCAGAAAGAATAAAATTATGGTCCACAATCTTTGGGATAGATGTTAGTATACCCAATGATATTGAACTGATCCAGATTAGTTTATGGGATATATAAAAAGGTGTCTTCATACTTTGCTCACCGTTGTTAAGCTGATAATGTTTTATATAATTTGCTGGTATTTCTGGCTGTTTGAAATGCCAGCAAATTAGCGAAAAATGTTTTATATCTAAATACCTGATACTTGTAATTTAAGTATTTAGATCTTTTGCTGTATAAATAACATGATTTATCCTATTAAATGAAAAATAGGTCACTGAAAGTATAGTAATGGCAACGCATGTATCGATTACGGAAGAAGGTTCAAGAACAGCAATTTTTGAGAAGAACGCAAAAATAATATCAAAATACATACCTACGAAAACCCATTCCTTAAGCCTTTTAAATCTATTCGGGATCAGTAATATAGTAACACCTAAAATTTTGAATACGCCGAGAATGTATATAAAATGCGCTGGATAGCCTAATTTTTGTGTGATGTCCCATACTGCAGGGTTATGTGTCAGTTCAAAAAAGCCGCTGAGCCCAAACCATATTGATATCAGGATACTTCCGGTAAAATAAATCTTTTTGTATGTTGAATTTTTCATAATATTTTTTGTGATTAATTTCTTTATTATTTAGAGAGCGAGTCGGCCTCAATAATGGCATCTGCAAATTCTTTGGGTGCTTCCTGTGGCAGGTTGTGTCCGATCCCACCCGTCAGGTTATGGTGTTTGTACTTTCCTTTATATTTGGAAGCATAGTTTTCAGGGAGTGGAAACGCCGCACCGTTGGCATCACCTTCCAGGGTCACGGTCGGTACGGTGATATCCAGTGATTTGGCGAGCTTTGCTTCAAGTTCGTCGTACTGTTTCTCTCCGGGAGCAAGCCCCAGCCGCCAGCGGTAATTATGGATCACGATAGCAACATGGTCAGGATTTTCAAACGATCTGGCCGAGCGCTGATAGGTTTCTTCATCAAAAGACCATTTCGGGGAGGCTGTTTTCCAAATCAGTTTGTTAAAAGCCGCTGTATGTGCTTTGTAACCTTTGTAACCCCGCTCCGTTGAGAAATAGTACTGGTACCACCACAAGAATTCAGCAGCCGGTGGAAGTGGGATCTCATTTGTTTTGGGGCTCCCGATCAGATACCCGCTTACAGCCACCAGCGCAGAAACACGTTCCGGCCAGAGGGCAGCCATGATATCGGCAGTCCTGGCGCCCCAGTCAAAGCCCCCAACAACAGCTTTATCTATTTTCAAGGCATCCATGAAGGCGATGATATCGAGCGCCACAGCTGACTGCTGTCCGTTACGTACAGTCTTTGGCGAAATAAAGGTTGTTGTTCCGTAACCCCGGAGATAGGGCACAAGTACTCGGTATCCTTTTGCTGCAAGCAATTCAGCGGATTTTTCAAAACTATGAATATCGTATGGCCATCCATGGAGCAGGATAACGGGCTTCGCGGTTTTTGGACCGACCTCTGCGTAGCCTATATCAAGCAGTCCTGCCCTTATTTTTTTTGTATGCTGGAATGCGGAGTCTACGGTGTTGTCAGCCTGTACATGTTTATCCTGAGAAAGCTGTTGGGCGTGGACTAATGATACACCTGCTGTGGCAAGCAGGGATAACGAGAGGGTGAAAATCACCTTTTTGCCAAAATTTGCTATTGTATTCATTGGATCTGTTTTTTGTCGATTTTAAATTATTGAGTTGAAGCTATCATTGTGGAAAATTTACGGGATCAGTATCCATTATGTCGGCAATACGCTGCTCTCTGGATTCTCCGGAGGGTATTTCACCATATTCTGTGGTATAGTCCAGTTTGCCATCGCCGCCGGCTTTTACCGTCTCTACACGCAAGAGTTCACCGTTTACTTTACTCCCAAAATATTGCGGATCTTCCAGCATTTTATAGGTAACAAGCTTGAGTGAAACGCGGTCGTGACTATGTCGGGCTCCTTCCAGGAGGGACAGGGCTTCCTTATTCCCGTATAATGCCGACATCGTCTGCCTGTCCGTATTAAAAGATGATGAGATAAATTTCAGTTCGCCGGGTTCAAACATGAACCGTATTTTTCCATTCTCTTTATCTGATATGTTCTTGCTGCATGAGCCGAAGATTAAACTACTTAGAAATAGTACGGATAGGATCTTTTTCATTTTTGGACAGTTTTTAGATATTGCTGGATCATTCTTTTGGAGTTCACTTTCGGCGGAACATTGAACAGGTAACCCGTCGATTCTGCGAGCTGCCTATGACAGCTGATACAGGACTGTTGGGCAAACAGTGCGGTCTTTCCGGTGGGTTTTAAATCTTGACCATTGAATTTCGAAAAACCCCAGCCTTCGGTTTCCTTATATGTTTTTCCGTCTTTTACCATGTACTGCATGTTTACGAAATCTCCGGGCACGATATCTCCATTGGCTTTTCGGGTCTGTTTAAAAACCGCCTTGGCCACTGCACTGCCATTGGGCCAGGGGTGGAAGTTTTCCTCTTCGATAGCGCGGACTGCGATGTCATTTCCGTAAATCACGCGTAGTGTATTGTCGATAAGCGTGCTCATCCCGATCACTTTCCAGTTCTTAAAATCGGCATTGTACGGGATTCCGTTCGGTGATACCGGGGCAAGGGCAGCTGTTGTTTCTAGTACGTTCGCAATACCCTGATGTGCAGGTAGCAAACCATCTTTTGCGGATAGCGAAAGGGTATACTGTTTTATGGTCGCTACTTCAACAGCAGATAGTTTTGAGTCCGGATGTGTGAGCGCATAGGAAGGCAGGGGCATCTTACCCGCGTTTACCATATTGTAAATGGCATAAAATTTACCTTTCTGTTCCGCATCGGAGAGCTTATCCCACTCGGAAAAATTCATCACTTCCCGTGCACGGTCAATATCCCTGTTCACGATCCACGATACCGGGGCAATTTTATCAAAGAACGATAGTCGCTGCTCATTGGAATGGCAGTTGAAACAGGAACGTTCTAGGATAAGCTGAACCTGTTTAGGCACATTTCTGATATGTCCGGTTACGGCTTTTTGTTCAATGGTTCTATTGAAAAATTGAAGGGCGATAAGACCAACCACAATGCAGATGAATATGGTGGGTATCAGTTGGATTCGCTTTACGAGTTTCATGATCTTTGCTCTTTTGTTATGTTAAAATTAAGGTAAAGCACTACCCTAGGGAAGCTCAAAACAGTTGGACCGGACATATTGAAGGTTGAATTCTTCTTTTGGATCCCCGAAGTGGACAATCTATTTCCTAAAGGTTTATGCTTGAGGCAGCTAGTATTTCTCCGGATTTCTTGTCCTGCTCGAAAGCGATGATTTCCCATGCATGACCGGTTTCCGGAAGTTTAAAAGAAAAACTGTCCTGGGCTTTAGTGCCCATGCTCTTCAGCTCGCGTACAACCTGCACATGGGAGAGGGCTTTTCCGGCGTTATCTCCCGCAGATACCTGAGAGGAAGCGTGTTTCTGGACAAGAGCGACCAGGATGTCCGAGTTTTTGGAGCTAGAGGATGATACATAAGCGATCTGGATATTTTTGCCTTCGGCTTTCAATACTTTTAAAGCAAGAGTTTCAGTATGTTGTTCCAGCATCGCGGACTGGATGCCGCTGATGACTTTGCCTGTTTCCGATCCGACCATTTCCTGTTTGCCGTTGATGACCATTTGGGGGGTATATAAGGTACTTAGATTCATCCATGTGGCGTACTGTTTCTGTCTTTCGGTAAAACTGCTTTTGCTAAAGCGATCTTTCCATCCCTGATGATCCCAGTAATCGACATGAAAGGCCATGATATAAAGTTTTTTATTCAGGTTATCCTTCTCAAGTTTTGCAATAAGCTCATCTGCGGGAGGGCAACTCCAGCAACCTTCTGAAGTAAAGAGCTCGACCACGGCGAAGCTTTTGTCGGAGTTGCTGCTTTTGATCTTTTGCAGGTTTTTATCATCATTGATACCCTTGAAGGCCATGATCAGGGCAATGATCAAAGGCAGGCTCAAAACGTATAGTATTTCTTTTATTGATTTCATGATCTAAATTTTTAAGCTGTTTATAGTTTGTTGTTAGTTGAAGATTTTTAGGGAGAAGCCGAAATCCTGTGGCGGAACACATACCTGATCGCTGCACTGCATAAACTGAATGGTTCCCCGGATTGTTCCATTTTTGCCCTTTAATCTGATCTTCTGACCGAACTCGACCTCATTTTCAAAATAGGTAACTGGCATGCCCAGAAGTTTATCAGACTTCAACAGTGGGCTGGGCTGGCTCACATTTCCCACCAATTGGTAAGATCTGTCAGGCTCGAATTTAAAATTCATCTTGATAGGGCTCAGGGGGCTGTTGCCCAGTGCATACATATGCCATCCGGGGGCGATCCTGGCCTTCATCCGGATTTCTCCTTCTTCGGGGGATTTCCTTTTAAGCGTGCATTCCCATGTCACCTGACCGAATAAGGTCTGTCCTTTTGAATGTGAGCAGAACATCATTAGAACTGTCAGTACTAAAATTGTTAATCTGTTCATTTCTATGTTTTTAATTGTTAAACCTTAAATTCTTTGTACAAATAGACCGGAATTATGCTCCTGCTGCCACTGTAAACTGCTTGAAGTAGACGTTTTAAGCCCTTAAATGGACAGTTTAATGGACAGTTTGGATCATAAAGGAAAATCATCACAGTTGATCCCGCAGCGTTTTAAAAGCGTTCCTCATTTCCTGGGTGAAGAGCTCCGGCTGTTCCCATGCCGCAAAGTGCCCACCCTTTGGTGCGATATGATAATAGTATAAAGAAGGATAAGCCGCTCTCGACCAGCTTTCTGGTGCTTGATAGATTTCATGCGGAAATACTGAAATAGCTACAGGAATTTTTATGCGCTTTGTTTGCTGATGTTCGGAACTGAAATTGTTGTTATTATTTTCCCAGTAAAAGCGGGACGAGGATGCTCCGGTATTGGTTAGCCAATACAAAGTTATATCGTCAAGGATCGCATCGCGGCTAATTACCTTTTCTGGCTGAAGGTTACTTTCTGACCACTCAGCGATCTTTTCGTATAAAAACGCTGCTAGTGCAGTTGGAGAATCAGAAAGCAAATAGCCTGTAGTTTGTGGCCTAGTCACCATCATCCCGCCATACGCTGCGTTTCTGCCAAAGAAAGTGCGCATTGAATTATAAGCCTTTGTTTCTTCTGGAGAAAGGCTTGTCGGAGCGGGATCACCGGCGTTGATTGGTTTTACCAGGTCTGTAGGAATTGTGGCCGGCATGGTCAGGTGGATACCCAATAGCCCCGAAGGAGCCTGTCTGGCAAGCGCGTCGGAGATTACAGATCCATGGTCTCCACCTTGAGAAACATATTTTGTGTAGCCCATACGTTTTACCAAAATATCCCAGGCTTTGGCAACACGGTCAGGGTTCCAGCCAAGTTCTTTAGGGATTTCGGAAAATCCATATCCTGGAATTGCGGGAATGATAACATCAAAGGCATCTTCAGCTTTACCACCGTATTTGACGGGATCTGTAAGTGGGCCTATAGCATCGATAAATTCCAAGGGTGATCCTGGCCATCCATGTGTAAGGATAAGGGGTAAGGCACCTTTTTCCTTTGAACGCACGTGGATAAACTGTATGTCAAGTCCATCAATCTTGGTGACAAACTGTGGCAGCGCGTTCAGTTTGTTTTCAAGCTTACGCCAGTCATAGCCATTTCCCCAATAATTGATCAGTTCTTTTAACTGGGCTAGTTGTATGCCCTGTGATTCATCGTTTACCGTTTCGCTATCTGGAAACCGGGTCTCCGAAATACGTCTTTTCAGTTCATCAAGTTTAGCCTGTGGAATATTGATCTTGTAAGGTCTGATACCAGTTTCTGAGTTTACGCTTTCCGTTTTTGCTATGGTGCGCTGTGCATTTGTAATTGTAGGAATACATAGTGCGCATGTCGCTACCATAAGGATTGTTGTTATTTTTGTTTTCATTTCTTTTTTGTTTTAGATTTTACGATCTGATTTCTTTTGTTGCAACAAATGTATGTGGGGCGGCGTGGGTGTTAAACGGAGAATAGGTTCAAGTGGACATATTCACAGGTGAGCTGGGAGTTTTAAAGCTCGAACAGGAAGTTCCATTTTTATAAATCGGATTGAAAGTAAGATATCGGTAGATAAAAGAACCGGCTATGAAGGATTTTGATAGAAAGCATTGTCCTGTAATCAACGTAGAGGTACTTTTCTATGAAACTATATGAGCCGCGGAATTGACTAATTCACTTACAAAATTGTCCGGTTCAACTGTTTTGGGTATGTAGTGCTTTGACGATCGTTTTAAGTTTGCTTCATAATCATTAAAACAATAATAAAATGAAGACAATCAGAAAATTTACTATCGCAGGCGCACTATGTTTAAGCCTTTTTTCCGCAGTATCGATTTCGTGTAGCGACGATAATGATTTACCAATAGGGCAGGAGACAACCATTGTAAATCACAAAAATGCGAAGACCAGCTTTATCAATGTGAAAGGAACAGATTTCGCTTACCGAAGTTGGGGTAAAGATGGAGGAATTCCGCTAGTATTACTACCTGGAACAGGTGGTTCTATGGATGATTGGGATCCTGTCGTGACCGACGGTCTCGCGAAAGAATACAAATTGATCATATTTGATAATAAAGGAGTGGCATCTTCGAAAGGAGCGACCCCCAATACTATTCAGGCAATGGCTAACGATGCCATTGATTTTATCAAAGCAATGAATTTAGGGAAGGTCAATATTATGGGATTTTCAATGGGCGGATTCGTGGCTCAAAGAATTGTTTTGACGGATCCCGAACTAATTAATAAAATAATTTTAGCTGATAGTGGGCCCAAGGGAGCTATTGGTCTTTCCAATCTTCCAAATATAATTGCTGGAAGTGCAGGACTTAGTCCCGAAGATTCCTACTTAAAATTCGGATTTACCGATTCACAGTCAAGTATTGCGTCTGGAAAATCATCTTATGCTAGAGTTCATCAACGGATAATTGATAGAGATCCAGTGCTTAGCGATGCTAGTTCGTCTGCTCAGTTTACAGCTGTACTAACCTGGGCACAGCCAGACCCCGGAGCACTGGATGAAATTAAGGCTATCAAAAAACCTGTTTTAATCGTACATGGTGATCAGGACCTTCCAATTTCCATTCAAAATGCCTACAATATGAAACAAAATTTAGAAAACGCTATGCTTTTAGAGTTTTCAGATTCGGGGCACGCCGCATTTTATCAAAATTATGAGACTTTTTTAACGAAGGCTATTGCATTTCTTGCTCCATAGGTTATCTGAAACAAAAAATGATAAATAGCTAACAGGTTTTTCGTTTGAAACGATTATTAAACAGTAAACTACAATGCTAACAACCAACAATTGCTTGGACTTTCTGCCAATATAATTTTGAACTTCTCACGAATTAATTTCATCGCTAATTAGTCCAATTTTGCTGTATAACTTTTAAATACAGAAAATATGAGCAAGAGAATTTTAATCACAGGAGCTGCAAGTGGATTTGGAAAAATTGCCGCTTTTGATTTAGCAAAAAAAGGACATAAGGTGATTGCAACAGCGCAAGTTTATCCGCAAATGAGCGACTTGATAAGAGAAGCCAAAGAGCAAGGCGTAGAATTGACTGTGGATAAATTGGATGTAACCAATGCTACAGATATCGCTTATATCACTAAAAAATACGATATCGATATTTTGATCAGTAATGCCGGAATTATGGAAGGTGGTCCGATTGCGGAGCAGCCTATAGATCTAATCCGTTCGATGTTTGATGTCAATGTTTTTGGTGGATTGCAACTGGCACAAGGTTTTATCAAAAAATTTATTGACGAAAAAAGACCTGGTAAAATTGTTTTCACAACTTCTATGGGAGAATTATGGACTGTTCCTTATGTGGCCGCTTATTGTGCATCCAAGCACGCAATGGGATCAATCGCTGAAGGGTTGAAAACAGAATTGGCACCATTCAATATCAAGATTGCAACCTGTAATCCGGGTATTTTTGGAACCGGTTTTAATGATCGAGGTGTTGATACAATTTCCCGTTGGTACAATCCCGATAACAATTTTACACCTCCATCTGCATTCGATGGTACTGCCGAAGCTTTGGCCAACCAGTTAGATCCTCAATCGATGGCGGAGTGCATCGTTGATGTGGCTCTGGATGAAAATTCGAACTTTAGAAATGTACATCCAAAAGAAACTGAAGATTTTGTAAAACAATTGCAGGCAGAAGCCTGGACGGCTAAAAGCTAAATAGAATTCACAAAGCACGGATCATAAAATATTGAAAAATGAACATAACTTATAACGAAGCAACGAAAGCCTTAACTTCCATAGAAAAAGCGAAAGCTTTAAACATTCCCGTAAGCATTGCAGTGGTTGATGCTGGGGGACATCTGCTTGCTTTTGCAAGATTAGACAGTGTCTTTGGTGTAATAGAATTTGCCGTAAAAAAAGCCAGAACTGCCGTAATGTTCGGTGTAGATAGTGACATAATGGGCACAATCGTTTCCGGCGCAGATATTCACGGATATGGAATGCTGAATTCAAATGATGGACTATTGACCATAGCTGGAGGTGTTGTGATAAAGGATAAAAACGGGAATATCATTGGGGCTATAGCTTCTTCGGGGGGCTCTCCAGAACAGGATAAAGAAATCGCGGGTGCAGGAGCTGTCGGGTTGAATTAAAATTTAAGATATTTGTGGTATGGAAGCAAAGCGTGAAATTATTTTTGATAAGTTCGTCTATTCCTGTGTATTTGAAAAGCATAGAGGAAATGAAGAGTTTATTCCCGAGCATTTCTTAGGATTTCAATTATCGGGAGAAACACACGCTTTTCATGCTGATGGAAATAGCGTAATTCCTGAAAACGTCGTCGTATTGGTTCGTAAAAATCAATTAATAAGAACGATAAAATATCCTGCAAAATCGGGGAAATACCAATTTGTATCCATTACGTTGGACAAGGAAACATTGCAACAGTATGCTTTTGAAAATAAAATTGTGGTGGACAAAAAATACACCGGCAAACAGAAATTGTTTTTTGAACCGGATGATTTTCTGCAAAATTATTTCGTTTCATTGGCTCCGTATATCAATAAGAAAAAAGAAGCAACGCCACGATTGGCAGATTTAAAAATCAGGGAAGCCATCGAGTTATTATTACAGTGCAACCCTGATTTTAAACAAATTCTGTTCGATTTTTCCGAACCCTACAAAATAGATTTGGAAGAATTTATGAACCAGAATTTTATGTTCAATGTATCAGTAACATCTTTTGCAAAACTGACCGGAAGAAGTCTTTCCGGCTTTAAACGTGATTTTGCTAGAGCATTTGGTACAACGCCAAAAAAATGGTTATTGGCAAAGCGTTTGGACGAAGCCCATTATTTAATCAGGCACAAAAAACAAAAGCCATCCGATTTTTATCTGGATCTAGGGTTTGAGAACTTATCCCATTTTTATGCTTCGTTTAAAGAAAAATTTGGAACAACCACAACTGGGCTCTAATAGAACAATGGAATTTTTACGACAATTGAGCGTATTGCTCAAGCTATATCGCGACAACAACGACTCAGTCGCCCGGCACCGCGATCGAGGGAACGAATTGGACAACAGACCCGTGATCGGGTCGGTGAGTTTTTTATAAAAGATCAAACGAAAAGGAATCAACCATTGTTATAAGAATACTTTTCATAAATTAGGTTAATAACAGGTAGTAAAAACCTTGAGATCCCTCTCCTCAAGGTTTTTTTATTTTTTTAGGAACCGACCATTCCATTATGAGGATCATAACGATATAACGAAGACGACGATAAGGTTTGTTATGCATACTTATTGAAGGAGGAAGAATAGTTGGAGAGGGATCCTGCCAGGCTGGTATAGTATCTTCACTAAAGACGGCCCTTTGGCGCTGAAGATGGCGGATTGTCAGGATTAAACCGTAATTTCATCGATCAAATACATTGAACATGACATTTCTATACCAATATTTTCGTTTTTATGGGGTGCTAGTGGCATTCATATTTTCCTTCAATGTTTCTGCACAAAAGCAATCAGGGGTGGACAGCAATGCGTTGGCAATTCAGTTCATTGACGGGCAACTTCCTGAAGGCAACTATACGGCTGCGGTGTTGGGAATTCCCCGACCGAATGCATCGCAGCTTGCAATTGTTGGGAAGATGAAACAAGCCATGAAAGCCAATGAAGATTGGTTTTTCAAAACCATGAAGGAGTTAAAACCCGGAGAGCCTATACCATATCACAAAAATCTAGGTATTAGCGAAGAGGAGTATGCTGCTTTTATGGAGTTCTCCCAATCTATCAAAATAGACAAAATAGGGGCTATGGAGCTCAAGATCATCCGCAAGGACAATAGTATCCATTTCGAGCCTAAAGACTTCGGCGATTATTTAAAATATCTAGTTATCGATTTAAAAGACCAAAGGGTCAGAGTTGATAGTCTGGGCTTGGAATATAAAGGACAGATCACTTTGGATGCCAAACAGACAACATTGGTCGCAGGACCTTGGACAGGTTACTCTTGGCAACTCGAAGAATTTAAGAAAGATGGAAAATTAATTTCAGATCCGAATAAAGTCGTTCCTGCAGAAATGGGAGAACTGGATATAAAGTCTATAAAAGTGTCAGTAGGCCGACTCGATCATAGCAATCAATGTTTCCTTTATCTCAAGAGTAATATTGTCCATAAAGGCCATGTGCTTGCAAAACAGGATATAGCCCTTTTATTAACGAAAGAATAAGCTGAAATCCAAAAATATACCTAACTTTAAATTAGATCAAAGCCCAAAGCCGATTAACATTTGGCCCAAGCGGACATCTAGCCAAAAAGGCACCCTTATCGGTTAATAAGGGTGCCTTTTATTTGAAAAAAGCAGCATAAATGTTGTGACGGTACTCCGATTGAATTCAAAGAATATATCGAATGTTTAATGAAACGTAGTCTTCGATGGACCTAATTTGTGAATCGATTCATACGAATATGCTGGATAAAACCTCTTTAAAAAATCTCCAATAATTCCATGGTGACATTAAAATGAAAGATAATTTCACCATGGAGTAAGAGTTGTAAACTCTGATTTCCTAATATTAATTAAAGATTTTTGTTAGATCCACTAATTCAAACTTTTTATCAACCTCAAAAAATGTTCTAAATATTGAAGCATGTCCGGTTCCAACCAAAATAAAGATGGTTTTTGTACCGGGCTTAATTTGATTTTGAATATTGGCATACATAATTAAATTTCTTTTATACCAATCAGTAACGAGTCTAGCACCAAAATAATCTTTCCCGATCATAATTTTGTTTGCGAATGAAAAATAAAAGCCAATATTGTTGTCTAGTTTCGATTTTTCATTCATGCATAAAAAGATTTGACTCAAATTCTTTTCTTCCAGACACTTATCCGATATTGACAATTTTATTTCATCAAGTTCTTTTTTTAAGGTAGGGTTGGAATTAACCTCTTTCATCAAAATATCGAATCTCATTTCGATCAGTGTATCAATTGGATATAATTCCTGATGTTTCAATTTTTTTGCCAATCGAAATCCCAGTTGAACCGTTTCACCTTCCTTAAAAAATCTTCTCATCCGTTCGCTTTTTATTGTATCGGTGAACGCGTTATATTGATTCTTTAAATAAAACTTGTAATGTGCATCTAACTGTTTCTTTTCGTTAAAGTTGCTTTCAACAAATATTTGTTCAGGTTTATAATCAGATGAATAGATTTTTTCTACGACATTATCCAGGTCCTTTTGATTTTCTTGGGATAGGATATTTCTATCCTGTACTTTAATCATATCGTTTCCTGGATTATTGAAGTGATAGGTTCCGAGTAAAATAACCTTTATTTTCTCCTGAGCCGATAGCACTGAAAATTGAAAAAGTATCAGGAAAAGGACTGTGAAAATTTTAGTAAAATAAGAATTTTGCATATAATAGTGTTAAAAATAAATAATTCACGAAACTAATAAATAGGGATTACTTATCTGCTACGAATAATAAATGAACAGTCACGAATAATAAATCATTATAGGACCAACTATGGTTGTTTTTACTGTTGCAAGCCTATACTTCTCATTAACTTTTCATCCAACTCTGTGAATACTTTAGGAATAAATGCCTGTGGATCATAATATCGTTTAGTATTTGGCCAATATAACAAGATGAATACCACCTTTGAGTTGCCATCGCAATGCTTTTTATTCTGAATAAATAGATCGGTTGAACCGTTTATGGGGCATTTATTTTTTACATTTGTATTTAACAATAGTTTAAAATCTATGCAAAAACACAGGGCATCCATTCCTGTCAGGAGCTGGGACAGCAATTTTAATGGAATCGCTGTTGTTCGTATAGCATCAGAAATTCCCGGGAGTAAAGAGTTTAATCATGCACATCGACACGACTATCACCTTTTCGTATTGCAGGAAAGTGGTATCTCGTATACCGAAATAGACTTTAAAAAATATTTGATAGATAAGCCAACTATACTATATCAATCGCCAAATCAGGTTCACAGAGCTTTGAAAGTCGAAAATATAAGTGGATTTATTTTAACAATATCCAATGAAAACTTAAATGCGGATTACCTAAAATTATTGCAGCGCAATACGCCTATCGAGCCATTATCGTTATGCTCACGCACAGATTTAGCGATTATCCAAGCGTGTTTTCTTTTATGTAGAAACCTGTATGACAGAAAAGAAGACAAGTTATATCATTTGCAGCTGAAAGACAGTTGCAATACATTGGTCGCCCTATTTATGTCGCAGTTCCTCAAGCAGTCAAAACCAGCAGAAAAATTGTCGCGTTTTGAAATAATTCAGAAGGCATTTTCAGAATTGCTCGAGCAAAATTTTGTGCACATGAAACGCCCCGCGGACTATGCCGCAGCATTAAACATCTCCGTTGCTTATCTAAATGAATGTGTAAAGAACGTAACGGGTTTTTCTGTTTCACATCATATACAACAACGTATTATTTTAGAGGCAAAGCGGCTGCTATATCATTCCGATAAATCGGTAAAAGAGGTTGCAGCCGAATTAGGTTACGATGACTATCCCTATTTTTCACGACTATTTGTAAAAGTTGCAGGAATTACCGCTTTGACATTTCGTAGCAAAAACCACGATTAATCCAATACCTACTCTTTTCCGTTCTATTTTATACGATTGATTCTGCTGTACTTTGCTTTGAACAAAATATAATACTATGCCAAGTGCACCAAAATGGTTATTTGATACCTTAGATTTCTTAACGCCCAAGCTACCTTTGACCGAGGTTGTCGAAGCAGTCTCTTTATCAAAATCTGTCAAGAAGATTTGTTTTAAAGGGGATTTAAAAAATGTACAATTCGCGGTAGGTTCGTTCATCGACTTTAGAATTAATGCTACAGAGGCGCGGAGATATACCGTTTCTTATGCAGATACTGAAAAGGGCTTGTTTGAATTCATCGTTTATTTGAATGGTAAAGGTTGCGGAAGTCATTATATGTCGGATTTAAAAGTGGGCGACAACATCGTGATGTATAAGCCGAGAGGAGAAAGCAGGTATTATGATAAAACGACTCAAAGGTTTGTAATTTTTGGCGATGAAACCTCGTTAGCACTTGCTTGTTCTTTTCTTCCAATGTTAAAGAAAAACAACCATCAGTTTGTGTTCCTTTTTGAATTGGATGAAGAGAACAAAAACGTTCCAAAATTATTGGGTTTGGAAAATTGCCTGATATTTCCCAAAAACTTTTCGTTCAGCATGGAGGAATGGGTCAGCAAGCTACCAATGATCAATACCCCGGATTGGCAAGAAGCTAATTTCGTGTTGACAGGTAACGCAAAATCGGCTCAGCTGCTTAGAAAAATCATTAAAGAAAAAACCAATGGCAATGTTTTTTTACACGGCTACTGGTTAGCGGGTAAAAAAGGATTATAGATCGATGCGGTTAAACTGTGCGTATTTATTTGTATTTTTAGTCCTGTAGATGGCATAGGTGATTGAACGATATTTTGTAATCCGTAATGCCAAGTGTGTAGCTGAATAAGGTAGATACCACCCATAACTGATTGTTAAGGTTTTTATATTCTTACTTTGTTTTTTATGCCATTTGGATTAACATGAATCTTGAATTATTTATCGATCAATTTCAGTTGATGCTGGAATTCACTTAATGAGATTTTCCCAGATGCAAAGTTGACATCTAAAATAAACTTCTTTTCGTTGGGGGACAGTTCACGTCCATAAATCTTCCCTAATAATCCATCTTCATCAGGTAAAGCTTCGGTCACATCTGCTGCATTTAAAAATGCCTGATAGTATCGTAGTCCGAATTTTCTAAGCGACGACGCGTTGAAATGAATTTGGTCTTCGTTTGCAGTTAACCCTTTTGCCGAGACGAAGTTACAATTGTTGTGCGATGCTGCGTATTTTTGTAAGGCGCTATTGACCAAATGGTAATCATTGAAATGCGCCCCAAATAGACCATAAGGCAAAAAATCGCCTATCGCGCCGATAATCAGGGGAACTTCAGGAGCCCCTAATTGCTTCCGTAGCTCATTGACTATACTATCAAACTTTTCACCGTATTTTGCGGCCAGTTCGATGGAAGAATCATTTTCTCCCTGATGCCACAATATTCCTGTCAACTGGCTGCTACGTTGAGCAAGTTTAGCCTGAAAAATAGCGTGGTCAAAGAGTGCGCCACCAACCTGCCAGTCATTTAAGCTGGTACCGCCATCAGCACAAGGGATAAGGCCGATCTCCTCGCCAATGTGATCCGCATGCCAGGAGGCAGCAAATGATGATGCAAGCCCCACACCAGCCATAGGCCTGTCATTGTGTATGGGTTCGGCCATTATCTGCCAGCGTCCATTGCGAAGCATCTTTATTGATTCGTTGATGATAGGCGGCACTGAATCCGGAATTCCGCGGCCGGCCATATTTGATTGCCCTATTAGCAAAAAAGATTGTATCATAGTTGATTATATATTTAAGACTCCACGATTCCTATACTGCGGCTAAATGATAGCCAGGCAAATTTTTTAAGATCATTCGGAGCGACGTCACCAGAATTTAAAGCCTTCACACTTGCTCTTGCCACACTGGCAAAGAGATGTCTGATCCAGGCTGAGGACAAACGATTGTCTATAATGTGTTTCGCCTGCAGCTGGGGAACTATAGCAAACCACTTTTCTTTTGCTTGTTCATAGGCAATAACTTTTTCTTTGTCCATCGCTGCGACATCAACCTGCCTCTCCTCAAGGGCGTGTAGGAAAATATATTTTACACCGCTGTCGATAGCTGCGTATAGCATTGCTTCCAATTGTTTGACCGGATCAGTATCGCTGTTAAATGCAGAAACCATAGCGATATACCAGGTTTCAAGCATATCGACATAGCAGGCAGTTATAAGTGCATCTCTATCCTTAAAATACCGATACAAAGTTCGCTTACTGATTTGTGCAACCTCGGCTACTCGCTCTAAAGGAGCGTGAAAGTCTTCATTTAAAACTTTTACTGCACTATAAATTAGCTTTTCTCTATTCATTTGGCACAAATGTATGACAAATGTCTTATATATGTGTGAGTTTATAGGTGAAATTATAATTAATTGGTCCAATTGTCATTAAGTATCGTTAAAATTCCAAAGGGAACTATCACTTTTTAACAACCCTTTGTCAACTTTTGAACAATATTTCAAAGGAAATGAACAGATGTAATTCCAGCTAATCTTACGACCTTTCGCTTAGATCGAAGCCAAAGCCGGTTAACATTTAGCTCAAGCGGACATCTAGCTAAAATTGTCTCCCTTATTGATTAATAATAGAGGATTTTTATTAGTAGCATAAATCATTTTTTCTCCCTTAAATCGAGCTTTAAAAACTAGGACATAGATAATCAAAACAATGATCCAATATCTAATTTTTAAGCATTATCAATGCACAAGCATAAGCCTTTCGCAGCAGGTATGGCCCTCTTTGAGACCGAGAGTCGCAAGCCTATTCTTCCGCCTTTGGAAGGCAAAGGTCCTAGAATACGGTTGCTCTTCCATTGAGGTGATTCGCTGTGGCAAGATGCCGCTAAAACCCGATCCGAGGAGTGGGTAGGATGGGAATGATCTTCTTCATCGGGAACCTTGTTTTAATTCATATACAGAATAGTATTATAATGCTAAAAATATTAGTATTATAATATTTATTTACATATATTTGCATTGTTAACCAATTTAAAAACAATGTATTATGAGTGAGTTGAAACAATCGAAATATATCGATATTACAACAGATTATGGTTTTAAAAAAGCTTTCGGATCAGATACCAATAAAGATCTTCTGATCGCTTTCTTAAACGAACTCTTTAGAGGGCGCAAGGTTATTGCTGACCTGTATTATAACAAAAATGAGCATGTCGGGGATACAGAGGATATCGGTACCGTTATTTTTGATCTGACCTGTACGGCAGACAATGGCGAACGTTTTATTATTGAAGTGCAGCGCACGGCGCAGGATAATTTGAAAAAGCGCATGCTTTATTACAGCAGTAAATTGATAGCGGATCAGGCACCCAAAGGCAACCGAAGGGCTTGGAATTATGCAATTAGTGAAGTTTATATCATTGTACTGATGGATGGATTTGCAATGCCTGATGCGGGGGATGAGCAGTATTTTCTGCACGATATTTGTTTATGTTATCGAGATCATGGTAAAATATTTTATGACGATCTAGGCTTTATATATGTGGAATTGGTTAACTTTGTAAAAGCTGATGCAGAGTTAGTTAATGATTTAGATCGTTGGCTTTATGTACTCAAAAATATGTCTTCGCTAAATGGACTTTCCACTTATTTGCGTAAGCCTATTTTTGAGAAGTTATTTCAGTTAGCAGAGTATAGCAAACTAAAACCGGAGGAACGAGAGATGTACAACGTAAGTTTAAAGAATAAATGGGATGCCGAGAGTATCCGAAGTAGTCAGGAGGAGCTATTGAAACGAGCGCGCGAAAAAGCAATGGCTGAGGGAAGAGCCGAAGGAGAGGCTAAAGGAAAAGCAGAAGGAAAAGCAGAGGGAGAAGTTATAGGAAAAGCCGAAGGAAAGGCGGAAGTAATAAAAAATCTTTTGTCTTCGAATAAGTTTTCGATATCGGAGATAGCCGAATTAGCGGACGTCACTGTAGAGTTTGTAAAGCAGATCGAGGAAGAGAAAGCTAAAGGAAAATAGAGTATATAACCATATAAGGTTTTACGGCCACTTGGATACTGTCTAAGCGGCCTTTTTCTTTTTATAGGTTAAGTTGGTTTCTTAACCAATACCATTTTGAATAAGCTCTCATTTAAATAGAAATAAATACAAGGCCGAAGAGACGAACTCAACCTTTTTATAAAAAGATCAAACGAAAGCGAACTAACCATTGTTATACCAATACTTTCATAAATTAGGTTAATAACAGGTAGTAAAAACCTTGAGATCCCCCTCCTCAAGGTTTTTTTATTTTTTGAAACCGACTATCTCTTTATTGGGATCATAACTATATATCAGGGCTGGATTATTCCGGCCTTTTTTGTGCCGACACGATCAGCATCATAGGCCTTCTGAGTTCGTCTGCCATTCCGGCGACACTGTTAATCATTTCCATGTTTGGCTGTGGTTCAGTAACTAAATCGATGGCAAAGTTATTGGCAAGCAGGATTGTAAGATAAGTGGTAAGTGTCCTATGGTATTTTATTACATTGTTTTGTAAGAAATGTGTTTCCCTCTTTCCTTCTTCAAAGTAATGGTCCACGGGCCAGTATAACTTGTTTCCGGATGCATCGTAAACCCAGTCTTGGTCGGGTCTTGCAGTGAATATCGGATGCTCAACAGAAAACACAAAACTGCCGCCCGGTTTTAGCCAACGGTTTATATGCATGCAGAGCGGATCAAAGTCTTTGATGTAATGGAATGTAAGGGAACTGATGACGCAGTCGAACTCCTGCTCCTCAAACGTGATATCCTCCAATGCGCTTCTGATATAAGTGATGCCAGGCAGGTCATTGATTTCTTTCGCCTTATTGAGCATCCTTTCGGAAAGGTCGACACCTGTTACTGTTTTGGCCCCGTTTTCAATAGCATAACGACAATGCCAGCCAAAACCGCAGCCCAGGTCCAATACATTTTTGCCATCAAAGCTCGGAAGGATATTTTTTAACGCATGCCATTCTCCGGCACCTTCAAGACCTTTAATAGATCTGTCCATATTTTTATATTGATCGAAGAATGTTTGGTCGTCATATTTGTTCTGCTTCATAATCTGACAATAAATTTTAATAGGGTAAGATACATCCTTTTATCAGGGGACAGTATCACAGACCCCTGTATTAAACCATTTACCATTTCCTATTTTTGCTTTTCTTTCATAGGATCTAACCCGGTAGTATGCTGAACCTGGTAATTTTCCATCCATGATTCAATATGAAGCAGCAATTGCTCTAGACTTTTACCCGTTTCAGATAACCCATAATATACTTCCGGAGGAAAGGTGTTCACTTGTTTTCGAACCACAATTCCATCGTTTTCCATTTCTTTTAGTTGTTCTAATAATACTTTTTTGGAAACCTTGGGCATTTTACGCCACAATTCAATGAAGCGTTCATCACCCGTATAAAAAAAATGATGGAGGATCAAGGGCTTCCACTTCCCGGAAAATATTCTGAAAAAAAGATTTACGGAACAGTTTTCAAATTCCTTATAATTCATTAGGTAACAATTTTGTAACCGGGAAACCTCTGGGTAAATATCTTTCGTTAGCCGAAGGTTGTACCGAAATTTACCAGCTAAGTTAGGAATTTAAATACGTTATCACTATGACAATACATCAAATACGTAATGCCACTATTATTATCGAATCGGAAGACAACTTTATATTGGTTGATCCTTTATTGGGAAAGTCAAAGACATTTGTTCCGCTAACCCTTTTCCGTTTCAAACCCCGTCGCAACCCTTTGGTTGATTTACCCATTGAAAGCGAAAAACTGTTGCAGAAAATCGATTATTGCTTGATTACACACCTGCATCCCGACCATATCGATGCGGTAGGAATCGAGTTTTTGCGTAGCCGTAAAATTCCCGTCCTGTGCGGTGAAAACCACGCCCGCCAATTAAAAAAATGGGGGTTAAATGTCCTGCAAGCGATTGATTATTGGGAGACAATCTCGTTTCTGAAAGGCAAACTTACTGCGACACCTGCAGTTCATGGCTATGGCTGGGTAAGAAAACCAATGGGGCATGTGTATGGATTCGTATGGCAGTCATCCGATGAAGAATCGGTATATATAAGTGCAGATACCATTTATACCGATGACGTAAAAAAGGTGTTGGCTACCTACAAGCCCGACGTATCTGTGCTAGCTTGCGGTTCGGCACAATTCGATTTCGGCAGACCACTATTGATGACAATGGACGATATTGTAAAGTTTATCCGTGATGCGCCAGGCAAAGTATTGGCAAATCACATGGAAGCCATCAATCATTGTCCTACCACGCGCCTTGAGTTAAAGCAAAGATTGGAGAAGGAGGGATTGCTGCAAAAGACATTTATTCCGGCCGATGGAGAGCGTATTGAAGTTGTAAAACCATAGCATGAATCCAAGATATAATTTTAAGCATAGTTTTTCCATGGAACACAATTGCTTGGTTTAGTGTTTAAAATAGGATAAGATCTTTATCAGGGCTGGATCCATCCAGCCTTTTTTCTGATATAAATGTTATCTTAGCGCTATGCTGAACAATCTCTTTGAACAAGTCACCGTTATGAAGCTTTCGATAGGGGAGGGATTGACTCCACTGTGGAGTGATACGGCACAGACTTCGTTGTTTTAAATTAGCTATTTTATGGGAAGTTTAACAAAATATGTATCAAACGATCGTCCAGAATTCGCCGTACTTATCGAAGATGACGATAAGGTTTGTTATGCATACTTATTGAATGAGGAAAGAATAGTTGGAGATATTTGGTTATACAATAGCGTTCCTACTCCGAGAGAATCTGAATGGCATAAAAGGGAGAATCTACCGTTTTTAAATCCTGCTGAGTTTGTCAAAGAAAACCTTGAAGCATTTGATGCGATTTCACCTGTCGAGGTAACCTGGGATTTGGGGGAAGAAACGGTGGTCAATATATTTCTAGCGTCCAGATTGATCGCAAAGCTAACCGTAGGGTCTTTTCCGGGTTGGTCTAGTCTGGTCACTAAAGATGGGCCTTTGGCGCAGAAGATGTAGAGCTTTTAAAATATGATTGTCAGTAAAGATTCCTACGTGTTTTTATTTCTTCGATCCTTTTATAATAAAGTTTTCTTTGTTTTTGTTTACGAAATGGGTCAACAGACAAATAAATAAACAACAATATAATAATTCCAGAAAAAAAAGCAGCGACATACATTAACCAAGTAAAAAACTTTTTCATTTTTTTCGGACCTGTCCCACTAAATGTGTAAATAAAAACTACGGATTCCAGTTATGTTCCTTATAACGGGACTCGTTTTTCAAGTAAAGTTAGGAATTGATTTAGGACCTAGCGTGTCAATTCTTTTACTTATTTTTAGCGTATGAATGATAATCAAGCATCGGGCTTGTTTCTAGCCATTTTTAGCATTATTGTTGGACTTATTGTGAAAAGGTTCGGACAGCCATCATATTGGTATACCCGACCAATTGCTCTGGGAATATTCGTTATCATGCTTGTTCTTTTTGATGTTTTTATTAATAGATCATGAGTTTTATCGCCATCATCAAATCCCACTGCTATTTCCTTTGCTTGTGCAAAAATTGAAGTTTTGAAATCTTCGGATTTTACATATGACTGAACTGGACATCCAGCATAAAAGAAAAATAAGCATCCCACTTTGTGCCCCAAACCGGATTAGAGATCAGCATGGGACTATGAATCGGGGTCTAATGATAGAATGTAGGGTATTTAGATGATAAGTTTGTAACTTATCATGCCAATTGTTCCATTGCAGCTTTGACAATAGGATATAGGATTGAAATCAAATCAGTCGGTGGATTCAGTATTTTTCTTCGAAATTCAGGGGAACTTTTTTAACAAGGAAATAGAAATGGAGGATTACTTAATAATGTTCAACAATACGATTGAGTTCTTGAAAAAGAATAATTTAAAGTATGAATATATGAAATTTTCATCTGGTTCAATAATGCTTGATGTTTGGTTTAATAAAAAATTCTACGTTTTTCAATTTGAACCTAATCAAATAGGATTCTCAGAAGTTGATGAAAATGTAGGCTTTGATACGATACCTGATAAAATAATTTTGAATTCGGATATGTTAAGACTTGTATTGACTAGCCTTGTTTAAGGCACTCTTCTTTTATATTGGAAGCTCGTAACCAAATAACTAATGAAATTTTCCAGTTGATGATTACTAATGTCACAATTGAAAGAAAATTTTAGATAATTTTTTTGCTGGCATGCATTTCAGTAAATTTGATGCATAACATAAACTTTAAGTAAGAATGGAAAAGTATAATTACGGGGTCATTGGTCTGGGTGTAATGGGAAGAAATCTGCTTTACAATATTGCCGATAATGGTTTTTCTGTCGTAGGATTCGATTTAGATGAAGAAAAGGTAATCGAACTTCGTAAAGGAGTTGCTTCAGGTACAAAGGTTGTTGGAACTGTTTCTCTAGAGGAATTTGTGTTGAGTTTAGACAGTCCGCGAAAAGTTATTTTGATGGTTCCTGCAGGTAAACCGGTTGATGCTGTTCTTGAAAGCATAACACCGCTTCTGAGTCCAAAAGATATTGTCGTTGATGCGGGAAATTCTTATTTCAAAGATACCGAGAGACGTATAGCTGATTTAGCTTCTAAAAACCTTCATTTTATGGGAATGGGAGTTTCTGGAGGAGAGCAGGGGGCAAGAAGAGGACCGAGTATTATGCCGGGTGGAGATTTGGAAGTTTTCAATTTGGTGAAGCCTATGCTGGAAGTTATTTCAGCAAAAGTAAAAGGGGAGCCCTGCACCGCTTATATGGGAAAAGGAGCTGCAGGGAATTACGTTAAAATGGTTCACAACGGTATAGAATATGCTATCATGCAATTAATCAGTGAAGCATACGATTTACTGAGAAAAGGAGCTAATCTTAACAATAACCAATTGTATGAAGTTTTCAAAAGATGGAATGAAGGCGAGATGAATTCTTTCCTTATTGAAATAACAAGAGATATTTTCCAGCAAAAAGATGATGTAACAGACGGTTTTCTTGTCGACAAGATTTTAGATAAAGCAGGAGCAAAAGGAACCGGAAAATGGACCTCCCAGGAGGCTATGGAAGTTGGGGTGTCTATTCCAACCATCGATATTGCGGTAACATCAAGAATTTTATCCGCTTACAAAGATGAGCGCGTGAAAGCTTCGCAATTATATGCTAAAGAAGAAGTACAAACTCCTGAAAATACAGAATTGTTCATCAAAGAGGTGGGGGATGCTTTGTATTTATCTACTTTAATCAGTTATGCGCAAGGTTTGGCATTATTGGTAAAAGCTTCTGAAGAATATCAGTTTGAAATTCCGTTAAAAGATGTTGTTAAAATCTGGAGAGGTGGATGTATCATCCGTTCGGTTTTATTGGAGAAATTTTATCTGGCTTATTCAAAATACGAGAACTTATCTAATATTTTATTGGATCAGGAAATTTCAGAAATTGTAAAAGATAAAATTTCTTCATTAAGAAAAACAGCTGCTTTTGCTGTATCAAACGGAATTCCAAGCTTAGGGATTCAGTCGGCTCTAGGGTATTTCGAAGCTTATACCACAGCATCTTTACCTGTAAACCTGCTTCAGGCTCAGCGTGATTATTTTGGTGCACACACTTACCAAAGAACTGACAGAGAAGGAGTCTTTCATACCTCATGGCAAAACCCAAATAACTGAATCTAACAATGAGTGACAATACAATCCTGCATCCAACAACGATCGTTATTTTTGGTGCAACAGGGGATTTGGCAAAAAGAAAACTTTTTCCTGCCTTCTACAATTTATATATCGATGGCAGAATGCCAAAAGGGTTTAATATTTTAGCTTTAGGAAGAGCCGAAAATACGGATGAAAAATTCAGGGCTTATATTAAAGAAAATCTGGAGAGTTTTTCCCGGAAAACTGTAATCAAGGAAGATTGGGCTGGTTTTCAGGCTCACATCAGCTATTTTCAGCATCAGCTTGATGAAGAAAGCTCTTATCGGAATTTATATCAGAAACTGGAAAATTTTGACAAGGTGTACGGAATGAGAGGAAACAGACTTTTCTATTTGTCGATTGCACCAAACTTTGTATCGGTAATTTCAAATCATCTCAAAAATACGTCAATAGCATCTGATCCTGCAACAGATCGAATTATTATCGAAAAACCTTTTGGTCACAATAAAGAATCTGCCATTGAGCTAAATAATCTTCTTTCACAAACTTTCCAGGAAGAACAGATTTATCGCATTGATCATTATTTAGGTAAAGAAACCGTTCAGAATATTTTGGCGTTCAGGTTCGGAAATTCAATTTTTGAACCTCTTTGGAATCACAGACATATAGAATCGGTACAGATTACGGTTGCCGAAGAAGTAGGTGTGGAAACAAGAGCCAGTTTTTATGAGCAGACAGGAGCTTTGCGCGATATGATTCAGAACCATCTTTTGCAAATTCTTTGTATGGTTGCTATGGAACCTCCGGCTTCACTTGAATCGGGTGAGATCAGGGATCGTAAAGTTGATGTTTTAAAATCCATCCGTAGGATTTCTCCCGAAAAAGTAGATCATTATGCGGTAAGAGGACAGTACGGACGAGGCAAAGTAAACGGGCTAAAAGTAAATGGCTATCGCCAGGAAGATGGAATTGCTCATGATTCCAATACGGAAACATTTGTCGCTATTAAGTTTTATCTGGATAATGAAAGATGGGAGGATGTTCCCTTTTATGTTCGTACCGGTAAGAAGATGAAAGAAAAGCATTCTTATATAACGATTCAGTTTAAGCCACTTCCAAATTCTACTTTTTCAGAAAGCACCTCGCTTCTGTCGGCAAACCGATTGGTTATTAATATCCAGCCACAAATGGACATCAGATTGCAGTTTATGTCTAAAAAACCAGGCTTGTCTTTAGAGCTTAAACCTGTAGAAATGATTTTCGATAATTTTGCCTGTCAGACCGATACGCCCGAAGCTTATGAAACTCTTTTATTGGAAGCACTTGTGGGAGACCTTACACTGTTTATGCGCTCTGATCAGGTAGAAGAAGCTTGGGATGTGATAAAAACGATTCAGGAAACCTGGGAAAAAACCAAAGACCCATCTTTCCCAAATTATGCTTCGGGAAACTGGGGCCCTGATGACAGTGATGCACTGGTCGAGCGGCAGGGACATCAGTGGGTTTAAAATCTAATGAAAAGAGAATGAATATTACGATATTTAATAATCTGGATGCTTTATATAAAGAAGCAGCAGATACATTTGTTGAGCTTTCGAAAAAAGCAATCCAGAAGCATGATAAATTTGTGGTCGCGTTGAGTGGTGGCTCTTCACCGAAAGCTATTTTTAGTTTATTAGCTACTCCTGAATATGCAGATAAAATAATTTGGAACAAAATCCATTTTTTTTGGGTAGATGAAAGATGGGTTTCTCTTGAAGATGAGAAAAGTAATTTTAAGATGACTTTGGAAGTACTTTTGAATAAGGTTCCGGTAAATGAAAATCAGATTTTTCCCATGTATAAAGAGGGAATTGAGCCTGAAAATTACGCTAAAGCATACGAAGCCCAAATCAGAAATGTTTTGGGAGCTGACGGTATTTTTGATTTCATCCTTTTAGGAATGGGTGATGATGGCCACACAGCTTCTCTATTTCCAGGAGAAAAGATCTTACAAGAAAAAGAAAAATGGGTTGATGCCTACTATTTAAAGCCTCAGGCAATGTTCAGAATTACTTTGACTGAACCTATTATCAATAAAGCTGAAAATATTCTGATTGTTACCTTTGGTAAATCCAAGAGAAACGCTTTGAATGAAGTTCTTAATGGTGTATATAATCCTGAACTATATCCGCTACAGTTAATTGAAAAGAAAGCAGGAGTCCAGATTTTTACCGATAAAGAAGCTGGAATTTAATATCATTTAACTATAGGGGACGTCTAGCCAAAAAGGCTCCCTTAACGATTGACAAGAGTGCTTAAGTACTCTTGTCAATACAGTTATAGCCCCTTAGGGAAATATTGGATCTTTTTTATACTCGGATATCAAAGTATAGTAATCTATAAAAATGATAAATATGAGGAGTTTAAAAAGCAGTATTATGAGAATAACAGCTATAAAATACACCACTTATATTTTTCTATCGATATCAAGGAAAAATTGATTTCAAAATTTAGTGATGATTAAATACTGTTATATCAATTTTTTTTCAATTTGTAATCTATACGGTCCCATCTGATGATTGGGCTGTGTGATTATTAGTTCTCAGTACTAGTTCTGCTATTTTAAGTTATTGAATACGTCTATTGTTAACCTTTGAAGACTTTTCGGTATCTCCCGTGTACCGCCTATATATGCCTTGTTTGTCCTAGATAGCCCCCGACACCGACTGAAGTAGGAAGATCCTTACGTTTCAATCGTCGAGAACAATAGATGTTGTATCGATGGCGGATATTCACCATCAGCCTCGAAAATATCAACCTTTGTCTGTAGCAACGCTTTATCCCTTATAATCCGATGTTTTGGGAAGACTTTTTTTACTTTATTTTCCAGTTTCTCAAATACCCGAGATTCGATAGCACTTATTGGATCAAAAGATTTATCAAGATTGGATATATTCATAATCCTGATTGCATAATATGGTAAAATTACACTAACAAATAAAGAGTACAAAATCTCTTTATTTTCTTCTTGGATAAAGGAAAAGTGATAACAGGGGCTTCCGCCCATAAAGGAGTAGTCCCAAATTTCAGTTGATAGATCAGATAAGGAAGCCTTCAACAGATCCCATTGATTGCGGTCGGACCATGCGCTATCGATATAGCTCTTCTTTTTCTTATAAGGTTCCGAATTAGCATAGGCAGCAATATCATCCAGTGAAATATCAGTCGGATAAAATTCCTTCAGTTTCTCTATTATTTGGTGTTTTTCCATCAAAACTAATTTACAAGTAAGATTTCAGGTTTTTATTCCTGCAAAATTGCAATATTCGAGCCAAGCAGAACAGTAATTTAAGCTTGCATTTCTATCTTCATATGGATCGGATTCTCTTTTACAAAGATTGTAGATGTCAGATGCTAAATTAGAAGTCGAATTGATTAATTTCACATTTAAGTCACATTGACGACGACATTCTTGCTGACAGACAGAACAAGGACAACTATCGTGTAAGTATTGCAGCTCTTATCAGGTTCACACTAGTCTTTTGAAATAGCTGAGTTGAGCGGATCTTTTACCATATTATTGAGAACTTTTTTTGTCATCCGGCTCATGAACGAATCTCGATAGGTCTGTCCGATAGGGACGGCATTTTTATAATGTTCTAATTGAACCATATTCCCATTGATCATTACAATAAATGGAGTAGCAATGATAAAAGACTTATGGATTCGCATAAAGCGATCAGGCAGTAATATATTGTTTAAAGCACTTATGTTGAGCTGGACCATAATACTTTTGTCATCAGCGGTGTAAAAACAGACATATTTTGCTTTAGCTTCAATGTATACGATTTCGTTAAGCTTAATTTTGACCAGCTTCCCTTTATATTCTGTTTTGACAAATATAAATTCTTCCTCTTGTTTAGCGTCGATCGAAAGCTGTTGTTGTGCCCTTTCCACCGCTAGTAGAAAACGTGGAAAAAATATGGGTTTTAATAGGTAGTCCACAACATTCAGGTCAAATCCTTCAAGGGCATATTCTCTGTATGCGGTGGTGAGAATTACCTTATATCTTTCATTCAACATCTTCAAAAATTCCAATCCAGTTATTCCCGGCATTTGAATATCCAAAAACAACAGATTGACCTCCGTGTTGTTAAGTAACTGTAATGCAGCTATTGGATCGGCTGCAGTACCCACTAAATTTAAATAGGGAATCTGTTCAATATGTAGTGTCAGCAGTTCGATATTGTGTGGTTCGTCGTCAATTACGATACAATTTATCATATGTTAGATATTTATAATTATTTCGGTTATGTAATAATTTTCGTCTTCCTTAATTGTAAATGTGTGTGTGCTGCCGTACATCAGATTCAGGCGTTGTTGCACATTATTTACGCCGATACCTTTTGATAATTCTTTTGGACCATTTCTTTTTTTATTACTTATCAAGAAGTTTATTTTGGAGTTTCGGGCCATAATTTCAATTGAGACCTGATTTTTTGCATCATGAAGTTCACCATGTTTAAATGCGTTTTCAACCAGCGTGACTAAAGTTAAGGTAGGGATTTTAGCGTCCTTAAGTTGAATATCTTCGCTGTAGCTTATTTTTATGTTGTTATTGAACCGGATTTGGTTCATCTGAATAACTTTTTTTATTTGCTCAGCTTCTAAAGCTAACGGTACAATTCCCTGTTCACCCCAATCCTCCAATGCGTAACTCATTATTTCTGATAGCAGATGGACTGCCTGTGACGCTTCAGGATTGCTCTTATACGTTTTTGTGTAAATTAAGCTCAATGAATTAAAAAGGAAGTGAGGATTGATCTGATATTTTATTGCCGCCAATTCCGCTTTTAATTTTTCACGCTCCAACTGTTCTTTAATCCTGCGAATCACGTTTGAACAAATAGCAACGGCCACAAAATAGGATATAACGGTGGAGGCAATATTTAGTATTGTTGTTGTTATAAAAAATGAATCCGGACTTAGGTTTCCGGCGCTTTCTCGATCGCTTCTGTGCACGAAAAATGTCCAGTAATATTCATAAATAGTTAGCACGGTGAAGAAGGCGATGACCTGGACTGATACTTTTCCCCAGCGTCGATCCATAATCGCGGGTATAGCAAAATGATATATAAGCACGTAGAAAACTACCGTGCCTTTTATGATTGTATGAGTAAAACTTACATAGAGATTAATTCCACCTTCAAATTGATCAACTGTTTTATCAAAGCCCTGAAGTTGTACCAGAAAGAGAAATACGGCGACACTCCATATTCCATAAATCAGGAAAATAACCAAAAACTCCTTCCACTTTATCCTGAATGCTAATGACATTTAAACCTTGAATAACTTATTGCTGTTCTTTTTTTAAACAAAATTAGTTGAAATGGATGATGATTGAAAGTTTTATCTATTGACAATAAGATTATAGGCATGAACGGTACTATTGGTTACATCAAAACGGACAAGCGATATCGGGCAGGCGGCCAGATGTCGTGCAATGGTGATATTAATATAATAGTTTCCGGCCCCAAGTACAAGGACCGGAAATTGATACATTAGGAAATCATGTATTTGTTAAATTGTTGCACGCTCGGATATTAATTGAGTAACTATAAAATTAATTGAAGACCTGACAGCTGTATTAGCACGATGAGCATAAAATTACAGGGATGCGATTTATTTATATTTGACAAATGTCGCTACAATTTTTTTAACCTTGATATTATTTGTAATCGAACCGCCTGTATAAGTATTATTCTTTTTGCCGTTCTGTAGATTTCCAAAGTCTGATTTTGATGATCCCGTCACTTCCTCGGTGAGTTTCATGACCACAGCATCCGCACCTTTGGATTGGCCGAGTGTTATTACCTTTTGCTGCGCGGCCTCTATGGAGCCAAAACCTTTGCCTATATCCGTTGTTCCCATTACTTCGTATCCTTTTTTAATGTCATTTACATCAAAAAAAACATCCACATGCTGGGTTGGAGCATAACTTTTCCCAAAGTAAGATGGAGCAGAACAAGAGGTGGCGGCTAAGGCAATCATTGCAACCGATTTGATCAATAAATTTTTCATTTGTTTAATTATGTATGAGTGATTTTATTTCTTATTTCGTGCAATATTAGGGGAAAGATAAGTAGGTATAAAGTTTTAAGCATCAATAAAGGTATTCGTGGTATAAACACTGTAATTTACTGCATTAAATAGCTTAAGAACCATTTCAATTGGCCTCAGGTCTAAGCATATTGGAAGCAATCTGTAAAGTATTGGAATGCCAGCCTTGAGACATTTTGGGATTTGTTGAGGGCTGAGGGCCTGATTTTGTTTAGATAAAATCTTGATGATCTGAACTTCTGAAAGTTTACTGTTTTTCATAGCCTTCCAAATTCAAAAACTATATTTAAATGTTTCGGTTTTTCGGGAAGAGGTCAGATGCAAATTTACAGTTTCTCTATTTTTATTTAGGTAAGTGTGCAATCAATTCGACTTCTAATTTAGCATCTGACATATACAATCTTTGTACCTGTATCCAGGTAGCGGCAGGAAAGTCATGATTGTAAAACTTTTTCCTTACATCATTATATTTCTTCATTGCTTCAATGTCTGTCGTGTACAAATTCTCTTTTACCACATGTTGAAATGTTGCTCCAAAACTGGCCAAAGACGCTTTTAAATCAGTGTAAACTGCTTGAATTCCTTTAGGGGAAAGATCCGTCGTTACGGCGCCCGATATATAAAGAATGTTATCAACTTTTAAAACTTGACAATATCCCGCTGTTGTATCCTGTTTCATTTTGTTGTTGTTCCAATGCCATTTGTCTTTTTTGATATTTTTTTCCTGTGAAAAAGTATTGCTAAAAATTAATAGAAATGGAAGTAAAATAAGGTATTTCATAGCTTTTGGTCTTTATTTAAATGGAGATCTTCATTGTTTAGTTATTTTCCTAAATTAAGAAATTTAGGAATTGATTACACCTTTTCAGAAACTTCTATCTTTATTTCAAAATAGAGAATAATAGCTCCTCCGTTAAAATGTTCGATTTTTATGCGTTACAGGTAGGGAAAGAATCCTGCTACTAACTAAAAATGTCTTTTACCGGTTGCCTCATCTCAATTAAAGAAAAGATCATCATTTAACAGACTTTTCGATATCTCCTTCATATCGCTTAGATAGATATTGTTTTCCATAGATAGCGAGTTCTACATTCATATTTTTTCTTTACTCATAAAAACGAAAGATATGGTAAATCAATTTTTAATTAAGGAAACTAGGGAAGATATGGCCCGAATTCTCTACTTTTAAAATATCCTGTTTTGCGGAGGGAGGTCAATTAGTAGGAAATATAAAATTTTATTGTGGGTACCAATGATTTTGATTTAGTAAATTTATCACTATATTAAGTTCGTCGTTCGTACCAATTATCAGAATTTGCCAAATGAAATCTCCTAAAGAAGCTGCTACACTGGAAAAACTTAAAAATGGAGACCTAAATTCGTTTAATGAAATTTATTTCCATTATTCGCCAAAGATCTATGTTAGATTGATCAAATTGGTGAAAAATCAAACTATTGTAGAAGAAATCTTACAAGAAGTATTTACCAAAATATGGCTCCAACGTGAAAAGATTGACCCTAATAAGGGATTTGTCTCATTTCTCAATCATATTGCGGATAATTTGGCTATGGATTTTTTTCGAAAAGTGCAGAGAGACAAGGCTCTTCAATTGGAAATATGGGCTTCAGCTATAGAACTGTATTATCATACCGAAGAAAAACTGTTTTTCAAAGATAAACAACAGATGTTGACCAATGCAATCGACTCCTTGAGCCCCAAACGAAAGGAAATTCTGATCCTCAATAAATTTGAAGACAAAAGTTATAAAGAAATAGCTGATTTACTGGGTATCTCAGTATCTACTGTGAGTAATCAATTGGTGAGTGCACTCAAAGATATCAAAAAATATATTCAAGAAAACTACCGAGATGAGTATATAATCAGTCTTTTTGCGGCCTTTTTATTTAAGCTATAAAAAAAATAAAAAAAGTAATAGTGTGATTCTCTTTGTCAAACGTATAGAGTAACAAATACAGCAATGTATTGAACTAATTATAGTAAATTTTGAAAGAGCAATCCTTTAAAGATCAATTGTTGGCGTATATCCACAACCGCTTGGATGCGCAGTATTATGAGTCATTTTTTGACGAAATGGCCGAGATTGATACTGCAATTCTAGAGTTATGGATCACTGAGATGCTAGATCAGGATGAAGGACAAGCATTACAACAAATTCCGTTACCAGATTTAAGCATGGTTCATCGGAAAGTGCTCGATCATATTTATGCAGTAGATCCGCCAAAACCTATGCTAATTCAGAGAATAAGCCCGTGGGCCTGGGCTTCCTGTGCCGCTGTGCTAATTTGCGTACTGTCGGTTCTCTTTTTGAAAAATTTCTCGACCTCAACAAAAGAACAGGTTACCTGGTATGAAAATAAAAATGCTTATACAATCAATGCTCAGCTTCCTGATAGCACGACCGTTATCCTTTATCCACATGCAAAAATTGGATTCGAATATAGTGGCCGAGGCCACCGCGATGTACATCAGGTGCAAGGGCGAGTTATTTATAACGTGCACAAAAACAAAAATGCACCTTTTCAAGTCAATTACAGAGGATATTTGACCACTGCCTTAGGGACAATATTTAGCGTAGATCCCAAGGATGCCGATCATGTACTGATAAAACTAATGGAGGGCAAAATCTCGGTCGGATCAGTTACAGCGGAAAGTCGAGATTTAATATACCTCAAACCAAAAGAGGAAGTATTGGTTAATTTAAAACTGCAGCAGATGATTAAGTTTTCGGAGCCTGAATTGACAAAATCTCAGCCTGATCGTGTAGATAAGGAGTTAAGAAAACTCATTCCACATCTAACTGCCAATGTCGAATGGACCAATCAGTCTGTCAAATTTAACCAAACCAAAAACGTTCTACTCTTAAGAGTAATCGAAAGCCTTTATGATGTTTCGATTATATGTGATAATCCTGATTTGCTCAACAGTTCATTTACAGGAAGTTTAAATAGCAAAGAATCGCTAGCCAATTTTTTGAACAGCTTCTGTCAATTGAACGATTGTACATTCCAAGTGAACAATGGTATTGTTAACATCAGTAATTCGGGAAGAAAGGAGGACGTACAGTAGGAGAGAATCAACCCAACGCAGAAAAATAAACCAATATATAAATCAGAATAACCAACTGTAAACAATTATGAAGCATATTCTAATCAAATTAAT
Source organism: Sphingobacterium sp. BIGb0116 (assembly GCF_024808035.1). NCBI lineage: Bacteria > Pseudomonadati > Bacteroidota > Sphingobacteriia > Sphingobacteriales > Sphingobacteriaceae > Sphingobacterium > Sphingobacterium sp. BIGb0116. Next base: position 81,220 of record NZ_JANUDT010000012.1, on the reverse strand, counting down.
GCTCGTGGGATTGCTATTTCCATACTTTTCTGTAGGATTTGCGCAATCAAACCTGAAAGTAAATGGTAAAATAGTAGACAACGAAGGTAATACATTACCCGGCGCAACTATTGATCTTGTCCACGAGAAGAGCAGTAAAAAACTCCACTTTGTGGCCGATAACAACGGATTGTTTGTTTTAACCCCGCTTGTTGCTGGCGAAAATTATACGATCTATGCCCACCATCTCGGCTACGATACCGATTCTGTTAAGCATTTTGTGGCAACCGCTACCAGCAAAAACACCGTGCTTATCCGTCTGAAACCAAATACCGGAATGATAGACGAAGTTGTTGTCGTCGGCTATGGTGTTCAGAAAAAGGTCAATTTGACGGGTGCTGTTTCCGCCGTATCGGGAGAAGATCTGAACAATAGGCCCGCAGGGCAAACCTCTTCGGCCCTTCAAGGCATGGCCTCGGGAGTAACCGTCACACAGCGTTCTGGCAAGCCGGGAGCGGACGGTGCGGATATCCGTATCCGCGGTATCGGTACACTTGGCAACGCAGCACCTTTAGTGTTGATTGATGGGATCGAAGGTTCTATCAATAATATCGACCCCAATGTAATAGAGAATATTTCCATATTAAAAGATGCCGCCTCCGCATCGATCTACGGCTCGAGAGCTGCCAATGGTGTCATCTTGGTCACGACCAAAAGGGGAAGTTCTGATAAAGTCGCTATTGCCTACAATAATTATTTCGGCTGGCAGTCTGCGACTAATATGCCTAAAATTGTCAATGCCTTGGATCATATGCTGCTGACGAATGAAGCGTATACCAATGTTGGTGCGAGTCCATTATATCCAGAAGATATCATTGCCGCCTATCGTAATCAGGGCAACGACAGTTCGGACGAGTATCCCAATACCGATTGGCAAAAGGAGTCCTTGCAGGGGAATGGATTTCAGCAAAGCCATTTTCTGACGGTCAATGCTGGCACCAACAAAGTAAAAATGCTGACCTCGGTCGGTTATTTCGACCAGAAGGGCTTGACACTAAATAGCTCGTTTAAGCGCTATACCATCCGCAACAACGTGGATGTTAAATTCTCAGATCAGCTCGCCGTTAAATTTGACTTTCAATACGTCAATCCGATCGTCACCTCACCAGCAGCGAGCATCGAAGAACTTTTTCAGTGGATGAGCAGTATTCCTGCCAATCAATCCTTCAGAAACTCCAATGGTACATGGGGACTGGGCTGGAATGGTAATAATCCTGTCTCCGCCGCCGCTGATGGCGGTGTTTCTACCAACAAAAGTCCATTTGGAAGTATCAATGCATCATTGATCTATAGACCCAAAGAATGGTTGACCGCTGAGGTCAATTATGCACCTAAATATGCGACGCAGGTAAATAAGAATTTCCGGAAAGCAGTGCAGTCCTATTTCCCAGATGGTACGCCGAGCTTCTCGGTCCCTGTGCGTACAGCACTTACTCAATACAATAGCCAAGAACTTTTTAATAATATGCGGGCGACTCTTACGTTAAACAAAGATTTTGGTCCACATCAGTTGAAAGCATTGGTTGGTGGTTCGCGGGAAGACTACAAGATTGATTACTCCCAGGGGTTTAGGGACACCTACGTTCTCCCTGACTATGAAGTGCTCAATGCGGGTTCGGCATTAAATCAGTCAGCGACAGGAAGTGCTTCAGAGTGGGCATTACAATCTTTATTTTCCCGGATCAATTATATTTTCAAAGATCGTTATCTTTTAGAACTCAATGCACGCTACGATGGTTCGTCCAGGTTTGCCAAAGGTAATCGCTATGGTTTTTTTCCATCGGCATCCGCCGGATGGCGTTTTTCCGAGGAGCGGTTCCTAACCGCATCCAAGGGATGGCTTACTGAGGGGAAAATCAGGGCATCATGGGGTAAACTGGGAAATCAGAATATTGGGACCTATCCAGCCGTGGCATCTTTAAACCTAGGTTCGTACACATTAGGCAATGGCATCGTCAATACGGCAGCGCTAAATGATATGTCTAATCCTGATATTACATGGGAGTCTACCGAGGAGAAAAATATCGGTATTGATCTTACCCTATTTAAACGATGGATTATTACAGCAGATTTTTACAATAGAAGAACCAGTGATATATTATTACAGCTGGATATCCCGCTCATCATTGGTTTAAATAAGCCTTATCAAAATGCAGGCGTCGTCGAGAATAAAGGTTGGGAGCTTTCCATGGGCTATCGAAGCGATCCGGCCAAAGACTTTAAATATAATTTTACACTCAACCTCTCTGATGTCAAAAACAAAGTGTTGGATATGCGCGGAATCAATCAGACTGGTCTAACGGTCAATCGGGAAGGCTATCCCATTAATTCGATCTTTGGCTATGTTTCCGATGGCTATTTCCAAACAGTGGAGGAGGTAAAAGCTCATGCCACACAGTTTGGTACCTTAGCACCAGGTGATCTCAAATACCGTGATCAGAATGATGACGGAGTAATTAATGAGTCCGATAAGGTTATCATTGGTAGTACCATTCCACGATATACCTATTCGCTCAACTCCAATTTTAGTTTCAAGGGGTTCGACCTCAGTTTTCTTTTGCAAGGTGTAGGCAAAGCAGATGGCTACCTATACGGGGCCGGTATTCAGCCCTTTACGACGACCGGGGCAATTGGTGGAACAATTCGTGAGGATAATAAAGATAGATGGACACCCGATAATACTACAGCGAAATATCCCCGATTGGCTTTCGGACAGAATAACAACCAGCAGTCTTCCCAATTTTGGATGAAAAATGCCGCCTATCTTCGCCTGAAAAATTTGCAGCTCGGCTATACCTTTCAGGCTGAGCTACTAAAGTCCATCGGGCTGAATAAACTTCGGGTATTTGTTAATGGTTCAAACTTATTCAGCGTAGATAAATTTGGGGACGGTTATGACGTCGAAGCACCAGTAGGCTATGGTAACTTTTACCCACAGGTAAAGGTGTATTCTTTTGGATTGGATATTACATTATAAACTTGGCTTGTATGAAAACTCTAAATAAACTCGCGTTATATATGCTATCGATTGCAGTTCTCCTTTTGGTGGGGGCATGCGAAAAATACTTGGACAGATCGCCCTTGGATGGCCCTTCGGACGAAAATTATTTCAAAAATCAGGATGAGCTGACATTGGTTGTCAATGGTTTGTACAGTGCCCTGGCATTTCATCCCACGGACGACATGCCTATTAACCTTACCCTTGATGATGCCACCGATATTGGGTGGGACCGTAATACCTCTGATTTACAAGCTGTGGGAAGGGGAGATCACGACAGCAACAATGGCTACATCCGGAATATCTGGACCAATTCTTATAAGGTCATTGGCAAATGTAATTTCATCCTGGACAATATCCAGAAGTTGGATGGAAAGATGGATGCCAAACTCCAACAGCGTTATAAAGGCGAGACACAGTTTATCCGGGCTTATGTTTACCAATATCTGATCGATTACTTTGGAGGAGTACCTTTGGTTACGAGCGGCCTAAGCCTTGCTGATGCCAATGTTCCGAAAACGTCTAAGGCTGAAATTGCTAGCTTCATCCTCAAAGAACTCGATGAAGCTGCCGCTATTTTACCGGTAAGCTATGGTTCGGCAGATATTGGGCGTGCGACCAAAGGGGCAGCATTGGCCATACGTGCTCGGGCAGCACTTAATAACGGACTTTGGGATGAAGCAGCCCATTCGGCCAAAGAAGTCATGGACCTAAACGTATATGCCTTACACGCCGATTTCGGCCAATTATTTACGTACGATGGGCAGGCTTCCAAGGAGATTATTTTTGCTTTTCAATATCTGCGATTACAAAAAACAAAGACCCACAGTGCTACGCGCGGATTTCTGTCGCGCAACGCGCAAGGGACTTCCAACAAAATCCCATCGCAATCCATTGTTGATAGCTATCTCTGCACCGATGGATTTGCCATTGACAAATCTTCCAGATTTGATCCTAAAAAACCATTCTCCAATCGAGATCCGCGTCTGGGATATACCATTGCACTTCCCGGTAGCACGTTTTTTGGTTTTCAGTTTGAGACCCATAAGGATAGTATAACCTGTTGGAACTATACATACAATACATCTACCGCAGTACGTATCCAAAATCAGGATGCGATCAATGCTTATGCGACCTTTTCTGGTTATTGTTGGAAAAAATATGTCGATATAAAGGACAAAGATTTTACCATGGAATCGGAGTTAAATATTATTCAGAGCCGCTATGCCGAAGTGTTGTTGATTTACGCCGAGGCGATGGTCGAAAACAATACGATCGACAAAACCGTCTATGACGCAATCAACAGCATCAGGCAGCGCCCTACCGTCGATATGCCGGCAATCGCGAGTAATAAAACGCAAGCTGAGCTGCGCGAGATCATACGGAAAGAAAGACTTTACGAATTAGCCAATGAAGGCTTTCGCTTAGTCGATTTGAGACGGTGGAAACTGGCCGATAAATTTATGAATTCAACGCTCTATGGCCGTATTCCAAAAGGTTTGCTGGCCAATGCGCCGACGATCGATGGGGATAATTACGTGAATTATAAAAATGTCGCTAATCAGAAAGACATGCGGGTTATCGAGCTCCGAAAGTTCGATCCCAGCAAGAATTATCTTTGGCCGATCCCGAATATTGAAATTGTAACGAATAAAAATCTGGAACAAAATCCAGGCTATTAAATCCTAAGATGATGATGAAGACACTCGTAATGATCATTGGACTTTTGACGATGTTTTGGCATTTAGTCAAAGGGCAAACAGACAGACAGGTAGATCTATGTATTTATGGTGCAACCTCAGCCGGTGTAATAGCCGCCTACACCGCTTCACAGGCCGGAAAATCCGTCTTACTGATCGATCCTGGTACACGGGTAGGAGGGCTCAGCTCCGGTGGATTAGGGCAAACGGATATCGGAAACAAATATGTCGTCACAGGGCTCGCTCTTGATTTTTATCGCAAAATGGGCAAGCACTATGGCAGTTTTGAACAATGGATTTTTGAACCCAAGGTAGCCGAATCTATTTTTAAGGACTATCTGGTACATGCTAACACACCAATGTTAATGGGACATCGTTTGGTAGCCGTAAAGACTGACAATCGATCGATTAAAACCATTTCACTGCTTCCAAGTGAGCAGGGGGATGGAAAAAAAATAACTGTAGCAGCCAAAATATTTATGGACTGCAGCTACGAGGGTGACCTCATGGCCAAAGCTGGTGTGTCCTATCACGTTGGGCGAGAGTCAAACAGTACCTATGGAGAGACGATTAATGGTGTTCAATTGCTTGATGGCCATCAGTTTCCCGAGGGTGTAGATCCCTATAAGATAAAAGGTGATCCTCAGAGTGGTATTTTATGGGGGATCAATACGGAGCCTTTAAAACAAAATGGAACGGGAGATGCTAAGGTTCAAGCTTATAATTATCGGATCACATTGACCAATGTCCCTGAAAACAGAATAGAAATCACCAAACCGGATAATTACGACGCAACCAATTATGAACTCTTAAAGCGCCAAAAAGAAATACAGCCTTGGAAGAGTATCCAGGACGTATTTATTTGGAGCCTTATGCCCAATGGAAAGACCGATATCAATAATAGGAATGGATTTTCAACAGATATGATCGGCATGAACTGGCGTTATCCCGAAGCCGATTATTTCGAGCGGAAGGAGATTATCAAGGCCCACGAAGATTACACCAAGGGTCTCTTATATTTTGTTGCCAACGATATTTCGGTACCGGAGGCGATACGAAGCGAATTCAAAAAATGGGGATACCCCAAAGACGAATATCCCGACAATAGCCATTGGTCTCCACAATTATATATTCGGGAGGCCCGCAGGATGATTGCAGATGTCGTTATGACCCAAGACCACTGTCAGGGTCGTGCGCTTGTATCCGATGGCGTAGGCTATGCTGCATACACCATGGACTCGCACAATTGTGACCGTGTGATCGTCAATGGCATGGTCAAAAATGAAGGGAACGTTGAGGTTGGCGGATTTTCTCCCTTCCCGATTTCCTATAAGGCTATTGTGCCCAAAAAAGAGGAAATCGACAATCTTGTTGTTCCCGTATGCCTGTCGGCAAGTCACATTGCCTTTGGCTCCATTCGCATGGAGCCCGTATTTATGGTATTGGGGCAATCCGGTGCGGTGGCTGCCTGCGAAGCGATCGATAACAAAATAGCTATTCAGGATGTTGATATTAAACGCGTGGAGAAAATACTGCGAGACAACCCGAAAGCGGATGGCCGTAAGGCCGATTATATCATTCATGTTGATGATAAGGATCAGGTTATGTTGAAGGGAGCTTGGCATAAATCGTCAAAAAAGGGTTATGGTATGAGTTATCAGGAAGTGGATAATGATCTTTCTGCTGTAGCACGTTTTGCTCCTGGAAAGGATTTTACCGCGGGGAAATATAAGCTTTACAGCTATTTTCCGAAAACGGCCGAAAGCACGGAATCTGGAAAGTTCATTATCCATACCGGAAAGACAAGGATCGAAAAAGATATAAATTTCAAGGAAGTCCATATTTTGGGACAGACAACCAGTACCTGGGTAGCGCTCGGTGAATACGAATTTGAGAAAGGAAGTAACAAACCTTATGTGGAGATTATGTCATCCGGAAAAGGCGTTATGGCGGCAAATGCGCTATTGTGGGTTCCGGTCACCGATCAAAATTAAACGTATGAAAAAGATAAAAATAGGTTTAAAATTAGCACTTGTTTTCGCTTTTATGCAGGTCGAAGCACAGCACGTAGCCAAAAAGGTAGATGTCGTGATTTACGGCGGTACCCCGGCAGCGATTACAGCTGCATTGGAGGTAAAGCAGGCCGGCAAGTCTGTTGTCGTCTTATCGCCCGATCGACATTTAGGAGGCCTGAGTTCTGGAGGGCTCGGCTTTACAGACACGGGCAATAAAGCCGTTATCGGTGGCTTTGCCAAAAAATTCTATCAGGACGTATACGATCATTATTCGCAGGGATCGAGCTGGAATTGGCAATCGAGGGCTTCATTTGGCAATCGAGGGCAGGGCACTGTGGCAATGGATAGTGAGCATGGGACGATGTGGATCTTCGAACCCCATGTCGCCGAGGGTATTTTTGATACATGGGTGCGGGATTATCAGATTGATGTGGTGCGCGAGGCCTATTTAGATCGGCAGGAAAGTGCCATTAAAAAAGAAGGTACAGCCATCAAATCGATTAAGACCTTAGACGGAACAGTGTACGAGGCGAAGATATTTATTGATGCCACCTATGAAGGCGATCTGATGGCGCTGGCCAAAGTAAGCTATACGATCGGGCGGGAGGCCAATAAGACTTATGGGGAGCGGTGGAACGGTGTGCAGACCGGAGTCTTTCAGCACCGGCATCACTTTATCGCGAAGATCAGCCCCTATAAACGCGAGGGAGACACCAACAGTGGACTGGTATTCGGCGTTTCTGCAGAAGATCCCGGGCAATATGGCACAGCAGATCAGAAGCTGCAGGCCTATTGCTTCCGCATGTGCCTGACCAATGATGCCCGCAATCGGAAGCCCTTCGCCCAACCTCGCGATTACGATCCACAACATTACGTTTTACTACAACGTTTATTTCGTGCCGGTTGGGACGAAGCCTTTCAAAAATTTGATCTGGTGCCCAACCATAAAACCGATGCCAACAACCATGGTCCGTTCAGCACCGATTTTATCGGGATGAACTATAACTATCCCGAAGCGAGTTATGCCGAGCGAAAATCCATTATCGAGGCCCATCATCATTATCAGCAGGGTCTATATTACTTTATGGCAAATGATCCCACTGTTCCCTTCGCAATAAGGACAAGGATGGCCGAATGGGGGGTGGCAAAAGACGAATTTAAGGATAACGATAACTGGCCTTTTCAGCTGTATATCCGCGAAGCAAGGCGGATGATAGGGCAGTATGTGACGACTGAGCATAATATTCTAGGAAAGTGCAGGGTAGAAGATCCGATCGGCATGGGTTCGTATACGTTGGACTCCCACAATGTACAACGCTATGTGACCAAAGAAGGGTATGTTCAAAATGAAGGCGATATTGGCGTTCAGGTACCCAAGCCTTATGCCATTTCCTATGGGTCAATCATCCCGAAGAGCGATGAATGTACAAATTTGCTAGTCCCTGTCTGCGTATCCAGCTCACATATTGCCTTTGGTTCCATTCGTATGGAACCCGTATTTATGGTGTTGGGGCAGAGTGCTGGTGCCGCTGCAGTCCTAGCGATTGATAATGATCATATTGTGCAGCATGTCGACTACGGGCTATTAAAAAAGCAACTGTTGAAAGTAGGACAAGTATTGGAGCAAAAATAATATATTGTGCTAGCATTAGACTTAGATATATGATGGATTTAGCTAATATGAATGCCCTCACACTGGTTTTTGCGTCGATTTTGATATTTGCGCTCGCATACCGCTTTTACGGAATTTTTATGGCGCAGAAAGTGCTACGGCTCAATGATGCGGTAGCGACTCCAGCGGTCGAGTTTGCTGATGGGCATGATTACGTTAAGACGGATCGTAAGGTCTTGTTTGGGCATCATTTTGCCGCAATAGCAGCGGCAGGACCATTGGTCGGCCCGGTGCTGGCGGCACAGTTTGGTTATCTTCCAGGGGCACTCTGGATTTTGATCGGCTGTGTCTTGGGCGGTGGTGTTCATGATATGGTTGTCCTGTTTGCTTCTGTACGGCACAAAGGGCAAAGTCTTGCTACCATTGCGTCCAAGGAGATCGGCCGCGTTGTTGGTGGGATAGCCGGTATAGCCGTTCTGTTTATTCTAATCCTGACCTTGGCCGGACTGTCACTGGCCTGCATCAGTGCCATGCACGAAGCCCCATGGTCCCTGTTTACTATTATTCTGACCATGCCAATTGCGATATTTATGGGACTCTTGATGCGGTATAAAACAGGATCTGTAACGTTGGCAAGTGTATTGGGGGGTATTTTATTGATTGTTGGCATCATAGCAGGGCATCGTTTGATGGAGATTCCGGGCGTACATAACCTGTTCGACTGGGATGTCAAGACCATTTCAATCGCGATTGCTGTTTACGGATTTTTAGCATCAGTCTTACCCATCTGGCTGCTTCTGGTGCCACGTGATTACCTTTCCACCTATCTCAAGATCGGTACGATCCTGATGCTGGCCATAGGCATTGTCTTTGTGCATCCGACCATACAGATGCCAGCGCTGACCGATTTTATCCATGGAGGTGGGCCAGTGATCGGCGGACCTGTGCTGCCATTTATCTTTATCGTGATCGCTTGCGGTGCAATTTCGGGTTTCCATGCGATTATCGCGACCGGAACGACGCCTAAGATGCTGGGCACCGAAAGGGAGATTCTTTTTGTAGGGTATGGTGCAATGCTGGTGGAGGGATTTGTCGCTTTAATGGCATTGATCGCTGCCTGTACCTTACTGCCGGGCGACTATTTTGCGATCAACACACCAGTCGGTGACTACGCAGGATTTTTGGCACAACATCCCGAATTAAAAGCGGTAGATTTGCAGCATTTTTCAGATCGTATAGGAGTAGACCTCCACGGCCGTACCGGGGGCGCCGTGTCCTTGGCTGTCGGGATGGCCCATATTTTTGATAAGGTTCCCTTTATGGACAATGTGATGGCTTATTGGTATAATTTTGCCATAATGTTTGAAGCCGTGTTTATCCTTACAGCTATCGATGCTGGTACACGAGTTGGACGATTCTTTTTGCAGGAAATGCTGGGTGGTGTTTTTCCCGCTTTTAAAGACAAGGATTGGAAACCCGGCGTTTGGTTATGTAGCGCTATTTTCACTTTTTCATGGGGCTATCTTGTTTTTACGGGAAATGTAAGCAGTATCTGGCCGCTATTTGGAATCAGCAACCAGCTGTTAGCTGCCTGTGGGCTTATTGTTTGTACGACGATGCTTATTCGGATGAATCGGGGGAAATATGCCTTAATTACGGCAATTCCGGGCGTATTTATGGATGGAATTACCTTTTGGGCGGGCTATCTACAGGTCATTGATATTTATTTGCCCAAAGGACAGCTGCTATTAGCGTTCTTAGCGATCTTGGCCATGTTGTTGATGCTGCTTGTCTTTATAGGCACGTTCCGAAAATGGTATCAGTTGTTTAAAATTGAGGCTAAATTTACCGACCAAAATGGAGAATCTGTAAAGGAATTGGTTGATCGTTAAGCGGAAATTTCAAACTTCCTAAAATTATATTGTAAGTTTTTTGATGGGAAATGTGTTCCTAATTAAGTGCCATGTTGGGTGCTACAGGGACTGTGATTTTCGATAACGTTACCGCTACTTTATCCGGTGAAAGTGTTGGATTTTTAGGCTTTTAGGTTTTTCTTTGGATTATAACGCAATTGAATAAACTAAAAATCTTAACCCTAAATGGATAAATTATGATAGTTCGTATCCACAGTAATCCAACATTTTCAGTAGGCACGATGCTGAGCTGTCTTTTCCTTTGGACAGGTCTCGCTACGGCACAGACTACAACAATACGGGGACGTGTCACCAATGCTACCGATCATGCCGCATTGGAAGGTGTAACGATCACTAATCTGAGTATGCCTGTTGCAGCACGGACAGACAATCAGGGAAATTTTAATATCAGAGCGAATGCAGGGGATAGGCTCAAAGTTTCGTTGCTGGGTTTTAAGACACTCGAAATTGCTGTTCCCTCAACAGGTAATCTCCATATAGCTCTTAAGGAAGAAAGTCAACAGATTGATGAGGTGGTGGTTACCGCGTTGGGTATCAAACGTCAGACCAGGGGGCTGACCTATGCGACACAACAGCTGGATGGAAGTGCAGTCAATGATGCCCGCGACAACAGTGGCAACGTAATGAGTAGTCTGACGGGTAAAGTCGCTGGTGCTGTCGTGACTACAGCGGCTACGGGACCCGGTGCCTCCGCCAAAGTGGTTTTGCGGGGCAACAAGTCCATCTCCGGTAATAACAATGCGTTAATCGTGGTGGATGGTATACCTTATGATAATTCCAGTGCACAACAAGCTACCGGAACAACCTACAATTATGGGACGAGCGATGGCGCTGCGAATATCAACCCGGACGATATAGAATCCATCAATGTGCTCAAAGGCCCTTCGGCTGCTGCGCTATACGGTAGCAGGGCCGCAAATGGTGCCATATTGATTACAACTAAACAAGGTAAGGCTGGTCGGTATAATATTGATTACAATGGTAGTGCATCCTTGGATCAGGTCAACTTGCTCAGTAAATTCCAGAATACCTATGGGCGGGGAAATGGAGGTGTCAGTGGTACGAATGTCGGTGAGAGCTGGGGACCACAAGGGCAAACCTATAAAAATAATGTCCGCGATTTCTTTGAAAATGCGACCTCCTTCAACAATAGCATTAGCACCTATGGAGGGACGGAAAAAGTGCAGGGTTATGTTTCTTATACAAACAATAAAATCGGAGGCATTATTCCTGGCAATGACTTGAAACGTAGTAACTTGAATCTTCGCGTAAATACGGAACTGATCCCAAAACTAAAAACAGATGTAAAACTCAATTACGTTAACCAGCAGATCGACAATCGTCCGCGCTTAGGCGATATGGGAATCCCCGTGGAAGTGTACGTGATGCCGCGGGATATGGATGAGTCTGAACTTAAAGACTTTGAGGATATTGATCCGGTTACCGGTGAGCCGCAGCGGAAGTACTGGTCCGGTTCTGCTGTATACGACAATCCGTATTGGAGTACCAACCGCACCTCGGTCAATGAAGTGCGCGATCGCATTACCGCATTGGGTTCGGCAACCTATCAATTGACGGATTGGCTAAATGTAATGGGAAGGTTCAGTTATGATAAATACATCGATAAGACAACAGGGGCCTTCTACTCAGGTACTGTTTCTCTTGGCGATGTCCGTCCTGGAGGTAAATATTATGAAACCCATGCGCGCTATCAGGAACGCAACTTTGATTTGTTGTTCAATGGAAATAATATACTTAACGAGGCGGTCAAAATTAGCTATAATGTTGGTGCAAGTTCCTTAAATCGGGAGTACAGTAGCTTTCAGAATATGGCCAATGGCCTGTCCGTACCGAATGAGTTTAGCCTAACGATGGCTACCACGCCAGAATTTCTACTGATCAATGGTTACCAACGACGTCTAAATTCGGTCTATGGAAGTGCACAGCTGGCCTTTTTTGATCATACCTTTCTCGATATGACGGCACGCAACGACTGGACCTCAACCTTAAAATCTCCACACAGTTATTTCTATCCCTCAATCGGTGTATCTACTATTTTCAATGAATGGCTCAAGTTGCCAAGCTGGATCAGTTATGGAAAACTAAGGGCTTCCTATACGCAGGTCGGTAACGATGCGAACCCCTATCTGCTTCAACAATTGTATTCTTTTGGGCTAGGTGCGGGAAAAGGATTTATCTCTCGTTCACCAATAAAAGCAATCCCAGAATTGAAACCTGAGCTGACCAAATCCTATGAAGCGGGACTGGATATGAAATTCTTTGCCAACAGATTAGGTTTTGATCTGACGATGTACAAAAGTAATACAGTTAATCAGCTTTTGTTTCTTGGATTGCCAATGGCAAGCGGTTTCAGCAGGCAATACATCAATGCGGGAAATATAGCAAATAAGGGAATTGAGGTCCAATTAACTGCGTCGCCTATAAAAAAAGAATACCTAGAATGGCAGACCACTTTCAATTTTGCAGCCAATACCAATAAAGTGATTGAACTGCACGAGCGGACAAAACGAGCAACGATTACCGAAAATACCAAATATGCCTCAGTTGTCGTCAATGAAGGAGAGAAATACGGTGATCTTTACGGTTATAAATGGAAAACGGATGCGGCGACAGGGAAATATGTGGTTGACGACAGCGGGTTGCCAGTGGTAGACGCGAATCAAAAATTGGGAAATTTTAACCCTAAGGCCTTATTGGGTTGGTCAAATTCGGTCCGCTATAAGAATTTTACGGTCAATGCCTTGATTGATACACGTATTGGTGGTGAGATCGTATCGGGTACCTCAGCTTATCTAGCGGCTTTCGGAGTAGCGGATTATACCGCAGATTACCGGGAAGGGGGGCTTGTGCTGGATGCGGTGGACGTGAGCGGCGCAGCTAATACCAAGGCTATCACAGCTCAGCAGCTTTGGACCCGTGTATCGCAGAACGGACGCGATGCCTGGGGAGAATTCTTTACCTATGATATGACCAATGTCCGCTTACGTGAACTATCTGTCAGTTATAAATTTAACTTAAAAAATACCGCTGCGATCAAAAGTGCACAGCTCATGCTGACAGGCCGTAACCTATTTTTCTTTTATCGAGGGAAATCCAAATTGGATATTCCGGGAATAGGCAAAACAGACAACCCCATAGATCCTGAGGCGGCATTGGGAGCAGGTAATTTTCAGGGAATTGAAGTGGGGTTGCCGCCTGCTGTCCGTTCCTTTGGACTGAATGTTAAGTTAACTTTTTAAATCCTTGAACAATGAATAAAAGTACCCTATTTACTTCGCTATTAGTGCTAAGCTTGTTGTCCTGTACCAAGGACTTTCAGGATATCAATACCGATCCCAACAATATCACGGTGATCACACAGCGTGAATTGCCCTTTATGTTTGCCAAGGCACAGTCTTCGGCTGCAATGAATAGATCTTTTTATCAAACAGTGCAAAACCTGGGGCCGGATCTATATGCCCAATACTTTGCACTTACTACGAATTCCTTTAGTACGGACCGTTATCTGCTTACTCCAGATTGGCAGCGCCGGTTTTGGACAGTTATTTATGTTGATACCGCACCACAGCTCAAAAGCATTCTCGAAAATACAGAATCCAAATCAGGTGAGGCCGCATTGGCCAATATCATGTGGGTATATGCCTTTCATCGGCTAACAGATCAATTTGGACCGATCCCTTATTTTGGTGCTGCCGAGGCCAACGATGTTATTCCTTATGACTCCATGGATAAGATCTATGCAGATTTCTTTGAAAAATTGACTACAGCGGTAGCCAATCTGAAGGCCTTGCCAGCCGGAACGAAAATCTTTCAGGGATACGACCTGATCTTCGATGGAAACACCGAAAACTGGATCAGATTTGCTAATTCGCTCCGCTTGCGGTTGGCCTTGCGTATCGCTAAGGTAGATGTAAATCAAGCAAAAGTCGAAGCAGAAGCAGCTGTTGCTGCCGGTCTGATGTCTAGCAATACGCACAATGCCAGTATGCTCAAATCCCTTTCTGGAAATGATACCAATGGATTGGCGCAAGTTGCCGTATGGAACGAATTTTCAATGAGTTCCACTATTGCTTCATACCTAAAAGGTTATGCCGATCCACGTTTAGGCATTTATTTTCAACCCAGTTATATTGGAAAGACATTCAATAGCGTGCGAAATGGTGCTACGGCCACGGATCTAGGGAACGTACGTAATCAGTCAGGCTCCAATTCCAATGTTGGCACCTATTGGGTACGTTACAATGGCGTGGCTATTGAAGGAAATTTTACCCAGAATTTCCATGTGATGTGTGCTGCAGAATCTTTCTTCTTACGAGCCGAAGGGGCATTGAATGGCTGGAATATGGGCGGTGAGGCTAAGCAACTGTACGAGGAAGGCATCAAAACGAGTATGGAACAATGGGGCGTTACAGATGCGACGCAGATCAGTAATTATATCGCATCAAACCATGAGCCTGTCGCTCCCGGCGATTATCATAATTCGCCAGCTGTAGCCAGTATCCCCGTCAAATGGGCAACAACCGTGGCCGAACAGCGTGAACAGATCGGCGTACAGAAGTGGTTAGCGATCTATCCCAATGGTATGGAGGCTTGGGCAGAATATAGGCGTACAGGATTCCCAAAAATGTATTCATTGATCCAGTCCGACAACCCAGACCTGCCTATTGGGACATTTATTAAAAGATTGCCTTATCCACTGACCGAGGCGACAGACAATCTGGTTGAACTGAGCAAAGGACGTGCACTGCTTGGCGGTACAGACAATGCGGCAACCAAACTCTGGTGGGATGTGGACTAAATTGGGTAAATTACAATGATAGACTTCAAGATCTGTTTAGTTTCTTTCGGTATACTTATGGGATTAAATTCGAGCATTCAAGCACAACAACAACAACAACAACAACGACGAGCGGTGTTGCCCAGCGTATTGGCCATACCTGCTGAGATAGACCCGATAAAGGTTATGGTGGAAGATCAAGCGGAACAGCTTATCGGGGCTTTGGATTACGAGAAAGCTGCAAATCCGCAAGATATGAACAAGTTGGTCAGAAAAAACCTGAAACTGGACGGATATGCTATTCCGCCGCTGGACATGCAGCTAATTTCGTCAATTGAGCAGGACAACTATACCGTTCACAGCCTGATCTTTCAGAGCTTGCCTGGGCTATATGTTCCTGCAAGTTTATATGTGCCAAAAGGCAACGGACCATTTCCGGCGATACTCAATAGCCACGGGCATTGGCCACCGGGGCGGCGAAGTGAAATTGTTCAGCGTACGGCCCATATGTTGGCATCCAACGGCTATGTATGTCTTTGTATTGATGCCATGGGGTCGGGCGAGCGCGGACGTGAGCATGAGCATGAGTATCATGGAGCTAATCTTGGGTCGGCAATGCTCGATCTGGGGACACCTCTGATGGGTATACAGCTACTTGAAAACAGTCGTGCCATTGACCTGCTCTGTAGTTTACCTGAGGTAGATCCCGAAAGGATTGGGGCTACCGGAGCCAGTGGTGGTGGCAATCAGACGATGTGGCTCGCGGCTATGGATCCGCGGATCAAAGCGGCCGTTCCCGTAGTCAGCGTCGGAACTTTCCGCGCGTATATCATGAACAGCAATTGTGTCTGCGAACTCCATCCCAATGGGCTCCTGCATTTTGAAGAAGGACAACTGTTACAGACAATGGCTCCTAAGGCTATTAAGATTATTTCGGCACTTAAAGATGGTAACGCTGCTTTCAACGCCCATCAGATGCTCAAGTCTTTTCGTATTGCCAAGGAAGCTTTTGCGCGGCAAGGGGTACCAGAACGGATCGATTATGAGCTTTTTGATGAACCACATAGCTATACCACAGAAATGAATATAAGTATGATAAAATGGTTTGATGGGGCATTTGGAGCGACGCGCGAGAAAGGGTTGCAGTTGGACAATGTGCTTCTCTTGGATACAAATGAGCTTGCAGTACTGAAACATGGGGTTAAGCAAGAGCTGATCCTCAGTATACCGGATTTTATCAGCCGTGAATTTAGTCGGATTGAATCACGGATTGCGACATCCACTCTGGATAAAATGGACTATAAAAAACAACTGCGGGCATTACTTTATACAGGGGGTACCGATAGTTTGCTGCGTGTTCAGACGTTGGAGTCGCAGCAGGGCTGGCAACGGGTTATGTTGGAGACATCGATGCGACAGCTGATTCCGCTATTGATTAGTCTGCCTCTTACCGACTCAAATACACTACATGTCTATTTCCCCTCGATGGGTAAGCAACAGGTTGCTATGCAGGAAATTGAGGCCCTTCGCAACAAAGGTGAGGGGGTGGTGCTTATAGATCTCTTTGGGCTCGGAGAGCGCTCTTCAACTACTGCTGATAAAATCGATGGAGCGTTACCCCGCTTTCATACACTTTCGCGCTCACTGCTCTGGATGGGTCGTAGCATGATGGGAATCTGGGTGTCTGAAATTGGGCTTATCAATGCTTATCTACAGCAAGAATATAAGCCCAGCAAGCAGACCTTGGTTGCAGACCGGGAGACGGCCATAGCAGCATTGATCAGCAATGTGCTGAATCCCTCAGAACAGGAATTACTGCTACGCGAGCTCCCCATCAGTTATCTGCCGGGCGCAACGGGAGCGCTGGATAGGTACAATATGGCGATCCATATTCCCGGTATTCTCCATTGGGGCGATATTCCAATGCTGCTCGCGCTTAATGAGCAGCGAGTCATGATCGATGGACTCTACCAGTTGGACGGTAAGCCTTGCGAAATAGCGAACAAAGAGCAATTAAAAAACAAAGTGAAGCACTATAAGAAGCAATTAAAGAACCAAGGAACACTCCTTACCAATTAAATATTATGGGAACAAATCGAAGATCATTTTTAAAACTGTCCGGGCTAGCCGGAATTGGATTGATGGCTGGCTGTGGACAGGAAAATAAGGCTTCAGCAAAGACAAATCTGGATCATATCCGGCTGGAAGCGTCAAAGAAATATACAGCTACATTTAATATGTCGGGCTACGCGGCCCCCAAAATACCAACCGTAAGGGTCGGTTTTATCGGTGTCGGCAATAGGGGATCTGCTGCAGTGGAACGTATGAGCCAGATTGAAGGTGTTGCGATCAACGGCATCTGTGATGTACGGGCTGAAAAGGCGATTGAAGCAAAGGCAAGGATGAAATCAGCGGGTCACCGCGCGGAGTTATTTACAGAAAATGCCGAGCACTGGAAAAAGATGTGTGAACAGGAGGATTATGATCTGATCTATATTGCAACCCATTGGAAGTTGCATGCCGAGATGGCGATATATGCCATGGAACACGGGAAGCATGTCGCTTTGGAGATTCCTGCAGCGACAACGGTGGAAGACTGCTGGCGACTGGTACAAACCTCCGAGAAGACCAAAAAACATTGTGTCATGCTGGAAAATTGTTGCTACGATTACTTTGAACTGCTGACCTTAAACCTAGCTAGACAAGGTTTTTTTGGAGATATTGTCCACTGCGAAGGGGCTTATATCCACGACATTCTGGAGAGTTTTTTTGATGCCGAAAAACGTTTTGATTTTTGGCGCTTAAAGGAAAATGCGACGCGCAACGGAAATCTTTATCCCACTCACGGTCTAGGACCGATCTGCCAGATTCTGAAGGTCAACCGCGGTAATAAGATGGAGTATATGAGTTCGATGTCTTCAAAAGATTTTATGCTCGGGAAGAAAGCCAAAGAGATGGCTGCGACTGATAAGCAATTTGAGTCTTATATAGACAAACCCTTCCGGGGCAATATGAATATTTCCAATATCCTCACCAATAGCGGCAGTACGATAATGTTACAGCATGATGTGAGTTCGCCAAGGCCTTATTCACGCCTCCATCTGATTAGTGGTACCAAGGCCTTTGCGCAGAAATATCCTCTGCCCGGCAAAATCGCTATTGGCCATGCCGATTTCTTGTCTGCTGAAGAGATGACCAAACTGGAACAGCAATATACACCGGGTATTGTTAAAAAGATCGGAGAACTGGCTAAGCAGATCGGAGGTCATGGTGGCATGGATTTTATGATGGACTGGCGCCTGATCGATTGTCTGCGCAATGGTTTACCGATGGACATGGATGTCTATGATGCCGCCAGTTGGAGTGTCATTGGCCCTTTAAGTGAATGGTCGGTCGCCAACGGTTCCCAGCCAATCGAGGTGCCTGATTTTACTGCTGGTCATTGGAAAAATAATCAGGTACATGATATTGAGCTGGCAGGTGAAAAGAGCACTGTATTATCATAAACAAACAGAACGAGAATATTATAATTAAATCAATAGACGTGAACATTAAAACTTTTAACACCCGGTTAGAGCTGGGACAACATGCAGGAGCTGCAGGAATTGAAGCTATTAATGCTGTTATTGCGGCGAGGGGAGAAGCCAACATTATTTTAGCAACCGGACAGAGCCAGTTCGAAACACTAGAAACGCTGGTGGCTACTGGCAATATCGACTGGAGCAAGGTGCGCATGTTCCACCTCGATGAATATATTGGCATGCCAATTAGCCATAAAGCCAGCTTTCGGAAATACTTAACCGAGCGTTTTATCACCCAGGTGGCGACACTGAAGGAAGTTGTACTGATTAATGGTGAAGCGGATCCAGCTGCAGAATGTGAACGTCTGCACCACAAGATTAAAGCACATCCCATCGATGTTGCCTTTGTGGGGATCGGAGAGAACGGTCATTTGGCTTTTAATGATCCTCCTGCTGATTTTGATGTAAAAGATGCTTATCTAATTGTCAATCTGGACGAGCAGTGTCGTCGGCAGCAGTTGGGAGAAGGGTGGTTTGGCTCACTCGCCGAAGTGCCGTTGCAAGCTATCAGTATGTCCATACAACAGATTCTATCAGCTCGGAAAATAATCTGCGCTGTGCCGGATGAACGTAAAGCACTTGCTGTGAAAAATTGCCTCACGCAACCTGTTTCCAATTTGAATCCAGCGAGTATCCTGCAGCAGCATGACGACTGCACCTGCTACTTGGATGCGGGATCTGCATCGCTTTTAAAATGACGGTATCTTATGACAGCATCAGCACGCGATAGGAAAACTACCTGGGTATCGATAGGCATTATTGGAACAATGTTTTTTATCTTTGGATTTGTATCCTGGATCAATGCCATTCTCATTCCATATTTTAAAATAGCCTGTGAACTGAGCAATTTTCAATCATACCTTGTCGCTTTTGCATTTTATATCTCTTATTTGCTGATGTCAATGCCTTCCTCGTATTTGCTCAAAAAAATAGGATATAAAAATGGAATTATGGTAGGCTTTTGGATTATGGCATTGGGGGCATTTTTATTTGTCCCTGCGGCCTATAATAGGGCCTATCCGATCTTTTTGATTGGTCTATTTACGTTGGGAAGTGGATTAGCCCTGTTACAGACAGTCGCCAATCTATACATTACCCTGATCGGTGAAAAGGAACGAGCAGCGCAACGGATTAGTATGATGGGCATTTGTAATAAGGGAGCAGGTATACTTGCACCCTTACTATTTTCCTATATTATTTTGCGCCCCCAGGACAATGAGCTATTTAAGCAGCTTCCACAGATGACAGAAACGGCTCGTACATTGGCTTTGGATGAATTGATCTTACGCGTGGTTGGCCCCTATACGGTGGTCGGAATTATCTTACTATTGATTGGGCTGTTTGTTAAGTTTTCTATTCTTCCCGAATTGGATCAACAACAAGATGGAGTAGGGAATGACAGTAGGGAAATCAAGAAAAGTATTTTTCAATACCCACACCTTATTCTGGGGGCTGTGGCAATATTCCTCCATGTAGGTACACAGGTTATCGCGATAGATACGATCATCAATTATGCAGGGGCGATGGGCCTCTCCCTACTGGAAGCCAAAGCACTACCTTCCTATACGCTAACGGCTACAATACTAGGCTACATGTCGGGAATTGTCTTGATTCCCAAAGTGTTCAGTCAACGCACTATGTTGCGCTTCAGTACAGTTGTTGGTCTGATTTTGTCTATCTTAGTCGTGTCGACTCATGGACATGTTTTCCTGTTTAATATGGATCTGGATATTTCTATCTGGTTTATTGTATTAATTGGGTTTCCTAATGCACTTATCTGGGCAGGCATATGGCCATTGGCGCTTGAAGGGCTCGGTCCATTGGCCAAACAAGGATCAGCACTATTAATTATGGGACTATGTGGCAATGCTTTACTTCCGCTCCTCTATGGGGTACTGGCCGATACGATCGATCCTAAATCAGCCTATTGGATATTGACGCCATGTTTTTTATACCTGTTATTTTACGCCTTTAAAGGGTATCGGATTCAGACATGGACAGGACAAACAAAAAAATCAACGAATTGATATGTGGATTATAACAAATACCAATATTATAACACCTTACCGCGTGATCGCGGATGGGACAGTATGGATTGCCGAGGGGAAAATTGTGCATATTAGCGAAGGCTATTTGGCAAAAGAAGCTGTCGAAGAAGGTTGGTCAGCTGCCCAATGGATGGATGCCGAGGGGCTGTATCTTGCACCGGGTTTTATTGATATACATGTCCATGGCGGTGGCGGCGCTGATTTTATGGATAACAGTGTGTCTGCATTTTTAACTGTTGCCGAAACGCATCTACGCCATGGTACCACTGCCATGCTGCCGACCACCTTGACCAGTGAAAGCGAGGAGCTATTGGAACTTTTCTCCGTCTATGAAGCAGCCAGAGAGCAGAATATCAAAGGAAGCCGATTTTTGGGTTTGCATCTCGAAGGTCCCTATTTTGCGATGAATCAACGGGGGGCGCAGGATCCCAAGTATATCCGTAATCCGGATCCAAAAGAATACATGCCTATACTTGAACGTTATCACCATCTCATCAGTCGATGGAGTGCGGCTCCTGAGTTGCCCGGAGCACTGGACTTTGGACGGGCTGTGCGTAGTCATGATATCTTATTGGCTCTGGCACACACCGATGCAGTGTATGAGGAGATATTACCTGCGGTCGAAGTTGGATATCGCCTGGCAACCCATTTCTACTCTGGTATGTCCGGTATGAAGCGCATTCACGCGCATCGTTATGCCGGAGTTATTGAGAGCTGTTTTCTATTGGACCAGATCGATGTGGAGATTATAGCAGATGGTGTCCATTTGCCCGAGCCTTTTCTGCGGCTAATTCATAAAGTGAAAGGCGCGGATAAAATGATCCTGATTACTGACGCAATGCGTGCAGCTGGTATGCCCGAGGGTAAAAGCGTGTTGGGAAGCTTGCGTAACGGAACTGAAGTAATCGTTGAGGAAGGGGTAGCCAAGCTGACCGATCGTTCTTCTTTTGCAGGTAGTGTGGCTACGGCAGATCGCCTTGTCCGCACCATGGTCAACAAGGGAGGCGTCAGTTTGGTAGAAGCCGTGCAGATGATGACGATCAACCCCGCAAGACTACTTGGGTTGGATCATAAGATTGGAGCAATAGCTACAGGAATGGAAGCCGATATTGTGCTTTTTGATGATAATGTGGTCATTCATCACAGTTTTGTTGCTGGTGAATTACGGTACAGTAAATAAAGACGACTAAGAGGATCGTTTGGTAGAATCCCGTTCGATTAATTTTCCAGGCAATATCATATCCTGAATTTCAAAATCCCGATTTTTTATATGACGGATGAGTAGCGCACAACTCCTTTTGCCGATCTCCATGGCAGGTTCTTCAATCGTACTTAAATTGGGTTCTACCACAGTAGCAATAGGATCATTGGTAAATCCGATGACGCCAATGTCCTGGCCTACACGGAGCCCCTGCTGCTTGATTGTCTGAATGGCACCAACGGCTTTGCGGTCATTCGCAGCGAAGATCGCATCTGGACGATCAGGGAGGGCAAGTAACTTCAACGCATCAGTGGCGCCGTGAGCCTGTGAAAAACCTGAATATACAATAAGACGCTGATCGATAGCCATATTGTGCTGCTCCAGTGCTTGCAGATAACCATTTAGCCGTTGCTGTGTGAATTGCAGATTTTCGGGGCCGGCAATATGAGCAATGCGCGTATAGCCTTGTTGGATTAGGTATTCGGTCGCCTGTAAGGCTCCCGCAAAATCATCTTGGACAACTTTGGAGGCATTTATATCTTTAGGTACACGGTCAAAGAATACGATTGGCATTCCTTTCGCCATCAATTGTTCAAAATGATCGTTTGTGGATGAATCGGAAGAGATCGAAATAAGAAGTCCATCTAGACTGCTCGTTGATAGGTTTTCCAATAGGTTCTGTTCCCGTGCGACATGATCGTTGGTGACATAGAGAATCACATTATAATCGCGTTCATAAGCTTCTTCCTGAATACCTGAAATCACCATCGAAAAATAATAATTGGTGATAAAGGGAATGACCACACCTATATTTTTTGTTGAACCGGAAGCTAAGGCGGAAGCATTTTTATTAGGCTTAAAGTTTAATTTCTTGGCGAGTGCCAGCACCTTTTTTCGGGTTTCGGGATTGACATCGTGGGTATCCCGAAAAGCCCGCGAAACTGTCGATACCGAAATTTTGAGCATCTTGGCGATATCCTTGATGCCTAAAGGATTCTTCATATTTAGATAGGGTTAACAAATTACGATACAAAATACTAAAAACTATCGAAAAATGTAGGATCTATCTTCATTCATATCTTCAGGTCATACTCGTTCGGTCTTGACGAGAATAGAGTTAATAATTATATAGTATTTATTATTATAGTCTTGCTCTATACTGCTGAGGTGACAGTCCAAAATATTCTTTGAATAGATTGGAAAAGTTAGGTACGCTTTCATACCCAATTTGATAGACAATTTCAGCGATATGCATATCCTTATTTTCCAATAATTGAAGCGCCTTTAGAAGTCGATGCTGTTTTATGAACTGGAATATGGTGATCTGCATTTCTTCCTTAAACTGTCTGAAAAGTGTTCGCTCCGAAAGAAAAAAATTAGCGCTAATCTCAGCAATTGACAATTTATTGTCGAGGTGTTGAAGGATATACGTGCATACCTGGATCATCAATTCACTTTTTGCCGGCGTGATTTGCAATAGGATCGGTTTAGCCAATAGTATGGGGAGCATAGACTTGAAGGCCTCCAAAGTAGATGTCGTAAGCGTGTCGTGGTCTTTCAGCTTCCAATGTTGCTGGCCAAAAATCAAAAAATGATTCAACAATTCATTTGATGGATACACCTTAACTTCCTCATGCATATTGTTCATATCCACAAAAATGGTTTTTAGTGACAGTTGCTGGGAACGGGAAATGAGTTTGTGTGGGACATGTGCTGGGATATATACATAGAAAGTACTTGGTACACAGAAACTGGCTTTTTCTGTATAGATAAAGAGGGTACCATTTGTTGGGCTAAGTACCTGTACTTGTTCATGAGCGTGCATTTCTGTATTGAACTGTCCATAGTTACGTAATTCAATTGTGCCATCGCGGAAGTTCTTGGCACATTGAACGAAGGGAATGTTGGATTTTGGCATTATTGAATAACAATTGTTTTATTTTCAAATATATTAAATTCTGTAGTTCGAGTACTTTTGAACTATAAAAATAAGTTGAATATGAAACAAGTTAAGATTTTCGATACTACTTTACGTGATGGAGAACAGGGACCGGGCTGCCAGCTGACACTTAATTATAAATTAGAAATTGCTGAAAAACTCGATGCAATGGGGGTAGATGTGATAGAGGCGGGGTTTCCAATAAGTTCTCCTGGAGATTTTAAAGCTGTAACAGAGGTTTGTAAACTGGTGAAAAAGGCAACAGTCTGTGCATTAGCTAGGGCCAATAGGAAAGATATTGAACAAGCCTCTTCGGCCTTGGTTAAGGCAAAGGTGGCACGGATTCAGCTCGGAATTGGAACATCGGACATTCATATTAAACATAAGTTTAATACCACTCGTGAGGTAATCTTGGCGAAAGCTTATGAAATGGTGGCTTATGCGTCGGATAAATGTGATGAAGTACAATTTTTTGCCGAAGATGCTGGCCGCGCAGACAATGATTTCTTGGTTCAAATGACCAATACGGTGGTCGAAGCGGGGGCGAAAGTTGTGAATCTTCCTGATACCAACGGTTTTTGTACACCCTTTGAGTACTTTGAAAAGATAGCCTATGTGAATCAAAATAGAAGGGAAAAAGAGAACGCAATCCTTTCTGTCCACTGTCATAATGATTTAGGTATGGCTACAGCGAATAGCATAGCTGGGCTAATGGCGGGTGCACTTCAGGTTGAAGGAACGATTAATGGTGTGGGAGAACGTGCGGGAAATGCTGCCTTAGAAGAAATTATTTTGACACTTATTGTAAAGGAAAATCTAGGGATTGCGACTGGAATTGATCCAAAATATATTGTAGAACTAAGTAGTATGGTAGAACGGGCAATGTCAAATCCTGTACAGGCCAATAAGGCCATTGTTGGGAAAAATGCTTTTGCGCATTCTTCTGGCATCCACCAAGATGGCGTGCTGAAAGACCGTAGAAACTACGAAATTATTGATCCCCAAATCATAGGAGGAAAGTTGCCTGAATTGTTTTTATCCGCAAGGAGTGGACGTGCAGCATTAAAAGATCGGTTAAAAAGTATGAAAATAGATTTCCCTGCTGAACATTTTGAAAATATCTATAACCGATTTCTTGTTTTGGCAGATCAGAAACGTTTGATTGAAGATAACGACCTCCGGAGTTTGATTTAGGTAAAAAGATCGTGTCCAGTTGTTCAGTCAACTCCGTGGTTGCTAGTTAAATAATTCTGTTTCAGATTCTCGAGAATGAGAGGGGAAAATTCCTTTTGAGTTTATAAAAATCCAATAAGCGTTGGGGATTTACTTATTTAAATATTCGAATATATAATTTTGGCACAATATCTGTTGCCTTAGCAGCGTATATTGATGTAATAAGTTCTATTTAGATAACACACTTAATAATGATAAAGAGCCTTTCGGTTGTTTTACTGTTTTTGGTTGCAACAACATTTGCAAATGCGCAATCGATGAAATTGACTCCGAATGACTTTGTAGATGCTGCAGACGAATCGAAGAATTATATCGTTCTGAATTTTGCAGGAAAATCGCAAAGTGATTTGTACAAAGCAGTGCTGAAATTTGTAAACTCGCATTACAATAACCCAGAGAAAGTTGCGACCAAGATCGAAGATGAGCAGATTGTTATTGATGCGATGGAACAAAAAGCAACGGCTTGGGGTAGAGGTAATGCTCTTGATTTTTTTTATAAGATTACCATGGATTTTAAGGATGGACGGCTGAGGTTTGCTCCAAATTATAAATACCTTGAAAACTACAATGGAATTGAATATCCATTAGTCAAAAAAAGTAATCTTTGGGTAAAAACAGCCCTTTTCAATACCGATGGTAAAGTTAGACGAGAAGCAGCGAAGCAGGAATTGGAAAAGTTTATCAATAATTATATTAGAGCGATTACAAATAGTATAAATACGAGTAAGTCGAATGACAATTGGTAAAATAAAAACCAGATAATAAGATGAAAGAGTCTCCAATGGAGGCTTTTTTTATATGCGATCACGATATTCTAAGCCGTCTTTTGAGGTATAAATTTTCATCTTCAAGTAGTTTAAGTAAATACACTTCACTATAATAATTGAAAGGTTTCGAAGATGATTACCGAGTGCCTGGATCAGAGGTAATTTGTGTCAAGAGTAAAATTGTCCATAAAGGCCGTGTGCTTGCAAAACAGGAGATAGCCCTTTTATTAACGAAAGAATAAGCTGAAATTCAAAAATATACCTAACGTTAAATTAGAGCAAAGCCCAAATGTAGTTAATATTTGGCTCAAGCAGACATCTAGCCAAAAAGGTTCCCTTATCGGTTAATAAGGGAGCCTTTTTTGATCCGCATGGCTTCCGCTACCTATTCATTTTCCACTTTTGATTTTTCATAGGCAAGAAGTTCATCTGCGCAGAGTTTCCCGAATTTATCGGCCGCTAATGGGCTATCAGCAGTAATCAGTTTTCTGTCAACATGACAATCGCCGGCAATTTTTTTATTCAAAATTTCAATCCCAAGCTGTTTGAGTTTTTCGCCATAAAACCAGGGCATCTCGCCGGGCTGGTATCCACTTTCTGGCAAAGTCTTATCCATTTCATCAAGAAACGAATTGATCTTATATCCCTTAAAGGGAAACTCGGTGGCTCCGCAATCTGCTACGCTTAAGAGCGCTGCCGGACCATGGCAGATTGCCAATAGATATTTATCTTCCGCTACTACCCATTTGATAAGTTCTTTTACATCATTATTTTCAGGTAGTCCGAGCATTGCGCCATGCCCGCCTGGGATAAAAACGGTAACGTAATCAACATATCCCTTATTCGTGTCAGCTATAAAATCTCTCAAGTTGTGCGGGTTTGAAAATTGAGTATTATACTTGTCGAGGATTTTACCGATGTTTTCATCTTCATACGGCATAGCCCACATCTCAAATTTTACAGGAGCACCTGTTGGCGTGTAGAAGTCAACCTCAAATCCAGCCCGTTCGAAATGAAGAATGGGAACCAGTGTTTCGACCGGATGATTGCCCGTTGAAAATTTCTTTCCATTTTTCATTGTCATATACCGTTCTTCTGTGCAAAGCACAAGAATCTTTTTCCTGGTGTCCTTGTTGATATCACTGTACTTTTTTTTGCTGTAATTTGTCTTGGTCGTAACCATCGTCTTTCTTGAAAAAAAAGAAGGTTCATAACCAATGCCGTCAAATACGGGTTCTTTGCTCAAATCGTTTGAAAATAATGACATAGTAATATTTTTTATTGTTTGTAATTCATGCTATTGATAAGCTTCGAATATCAAACTTTCCACATTTTATAAATCTTTAAGAGATAACAATATCAAAACCCATGCTGTTTCGACTAAAAAATATTTGTGAAAAGTAGCACGTAAGGAAGGTGGGGGAAATATGGTGATCCTTATATTCGACGTCGTAAAAAAATTGAACCTCAGAAAATTCAACTTTTTTCTAAAAGATGAAACGAAAGCGAACTAACCATTGTTATAATGGTACTTTTCATAAATTAGGTTAATAATAGGTAGTGAAACCTTGAGATCCCCCTCCTCAAGGTTTTTTTTATTTTTTTCAAACGAGTATTATATTTCGGTTGTCCTTTATACGAAAAATGAGACTATTGCTTTTGCTGGCTTGATTTGCACTTGTCACGCCAGCATTTTTTGAAACCGACTATCCCATTATTGGGATCATAACTATATATATCAGGGCTGGTTTATTCCGGCCTTTTTTGTGCTGACACAATCAGCATCATAGGCCTTCTGAGTTCGTCTGCCATACTGGCCACACTGTTAATCATTTCTATGTTAGGCTGTGGTTCAGTAACTAAATTGATCGCAAAGTTATTGGCCAGCGGTATTGTAAGATAAGTGCTAAGTGTCCGGGCCAGTATAACTTGTTTCCCGCTGCATCGAAGTCCTACGATCTACCTTGAGTTAAAAAATATTTATTCCTTCCGATGGAGATTGTATTGAAATTTTAAAACGACCGCATAAATGCAATATATACTTTTAGGAATAGTTTTCTCAATGGTCACAATTGCCTATTTTGTTATTGTGATTCCGCGTATGCCTAGTTCTCCAAAATATTTTAATTTGAATTAATTCTTTTTTTATTAAAAAACTATTCAAATAAAATTGTTGTTTTGTTATAAACGTTAAATATCTATAGCATATTACAACTTTATGCATAATCAAAAGTACCCTAAAAACGATAACAGTGACCATCTCATCTTGGATAATGATTATAAGTTAGTCGCTGACATGATTAAGAAAGATCTTTTTGGAGTGCTCCTTAAAGCGAAATTGATTTGTAATACGGAAATGGCGGTGTTGACTTTATTCGACAACAGTCAAAATTTTGTGCGGACCTATTTTCATGATGTCGATGGAAATATAAGTATCGATAAAGTATTTTTGGACTATGTGTTTGATGACAACGGCACGCTAGAGTTTCCAGACCTTAGCAATGAACTTCCTTCGCAGCGCAATTCAGTGATTTTCCAGAATTTTGGAATACTGTATTATTATGAAGCACCACTCATCAATCACGAAGGAAAAATAGTTGGTTTTTTAAGCGTTATGGATAGTAGCTCAAACAAGCTTTCTGATAATCAACGGACTCTTCTTTCATTATTGTGCACAGAAGTTCTTGGCTTACTTCAAGAGAAAAACCAGCACCTCCAGTTAACTAGTAAATTGGAATATGCGAAATCTACACTAGACATGACCAGTCAGGTGGCCAGAGTGGGGAGCTGGGAGTATGATTTACTTGATGATTATATCGATTGGTCTGAAATGACGAAGATTATTCATGGGGTTCCAAAGGATTATCGTCCAACTATTAAAACAGCAATTGAGTTTTACAAAGATCCTCAACATAGGATTAAAATTGTTCAGGCTATCAATAGTGCAATCGCTACAGGAGCTTCATGGGACCTTGAATTAGAAATTGATACCTATCAGGGTACAAGCTTGTGGGTTAGAGCACTAGGGAAAGCAACTTTTGAAAAAGGGAAGTGCGTTCGACTATATGGCACTTTTCAGGATATCGATAAACGTAAACGCTCTGAGGCGGAATCGATTCGTTCTAAGAAAATGCTCGAAGATGTATTGAATGCCACTACTGCAGTCGCTATCATTGCAACTGACGCAGAAGGGTTGATAACCCTTTTCAACCGGGGCGCAGAAAATTTATTAGGGTATAAAGGTGATGAAGTGATCGGTAAAATTACGCCGACATTATTTCATAGCAGTAGGGAAGTTAAAGATCGAGCGAAGGAACTTGAAAGTAAATTTGGGTATCCGATTAGTGAATTTAGGGTGTTCGTCGAGATGGCGGAGCGCTACGGATCCGAGCAAAGAGAATGGATTTATATAAAAAAAGATTTTACGCGACTTTACGTATCTCTTGCTGTTACTGCAATGCGCGATATTTCTGGTCAGATTATAGGTTATCTTGGCATTGCCACAGACATCACGAAGATTGTTCTTCAAAGAGAAGAATTAGAGAAAGCTAAAAAGCTTGCTGACCAGGGTAGCGTGGCGAAGTCAGAGTTTCTCGCCAATATGAGTCATGAAATTCGTACACCTCTTAACGGAATTATAGGTTTTACGGATTTGATGAGTCGAACAAAACTAGACGATACACAAAAAGAATATGTTTCTATTGTCGATCAGTCTGCTAATCTTCTTTTGAGCATCATAAACGATATACTTGATTTTTCTAAAATTGAAGCTGGCAAATTGGAGCTTTCGATCGAAAAAAATGATTTGTATGAGATGTTTGCTCAGGTTACAAGTTTGATTGACTTTCAATGGAAGGCCAAAAAATTGGATTTTCGGGTAAATTTATCAGAATCGCTACCGCATTATGTTTGGGTTGACTCACTTCGACTCAAACAGGTGATCATGAATCTTTTAAGTAATGCAATAAAATTTACGGACAAGGGAAGTGTTGCACTACATGTCGATGTACTATCCTCGGACGAAAACTCCACCACGCTGCGCTTCAGTGTAACGGACAGCGGAATAGGTATTAAACCAGATAAACAGCAAAAAATATTTGAAGCATTTTCTCAAGAAGATGCTTCAATAAGCAAGAGATTTGGCGGAACAGGGCTTGGACTTAGTATTTCAAATCAATTGCTAAAAATGATGGATAGTAAACTAAAATTGGAAAGCGAATATGGGAAAGGGAGCCAATTTTATTTTGAAATTACATTAAGGTCGCAAAAAGGTGATGTGTATGAATGGAAACTTTTAGAATCCTTAAAGATTATGATAGTTGCCCGACAAGATGCCGATCGAGCTAATATTGCATTGATGTTGCATATGAAGAAAGTTAATGTCTCATTGGCCGATAACGGATTTGAAGTTCTTCAAATGTTGGCCAAAGGTGAGCGGTATGATGCGATTATTATTGATAATGATCTACCTATAATGAACGGTATCGATACGATAAAAAAAATTAGGGAAAAGTTACTCTACAAAGGAGTTGGACAGCCCGTAGTTTTAATGTTATCCGTCCTTGAGACCAACCCAGCCCGTATTGCTGAAAGCAGCCATATTATTCATTGTATTAATAAACCAGTTAAAGTAGATCAACTGTATTCAACATTAGTTGCTGCATTACAGCAGGATGAAGAAACGATCAAATATGCCGAAAAAGAAACGGCCTTTTTGGAAAGAAAATACAAGATTTTAATTATTGAAGACAACAAATTTAATATGTTGCTTACTAGAACCATTGTACAGAATGTTCTTCCCAATGTGGAAATCATAGAGGCGGTCGATGGGGTAATGGGATTTGAATTGTTCAAGGATAATAGGCCTGATTTGGTCTTCATGGATATACAGATGCCTGAAATGAATGGTTATGAGTTAACTGGATTGATTAGAAGAAATGAAGAGGGGAGGATACATACGCCAATTATAGCATTGACAGCCAGTAATATTAAGGACGAAAAGGAAAGGTGCATTTCGTGTGGAATGGATGATTTTGCCGTGAAGCCTTTTGTTAAAGAAACATTGCTGGAGCTTTTGAGAAAATGGTTGATAAATGACAGCAATAACTAGGTATGAAAGACTTGTTTATGATTTAGTTAATAATGGCTATTCGGGTTAACGAGGTTTAAACTTGTCGCTAAGTCAAAGTTGATAATTTCTTTATTTTATAGCGCGCTATTGGCTAAATTTGATAGATTTCTTTAATGCATGAAAAACAAAAAAACACAGGATTTAATTCCATGGCTCGATACCATTAGTCAATTTTTCGATACTTTTAGGATTGGCACAGCTGTGAATGATTTATTTAACGTCATGCGGATTGAAGACCAGGCAAAAGGCAAATTGCTTTTCATGCCGCTTTTCCGAGGTAATTTTTTTCGTATTTTAATCTGCAAGACACAGGGGCCCAGATTCCTGCTTCCTGACGAAACCATCTATACGTCAGCTAACAGTATTTACTTCGCATATCCCGGTAAAATGGAAAGCTGGCAGCGTGAGGAAACGATTTATGGCTATCTCATTTGTTTTACGTCTGAATTTGCTGGAATAGACCCTCTAAAACCCAAATTTGAAAAAGATTACCCATTTTTTATGCGTGGAGCCAATTCACTTCTGAGGCTTTCGCAGCAAGATATGGACAAGGTATCGCATACAGCCGAAACGCTGCTTCTTGAAATGAAATCGGGACAGGAGGATAATTTTGAAATGATGCAAACTTTATTAAAGGTATTACTTATCCAAATCCGTCGTCTGTATTATAAAGATAAGGAGGTAAAAACTCCTTTTCAGTTAAAACAGGCCTCCCTGATGGTCAAGTTTAGAAAAGTGCTCGATGCTTATGCTATTGACGCCCCCGATATACGAAAAGAAGGAAGGCCAACGGTTCGAAAAATCGCAGATGAACTGAATCTCACAGCTAGCCATTTGAATTTTTTAGTAAAAAAATATACCGGGCACACGGCGTTGTTTCATATTAATGAAAAGCTAGTGCTGGAAGCAAAAAGTCTTTTAACACACACCGATCTGCAGGTGTCAGAAATAGCTGATCTATTACAATTTAATGAAGCAAATTATTTTAACCGGTTTTTTAAAAAGATGACGGGTCTAACCCCTACAGCATACCGTCAAGACGCTTTGCAGCTTATGAAAAGTCCACTTACTATTTAAATCGATAAAAAGTCCAATTATCGCCTCAATCCGTATAAGTCTTCTGCGGCTAACATTCTTGAAATTTGTATCATTTAACAAATAATAGAAATGTACAAATTAATTACAAATGACAGAACGGCCACAGACGTATCTATGTTTCCGGTTTATATTCTTTCATTGGCAACTTTCATTGTTTTTTTCCAGGGATTCATGGTCGCGCCATTGCTTCCACTGCTATCCGAACAGTTTGGTACGACTACCCGGCATGTGAGTTTTATTGAACCATCTTACCTACTCGGCTATGGATTGTTTACATTGGTATATGCGCCTCTAAGTGATCGCTTTGGCAGGTTCCGGATAATTACGCTGTGCCTAATCATCTTTTCCGTATTGACATTACTGACCGCTTACGCCCATGGAATTAACCAGATGATTTTCCTTCGTTTGCTGACCGGCATCGGTGCCGCCGGTATTGCCCCCACAACCATTAGCTGGATCAGCGATCGGTACCCGTACGAAAAACGGGGGCACGCGCTTGGGATATTCTTTGGTAACATGGCAGGTGGCACAGCTTTCGGATCCAGCGCAGGCGCTTTGATCACATCACTAGTCGGTTGGCAATGGCTTTTTATTGGCGTTGCGAGCATTGCGCTGCTTATCTTGCTGCTGATTGTTATTTATAAAAAGAACATATTTAAAGTAAATGAGACGGTCCATGGAGTTAAGGAGAACATTTTCCTCGTCTTCTGCAATATACTGTCAAGCGGAAGAGCTAGGTTTACCTATTTCTATGTTTTGTTTAACGGTATGTTCCATGGTGGTATTTTTGCCTGGCTGGCTTATTTTTTTTATAGAAACTATGGCCTCGGCGAATTACAGATTGGGCTAGCCTTGTTGGGGTATGGTATTCCGGGCCTATTACTAGGTCCATTACTCGGAAAGCTTGCGGACCACTATGGAAGACAGAGAATAATACCTTTAGGTTTATTTTTGGGAGCACTTACCGTATTGCTGCTCAGCCAAAATCTAAATCTTGCAGCATCCTGTGTTTTAGTGGCTTTACTTTCACTCGGATTTGACCTCTCGCATCCTTTGTTTGCTGCTATTGTCACCACATTCAGTGCGCAAAAAGGAGCGGCGACAGGGCTTTTTGCATTCTTTCTTTTCTCGGGTTATGGCCTTGGGAGCCTTTTGCTGAGCCTGATTGTCAATATCGGTCTGGAAAGCGCATTCCAGGTGTTCGGCGGGTGCCTTTTACTGGCAGCGATTTGCTCGATATTTGTTTTTAGGAAAGAGAAGTAGTTACTTAAATCCTGATCTCCGTAGTTCGTCGTAGCATTAAATATATCTTATTTCATCGTTTAAAACAACTTGTTGCCCTGGGTGGTTTTATGAACGTAGCGGCGTATCATACTGATCCACTATAACATTTAAAGCGTGTGGACCGACAAAAATTATTGATTCAAAACAAATTGCTGAAAATGAAAAATATAACGATTTTACACACAGCCAATGAATTTATTGCAAAAGGAGATTATGAAAGCTTCTTAGCTTATTGTACTGCAGAGACGAAATGGTTTTTTGTAGGGGAGCGTATTCTCCATGGGAAAGAAGAAGTTCGCGCTTATATGAAAGAGTTCTATCAGGAACCGCCAGTTTTTAATGTTGAAAAATCTATCGAGGAAGGTGATTTTGTTATGGTGACCGGAGAAATCCGGTTGAGAAATAAGGAAGGGAAATATGATCATTTCGATTATTGCGACATTTGGCGATTCGAAGATGGAAAAATGGCAGAGCTTAAAGCATTTGTCATTGAAAAACGAGGATCGCCGCCACCCTCATCCGAATAGGCTTAGTATTTGATCTGTTTCATATTTGGTTATACAATAATCCTTAATTTTGATTGGAGGTGTGTGACTTTTAACCGGACGTGCCGTAGTAAATTTTGAGGGGAAGGTCATGGCTTATAAACGGACTAAAACAATGGAAAATGAATTAAAATACCAGGCAATAAAACCTGACAAGTCGTTAGCGGATTTTGTTGAAAGCTTTTGGCTTTTACAAAACCAATCGGATTGTAATAGAGAGGTTGTTGTATTGCCAGACGGAAGAGTTGATCTATTTTTCACGCAATCTGCAACAGAGCCTTTCCACGTGACGCTTTTGGGTATCCAAACTCAGCCGGGGCAGGCGACCATTGCGCCTTTGCGACAGACTTACGCCATCAGTTTTAACCCGCTTGCAGTCCAATCTGTTTTTCAGACCAGCATCGCCAACTTGGTGGACAGGGCGAGTCTCTTGCCTCCTAATTTTTGGAACTTTAGTGCCGACGACCTGAATAACTTTGATTTGTTCTGCGCGAAAGCGACAAAAAAAATACAGTCGCTTTTGCCGCTTGAAGTTGACAACAGGAAACGGACACTGTTCGACCTCATTTATGCATCAAACGGGGCGATTACAATTAAAGAACTTGCCGCGCAATCGTTTTGGAGTCGGCAACAAATCAACCGTTATTTCGATCAGCAGTTTGGATTTACGGCAAAAGCATATTGCAATATTATCCGCTTCCGTGCTTCCTTTCAGCATATCAAAGAAGGCAAATTGTTTCCACAACAAAACTTTGCCGATCAATCCCATTTTATTAAAGAAGTCAAGAAACTTGCTGGTGTTTCCCCAAAAGAACTGTTGAAGAACCAAAATGAGCGTTTTATACAATTTTCAACGCTCAGGCCCACGTAATTTTGTTCAGTCAAAAAAAATAAATTTTACTGGATATGAAATTACAAGACAAGAAAGTTGCCGTTGTTGGCGGTGGTCCTGGCGGACTCACATTAGCCAAACTCTTACAATTAAAAGGAGTAAATGTAACCGTATATGAACGTGATAGCAATAAAGAAGTTCGCCAGCAGGGAGCCACACTGGATCTGCACGAAGAAAGTGGTTTGGAAGCTCTTCGAAGAGCAAATTTGATGAACGAATTTAAAGCTAGCTTTCGACCCGACGCGGGACGTTTAAGGGTGTTGGACGAGCAGGCCATCATCAAAATGGATGAGCACGAGCTTCAAGATAAGGATCAGGAAGATCGCCCTGAAATTGATCGTGCCCCATTGCGTGATATTTTAATAAACGCATTGCATGAAGATACCATTGTTTGGGACAGTCAGTTTATTTCAATGGTAAAACAGGATCATGGCTGGCTTCTGCATTTCAAAAACGGAAAATCTTTTTACGCTGACCTTGTCATTGCAGCCGACGGTGCAAACTCAAAAATTCGCCCTTACCTAACCGATATTAAGCCGATTTATTCTGGCGTTACAATTGTTGAAGGGAATATCTACGAGGCCGAAAAAAACACACCGAAACTTTGGGAAATAACAAAAGGCGGAAAAGTCTTTGCGCTTGGAAACGGACAATCCATTATTTTAAGTGCAAAAGGAGAGGGCAGTTTATCGTTTTATACCGGTTGTAAAGTTCCCGAAAATTGGGTGCAGGAAAGCGGAATTGACTTTAATAACAAGCAACAGGTTTTTGATTGGTTTAAAGTCGCGTTCTCCTCCTGGAGCGAAAAATGGCATGAACTTTTTGCAAGTAATGAAATTTGGTTTATGCCGCGACCACAATACCACTTTCCGTTAGACCAGACTTGGACAACATTATCAAACTTGACCATGCTTGGTGACGCAGCTCATCGTATGCCGCCATATGCCGGTGAGGGTGTAAACCAGGCGATGCAGGATGCTTTTGAATTGGCCGAGAATCTGACATGCGACCATTTTCCGGATATTCAGACTGCAATTTCAAATTACGAAAAACAAATGCAGGCAAGGGCGGCAGCAGTAACAAAAGATACGTTGCAAAACACTGAAATATTGCACGCTGAAGACGGACTTGATAATTTGCTAGCGATGTTTACCGAGCGGAGGTAAATATCGCTTTTTACGTGATTGAATCCGATTAACACTAAATTATATGATTTAATAGCTATATGGAAAGTGACCAGCATCATTTTTTAATATTGCTGAAATCATGATCTAATAATTTGCATAAGCCTAACTTTAGGAGTAAAACCATTAAATATATTTATGATGAAAATTACAAAACCTAAAGGCCAAGCCAAGCAACCTCCACTCGTACCTACAGGAGATGGCTTTTGGTCTAATGATAAATCGTCCGAGCATCAGGACACACTGTTACCTACAGTCAATATTATTGAAAAAAAAAGTGTTTACAAAATTAAGGTACTGGCACCAGGATTTAGAAAAAAGGATTTTAACATAACAGTACAGGCAGGCGATTTAGTTATTACTGCAGAACATCGTATAGAAAAAAAAGAAGAGAATGAAAATTATCTGAGAAAAGAATTTTCTACAAGCTCTTTTACACGCAGCTTTAACCTACCGGACAATATTGCTTTGAATCAGATAAAGGCCAATTATAAAGACGGGCTGCTTCATATTGCTATCAAAAAAACGCATTACAAAAATAAGAAGTGAAGGTACCTTTAAACCTAAAAAGATGGAAACCATTTATTTAAAATCTCTAGGCGGCGCCGGAACAGTCACAGGCTCCAAACATCTACTACAAACTCCCGAACTCACGATATTGGTTGATTGTGGTTTGTTTCAGGGTATTAAAATATTGCGTGAGCAAAATTGGCAACCTTTAGATGTCCCTGTAGAAGACATTGATGTAGTGCTTCTTACGCATGCTCATCTGGATCATTGCGGTTATATACCTCTGCTCATAAAAAATGGGTTTAAAGGTAAGATTTATATGACGGAGCCTACAGCTGAACTCACAAAATTGATCCTGCTCGATAGTGCCAAATTACAGGAAGAGGACGCAAGAAAAGCGAATTACCACTTTTATTCCAAACATCATCCCGCAAAGCCACTTTACA
The DNA here is from genome assembly GCF_024808035.1 of Sphingobacterium sp. BIGb0116. NCBI lineage: Bacteria > Pseudomonadati > Bacteroidota > Sphingobacteriia > Sphingobacteriales > Sphingobacteriaceae > Sphingobacterium > Sphingobacterium sp. BIGb0116. Next base: position 44,265 of record NZ_JANUDT010000012.1, on the reverse strand, counting down.
CGCGAGACGATTCCGAACGATCTTTTCAGCATTTTTATACTGTCCAGGAAAACACCGCGATCAACTTGAGCGATCACATTCAATGTGAGTTTAAACCCTGCGGCCATATCATCGGCGCCTGTTCAGTAGCCATCACATGCTTTGATAAAACAATTATCTTTTCGGGAGATATCGGAAGGAACAAAAGTGAGGTTTTACCTATTAACGATTTTTTTAACAAAGCCGATTATCTAATTATGGAGTCAACTTATGGAGACCGATTGCATGATAATACAAATGTGTATGATAGCCTTCAGCATTGGATAAACCTTACAGTTGAAAATCACGGGAATATTATCATTCCAAGTTTCGCCGTGGGCAGAGCACAGGAGCTTCTTTATATGATTTATCACCTAAAGAAACAGAAAAAAATCCCCCAAGATCTACCAGTTATATTGGATAGCCCAATGGCTGCTTCTGCGACAACCATCATGGTCGATTATGCTGAATATACTGCTGTGGACAAAATTGAATGGACTTCGATTGTCTCTGGTGTTGAAATTAACAGAGATTATATAAATACGCAGGAAATTATTCGTGATCAAAGAAGTAAAATCATTATTGGAGGTAGTGGAATGGTGACTGGCGGTCGCGTTCTTGAATATTTGAAACACGATCTAGGAAACAGCCGGAATACGATACTTATTGTAGGCTTTCAGGCAGAGGGCACGCGTGGAAGGGCACTGTTAAATCATTCGCACGAGTTGAAGATCCACGGCTCGTATTATCCTGTAAGGGCTAATATTGTAGAATTAACGGGATTATCAGCACACGCTGATCAGTCCGAGCTAATGGAATGGATTGGGAAATATAAAATACCGCCAAAGCAAATCATGCTCGTACATGGCGAACCTCCAGCCTTGGAGGCACTACGGGTAAAGATCCAGACAGATTTGAACCTCCCAGTTAAAATATTAATCAAAGATGAGCGGGTTGCAATTATATAGTACAGATTTCCTTTACATCGGTTGATGTATCCCAAGGTATTGATAGAATCAAGTTTTATGGAAAGGTATCTGATTTTTTTCGTTTTAGCTTTAGTGGCAGAAATATTGGGGACGGTCTCCGGCTTTGGTTCATCCATCTTATTTGTTCCTATCGCCTCACTGTTCTTTAATTTTAAAACAGTATTGGGTATTACCGCTGTATTTCATGTTTTTAGCAACTTGTCAAAAATTGCATTATTCAGAAAGGGAATCCGTTTGGATATTGCCATCAAGCTGGGCATTCCTGCCGTTATATTTGTCATATTAGGAGCTATCATCACCAAGTATTTACCCGTTCAACAGATCGAGTTGGGGATGAATATCATTTTAGTCTTCCTAGCTTTATTTTTAATATTTAAGTCAGACAGGCCGTTAAAACCATCAAATTCGAACCTCTACTTCGGTGGCGTCACCTCTGGATTCATAGCCGGGATCGCGGGTACAGGCGGAGCGATTCGGGGAATTACCTTAGCAGCTTTTCAATTGCCAAAAGATGTTTTTATCGCTACTTCCGCCTTGATTGATCTAGGTGTTGATCTAAGCCGAGCAGTTGTATATATAAACAATGGATATTTTACCAGCAAACACCTAGTTTACATTCCATTTTTGATTGGCATAAGCATTTTAGGAAGTTATCTTGGGAAACTGATATTACAAAAAACATCAGAAAGAACATTTCGGTATATTATATTGATCGTCATATTGATAACTGCCGCATTTCAGCTTTATAAATACATCTATAGTGGTAAATCATAAAAAGAAAAGCCATTGCTGACTTTACTTTTCTGAATGGTACCATTAAAAAAGGGCGTCCATTAAGACACCCTCATTTTGGAATTAAGATGTTAGCCTAACGATTATTTAAATCTAAGATTTAGCGAAATAATATCCGACTTCATCCCCACTGACTTGCTGTAATGTCCGTACCGCAGTTCCAGCATATCCAATTTACGGATACCGAAAAGTCCATTGGGGAGATTCAAACGGACGCCGGCACCATAGAAATTACTGCTGAATTGAGATAGATCATAGTTACTGGTGTAGTAATCGTCCAATCCGGTGTGTTGCTGATATGCCGCAAAATATTTGGCAGCAGTCTGGCGGTAATACCGATAAAAAGGACTTAGCGAAACAAATGGCGAAAGCTTTATCGGCATTTCAATACTTGCCGTGTTGGACTTTATTCCCCAGTCATCTGTGTAATAACGATAATAGGCACGCATGATGAACTGGTCGCCGAAGAAATAATTTGCCCGCATACCTAATGGTATTTTAAATCGTCTATCGGGTAGGGCTTCCTGATGCACTGTACCATCTGTAAAGTAGACCCTATGGAAGGGCAAACTCAAAAAACCTGATTGCTGGACGGCATCAGCCAAAAATTCCACCTGAAAATTGCTGTTGATAATCTGTGAATAGCTCAGTGAAAGCGCGTAGGTATTTCTGCCGCTTGAGCCATAGTTCTCATGTTCGCTTCCACCTGAACCAAGGTTGGTGTTGGATCGTAACTCGATAGGGGTGACCAGTTTTACTTGGTCGAGGTAGGTTTGGAATCGTGCTGTAAATTCGCCCATTCTGTTTTTGGTTTTCTGCGCAAAACCAATATTGGCACCATAGGATTGATAGTCGAATTCAGAGGAAAGGGATATTCCGCCCATCAGTGTCGATCCTTTTTTTTCATTTTCCCGAGACCAGGAAATTGAAGGGTAGATTCGATTGTCGGCATGTGAAGCAGAGGAATTGGCTTTGAGATCGATCATATCAGATGATGCCGAAGTGTAATGGTCCAGTCCGATATTGAATGTGAATTTATTTTTCCGGTCTTTCTTGTCATATTTTAAGAGAACCACCTCGATATTATTGGAGATATCTGTTAGTCTTTCTGAACCGATACCGCCTGTTACTGCCGAATTGTTACCGTCCTGATGATAATAACTTGAGACAAGATTTGCCTCTTCGAAAGTAAGCTTCCTCGATTTTTCCGTGGGTTTGCTTTCCTGTGCTTTTGCGTGCAGCAGGCCCAGAAGGGCCGCAACACTAAGAAATACTTTTTTCATGTAATAACGTGTTAAAAAACAGGTGTCATTTTAATTGCAACCACAGCCGCCGCCAACCTTTCCGGCGTTTGCGCCAGAAGAACCTTCTCTGTAAGACTGAAAGCTGAGTTCAGTCTTTTCGACATGGCGGTTGCCCAATCTCATTTCAGCATCGTTGAGTTTATTTTTTTCGTATTCCTTTACCGTACTGCAGGATGAGGCTATTACCAATAGTAAGATCATAGCGAGGCTACAGTATATTTTATTGCTTTTGTTTTTCATTTGAAGTTGATTTTATGGGATGAATAAATATGGTTTTCATCATCAATGATGATACATTCAACCTGTTGAATCTGATTGATGAGCTCAATGCCATTTTGGACGCCCATGATGCTGACCGGTGTCGCAAGAGCATCTGCTATCTCAGCATTCGGGCAGATGATCGTAACACTCTTTATTCCACTTATGGGCATTCCTGTTTTTGGGTTGATGGTATGAGAGTACTTTTTACCATCGATCATGACGAATTTTTCATAGTTGCCCGATGTTGCTATAGCAGTATCCGTGATGTTCATATAGGAAAAGGGAAGGACTGCCCGTTCCGGATTGGCAATTCCGATGGTCCATGGTTTTCCATTAGCCTGATTTCCCCAGACGGTAAGGTCGCCAGAGGCATTTACCACACCCGAATCTACGCCCCGCTGCTGCAATAATCTTTTCCCCATTTCGGCCGCATATCCTTTCCCGATACCGCCAAAACCGATACGCATGCCCTGCTTTGTTAAAAATACAGTACCTGCCTCATCATCGAGTACTATATTGTTGTAGTTCACTAAACTCAAATTGCGTTCAACAGTTTCTGCGTCAGGAAGACATAGCATACTGCGATCAAAATTCCAAAGGCCCTTATCAATGCTCCCGTAGGAAATATCAAAATAACCATCGGTCAGGCGGCTAATTCGTAAGCTCCTTTCGATAATTTCGTAGATTTCCCGGTCAACTTTGACAGGACGGATGCCCGCATGACGGTTGATCAGGTTGGTTTGACTGTCTTCATTGAAAGTGGTCAGTAATCGCTCTATCCGTTGTATCTCTGCGATAGCCGCATCGATATGGGCATTGGCTTTCACCTCATTGTCATCAACCACTGTTAGCTCAAAATGATTGCCCATTAGTTTGAGTCCACGTCGATATTCTTTTTTCATGGCCGTGTTATTTGGTTGTAAACTGTTCTGATCTCATCACAAAAATTGGCGGGGTCTTCAGGAGGTAAGCCGGCCCAACTCTTTAAAATTTTCCCATTGGCATCCAGTAACAACGTATAAGGAAATATGCCCGTAGGATTATACTGATCTGCAAGATTCGCATTCTCTTTTTTTTGTTCTACCGGCAGTTGATTTTTTTTGCTTCTTGGAAAGTCGGCATTAAGAAAAACAATGATCTGATCGTTTATGAGCTGTTTGAATTGCTCACTATCAATGATGTTTTTATGCAACTTTATACAGGGAATGCACCAGTCCGAACCGGAAAAATTGAGCAGTATAAGTTTATGTTGCGTTAGCGCCTGCTGCTTTGCGACATTCAGTCGATTCTGCGCATGAATGGTATAACACAAGAGTGTTAATACCAACGTGTTTAATAATGTTTTCATAGCGATTTTTTTAATCTTCCCCGCTGTTTTTTAATTGCATTAATAGGGTATAGGCATTTTTACTAACTATTTTTTTACCTACAAAATCTCGGACATTCAAAACCTTTGCTAGGCCTTTTTGGGGCTCCTCAACGGATATTGCTGTCAGACGATAATTTCTGTTTCCTTCCGAGACGAATACATAACTTTTTCCTTCAAAGTCTACGATACATTCTTCCGGCAGAGCCTGTCCCAAGCTCGTTGTCGTTTGGATTTCAGCATTCATATATACCCCAGGTACCAGATTCGGATCATATTTATCCAAATGGCAATGGACATCTGTCATACCTGTGGGATCGATATCCTTGCCGATCAAATGGATTTTACCCGAGTACTTTTTATTGGGATTAGCATTGGAGTAAGCTAATAGCGTTTGTCCTGGATGCAGCTGTTCAAGGTCCTTTTCATAGACTTTCAGATTTAGATGGATGTCCGTTGGGTTGATCAATTCAAAGAGGATATCCGAAGGATTTACATATTTTCCGATATTGACATTGACTTTACTTACATAGCCATCGATCGTGCTATAGACGGGTGCGCTTTTACGGATATTTCCTGGGGTAACAGTACTAGGTTGAATAAGAATAAGTTCTAATTGTCTGGCAATTGCATTCATTGTTATCTGCTGACTGTTCATTTCGGCCTGTGCTTGCTGCATTACTTTGTCGCTGCTTGCCTGACTCTGGTTGAGTTCTTTTTGACGTCTGTAGTCGAGCTGGGCAAATTGTAGTTTCGACTGGGCGGCAAGATAGTCTTGCTGCAGTTGGATAAACTGTGGATTTTCGACGATGGCAATAATATCACCTTTTGATACTTTCATGCCTGGCAGCAGGCTGGTACTCTTTAGGTATCCCCCCAAAGGAATACTTACAGACACCATATTCTGAGGCGGTACATCAATTTTTCCATTCAGTTTTAATATGCTGGCTATCGGCTGGTCCGAAAGCGTTACCGTCTCTATTTGGGAATTTTGCAGTTGCGCTTCCGTTAAGGAAACAAGAGTTTCGTCTTTTGGCTTTGCTGATGACGGTGAAGCCTCGCCTTTATTGCCCTGGCAAGAGATGCCAGTTGTTGCCAACATAAGAACGATATATTGGACTATCATATTTTTCGTTTTCATTTCTATTGATTTATCATGATGTAATGAAGCTGAATGGCATTTTCATTGAGCTGCCACAATGCATCTGTATAGCTACTTTTCAACGCGATAGCCTGGTTTATTAAAGTGACAAATTCGAGATAGTCAATGGCTCCATTGGAAAATTGCTTCTGCGCTGTTTCAAAAACTATTGCTGCATTTTTGAGTCCCTCGGATTCATATTGATCGACAATAGCAAGACTGGTCTGATAGCGTTGCGCGAATTCTTGGGCCCGTCTTTCAAGCGCAGATTGTGCATTTTGAAGCTCATCACTTGCAATGGTTTCTGCCAGACGTGCAGTTTCGATCCGAGCACGCTGTCCGCTGGAAAATAACGGTATGGAGAGCCCTAACTGCACCGAATGAAATCTTGGACTCGCGTCGTAGATTCTGTTATCAGGCCCCGCGCCTTTAAAACTATTCAGATTGTAGCCTAGCAGCAATTGGGGAAGTAGTCGGGATTTTTCCATTGCAGTTGTGTGCGCTGCGACTATCTTTTCTTGTTGAAGCACTTTGAGTAAAGGGTGATCGGCCATCGATGACTGAACGAAAATAGCCTTTTCCACAATGGTAGGGATGTAGGCTTCTGATGTATTTAGCAACCATTGGAATTGCAGTTGAAGGACATTTATTTCATCAGCTACCTGTCTCAATTGGATTGTGATTGCGGCCTTTTGATTTGCCGCAGTTGAGCTTTCCAACGCATTGCTTTCTCCTGCCTTTTTACGGAGTATGGTCTTGTCAAGGAAGCTGCTATAAAGGGATAATGCCTCGCTCAAAAGTTTTTCCTTTTGCTGCCAATATAGTATGTTATAGTAGGTAAGGCTGACGGCCTTTTTCAGCTCAAACTCTTTGAGGGTGACATTCAGCTGGCTTTTTTTCCATTCTTCGGTATAGCGCATACGTTGCCTTCTGTAGACAGTAGGAAAACCAAAACGTTGACTGATACTAACCTTAGTATCCTGATAAGCGCTATTGATCTGCCCGTAATCTAGGCCGATATCCGTCTGCGGAATATCAGCAGTGGATGTCCCTATTAGAGCCTTGGCATAAGCCACACGCAGTTTTTCAATTTTTATGTTTCGGTTGTTTTGGAGCGCGAGTTCAATGGATTGATCCAAAGTAATCTTTGTCTGTGCTGTCAAATTTTTTGTTGCAAAAACAGCAAGAGCAATCAAAAGAGGCACAATATGCTTTCCTTTTAATTTATGAGGTTTAAATCCGCGCTCCATGGTTACGTAAAGGAGCGGAAGCACAAATAAGGTCAATAGCGTCGCGATAAGCAGACCACCGATGACCACAGTTGCTAAAGGGCGCTGTACTTCAGCCCCAGCTCCATTGCTCAGCGCCATAGGGATAAATCCCAGTGAGGCCACCGATGCGGTCATCAAAACGGGGCGCAACCGATTTTCACCACCATCGACAACAATACGCACAATATTACGAATGCCACTTTTTTGAAGCCGGTTAAATTCAGAAATCAATACGATACCATTGAGCACAGCGACACCAAATAGCGCTATAAATCCAACCCCGGCACTAATACTAAAAGGCATTCCCCGCAGCGCCAATAAGAACACTCCACCGATAATCGATAATGGTATGGCCGTATAGATCAATAAACTTTCCCTAACGGATTTAAATGCAAGGAATAAGAGTATGAAAATTAGCGCTAACGCAATAGGCACTGCAATCAACAGGCGCTGCTTGGCGTTGTTGAGGTTTTCAAAAGAACCGCCATATTTAATGGAGTATCCTGTTGGAAGTTTGATTTCCTTATCAATCCTAGCTTGTAGGTCATGAACGATACTTTCTACATCCCGACCGTTGATATTAAATCCGACGACAATCCGCCGTTGCGCATTTTCCCGTTGGATCTGATTAGGTCCTTGTACAATTTCTACACGGGCCAATTGGGACAGTGGAATTTGGTTTCCCATGGAATTAGGAATCAAAAGGTTACGGATGTCAGCAATATTATTTCGGTCTCTGGCAGCAAGCCGTACAACCATGTCGAAGCGTTTCTCACCCTCGAATACCAAGCCTGTTCGCTGCCCGGCAAAAGCCGCATTGATGGTTCTGTTTATTTCATCAATCGAGAGATGATGCTGTGCAATGCTAGGGCGATTATAAGATATGACAACTTGCGGAAGCCCGGCAATCGGTTCGATGTAGAGATTTTGGGTTCCCTGGACCTGTTCGATTATTTTACCTATTTTTTGAGCATGTAAGGTCAGGGAATCCAGGTTGTCTCCAAATATTTTGAGGACAACGTCTTGACGTGCTCCTGTCATCAGCTCGTTGAACCGCATTTGTACAGGGTACTGAAAACCGGCCGTAATGCCGGGGACATCGGCTAATGCTGCGCTCATTTTTGTAGCAAGTTCAGGAAAGGTATGCGCCGAAGTCCATTGCTTTTTATCTTTTAAAATAACCATCATATCCGAGGCCTCCATCGGCATAGGATCGGTCGGCACCTCGCCACTACCAATTTTGGTGACTACTTTTTCTACCTCCGGAAATCTGCTCTTTAAGATATGGGCAGCTTTCTGTGTGCTTTCAATGGTCGTAGTCAGGTTACTTCCTGGGAGGACACGGGTATCTACTGCAAAATCACCTTCCTCCAGTGAAGGAATAAATTCACCACCTAGCTGGCTGATTATCAATACAGCTCCTATAAAAAGTAAAATAACCAGTGTAAAAATTGTCTTTGGAATCCGCAGTACTTTGAGCAGTGTGTGCAGGTAAAACTTTTCCAGTCTTTTCATCAGCTTATCCGAAGGCGAGGGTTTGTTACTTTTTGAACGAAGTACAAATGAACTCATCATCGGTATATAGGTGAGCGATAGAAGGAATGCACCCAATAGCGCAAAAGCAACAGTTTCTGCCATAGGTTTGAACATTTTGCCCTCGATTCCTTGTAGCGTTAAGATTGGAAGGTAAACGATCAGAATAATGATCTGTCCAAAGACAGCGCTGTTCATCATGCGACCGGCTGATGCAGTTACCAAATCGTCCATTTCAGAAGCAGGTACTTTGAGTAGGGCTTTGAATCGTTGCTGTTGCATAAGCTGATGCATGACGGATTCAACAATAATGACTGCACCATCAATGATTAATCCAAAATCGAGTGCACCAAGACTCATCAGATTACCACTCACCCCAAAAAGGTTCATCATACAGATCGCAAAAAGCATGGCCAGAGGAATGACTGAGGCCACGAGCAATCCGGCCCGTACATTCCCCAAAAAGAGAACTAGTACAAATACCACAATGAGTGCGCCTTCCAAAAGATTTGTCTGCACTGTGCTGATCGCATTATTGACCATTTTGGTACGGTCTAGAAAGGGCTCGATGATGACTCCTTTCGGCAGGGTTTTTCTGATTTCCTCTACCTTGGCCTTGACATCTGTAATCACTTGGCTACTGTTGGCTCCTTTAAGCATCATGACGACGGCTCCAGCCACCTCTCCATTGTCATTGTAGGTCATGGCACCATATCGCGTTGCAAAACCCGGACGTACATCGGCTACATCCCGAATGAAAATCGGTAAGTCATTTTGCTTTCCTGTAATTGCTATATTCTGAATGTCTTCAATCGTGCCAACTAATCCTTCACTTCGGATATAAAGAACTGTTGGACCTTTTTCGATGTAAGCGCCACCCGTATTCTGATTGTTGGTATTGAGGGCATCAAAGACGTCGTTAATGGTAATCCCATAAGCATTTAGCCTGTCGGGGTTTACAGCGATCTCATATTGTTTGAGTTTTCCGCCAAAACTGCTGACCTCAGCCACCCCCTTAACACCCAGCAGCTGCCTTCTGACAATCCAGTCCTGGATCGTACGGAGCTCAGTGACATTATATGTACGCTCGTATCCTTGTTGCGGGCGAACGACATATTGATATATTTCGCCAAGACCTGTAGAAATAGGACCTAATTGCGGAGAACCTATACCTGTCGGGATTTCCTGTTGTACCTGTTGCAGACGCTCAGCTACCTGTTGCCGGGCCCAATAGATATCGATATTGTCATCAAAAACAATGGTTACCAAGGATAGTCCAAATCGCGAAAAGCTACGGATTTCCTGTAATCCAGCGATATTACTGTTAGCCTGTTCGATCGGAAAGGTCACGAGCCTTTCAATATCTGTTGCTCCAAAGGATGGAGCTATTGTAATGACCTGCACTTGATTATTGGTAATATCGGGTACGGCATCAATAGGCAATTTCGTCACCTGATAAGCACCTACACCGATCAAAGCCAACATCAACAGCACGACAATGAGTTTGTTCTTTACAGAGAACTCAATAATTTTCGTAAGCATATCAATTTGATTCTGTTAAATCGTAAGTTTTGACAAAGACACGAGTGACCAATAATATATTGACATTGAAAAATGCTTCCGTATTCCTATACAGAAATTGTAGGTACTTTCTGTCAAGAAAGCTGCTTCACTGCGGACGTCTTTATCCTAAAAATAAAAGGAGGAATGTATTAACAGAATTTTGGCGGCTGCCAGATGGAATTAAGGAAAGTATCGTCTATAAACTGATCGTTCTGTATGGTGGTAGTATTAATTTTCCTTGGTATGGAGCTGTTGTGAATTTCTACTTCTACAGTTGGCGGGCAGACAAAAATAGCATAGTATGAAGCCGTATGCATCATGAACGGGAGTTTCTGATCCTCGTCATAGTCGTCATCATGTGGATGGTTTTCCAGGTGATCTCCATTATAGTGAATCTTTAGAAATTCGATGACAGATAACTGCGGATTTTTTGTTTTATGCTCAAAATAATGCTCTATCAACAACGGAAATCGCAGCAACTGAACAACTTCAGTAGCCGAGGCGATATAGATCGTCAAAAAGCATATAGCAAACCATTTTTTCATCCTAAACAAAGTTATTAAAAAAAATGAGCGTTGTATAGTCAAATATTTTTTTTGGCGGATTTTTTTTTAGGTCTCCATTTCAAAAAACAGTTGATATTCTCTGTTTTTCACGACTCTCGTCTTTTCGTTGATGTTCAATTATCCTGGCGATCATTCCATTTTGTGCTATGTCAGCCCTTTGGCGCAGAAGATGGCGGATTGTCAGGATTAAAGCGTAATTTATCGATCAAATACGTTTAACATGACATTTTTATACCAAGGGCAGGTTACTCAGGGCAACTCGAAGAATTTAAGAAAGACGGACAATTAATTTCAGATCCGAATAAAGTCGTTCCTGCAGAAATGGGAGAACTGGATATAAAGTCTATAAAAGTGTCAGTAGGCCGACTCGTATAAACCGAGAGGAGAAAACAGGTTCTATGTCAGTTTGTGTTCCTTTATGAATTGGATGAAGAGAACAAAAATGTTCCAAAATTATTGGGCTTGGAAAATTGCCTGATATTTTCCCAAAAACTTTTCGTTCAGCATGGAGGAATGGATCAGCAAGCTACTAATGGTCAATACCCCGGATTGGCAAGAAGCTAACCAAAAAACCAATGGCCATGTTTTTTTACACGGCTACTGGTTAGCGGGTAAAAAAGGATTATAGGCCGATGCGGTTAAACTATACGTATTTATTTGTATTTTTAATCCTGTAGATGGTATAAGTGCTTGTAAGCTAATTTGTAAACCGTAATGCCAAGTGTGTAGCTGAATAAGGAAACATCCAATAACGAAACAAGAAGGCACAAAATATGAAGTATATCTTTTATTTATTTTTCTTAATCTCGATCAACGCAAAAGCACAGGATATTGAGGTTTTATTAATCGGTGTTTCCCATGATTATAGTAAATATCCGACCCAGGATTTTTCCAGCATCCATCATAAAATTAGAAAATTTAAGCCCGATGCCTTTTTTGGCGAGTTCCTGAGTAGCGAAGACGAGCGGTTGCTGATGGATTATTGGTGCAAACAACCGAATATAAACCGGCTAAACAAACTTAGGAGCAATCGACCTATAAAAGAGGTATTACTGCAGCATACTATTGACAGCTTGAAGAAACGATCCAATCAGCAACCCAATGATTATCGTGTAAAAGCCGATTTAGCGCATGCCTATTATCTTGATCAGGATGTGGCAAATGGGCATTATCAATTTTGGCAGGTTTATAATTTCCTGCGGCATCAACCTAATGCTGAAATAGAACATTATATCGAAAAATTGCTTAGCCCTGGGGTAGATACCACTGGACGAAGTATGAAAAGGCTAAAAACTTCTGAGTATGCCTATATCGCCTTCCCGATGATGCAGGAGCTAGGCATCGAGGAACTGATGGCTATGGATTGCCAGGACTATGATCTGAATTGGCAAGCATCGTGGGGAGTATTTGACGCGAAATTTGTCTTGTTCAGGAAAGATATGGCCGATTCCTCTAAAAGCCAGTTAAAATCAGCTTTGATTGCTATTAACAAGGGGTTTGAAAAATATGCTCATATCGAAAAGTCTTCAAATAGGGTAACGGAATGGTTGAACACGGATGAGGCCGCGGAGATTTCCGCCTCGGGAGATTTTTACTTGCCTGTTCTATATAATATGAATGGATTTCCCAAAGAAGAAATGTTGTCAAAAATACATTGGTGGATTATGAGAAATGAGGGCATGTGCCATAATGTTGTCAACAGGGCTAAGGTGGTAGGGGCGAAAAGAGTCGTAGTCCTAGCTGGGGCCAATCATAGAAAATACATGCAGGACATTTTCAAGACGATGCCTGCTGTAAAAGTGAGAAACATCAATGAAGTTGACTAGTAGAGAAAAGAGTAGGCTGGTATAGCGAAAAGGAAATCGACGAGAGCAGCACCATTTTAATTTGTATTCTCTTTAATCGGCAAGAACTCTCTTGAGCAGACCCTTCGAGCATCGCGCAGTGGGGTGGCGGAAAAAGAGAATGTCTTATTTTATCAGTTGTAGGGAATAGATCTTAGTACCACAATCGATATTTGTGTTAATGAAAACTTAGAAAAGCATGAAGATATAAAAGCAAATATCATCAATAGACCACAAAAATATAAAAGACCTTCACGTGCACAACTTCAAGAAACCAACTGACCTATAGTTCGTCAGGCAGATACCATAGTATAGTTACAACGTATTTAATATGTCACGAAGTTGATCAATTTTAAAATTGGATCGGACAACCCTGTTTTCCTTTGTATTAACGATGACATAGCGTGGAAATGAATATATACCCAATTCCTTTTGAAGGTTGGAGTAATCTCTGTTCTCAAAAATGTAGTTTTCATAGGTATATTGATGTTTTTCCAAATACTGCTTCCATGTTGTAAATTTGTCATTAACAGCTATGCCTAAAAATTTAAATTTTCCATTATCCTTATACTCATTCACGATGCGCTGTAGCTCAGGGTGCTGAGCTATACAGGGGCCGCACCATGTACCCCAAAAATCAATAACTAGGTATTCAGTACTATTGTAAAGTTCCCTGATATATTTTTTTTCTCCACGCGAGTTTATTATGGTAAAATTGGGGACAGGTACATTTTCTTTTGGTTTATATAATGTAACCATATCCTGATATTTTTTTAAAACCCGTTCACTGTCAAAATATGGAGAGTTTTCTTTCTTCAGCAGCTGAATGAGCTGATAAATCGAATCTTTATGTTGGAAGACAGTACTAGAATTGTAAAAAGATAAGCTAGGGTATTCCAATAGAAATGTGAGATGCTCTTCGCTGAGCTTATTTGCCGAATATTTTGTAAAAATTTTCAGGAATTCGGTCATTCTATTGTTATCACCCCTAATCTGTTCCTCTAAAGCTGGAATATTGGTTAAATCGAGCGTTTTTGCTGTGGCTTCAAATTCAGAAAATTGTTTGTTCAAATCGCTTCCATATACTTTTAATTGATGTGTGTCTATATTTATGCCCATCGTTAGATCATTGGAATCAATAATAAAAGAATAAAAGAAGTTTGGTGGGAAAATCTGGTGTCTACGGAAAAAACTGGAGAAATCCTCTCGGTTTGTGAATACACTGTCTGACAGGGCTAGTTGCGCAAAATTGAAATGACCTTTATCAAGAATCTTGTTTATTACAAACTCGCCAGTTCCACTTTTAACTTCCGTTTTAAAGACATCATTATTAATTAATACGTAACTATATGCTGGTAAGGTGTCTGCATAGACTTTAAATTTTAACCGAATGTTTTGGCCATAATTATTGCTGATTGCCAAAAATGTGAAAATGAGAACGAATAGGAACTTGGTCATAATTTCTTGCTTAAATTGAAGTTAAAGAAAAAATATGAAAAATAGTGATAATAAGTGTTCTTTTTAATGTATCTATCCAGATTCTTCTAAAGAATTTGCAATCGTAAGGAAAGCATTAAGTATACCTTGTTGATTTGTATCCAATTCTTTAAGGTGTTTTTCTTTTGAGGAATAATAGAAATGAAAGAACAACAGATGGCTCAACGATCCAATCGGTGGGTTTATCGACAGTTTCTGCCCATTCGATGGATAGCGAAATCTACGGGCGATTAAAATACATAGATTTACATCAGTGAAACAAAACAAACCTTTAAATTAAATATTATGGAAATTATACAAACACCCGAAAACACGTTGAGTCATTCAACAGTAACTGCAATCATCAATGCACCAATTGAAAAAGTAAATATTGCAGACTGGTTATTGAACCTCCCAGACGCAGAATACCAGAGATGCTCTACTCAGCATATTGGTGCTGCAATCTCGACGACATTTGACGGAGAACCAGTGTCACTTAATGTAGAAACCATCGGAGATGCATTAATGGTACAGCATTATGTAGCAGTTGTGCACGAGCCTGACTACTGCCGTATGCTTTCCATTTCGGATTCAATTACCAAAGGTGGCCGTACAAAAGTTCAGGTGCTTTGGGAGCTTAAGGCGACCAAAATTGGCGACACTACCTGTCTATACACCAATGAGATCCATGCGACTGCAACTACCGAGATGCTGGCCTATATCAAAGAAAATGGGATCAATCTTTCTGACGCCGCAGCAGCAAGACAGGCAGCTTCAGATGCGCACAACCACGAGGAGACACCAAACTTTGCTAAAAGTATCGAAAATAAGGCGCTTACAGGAAAGTACAATCAACCATTCTAGTTAAAAAAATGGGTGAATTACAGGAGACCCGCTCCAAAAATTCTTTAAAAATGGAAGAGACATTATTTAATCGATTGATTGGTACATGGACATTGGTGGAACTGACAGAAGTCGCGCTTGAAAGTGGAGATATTTCCTATCCCATGGGCAAATCACCCAAAAGCTTGATCATATATAATCCTGACGGCTATATGTCAGCGCAGATTATGAATCCCGAACGGGAGAACTTTAATCAGGAACATTGGAAAGGAGCTAATGCAGAAGAGTACATACAGGAAGTATCTACCTATTTGGCTTATTCAGGCCCGTTTTATGCGGATGAAGAAAAACAGATATTGAGCCATACGATGTTTATTTCGCTTTTTCCAAACTGGACCGGTCAAACGCAGAATAGGGTCATACATTTTGAAAATGAATATCTGATTTTGGAAAGTGGCAAACCTTTTTTTGCAGAGGGGAAGGAAGTTGTGCACAAACTTAAATGGAAAAGAGCAGAAAATTTAAAAACAAAAAGTTGAAACATATGAAAGCTGTCGTTATAACAAACTACGGTGGTCCTGAGGTGCTATAGTTGAAAGAATTTGAAACGCCAATACCCATAGCAGACAGTCCTGATTGAAGTAAAAGCAGCGGGTCTCAATAGATCTGATATTTTTCAACGGGAGGGCAATTATCCTGCTCCCGCGGGTGTACCGGCAGACATACTTGGTCTGGAGATAGCCGGTATAATCGTAGCATGTGGTCCGCAGGTCACAAACTTTAAAGTGGGGGATAGGGTGTGTGCATTGCTCGCTGGTGGTGGATATGCCGAATTTGCATGTCTGGCCACTTCTAGAATCAAAAAAGCTCCGACCTGTGATCTTTCAGACATTTCCCTTTAGTGAAGTATCCCGGGTACATAAGCTGTTAGAAGAAGGGACGCACACAGGTAAAATTATTCTTGTTCGATAGCGCAGGTCATTTACATTAAAAAAATAACACTAAAAACATACATATTATGAAAGCAAACATTGGAATAAACGAAGCAAGCACAGATGCTGTTGCTGCACAATTGGCAAAATTATTGGCCGATGAAACTGTCCTTTATATCAAGACCCGAAATGCGCACTGGAACGTTACGGGAGACAATTTTCACGCAAACCACATCTTCTTTGAGGGGCAGTACAAGCAGTTGGACGAACTTATTGATAGCGTTGCTGAACGCCTGCGTAAAATCGGGCATTATGCACCGGCAACCATGAAGAGCTACCTGGAACTGACACACCTTACCGAGTATAGTGACAGGACAAATGATGGTCTTGGTTACATGAAAGACCTGCTGGCAGACCACGAAAGTATCATTGAATTTTTACGCGGAAATATTACACCTTTTGCCGAGGTATATAAAGATTATGGAACCAGCGACTTCATTACGGGACTGATGGAAAGCCACGAGGAGATGGCATGGATGATCCGTTCCTATTTTAGATAGGAGCTATTGGTGAGCGATAAAAAAAGAAAGTAATAAGTATATTTGTCATATTAACATATATACTTATTACTATGAAAGCTCTGATTGTTGACGATAATGATATTGCAAGAACGACCTTGGCCCATTTGGCAAAGCAGGTTCCGGACCTTACCATCGTGCAGGAATTTTCAAACGCTATGGAGGCTTACTATTTTATTCAGAAAAACGAGGTTGACCTGCTCTTTCTGGATATTGAAATGCCTGAAATGACAGGTATTGAGCTTACCAAAAGTTTATCTGGTAAAGATACAATCATCATTTTCACTTCCTCCAAAAAGGAATATGCGATCGAGGCTTTTGAGCTTAATATCGCGGATTATATTTTAAAGCCCATTTCTCCTGTCCGGTTTTTACAGGCTGTGGAGAAAGTCCAGGCAATCCTGGATAGCAGAAAAGACCATGTGCATATCAGCAATGATGAATTTTTGTTTGTCAGAGATGCTAACGTGACAAGGCGCCTGAAGCTTGAAGATATCTTTTACGCTGAGGCAATGGGAGATTATGTAAAATTTTATACAAAAGAAAAGATGTTTGCCATTCATGGCAAGATGAAAACTGCGGAAGAGCGTTTACCCAAGAATGATTTTATCAGGGTGCATCGGTCTTTTATTGTATCTATCAGTAAAATAGATACTTTACAGGACGGTGGTATTGTGATAAACGGTACATTCATTCCGGTAGCAGATGCGTACCGTAAGGCTTTAAATACAAGAATGAATGTATTTTAAATCACCTACTGTTTTTCTTCTTAAGCTATTACTTAACCAATCCTCTTAACTTTTGTTTATGACAAGTAATTCTATAATGAACAGTAAACGGTTTAGCTACTTTATAATTCTGACATTTATAGCGGGAACAATACTGCTGATTGCCGTTCAGGTCAATTCGGCCAGAAATACAGAAGCACTTATCCATAACAATAACACACTGCTGAACGAGCTGCGTGCGAGCAATCATCTGCGGGAAATCGACCGCGATATCCTTGGTGTGGAAAGTAGGATCAGAGCATCAATAGCCACCAACGATACGACCCATCTGGAAGGGATCGATAAAAAGATAAATCAGATCGAGAACTTTCTGGATTCCTTGTCCAAAGATAATTCCGATCCTGTGGAAGAAAAGCTTATACAACGGCTGGGCGTCCTTGCAATGGACAAAAAAATAGTCCGTGATCAGCTTTTGGCACGGTATCTTTCTCTTGGAAACATGGATGATCAAACCTCAATTGCCAATCCAAGAGCCCGAATCATTTCAAACGAAATTACGGGAATAACAGCGAAGATCTATAAAAGTAGGCAGCTGCACATGAGTGAGCTCAGCTTGCAGAGTGAGGAAATGGGCAGAAAAGCAAGGCTATACGATATTTCCCTATTGGTTTTATTGATTTTGAGCGGTTCGGTAGTCGGTTTCCATATCCTACGCCAGTTCCGCCGGCAACGTGTGCTGATCGAGGAACTGGACGCTGCGGAAAAGAAAGCTTCCATTGCAGCGCAGACCAAGGAGAACTTCCTTGCCAATATGAGCCACGAAATTAGAACCCCGCTCAGTGGAATTCTCGGATTTACAAACCTGCTGCAAAAAAGAAGTCTGGACGCGACCTCTTCTGAGTTTGTATCATCCATTCAACAATCAGGAGAGAATTTGATGACGATCATCAACGATATTTTGGACCTTTCCAAAATCGAGGCTGGTATGATGCGCATCACTGTCGGTACATTCAGTATCAGTGGGTTGTTAAATTCTGTAGAAACCTTCTTCACTGAAAGGGCAAAAGAAAAAGGGCTTTCGATTTCAAGTAAGGTCGATGTCTCCATTCCCGATACACTGACAGGGGATGCAACCAGGTTAACCCAGATTTTGGTAAACTTGATTGGAAATGCCATTAAATTTACCAAACAGGGCAGTATACATATCGAAATTTACCAAAAGAGCAGGAGCGAAAAGGAAGTTGTGGTTGGATTTATCATCACAGATACGGGAATTGGAATTGACAAGGAAAAACTCAATGAAGTGTTTGAACGCTTTAATCAAGGCGAAGATTCCATTACCCGCAATTATGGCGGAACAGGACTCGGCTTGTCTATCGTAAAAAACCTCGTACTGCTCCAGCATGGCGACATTGAAGTACAGAGCGAGCAGGGAAGCGGCACAACGTTCAAGTTTTTTATTCCTTACGGTATAGCGCAAGAGCAAATAGTAATAGCATCCGTGGCTCATACTGCTTATTTTAAAGATCAATCCAATGTACCGATTCATATTTTGGTGGTTGATGATAATATGATGAACCAGAGCCTGATGAAGCATTTGCTCGGACAATGGAATGTAGATTTTGACATTGTTTCCAATGGACAGGAGGCCGTTGAGTATCTAAAAAATAATCACGCCGACCTTGTGTTGATGGATTTACAGATGCCACAGATGGATGGTTATGCTGCAACGCAGCACATCAGGGAAGTGTTGCAATTGGATATTCCGATCATTGCCATGACTGCGCATGCTTTGGCAGGTGAACGAGAAAAATGCCTCAGCAGAGGAATGAACGAATATATTTCCAAACCCATCAATGAAGAAGAGCTCTTTAAGCTTATTTCACATTTTGGCATCAGATTCCAGCCTACAGTGCAGTTTGAAGAAATTGCGGATAAGGGGAAGTTTACTTATTTGGACCTTGCTTACATGCATTCGGTAAGTAGGGGGGACAGCGCTTTCGAGCGGACAGTCACCCGCCAGTTTATCGACAAAGTTCCAGGCCAGCTTCAGGAGCTAAAGGCCGCTTACGCAAGTCAGGACTTCTCCAGATTTAAATTAAGAGCACATGATTTTAAAACTAGCGTCGCCATTATGGGATTGCTTCCTATTCTTGATGATAAACTGGGAATACTTGAACTTACAACCGAACAGAACACCTTATCGGAAGGTGTTTTGACCGAAGTCGTGCATATCCTTACCGCAGCCGTCGAAGAAGCTCAACGTTTATTAGCAAGCTATACGGACTAAGTTCTACATTAACAATAAGTAATTGAAAGATCATCAGCTCATGCTTGATGATCTTTTTTGTTGTCTATTTAACGACTCATTTTGCCCATTCGTCGAATGATTTTTGAAATTGGCTAATTGTTCGTGTAGTTTTATGGTAGCAAAAAGAAAATACATATTAACAGTTAAACCAAATAGCTATGAGCACTTTAAAACTAAAAGACGGAACAGAAATTTTTTACAAAGATCAAGGACAGGGTCCAGTATTGATGTTTCACCACGGCTGGCCATTATCTTCCGATGACTGGGATGCACAGGTGATTTTCTTCCTACAGAGAGGGTATCGCGTAGTCACTCATGATCGGAGGGGCCATGGCAGATCGAGTCAGGATATTTATGGACACACCATTGAGCAGTACGCTGCTGATGCTGCCGAACTTGTTGAATTCCTTGATCTCAAAGATGTCATTCATATCGGTCACTCAACAGGCGGAGGTGAGGTCATTCGTTACGTGAACAAATATGCTAATGGAAGAGCAAAGAAAGCTGTACTTATCAGTGCTGTTCCTCCGATCATGGTACAAAATGAAAGTAACCCTGATGGTGTGCCAATGGAGGTATTCGATAATATCAGGGATCAGACTTTGAACAATAGACAACAATTTTATATCGATCTAACACTTCCTTTTTACGGTTATAACAGAGCGGGAGCGGATATTAAAGAAGGAATTCGGAGAAACTGGTGGAGACAGGGTATGATGGGGGGAATTGTTGCCCATTATGAGGGTATCAAAGCTTTTTCTGAAACAGATTTCACAGAAGATTTGAAAGCAGTTGATATTCCTGTCCTGGTGCTGCACGGTGAGGATGATCAGATTGTTCCTTATGAAAATGCCGGCGTTAAATCTGCTAAACTCTTAAAGAATGGAACCTTGATTACTTACCCGGGCTTTCCGCACGGTATGCCTACAACAGAGGCTGCGACGATCAATAAGGATATTTTAGCCTTTATTGAATCTTAAAACTTCCTTACCAAAAAATATAAAAAGTGAGCTGCATAGCTCACTTTTTTTGTTAAGGAGTAATTAAGAATGGTACCTCAATTTTATAAGCCTTTCAACTAAACAAAGTTTTCTTGCGCTAATGAACGAGTACCATGCTATCTCAATAGATCAACTTTTTAAAAAATAAGTCTAAAAGCTACTCCAATCCATAATAATGTGAATGACGAATGTTTTGTTACATGACTCGTTCAACGATCATATTTGCCTGTTCACCGAAAGCCAGTATCACTCGCGTCCTTTCTTCGGTAAATTTACTTTAGTAACAAACAGGAATATCAATCGTTAAAAACAATATTATGAAAACGACATCATTAAGCTTCAAGTACGAATTAGAAAAAAAAGAACCACGCACAAATGATGGTGGTACCACCAGAGGTGCTTCTGTAACCGACTTCCCGGCTTCGATCGGAATTGCGGGTGTATCGATGCGATTACAGCCGGGCAGTATGCGAGAGCTCCATTGGCATGCAAATGCTGCTGAATGGGCCTACGTCATTTCAGGAACCGTTCGTACGACCATTATTCATCCGGACGGTCATAGCTATACCGACAATTTTGAACCGGGTGATGTATGGTATTTTCCGAAAGGCTATGGACATTCGATCCAGGCAACAGGAACTGAAGAGTGTCACTTCATCCTGATATTTGACAACGGTAATTTTTCCGAAGACCACACGTTTAGCGTAACTGACTTCGTTGCCAGTATGCCTCCAGAAATTGTCGCACAGAATTTAGGGTTGACATTGGAAGAAGTTGCTGCGCTGCCGAAAAAAGAAGCCTATTTCGCCGCAGGTATTGTCCCGGATGAATTGTCGTTTAATGCTGCTGCAAGACCAGAAGAATCTGACATAGAACTTACCAATTTACATCGTTATCCGCTTCACGCCCAGCAGCCTAGAATCATTCCCGGGGGTGGTCTTCAGCGATTGGTTACAAGTAAGGAATTTCCGATCAGTACGACCATCGCCGGTTCTATTCTTGAATTGCAGCCTGGGGCACTTCGGGAAATGCACTGGCATCCGAATGCCGACGAGTGGCAGTATTATATTTCGGGCCAGGGGGAGATGTCTGTTTTTCTTGCCGAGGGTACTGTAGTCACCGAAAAGTTCAATGCAGGTGACGTAGGCTATGTACCCATGGGAGCTGGACACTACATTAAAAATACAGGTGATACGGTATGCCGTGTTCTTATCGGATTTAACAACGGGAAATATGAGTCTATTGATCTGAGCGAATGGCTTTCAGGCAATCCTAAAGATGTCGTGGTGACAAACTTTGGCTTAGCAGATGGTGAAATTGAAAAATTTCCATCTAAGAAGATTTTTATTCAACCTGAAAAATAAAACTTATGCTGCCTGAAAAGAAAGTTTTTCTACGAGCGTTCTTTCTACTTGCATCTGCATCCATATTGCCTATATCAATTATTAAACAATAAAATTATGTTAGAACAAAATACTGTTGCACCAAATTTTACATTATTTGCAACACCAGACCAGAAAGTTACATTATCCGAATTTAAGGGCCGTAACGTGATTTTAGCATTCTATCCTGCCGATTGGAGTCCAGTCTGCAGTGATCAGATGGCACTGTATAATGAAATGCTCAAGTACTTTAAAAAGTATGACGCAGAACTGTTCGGAATTTCCGTGGACAGCAAATGGTGCCATCTGGCTTTTTCGCAGTCGCGTAACCTACACTTTCCGCTACTTGCAGACTTTGAGCCAAAGGGTGAGGTAGCAAAAAAATACGATGTCTATAATGAGCATGAAGGTCAGTGCAACCGCGCTCTTTTTGTAATCGATAAAGAAGGTATCATCCAATGGTGCTACAAATCACCAACGGCGGTAAATCCCGGTGCAGATGGAATATTGGAAGCTCTTAAAATCTTAAAATAAAATAGTTATGTCATTAAAAATACCTGTCAGTATAACTGACCACGCCCAAGGCAATCTAGATGCCGATTTAGTTATCGTAGAGTATGGTGACTATCAATGTCCTTACTGTGGAGCCGCTTATCCGGTGCTAAAGAAGCTCTTGAAAAAATTTAGCGGAGAGGTGAAATTTGTATTTAGAAACTTCCCGCTTTCAGAAATGCATGAATATGCGCTTCCGGCCGCGATCGCTGCAGAAGCTGCTTCTTTGCAGGATAAGTTTTGGGAGATGCACGATGCCATTTACGAAAATCAGCGGAAGCTTGACGACCAGTATCTTTTTAAAATAGCAGAAAAAATAGGATTAGATATGGAAAAGTTTAAGTCCGATATACAAAAAGAGGAGCTGGTGAATAAAATTGATGCCGATTTTCAGGGCGGAGTGATTAGTGGGGTCAATGGGACACCATCGTTTTATGTGAATGGCAAAAAATTTAATGGCGCGGCTGAGGACCTTTTTGAGCTTTTTACTAGGTCAACAGGGGAAATCTAAGTAAAAGGACTCTTGAAATTCCTGAGCAATGAATAAAAGCATTCTGGATGCTATCATCGCAGATACCATAAGATGATTCCAGAAGTTCATTCCATCTGAGATTACAGTAAACAATACGCTAAAAATAATGATCCGCAATTATGGGCCATAAGTTTGTTCTATATTATTTTAATCTGTTTAGATCCATTAAACGGCTACCTATTGGTAGCCGTTTAATGGATCTATAATCCTTAGATCGACTCGATCAATGTTAATCCTTTTCCTCCATTTCCAACTGTGGAGGAATTAATTTATACATCACTGGTGTAACAATTCTTGAAAGAATAGTTGAGCTGATCAGTCCTCCAATCAGCACTATTGCTAGCGGAGCGATAAGCGGGTTAGGATTCAGCGCAATAGGAAGCAATCCACAGATTGCGGTTATCGAAGTCAGAACAACCGGTAGAAAACGTGTTTCGCCAGCCAAATTCACCGCGTCATCAATACTATGTCCTTCTAAACGAAGCTGGTTTGTAAAGTCCACCAACAAAAGTGAATTTTTTACCTGAATTCCTGAAAGTCCTATAAAACCGATAATGGATACCAAAGACATGGGATTACCTGTCAACAACAAGAAAACGACACCTCCAAGTATCCCGAGCGGTATAATCGATAACACGATAATAATTCCTTTGAATGTCTTGAATTGCAGTAGGAGTACACCAACAAATAGGAAACCGCTGAGCAAGATCACTGAAAGAAAATTTCCACCCAATGCATCACCTTCTGATTCTGCTTCACCTGACAATTTGTAATAATAGCCCGGAGGTAATTTCATTTTATCGAGCTGGGGAACAATATCCTTTAGAATGTCATTGGCATATACGCCGTCTTTGGTAAGCGAAGTGACTTTGGCAAATCTCGATTTGTTAAAATGATTTATGGCGGTCGGAGAGGTCTCGAAACCAATAGTGGCAATCTGGTCAATTTGGACCGGTGTTCCCTGGAGATTGTTTACATAAAGTCCCTTTAGGGCACCAAGGTTAGCGAACTTTTCACGCGGAAGTGTGATTACTACATTACGTGAATCACCTCTGTTATCAATGTAATCACCCACATTAAGTCCTGCAACCGCCATGCGGATCACCTTGTCAACATCACTGGTCAGCACGCCCAAGGTCCTTGCCTTTTCTTTGCTAACGGTTACTTTTACATCGGATTTGTAGGCATTGAGCTCATTGTTTACAAAGAATGTTCCCGGATGTTTCCGTAAAATTTCTTCGGCTTTAAAAGAGAGCGCTCTTAGGATATTCTGATTTTCCCCGAATATACGCACAACAATGTTTGCTTCAATAGGAGTTCCCTGTTCAAAATCCTTCACCTCAATTCTGGCGAGCGGAAAATCAGCAAACTTTTTGCGTAATGATTTTATCAGCTCCTGTTTGGACTTTGGGTTGGCTTCTTCTTCCATCTGAACGAATATCTGCGCGAAATCCGGTTTGATATCCTGCTGATGTACATTGTAATAGATCTGCGGATTACCTTTCCCTACATTGGAAGTGAAATATACAATTTCTTTATGCTGCTTTAATTCTTTTTCAACAAGTTTCGTCACTCGGTCGCTTTCAGGAATATCGGCCTGTAAAGGTAATTTGATGTTGATCAGGAACATCGGTTTTTCAGATGTCGGAAAAAGTTTGAACCCTGCCAATGGAAATAGCAGAAAGGCAACTACACTCAAAATTAGTGAGATTCCTACGGTGACCTTGGGCCAGGATAGTGCTAAAGGCATCATCCTGCGATAAGAGAAACTTAAAAACTGCTGCAATTTTTGAAGGAAAAAGTTTCCAGCACCATGTGTATGCGTTTTTAGCATCCTACTACCCAAAAACGGGACTAAGGTAAGCGCTACGAGCATTGAGGCAAGCACACTTGTAATGACCGCAATTGGTAAGCTACGGATAAACTCACCAGCAATATCGGGAAGGAAAGCAAGGGGAAGAAAGGCGATGACCAGCGTAGCCGTACAGCCAACTACAGCAATGCCAATCTGCTTGGTTCCTTTTAAGATAGCATCTGTTTTTGAATGACCTTCCCTGAGCCATCGTTCAATATTCTCTACTACAACGATACTGTCATCAACCAATAATCCCAAAGCCACAACAAGTCCTACGATACTCAGCTGGTTAAGCGAGTAGCCCATCAGATTCATCGCGATCAAGCCCAGTGCAAGTGATAATGGAATGGAAATCATAACGATCAATGAGGCACGGAACCCAAGTGGGAGCAGGGTGATAACAACCAATAGGATCGCAAGACCAAAATCAAAACCCAAATGTCCCAATCGTTTGGATACCATGTCCGCCTGATCAAAATTTTTGACCATTTTGATGTTTTCCGGAAGGTCTTTGTTGAACGCGTCCAATACAGGCGTGTATTCTTCTTTTACCTTGCTGATATTGACATTGTCCTTCATTGCTGCTGTCACTAGGATACAGCGATGTCCATTGAGTCGGGTAATGTGATTTACTATTCCGTCTTTATAACTGACCTCAGCCACATCCCGTAGGTAAACAATTTTGCCATTGGCGTTGTATATAACCGTGCTGGCAACATCATCCACATTTTTGAACTTACCGCTTGTCTTTACATTGAACACTTTACTGTCGAGGTTGATGCTTCCACCCGGAATATCAGCCGCTTCACTCTGGAGACTTCCTATTACCATACCCAGTGGTATTTTTAGCTGTGCCAGCTTATCCAGCTGAATGTCAATCCGGATTTCCTGTTCAGGAATTCCGGCA
Source organism: Sphingobacterium sp. BIGb0116 (assembly GCF_024808035.1). Classification (NCBI taxonomy): domain Bacteria; kingdom Pseudomonadati; phylum Bacteroidota; class Sphingobacteriia; order Sphingobacteriales; family Sphingobacteriaceae; genus Sphingobacterium; species Sphingobacterium sp. BIGb0116. The sequence goes on along the minus strand of NZ_JANUDT010000012.1, from coordinate 18,520 downwards.
TATTTGACTTCCTTAAGGTCGGTTATCTTTTCCAGACGGGTTTTGAGTATATCCGCCTGATCGCGCAGCAATTTGGCAGATGCTATATTGGAAACCAAGGCTACCTGGATAATTTTGACATCGGAAGAAGCGACTTTTTCGGTCTTGAGGAGATGGATATCCTTGGGAAGTTCACTATTTTTAAGTGCATTGATCTCCGTGGAAATTTCCTGATATTTATTGTCAACATCAACACCATACTTAAATTTTGGCTGGATTACAGCGACTCCATCTTCAACCGAAGTCAGGATTTTTTCAATGTTATCGAGTCCGTATATCTTATTTTCAATGGGTTTTACAACCTGTTCTTCCATATCTTTGGGACTGGTACCCGGATATATCGCAGTAATGATGTATTGTGGCGAATGTGTTGTCGGATCTTCCGATCGCGGCATAGTGAACAGTGTCAACAGCCCAACAACTGCGAAAAGAACGAATATGATCAGCGTAAACTGATAATTCTTTACAGCGAAATTTGTTATTTTCATCGGATGTAGGATTACTTGATTATTTTAATGATGGACTGTTCGTTCAGATAGGCACTGTTTGAAACGACAATATTATTGGCTCCCTCAAGCTGTCCTGTTAGATAAACTTTATCATTGTCAAACTTTTCAATATTGACCGGTATTTTTTTAACTTTGTTGTTGCTGATAGCCGTAAATACAAAGGCTTTTTTTCCATCGGCTTCGACAAGTGAACTGTAAGGGATAACAATGGATGTTTGCTGTTGGTCTGTGGCAATTTCTGCCTTACCGAACATACCAACAGCTGGGATTACACCCTTTAGATTTAATTTTAGTTCAACCTGAAAAGAACCGATTTGTTGGTCAGCAGACTGTAGCTTTCTTAAAACACTTGCTTGAAAAACTCGATCAGGATAACCATCCAGTTTAACTTTTGCAAGCTGTCCTATTTTTACTTCTGCCCATTCAAGGTCCGTTACGCCAACTTTTAATATATAGCTTGTATTTTGTTTAACCGAATTGGTTAAAAGCACTGGCATACCACCACCAACAACTTCACCTTCACTGGCAATCTTTTTAGCTACAAAACCATCTGAAGAAGCATAGATCTTTGCGTACCGTTCATTAAACGCAACGGCTTCCTTAGATTTCTTTGCTATATCAAGAGCTGTTTTTGTGTTTTGTAATTGCTCAAGGGTGAAGACGCTATCCTTGTACAGACTGGCCGCTCGGGCATAATCGCGTTGAGCCTTTTCTACGCCCAATACGGATTGGGCAACGCCGGCTGCGATCTCCGTTGTATTAAGGGTCGCTAAAAGTTGTCCCTTTCTGAAAAATTGTCCTTCATTCATTAGAATACTGCTGATAACTCCGCCTATCTTGAATGAATAATTGGTCTCATCTTCTGTACTCACTAAGCCAGTCACCTGTATGGTACCGGAAGTATTCAATGATGAGATAGGGGATATTTTGACTGATATAATATCGGGTTCACTAAGTGAACTTTTACGTTTTGGTTCCTCATTGCAGGATAGAATAAATAGGCCCGAAATAAGAAGTATGAATTGAAATTTTTTCATTTTTTTATTTTTGAATGTTAAAACTAGCTGCGGCACGTTCAATTGCTGCATAAGAAATCCATGTGTCAAAAAGGGCGATATTTTCCTGAAGCTGGGAGTCTACCCATTGATTTTGTGCATCCAGCAATTCGATATAGATGGCCATGCCTTCTTTGTACATCAGTGCTACATCTTTGTAGTAAGTTTGGCTTGTTGTCAACTGGCTTTGCGCGGCTTGATATTGCGCAATAGCGCTTAGCATATTGGCCTGACGGACTCTGAGTTCGGTCAATAGTTGCTGCTCAACATATCCCGTCTGGGATTCAATAGCGTGATGCTCTGCAATGGCCTGTTTTATACGATTGGTATTTTTACCTGAAGCAAAGAGATCCCATTGTAAGGACACCCCCATTAAATAGTAACGGCTTTGCTTATTGAATTTCCAGTCAAAAGCCTGCGAACCCAGATCCATGCTTGCGCCAATTTTGGGGATGAGGTATGATTTTGCCAGTCCGGTCAGGTCTTCATTGATCCCTTTTGCTATTTTAAGTTTTGAGAGTTCCTCACGAGCAGAAACATTGTCCATAAGGGATAGGTCCTGCTCTGGCAAAGTGGTTATTTCATCAACCGCAATGCTGTCCGATAAGGGTCTGTTCAGCAGAAAATTAAAGTAAAATTGTGCAGATTCCTTTGTTTTTTGAGCAGATATTATTGAAGCGTCTATTTTAGAAACTTCATTTTTACTGCGTATCACTGCTGTCCGGTTGATCTTCCCGTTGTCAAAAAGTTTCTTATTAACACGCTCTCCCTCAGCAACAAGTTTACGGTAGGAGAGGTAGATCTTTTCGGCATTGACGGCTTTCAGATAATTGTAATATGAAGTTTTGATTTCTTTGACCAACTCACGTTTATAGAGCTGGACTTCCGTTTTTTGAAGGTCAATCTGCTTGGATTTGATCTTTTTGTTATAGCTAATTTCCGCATTTAAGATCGGCTGGGTAACACGGAATTTTGCATCGTAAAAATTATCCGGATTAAGCTGTTCATTTCGGTTTTGTAACTGAGGAAAAGAGCTTGTTCCAGTGAGCTGATTTAAGGTAGAGTAAACATTATTCAGCATGTCACCAACTGGAATATCTATGGTGCGACCACCATCTGCTTTTGTATAGGTAGTCGAGAAAGTGACATTGGGCTTAAACATACTTTTTGCCTCCTCAAGAGCATATATGCTTTTTTCAAGCATGAAATCCTGCTGATGGATGATCTGGTTTGACTGGAGCCCTTGTTGGATATAATCCTTCAGAAGATTTTGTGCCCTTGTAATTTGTACGGATAAAATGGTGCAGGATAAGCTGCACCAAAATAAAATATTTTCCATTAGTTTGATCATTGTAATTAATTTGAACGGTGTTCAATACAGGTGTAAAAAAAAGGACTATCCTTTTTCCAATAATGAAACGAAGCATTCGTATCCATATTTCATGAGCTCTTCGTTGGTCTTGTTCTGAAAGATGGTTGTGCGATCCTTACAAAATAAGGCACATATGCCGTGCATCGATGAAAGTATCATAAACGAAAAGTACTCAACATCCATTCCTTTAAACCTTCCCTGTGCCTGACATTCTTTTACGAGCCCCAATAGGTGATTGATCGCTTCCTGCGCAATTTGAAAACCACCCTTCTGAGATGACTTCTCCGGTTCGTCGGCTATAAACATCAGGTTATAATAATCCTTATTATCCTGCGCAAATTGAATAAAGGCTCTTCCTACGGCTTTAAGACGTTCAAAAGGATCAGCCACATGGTCTAGCACTTTTAATTGTGATAGCATTATCCTGAAGCCTTCTTTATGAAGTTCATGAAAAATTTCACTCTTGTCTTTAAAATGGAAATAGATTGTTCCAGGACTGTAATTGATTTCGCTCGCAATGTTTCGCATGCTGGTGTTTTCATAGCCTTTTTCAAGAAATATCTTTCGTGCAGCATCCAAAATACGTTTACGCATTTCCTGTTTTTCTTCCTGTTTTCTTTCTGCTATACTCATTTTATGATAACTATGAATCGTTAAAATATTGTTCATTCCATTTTAGGAATGGGACATTCCCGGACTGATTTTACCCATGATTTTAACTGCTGCTTTTCGGCTTAAGAATCTAAAGCCAAATAGCATCAATCTATTTTTTAACCCCTGAACAATTCTTGGTTTGCTTCTTTTGCTTATTGCATTTATCAGTTCATCAGTAACTTGCTGGACTGAGGAAACAACAAATTTAGGAAATGCACTCGTTTGGCTCCCTGCGTTTGAATGGAAATCAGAGTCGGCTGCACCCGGGTTAAAGCCCGCGACAAATATACCCTTATTTTTAAATTCGTACCACAGAGATTCAGAAAAATTGGCGACAAAACTTTTTGTTGCCGCATATACGGCACCTCCTGGTAATGAGGAATGTGCTAGGATCGAAGCTATATTGATCAGTGCATCTCCAGATTTTGCATGCTTTAGAAATGCATAGGATAGAGCAACGAGAGCTTCCATGTTGAGTGTCATCGTCTCGATCTGATTTTCCAATGGAATGTCAACAAATCTACCATAAGTACCATTGCCTGCGTTATTGATAAATAGGTCGTACTTATTGCTGACTAAATGATTACTGAGATAAATTATATCCTCTTGATTGGTTAGGTCGAGTGGTAGGATGTGATGGTGGTCCCGTCCTAGAGACTCTTGCAGCGAGCCTAGCTTTTCTTCGTTGCGTGCAACCAAGGTTAGAAGATATCCCTCTGCTGCCAGCCGTTTTGCAACCTCCTTACCAATACCGCCACTGGCTCCGGTTACTAATGCTTTTTTCATTTTACAAAAAATTTAAATTAATGATACTGCAAATCTATTGAACACTGTTCAATAAAAAAAATATTTTTTACAAAATGTCTTTTTTGACGATAAGATATAATTCGATGGGGAGTTCAGAAATGAAATAGGCAATAACATTTACCACTTGGCTACTGTCCCTTTGGAATTTACTTGCAGTACTGAAGTTATAAATAATTTAGACCAATGAATTTGCAGAGGGTTCATTTGGTAACAAATCTTACTAGAATACCTTATACAATGTCAGGTTTTAGGAAGGTGTTATTATTTTTAGATTTTTAATCTTAAAGTTCCTTCTTCTATTGAATAAATTTAATTTGGTAATATTCTTATTTTTGGGGTAGCCATTGTTGTATAGTGTCATTGGCCTCATAGAGGGAGATAACTTTTTTATGAGCTGCTATAATAGCTGCTTGATGTGCAATGGTTTCCTTTTGTTGTTCAATCTCTTGCGCAAGCAAACTTATTTTATTATCTAAGTGATCTTTTTTTACCAGATTATCCATAACAGATTGCTTAAGTTTAGTGAGACTTTCACGTCCCTTACCCAGACGAGATAAAATAGGTAACATGGCCAGAATGTTCAATATTTCAATCGATTTGTCCTGCGGCTCTTGCGTAGTTACAAAGTCATTTTTGGTTATTCCTTCTTCAATTACCGAAGCAAGCCAACCCGAAAGAAGATCATAAAATTTTCCTACTTCCAATTTGATATTGGAGTCTATATCGTTCATATCCGAGGAAATGGAAACAATGGGACACATCTGTCCTTTATCAGCTAAATCCACATAAAAGTCGATCAGTAGAGATAGCTTTTCCTCCGGTTTCTGTTGCGATATTGTTTCAAATAAAGCAGCTTGTATATTTTGAGAATAATGTATTATCTCGATGATAAGGTCTGATTTGGTTGGGAAATAATAATGTATTGAAGCATTTTTTATCCCTATTTCGCTTGCGATGTCATGGAAACTGAATGCATTGAAACCATTGTTAGATAGCATTTCTGCCGCTGTGCTGACTATTTTCTCTCTTGTTGTCATAATCTATCTACTAGTAGGTAGATAAAGATAAGATTTTTATAACAAATAGATTAGCTAAATTCTTTTTGTGTGTTAAAAACAGCAACAGAATCTTATATTATGAGCCTCTGTTTTTAAGTTTGCAATAGGATAATCCATTCTTTATTTTAAAAGGTAGTTTTCCGAACGATTCAAAGGTTCCAAAAATATTGTAATCTAAATCAAACCAGAGGAATTCCAGGGTTAAGCATTGAACCGTCGTGGGATAATTCCGTTGCCATCGCATCTGCAAAGTAAAGGGCCTATTTGATTATTTTATAAAATATCAAATGAAAGCGAATTAGCCATTGTTATAATGGTACTTTTCATAAATTAGGTTAATAACAGGTAGTAAAAACCTTGAGATCCCCCTCCTCAAGGTTTTTTTATTTTTTTCAAACGAATATTATATTTCGGTTGTCCTTTATGCGAAAAATGAGAAGATTGCTTTTGCTGGCTTGATTTGCACTTGTTAGGCCAGCATTTTTTGAAACCGACTATCCCATTATTGGGATCATAACTATATATATCAGGGCTGGTTTATTCCGGCCTTTTTCGCGCCCACACAATCAGCATCATAGGCCTTCTGAGTTCGTCTGCCATTCCGACAACACGGTTAACCATCTCCATGTTAGGCTGTGGTTCAGTAACTAAATGGATATATAGTCAGAAAACCTCCCTTATCGGTTAATAAGGGAGGCTTGTATTTGAAAAAGAATTAATTTAAATCACCGATTGTTTTGTTATCATCCCTTACTAAAGCAAGTAGTTTCTGAACAGCAGGTTGCCTCCATTTCTCGGGCATATCTCCGTCTAGGTAACTGAGATCCACTCCTATAATTAGTTCGTGTCCTTCAGACGATATTTTGGCATATTGGCCTACCTGACCACTTTCACCTAATTCAAAATCAAATAACTGTTCTGTTTCCGTTGTTAAAATAACCGGTATGTCTTTATATATTTTAGTTTTTGACATAGATTGAAATATTCATTAGTTCTTAAAAATGATCGTTCAAATTTTGAAAACGTTGGCAAGACTTTGCAATGATCCATATGGCTTCCGCTACCTATTCATTTTCCACTTTTGATTTTTCATAGGCAAGAAGTTCATCTGCGCAGAGTTTCCCGAATTTATCAGCCGCTAACGGACTATCTGCAGTAATTAATTTTCTGTCAACGTGACAATCGCCGGCAATTTTTTTATTCAGAATTTCGATTCCAAGCTGTTTGAGTTTTTCGCCATAAAACCAGGGCATCTCACCGGGCTGGTATCCACTTTCTGGCAAAATCTTATCCATTTCATCAGGAAACGAATTAATCTTATATCCCTTAAAAGAAAACTCAGCGTCTCCGCAATCTGCTACGCTTAAGAGCGCTGCGGGGCCATGGCAGATTGCCAATAGATATTTATCTTCCGCTACTACCCATTTGATCAGTTCTTTGACATCATTATTTTCAGGTAGTCCTAGCATTGCGCCATGCCCGCCTGGGATAAAAACGGCAACGTAATCAACATATCCTTTATTCGTGTCAGCTATAAAATCTCTCAGGTTGTGCGGGTTTGAAAATTGAGTATTATACTTGTCGAGGATTTTACCGATGTTTTCATCTTCGTACGGCATAGCCCACATCTCAAATTTTACAGGAGCACCTGTTGGTGTGTAGAAGTCAACATCAAATCCAGCCTGTTCGAAATGAAGAATGGGAACCAGTGTTTCGACCGGATGATTGCCCGTTGAAAACTTCTTTCCATTTTTCATGGTCATATACCGTTCTTCTGTGCAGAGCACAAGAATCTTTTTTCGGGTGTCCTTGTTGATATCACTGTACTTTTTTTTACTGTAATTTGTCTTGGTCGTAACCATCGTCTTTCTTGAAAAAAAAGAAGGTTCGTAACCAATGCCGTCAAATACAGGCTCTTTGCTCAAATCGTTTGAAAATAATGACATAGTAATATTTTTTATTGTTTGTAATTCGTGCTATTGATAAGCTTCGAATGTCAAACTTTCCACATTTTATAAATCTTTAAGAGATAACAATATCCAAACCCGTGCTGTTTCGCCTAAAAAATATTTGTAAAAAAAAAACAGCACCCAGACAATGTCGTCAAACGGTCATGGCTGAAGAAAAAAAGGTAGTCTCGCAGGGTAAAATGAGTTGTCAGCAGATCTCAAAAATTATCATGGAGCAGATGTCCAAAATAAAAGTTCCAGTACGGGAGCACATATTGATGCAGCTCGGGCCTCTGAGTTCAATTTGAAAGGGTGCTTTGATGCGGTCAAATATAGCTTTAACGCGTTGGTTATTTCATAAAATGAAAAGACAGTTTGATTTTAAATGCTTCCATTGTTATCTAACTCTCTTTCGTCTTCTTCCTGTTCGTCAAGTTTAGGAAATTCATTTTCTTCTTCGTCTCCTAGTTCTTCGTCGATGCCTAAATCATCCTGATCGGGCATTTCTGGAGTTTCATCGGGTTCATTTTCTGATAATTCCTCTTCAGGATTGTCTGGCACATCGTTCGGAAGATCCTCGGGGCCCTGTTGTGCAACAATTGCGAATGCAACGATAAGTATACCTTGATACCGATCCTGCATAATTTGGTTTTTTTTCATCTTTTAATAAATATATAAAGTGAACCTTCTTGGGATCGGTTTCGTTAGCTGATAAACTACGCAATATAAGTCATTTAATACTTGAAATCACTGTAATAGTCTGACGAAGTACTTTAACTGCGAATATTAAGTTTCAGCAATAAGGTTCTAAATACATCGAAAGTTCATAATCCAATTTTAAGTGCGATGGAAACTTTTTATAAAAATTATAAGGGGATGTTGACACGATAGAAATTGTAGCATATATTTCATGGAAGGTAATAATACCTGGGCTTATAAGTAATTATTACAAATTTTAAAATATAGATTTAAAACTTTCTGGTTATGTAAAAATGGCAGGCTAATTGTTCTGAAATACATATAACACACGATTTTCTCTACTACGATGTATAAAATATTACTTGTTGACGATCACACATTGGTAAGGAACGGCTTTAGGCTAATATTGGAGTCACATAAGCAGCTCTCCATTGTTGGGGAGGTGGGAAATGGAGTTGAGGCGCTAGAATTCTTAGGTAAAGGCGAGACACCTGATCTTATAATTACAGATCTCAAAATGGAAGAGATGAGTGGCATTACATTAATCCATAAAGTGAAGGCCAAATATCCTGAAATTGACGTTGCTGTTTTATCAATGATCGAGGATAATAATACCGTTGCTGATGCATTTAGGGCGGGAGCAGTTGGCTTTTTATCGAAAAATTCGGATTATGACGAACTTGTTCAAGGTATATTCAACATATTACAGGGTAAAAGATATATTTCAATGGAAATAGGTCTATCACTTCTCGATCATTTTCAGCTAAATAGACCCATTTATATCGATAAAGAAGCTATCTATCATCGCTACGATATTTCTGAAAGGGAATTAATGGTTTTGGAACTGATCTCACGTGGTTTTACAAACGCTGAAATAGCAGATCAGATATTTCTGAGCAAACGTACAGTTGAGGGGCACCGGCAGCAGCTAATTGATAAAACAAAAACAAAAAATACAGCTGATCTAGTGCGGTTCGCCTTTCAAAATAAACTACTACAATAAATGCTTACGGTCAATAACGGATTTAAGATTTATTATTCCGAGTAGATAAAAGGTCTGCTAAGGCTATAGGTTTAAATTAATAAGTATAAGATGGAACTCGATAAGGACGTAATTCAACGTATTGGCAAGCTACTTGATCGTAAGACTGTCGCAACGGCCGAAAGTGTAACAGCTGGACAGCTTCAGTTTATGCTGTCCCAGATCGAAAATGCTGCAGTTAATTTTAAAGGTGGGATTACAGCTTACACGCTTGAAGAGAAGGTAAATTTATTGGGAATCGATAAGGATGAGGCCAGAGAATGTGATTGTGTGTCGTCTCAGATCGCCGAAGATATGGCACTACAGGCATCACACTTGTTTAATGCTGATTTTGGTATAGGTGTTACCGGTTATGCAACGCCAGTGGAAGAGTCACATTTTAAGTTGTATGCATATTTTGCAATATCCTATAAAATGCAGATAATCGTTTCCGAAAAAACAGAATTGAGTAAAAATTTCTTAGGTGCAAAAGCACAGCAGAAATATGGCGAAAATATTTTGGTCACCTTTGAAGGTATACTTGCAAAGCTATTTTAGTGATTTTTCCTCTCAAATTTATCTTAGGGTTTCAAAACTACTTTAACGCAATAGTCTTTTACAGAAGGCTGGCGAGTACATTTCAATTACAACTCTTGGCTCACCAGAGATCAAGCTGATATTTTTATGGCGATGATCGAGTCCGGAGAAATACCTACCTTATAAAAAAGGCTGGAACGATCCAGCCGATATATATTGATCCCTTGTTGGGAAAGAATTTTCAAAAATGCAGGCCTGATAAATGCGATACAATCAAGCCTGCAATCTATTCATTAAATATCCAAAGTAAGTACAACTAAACTTGAATAATGGTTTACAAAAAATAAAAAAAGGCCGGTGACATGAATCCCCGACCTTTATAACTACTAAAACAAACTAACTTAACCTGGTGAAGAACATAATTCTGATAGAATGGTTCATTATTTTTCAAAAAAAGGACTAATCTTTCGATTAGCCCCTTAACTAAATTATAGACAGATCCATTTAGGACCGGAAAATACGTTTAAAATGGCCAGGCCTAAAAACCTGACCATACAATTAAATCAATCAATCTAAACTGATACGTAACGATCGACAATAGATGGACAATTCTTTTAAGAGCTTGGTTTGATAAAAATGAAAAAAGGCTGATCCTAAGACCAGCCTCTAAAATCAACCATAAAAAATAAAACCTATTAATCGTGTCCTTCAGTCTTAACGATCTTATTGTAAATTCCCAATAATAAAAACGGTGCCGCCCATTGACCGACGAACAAAGCTGTATTATCATCTTTTGTTTTGCAGCATTTTAATGCAGCTGAAATTCCCATCGCTGCAAGTGATGCCGCCAAGAATAAAATCGAGGGAATTTTAGAAGTTTGCTGTTCTACTTCTTTCGTTACTTTGTCTTCATTTCCTGTTGTAAGTGCCATAATATGCATGTTTTGGTTTATTTATGAACTACTTTAGAAAATAAATAGTTTAGTTTTATACAAAAAAAGCGTCCGAGCCAATGAATATCGACGTTAAAATATAATTTACTCCCCATAATGCACTAGTTGGGGGAATAGTAAACCGCCCCAATGGAAAGCATCGTTACGAGCAATTTGACCGGGACGGATTGTCACGATTGGGGAGTGATACAGCGCAGACTTCGTTGTTTTAATTGGATTCCTAATGTTTATTCTATTTCAAATATTGCTTGTATTTCTACAGAAGAATTTCCAGGAATAGATGATGCTCCAAGTGTGGCTCTTGCATGTTTTCCCTGTTCTCCAAATATTTCAACTGTTAAATCAGAAGCTGCATTCATTAACTTTGCGTGGTCTGAAAACGGTTCTGAGGCATTGAAAATTCCCACTAATTGCACGCATTTTTTGACTTTATTTAAATCACCATCTACTGCGTCACTCAATACCGCTATTATATTGAGCATTGTTATTCTTGTTGCTTCCTTTACCTGTTCCTCTGTCACTTCTACGCCAATTTTTCCAGGATTAATCAATTTCCCGTCTTTTAATGCATATTGATTAATAAAAACCAGATTACCGCTTCTTACGTAAGGCTGGTAATTTCCAGCAGGAGCCGGTACTTTGGGTAAAGTTATATGTTTTTCTTTCAAAATCTGGTTAATGTCCTTTGTCGCCACTTCAGGAGTCTTGACAGATTTTTTCCCAAATGTACCTTTCAAAGCAAGTGCTACTTTGCTAAAATATTTTCCTTGTTCGGAAGCTAAGAGTCGCTCGTCATCCGAAGGACGAGCTACATTTTTTAATGAAGCAAGGCTCGTCGTGCCGAGAACAGTATTACCTTGCGGAATACTTTTGTCAAGCTTTTCATTTCCCCTTATACCATTTGGAACCAGGACCATTCCATGGACCGCAAGCATATTCATAAAGGATTGCATAGCTAACTCTCGTCCTGCACCACTTCCTGCAGACATAAAGACCATGGCTGGCATCCCTTCTAATTCATGCTTGGACCATAGTGTTGTTGTCTGAGCAAAAAACTCACTCATTGCCGTACTTATGTTCCCAAAATATACAGGAGAACCAAATGCAATTCCATCATATGACGAAAGTTCCGAAACGTTTGCGACCGGGATATGGTTGAGTTTTGGATTATCAATAAATTTGACTCTTTTAATAATTGCTTTTGAGTTACCATTGTTTTCAATTCCTTTCGCAACCTCTTTTGCAATTTCGTAGGTACCACCTTCATCTGAATGAATTAGTATAAGGATGTTTGCTTGTTTTTGCATTGCCAAAGATCTGTCCGTTAATACAAGTAGTAACAAAAATGTGAATGCAAGAAATATTCTATTCATATTTACTGTAATTTTAAATGAGCATACAAAATTATCTATTGTTTTTTTATGGAATATGCCAATAAGTATATGCAAAGCGACAACATCAAATGTGGCCTGACGGAAAGTAGAATGGGGAATTCGAATTTTTTAAATCAGTACGTGTTTTTGCGGCACCCGTGGTATTGAAGGAAATGCTTTTGTATGCTGCCAAGTGGAGTAAAAATCTTCAAGATAATATAGAGCAATACCATTTTTTGCAGGCCATATTAAACAGTTTGCCAAATTTTTGTTCTGAAAACACGAATCTTCAAATACCTATTCCATCCAATGAAAAATTGATCCCAATATGTGAGGAGATTAATTGTAATTTTAAATACGGTATAGATATCGAGTTATTAGCAGATAAGGTTGCTATGTCGGCCAGAACACTTCAACGTATATTTAAATCGGAGACAGGTATCACAGTTCAAAAATATCATCAGCTTATAAGAATTTTAAAAAGTATTGAGTTGATCGATCAGAAAAAATATACACTTTCCGAAGTAGGTTATCTGGTCGGGTATAAGAGTTTATCTGCATTTACATCTTCTTATCAATCTATTATGAAGAGCACACCAAATGTGGCAAAGAAAGGAGTCCTAATGGGTAGGTGATGATTAATCTTTGCTTCAGATAGCCGCGGTAGCAGCCATACTTTGGCGAGATACATAAAACACAAAAGTATGGCAAATCAATGTATATATTTGAGTAATAAAAAAATCTAAAGATGATAAAATCAATGCGAACACCGATTATTACCATTGGAATTATAATAATGATTTTAAATTTGTTTGGCTGTTCCGAACCTACGAAGCAAAATAATAATAAGCCATCAATTCAGACTCCGTTAACCGAGCAAATTATTGATACGACATCGGATAACATGTTATTGGAAGTCGTCTATGATAACCTCTTTCGTAAGTTATCGGCGGCATATGATAAAGAATATGAAATCGTCTTGTCTTGGAACAAATCTAGACAAGCAATTTATATGATCAGCCGATTAGAAGCAGAAGTAAATAATGGTGGTTATAACCAGTTTTATTTTAATTCAAGCGGTCAATTTGCTACTGCGCTGCCAGAAGCGTTGAAATTAGTTGGCGCTACTAAATTTGCTGATCTGACCGAGCGAGCAAACAGCACATTTGAAAAGGAGAAATCGAAAATAACCGAAGATCAGGATGGTACGGTAGAAGGTTTTAGTAAATCTTATGAGAACAATCCGTTAAACAAATTTGACGAGGAGTTTTACAAACTTAATGACGTTGAAAACTTGCAAAAAATTCAGGTTGACTACATCCGAAAGAACAAGAAAGAGTTTACTGATTAAATCCTATCTTAGTCCTATGCTGTACAATCCCTTTGAACAAGTCACCAAAAGTTCGTTTCGCGCGCTCGTCGAGTCGGGCTATGCCGACTTTGTGCTGCAGCGCTTTGAGTGGCCCGATGTCAAGGAAAAGACAGGCTTTCTGCTCACACCGTATGATGACAAGCAAGCCGCCGATCAGCATGCCCATCAACTGGGGGCAAAGGAGGGAAGAGCTTTGCAGTTGCCGCAGGATACCGATAAGATCGAAAGCTTGTTGGAAACAGGATCAGGCTATCGGATCTTCCTCAATCGCATCAAGGAGGAGAATTGGGATAAGCGTATGCTTAAGCTCTACGAGAAAAATATTGTCAATTACCTGCGTACCAAGACCAGGTTTCAGCGCAAAAATCCGATCGATATCCTATTCTCCCTAGAATATGGTCGGGTAGTGGCTACCATTACCGATGGGCAGACCCAAAAGAAAGTATTTGCTATAGAGATCCTTCGCTAAATCAGATCCGGTCCGAACCAGAAAGCAGCCATTTTCTTGTTGTAGGGCAATCCATATTTAAAGCACAAATTGCGTATATTCGTATCAAAGCCAAACAAAAAAGGATTCCATTATGTGCTGGGATATTAGCCTCCATACCGATATTGAGATTATCAAAAATACCTTTCCGCAATTGCGGGACGAGCGCCGTCAATTGGATTACAATTATGACTATCTGGAAAACGTGCAGGCCATTACCTTTCCCAAATATCCGATCCTGTATAAGGACAAGGACTCAAGCCAGCTGGCCTTGACCGAGATGGAGTGGGGGGTATTGCCTACCTATATTGACGATCCCAAGCTGCAGGCCGATCGTAGGCGCAATATGATCAATGTGCGTAGCGAACGTATCCTGGAGGATAAAAAATCCTATTGGTATCGCTTGCGCAAGCAACGTTGCCTTATCCCTGTGAGTGGTACTTTTGAACATCGTGCGGTAAAGGGCTGGAAAAAGAAAGTCCCTTATTTCATCGGTGAAGCGGGGAGAGAGCTATTCTATTTACCAGGTCTGTATCAGTGGCATGAGACGGTGGATGAAGATGGCGTGGTTGAACGTGTAGGGTCTTTTGGTATGCTCACGCGTGCAGCCAATGACGTGATGGCCAATATCCATAATGATGGGCCCAATAAACCGTATGCCCTTATTCTTGCCTGAGGATCTCGAGCGTCAATGGATCGAGGATATTAACGAAGAAGATATGCCACCGATTTTCTTATTTGAAATGCCCAATGAAAAGTTGAAACATTATCCAGTGTATACATTGAGAGGATATCCAAACCGCCCCGATGGTAAGCATCGTTATGAGCAATTTGATTGGGAAGGATTACCGCCATTGGGGAGTGATACGGCACAGACTTCGTTGTTTTAAATCAGTATCCAATGGGAAGTTTAACAAAATATGTATCAAATGATCGCCCTGAGTTCGCCGTACTTATCGAAGATGACGATAAGGTCTGTTATGCATACTTATTGAATGAGGAAAAAGAGGATAAAATAGTTGGAGATATATGGTTATATAATCATGCCCCTACTCCGAGCGAATCTGAATGGCATAAAAAGGAAAATCTACCGTTTTTAAATCCTTCGGAGTTTGTCAAAGAGAATCTTGAACCATTTGAGGCGAGTTCGCCTGTTGAAGTAACCTGGGATTTTGGTGAAGAAACAGTGGCCAATATATTTCTAGCGTCCAGATTGATCGCGAAACTAACCGTGGGCTCTTGTCCCGGTTGGTCTAGTCTGGTCACTAAGGATGGGCCTTTGGCGCGGAAGATGTAACGTTTTCAGGAAACTAATTAGAAGCAGATAGAACAAATATGCAAATACATAGACGAAGCATGATGAAATACTTTCTAAGTTTTGTCCTTTTGGCAGCAACGACTTTTGCTAAAGCCCAAATAAAGCTTGACCAAAAAGACCTCCATAATTTAATAGCTATTGCTGAGCTCTATTCCTATAATACAGATGCAAGAGGAGGTCAATTTGCCAAATCAATTGACTCATTACGGACACCTAAGCTGAATTCTATTGTTGATGCTTTAATTGCGGTTGGTAAAGGTGACCATACAATTTTGGAAACACGCTTTCTTGCAAGACCAAATGATGAAGAGTTGGTATTATGGTATGTTATCCGCGAAATTCATTACAATAGGACCAACGAAAAAGTCACGGCAATACCAGCTGCTGCAGTCGCAAATGAAGTTCTATCCAAGCAGATTGATAGTCGATGGTTGCTTGATAACTACTACTATCGTATCCATGGGGGTATAACTTCATTATTTAACGAAGCTGATTTGAGTAAGTACAATTTCAATATAGACAGTTTAGGGTTTAAGGACGAAACTGAAAAGGCAATCTTCTTTTTAAATATGATGGATGCTTTGGTTGGAGGACGCTTCAAAGTTCTACAGATGATGAAAAACAATAAAAAGATACTTGAGTTTTGCGACAAACTTCCAAAGTTTAATGGCAAAGAATATTTTTACTTTAAAAACTTTGACTACGCAGACTTTGAATGGATTGGATACGATAAAACAGTAGCATACAATGAATGGCATATTGGTGGTTTTTACAGTACATTGATTGCACAATTCAGTGCATTTGCTGAATTACAGGACAAGAAAAGGATGCAGGAAATTTATTTCAATTCTATTTTACACGAACCAAAATATTTTAAGTTCACGCAATCAAAAGATGAGTTACAGTCATTCTATGACAAATCCAAGTAACTGACTATTCTGACAGGCAGTCCACTTTGAAAACGTTCGAGCGGCGAAATAGTCCAACTTTTCCTCTGGTTTGTAATGAAAAGCCGTCTCACTTGAGGTGTCGCTATTATCTGAATTGTTGACATCTTTGAATATTCGTTTGTGATAGTTCATTTCTGAATGTTTCCATTAGATTCGACTTTCTAATTTTGTTTATCTTTCCAGTAGTAAGTCAACCTGATTCGATGCGTATTGTCCGAGAAAATTAAATCCAGCTGAGCATGTAGATCCATATTATCCCAAACTGTTTCGCGGGTTAAATAAGTGCTTGAATCCCATGGTGATTTGACACTTTTGGGTTCTTGATCATCAGAGTTTGCTAGACCAAATATTTGGATCATGTTCTTTTTTATTCGCTCGTATTCCTTATTGTAGATGTCAAGTTTTTTATTCTCCTCTTTCCAACCCTTAGCAAGCTTCTGCATTGATTTATTATACCTGTTTACTTCCCAGTTGCAAGAAACTATTCTGAGTAATGAGTCTTTTTCTGAAAAAAAATATTCAACAGACAATGCCAAATAATCTACCGCTGATCGTTCTACGACTACTGGGGTTTGGAGAGGATACTTTTCCAGGTAAGGATAGTAATCAGATGACATGAAAATATTTTGATTTAAAAATTTCGGGTCTGGATTGAGTTGTGATTCGAATTTCATCGCATCATTTACCTTGGTTTGTTTTACCCAAAGTTTTTCTTGACCAAATGTGATACCACTTAGGGTAATTAGAAATAAAAGGATTGTTACTCTTTTCATAATTTCTATCTTAAATTTTTTATTTCTCCCAGAAGTCTGTTCTTTTTATTAATGACTTGATTCAAACTATCTTTTTGTAAAGGATGTGCATTGTGATGTTTAGATACTGTTTAGGGGCACCTTATTATCAGGAGTATTTATTGTTTTCTCTCAATTTTTACTAATCCTTGTCGTGTCGCTAGATACAAGTTCCCATTCATATCAAAAGTCATTGTTGAAATGTATGAAGTTGGAATATCAGAGTTCTCATTGTGATAATTTTCCCAGCCATCTTTTAAGTCATATCTTACTAAGCCGGCTCTGTCAGTCGAAATCCAAAGGATCTTTTCATTTTTGTCGTAAAGAACACAATTTGCATGGTTAAAAGGCATTCCTGAATTTTCGGTCGTAAATTGTTTGAAAGTTCCGTCTGGGTATCTAATTGCAATTCCTTCATCATTGTTTACTTTTCCTTTCACTTTTCCGTCAAACTCGAAAAGCGTAAAAAAAAGATTACCATTTTCGTCTTCGTCCATTGAAGTAATACATTTTCCTTTCAAAATGGTGTTTGTGTTTTCAAAGTTAGTTACCTGATTATTTTCGTTAATTACAGCTGTACCACTATAGGTTCCAATCCAAATTCTGTTTTTTGAATCTCTCTTTGCGAAATATACCCTGTTTGATGGCAGGTCTTTGAGTTTACTTTTATTTAGATTCGTCCATTTTCGATCTTTGTAAATTGTCAAGCCTTCGTCAGAGCAGAAAAATACTTCCCCAGTCTTTTGATTATTTACAATTTCATAGGCTCCATCTATTCCAATAGCTGTTGAGTCATACTTTGTCCATTTTACATTGTCAAAACTGTAAATATTTTTAGTGCCATAAACCCACTTAATATTTTCATTATCTGTTGTTAATGCATAATAGGAAAAGAATTTCCCTTTGTCAGTAATATCTTGTTCTGCATTTTTGAATTCTTTTCCGTCAAAAGTTACTAATCCTTCATCAAAAGTCAGCCAAACAAGTCCATTTTTGTCAATTGTGATATGGTCGTTCATATTGTTTGGAAGATTTGAGTTACTAGAGTTCCAAACTGTCATTTTGTAATTTTTTAAACTTCCGTTTTTGTACACGTAGGTTTTATTGTATATCTCTGGGCTACTTGGTGTATCAAATGACTTATTAAAAATCTTCATATCAATCGGCTCAATCTGTCCCGAAATTTTGTTGTTGTTTATTGCAAAAATTAAGTTGATGGACGACTTTTCTACAGCCTTTCCACCTGTTATTGCCGGTGTCCATTTGTCGAATTTGTTAAGTTCTTCAATAATTTTCAATGAAATGGGATTGTTTGATTGGTCAGTATGACTTAATACACAAGCGTGACCTGTTGCGTCAACAAGAACCTGAAATTTTACAGCACCTTTTATTCCTTGTAAGTTCAATTCCTTGTTCAGTTTGTCTTGTAATTTTGTGAACTCATTTTGTTCATAACCTGCTTTTATATCTCCACAGTCAAGGCAAAACTTTTCAGCCTTACAATTTTCGAGTTTTACAGGGAATAAGTTTTGTGCGTTTGCTTGAATTGTCAAACCTGCAAAAAGGATAAAAAGCG
>NZ_JANUDT010000011.1:0-330439 GCF_024808035.1 Sphingobacterium sp. BIGb0116 | reverse complement strand
TTTTTCTTTTCCCTTTTTTCGATTTCCGCGTTTAAAATAAACTGAGCGGGATTTTAAATCCTGTCAGGCTTCTCTTAAACCCTTCTTTTTTCATGGTTCCCTCTTTCGTGGCAACCGTCCCTCCCTTGCGGAGTGGTGCAAAGATAGGGAGTTTTTACAATCACTTCCAAGCCTTTTGTTCTTATTTATTTCATTCCGCCCTTAACTGCCTGTAACGGTGCGAGATTCTTTTCGTAAAACAGGTGATCGGAGGGCTGGAATGGCTGATCCGGCCGCCAGATTGGGCCATTCACAGAACCCAGGTCATCATATATAGTATGGAGGCAGGCTTCGCATCGGATCTATTACCAATTTCGTTTAACTTTTGTCTATAATTAATAGGGGTATTACAGGGAGATAACAGGGGGTTAACAGGGGGTTAACAGGGGGTTAGCAGGGGTACAACCCCTATTAACACCCTGTTAAAACGGTGTTATATTGGTATTAATTATAAATCAGTATACAATTCGAGTCTAAGCGGGGTAACAACAGGCCTCCCCTTTTGTCAAAACTGCCGCTGAAACAAGCAAAATATCAATATGAAAAGCCAAATAATAGCAGCATTGGTCCACTTATCAAGATAAAAAACCTATTTATCTATTTTTTTATGTAGATTTATCATCTTAAAATAACCACCAGAGCGATGAGCAGAACTACCCTGAAAGATATAGCGTTGGCACTCAATATTTCTGTTTCGACGGTTTCCAAAGCATTATCAGACAGCTACGAAATAAGTGAAGCGACTAAAAAGATGGTTCAGGAATATGCCAAAAAGCATAATTTCCACCCAAATAAGTTGGCACGGAGCTTAAAAATAGGAAAATCCAATACAATAGGGGTTATTGTATCCAATATTAGCAATACATTCGTTTCACAAATCCTCGATGGAATTCAAATAGCCTCTCAACAGACCGTCTATGACGTTATTTTCATGCAAAGCCGGGAAGATGAACGGATCGAAAAAAATTGTATTGACGTCTTACGCATGCGCGGTATTGATGGCTTAATGATATCTCCGGTTTCTTCCGATTCAAATATTGAAGAGCTAAAAGCATTGATAAAATCGCAGATCCCAGTCGTTATTTTTGATCGTATCAATCACCAGCTCGACACATTCAAGGTTGGTGTCAATAATTTCCAGGGTTCATATAATGCCACAAAGCATCTCATCGAACAAGGTAAAAAGAATATTTTACATATCACCGGAAAGAACTTAGGTGTGGCAGCCGAACGATTAAATGGCTTCAAATCTGCTTTATCAGATGCGGGGATTCCTTTTGATAATAGACATTATATCGAATGTAGTTTTAATAATACCACCGATATAGACGAAACAATTCGGGAGATTTTGCGCAAAGAATATCTTGAACATAAAAGTATAGATGCGATTTTCGGCGCTACGGATGTTATTACAACCCGAACACTAGGTATTTTGGCTGAGCTTCAGATTCAAGTCCCTTCCGAGGTCGCCGTTATTGGTTTTTCAAACACACAGATAGCAGCTTCCTTAAATCCGGCACTATCCACAGTTGTACAACCGGCAACAGAAATTGGGGAACTGGCGACAAATAAATTAATCGCCACCATTAACCAAACAAGACCAATACATGAATTTGAAACGATTGAGCTTCCAACACAGCTCATCATTCGCAAATCTTCCTTATAATTCTTTTGATTATAGTCTCATCGACATACTTAAAACAAAACAGTCGGGAAATAAGAAGTTAGCTCCCCTATTTCCCGACTGTCTTTATGCTAGACCTCTATTACAGGTCATAATCTCTAATCTTCGCCTGAATTATTGGTATCATTCACCAACAATACCATACTCTAGGCCCCGTAATTCCGCAAGCCCTCTCAATCTTCCAATGGCAGAATACCCTGGATTTGTTACTTTATTCAGATCATCCAGCATCTGATGGCCGTGATCTGGTCTGAATGGGATCGCTGTAGATCGCAATTGATTTTCAGCAACCAGGATTTTCATGATTTTATACATATTGACATCCCCATCCAAATGGTCTGCCTCATAAAAGCTTCCGATCGCATCTTTCCTCACATTCCGTAAGTGAACAAAGTTTACCCGCCCTTTAATATTTTCTAAGATAGCCGGCAGATCGTTTGTCTGACTGGCGCCCAAGGATCCTGTACAAAAGCAGACACCATTAAATCGTTGTGGAACCGCATTTAAAAAATAATCGAAATCCGCACCATTACTGGCGATGCGGGGCAAACCTAAAATAGGATACGGTGGATCATCGGGATGAATAGTCATACATATACCGTTATCCTCACAAGTTGCCGCAATTCCCCGAAGGAAATAAACCAAATTATCGCGTAAACCATCTTTCCCAATATGTTTATAGGTATCAATGCTCGCTTTTAACGCATCCAATTCCACATTTTTCTCTCCGGGGATCCCCATTAAGACAACATTTGCCAATTCTTCTTTTTGCTGTTCGGAAATTTCATCAAATCGTAAAGTCGCACGTTTAACAACATCCTCTGGATACGCTGTCTGTGCCTCATCACGTTTCAATATAAAAATATCAAAAAGTGCCAAATCAATCCAGTCAAAATACAATGCTTTTGAACCATCCGCCATGGTTAAATCCAATTGTGTACGTGTCCAGTCCAGCACCGGCATAAAATTATAACAAATTGTTTTGATGCCGCATTGTGCAAGATTGGTTAAAGTCTCATTATATTTCTGAAGGTATTCATCGACCCTAGCACCTTTTGTCTTAATCTCCTCATGTACTGTCACACTTTCCACAACAGACCAGGTAAGACCAGCATCTTCTATAATGCGTTTTCTTTCTTGAATATCGGCAAGTGGCCATACCTCACCGTGTGGAATATGATGTAATGCCGTAACAATACCAGTAGCTCCAGCCTGTTTGATATCTTGTAAAGATACCGGGTCATTGGGACCATACCAACGCCAGGTTTGTTCTAATTTTCTCATCTTAAAGTTTAATTAAACGCCACACCATGCATTAAAACCACCATCGACAAAAACCGTCTCCCCTGTCACAAAGGCCGATGCATCGCTCAATAGATAGATTAAAGTTCCTTTTAACTCACGAGGGTCGCCCAAACGGTTATAGGGAGTTCCGTTAAGAATACGTTTGGTACGGTCGCTATACGTACCGTCTGGATTGATCAATAAGTTTTTGTTTTGTTTGGTTAAGAATACACCGGGAGCGATTGCATTGACACGAACTTGATCGCCGTAACGCTGAGCGAGTTCGGTGGCCATCCATTTTGTATACCCATCGATACCGTGTTTTGCTACAGTATAGCCCAAAACACGTGTAAAAGGACGACTGGCTGTAAGAGAAGATATATTGATGATGACACCTTTTCCGCTTTCAGCAATCACACGACCAATAATATGCGTAGGAATCATTGTACCATACAAATTAAGCTCAATTGCTTTAATAGTATCCTGAATATTGCTCGCAAATAAATCTTGATCGGCACCAATTGTTGCACCTGGAATGTTGCCTCCAACGGCGTTTACTAAAGCGTCTATCCTACCCCACTTTTGCAAAACTTCATCTTTCGCCCGAGTGACATCCTGTTCGTTCATGATGTCAACTTCAACAAATATAGCTTCGCCACCAACAGACTCTACCTGCTGGACACGCTCCGCTCCGATTTGTCCATTACGTCCAAGTACTGCGACTTTGGCTTCTGCCTCGGCCAAAGCCTCAACAAATGCTTCGCCTAAAATCCCTGTACCTCCCGTAATTACAACTACCTTATCTTTTAATGAAAATGGATTATTATGCATGTATTTTTATTTCAAATTGGTATTTACCCCCAATTTTATTGATAATAACCTTAATTACAAAAAAAAGTAATTGATTTAATTACGATAACGTTTTAGTTACGTCACCTTCTTTATCTTCCCCTTCTGTCGTTTCATCATCAAACAGAATCCGTATAGAAGGTGTATAGGTATCATTATGCTGACCGGTTTTATTTGCCCAGAAAAAAGCACATAGGAAAACCAAAGCCAACAAAACACTACAACCGATCAAAATATACATTATTTCCATAACAACTAGAGTTTACGACGTTTGGCATACCACCTCGTCATGAGACTTGTAAAGGAGATAATCGTTACCGTACTTATTGGCATTAGAATCGCGGCAAATAACGGGGACATAATACCTTGCACGGCAAAGCTCAATCCAATTACATTATATAAAAGAGATATACCAAAGCTCATATGTATTACTTTCACCGCATCTTTGCTAAAAGCAAAGAAATCCGGCATTTTTGAAAATGACTCCCCATCCAGTATCGCATCACAGCCGGGAGAGAAGTTATTGATATCATCACTCACGGCGATACCCAGATCTGCTTTACGCAATGCCCCCGCATCATTAAGGCCATCACCAATCATGCAGACATGCTTTCCTGCTACCTGAAAATTTTGAATGGTTTCCAGTTTTTCCATTGGTGATTGATTAAAAAGCAGGCTTGCATTCGAGGGAAAAATTAACTGGAGTGCATCCAGACGTCTATCGTTATCCCCTGAGATTAAATGAAGGTCGTATTCGACTTTAAAATCTTCAATCAAAGCCGAAAGGCCATCCCGCCAGGATTGCTCCATGGTAAAATACCCTTTTAACTCTTCACCTATACGAATAAAAACCACAGAACCATCTGTTTTAATATTACCGATATTCAAAAAGTTAGCACTACCGATTTTAATTTCCTTGCCACCTACATTAGCCTGCATCCCCTTTCCCGGAAATTCCTTAAAATCCTGTATCGAAATAGCAGAAGAGACATTCAGCCACTTGACGATTTCACGGCTCAACGGATGGCTAGAGTTTCTACATACCGCATTCAGTAGTTTTTTGTCAACTGCCGAAAGGCTACCTTCAAAATAAATTGAGGTTGCTTTAGGCGACGATATCGTGCCAGTTTTATCGAACACCAGGGTATCAATCGTTGCCATCTGCTCAATAGCAGCCGTATTTTTCACATAGAACTTATTTCGATCAAAAATACTTAGCGCCGCAGAAAGGGTAAATGGAGAGCTCAACGCCAACGCACATGGACATGCAATAATCAATACCGCCGTAAAAGCTCCCCAAGCCCTGCTTGCACTCCCATCAACGGCCCAAAACAAGGCCGCCAATAGTGCAATAGCCAATAAAACAACAGTAAAATATTTACTTATAAAGTTGACAAAAGTCTGAAAATGTTTGTCATAATCTTTATAATTCTCATTATTCCATAATTTGGTCAAATAGGACTGTGAAATCGGTTTGACCACTTCAAGTTCTATCGCTTCCCCGGTCTGGCGCCCACCGGCATAGATAATTTCGCCTAAGGTCTTACTGACCGGACTTGATTCTCCCGTTACAAAGCTAAAATCTATCGCAGCATCACCTTTTAAAAGCATAGCATCGGCCGGTATAATTTCATTGTTCCGAACCAAGATACGGTCACCTATATGAACGTCAGCTAATTGTACAGGTTTATCCCCAGATTCGGTCAATACTGTTACAGCCACCGGAAAATAACTCCGGTAATCCCGTTCAAATGAGATATGATAATAGGTACGTTGTTGTACCCATTTTCC
The DNA here is from genome assembly GCF_024808035.1 of Sphingobacterium sp. BIGb0116. Classification (NCBI taxonomy): domain Bacteria; kingdom Pseudomonadati; phylum Bacteroidota; class Sphingobacteriia; order Sphingobacteriales; family Sphingobacteriaceae; genus Sphingobacterium; species Sphingobacterium sp. BIGb0116. The sequence goes on along the minus strand of NZ_JANUDT010000011.1, from coordinate 324,792 downwards.
GATCAATATAAAAAACACAAGACTACAGAGCGTATCCGTAAAACCGGCACCTGTCTGTGTGATCACCTCAAACGCGGAACGCAAAAATAACACGAGGATTCCCAGAGCTAATGGCACATCCAGATTCAACCGCTTTTGTTTCAGACTCCAATAGGCCGATTTGAAATAATCCGATGCACAATACAATAAAACAGGGAGACCAAAGGCAAGGTTTATATAACCAAAGAAATTGGCATATTCCTTTTCAAAACTCCCCATTCCAAAATAATCAGGGAAACTGAATAACATAGAATTTCCAAAACAGAAACCGGCAACAGCAATTTTTGCGACCAAAGGATTCAGATTATTTCTATTCCCTTCCTTTACAACATCCTGCAAGGTGATTTTAGGGTCATAACCGATATTGACCAAAAGATAAACCAGGTCTTTCAATGGCAGCTCATTGTGATTGAATGTAATGCTCGCCTGTTTCTTCATAAAGTCCACGCGCGACTGCAGTACATTGGGATTGAGTTTATATAAATTTTCCAGCAACCAGATACAAGAGCTACAGTGAATAGCCGGAATATAAAAGGTGATGATGGTCATCTTATCATCTTTATAATCCACTAATTTACCGGCAATCTGTGGTTCATCCAGATAGGAAAAATCTTCTTGCTTGGATTTATTCGATTTACCCGGGTGCTGATTATAGCGATAATATTGCTGCATACCACTATCGTTCAGTACCTGGTAAACGGTCTGACACCCCAGACAGCAAAAATCGTGATGATCGAGCTGATAACCCGTTTCCTCAATTTTATCGCCGCAATGGAAACATTTTTCTGCAAGTTGTATTTCATCCCTTAGCTCTCCCATACCTTCGTTCTAAATTGCCTGACTAAATAATTGATTTTGTGCTTTTGAACGCAATAATCGCTGATCAAAGGCCATACAGATATTTCTTAAAAAAGAGCGTCCAATAGCAGTACATTGAATTAGTTCGCCGGTTATGGAGACTAAACCATCTGCAACAAGTTCAGACAATTCGTCGATAATCTGCTCATTCAACGGCGCACCTGTCGGCAACTGCACTTTACCTTTACACATCATATCGAGGATATAACGCCTTACAAGAAGATCCTCCTCGTTGAGTATATGTCCTTTTACAACGGGCAATACCCCTGTATCAATGAGTTTATGGTATTCTTCTACGGTCTTCACATTTTGAGCAAAAGCCCCCCAGGCATCGCTGATCGAAGAGACTCCGATACCGATTAACAAGGGACTAAATCGATCGGCATACCCCATAAAATTGCGATGTAATCTTTCTTGTTGAAAAGCCACAAATAACTCGTCCTCTCTTTTCGCAAAATGATCCATACCGACATCTTCATAGCCATGGGCCAAAATCATTTTTTTCCCAAGGTTATATAAGGCGAGTTTGGCTGCGCCATGAGGTAGATCTGCTTCAGTATAATGCCGTTGACCGGGTTTTATCCAAGGCACATGGGCATAGCTATAGAAAGAGATCCGGTCTGGACCGAGCAGCATCGCTTTTTGGATCGTATCTTCCACCGTAGCCAATGTTTGCTTAGGCAATCCATAGATCAAATCGAAGTTGATCGACTCAAATCCAATTTTCCGCGCATTCAGCATCACTTCTTTCACTTCCGCCGATGTTTGATGTCGGTTGATCACAAACTGCACAAGTGGATCAAAATCCTGTATTCCCAGGCTCAAGCGCCGAAACCCCAAGTCAAATAAGGTTTCTAAATGTGTGACGGTTGTATTAGCAGGGTGAGCTTCAAAGGAGAATGAACGATCAGGAGCCAGGTCTGCGTGTTTAAGGATCCCCTCAATCAGTACCTTCAAATTATCCGGATGGAAAAAGGTCGGAGTACCACCACCCAAATGTATTTCTGCCAATAACGGTCTTTCTCCCTTAAATAAAGCGACATACATTTCCCATTCTTTCAAAAGAGCGGCAATATAAGGTTCTTCAACGCGATGGTTTTTTGTAATGCGCGTATTGCAGCCACAATAAGTACAGAGGCTTTCACAAAAAGGAAGGTGTATATATAAGCTGATACCTTTTTCTTTCGACTGCTGGAAAGTTTGGTAGACTTGATTAGTCCAAGCCGCCCGAGAAAATGCTTCATTATCCCAAAAGGGAACAGTAGGATAGCTTGTATAGCGCGGTGCGGCAACATTATATTTTTGCACCAATTCTTCCATTGTAACCTGCGATGTAATCATTTTATTTTATTTTTTTAGCACAGTCGTTTAGACAACAACAGGCTTTACCAACACATTTTTCTAATCCCCATAAGTTGAGATTCCGGACGGTCTGCTCTGCCAGTCCTTTTGGACTCTGATCTTCAAATGGCGCATTGGCAATCTGAATATGCAGATCTCCAGCCTTTACCAGATCGATATGAGCAGTATCCTTACTGCGGGTCATAATCTTATTGATCCCTAACCCTTTTAAATTAAGTAGCATGCTCTCGTCCAAAATATCGCTCACGGAAATAACTACCGCATCTTTTCCACGCGCGTAATTCTGTGTCTCCGCATTTAATCCATTTGAAATCAAAGTCAAATCATGTTGTTTGGCATTTGCCAATGCCCAAAACTCTTTTTCAAATGACCTTACATTATATACTACTACTTTCATTCTGATTCTACAATCACCAATTAAGGTTTATCCTAAGAACAAAAGTAAATCATGCATATGGGCAAAAAGATGATATAGCACCACACCTTAAAATGATATTTATCACAATTCACAAAAACTTGCATGATTTCGCTAACATCAACAGCTTTAAAAGTCAACCGAAAGCTATTATCTAGCCAATAATCGCGTACAATACGTTCATTGAAACCAAACTAGTTCAATAAAACGGCATAGCGAACTCGCATTGATACTTTAATGAAAAGACACAAATCAGTAAACATAGGCTATCAGAAAAAAAGCGTGTTCAGAAAAACTGAACACGCCTTTTTTAGTAAATTGATTTTTAAATCTTAGCTGCTGATCCCTACTGCTTCACATCCCGCAGGTTCTTGATAGAATTGATGTATATTTTTCCTTTTTCTTTCGAAATCAGTTTTTCTTCTTTAAAGTCGGAGAGCATACGGGAAACAGTTTCATTGGCTGTACCTGCAATTGAAGCTAGGCCGTCTCGTGTCACATCAATTGAGCATGCATCAGCCTCATTGATATTGACTCCACTTTTTTCAGCAACGCTAATCAAAGCATTGGCGACACGCTTACGGACAGAATGATAGGCAAAACCCAGCAATTGCTCTTCTTTTTCACGTAAGTCGACAGAAAGGAGCTTAATAAATTTACTGGCTATTGCAGGTTTTTTCCATAACAGTTCCAAAAAACTATCCTTTGGAATCAACACAATTTCACTTTGTTCAACAGCTTCGGCGTAGTCTTCATAATTATCATTCAACAAAATCGAAGCATAACCAAAGTAATTGCCTTCAATAAAAATACCTGTAGACAGCTCACGTCCATCTTTATAGGACTTAAAGCTGCGTACCTGACCAGATTTCACAAAATAGACGTACGTTGGCGAATCATCTTTTTCATAAATAGACTGTTTTTTCTTCACTGTTTTCACACGTGAATTGGCAATTAGCTCTTTTAGCAACAATACCTGCTCTTCGGCGCTCAAACTCAAATCTTCTTCCCGAGGGATATCTGCTGCAAGCTGCTCATGTCTTTTGAGGCGAACATCTATTGCATTCATCAATTCGACATCATCAAAAGGTTTCGTCAAATAATCATCCGCCCCCATTTCCATCGCTTTGCGCATATCTGCGCGTTCCGCTTTGGCAGTCAGAAAAATGAACGGAATTTTGGCTGTACTTTCAATTTTGCTTAACATAAATAAGACTCCGTAACCATCCAATTCAGGCATCATGATATCACAGAGAATCAAATCAGGAATATGTCTTGTCGCCAGGTCGACGCCAACGCGCCCATTTTCGGCTGTAATGACATCATACCTTCCTGTCAACTCCAATATTTCGGTAGTCCCTTCTCGGATATCGATATTATCTTCAATAATTAGAATTGTCTTTTTATTTCTCATCTGCAATTATTTATTCAGTTATGCGAATCTGCAAGTTCACCTTTATTTAAAGCTTACTCTGAATGAAGTTCCTTTGTGTACTTCCGATTCAAATTCCATCTGCCCCGCCATCAATTCGATGTATCGTTTTACAATATTCAAACCTAATCCTGTACCAGGGATATTACCTGTATTATGTGCTCTAAAAAAAGGCTCAAACAAATGTACCTGATCTTCCTCGGGTATACCAATACCATTGTCTTTCACGGATATTAAGCAGCCTTCGTCGTCGATACAGGTTGTGAATTCGATCAAGGTATCTTCTCCGGAATATTTGATCGCGTTGGAGATTAAGTTGACCAAAGCATTTTTCAACAAATTTGGATCTAGGGTGAAATGCCCAATTTCTCCGGTATGTTGGTATACAATATGCTGATTTTTCTTACAGATCAATTGCATTTCTTCGGTGATCTCTTCTGCCAACTCAACGAGATTGATGTACTGCTTATTCATCACAACAATACCCGCTTCCAATTTTTCAAGTGACAGAAAGTCGTTCAGGATACTTGTGAGCAATTGAACTGCACTTTTAATTTTATTGGTATGTTTAAGGATATTAGCTTTATCATCCGGTCGTTCGGAATACTTTTCAATCAGAGAAGCCGAAAGCTGAACCGAGCTTAAAGGTGTCCGGAACTCATGCGAGGCCATGGACACAAACCGTGATTTCAGCTGGTTAAGTTCAATTTCTTTTTCCAAAGACTTTGAGACTTCTGCTTTAGCTTTTTCAAGTTCAGATACCAGAGAGATCAGGTCGCGTGTACGCTCACTGACTTTATGTTCAAGTTCGGCTGCATGTTGCTTGAGCATATCCTCGGCAGCCTTCTCACGCGATAAATCGTGAATAAAGCCGGTAAAGATATTCTTATCTTTTAACCAAACCTCACTGACTGCCAAGCGAAATGGAAATGTTTCTCCATTTTTCTTTAAGCCCATCACTTCACGGCCGATTCCGATGATTTTCTTGTGACCTGTGGTTTGGTAATTATGCAGATAACCATCGTGATTGCCACGATCAGGTTCAGGCATTAACATGGAGATATTGTGTCCGATCACTTCTTCAGCCTGATAACCGAACAATTCCAAGGCAGCAGGGTTAATGCTTTCCACATTCCCCCTGTTGTCTATGGTAATTATTCCATCAATAGCGTGATCTATTATAGCAGCTAAAAGCCTTCCACCGTCCATGATCGTTGCTTATTTTACCAGTTTCTTGTATTTAATACGGTGCGGTGTCACGTCACCAACGCGTTTTTTACGGTTTTCTTCATATTCAGTGTAGTTACCTTCAAAGAAATAAACCTGTGAATCCCCTTCAAAAGCAAGGATGTGTGTACAGATACGATCCAGGAACCATCTATCGTGGGAGATCACAACGGCACAACCACCGAAATTCTCCAAGCCTTCTTCCAGTGCCCGTAAGGTATTTACATCAATATCATTGGTCGGCTCATCGAGTAAGAGCACATTTGAGCCTTCTTTGAGTGTAATAGCCAAGTGAACACGGTTACGTTCTCCACCGGAAAGTACACCTACTTTCTTTTGTTGATCAGCACCGTTAAAATTAAATTTGGAAACGTAAGCTCTTGAGTTTACCGAGCGATTGCCCAGCATCATATTGTCGCTGCCACCCGTAATATTTTCCCAAACCGATTTTTCAGGATCGAGGTCGTGGTGCATTTGGTCTACGTAACCCAATTTTACCGTTTCTCCGACCTTAAACGAACCCGTGTCAGGTGTTTCCTGACCTGTAATTAGACGGAATAAGGTTGTTTTACCCGCACCGTTGGGTCCAATAATCCCTACGATACCCGCAGGCGGCAACATGAAACTCAAATTTTCAAACAAGATACGATCGCCATACGCTTTGGAAATATTAGTTGCCTCAATGACCGAATTACCTAAACGTGGTCCCGGTGGAATAAACAATTCCAATTTTTCTTCGCGTTCTTTCGTTTCCTCAGAAGCTAATTTTTCATAGTTATGCAAACGAGCTTTCGATTTGGCGTGGCGTGCTTTCGGTGCCATACGCACCCATTCCAGCTCACGTTCCAAGGTTTTTTGACGTTTGGTTTCCTGTTTTTCTTCCTGTGCCAAGCGTTTTGCTTTTTGATCTAACCAAGAAGAATAATTTCCTTTCCAAGGAATACCCTCACCGCGATCCAATTCAAGAATCCATCCGGCTACATTATCCAAGAAATAACGGTCGTGGGTAACGGCAATGACCGTTCCTTTATATTGTTTTAAATGTTGTTCTAACCAATCAATCGACTCGGCGTCCAAGTGGTTGGTCGGCTCATCTAGGAGTAATACATCAGGTTCCTGCAACAATAAGCGACATAATGCTACACGTCTGCGCTCACCACCTGACAAATTGACAATCTTCGCATCTGGTTCGGGGCAACGTAAAGCATCCATTGCTCTTTCCAATTTCGAATCGATTTCCCAAGCGTTAGTGGCATCAATGATATCCTGAAGTTCCCCTTGTCTTGCCAACAATTTGTCCATCTCATCGGCATTTTCATACACCTCTGGCAAGCCAAATTTTTCGTTGATTTCTTCGTATTCCTGTAAGATGGCTGTAATTTCAGCGACACCTTCCTGAACGACTTCAAGAACAGTCTTTTCAAGATCCAATTGAGGTTCTTGTGCTAAATAACCCACAGAGTAACCTGGGGAGAACACCACCTCGCCTTGGTAGGACTTATCCAATCCAGCGATAATTTTTAATAGGGAAGATTTACCTGATCCGTTTAAACCGATCACACCGATCTTCGCCCCATAGAAAAAAGATAAATAGATATTTTTTAAAACTTGTTTTTGAGGCGGATAGATTTTGTTGACACCCGCCATCGAAAAAATGATCTTCTCGTCTGACATAAAATTTAAAAAAATTCGAAAACTCTTATTATATTAACATACAAATGTAATCTTTTATACTGACATTTTGGACGTATAACGGTCATGGCTTAATTGTTGATGACATTATTTAAAATAATTTTAAGGTTTGAAATGCAGAATTTACTACATTTATATATCCTTAATATAAAACAGAAAGGTATTCAATGGAAGCAAAATTTTCACCGCGCGTAAAGGATGTCATATCGTACAGTAGAGAGGAAGCTTTGAGATTGCGTCACGATTATATAGGAACGGAGCATTTATTGCTCGGATTGATTCGTGAAGGCGATGGTATGGCGATAAAGATCCTTAAAAACATAGGCATTGACACGACAGCACTACGTCAATCTGTGGAGGACGCAGTGAAGGGGGCATCGGTTTCACGCGCTCCTATTGGCAATATGCCATTAACAAAACAGGCTGAAAAAGTTTTGAAGATCACTTATTTGGAAGCTAAAATATTCAAATCGGACATCATCGGAACGGAGCATCTATTATTGGCTATCTTACGAGATGAAGATAATATTGCTTCTCAGATTTTACAACAATACAATGTGACTTACGACATCTTCAAATCTGAAGTTGAGCAAAATAGAACGACCATCAAGGATGAGGCTCCAGGCTCTCCTACCGGCGACGATGATTTTGCTGAGGATGATCAATATATCCAACCTAAAAAAGTTTCGGATATCAAATCCAAAACTCCGGTATTGGACAACTTTGGCCGTGATTTGACCAAAGCTGCCGAAGAGGGTAAATTGGATCCTATTGTGGGTCGCGAGAAAGAAATTGAGCGTGTATCTCAAATTTTATCCCGACGCAAGAAGAACAATCCTTTGTTGATCGGTGAACCGGGAGTTGGTAAATCAGCTATTGCGGAGGGACTTGCTCTTCGTATTGTCCAACGCAAGGTCTCGCGTGTACTATTCAATAAGCGTGTAGTCACATTGGATCTGGCTTCATTGGTTGCCGGGACGAAATATCGCGGTCAATTTGAAGAACGTATGAAAGCGGTCATGAATGAGCTGGAGAAATCACCGGATGTCATCTTATTTATCGATGAGATTCACACCATCGTTGGTGCAGGTGGCGCTTCAGGATCGTTAGATGCTTCCAATATGTTCAAACCAGCCTTGGCAAGAGGAGAAATCCAATGTATTGGTGCAACCACATTGGACGAATATCGTCAATACATTGAAAAAGATGGTGCTTTGGACCGTCGTTTCCAACGGGTAACAATTGAGCCGGCAACACATGATGAAACGGTAGAGATATTGAATCGTATCAAGGAGAAATATGAGGATCACCACAATGTGACCTACACTCCCGAAGCGATCGAAGCCTGTGTGTCGTTAACAACACGTTATATTACAGACAGATTCTTACCAGATAAGGCTATTGATGCTTTGGATGAGGCAGGCTCTCGCGTGCACTTAAACAATATTCATGTACCGCAGTCCATTATTGACATTGAAAATAAAATTGAAGAGGTCAAATTGGAAAAGAACAAGGTCGTTCGTAGTCAAAAATACGAAGAGGCCGCCAAATTGCGTGATACGGAGAAAAAATTGATCGAAGAGCTCGAGAAAGAAAAAATCGCTTGGGAAGAAGAGACAAAATCTAAACGCTATACTGTTTCAGAAGAAAATGTTGCTGAAGTAGTGGCCATGATGACAGGTATTCCAGTACAACGTGTTAGTCAAACAGACAGTCAAAAACTGTTGAATATGGCTGAGTTGATGAAGGGAAGAATCATTGGTCAAGATGACGCTGTAGGTAAATTGGTGAAAGCTATTCAACGTACACGTGCGGGCTTGAAGGATCCTAAAAAACCAATCGGGTCATTTATCTTCTTAGGTCCTACTGGGGTTGGTAAAACAGAGTTGGCTAAAGAATTAGCGCGATTTATGTTTGATACAGAAGATGCACTGATCCAAATTGACATGAGCGAATACATGGAGAAATTTGCGGTATCTCGCCTTGTTGGAGCGCCTCCAGGATATGTTGGTTATGAAGAAGGTGGTCAATTGACTGAAAAAGTACGTCGTAAACCTTATGCGGTTGTCTTATTGGATGAGATTGAGAAAGCTCACCCGGATGTATTTAATCTCATGTTACAGGTGTTGGACGAAGGCCAATTGACAGATAGTTTGGGCCGTAAAGTAGATTTCAGAAATACCATAATCATTATGACTTCAAATATTGGGGCACGCCAATTGAAGGAATTTGGTCAGGGTGTTGGTTTCACCACTGCAGCAAAATCACAACAATCTGATGCGCATTCACGTGGAGTTATTGAAACCGCTTTGAAAAGAGCTTTCGCTCCTGAATTTTTGAACCGTATCGATGATGTGATTGTGTTCAACTCATTGACGAAAGAGAATATCTTCAAAATCATTGATATTGAATTAAGGTCATTGTTCAAACGTATCGCTGATTTGGGCTATACCATCAATTTAACCGATGAGGCAAAAGATTTCATCGCAGACAAAGGTTATGACAGTAATTTTGGTGCACGTCCATTAAAACGAGCAATCCAAAAATATCTTGAAGATCCGATTGCAGAAGAGATCCTCAAAGGAAATGTGCAAACAGGTTCAGTTTTGACCGTGAGCATTAATCCTGAAACCAAAGATATTGAGGTTTCTAGCTCAGATTCTAAGTCTTCAAAAGATACAGCTGAGAAGTAAGCTTCAGCTATCTTTAAAAATAATTTCAATAAAATGCACCTTTATGGTGCATTTTTTGTTGTATATAAATTTGGCGTTAAACTTTCGCACTATTTTATCGTCCTATAATAAAAAAATGTCACAAATAACACGAACAATATGAAAAGACTTTTATTAGCAGCATTAATTGGAACCGCAGCCTTGGTTTCATTTTCTTCTTGTAAGAAAGAATACGTTACAAACTATTTACCGGGAGTAACTTTTAATACGAAGGTGGTATCTTCTTCTTGGGGAGTTGATAATACTGGATATTCTTTCTCAAATGAATTGGACTTTCCCGAACTAGATGCAAAATATTTCGACTACGGACATGTGGGAGTAGCTGTATCATTTGATAATGATCCAAATTATTTCATTAACATTCCTTCAGCTATTGGCCCTTACAATTATCGTGTGGAGTATAAAATTGGTAAAGTATATCTCTATGCTGATTATGTGGGTAGCGACAATAAACCAGTCCGTCCGACCAATATGTTAGTAAAAGTAACATTAACGGATGCCGATAACGGTGGAAACTAATAAAAAAAGGTCTTAGAAAATCTCTAAGACCTTTTTTTATATTTAATAACTATCCTTTCAGTAACAACTCCGCATGTTCCAGTGCTGCATCTGTGGGATTGGTACCACTGAGCATCTGAGCAATTTCCTTGACTCTCCCCTCTTGATCTAATCGAACAATATTAGATATGGTTCGATTGGCTTTATCTTCCTTATATACTTTATAATGCGCAGCACCTTTAGCTGCAATTTGGGGCAAATGGGAAATAGCAATAACCTGCATATTCTCCGCTAGACTTTCCATTACCTCCCCCACACGCAACGCTACCTCTCCAGAGATTCCTGTATCGATCTCATCAAAAATAATAGTAGGTAATGCAGAAGTTTTAGCAACTAAGGATTTAATGGCCAACATCACGCGAGAAAGCTCTCCTCCGGATGCAACCTTATGAATGGATTGCAATGCCTGTCCTTTATTGGCCGAAAATAAAAACTGTATTGAATCCATCCCCGATTCCCGCATATCCCCCTCCTTTAATGGTTCAAGATTAATTTGAAGTCGTGCATTCGGCATACCTACATTTGACAAGGTCGCTTGCGCATCCTTTGCGATCATCTCCAGTACCTTTCTTCTGGCTGCTGATAGTTCCTTTGCGTTTTTCTGGGCAATGGCTAATTTAGCCACAACCTCTTTTTCCAATCGCTCCAATTGCTCATCCGAAGAATTTATAGCAAACAGTTTGGATTCAAGATCATCACGTAATTTGATCAGCTCATCAACGGAGTCCACATGATGTTTTTTCTGTAAGGAATACAATAAGCTCAAGCGCTCATTGATTTCCAATAAAGTTCCTTCGTCGATTTGGGTATCCTCCTCAAGTGAGCTCAGCTCTGCTGCGACATCCTTCAGCTCAATCCAAGTGCTCTTTAATCGCGTAGCCAAATCTGCAGCCTCAGGCAGAAATGAAGCAATGCCTTCCACCTGGCTCATCGTCTCTTTTAAACGGCTTAAAACTGCTGTATCTTCGTTTTCCAAAAGATGTGATGCCCCAGTTAGTGCACGCTTGATATCCTCTGCATTTTCCAATTGTCGCTGTTGTACTTCGAGTTGTCCCTGTTCATCTGCTACCAATCGGGCGGCGTCAAGTTCATCAAATTGAAACTGAAAATAATCTTGTTCTATTGCAGCTTTTTTTACCAGATCCTTAAATTCTTCGAGTTCTTTTTTTGCTTTCTTATAAGCGAAGAAGCTCTCTCGATAGCTTTGCTTCAGTCCAAAAGAGCCTGCTACACTATCCACTACCAAAAACTGAAAATCTTCTGTATTAATCTGCAATGTTGCATGTTGAGAATGCACATCAATCAACTGCTCGCCTAAAGCTTTAAGGATAGCCAGGGTGACGGGAGAATCATTAATAAATGCCCGGGATTTACCATCGGGAGATATTTCTCTTCGAATAATCGTGTGGTCCGCGTAATCGAGATCATTTTCCTCAAAAAAACGAAGTAGCTGGTAAGAACCAATTTTAAATTCCCCTTCAATCACACATTTCTTGGTTGGGTCGAAAAAATGCTTGCCCTCTGCTCTATTTCCTAAGATCAACGATAATGCTCCCATGATAATAGATTTACCGGCACCGGTTTCACCGGTAATCATATTCAAACCTTTATCAAATTGGATTTCCAATTCGTTGATGAGCGCATAATTTCTAATATGTAAGGTATCTAGCATATTCTTGAAGGTCTAATTACAGTTTAGAGGAAATACCGTTCCTCAATCGGATCCTATGTTTCATGAACCTTTCTGTAGGTAATTTACCTAAAACTCAGGCGATTTCAATATATTTTATTTAAAAAAAACAGCTACTCTGCTTTAATAACATGCCCACTTTTAATATTCTCAGGCACTAAATACTAAAAATAATATCATTTTTCCAAATTAAAAACTACTATTTTTAGTAAATAGATTTTATTTTTTACAAAAGAATGTTCTCATTTAGCACTATTGACATGAATAAATCCCTATTTTTATGGCATGCAAGATTATAGTGCTACGCTTAAAAAATACATGCCTGAAGAAGCTGCGCCGATTATATCCAACTGGATTAATCATACCCGCTGCTTATTTAAGATCTCTCGTTCAAGGAGTACCAAACTAGGAGATTACCGTGCACCGTTTAAAGGAAGCCCACACCGCATCTCAGTCAACCATGACTTAAATTCCTATTCATTTCTGATTACGACGATCCATGAATTTGCCCATTTACAAACCTGGAACAAACACCAACATCGTGTCAAGCCACATGGTACTGAGTGGAAAAATAATTTCAAGGAACTGATGGAGCCCTTCCTTAAATTGAATATTTTTCCAATCGATATTAGCAGTGCCATTCATCGCTACATGGAAAACCCCGCGGCTTCAAGCTGCACGGACCTTCACCTGTTTCGCACCTTAAAATCATACGATACCGTCAAAACCAGTGCCCTTACGGTGGAATCTTTGGAGGATGGCCATTTCTTTAAACTAAAAAATGGTCGTTCATTTCAACGCATTGAAAAGATAAGAAAACGCTATAAGTGCATGGAATTAAACAGCAAACGCATGTACCTATTCAATCCAATAGCGGAGGTATTTCTGCTAGAACAATGATTTTTGACAAATACATTCATTATATTTTTATCTTTGCTAACTTAGGAAACAATTAAAGAGAGCTTTTATGTTACACTTACACTCGACTATAGCAATTGTATTATTGCTAGCCCTGGTGATATCGATCGTGATCACCCTATCAAACTATTTAGGCAACAAACCGTACAACCGTAAAATTGCTTTATTGGGTTTTATCGCATCGCATATTCAATTATTGGTGGGATTGATCTTATTCTTTTATTTAAAGTATCCATCGATGATCTCTGGCGCCGTAATGAAAGATCCGACATTACGTTTTAAAATCATCGAACACCCATTAACCATGATCATTGCTATTGTATTGATCACAATTGGTTACTCTAAAGCTAAAAAGATTGAAAATGCAAAAAAAGCAAACCAAACGGTTGTTATTTTCTATATCATCGGTTTGATTTTAATTCTTGCTCGTATTCCTTGGTCTACTTGGTCACTTTTCGCGTAGTCTGCGATAATCATACAAGAAAAGGCCTCACGATCGTGAGGCCTTTTTTTGTACCTTGTAGATCATAGAAGCATAACGGGACGGGATCGTCCACGATGAACTGAGTTCGAAAAAAGGATTAAAATAAAAAAGCCCCAGTAAACTGGGGCTTTCAAATATCTTAGTTGACTTTTAATTAGTCACGGTTTTTTCCAAATCCCAAAATTCCGAAAACGGTTTTGAATGCGATAAGTGCACCTACGATCATGGAGATGTTAGCTATCGCGGAAAACAAAAAAGTTTGTTGACCCATTGCCGCACATACATCCGGTACAAAACGGATAAATGTACCTATTAAACCTAAAGCGATCGCTACTACCAATGTTTTGTAGTAATGAGTTTGGTTCGCATTATTATCAGTTGTCTTTGGACCTCTTGGTTGTACAGTTTCTGCCATTTCAATTTCGATTTTATTCGATACAAATGTACAAAATAATCTATGTTAGAAAAATAAAAATGAAAAAAGCGGAAACACAGGGCTTTCATCTCCCAATACTTATAAATTAACTCGGTTTAGCGCGTTTAAAATTCCCTTAAATGGCGCCATACAAACACTTGAAAGTTCTACTCAGCGTCACTTTTACCTACAAAACTATTCAACTCTTTATTCACCTCATCCAGCAACTGTTGCTCTGTCGGTAGATAAAGGTCGTATTGACTTGCAACAATCTGTTTTTGATCTTCAGGAAGCGTAAATTTGACGACCGCGTCGTTTTTACTCGCACATAGCAAGATACCAACCGTCGGATGTTCATGCGGAAGCTTTTCAATACGGTCATAGTAATTGACATACATCTGCAATTGACCAATGTCCTGATGCGTTAATTTATGGGTTTTAATTTCAATGATCACAAAACTTTGCAACAAACGGTTGTAAAAGACCAAATCGACAAAAAACTCATCGCCTTCGATATGAATACGTTTTTGTCTAGCGACAAATGAAAAGCCATTCCCTAATTCTAATAAGAACTCTTGAAGATGGGCAATAATGGCGCCCTCAAGATCTTTCTCATAGTAAGCGCTTTCCCGTTTCAAACCCAAAAATTCCAGCACCATCGGATCTTTGATAATCTCCTTCGCATCGGAAGGCATCTTTTCCTTTTTCGCTACAGCCAACACACTTTCCTTATCGTTGCTAAGCAACAGGCGTTCGTATAGATTCGTATTGATCTGCCGCTCAAGCTGCCGGACTGTCCAGTTATTCTTAATGGTCTCGGCGATATAAAACTCACGTTGTTCTTCGCTCCTAAGACTTAAAAGTAGCTTGTATTGGCTCCAGCTCAATTGCGTCCACAGTGTAGACACAATTGGAAATGTGCGATAAAACTGACGGTACCAATTTAACTGTCTAGATGAAAAACCACTTCCAAACTCAGGCTGTAACTCTGCTGAAAGATATTTAATGATGTATTTTCCATAATCAGCTCGATCCTTGCCTTCCTGTTCCTGCTCAAAAATACGTTTGCCTATGTGCCAGTACATTAATGTGCGCTGATGATCGACCGCACGAATCGCATTATCTTTGGACTGCGCAATAATTGCCTTTATATCGGATACTAAAGTTTGATCGGACAACATAATTGTTTATTTTCTTGGTATTACTTCTGTAAGTGAACAATACAAAGATAACTATAAATAATTTAAATACTAAATATTTTAGCAAACAATAATTCCCTATCACATCAGATTTAATTATCCTAGTCTTCAAGAATTATTGGCTAAAATGATTCTTTTCTATACTTTTAAATTTCAGTTCCTTTTTAAAATCAACAGAATAGGAGATACGCGAGAATTTACTTTTATTCTATCATAAAGTTTGGCTAACTTCACTGACAAGAAGAAAAGTAAATGAAAATAGCTGACAATTATTTATCTGGTTTAAAGAAAGCATACTATGACAATGGTAACGAAGAAACCTGGAATCATTTTGAAAAGATTAAACATGGTGCAAGCAAAACAGATATTAAGAAACTTCAAGAAGCTTTTCCAGCAATCCCCCAGGGACTGGTCGATTTGCTCGAATATGTCGATGGGACTTATTGGAGGACTTATGCCGATGAAGAAATTGCCTTTTTCTTTTTGGGGTCTGACTTAAATGAGTATCCTTATTATCTGCTATCATCTAAGGAGATGGTAGATAATCAACATATTGCGCACACCTATTATGCTGACTATATTGACCGAAAATACGATCATGTAGAGATCGACAACAAGATTACTGATAAATCAACGGACTTAAAATGGCTTCATTTTTCCGATTGTATGAATAACGGCGGGACTTCTCAATTATTTGTAGACTTCAGCCCCTCCGGAAAAGGTAAAAAAGGACAAATTGTACGTTTCGTGCATGACCCTGATGAGTTTCGTGTCATAGCGGATAGTTTCGATGCGTATCTCCAGCTACTGATCAATACTGGTTGCAATTTTATTGATGAAGAAAATATGTAATAGTATCGAAATAGTGGTTTTTCCCTAGTTTATAAATGCGATAAAGCTAATTTAAAAAATCTATTGGATGGATTAAAACGTATAAAAAAACCAATGAATGCCTTTAAATTAAGATATCCTATTATATTGATCCATGGTACCGCAGCTGGAGATAGTAGTTTGTTTTGGGGCAGGATCCCCAAGACTTTCAAAAAAAACAATATCTCATTTTTCTATGGCAAAACCGATGGTTGGGGCTCTGTAGCTAACAATGCGCAGATGCTGAAAAGAAATCTGTCAGATCTTGCAGAAAAAACAGGTGTCACTAAATTTAATCTCATCGCGCATTCTAAAGGTGGGATCGACGCCCGCTATTTTATTTCAACTCTAAAAGGCCATCAAATGGTGGCCTCTTTAAGCACATTATCCACGCCACACTTCGGAACACCAATAGCAGATTATCTAATGGAAAAACATCTATCCGGGGATTCTGTCACAAAAAAACTGATCCAACGTATTTCTTTCTTATTTAGAGGGCAATCTCCCGCCCCAATCGAATTAATCCGAGATCTCAGTGTAAAAAAAATGCGTGCTTTCAACCAGCTCAACCCCAATATGGACAATGTATTTTATCAGAGCTTTGCTTCGACTATGAATAAGCCACAGGATGATTTATTGTACGCATTGAGTTTTAAATACCTGACGGGACTGGCAGGTAAAAATGATGGGATGGTCCCATTAGAAAGTGCAGTGTGGGGAGCCAACTTTAAACATATACATGCTTCCCAGGGTATTTCGCATGCTGGTATTACCGATATCACCCGTAACAATATTGGGAATGTACATATACCACAAATCTACTTAGACATTATTAGTGGATTAGGAGCTTTAGGATTATAACGATTAACAAATGTATACGCTATACGCGCTAATTTTTTTGATATGGTTTGGCATCCCAGGCCTATTCATCTATTTAATGTACTGGATTCTAAAAAAATCTGGCCGTAAAAAGTTGGGAACTATCGTCTCGATTGTTTTAATATTGCCTTTTCTTATGCTCACGCTATACCTACTATTTGATGATCTATTATTCTCTAAATCTGATGCAAGACAACTACTCAGCGAACACCATATCACGCTAAACGATGATTTTAAAATTATTTCCAATCAAAGTGGTGGCTTAAGAGATTACACACATCAATTTGAACTATCTATTTCCGAAAAAGACAAACAATCTTTTATCGATCAACGAACTTGGAGTGACAAAATGGATGAAAGAATAGAAGTTCATAGCTCCGCGGTAGACAGATATGAAGGTGACACGCTACGCGCCAATTATCATGACAATGATTCCTATACTTATTCCATGTATCGTCCAAATGGCAAAGGCATCACTCCAACATTTATAAAAATCTGTGTATCCAATCATAAAAACACATTGACATACGAAGAGATCTTAGACTAGTTCAACACGGAACAGGTCAAACCTCCTATCGCTTTACTTTTAAATATGTGCCCCTATATTTTGTTACTTCATACTTCGCAGCAAGTAAAGTATGAAGCAACAAACAGGTTAGCCATTCAACATCTTGACGGCAAGTATATGTTTGCATAACCCTCTTTTTCCCTGATGATTGGTAAACCAATTGCAGGTACATTGATGCTTGTCGCCCTGTATAATGACGGTATGTTGCACACCTGATCCATCCACTCTAGCTTCAATATAATCCGTTGTATTCTTAACAAATTGTACACCTGCTGTCGCAACAAGTTTTTTAGCATTTTTTAGCCTTGGGTTCAATGCCAAGATACGTTCCATCTTAAACGGTAATCGTCTATAATAGTGCTGATGGCTATGCAAATCATAACCAAGCAACCCAATAGAAGACAATGATGCTGATAGCGTGTCCATCGTATCAAAGTCGACATCATGCTCAATTGAAAGCATTGTTGGATCAAATAACTCGTTGGATTTAAGTAATCCGTTGACCGCATGTATCCATTCATCCGGAACGGCCTTAATCATATTTTCCAATACATTACCTTCGCCCGAAAATCCGCGATAACTATCTGGTGACAACGCAAGAGTCAGTCTCATTTTACCAAAGTCGGCAACAAAAGCTGCACTTTCACCTCCTTTTTCCTGATAAACAAACAACTTATCTGCGTAAGTCAGCAATCCCTCCAATAAACGCAACCGCTGTAAACCACCAATACGCACCGCATCACCTGTACTTATAGGGGAAAACACAAACCGGTTAGCCCTTTTCGTCAGATAAAATTCCCCCTTCACATTCCCTTTCGGAATGCCCTGAAATAATTGGATAAGCTGAATTTTATTTAATTCAAACTGTAACTCCATACCTGCCAAATATAATTGGACCGAAGTCAGCCCTTTGATCCAACGCGGGGGCAAAGTCACTTTCTTTTCGGTCACTTTAGCCTTATCGGTACTAATGGCAACCTCATTGCTTCCTACTCCCAACACCATCTTTTCGGTTTTCTTGACAGCATTTAACGCATTGAGCATCGGCTCATTGAAATCCACATTGGTTGTACCACTCGTAATAAACTCCCCATCAATAGCATCTTCCAATAAATCCAGGCGTGCATAAACACCATTACAGGAAGAAAAGCCCTCAAAACGAATCTGATTGGTACCAGCAGAAACGATAGGATCCCGTAAACTCGGAGGTACGGGACCAAAACTTGACTGCACTACTTTCGACAAGGTCAACAAACATTTGGATGTCAGTAAAGGATCCGTCAAACTCCCCCAAAAGAAACAAGGTACGTTGGCGATTTCTGCCAATTCCGACTGATGTGCCAATACCAATTGCTGTATGCCCGATTGTTGGGTCAGTTGTGAATTTCTTGCATAGCTAATCGCTAAATCTTGCTCTGCCATATTGTTATTTTCTTATTTTTTTCAAAATGGATTGTAAACTCTTATATATTTCCAGCTTCTCAAAAACCTGTTGAAGATCATCCGGAAAATGATATTGTTCCTTGTTCATCAAATCGTAATAATATTCGACGATTTTCTTAAAATTGGTCGGCATTTTTTCAGCAATGATGTAATGCGCAAAAGCCGCATCCAATAGCTGCAACAAAGCATTGTTATGCTTCGAAGATATATCGCGACATTGCTCCAACACTTCAATACAACGGCCAATCGGACCATACCCATTGCTCAGCAACATTCCCAATTGTTCACCTAATACAGTGGTGTCCAATCTATTTTCGTTAACTGCAGCCAAGATGACTTCAACAGCCATCGCGCGCACCTCCTTCTCTTTATTGAAGAGCGAAGTTGCCAGATATAGATTGGACTGTTGATCAAAACGGAAAAAATCGTACAGCATCTCTTGCAGATAGGCTGCCGAAGACTTTCCACCGATATCGCTTTTGCTATTCAGCCCCATCGTTAAAAACATAGAAAGACTTTCTGTATTCTGTGGCATCAAACTATGCATATAAGGGACATCTGCCCTATATAAATAATAAGACAATAAAACATCGTTCCCACGGTTGAAAATATCTTTGTGATACAAAAAGGTATCCGTTCCTAGCTTGTATGGGGGGAAATGATAGGTGAGCTTATCTCCGTTATATACCTGCTCGGATTTTCTAGTCGTATAGTTATAACCGTTATAATAGGTCGGTTCTATTTTCAAGACCGGACGGAATGGCTGTCCAGCGAAAGGAATATCCGCCAAAGGCTCTTTGTTAAATTCTTCAAAATAGGTATCACGATGATGCGTGCGCGCCACTGTAGCCCATACACCAATCCAATTGAACTGATCGGAATCTTTGGAAGACAATAAATTTCTAACCCAAGATTGCTGCTGAACCTTCATCGGATTCAAACCTAGGGCATAGCTGATCACATCCTGTACCTGCTGTTCCTTTATTTGTTTTATCAGTACTTCAATTCCTTCCAGATCTTCACGGACAGTACGGCTCAGTGCTATAGACAAATCCAATAAATTGATTCTCACTCCTGCTTCCTGGTAAGCCAAAATACGCTTAACGAGAATCGTCGGCGCGATCCAAAATGGTCGATGTGTCGGCAGACTCAAAAGTGGCAGGCGGATACCATCAATCCGATAACGTTGCAATAGCTCCAATTGGCTGCCCATGAGACTGACCCATTTGGAGTAATTGTGATACCGATCCTTATCTTTATATACTACCGTGGGTTTATAATACATATTAATGAAGGTCCCTGAGAAATGATTGTACCAGGAAGATTCGCGATAAGCTCCTGTTAGCTGTTTTATATAAGGCTCCAGCTGGATCTGATAGTCTGAGGGAAAAACAGCTGTCTGTTGCACCCAGGCATTCATTAGGATCTCCACCTGAATGGGGTCGGAACCTCCGATTACCTCCCCTACCTTGAAAAATAACTCGTTCCAGGTCTGTGGATAGTCATAAGCTTCGTTCAGGTAACGAACTTCTGTTGGCTGATAAATATATTGCTCTGAAGATTGACCATTCAGCTCTGCTAGGATTTCGGCTTCAGAATATCCATCCTCTTGCAAAAGATGCTTCAGGTCAACAGCCACTGAACCCATCATTTGGGCTTTATATAACTGAAGCTTACCGGAAAGTTCTTCTGAAGGCTCTGTCTGATTTTTTAAGATGAATTTACTTGCTCTTTCCTGTAACTGTAGGTCCGAAATCATAAATAGATCCGCAGCCAGGGAAACAAATCGCTCCCGCCATTCCGGTTTTTGTTTCAATAGCTTATCAAATTGAATCAAAAGAGTTTTAAGACTTGTCTTAATATCACTCCGCATAAAGATAGGTTCGGCCCAATCTAAAAATTCCTGTAACTGGAAATCACGATGCGCTAAGAATGGTTTTAAATACTCAACCACAAAATTGACCACAGCACTATGCTCAGCATGCAATAAAGGGAAAAACTGTTGCTGATATTCAATAACTGTATTCTCGGAAAGCTTCATCCGCTCAATAAGCTTTCTGAAATAGCTTTTTAGATTATTATTCCAATTTTTGGTTTGAGCTTCGAGCGCTCCAGTGATGATGAGTACCGGATCAATTTTTCCGTTTTCCAACAACGTATCGAACACTCTATCCCATAACAGTTCATTGACTACATTCTGATAGTTATAGTCCCAATACCTACTATGAACGCCCGTTTCATATTCAAATACCAGAGGAATATCCCGCTGGATCGTCAATTCATCTGTTGTCAGCAGCTCAAAAAACTTTTTGGATTCATAATTATTAAACCCAGAAATTGAACTTCCATAAAGCTCCGGTTCAAAATCAACATGCCCCATTCTCTCCAAAAAACGGAGATTGTCGTAATTAATCTGCTGCCACTCATTTTTACGAACTAACTGTAATAAATATCCGCCCAACCAATTGGGCTTCGCATAGGCAAGGATCTGTATCACCTCCTTGCTCCGAGCCTGGTTCAAAAGTTCATAAAAAATATCCCAATTGCCGGCATCGGAGCCGGAAAATGTGGCGAGCGCCAGTAATTTTACTGTACGTTGTTGCTCCTTCGTACCCCGTGTCCCCCAGTTGTACTGCGTCTTATTTTTAAATTCAGGATCTTTGGAGAGATCACTGTAGTCGACCCAATATCGTTTGGCTACACGAATTTCTTTTTTTAAAATTTCCAGGTTGCCACTGGAATATTCTTCCAGAAAAGGGATGATATCTTCCGTCCTTGCCTCTTTAATAAGCAACTTCAGAGCTGCTACCGCTTCTTCTTTTCGCTGGCTGGCAGCCGTTGGCTGTCGAACAGCGGATCCTTTATCCTTGCTGTCTGCATCTACAGCACCATCTTCAGAATAGCCCTTTTTGGTCTTCTCTGCAATTAATTTATCTGCATCTTTAAGACAGGCTTCCTCGGAATCAAAGGTTTTACTTTTACTTTGTCCAGCGGTACCGTTCCGTCCATAGGTGACTGTATGAGTTGCTCCCGCTGTTTGTATTTCCCAAAATTTATCCGATGTACCGTCTATGTATTTTAAGTGCTTAAACATTATTTATAACTGTAATATCAATTATTTCGCTTACTGTTTAAATATAACGAAAGTAGAGAAAAAAACGTATATTGACATTAAATCACAGACAGATCATGCGTATATATTTCCTATTCAGTTTTTCACTACTATTAGTTACTTTAACGTCAGAAGCCAAAATTTCAACAGCGGAAGAGTATACCCGAATATGGTCCGATCCCCCTTCTAATAATATGAAAAAGTACATGATTAAAATGGCAATTTCAGATGGGCTAGATAAAAACTCCATAAAAATAGAAACCGATAGCTGGGGAGAAGTTGTTCTTTCAGACACATGGAGAAATACCATTAAATTTAGACGGGGTAGCCTGGGTGAATATACAACTGTCAATAAGAGTGGTATTAAACTGACCATAAAAGAAGATTTTTCAGGAAATATTGTTGTAAAAGATGAGAATGGAGATAAAACTACTACCAGAAAAAATAGCAGCGGCGATTTTGATATCCCCGATCTAGACAGAAGTTCATCTACAGTTTTAAAAAATATACACGGTAATTTAGAAATACATGATGAAAAAGGAAATGTAAAAACTGTATCAAAAAATATTTCTGGAGATCTCGACATCCGAGATAATCAAGGTAATAGCTCAACGATATCCAAAGATATTTTAGGAAATCTGGAAATTCGAGACAACAAAGGTAATTCAAGCCGGATAACAAAAGATATTCTTGATAATCTCACTATCGAAAATAGCAATGGTCAACGTACCACAGTGAGAACTGATATTCTAGGGGGTAAAACGATTGAAGACAATAGCGGAAATCGAGTTTCAGTTAGAAAGGATATTTTAGGAAATTATGATGCGAGTGACAATAAAGGAAATCGGGCTTCCGTCAAGAAAGATATCCTTGGAAAAATAACTATTGATGATCCAAAAGGTATTCTAAATGACGCAGTGAAATTGCAATTGATCCAAGAACTTTCAAAGAACTAAATTTTTCTGGAAATTAGCCTATTTTATAAGTGAATAATCCAACATTACGATGGACCAAAATATTATAGATGAACTAACAAAACACCCTGAAATCTCATACCGAAGACCAAACGCGAACGAACTTCAAATATTAGGCACTCCCACTCAGGGCTTTGATATTACATTATGTATTGACGTAAGAGAAAATATGCTCTTTTTTGACCACTTCCATTGGCATTCTGATAATACAGAAGAGGAAATAGATGAAATGTTAAATCAGATTACCTATGCCTTATTTGGGGTTATTAGGATAAAGGAATTTTCCAACAACAAACGACCTTATAAATGGGTACTACAAGTCCAAGATCAGAACGGTAACTGGTGCGATGATCAAACGATGGGAAAAATAAACAAGTTTTTGGGGGAGCCTGAAATTAGATATTTCCAAAATATGATCTTAACAAAAGACACAGATAAAAGCAATTCGTATGCTTTACCCAACGAGGATAATACTTAATTTACCCATAGAAGAAAATAAAAGGAGGGTTAACTGAAGCAGGAGATAGTACCTTCTTCTGAGGAATAATGAAAAACCCTCGAGCCTATTTACAAAGGTTTCAACATTCGTATAGTTAAAGATTTTCAAAAGAAAATTAAAATCCCTAAAATTGCAGTCTCATTTCAAGGAAATCGGATTCAGCATATTAATGCTACTGATCTTCCAAACGATATTGACGCTACGGAAATAGGCCCTAAAAAGGGAAATAGCGAGTTGAATAAAAATAAAACGATGAAAAAGATTATATTTTTTCTATTACTGATACCTTTTTGGGCGGCTGCTCAAGAGCAAAATATCCAAAACTTTATCGTAAAAGAAAACCTTTCCAAAAATGGAAAATTAGCTGTAGTTGCATTGGATTCACTTGGAAACACCAATGAAAACATCCATGGCAATTACCTATTTACAATCAATGGTTTCTCGCAAGCACTACAATTTCATGAGGGTGTCGCTGTCCCTAATCAGAAAATTGAGTCATCAACATTTGTATTCTTTAGCCATAAGAATCAACAAACTTCCAAAGGTCGCTTATTTTATATCTATAAGAGCGATAGCGGACTCTCTCCTTTTGCCATTAGCGGATTGATGTTTTTGATTATTCCGGCCATTGTATTAGGAATAGCTTATATGTTTAAAAAAGTGATTATGACAGCGATCGCACTGGCTATAGTTTTCTTTTTATTCAACCATTCACAGGGTTTAGACTTGAGTAAAATTTTTGAATCTATATTTTCAAGTCTCAAAAATCTCATCGGTTGACAACACAATCTCTTGGGAAATCACATCAATTGATGTGATCAAAGTAAATCATAACAAAACGATTGTACATTAGAACGGCATACCGATTCCAAAATTGTATTGAATAAAATTGTATCTGTCGGGTCTATGGGTTTCATAATATTGTGCCTTAAATTCCTTGGAATCAAAGAAGTGCTTGATAACCCATTGATCAGCACCTGAGAATTGTGGATCTTTTAGTTTAAGCCCGGCATCTAAGCGAATCACAAAATAGTCCGAATCGAAACGAAGTCCGAAACCGGTACCGATGGCGACTTGCCCAAGGAATTTATTGAATTTAAACTCTCCACCCGGATTTAGTTCTTCATCCTTCTTCAGTCGCCAAACATTTCCCATATCCACAAATGTCGCTCCATTCATCTTTGCGCCCAGGAAGTTATTAAGTAATCTGAATCGATACTCCGCATTCGCTTCCAGCTTAATCTCCCCCAACTGATCCAAGTTACGCAGGTTTAAACGCAAATCCTCACTAAGACTCTGCCGGTTATAGGCACCTGGTCCCAGGGTACGTGCCTGCCAAGCGCGTATACCATTCATCCCCCCACTATAAAAGCTCTTTTCAAAAATCAACAGTTTAGAGTTATTACCATAAGGAATCGCTATCCCTGGATTAAAACGGAAGACAAACTGCCTATTTCCACCAAGATTTCGGTATAAACGATAATCAAATTCTGTCTTGGCGTATTGAAGAAAGGGCACACCAAATATTTTTTTCTCACCATCAGCATTCTTGGGCAATTTTGCCAAGGAGCTAATAAGGTCCAGCACGTTTCCACTCACGTCCAATGTTCCTCTGAAATATTGAAAATCCTCCTTGCTATTCAATTTCTTGCCATTCAGGATAAAGGTATATTGTGTTCCTAAACCAAAATACTGGCGATCGTTGCTACGTACATACAGCTGGTAGCCTTCCTGTACAAGCTTGTTCCGAAAATTGGAATCCAAGCGTCCATCCCGATACTCCAAAACGATAGGCGTAAAACTATGGTACTTATTTTCTGTTTCATACCAAGAGTAATTCAGCGATGTGATAAAATAGCGGTTTGAATAGGTTTTATCTTGATCGAACAACTGCAATGTCATCGAGTAGGTCGTTTTGGGCAAACCAAACTTCCCCCCTGGATTAATATGAAAGGGCACCATCAGACGAGGAATAACCAAATTTACGCCCGCTTGAAAATCGTTATTGAATATTTTACTGGAAAGCCCTCCTGCTAAACGCGGATCAAACAATACACCATAACGTAATTTCACTTCCAATTGCTCCGAACCACCAAAGATATTACGTTGTGAGAATGTATTTCCAATATTAAATCCGCTCATACCTGAACTAAAGGTATACTCCCCCTCTATCTGGTTTCCCATACGAGGTCTTGGAACGAAATCATAGTGCACATCTAGTTTATTGGAATCTTTTTTGACAAACTGCATTTTGACAGAACGAAAACCATTCATCTCGTACAATCGGTCATAGGATTTATTTTCCTCCCGCAAGGAATAGTACTGACCTGAGCGTAAATACATATAGCGTTCCAAAGGTTTCCACCTGAAACTATTCGTTTCATCAACAAATAAAAGACGTTTTGCAGAATCTAGGATACGACGTGGCTCCTTCTTCGACATTGTTCCATAATTCCTTATCGTCATATAAACACTGTCTATTTGATACTTTTTATGTATCGTAGAGTCAGATGGATTTTCGACATTAATTTTCAAGTCAATCAAAGCTCCATCGATAGTTGAATCGACCCCAGCACGCATATATTGCCTTACATAATCGTAATACCCATTGTTACGCATCGAAACATAAAGTTTCTCCCGCTCATCAAGCAACTTTGCGGCATCGTACTGAGTATTGGATTTTACGGAAGTTTTAGGAAGTACCTCCCGTTCAAATATTGCCTTTATATCTTCATCCTCAAATTTTCGATCTATATTTCTAACTTGATAAGGAACACCTTCATCCACTTTAAAATCGATATGTGCTCTCTTTTTGGAAACTGAAATCGTAGGTTCGACCTTAGCTTTAAAGTAACCTTTTGAAAATAGAAAACGCCGGATTTGATTGGCAGACAAATCCACCATTGCCGAATCCAGCAAATGAGGTGGTTCACCGACATTCCGAATTTTCTTGGTTTTATAGCGTCCGTTTTTAGTATTGAACGTATTGTAAATGAATAGATTTACCCTTGAATTAGGTCTTATTTGATTGGAAATATACGTTTCGGATGATTCTTTCAATGCAGGGGTGACACCAGAAATCTGTACTTTTGTAACCAGAGCTTGGTCATCGTCAAGATATTTTGAAGACCGGCATGATGCAAAAAATAACACTAAAAGCGTTATACTTGCAAATCCGATAAAACGAGTATACTTAATCATCAATAAAAATGTTGTCAAAAGCGCAAATCAGTCTAATAACGTCTCTACAAAATAAAAAGTATAGAAAACAACACGGCCTGTTTATCGTTGAGGGTATAAAATCCGTGATGGAATTTATTTCATCAAGTTATGAGGTTGAGTCTATTTTCTACACGGACGACGCCAACACAAAAGTGGGTAAAATCTCGCATAATATAAAATCCCATGAACTAACGGAAACTGAATTCCAAAAGATTAGCGCACTGAAATCGCCACAAGGTATACTCGCTTTGGTCAAACTTCCTTTACAGCAAAAAATTGTATCAAGTGATTTAAAAAATAAGTTTAGCCTCGTACTCGATGATGTGCAGGATCCAGGCAATCTAGGGACAATTATCCGCACGGCGGAGTGGTTTGGAATCGAACATATTATCTGTTCCATTGGCACTGTAGACGCTTACAATCCTAAAGTAGTGCAAGCAACTATGGGCTCATTGGCAAGACTGCAGATCCACTATACTGATTTAACTGATTTTATTCCGGCTACTGGATTGAAAGTGTATGGCGCCCTACTTGATGGTCAATCCATTTATCAGACTGTGTGGGCTGATGAGGGGCTAATTGTTATGGGTAACGAAGGAAATGGCATCAGCGACGAAATAATACCTTTGATCGATCAAGCTGTCACTATACCACGCCTAGGGCAAGCCGAATCATTGAATGTAGCCGTAGCAACAACGATCTTCTGTAGTGAGATTTCCAGACAAAAACTGACCTAAAACAGATTCAATTTGATACTTCGCTTATAGCTTTTGATGTAATCCAATCCTGTTTCCTTCCAAATCTTCAATCTCTGCGACGGCAAAGCCCAAGTCGGTATGAAAGGTGGCTGAATATAACTCTTTTCCCCCAAGCGCTAGCGCTTTCCCGATTGTATCGATCACATTTTCTACATGGAAATAAATGATTTCCATCAAATTCTTCCCGTTCAAAGGAAAAGTTAAATGTTTGGCTGTAAAACCGAACAGCTCTTTCCATATTCGTTACAGGAATTTCAAAATATACTCCTGAGATTTCTATACCCTTCCATATTTAAACACTGATCTTCATCAAAAATATCAATTTTAATAGAGAAAAAGCCCCGTCGCGACATTTTTCTATTCGTTTAAAAGATTCGATTAATTTTTGTCAAAAGAAAAAGCTTAATCGCTCCAAAAACTGTACATTTGAACAGTTCAATTGAAAGACGGATCGATACCGCTATCCATGTTCTTTTTTGAATATTCACACACGATAAAATTACACCATGCCCGCTGAACAGAAATCCATCTATACGTTACAATTTATTTTACTTTGCTTAAGCTCGCTCCTATTTTCTTCTAGTTTCAATATGATTATTCCGGAACTACCCAATTATCTGAGCAGTTTGGGGGGTACGGAGTACAAAGGGCTAATCATAGCATTGTTTACTTTGACTGCTGGAATTTCGCGGCCTTTTAGTGGTAAATTGACCGATCGGTGGGGACGTGTACCGGTCATGGCAATTGGATCCATCGTCTGTTTCATCTGTGGTTTTCTTTATCCCATTTTAACATCAGTCGCGGGCTTCCTATTCTTACGATTGATACATGGTTTTTCCACCGGTTTTAAACCTACCTCAACTTCTGCGTATGTCGCCGATCTGGTTCCTCAAAAAAGATGGGGTGAGGCTCTTGGCATGCATGGACTGGCTTTTAGCGTCGGTACAGCTGTTGGCCCAGCAATTGGGAGTGCCATTTTCGAGGCCTTTGGTATCAATGTTATGTTTTATTGCTCTTCTTTCATGGCACTTCTCTCCATTCTTATCGTCATTAACATGAAAGAAACACTGGCGAAAAAAGAAAAATTCAATCTTTCCATGCTCAAAATAAACCGCAAGGATATTATTGAATGGCGTGCCCTTCCAGCTGGAATCGTCACGTTTTTATCTTATACCGCTTATGGAGTCATTTTAACTTTAATTCCCGATTGGAGTGAATATCTGGGACTTAAAAATAAAGGGCTATTTTTTCTGGCATTTACAATCGCATCGGTGCTGATACGTTTCGTATCCGGCAAAGTTTCGGACCGTTACGGGAGACCAAAAGTCATTGTTGTCGGAATAGTCATTATTGCTATTGCACTCGTTGCTATCGGTATGGGCAATAGTTTCATTGGAATGATGATCGGCGCAAGCATCTATGGCGTGGGCACAGGTATACTCTCCCCTGCCGTCAATGCTTGGACGATCGACCTTAGCCTACCTGAACATCGGGGCAAGGCAGTAGCAACCATGTATATCTCACTTGAAGCTGGAATAGGGCTTGGCGCACTGCTTGCTGGATTATACTATAGTGATGTTATCCTCCGGATTCCAGTCATTATGTATGCCAATGCGGTAGTTTTGCTACTGGCACTGACCTATATGCTGAGCTGGCAGAGAAAGCACAAAGCCCACTAGCCTTTATTGCTTTTGCAAACTCATGCAGGACCAAACCTCATTTCCTCTTTAAATGTGTTTCTCAATGGATAGCGGAGAAATCAGTAAACTGCGCAGTAATCCGAGTACCGAGAAGAACAGAGAAAATCGAATACTTGCTTTTATATGCCACGCAATTATATTGCATATAAAAGGTAATTTATCTAAGTTTGATTTATCATGTTAAGCAATTATTTAAAGCTTCAGTATACTTTACTGTCTCGGCATATTCGGGCTACAGGACTGCCTGTTTGGCTCGCCTTTCTCCTGTTGTTTGGATTATGTTATTTTGCTTATTATGCTTTGGTTCAATACCCGCTTTTTGGTTGTTATGCACTACTGCTTGGTAATTTTCAAGCACTGTTTCTGCTCACTGAAAAGAACAGAAATGACTTTCTCAAAAATACATACAGTAAGCGAGATTTTCACAAGATCAGAATAGTTGAGAATGGCCTATTAACGCTGCCGTCCTTCGTCATTCTTTTCCTCCACAGCCAATGGCACTATGCGTTGTTATTGGATACTTTGGCTGTTGTTTTTGCATTTTTGACATTTGGGGCTTTCGTAAAATCTATTCCGACACCTTTCGTAAAAAAACCTTTTGAATTTATCATCGGGTTCCGACGGAGCTACTTGCTTTTGCTTGTATTGTATCTATTGGCTGGAATCGGTTTTTATGTCGCCAATTCCAATCTTGTTTTATTTTGCGTCGTTTGCATTGCGCTCACCTGCGTTTTCTATTATCAATTGCCGGAGCCTATTTTTTACCTCTGGAATCACCATCATACACCAACAGTCTTTCTGATGCGAAAGTTTAAAAGGGGAATTTTACAGTGTCTGCTCTTGGTACTGCCCCTTCTTTTTCTGTATGTTGTAATCTTTCCATCGGATTTATTTAATGCCTGTATTGTATTGGGCGGAATATTACTTTTACTTCCTTTTGCAATCACATTGAAATACGTCGCTTACCCACGGGAGATCAATTTCCCCGAAGGTTTTGCTTTGGCACTTTGTTTTAGCTTTTACCCTTTGATTCTAGCGCTCTTACCTTTTTATTATATCAAAGCAATCAACAATCTAAAAAATTACTTATGATCGAGCTTGCGAATATCAATAAGTCCTTTGGACAGCATCAAGTACTCCACGAGGTTACTTACCTCTTTGATAGCGGAAAAGTATATGGTATCGTCGGTGAAAATGGTGCTGGAAAGACAACGCTATTTCGTTGTATTGCTGGACTAGAAACCGCCACTGGAAGTCTAAAATCTGATTTAGAACCGCTGAAAAACAATTTAGGTTACCTCACCTCGGATCCGTATTTCCTTTCAAAACTCACCGGGGAAGAGTATATTTATTTGCTGGCAGATGCACGGGGTAAACAGATCAAAAACCTCAGTGAAAGGAATATTTTCGAGTTGCCCTTAAAGGAGTATGCGAGCACCTATTCCACGGGAATGAAAAAAAAACTAGCCCTGACAGCTACTTTACTTCAGGACAATAATTATTATATCCTTGACGAACCTTTTAATGGCATCGATCTACAAAGCAGCATTATTCTTACGGAGATTATTCTTCGCTTAAAAGCAATGAGTAAAACGATCCTGATTTCGTCCCATATCTTTTCTACGCTAAAAGATACCTGCGATGAAATCTTGGTACTCGAAAATGGCAGAATTAGTAAATCTGTAAAAAAAGAGCAGTTCGGCGATTTTGAAGAGGAAATGAAAGAAAAAATACTACAAAAAGATATCGACAAATTGTGGCTTTAGCATGCCGTAACACTTGAGATAAACAATATGGAAAAACACTTACCTATACTGGAAACTGAACGTTTAATTATCCGTCCAATACAGATGGATGATGCAGCTTATTTTTTCGCAATGGATTCACAGCCGGAGGTTCATACCTTTCTGAATAACGAACCTGTTCAATCTATTGAAGAAATGAAAAAAGCCATCGCACATATTCAGCAACAATATGAAAAATACGGTATAGGCCGTCTAGGGGTCATTGAGAAATCAAGCAATCAATGGATAGGCTGGACAGGATTTAAATATATTGACGAACTGGAGAACGGACGTATTGGATTTTTAGACCTTGGTTATCGTTTCAGAACGGAATCTTGGGGAAAAGGCTATGCGACAGAAGCCGCACTAGCCTGCATGCAATATTACAGAGAACAGCTGACCCATTTTGAAGTACATGCCATCACACATACGGGAAACCTGGGGTCAAGGCATGTCTTGGAAAAAGTAGGATTTCAGGTAACTGAAGAATCTCATTTCGACCTATGGAATATTCCCTGTTATTGGTATGATCTGGCCATTGACCGACCAACAAACTAATTATATTAGCTTTAAAAACTAATTTTTTTAACTTTTCATAGTTTCACTGGGATAAAACAAAATGGTTTTGTATTTTTACACGTTCGAATAAAATACTATTTCGAACATTTCTGTATTGTACAATTTAATCTATTGCTGAGTAAATGAGTGACGAAACGAACTTCCCAACGGAAGATAATCAAGAAGAACTGGGATCAGGAAAAACAGAAAACGGAAGTCAGACGATACCTTTATCAGGACTATACGAAAACTGGTTTTTGGACTATGCATCCTATGTTATCTTGGACAGAGCCGTACCACATATCAATGACGGTTTGAAACCCGTACAACGTCGTATCCTCCATTCCTTGAAGGAAATGGATGATGGACGATATAATAAAGCTGCCAACGTCATTGGTAACACGATGAAATATCACCCACATGGTGATGCTTCTATCGGTGATGCCATGGTACAATTGGGCCAAAAGGATCTCCTGATTGACTGTCAAGGTAACTGGGGCTTCCCAATTACGGGCGACTCTGCTGCTGCTCCACGGTACATCGAGGGAAGATTATCCAAATTTGCAAATGACGTTGTCTTCAATCCCGAAACAACTGAGTGGCAATTGAGTTATGATGGACGGAATCGCGAACCTGTCACACTTCCGGTAAAATTTCCATTATTATTGGCTCAAGGTGCCGAAGGTATTGCTGTTGGTTTAGCAACCAAGATTATGCCGCACAATTTCATTGAGTTAATTGATGGATCTATTCAGGTATTACACGGTGAACGTCCGAATATCTTCCCAGATTTCCCTACGGGTGGTATGGCCGACGTTTCAAATTATAATGAGGGTCAACGTGGCGGTAAAATCCGTGTACGTGCGAAAATTGAAGAACGCGACAAAAAGACGCTCGCAATTACAGAAATTCCATTTGGAACCACGACGGGCGGTCTGATTGAAAGTGTGGTCACAGCAAACGATAAGGGAAAAATTAAGATCAAAAAAATCGAGGACAATACAGCAGGAAATGTAGAGATCATTGTGCATTTGGCTCCTGGAATTTCTCCTGATGTAACGATTGATGCCTTATATGCCTTTACCGCCTGTGAAGTCTCTATCTCACCTAACACTTGTGTTATCAAAGATGAGAAACCTCACTTTATGAGTGTCAATGACATTCTAACGGAAAACACAATAAACACCAAAAATTTATTGAAACGAGAATTGGAGATTCGTTTAAACGATCTTCAAGAAAAAATCTTCTTCAGTAGTTTATTAAAAATATTTATTCAAGAGGGGATGTACAAACATCCGGATTATGAAAATGCAGGTGACTTTGAGGTCGTGGTGCAGGTTCTGAATCGCTTGTTTGAACCTTTCTTCGATCAATTTTATCGCGAGATACGACCAGAAGATTACAAAAAATTGATCGATAAACCAATGAGTAGTATTACACGTTTCGACGTTAAAAAAGCGGACGAAATGATGAAAACACTCGAAAATGAGATCAAGGAAGTCAAGCGTCATCTACGTCAATTGACAGAATATGCCATTGCATGGTTTGAGAAATTGCGTGAGAAATATAGTAAAGACCGCGAGCGTAAAACCGAACTGCGTATATTCGATAAAGTAGAAGCGACCCAAGTTGCCCTAGCAAATGCCAAGCTATATGTCAATCGTGAGGAAGGATTTATTGGCTCAGGCATGAAGAAAGATGAGTTTGTATGCGACTGCTCGGATATCGACGATATTATTGTATTCCGCGAGGATGGCAAGTATGTTGTCAGTAAAATCCAGGATAAAGTATTCGTTGGAAAAGGAATTATCCACGTTGCTGTTTTCAAAAAAGGTGATGAACGTACAATCTATAATGCCATCTATAAAGAAGGTGAAACTGGTACCAGTTACATCAAACGTTTCTCTGTGGTAGGTGTCACTCGGGATAAGGAATATGATGTATCCAAAGGATCCAAAGGATCTAAAATCCTATATTTCACAGCCAATCCAAACGGTGAAGCAGAGATCGTTAATATACAGCTTAAACCGCACACAAAATTGCGCAAGTTGAATTTTGACATGGACTTTGCCGAGATTGCAATCAAGGGCCGTGCTTCACAAGGAAACATTGTGTCAAAATATCCCGTCAAAAAAATCAGCTTTAAAAGCTCTGGTGTCTCCACACTGGCAGGACGAAAAATATGGTACGATACCATCATGAAACGTCTAAATGCAGATGAACGTGGCCAATACCTTGGCGAGTTTGACGGCGACGACAAGATATTAGTGGTTCTTTCGGACGGTAGTTACGAATTGTCAAACTTTGATCTAAGCAACCACTTTGACGAGAAAATGATCCGGATCGAAAAATACTACCCGGACCATATCTATACAGTTGTGCATCAGGACGGCAAGAGTGGAACGTACTTTGTCAAACGTTTTAAATTTGACGATCAACCTATTGGAAAACGTATTTCCTTTATTAATGAAGATGCGGGGTCTAAATTGGTATTGATGAGTAATGCGGCTGAACCGATGGTCAAATTGGATATTTTAAAAGGTAAATCCCAAACGGAAGAAACTCTTGATCAACCTTTGACTGAAATTATTGACGTAAAAGGAATAAAAGCACAAGGAAACCGCCTCTCTTTCCATACCGTAAAATCGGTTACGTTAACAACGGTGGATGAAGATTTAAGTCAAAAAGGTAAAGAAAAAGCAGCCGAAACGAGTACTGATACCACAGAAACAACGGTTGATAGCACCATAACGGCGGTGGACAGTTCCGTGAAGGAGAAGGAGGTAGAGTCAACCGATAAAAATGACGATATCAAATTGGAAATCACTAATCCAAATGACATCCAAATCGACGATAAAGGACAGATGGAAATGTTCTAATTCGTATTCCATACACAAAAAAGGCTCGAATAAATATTCGAGCCTTTTTTGTGTAGGATACAACACCTTAAGTATTGTCCTTTAAGCTTTAAATTCTTTTAGGAATTTTTGAAGTTTTGGAGCAATGACTACTGAACAAAATGGATTTTCAGGATGATCATTAAAATAATTATGATGATAATCTTCTGCTAACCAAAATGTCACGGCTGGTTCTACCGTTGTGACAATAGCGTCCTCATAAACATCCTCATTTTCCAATTCGTCGATAAAATTCTGCGCTAAGATCTCCTGTTCTTCATTATGATAAAAAACAACTGATCTATACTGCGTACCCACATCGTTACCTTGACGGTTTAATGTCGTCGGGTTATGTGTCTTAAAAAAGATTTTCAATAGGTCTTCATAGTTCACCAGCTCTTCGTCATATTCTAGCTCGACAACCTCAACATGATCAGTTGTACCCGTACAGACCTGCTCATAAGTTGGCTTATCTACATGCCCTCCCATATAACCAGGCAATACCGATGTTACCCCTTCAGTGTTTTGGAAAATAACTTCTGTACACCAAAAACATCCTCCTCCAAATGTTGCTTTCATACTTTTATAATCTTGCGTATTTTAATCTTACTTTTTCAAACACTATAGCCGATTTAGTAGCTACAGCGAAAAATGTTTAGACAAATATAATTATTAATCGGCAATGAGATACACTGCTATCATTGCGAAAAATGGCAGCTTACGTTCCATTTGCCACTTGAGAACGAAGCCCTCGTACCCATAGCCCCCTATTTTAATATTAATAGTAGTGTTTTCCCTTAATCAATAAATCTTGTTGTTTACTGTCACAAACCGCATAGGAAAAACCTTGTTGTAGCGCATAGGCACCATATTCGCCTTTTTTATTTATTGCTAAGAATCCAACTTGAATTTCCTTCGCAATTGCAGGTTTCTTCTTCACGATACGCATAACGGCTTCCTTACAGGCATCTTCCGGAGAATAACCCTGACGCATCAATTCGACAACCAAGAAACTACCTACATTCCGTATGACTTCTTCACCAACTCCGGTCGATGTAGCTCCGCCCACTTCATTATCGACATAAAGTCCGGCTCCAATAATAGGGCTATCTCCTACCCGGCCGTGCATCTTGAAAGCCATACCACTGGTTGTACAAGCTCCAGAAATATTCCCATTGGCATCCAAAGCCAACATACCGATCGTATCGTGGTTATACTGGTTCCCTGGCAGACGTTCCGCTGCAAAGGATTGATTTTCAATATTGGCTACAGGTTTGTATTTTTTCTCCTTTAACCATTCTTTCCAAGCCTTTTCACCTTCTGGCGTTAGAAGATTCTCTTCCTTAAAACCATTTTCTAACGCAAATTGCAATGCACCTTCGCCTACTAGCATCACGTGGGGTGTTTTTTCCATGACCATCCGCGCTACTGATATTGGATGTCCAATTTTTTCCATTCCAGCAACAGCACCACAGTTACCATCCGCATCCATGATACAAGCATCAAGTGTGACGTGACCATCGCGATCTGGATAACCACCTTTACCAACTGTCATATTTTTGAGATCAGCCTCGGGTACACGTACGCCTTGTTCAACGGCATCCAATGCCTTACCACCTTTCGACAATATTTCCCAAGCGGCTTTATTTGCTGCAATCCCAAAGTCCCAAGTTGAAATTACAATAGGATATTTTTTAACACTGCCCTTTGCTGCAATCGTCAATCCTTTCGCATCAAATGCTGTCAATGTCCCCATTGCCGTCGCAGCAATCAAACCTTGCCTAATAAAATCACGTCTTGAACTCATTTCCTTATTAATATTTTATAAAACTATCGCTATTGATTAATCCGGCAAAAAACAATCAAAAAAATTGCCTTCGGTCTACCGAATACAAAAAATTTCCATTATTGACTGCACAAAGGCATCGCTCTCTTTCTAGTGTATTGCACGACCTTACGTCACATCTGACCCCAATCTACTTCATCGATATACGCCGGAAAATGCTATTCTACATTTTTACAGCTTCGTGTTAAACTGAAGAAGGATATTGACTTTACAATCAATAAGCAATATTACAAAATGGTTTTAGCAATTAGATAATTTAATTAAAATTAAACCCAAACATTCGTTTTTTAGCAACATAACATCAAAATCACTTAAAAATCGACAATAAAAATTGACTTATATTATGAATTAATCCTATCTTTAGAAACAAACTAATTCGCATGAAAAACACTCTTAAATTCGCTATTTTAGCTTATGCAAGCCTAATAGGTGTTGAAAGCAGTCAGGCGCAGCAGCTAGATTCCACGACTTATTTCAAGATCAAAGAGTTGCAAGAAAACGTAAAACGTGAATTCGCTCCCGATAAAAGAACCAAGATCGTAGCAATCCAAAAAGCGGATATAGCACAGAACCAATATGTGCTTGAAACAACTGAAAAAGATGCTAAGTTCGTTTTGGAGCAAAAAGCAAAAGAAATATCAGCCAATATTCAGGTACAGCTCTTACCTGATGCAAGTGTAGGCGAAAAAACTACTGGAGTCATCAGGCTCTCCGTTGCAAATATGCGTACATTTCCAGATAATGCGGCGGAACTGACGAGCCAGGTGTTATTGGGAACACAAGTAGACCTTCTACAGAAAAAGAGTGGCGACTATCGCGTACGCACCCCCGACGGTTATATCGCATGGGTACCTACTTCGTCCATTGAAGCGATGGACAAAACCATGCTGGCAAATTGGCGGCAAGCAGAAAAAGTTATCTATACAGCGGAGTTTGGAAAATCATATTCTGAACCCAATGAAAAAAGCCAACGAGTGTCTGATCTCGTATATGGTGACATCCTTCAGTTAAAAGGACAGAAAAGCAACTTTTATGAAATAGCATATCCGGATGGGCGTTTAGGTTATATTAAAAAATCAGAAAGTCTAACCTTAAAAAATTGGTTTGAAACGCGCCAGCCTACAGCGGAAAATATTATCGCCAGTGCAAAAACAATGTTGGGCCTACCCTATTTATGGGGGGGAACATCGGTGAAAGGTGTAGACTGCAGCGGTTTTACCAAAACAAGCTTTTTTATGAACGGCTTCGTGATTCCGAGAGATGCATCGCAACAAGTACTTGCAGGTGAAAAAATCGACATTTTAGATCAAGAAGGACATTTCGACCCTGAGAAAGCACTCAAAAATCTAAAACCGGCAGACTTATTGTTCTTTGCGGCAGGCAAAAACAGCAACCCTAATGCGCGTGTAACACATGTTGCACTCTATATCGGCAATGGAACTTTTATTCACGCTGCCGGATTAGTCCGGATCAACAGTATGCTTAAGGACGCTGCAAACTACGATGATTTCCAAACCCGAACTGTGGTTGCTGCACGCCGTTACCTCGGGACCCACGATAGCGCAATACAGAAAGTCGTTGAAAGCAATTATTACAACAATAAATAAACATAACGATGAGCAATCAATCTGAATGGATCAGTAAAGATTTTGGGGCCTTTAAATTAAGGTTTAGACCTTACACTTTAACTTTGCGCCATGTCTTTACAGTAGCTTCCTTTAGCCGAAGCACAACACCGGTTGTATTGACCGAACTAGAGTATGATGGCATTATCGGTTATGGTGAAGCGAGTATGCCACCCTATCTAGGCGAATCTCAGGAAAGTGTCCTATCATTCCTCAATCAGATTGATCTGACAGGCTTCAACTCTCCTTTTCAAACCGAAGAGCTCCTGCATTATATTGATCAGCTTGCTTTGAAAAACACGGCTGCAAAAGCGTCCATTGATATTGCCCTACATGATATCCTTGGTAAAATTATGAATCAGCCCTATTATAAGATATGGGGATTGAATCCTAACCTTATCCCACCGACGTCCTACACCATCGGAATCGATACAGAAGAAATGATCCGCCAAAAAGTCGCCGAAGCTGATCAGTTTAAAATTTTAAAGGTGAAACTGGGTCTTGATACGGATAAAATGATCATAGACACCATCCGTCAGGTTACCGATCGTCCTTTGTGTGCCGACGTCAATCAAGGTTGGAAAACACGTGAAGAGGCTTTGGAAATGGCACACTGGCTTGCAGAAAGAAATGTTTCTTTCTTGGAACAGCCGATGCCCAAGGAGCAGATAGACGACAACGCCTGGCTTACTGAGCATAGTCCTATCCCTACTATTGCCGATGAAGGATGCCAACGCCTTCTGGATGTTCCTGCATTAAAGGGTGTATACTCGGGGATCAACATCAAATTGATGAAATGCACGGGCATGCGTGAAGCTAAACAAATGGCAGAACTTGCTCGTTCTTTGGAAATGAAAGTTATGATCGGCTGTATGACCGAAACTTCCTGCGCGATCAGTGCAGCTGCACAACTTGCACCATTAACAGACTGGGCAGATCTAGACGGTGCTTTATTAATTGGAAATGATATATACGACGGCATGACCGTGGTAAATGGCAGTTGCCTTCTCCCCGACCGTCCGGGGATTGGAATTGTAAGAAAATAACCCTATATTCAGTGCAATGTTTTTTTCTTAAAGAAAAGATTGCACTGAATTGCTATCACAAGTTTGACCAACATCGATAGCACCAAAATATTAACAACTAAATTAATCAATTCACACTTTTATGAAACAACATGTGCTCACAACGTTGTGTCTCATAGCCTGTAGTTCGATGCAGTCTTTATATGCACAACAGATCCAAATTGCTGGTAAAATCACAGACAGCAATGGAAAACCAATTAGCGGAGTTACAATAAATGTAAAAGGCGCTAGCCAAGGGACCTCAACAAACGAAAATGGCCTGTTTACCTTAAACACAAACGCCAATGCGACATTAACTATATCTGCCGTAGGTTATAGCCGACAAGAAATTCAGGTCAATGGCCGAAAAACCATTAGTATTTCACTCAACAGTGATGAACAGGCACTGGACGAAGTCATTGTCATTGCCTACGGAACGGCTAAAAAGAGCACCTATACAGGTTCGGCAGCACAAGTAAAATCAGATGCCATTGATAAACAACCTGTCACTTCTTTTGAAAAAGCACTTACTGGCCGTGTTGCAGGTCTGCAAATGTCAAATGGATCTGGTCAGGCAGGTGCAACTTCAGCTATACGCATTCGAGGCATAGGCTCCATGAACGCGTCGAACGAACCACTCTATGTCATTGACGGTGTTCCAGTCATTTCGGGTAGTGTCGGACAGATGGGCGACTATATTGTCAATACTAACAACGTCATGAG
This sequence comes from Sphingobacterium sp. BIGb0116, assembly GCF_024808035.1. Taxonomy (NCBI): domain Bacteria; kingdom Pseudomonadati; phylum Bacteroidota; class Sphingobacteriia; order Sphingobacteriales; family Sphingobacteriaceae; genus Sphingobacterium; species Sphingobacterium sp. BIGb0116. The sequence goes on along the minus strand of NZ_JANUDT010000011.1, from coordinate 285,249 downwards.
CACATTAAATCCCAGCGATATCGAATCTATTTCTGTGCTTAAGGATGCTGCCGCCTCATCCCTTTATGGGTCCCGCGCGGCAAATGGTGTCATCATCATCACCACAAAAAAGGGAAAAAACGGAGATCCGAAGATCAATGTCAAGTCCTCTATTGGCATTAGTCCTTCCTGGGCAACCAAAAATAATGAACCTGCTTCGGTACAGGATCAAATCAATATGCTTTATAGTGTTTTATACGATTCTAGAATAGCAGCTGGTCAAACGGCTGAACAGGCGAATAAAAACACCTTATTCCGCTTAAATTCTTTGGACTGGAATCAAAATTCGGCAAATTACGGTAAACCAACTTCTTCTTATGGTTTTGGTATTCATGGCTATCAATTCAGCACGGATGGAACCTCACAATGGGAAAATGTACATATCTCAGGAAAAACAGATGGTGTAGAGAATCGAGATGGTAAGTATTATGACTGGAACAAAGCATTGTTTAGAACCGGGATATTCAACAGCAACGATATCTCGGTAAGCGGAGCAACAGAAAAAACCAATTACTATGCGTCTTTAGGATACACGCAAGACAAAAGCAGGATTATTGAGAATAACTTCGACAGAATCAATGGTCGGATTAATTTAACGCAAAAGATTGGGAAATATCTCGAATTTGGTTCAAACGTCAACTACGCTAAAAACAAGCTTATTGGGATGAATGACACCAGGAATACAGGAACAAATTACCTGTATCAAGCGAGTAATTTATTATGGCAGATGTATTGGCCAACTGATTATAAAACAGGTAACGAATATACAGCACGTTATGGTAGTCTCGCTTATAATCCGCTGTATTACAACAAGGAATGGGAAAACTCTTCGAAAACAAGCAAATTATCAGCTATAGAATCTTTATCATTAAAGCTATTGCCTGAACTTACATTGAAGACTATTTTCTCCTATGACCGGACCGAAGTCAAAGATCATATCTATTACAGTGCTAAACATTATAACGGTATGGCAGACAATGGCCGGGTCACAGAGGTGTCTACGTCCATTGAAAAATTGGTATCATCCACAACCGCCAATTACAACAAGAGTTTTGGCTTGCATAATATCGGGTTATTAGCTGGTTTCGAAGCTGAAAAAAACACGACTGATTTTATCCGTGCTACAGGTAAAGATTTACCATCCTCATCACTTCATACAGTCGCCACTGCAGGTATATTGGATGCGTCCGCCTATTCTTGGGGCAATAATATGATGTCTGTACTATCGCGGGCGGAATATAACTACGATGAACGCTATTTTGCCTCGGCATCTTTTAGAAGGGACGGTTCATCCCGCTTGGCACCAGGTCCTCGTTGGGGCAACTTTTGGTCTTTAGCTGCTTCCTGGAATTTGGCCAAGGAATCTTTTATTAAAGAGATTGAAGAAATCAATAACCTAAGAATTAGAGGTTCCTATGGGGTAAATGGAACATTACCTACGGATCTTTTTGCCTGGCGCAATTTAACAAGTTATTCCAACAAATATATGACGCAGCCAGGTGGTGGGCTTAATAATTTAGGCAATCCGGACGTCGCTTGGGAGAAAAATTACTCCACAAACATCGCATTGGAATTTGGTCTGTTCCACAATAAACTATTCGGTACAATTGAATATTTTAACAGAGACTCGAAGGATCTTTTACAGAATGTTCCGATCTCCACAATTACTGGTTTCGGCTCCATATTGCGAAATGTTGGCGAAATGAACAATAAAGGTATAGAGATTGAACTGGGCTCAGATATTGTTAAAAATGAAAATTGGAAATGGACATTAAGTGCAAATACCGCAATTATCAAATCCAAGATTACAAAACTATATGGTGGACGAGATATCGTCTGGTATGATCCCACAGGTGGAGACGATAGAGCTCGATTTATTTATCGCGAAGGAGAATCGTCTTTATCTTTCTTTGGGTTGGAATGGGCAGGTACCGATCAAACCAATGGCAAAAACGTCTGGTATACAAACGACGGCACGGATGGCGATTTTATCTTTAACGGAAAAGCTGCAAGTTATGATTACAAAAAAGCTAAACAAACCATCATCGGAAATGCTAATCCTAAACTATATGGCGGTATAAATTCTGACATCGATTATAAAAACTTTTCATTGGGATTGAACTTTGCTTATAAAATTGGCGGCAAACTTTATGATGCGACATCCAAAGATGTTGCCGATGACGGCTATTATTGGGAACGAATTCATGCCGCTTATTTTACAGAAAATAGCTGGTCACCTTCAAATACGGATGGAACTTACCCGATGGTTACCGGAAGAGATCTGGAAGATGTGAACCAGATCAGCAGTAGACAACTGTTTGACGCGTCATATCTTAGATTAAAGAACATTTCGTTGAGCTATAGATTACCAAATGAATTTTTAAAACGAGCTGGCATCTCCAATGCAAGGGTATTTTTCAATGGAAGCAATTTATTGACTGTTTCGAAATACAAGTATATGGATCCAGAAGTTAACCAATTTGGTACGCGGGGCTGGGAAACACCATTGGCAAAAACGTACACTTTCGGTGTTGAATTTAGTTTTTAACGAAAAGAAACAGTATTATGAAAAAGCTTTTTATTGCCTCGTGCATAACAATATCATTAGCAATCAGCTCTTGTAGCAATTTTTTGGATGTCACACCGACCAATATGGGGGACTCCAATACCTCCATCCAAACTGCTGCTGACGCAAAGGTTATTATGAATGGATTAATGAGTAAAATGGCAAATGTTGCCTACTATGGACGAAATTTCCCGCTCTATGCTGATGCCAAAGGGGGGGACTTTACGATTGCATCCCAAGGCCGCGGTTATGACTATCTTTATGTATTTAATCATTCGGCCTCTTCTAATCCCTATTCAGGCATCTGGACACAAGGGTTTCATACACTCGTGCAGATCAATAATCTTTTGACAAATATCGATAAACTAATCGCTGCCGGTTCGACAGAAAATTTTAATACGTATAAAGGACAAGCATTGACCGCAAGAGCCCTCATCAATTTTGATCTTGTCAGGTTGTACGGAAAACCCTACAACATGGAAAAATCTGCCCTTGGTATCCCTAATGTGACGAAAGTACTCGAATATAGCGCGCAGGAAAAACGTATCTCCGTTGAGGAAAACTACAAACAAATAGTACAGGATCTAAAGGATGCAGAAAGCTTATTGCCAAAATCCAAATCGGATGGATATTTCAATTTTTTCGCCAATAAAGCACTGCAAGCTCGTGTGTATCTCTATATGAATGATTATGATAACTCGTTAAAATCAGCGCAGGAGGTCATAGACTCCAAAGTCTACACATTGTATAGCAATGAAAACTGGGTGAAATCCTGGACAGGTATGTTTGGAACTGAATCTATTCTAGAATTGGGTGTCTATCCGAATGAAGCTGATGCGGGGACTAGTTCTCTGGGTGCGATGTTCCGCAGAAAAGGACATGGCAGTACAGCCATATTGGGAAACTTTATAGCCGCAGATCCATTCTTGGCCAAACTTAAGAAAGACGAGACAGATGTCAGATGGGGTGTTATGGCGTACGATGAAGTCGGCACCACCCATTTAGGAGCGGTCTATAAATATAGCGGTAGCACCACTCTTGCTGGTGATAAAAATTCAACAGCAAATAGTACCGCAGTCAATATTAAGGTCATCCGTTTGTCCGAAGTATATCTTATCGCTGCTGAAGCTGCTCTATTAAAATCATCTCCTGACAAGGCCCTTGCAGCAAATTACCTGAATGCAATACGCCAACGTTCTCCAAAATTAGATGTCGCGACCTCAGGCACGATTACTTTAGATATGATTGCCGATGAGAGAAGCAAAGAGCTCCTTGGAGAAGGTCATCGCTTCTTTGATATGATGCGCTGGAACAAATCGATAACTTTTGATGATGATTTAGGAAATATAAGCACAACAAATAGGCAAAAAACGATCGATAGAACTTTCTTTAAAACCATTCTTCCTATTTCACTGGATGAGATGAATGCAAACCCAGCTATAGCAAATCAACAGAATACCGGCTACTAGTAGTCTCAAAAAAGGAAAAAGGTCACAGCCTATGCTGTGACCTTTTTCCTTTTTTGAGCTATATTAGGCATTGCTAACTTATCTGATTTTTATACTGCTGTTGCTTTGGTTTTTTCAAATCGATCACCCAACCATTAACTACGGCGTAAATAATCTTTCCTTCTTTCCGAAGAAAGAAATCCGCCTGAGCTCCGAGAGCTAATTGTTGTGAAAATTCTATAGCTTTTTTAGTTAATACACGAATTGGAAGGTTATGCAAAAATTCTCCCGGGATCACATTTTCAATAATAACAGCGGCATAGCCTTTTTCAAGTAATCCCATCACGATGGTATCATCTAAATCGGTCAGGGAAGCAAATGGCTCCATATACATCTTGGCTGGGGCAAACTCCATTCCTGCAACATCAATATCTACATAACCATAAAAATCTTGCAGATCGCCAATATCCTCTACTATCCCCTCCAGATAATAGTCAGAGCCTATCGTCTTTTCATTTTGCCGGATGGCGACATCGACAAGTAATGGTTTTCCACTCCGCTCAATGGTCAAATTTCTCAGCAACACATCATGGAGCTTTTCATCATTGAAGGGAATTGCATCGTAATCGGTAACCGAATGCCGTTTAAAGGATTGATCAGCAATTTCCTCAAATGCTTTTAACAATGCTACGAAATTACATTTTCTGACCAGCATTTTTTCGGTATCACCAACATAAGCTCCTGATTCAATTAAAATCGTCCTAGCGCCCCATTTTTGAAAATTATCACCGAAACCGCGCGGTGTATGCTCATCGTCATACCTTGCAACTGCCTTTGGAACAAAGTCCTGAAGGATTTTATTTATTCCAACAATCACCCGCATCGCATCTCTCCGAGTTTCATTGATACTCCGCGCATAATCATAAGCAGGTGCCAATAAGGAAATTGTTACTGGCGTATTTGTTCCGGGAATATTGTAGTAATTGTTTTGGTTATGCAGGTTAAAGGCAAAATCAGGTTTTAGCAACATGGCTTGCGCCTTCAATAAGGCTCCTTCCACTGTTGCTGTTGCCCTTGCATCTCTGTTCATATCCACATCCATGGTTGTCCTACGCTGAAACCGTTCTGTTCCATCAGGATTTAGCATCGGAATAAAATATAAGGTCACTTTTGATGCTATGTCATCTCTAACCGCATCAAAACCATCATCTTTTCCGTTGAAAAAATTAAATAGATCAAACAAGGCCATTGTTGCTGTAGGTTCATCACCATGCATTTGCGACCATAAAAGTATCTTGATTGGCCCTTGTCCGTATTGTAGTCGAAAGATCGAACGATCTTCGGTAGACTTGCCAATTTCCGCTACAGCAAAACGTCCAGAGCTTCTGATATTTTCTAATAACGGCAAAATATCAGCATGTTTAAATCTTCTATGCATCAAAGCCTTTTCTTCATATAAAGAAAAGGCTTTGATGAAATCAACTTTTACTAATTTCATATTAATCTTTTAATGCAGGCTCCATTAAAGCAATCGTTCCTTGCGAAGCATCTACACGGACTTTTGCTCCTACGGGCAAAATAAACTGTTCGGCAATATGACCAACGACAGCCCCTGTATAAGCGGGTATTTTTAACGGTCTGATATAATCATTGAACAGTTGGTCAAGTGTTACGGATCCATAGCCACCAGATGGTTTACAATTGGTGCACTTGCCAAAAATAAAACCCTTAATCGCACCCAGTACACCAGCATTTTTCAATTGACAGAACATGCGGTCAACACGTTCCATATCTTCGTCGACCTCTTCAAGAAAAAGAATTTTATCTTTAAAATCTGGCAGATAAGGTGAACCACATAAGCCGGTCAACACGGTCATATTTCCACCCAGCAATACCCCATCTACTATACCAGGATGAATTGTGGCAATTCGGTCTTTGGTCTGCACAATGCTATCACCTTTAGACTTGGGGTTTTCAAATATTGCTGGCTGATTGGCTACAAACTGAGCATTGAAAGCCTCTGCAAGCTTCTTAGTCCAGGTACTGATCCCCACTGCACCATGAAACGTTATAAGTCCTGTCTTGGCATATAATGCCAAAATTAAGGCTGTTATATCTGAATATCCCAATAAAATTTTTGGGTTATTGGCGATCAGTCTGTAATCTAATCGATCTAAAAGACGTGATGTACCCGAACCTCCTCTGATGCAAACAATCGCTTTGACGGTCTTGTCTGCAAACATATCATGAATGTCTGCTATACGCTCCTGATCTGTACCGGCCAAATTACCGTAGCGGCTGCGTATATGTTTACCTTCTTTTACTTTAAAACCTAAGGTCTCAAATATCTCACGTGCAATACTAATTGATTCTTCATCATCCAATACACCAGCAGGCGTTATTAAACCTACGATATCCCCCAATTTTAACCTCGTTGCAAGCAAAGCAGCTTGACCGTACAATTCGGCTTTATCTCCGGTTGGCTTCCCCATTCCCAGTACAGGAATAGACAACACGCTTAAAGCAATCGATTTTAGAAAGGCTCTTTTTTCCATTGCTAAATACTATCGGTTGAACAACAGACGTTCACCAGCACCTTTCTCAATAAGTTGTCCATTGGAGAAAGCAAGTTTACCTGATACGAGAGTATGTTCAATCGTTGAACTAAATGTGTGCCCCTCAAATGGTGACCAGCCACATTTCGACAGGATATTCGCTTTCGATACCGTATAAGGTTTATTCAGATCGACCAACACAAGATCCGCCCAATATCCCTCACGAATGTACCCTCTATCTTCAATTTGGAACAATGTAGCTGTATTGTGTGCAGATTTTTGCACCAATTGTTCCAGGGTCATTTTTCCTGCTTTGACCATATCTAACAAGGCTTGCAACGCATGCTGTACAAGAGGTCCTCCGCTTGGTGCTGAAACATAGGGCTGAGATTTCTCCTCAATTGTATGCGGAGCGTGATCTGTCGCTATCACATCGATATGTCCATCCAGTACAGCTTTTAAAATCTGATCGCGGTCATTGGCTGTTTTTACAGCTGGATTCCATTTGATAAAATTACCTTTTGAGGCATAATCCTGATCAGAAAACCAAAGGTGATGAATACAGGCTTCAGCCGTTATTTTTTTATCCTTTAGTGGAATATCATTATTAAATAATGCAATTTCTTTGGCGGTTGAGATATGAAGGATATGCAAGCGTGTATTGTGCTTTTTTGCCAGCTCGACAGCTTTTGACGAAGACAAATAACAAGCTTCCTCAGAACGAATCAATGGATGCATCTCAATTTTTAATCCATCCTCGCCATATTTTTCCTTAAATAGGGCCAAATTCGCCTTTATCGTTGCCTCATCTTCACAGTGCGTAGCCACCAAGGTCGGAGCACTTGCAAAAATACCTTCCAACGCTTTTTCATTATCAACCAGCATATTGCCAGTAGAGGAGCCCATAAAAACTTTTATACCACAGACATTTCTTGGATTCGTTTTAAGTACCTCCTCAAGATTATCATTAGCTGCCCCCATAAAGAATGAATAATTGGCCAGCGCATTTTTTGCCGCAATATCATATTTATCTTGAAGCAATTGCTGGGTCAACGTATTAGGAACAGTATTAGGCATTTCCATGAAAGAGGTTGTCCCACCGGCAACTGCTGCGCGACTCTCATGCCATATATCCGCTTTATAAGTTAAACCGGGTTCTCTAAAGTGAACCTGGTCATCAATAAGTCCAGGTAGCAAGTGTAGCCCCTCAGCATTTATTTCCTGATCAGCAGGATGATTAATTTCCTGAGCAATCATTTCGATTCGACCATTGCTGATATATACGTCAGCAACCTCAACTTTACCTTCATTGACAAGTTGCGCAGATTTTATAAGAATAGATGACATGTTGAAATTTTTACTTTGCTTTAGGTCAAAAGTAAAGATTTGTTGTGGTGATATCAAGTTATCTCGATAAAGAGTTCCCTATAACGACGACAATTTCTTCCTTAAATTCTCGCCTTCCTCTTATGTCAAATTTGAAATATCCTACTCGTATTTGTCTAGATTTGGCGCAAAACAAATCGCATTAAATCTAAACTCCGGAAGTTAATCGCATAAAAAAAGAGGCTAAAGCCTCTTTTTTTATTCTTTATCGAATTTGTATCCTACTCCTTTTACAGTGGTTACATAATCGTCACCTATCTTTTCGCGCAGCTTGCGGATATGGACGTCAATTGTACGATTGGTTACCACAACAGAATCTTCCCAAATACTCTTTAAGATCTGTTCGCGTGTAAACACCTTGTTCGGTTTTGATGCCAATAAATACAATAGTTCAAACTCTTTCTTTGCTAGAACGATCTTTTGTTCCCCTTTATATACCAAGAAAGAATCTCGATCAATGACCAAGTCGGCAATTTCAATTTTATCCTGAACAGAGGCATCTGACTCTTCGGAAGCATTTCTTCTTAAGATAGCATTGATGCGGCTCATTAAAGCACGCGGCTTAATTGGCTTTGCTATATAGTCGTCTGCACCGACATGAAATCCTGCGATCTCCGAATACTCTTCGCTTCTAGCAGTCAAAAATACCATGAATGTACTTTTGAATTCAGGCATTGCGCGCATGATACGACAAGCTTCAATTCCATCCATCTTTGGCATCATCACATCCAAGATGATAAGATCAGGATTTACTTGTTTGGCAACGTTGATTGCCTCTTCCCCATTTTGCGCTGTAGAGACCTGATAACCTTCACGATTTAAGTTGAATGCAATTAAATCCAAGATATCCTTTTCGTCATCAACAATTAAAATCTTTTGTTTCGAAGAACTCATTTGTCTTATTTTTTTTGCTAAATTATAAACAAAATGATAACAATCAGTTAATCTAATGTTACCAAATTATTAAGTAATATAATATTTAACAATAACACATTGATTACTTAATTGTTTTCTTCAAAAATGCCTCTAACTCTTCTCCACGCAAGTTCTTTGCTATAATAATGCCGTTCGGATCGAGAACATATGAGGTAGGCAAGGCTTTCACACGGTAATCAATGACAACCGGTGAGCTCCAAGCCTTCAAATCTGACACATGTGTCCAAGTTAACTTGTCATCTTCAATAGCACGCATCCAGGAACCAGGATTATCATCAAATGAAACGGAGAGTATATCAAAGCCTTTACCATGATAGGTATTGTACAACCTAACGAGATTAGGGTTTTCCTGGCGACAGGGCATACACCATGAAGCCCAAAAATCCACCAAAGTATATTTCCCTTTAAAACTCGATAATTTAACTTCTTTATTTGATGGTGTAAAAGAAGTCAACTCAGGAGCAGGTTGCCCAATTGCCATTTTTTTCAGTTTTTGGGTCTCCTCTTTAAACTGTGTTACATATCTGTTCTCCGTAAATTCATTTTTTATTTTATCTGCATAGGTAATGATTTCATTTTCGGCTACTTCAGGATCTAAGGTCGAGATTGCATAAAAACCTGCAAGATCATTATGTTTATTCGAGAAATCGACTGCTTTTTTTGTATATGTACGCAATTCTTCTGCAAACTTTGCTTTATATTCAGCACGAATCTTTTCGATCTCAGCTGCTGTCGAATTGGCCGTTAGCTTTGAAAACACTGTCTGCAATGAGTCCTGTAGATAATCGCGATAATTTCGCTCTTTGGCAAAAGGCTGTATAGTCTTTGACAATTCAGAACCATCAACCTGGTAATCATTTACATCTTTATGCAAATCTGTCTTAAATGTAATCGTTTCTCCCGGAGAAGCAATTAAATCGTACCGATTTTTACCAACACGCAAGGACAACAATCTGGATTGGCTAGCAGGTCGTACGAACTGAAATTTGTTATTATCGCCAAAAAACATAGAATCCAGCTTGGTATCGCCTTCATACAATGAAATAACTTTGATATTGCCAGGATTTTCGACATTTCCAGCGATGGTAAACTGTTCTTTATTTTGGCAACCCATCATCAAACCAACGATCCCTACTGCTAAAAAAACTGCCTTTTTCATCCTTTTATTTTTATTTGTTAAGTACCTATTCCCAATTACGCAAATGGCTTTGCTCTGTTTGATTCACGCTACATGTCACAGCTTAAAGAATCGTAAAAACTATCAGATTTATTCGAATCCTCCAAGGAAGAACTCGAATAAATCTGATGGCTTCGTATTGTATATTTAGGAAATAAAATCATCTATTTACATCCTAGTTTAGCTAAGTAGCCTGTTCAACTACCCTAAAATTTATTTCAAGAAATCTATTGCTCGCTCAATTGCACCTTTTAATCCGGCAGGGTTCTTACCTCCAGCTGTTGCAAAGAATGGCTGACCACCGCCACCACCTTGGATATCCTTGGCTAGATCACGAACGATATTACTTGCATTCAATCCTTTTTCTTTAGCCAATTCATCTGATATGACGACTGTTAAACTTGGTTTACCATCAAATTCAGCACCGATAACCAAAAATAAGTTGTTAACGGCACCCTTCACGGCATAAGCCAAGGTTTTCACCGCCTCTGGACTCGGTAGATCGACGATTGTGGACAAGAAATTAATCTCGCCAACCTGCTGGATCTTTGCTTCCAGATCTGACTTTAACGCTAAGGATTTTTCTGTAATACTTTTCTCTACCTCTTTTTTCAAAGCGCCATTCTCATCGATGATTTTACCCAGTGCAGAAACAAAATCCTTCGGATTATTCATGAGCTCTTTCAGGTGGTGAACCAATTCGAAATGTTCACGGATAACAGCTGCAGAACGAGTTCCAGTAATCGCTTCTATACGACGTACACCAGCTGCTACAGCAGATTCCGAAACGATTTTGAAAAACCCTATTTGCCCTGTTGCTTTAACATGTGTACCACCGCACAATTCTTTAGAATATTGATCTTCGAAGGTGATTACACGAACAAAATCGCCATACTTCTCACCAAATAGTGCTGTTACACCCGAATCCAATGCTTGTTGATAAGGTACATTTCGTTCCTCCTTCAACGGAATATTTTCACGAATTTTGGCATTGACAATATCTTCCACCTGTTTGATCTCTTCTTCTGTCATTTTTGCAAAATGAGAGATATCAAAGCGCAAAATATCAGCGTTGACCAACGATCCCTTTTGATTCACATGACTTCCCAACACCTGCTTTAAGGCAGCGTGCAGCAAATGGGTTGCGGAGTGATTGTTCTCAGTATCGATTCTTTTGGTTTTATCGACCTGTGCAACAAATGTTCCTTTCAATTCCAGCGGCAATTTGTTTGTAAAATGTACAAATAGACCGTTTTCCTTTTTCGTATCTGTGATATAAATCTTTTCTCCAGTTTCTTCGGAAACCAATTCTCCAGAGTCGCCTACCTGGCCACCACCTTCGGCATAAAAAGGACTAACAGAAAGCACCAATTGGAATTGCTCTTTATTTTTCGCAACAACTTTACGGTATTTAATAACTTCAGTAACAGCAGTCAATGCATCATAGCCTACAAATTCAAATCCCTCTTCATCATTTACCACAACCCAATCACCCGTATCTATAGCAGTGGCAGCACGAGAACGATCTTTCTGAATTTGAAGTGCTTGGTTGAAACCTTCCATATCAACTGTTAAACCTTTTTCGCGCGCTAGCAATTCCGTCAAATCGATAGGAAATCCATACGTATCGTATAATTCAAAAGCAAAATCCCCGTTAATTACGGTGTGGTCCTCCACATAATTTTCAAAACGTTGGACGCCCGTAGACAACGTTCTTAAGAATGAAACCTCCTCTTCCAAGATTACTTTCTGCACAAAATCCTGCTGCTGGATCAATTCGTCAAATACTCCGGCGAACTGAGCTGCCAATACAGGTACAAGTTCATTGATAAAAGGAGCCTTAAAGCCTAAAAATGTATAAGCATAGCGTACTGCACGACGTAAAATACGACGGATCACGTAGCCAGCTTTATTGTTGGATGGCAGTTGACCATCGGAAATTGCAAAACTAACCGCACGAATATGATCAGACACTACCCGCATGGCAATATCAGACTTTTCATCTATACCGTATTTTATACCTGATTTCTCAGCAATAAAATCAATGGTAGGCGTAAATACATCTGTATCATAATTGGAGGTCTTCCCCTGTATACATCGCACCAAACGCTCAAAGCCCATTCCCGTATCCACATGTTTAGCTGGTAACGACTGAAGTGAACCATCTTTCAACCGATTAAATTGCATGAAGACAAGGTTCCAGATCTCAATTACTTGAGGGTGGTCTGCGTTGACCAAACTCTGCCCTGAAGTCTGTATGCGCTCTTCCGGACTACGCATATCGAAATGGATTTCGGAACAAGGTCCACAAGGTCCTGTCTCGCCCATTTCCCAGAAATTATCTTTTTTGTTACCAAGGAGAATTCTATCTTCACCAATCCATTCTTTCCAGAAATCGAAAGCTTCCATATCACGTTCTAAGCCTTCTTTTGCATCCCCCTCAAAAATAGTCACATATAAACGATCTTTGTCTAATTTATATACTTCTGTCAACAGCTCCCAAGCCCAAGCAATAGCTTCTTTCTTAAAGTAATCACCAAAGCTCCAATTTCCCAACATCTCAAACAACGTATGGTGGTAGGTATCGATCCCTACTTCTTCCAAATCATTGTGCTTTCCGGAAACACGCAAACAACGTTGCGTATCGGCAACACGCGGAAATTTAATGGGTGCTTCACCAAGAAACAAATCTTTGAATTGATTCATCCCCGCATTGGTAAACATTAATGTCGGGTCATTTTTTACAACTACTGGTGCTGAAGGTACTATCTGATGCCCTTTACTTTTAAAAAAGTCCAGAAAGGCTTGACGAATTTCTCTACTTGTCATTTAATTATCTAAAAATATGTGCAAACTTACTCAAAATTGGTAGGTTATGCAATGTAGAATTCCATATATTGACCTTGAAACGACTGTTTTCTCTAAACGACCAAAACTTCAATATTGACTTTTCAAACAAAAAAATCAGGAGATAACATACAGACAATTAGGGTACACTTATTTTGGATGTGACAGAAATCACAAACTGATATTAAATACAACATTTTAAAAGTGTTATTAGTTATTCATTTTTGTCTAAAGCGCGTCAAATTCAACACGTAAAACAACAAAAACTATTTGACTTAAGGTCATTCACAATTACATTTGTTTTATTACATTTGATAGTAAAATAGGGAATCTAGTACACTTTCACGCACATTCCCTAAATGCAAAATAAATAAGATTAGATTTTGTAGATTAAATTCCTTCTAATGAAAAAAAACATTCTACTACCGGTAGATTTTTCGGCTCATTCTAATAATGCTGTAAATTACGCAGTGGACCTTGCTCTCGAAAAGGGGTATTCTATCCATCTTTACCACAATTATACTTCGGCTTCTGCTGTATTTGAGGACGAAAATGGCCGTAATGAGACTAATTCTCCAACATTCAAAGCTGATATTCTTATTAAAAATCTGGCAGAATCAATAAAATTAAAGCATCCTACGCTTGAAATAACCACCCAATGTGAGCGCGGTATGATTACTGAAACACTACCGGAGCTCGCCACCCCTAGTCGATTTGATTTTGTCATCATGGGGACTAAAGGCATCACCAATGACGATAGCCAACTTATTGGCAGCACGACCTATGTCATTAGCAAAAAAGCCAAAATACCTGTCTTGGCCATCCCCACTGAAGCGTCCTTTACACCTATTGACAAAGTTGGCTTACTGTCTAATTTTAAAGAAGAAGAGGTACAGACCGTACAAGATTTTGTCAACATCATCGGCAAAGACTTTGAACTAAAACTTATGCATGTTCACTACGATCATTCATCAGAAAACAGAATCGAAGACAAGCTTGAAGTATGGAAATATAAGATCAAAAAATATATTGGTGTGACCAATATTGCTATAGAAGTGGATTCAATACAAGGCGACATTGAGGACTTAGATACGGTTCCGGAAGTGATTAATGAGATGATCCATGAGGAAAAGATCAAAATATTATTGGTGACACGATCGAGGAAATCGTTCTTTGAACGTGTTTTTACGCGTTCCGTTGCAAAAGCATTATTTAGTCATCCCTTAGTTCCAATATTTTTTACTAAAGCATAACCTTATAGCCATGTCTAAACTATTAATACCAGTAGATTATTCCGAAAACGCACGAGTTGCCGCATTTTATGCAGCTCAAATCGCGACGACAACAAATGATGAGATTACACTCTTTCATTCGTTCACTTCGCATATCAACAAATTTGCAAATGCGAAGCATTTAGTAGACCCCACCGAGGGAGAAGCTCGCCGTCAGATGGAAAAACTTGTAGCCGAACTTCTACAGGAATATCCTTCGCTTAAAATTTCTACCTTATTTGCCAACGGTATTTTGGCTGAAACACTGGATAAACAAGAGATAAAAGAGGTCTATCAAACGGTGATTATGGGTACAAAAGGAGTGACCGGACTTGAATCTGTATTGATTGGAAGCAATACATATGATGTCATTAAAGAGTCGAAGATCCCTGTTCTAGCCATCCCAAAAAACGCGATAAAATTCAAAAATGACAACATCGCTCTATTGACAAATTTCAAACCCGGTGAACTTGAAGTGCTTAAACAAGCGATACCATTGTATGGGAAAAATTTCCATTTACAACTCATACATATCAATAAAAATGAACTAGAAATCAATATATTAGGAGAAAAACTTGAAAATTGGATTGAACAGATTATTGCTGAAACTGGGATCGAGGATATTTCCTATATCATCAAGTCGCCAAGTTATTTTGCAGGTTCACGAGAGAATATTGCTAACGGTATCCATACCATTATCCGGGATGAAGATATCGATGTTATTTTGATCACAAAAAGCAGAAAAACTTTTTTCCAAAACATTTTTACAGAAAATATTGTTAAGCATCTGGCTTTTGAAATTGAGGTGCCAAACTTTTTTGGGCGTGTAGAGTAACCAAATAATTTTTGGCAAATTTATTGCAAGAGTGTTCAGTGAGTTAATTTAACAACAGTATTATAGTAGATAATTTTACAAACACGCATTATGAAAATTAGCCTTAAAAAATCAGGATTACTTGTTGCGGCAGGAATTTTATCCACCGCATCCTTTGCGCAAAGCACAAAAGAAGCATCAATCGAAGGCACAACTCCATTAGGTTCGGCGACACAATATAGAACCTGGTCTATCGGTGTAGGGGCCGGTGTAACAAGCTTGCAGAATATCGCCAAGTTTAACAATGGTGGTTATGACAAACTAGACTGGAATTTAGGATATAGTGCTTATATCAAGAAACAAATCTCACCATCATTCGGATTGAAAGCAACTTATTTTGGCGGAAAGACAGCTGGTTATGATAACAGTGACAAGCAAACTGGATTCGAAACCAAAACTCCTTGGTCAGTTGCCTTATCTGGTGAGTTTTTAGCAGCCAACACGAATTGGAGATTTTTCAACAGTTTTATTAAACCTTATGCATCGATTGGTGTTGGGGTAATGAATGCTGAAACTGCTGCAATCGCTGGTGGTAACAAAGGTGAATATGGAGATTCCTATTCCAAAATCTTTGTACCTGCAGATTTTGGTTTGAAATTCGCTGTTGCCAAAGGCATCAATTTTGAATTGGGTTATCAATTGAATTGGGCGAACCAACGATTTGACAATCGTTACAATACAACTCCGCCACAACAATACAAAAATGACTTATTTACTTACGCACATGCCGGCTTAGAATTCGCCTTAGGCAGCAGCAGCAAACCTGCATTGAATAATTCGAATCCTGTCGCAACCCTTGTGAATGACTATACAGTAAAATACGATGATCTAAAAGCTCAAAATGATGCATTGAATGCTAAAAACCAAGCTTTGCAAGGTCAATTGGATGGTCTAAACAATGATCTAAAAGATGACGACGGTGACGGTGTTGCCAACAAATATGATAAATGTCCGGGCACACCTTCAGGTGTTCAGGTTGACGGATCAGGTTGTCCAATTGTCGTGAAAAACGAAACCAAAGTTGTTGAAAAAGTAGTGGTTACTGAAGCAGATCGAAAAGTTGTTGCTGAAGCGATCAAAAACTTAGAATTCGATTTAGGTAAAGCAACTATTCGCTCCACTTCGTATGCAACATTGAATAAAGTTGCTGCGTTATTGATCGAGAAGAATTTTAGTTTAAAACTCGCAGGTCACACCGACAATACAGGTTCACGTGAATTAAATATGCGTTTATCTAAAGAGCGTGCAGAGTCTGTAAAAGCATATTTAGTATCTCAGGGTGCTAATGCGTCGCGTATCGAAGCAACTGGATATGGTCCAGACCAACCAATTGCATCTAATAAAAATGCAGCGGGCCGCCAACAGAATCGCCGTGTTGAATTTACACTTTATTAATAACTAACAAATTACACTAATAAAAAGGTGTTTTAAACAGAAACACCTTTTTATTTACCAAACGTCATATTTCAACTACAAACCTATAGTTAATTTAATTTTTAACTTATTACTTTTACAGCGGTTTATACAAACACAAATTATATGAAACTAAAATTACAATTAGTACTTGCTCTAGCATCAGCGGGCTTATTTGCCAATAATGCAATTGCTCAAAATGCAAAGGTATCATCCATTGAGGGAACAACTCCATTTGGACCAGCTACACAATACAGAACATGGTCTATTGGTGTCGGTGCCGGAGTGACAAACCAAACTAACATTGCTGGTTTTAATCGTGAAGGATACGATGACTTAGCATGGAACTTGGGGTATAGTGCTTATATTAAAAAGCAAATCTCTCCTTCTTTCGGCATTAAAGCGAGTTACTTTGGCGGTAAAACAGGTGGCGCATTTAAAGATGGATCACAATCTTTTGAGGCTAAAACACCATGGTCTGCTGCATTGTCAGGAGAATTCCAAGCGGCTAATACCAACTGGAGATTCTTCAACAGTTTTATCAAACCTTATGCATCTATCGGTGTTGGGGTGATGAACAGCAAAACTACGTTGACAACAGGATCAACTTCCCAAGAAGCGGATGGTATTTCTAAAATTTACGTACCATTGGACATGGGACTTAAATTTGCTGTTGCCAAAGGAATCAACTTCGAGTTGGGTTATCAGTTAAATTGGGTTAACCAAAACTTTGACGGTATTCAAGGTGGTCAATATAAGAATGACTTGTTTACTTACATCCATGGTGGTTTAGAATTTGCATTGGGTAATGGTAGCAAACCAGCTTTGAACAATTCAAATCCAGTAGCAACCTTAGTTAACGACTACACATTGAAATATGATGATCTTAAAGCACAAAATGATGCTTTAAATGCTAAAAACCAAGCACTAAAAAATCAATTGGATGGTCTAAACAGTGATCTGAAAGATGATGATGGTGATGGTGTAGCTAACAAATATGACAAATGCCCAGGCACACCTTCAGGTGTTCAGGTAGACGGTGCAGGATGTCCAATCGTTGTGAAAAACGAAACGAGAGTGGTTGAAAAGGTTGTTGTAACAGAAGCTGACCGAAAAGTTGTTGCTGACGCAATCAAAAACTTGGAATTCGATTTAGGAAAAGCAACCATACGTCCTACGTCATACGCGACATTAAATAAAGTAGCCGAACTGTTAATCGAGAAAAATTTTAGCTTAAAACTAGCTGGTCACACTGATAATACAGGTTCCCGTGAATTGAACATGCGTTTATCAAAAGAACGCGCTGAATCGGTAAAAGCCTATTTAGTATCTCAAGGTGCTAATGCATCACGTATTGAAGCGACAGGTTATGGCCCTGACCAACCGATCGCATCAAACAAAACCGCTGATGGTCGTCAACAAAACCGTCGCGTAGAGTTCACGCTTTATTAATCGATATTCTTTGATTTATACAAGCCAAAGGCATCACTTCACGGTGATGCCTTTTTTATTACTCCTTTTCTTATCGAAACCTTATTCTTTAGTAAGGTAAACGTAAAAAGCTCCCCCTATTTAAAGTAAATAAACATTTGAGCAACAAAAAGATAACTTCCAAACAAACAACATAACACGTATTTTTAATAAAGCAAAATTTAAAAAATGCGTAGACCCCATGCTCTTGTGTTGGCTTTCTTTTCGTTGATCTTTTCCTCTTGTGAAAAGGATCCACCGCTTCACGAACCCGGATCAAATGAAACCATCAACCAGTGGACATTAGACCAAATGAAACGCTACTACTACTGGAATGATAAAATTAGATCAACCCAAGGTTACCAACAAAGTCCAGATTTATTTTTCAAAAGCATCTTATTTCCAGATGACCATTATTCCAGCATATTACAGACACTTAACAGCGACACCTATGGCAATACGCTGACGAACACCTTTGGGTTAGATATGGTACAACTCCAAACAACCGGTAAAACCATCCAACTGATCACCCAGATTGTTCCCTTCAGCGAAGGAGATTTAATGGGACTCAAACGGGGAGACAGCATAAGCCACATCAACAACGAGCCCATCGACCACAGCAACCTGAAATCGCTACTAAGCAAATCCTTACTTTTACCGGCAATGCATTTGACGCGAAACGATGGCAAAATATTTCATCTGCCTTCTTCCTATATTTCGCAGCCCGTCCTCTATACCGCTAAACTCATCTCCTCCTCCCCCACGGTAGGCTATATGTTTTTAAGTCAATTTGACTTTAGTGGGGCATATTCATTATTGGAAGCGGTCCAAAATTTCAAGTCCCAACAGGTACAAGAACTTATTGTCGATTTACGTTATAACCCCGGTGGACAGGTTGCTTTCGCCTCATTTTGCGCACTCTTATTGGCAGACATCAAGGAAAACGACATTTTTGCTAAATACCAAGGCAACAAAAATATCAAAAATAGAGAAGACAGCTTCGCAGCAGCACTGCAAGGTCAGCCCGATGGCTATTCATTTTCAGCAAAAGATGTTCTAAAACAAGGTTTACATTTAAAAAGAATTTATATGCTCACAGGGCCAAACACGGCATCCGCGTCCGAAATGTTAATTAATGGATTACATCCCTATGTACAGGTTGTACAGGTTGGCGATAAAACCTATGGAAAAGATATGGCATCGACCACGCTATCTACACCTGAGGAGATTCATGGCACTGAACGTGCTTGGCATTTGATTCCCATGATCTATAAAATATACAATAAAATGGGACAAGGAGATTATAGTAACGGAATTACTCCTTCTATCAAGATCGACGAATTTGCCTTTTTACCTTTGCCCCCAATAGGTGACACCAGAGATCCATTGATCCGGGAAGTATTACGAACAATTAGCGATAAAAACACCAGAGTCAAGGGCACTGTCAATACAACAGAAAAGACGAACATTTTATCCCCAAAATATAGAGGAAGTACTTATCAGGTAATACCTATCGAAGTAAGTAAAGAGGATAAGACCGAAAAATAATTTTATCAGTGTGCACAAGAATTTAATGAGGTGATGATCATACGTAGATCGGCTCCAGTCTGTCCATTTTTGGCTAATTTGCGAAGAGAAGGAGACAAAATTTTCGAACGAATGGTTCGTTCCTTCGATTCATAGTCCTGCACGATGTCTTCCAGCTGCTGCAACAGTTCCAAATATTGCCGATAAAGTTCATTCAGCTCCGCCATTTCATTCCGTAAGGCTAGCAGCGCAGCCGCATCAACGGACTGATCTACATCTCCCTGAATTTTCAGGGAGATAGCAAATAAATTGCGATGTTTTATAGCATTGATGCCTTTCATAGTGACTATTTTTTTGAATTAATGGCTTACCATTGATGTAAGTGTTGACAGGTATCTGTGTTTGTTTTGTAATGAGTTTTATTTCTGTAGCCAGATATTATCTAAACCATAGCCTATCCCTCCAATTTCTGAGAATGCATCAACATCAAAAGATGCATCGGATTCTTTTTGAGGGAGATATACAATACCGATATCTACCGAAAAATTAAAAAACAAAAAGACTTTTTGTCCATTTATAAGGATCGGTTTTAAATCCTTATCTAATACTTGCGCCTTTGGCACAAAAGTAGCGTCAATCGGTATTTTGATAAATTCTTCGGGAATTTTATCTGATATCAAGTCGGTAATCAGGATTGGATTTTCGTCATACTTGACCATATCCATTCCCCAACTTTCATCATAGACAGGCTTACCTTGATAAACCGCCAATCGAATTGGCTCACCATTAGGTGAAATTGTTTTATTATAATTTAAGATCTTTACTTGCCTCACACCCGGAATCGATTCGACATCATCTCCTAAGGGATTTGGCCCGACAACGAGTGACGGATCAACGGGACTTTTACTATGTACACCAAAGGTATTTAATCCTGATTTGAGCGGAAGCCGTTGCTCTAGGACGACCTGATCATTACTATTATATGCAACGACCGATGAAGAATCGGCATCTTTATTTCGTAGAAAAATAAAATTAGCATCGCTTGGATTAGCAACTTTTCCATCTATCGTTACTCTTTTTACATCCACCGACGCAGTGCTATAGGATATAAAAGCAATCCGGGCCAGTTCTTCAGTTTCTACAATAGGTTCACCTTTTTGACAGGAAGACAATAGGGATCCAATCCAAAGGGCTATAAAACAGAGAAATAAATTTTTAATCATCTATAAAGGATAAAGAAGTGAGCCATTGTATGGCTCACTCAATTAAATAATCAATATTAATAAGTTTTTGGAGCAAATTGAGTCCAGTTTGCAGTCCAAGGAGCAGTTGTCGGATGGAATGCACCTTTATAAGTTGTACTTCCATCACCATATGCAGGTGAAGTTGACAATGGTCTTAAAAAAGCAGGATTAAATGTAGATGTTGTTGGATAAAAAATATTTCCAGCTCCTGCTAAATTCAAATATGTCGTTGCATCTGTTGACACATTTGTTTGGTTTCCTGTTGGTGTAGCACCACTGAATGCCGCAGTATAAGCATGTACAACATTACCTGTAAAAGTACCTGTTGCACCATCCTGAAATGCTGCACCTGTTGCATAACCAGCGATAATCGAATTTTGAATATCATACTGTGAAGCTCTTCTCCAACGGTTACCAAATTTCAGTTTTGTACCAGCTACAGTAGCATCCTTAATTCCCAAGAATGTAAAATTTTTCAGTACTGGGCGAGTCTTAGGTGTCGCTGCATATGGCGCTGTACCTTCGTTATCCGATTCCAAACCGTTTGAATCCGAGCTACCACTTGATGTGCTATTTGTTGAATTAGGATCCTTTAATGATAAGGCATACTGAATTGTTCCGGTGTATCCATGATCGAAATCAAAGTCATCATCGTCATTCGATAAGGCTACCAGGTATTTCGCATTTACAGTACCGCCAAAGAACTCAAAACCATCATCTTTACCCCAAGATACCTGAATATTTTCCAAGGTGGTACCAGTACCAACACCACCTAAAGTTAGTCCGTTGATCTCATTGTCAGCAGTTAAGTTGTAACCCGCAAATTCAATACGTACATATTTCAATGAGCCTGAATTATCTGCAGCGTTTGTACCTCCATAAGTAACATCTACACCCACAGGTTGAGGAATCCCTTCGATTCTCCGTGTGGCAGCTTGATTGGTAGTTGCGCTACCCAACAATACGACACCTCCGAAATCACCAGGGTTACGAGATCCTGCCGCATTTGGAGAAGTGAATACGATTGGTGCGGAAGCAGTACCGTTGGCGATTAATTTCGCTGTTTTAGGTACAACCAAAACGCCTTTGATATTTTGTGTTATTCCGGTGATTTGGTCATCGTATGCTTTAGTTACACCAGAAGTAATGTAAGTACCCGCTTGAATCGTCAATGTTGCACCCGGTTTTACGAAAGCAACTCCATCAATTTTCCATACGGTATCTGCAGAAAGCGTAGTTTTAGTAATAATACCGGCAGCATCTGTTGGGATCGTTGCCTGAGGTTTGTTTGGCAAACCAGCATTCAAATCTGAATTAGGTCCTACGTTGTCTTTGTTACAAGAAGCCAATGCGATTGCGCATACGCTTGCTACTGTTAAGATTTTTTTCATTTTGTGTTAAATAATTACTAGTTTTGCCATCACAAGATCATTTTTTAGACTATGCATCCCTATGGGATAGCATTTCATAAGGTTGCATAGTTGTTTTCAATCACCCGTTTTCTGTATTTTTCTATTTTATTTCCCTGTTGTGCGACTTGGACAAACCCGGAACTCTTTTACATTATTTAGGAGTGATATGAAACTGCCTCGCGCAGGTTATTCTTTATATTTCAATTTTTTTATTACGTTGTTGGTGCAAATTGAGTCCAACGAACGGTCCACGGAGGCGTTGAAGGATGAAACGCATCTTTATATGTCGTACTACCGTCCCCATAGGCCGGCGAAGTTCATTTCTTTAATTGATTTAAAACTTATTTATTAAAAATTATAGGTAACTGAAAGATTAAATCTTCTTCCATCTTTTTTACGATAGGTTATTATATCCCCATCCGCTTTATTATATTTATTATCTCCTTTTACTTTTGTGGTAACATAGTCACCTGTCTGAGGATCATTGGCAGTCGTAAATCCTTCAGTATTTTCATAATAGCGTGTCCAATCATCAAGCAGATTAGCCAAATTAAGTTTGACTTCCATTTTTTTATTAAAAAAACGTGCATAAAATTGTGCATCCAACTGCTTTGGTGCCAATTCATATTCAACTGCTGAAAGGTTAAAATTCCCAATATTTGTCCGGTACCCCCTATGGTTATAACTTGTCGTAATTCCGAAATAATCGCCCCAATAACCAAATCCTAGGTTTAACAACCATGGCGATTGTCCCATCAAAGGTCTATCTTGCCCCGGATAACGCGACTGGCGACGTTTAGGTCCATCGGGCGTGGCGCCATCTATAGTTTCCCAATGGGATAACACATTGACTTTAGATTTCAAAAGCGTGCCATTAGCTGATATAAATAGATCTTTTAGCCATTCTTGATCACCTATAAATGCAAAGTTTTTTCGAATTTCTAATTCTAGCCCTAAATTCTTTGCAGATTCCATATTTGCAAAAGTATAATTCCGCTTATCGTCCCCTCGATGTACGAGCTCTATTGGTTTGTCTAAATACTTATAATAGCCCGTTAGGGATATTATTTCACCTGAAGACGGATACCATTCAAAACGCATATCCAGATTATCAATCACAGTACTCTGCACTTGTTCGCCCGATACATAACCATCTAATTCAAAATCATACATCGCAAACATACCTACCTCTCTAAAATCCGGACGAATTACCGTACGCGCATAACTTCCTCGAATATTGAATGTATTGGTTAAATTAAACGTGGCATTAATAGATGGTAAAAACCGCCAGTTATTTTCTTTTACACCAAGTTCATAGGCTTCAGCACCATTTGTATCTCCCTTTTGATACTTTCTTTTATACAGCTCCTCCTGTCTACTATTAAGATTAAAATATTCAGCCCTTACACCATACACCAACCGCAATTTTTGCCATAGCCTTTGATCAGCCATTAAAAAAAGTGCATGGGAGCTCATTTCTCCATTATAATACCTACCGCCAAGACCTTCGGCATAATAGTATGCTTGCCCATCTCCATTTCCAATATTTTCATTTGAAAACAATCTATCATAACTCGACTCAATTGGAGGAGCAGGGACACTAACATTGCCAACCAAGGTCGATCGTGTCATAGGTAAAAATTTAAACAAATCCAATGTTCTTTTTTTGACCCAAGCCTGATAACCTAATTTTACAAGAGTTGATACTCCTGTACCTCGTTGAAATTTCCGAGAAAATGCTGCGCTCCAATTATAATCGGTCTCATCTATACTAGTCCACATTCGCCAATCAGTTACCGCCCCTTTATTAGAAAATCCAGCAGTTGTCAATAAATTAGGTGTTTGAAAATAAGGTTGATCATCTATCGTGGTCGTTATTCTATAGGAGAGCTTTCGTTCATCTAAAATTTGCTGTTTAATCTTATTGATGGTAAACATTCCCTCCGCTTTTACCTGCCAGGGCATCTGATATTCTCCGATCAACTGATGTTGCTGCAACGACATCGCCTCAGGTAATTGATACGTAAGCCTATTTGCTTTTGGATCAGGGTCAGTGTATACTTTTCGAATACTTTCATTGTAATTATTTGCATACGTACGTGCATACATATTTCGTAAAGAAACTTTAAATCCATCCGCTTGATACCCCATATTTGCAACCAATCCAGCGTTACTGTTAAAGCGATAAGAGGTGCCGGCACCGTTGTCTCCGATACCGGTACTATCTATATAGTGCGCTCCAATTAATGCAGACCCCCTCGTATTATTAAACGCAACAATATTCTGCTCGTTTCTAAAGTTTACCGAAGCTGCAAAACCGAATCGATTTCCGTTATTTAACTGATACAAGCGACCAAGCGAAAAACGCATATTCTGATTAGGGTAAGCTTTATATTTATATTGCCTCATCGCGTCACTGTTAAAGCGTTTGGATTGTGCGATAGCGTCCAAATCGTTGTACTTCACGGCATCACCAAATTCAGTTGGATTTAAAGGGGTATTATTTAATTCCTCGTCTGTCAAAATATAACCCGGAGGCGCATCTAATAATAAAGACCTGCTATTCCATTGCCAGGTTTTTATTCCATCAGGCATTTTTGACGATTTGTCAAAGAAACCGAAATATTCACTTGTATGTCGTTTTCCAAGTCGGTAAAAATTTTTTCCCAAAGTTTGACTATTACTTCCTGATCCAATTTGTATTGTTGTAAAATTCTCTTCTGGAATATCTATCGTATTCACCGAAACCTGTCCGCCGGAAAATTCAGCGGATACATCCGGTGTTGCCGTTTTATTGACTACCACCGAGCTCACCATTTCTGTCGGTATAATATCAAAGGAAAAATCCCGTCTATTCTGCGAAGTACTCGGAATCACCACACCGTCCAACATGGCCTGATTGTAGCGGTCGGACATCCCCCGCACAATGACGTTCCGATTATTAACAGTGGTCAATCCGGTAACACGTTTTAAAACCTGCCCCATATCATTGTCCGGTGTACGGGCGATCTGTTCGGCGGATATTCCGTCCGTCACCGACGCTGCGTTTTTTTGCGCCGCATACAGACCGGCTACGGAAGCTTTTTTAAACGACACATTGACAACTGCCGTCTCTAGCGCATTTACCTGCGTCTTCATAGCAATGTTTAACCCTGTCCGGTCTCCGGCCTGTATTTTGACCCCTTCAATACGTTGGGTCTGGTAAGAGAGGTAACTGACTTCCAGTATGTAGGTTCCCGGTTCAGCATTCAAAAGATAGCTCCCATCAATACCGCTCTGTGTTGATTTATTGGTACCGATCAGTTTGATGCTGGCATTAGCCAAAGGCTGACCGCGATCATCAATAACTTTACCTGAAATATACCCATTCTGCTGTACAGGTTTTTCGACTAATGTAATATAGACACTGTTGTCATGAGCCATTAGGTCAGTCTCCCTGAGCAGATAACGCATGACATCGCGGACACTATTACTTTTAAAAATTTTGGCATTTACCTTTTTCTTTGCCAGATTATATTTCGCTGCATCGAAAGCGAT
This sequence comes from Sphingobacterium sp. BIGb0116, assembly GCF_024808035.1. Classification (NCBI taxonomy): domain Bacteria; kingdom Pseudomonadati; phylum Bacteroidota; class Sphingobacteriia; order Sphingobacteriales; family Sphingobacteriaceae; genus Sphingobacterium; species Sphingobacterium sp. BIGb0116. The sequence goes on along the minus strand of NZ_JANUDT010000011.1, from coordinate 259,547 downwards.
ATGTATATTTTGGGATTCCAAACGTTCGAAAGCCGCCGGAATATTAGATTCACTAAAAGAAACTGTAATCTTTTTATTGAGTAACTGCCCGTATGCGCCCGAAGCTAAGAGCATTTCGGCCGACACGATCGAAAGAAATAGACCTACCAACGATGTCCTTATCATAAACTTAATATCGTTTTGCGTAACGTATTGCTTAAATTTCATAAATTTGTATGCGTATATAATATCTCTTAAGTTGTTGTATATATTATTTATACCATCTCCAAATGGTACATGATGCAGAGTTGACGATGGCCGTCGTCAGCTCTCTTTTTTTATCCCCGAATTAGTAAATATGCACTATCCTGCCCTCCTTCCTTGATTTGTTGTGATGAATTGCTTTGATACTTTCCAGGGTTGCCGTCCAGGACAGCTGCTTTGATATCGGCATACTATACCGTTGTTGGGCAATCCGCTGATCGTCAGTTTTAATATCCACATCATAGATATTTTTGACCGCCAGTGCCAATTCTTCAAAACTGCTTTGCTTAAGATAGACTCTTCCCTCAATCCAGCTATTACGTGTCGTCAGATCAAAAGTCTCCTGATGGCTATTGTGGTTATTTTGGGTATAACGGATCTGTTCGCCGCGGGTCAGCACACCCAGCGGATTGCTATCGGCAGTAACCTGCACTTTACCTGTAAATACAGACACCGATATATCATCCAATTCCGCATAGTTTTTCACGGTAAAAGAGGTCCCCAGCACCCTTGTCTGTATTTGTCGGGCGTTCACCACAAAAGCTTTTGTGGAATCTTTCTTGACCTCAAAATAGGCCTCTCCAGCCATAAGCTCCACAACTCTATCACGCCTATTGTAAGAGACGGTATCCAATTTAATTTTGGAATATGCGTTCATTACAACGGTTGATCCGTCGGCCAAAAATATCCGCTTACGTTGTGAGGCCCCTGTTTCAAAAATCCGGTAACCGGGTTTTAAATTCGCTTCTCTTTGGGAGAAATTCAGATCATGCTGCTTTGTCCAAAATAAAACGCCAACACATAACAGTAGACTTGCCGCAACCGCTCCGCTCCAGTAGATTATGCTCCGACCCACTGATTTTTTAGACGCAGTACTTCCAATACGTTGCTGTATATTATTCCATAATCGAACCTCATCTACCTCCCCTGCAGAAAGTTCTTCCCGATCAAGCGTATCATACCAGCGATCAATCAGGGACCTCTCAGCCTTGTTCGCATTATTATGCTGGTATCTATAGATTAAGGATTCAAAAATTCTTCTTTTCACTTTTTATGCCTGCTGTTTATATACAAGTCCGCAAAAAAGCCCCAAAGTACTTCAAGAAATAGTTAATGTTGTATGAAAGAATTGTTAAAGGATCAAAGTTCAGAAAATAGGAATGTGGCAAGGTGGGTAAGCTACTTAGCGAGCTCGTCTATAATAAAGACCAAAAGAAGGCTAAAACTACCGTTTTGAACATGTTGATAGCCCAAAATAGCTTTCCGTAGTCGTTTGGATGCTTCCGTAAGGTTATTTTTGACCGTTTGCTCAGACAGCCCCATACGTGTAGCAATCTCTCGAATGGATAAATGTTCCCACTTCAATAAAAGTGCCTGTCTCATATTATGGGGCATAACCTCGAGTTCTTCCTCCAACAATTTCTCTAACGCTAGATATGTTTTGAGATCCTCTGGATGTTCCTGTACATAATCAAAAATATGCTTGCTCCAATGATCCAACAATTTATCTTTGGCTTTGGTGGAATTAAAAAAGTCTATAATTTTATATTTGAGCATTCCTTTCAAATAGGCTGGGAGATTCATTTGGATGTCGATTGTATGCCGCCTTTCCCAAAACTGGACAAACAGCTCCTGTAGAATATCCTCCACATCCTGTCGGTCTAGGATCCGACGGGCAGCGTGCTGATAAAGATCTTTCCAGCAATAGCGATACAATTCCTCATAAGCGGAAGTATCGTTAAACTCTTTAATAGCTTGTAGCCAACGCTGATGTACAACTGGTCCTTGATTCATGCTAATACCAAAATTAAGGTTGAAATATTAAGTTTCTATTAATAAATGAATAAAGAAACTGTAGGTATATAAAATAGTTTCACATTCGAAATAATACTTTTCAAAGTGAGCTAAATCTATATAACAGCGCTCAATTTATTATCACCTGGTATAAAAGAATCAGATCACCTTAAAAATCAATTATTTAAATTATTTGTTTATTCCAATATTATTCTTACCTTTGCAACGCCTTAGGCAATAGTGCCTATTGTATAAAATATTTCATGAACCCATTTTTAGAACTGGGAATCCGTGAGGAAGTTGTTAATGCCATCTCAGAATTAGGTTTCGAAAAACCTTCTGAAATTCAGGAAAAAGCCATTCCTGTTTTATTGACTGGTAACGACGATTTTGTCGGATTAGCCCAAACTGGCACAGGAAAGACCGCGGCATTTGGTCTTCCATTATTAGAGCAATTAGACTTTTCTCAAAAACACCCACAGGCATTAATTCTTTGCCCTACTCGGGAATTATGTTTACAAATCTCAAAAGATTTAGAAAAATTTGCTAAATACGTTGACAACGTACATGTTGTTGCTGTATATGGAGGTGCAAATATCTCAGACCAGCTACGTCAAATTAGACGTGGAGTGCAAATTGTAGTAGCGACCCCAGGTCGTATGTTGGATATCATCGGCAGAAATGCGATTGATTTTTCAAATGTAAAATATGTTGTATTGGATGAAGCGGATGAGATGCTCAATATGGGCTTCAAAGAAGACATCAACAACATTTTGTCAGAAACTCCTGACGAGAAAAAAACTTGGTTATTTTCGGCGACAATGCCTTCTGAGGTACGTCGTATCGCAAAGAATTATATGACCGATCCAGTTGAGCTTACTGTAGGAACAAAAAACACCGGTAACGCCAACATTGAACACCACTATTATTTGATCAAAGCAAAAGATAAATACGCTGCGTTCAAACGTATTGTGGATTCAAACCCTGATATCTTTGGTATCGTATTTTGTCGTACAAAAATCGAAACACAGGATATCGCTGAAGCGTTGATCAAAGATGGTTACAATGCGGATTCACTGCATGGTGATTTGTCCCAACAACAACGTGATAAAGTAATGAAACGTTACCGTGACCGTAGTTTACAATTGTTGATCGCAACAGACGTAGCCGCTCGTGGTATTGATGTAAGTGATGTAACTCACGTTATTAACTTCTCTTTACCTGATGAAACAGAAAACTATACACACCGTTCAGGCCGTACAGCCCGTGCAGGTAAAACTGGTATTTCACTTTCTTTGGTAAACGTAAAAGAACTAAGCAAAATCCGTCATCTTGAAAAGATCATCGGTAAGCCTTTTGAGAAAAAACAAGTACCTCAAGGTGCTGAAGTTTGCGAAAAACAATTATTTTCTATCGTTAAAAAGATTGAAAATGTTGAAGTAAACGACGAACAAATCAGCCCATTCTTGCCTGCAATTATGGAAAATTTGGAGTCACTTTCAAAAGAAGATATCATCAAAAGATTCGCTTCTCTTGAGTTCAACCGTTTCTTGGATTATTACAAAAATGCACCTGATTTAAATATCGAAGCGCGTGACGGTGGTCGTGAAGACCGCGGTGATAGACGTGATGGTCGTTCACGTGAAGGTTCAAAAGGCTACACGCGTTTATTTATGAACTTAGGTTCTGTAGATGAATTCTCTCGTGGAGATATGTTGGGCTTCATCTGTAACAATGCGAATATTTCAGGAAAATCAATCGGTAAAATTGATTTGAAAGGCGTGTTCACATTCTTCGAAGTTCAAGATGCAGAAGTAGAAAAAGTATTCCAAGGATTCCAAGGTGTAGATTACAACGGTCGTCAAGTACGTATCGAAGTATCTGGTGAAGCAAGAGGTGAAGGTCGTAGCGACCGTGGCGGAAGAAGCCGTGGTGGTGATCGTGGCGGAAGACGTGAAGGTGGATACCGTGGTGGTGATCGCGGTGGAAGACGTGAAGGTGGATATGGTGGCGGCGAACGCAGCGGAAGACGTGAAGGCGGATTCAGTGGTGAGCGTCGTGAGCGTGGTGAGCGTAGCAGCAATGGCGGTGGCTTCCGTGATTTCTCTGGAAAACGTAAAGAATCAAAAAGCAAATACTAATCATTAGTACTTAGCATAAGAGTGAAAGACTCTGGCATAAAAGCGATCAGCTTGAGATGCCAGAGTCTTTTCTTTTATATCCCTTCTAGCAGTACAGGTACTAATCTCGCCCGCCAATACAATAGTATCTATAAAAAAACGTAAATTAGCTGTATTACATGAACTGGATTTCCAACATGCCAACAGCAACAAGATTATTTGATTTAGCAAGCTTGCAATATGCTATTGCACCAGATTTCCCTATGTTTTCTTTCAAAAAAGACAACGAGTGGATAAAAGTAAGTAATACCGAATTTATTGAACGGGTCAATAAGACATCAAAAGGTTTGATCGCCCTAGGTGTTCAGCCGGGAGAGAAAGTAGCATTAATTAGTGAGAACCGTATCGAGTGGAATATCCTTGATTTTGCCATTCAACAAATTGGAGCTGTAGTAGTTGCCATTTACCCTAATATTTCGACCTTAGATTACACGTATATCTTCAATCATGCCGAAATCAGGAAGTGTATTGTTAGTTCAAAGACACTATACACAAAGATATTAACGATACAAGATGATTGTCCTCAACTAAATGCTATTTACAGTCTAGACAAAGAGGATGGTCTAAACCATTGGTATGACTTCGTCTCCAAGGGCGAGATCATTACAGATGAAACGCTAAACCAACTACGTGATGGTATAAAAACCAATACATTGGCGTCCATCATTTACACCTCTGGCACAACAGGAAATCCCAAAGGTGTTATGTTGTCTCATAAAAATTTATTGGCAGATACGTTGAGTAGTGAATATTCCTTTCCTGTCGAACGAGGTGATCGTGCCCTCTCCTTTCTTCCAGTTTGTCATGCCTATGAACGCGTATTCCAATATGTATATATGTACAAAGGTTTGACAATCTTCTTTGCTCAATCGATGGATACGATAGGTGAAGATTTTAAATCCGTTAAACCGCATATTTTTTCCGCAGTACCTCGTGTATTGGAGAAAGTTTATGAAAAGATTATGGCTACAGGAGAGCAGCTAACAGGAGTCAAGCGTAAGCTATTCTTCTGGTCCTTGAGCGTCGGAGAACAATACAAACTGGAGGGACGTACATGGTGGTATGACTTTCAACTGAACATTGCCCGTAAATTAGTTTTTTCAAAATGGCGCGAAGCATTAGGTGGTGACATCAAAGGAATTGCCTCCGGGAGTGCTGCTTTACAGGAAAGATTAATCCGTCTGTATATGGCATCAGGAATTCCAATATATGAAGGTTATGGCCTCACTGAGGCGGGACCATGTATCGCTGTAAACTGCTATAAACGAGGTATGAAAATTGGTACTGTAGGCTTACCGTTAATTAATATCGAAATAAAGCTTGCTGACGATGGAGAAATATTGACTAAAGGCGAGAATAATATGATTGGCTATTATAAAAATCCAGAGGCAACAGCAGAAGCGATCAAAGATGGCTGGTTGTACACAGGAGATATTGGTGAATGGGTAGACGGTAAATTTCTCAAAATTATAGACCGAAAGAAAGAGATGTTCAAGACTTCTGGAGGAAAATATATCGTTCCGCAGCAGATCGAGTCTAAACTGGTCGAATCTTCATTTATCGAACAGGCTATGGTACTTGGAGAAGGCCGTAAGTTTCCTGTGGCGTTGATTGTTCCCAACTATAATAATCTTCTAGAATGGTCAAGAAGTGCTTTTCCCGCCCTTGCTAATCTTTCTAGACTAGATTTTCTAAATAGCCCAGAACTGAAACAGAAAATGGAATCGGAACTCAACCGTATTAATCAAAATTTTGGCAGCTGGGAACAGATCAAGAAGTTCACCATAGTCCCCGACGAAATGACCGTTGAAACCGGTGAATTGACACCGACGTTAAAAATGAAAAGAAAAGTTATCTTACAAAGATACGAACAAGAGATTGAAGAGATTTATCAAAACTAGTCTACAAAAAAAGCCTTTGTCAAAACAAAGGCTTTTTTTGTAATCAACTAAATTATATTCTTTATTTTTTAACAATCCGTTGGCGAATCGCTTCATAGATCACTACTGCGGCCGATACAGATACATTTAACGAACCTATTTCACCGTACATTGGTATCTTGGCCAGGTGGTCGGCAATGCGGATTAGGTCATTGGAAACACCAACATCCTCCGCACCCATAATCACACAGGTTGGAGCTGTATAATCCACATCGTAAATGCTCGACGTTGTTTTTTCTGTACTGGCAACTAACTGTACACCTGAATCAATCAAAAATTTACCAACTTTGGACAAGCTATCATGGCGACAGACAGGGATTTTATAGAGTGCTCCAGCAGATGTTTTAATCGCATCAGGGTTAACCTCAGCCGAGCCCTTTTTAGGGACAATGATGGCATGGACTCCAGAACATTCTGCTGTACGTGCAATAGCACCCAAATTGCGCACATCTGTCACTCCATCCAACATCAGAAGTAAAGGAGTTTCACCTTTTTCATAAATCTGAGGGAGAAGTTCTTCTATATCATGATAGGTAATTGGAGAAATAACCGCAATTACACCTTGATGATTTTTACGTGTTATCCGGTTTAATTTTTCAATTGGCACCTGTTGAGAAGCGATATTATGTTCCTTTAACAAGGCTTTCAATTCTAGAATCAAACTGCCGCTCAAGCCGCGTTGTATAAATAATGACTCGATCTCTTTACCACTATCGATTGCTTCGATGACAGCACGAATACCAAATACCATCTGATTCACTTCACGTCTTTCCCCGTGGTCGCGATCACGTCTCTGAAAATTTCCTTGCATAATAAATACTAAATATTTCCCTCTTCATGGAAGAGTTTGCAAATGTACAAAAATAAAAAACAACTAGCGTGTTTGAATTAGCTTAGCCCCAAGTTAAACTCTTTCCGCAAAGTATCTAAAAGCGGGTTTTTATTGACCATGGCTTGATACTTCTCCTGTGAGGTATAAGGTTTACGCGAAATAGTATGTTCCATCATCACGCCCTTTAGATCCAATGAAAAATTCTGGAGTTTCACACGTAGGTAGTTCAGTACATCAACCTTTGCACTTTGCAATACATCCATCTGAACACCATTTTCAACATCAATTTCAATCAATACACCATTTAATCGGGGTTGCATAGCCGTCATCATGGTGTACAGATTGATCTTGTTTTCTGTTTTAAGCTGTTCAGCATAACTGTTCCAAACAGTAATAAATTGGCCGAATGAAACATCACGCTGTTCGTTCCCACGTATCAATTCTGGTTCATCCCCTTCTTTGGCAACCGCATTGTTATCGTATATGGTATTCAAATCCGGCAAAGACGGAATAATTGCTGCAGTAGATGCTCCCCATCCGCCTTTTTTTACTTTAGGGGGCACGTTGGAAATAGGATCTTTTTTCACCTCTTCCTTAGTCTCGGAAGCCTGATAATTTACGGGGTTAGCTTGCGAACGCGGTGCCACATGGTTTTCAACGACAGGAGCATTCGCAGGAGAAGTTGCTTGCGGAGTGGAGACTACCGAAGTTTGTTGCGCTTGTCCAACTACTGGCTCAGGAAGTTTTTTTTTTACGCCCTCGGTTGCCGAAGGAATCTGTGCGGATCCAAGCTGGCTCAATTTAATCGCACTTGCGATATGACATGTCTTGAGGAGTGAAAGTTCAACTTGCAGGCGTTGATTTTTACTTGTCTTATAGTTGATCTCACATTGATTGGAAATATTCAATGCAGATAACAAAAATCCTGGAGAAGCTTTTTGGGACTGCTGCAGATACTTTTGACGAATACTATCACTGACTTCCAATAATTTTAGCGTAGTTGGCTCCTTAGCAACCAACAAATTTCTGAAATGCGCTGACAGACCTGCTATGAAATGACTGCCATCAAATCCGTGATTTAAAATCTCATTGAAAATCAATAAGGTTTGTGCCGCATCCTCAGTTAAAATAGCATCTGTTAGCTTAAAATAATAATCGTAATCCAAGATATTCAAATTATCGATTACAGCTTGATAGGTGACATTTTTATTGGAAAAACTGACGATCTGATCGAACATCGACAAGGCATCCCGAAGGCCACCATCGGCCTTTTGGGCAATGATATGTAATCCGTCCTGATCATAAGCAATACCTTCTCTGTCAGCGATACGGGCCAAATGACTTGCCATATCTTCCACTTTGATCCGATTAAAATCGAAAATCTGACAGCGCGAAAGAATAGTAGGTAAAATCTTATGTTTTTCTGTGGTCGCCAGAATAAAGATAGCATAGGAAGGTGGCTCCTCTAAAGTCTTCAAAAAAGCATTGAAAGCCGCTTGAGAAAGCATATGCACCTCATCTATGATATAGATTTTATATTTTCCAGCCTGAGGTGGTATACGTACTTGATCAATCAGGTTACGGATATCGTCTACGGAATTATTGGATGCCGCATCCAGTTCATGAATACTGAAAGAATTTCCATTTTGGAAAGACTTACAGCTATCACATGCGCCACAGGGTTCGGTACCTGCCAAGATGTTTTCACAATTTATTGTTTTAGCTAAAATCCGTGCACAGGTAGTTTTACCTACACCACGGGGACCACAAAACAAAAATGCTTGCGCCAACTGGTTGTTGTGAATTGCATTCTTTAAGGTACCAGTGATGTGTTGCTGACCTACAACCGAATCAAAGGTAATCGGGCGGTATTTACGTGCAGAAACAATAAAATTATCCATTGCACGAAGATACGGATTTTAAAAATGAAAAAGGAGAATCTAAAACCTAAAAATAGATTGTAATTTTTTAATAATAATTCCTTCAATGTACAAAAAAAGCAAATTTTATCGTTAATTTTATATTAATACAATGTTATTAAATTGTTAACAATTGAAATTAAGGGAAATCCATAGGCTGTTTTTGACCATTTTAATTTGGCTAACCTGTGCTTCACAACAGCTACAGGCGCAGCATCACGATTTCGATTTTTACGATGGCAAAGTATCTATTGATGTCCCCCCCTCCTTTAATATTCCATTCAAAGACAGCTTAACAATAGCCCACATACAAAAATTCTATCAAATAGCTGATCAGACGGATTACATACAGCTTATAAATAGCCTTCTCGAATACAAAGATGAACATCATTTAAATGATTGGGTATATTATCAGCTGATTCGCCGCACCGCACAACAGATTGCCCCGAAAGCCGAAAATTATACACGCTATACTTTATATAAATGGTTTTTAATGTGTAAATCCGGTTATGATGCCCGTTTGGCTGTGGGTAATAATCAGATCATATTTTTCATTCAGAACAAAGAAGATATCTCTGATATTCCCTTTTTTGAAATCGATGGTAAGAAATACACCTGTTTAAACTTCCATGACTATGGAAAGCTCTTTCAACGCGCAGACACCTATATTCCTGTTAAGATTAAAGTACCAGAAGCCATTGAAGATTTTAGTTATAAAATCACAAAATTACCTGATTTTGTACCAGCAAATTATAAGGAGAAGCAAATTGAGTTCAATTATGGACATAAAGCCTACCATTTTAATGTCAAGTTGAATGAAGATATCAGTGATCTTTTTAAAAACTATCCGGGTGTAGATTTCGAAACTTATTTCAATATTCCACTCAGCAAAGAGACTTATCAATCCCTGATTCCTGCCCTCAAGGAAAATTTAAAAGGAAAAAATCAGCAGGAAGGTGTCGATTATTTAATGCGATTTACGCGATATGCATTCTTATACGAAAATGACGAAGATAATTTCGGATCCGAAAAGCGCCTTTCTGCAGAACAAACACTATTGAATAAATACAGTGACTGTGATGACCGTGTTGCCCTGTTTTTTTATCTGGTAAAGGAAATCTACAATCTACCTATGATCACCCTGCTCTATCCCACGCATGTAACGATGGCCGTTCAATTTGAACATCCTATCGGTGATGCTATTTTGTACAATGGAAAATATTATTCTGTCTGTGAGCCTACTCCACAAGCGCAAACACTGGATATAGGTCAATTGTCTGAGGAGCTTAAAAATCAGTCTTATCAGATTGTTTATCATTACGAGCCGAGATAAGCCTTCTTTTGGCGTAAGCAAACTATAAGCAAAAAATAGCTTCATTAAATTAGATGCAAGTAAAGATCTACTTGCACCTAAATTTATCACTTCCACTTAGACAGCTATTTTTTGGGTAACATAGAAAAAATGAATAAATCAATGTTAATTTCCACAGAGTTAATCTTGGTAATAGTCAAACTTTTTTGTCATATCACTGATACTTGGATTTGCATCTGATATAATTTTAATTTGAATTTCATACTTATTAAAACCACCGACGAGACCATATTGCGATGCTGAATAATCAACGCTATAACTGCCTGTATTAGGAACATTTTTGCCGATAAAGCCTTTACTCACCCCATATTGATAAAGTTCAAGCGAAACTGTACTTGTGTTAACTAGATTTTTATTCCAGGTGATAGCTGGCGGAATGTCATTATTGTAAATAGCAAAATGGCCAATATCATTAATCCAATTATCATAGCTTGGAGGTTGAACAACCGGAGGAGGAATTTCATAGTCAAAAGATTTAACATGATAAGCTTCCTTAAACCACAATGATGATGGAACATTTGAAGGATGGTTTTCGATCACCAAATAGATCTTACCTCCTGCAGGAAGTTTTGAATGATCTATGTTAGCTGTATATTCCTTATCCAAAATAGAATTATATTGCCCAAAACTCGAATTGGTAATTTCTTTAGAACCATCCAACCAAACAAATTGTCCATTGATTTGTGTTCCAAGTCCAATTAGCATATTTGTTGGATACCAATTCCATGGACCACCTGAAGGATTAATAGCTCTCGTTAATGTCACATTATATTTCACTGTTGTACTAGAACCTGTTGCAGATAAGGCAATTTTTGTAGAACTCAGCAGGTTATTATTGTTAATTTTAAAATCACTTACATAAGTAGGTATTCCTTGTGCAAATGAAATTTGAGCCGCAATAAAGAAAAACAGTATTATTATATAATATTTTAGCTTACTCATTATCTTAATTTTTTAGAGTTATTAAACATTTCAATTAATTTTTCTCGACTTACCTGATCAACTCCCCATAATTTAAACTGTTGGGTTTTTGCATCATAGGTTACATCGCTTTTTTTAACATTTATGGAGTTAGCAAGATAATCAACTAATTCAGATACACTTACAGTAGCAAGTTCTGCCTGAGAGACTTCTGAAGGCGCGACTTCTTCTTTTTTGCAGCCGGTAAAAGCTGTTACACACAAGAATGCAACTATTGCTATCTTGAGAAAATTTTCATATATTCTTTTCATTACCTGAAGATAACATCACAACATTAAACAACAATAAATTAAATATTACATTATTTTAAACAACTGGAAATAAAATTAAATAAACACACTAAACAAAATAGCTATTTGTAAAAAAAATAAAAACTAGAAATATAACAGTGTATTTTAAAATACGGCCAAACTATCACAAATAACCATTCGTGATACTTTAATTCAACATAAGATAGTATTCAAACTACAATGACACGACATCAAATCACCTTATAAAAATATAACCTAGCTAGAGAATAAAGGGGCATCTTTCACTTCTACATCCAGGTTACAGCAACTCAAACGTGACGACCAAATAACTTGAATGGATAAGGTTATGTATTGGACAAATCAACTATTCATGAAAATGAGCTGCGATTGTTCATTGACCACCGTGAAAAATTGGTCAAAAAAAAATCCTGCCAAGGCAGGATTTTCCATCTATTTTACTAAACTATAATTATCTATTTCTTAGAAAGAAGCACCAGTAGCAGCTACTGATCCTGATTTCAAGATAAAGTTTGGCGCTGTTAAACTATATGGATTAACCAAAAGATTTTTAGCTGCCGCATCGTCCAAGAATGTATTATTATTTGTAGTCAAATACGTTTTCAATAAATCAACAGTAGCAAATGAAGGTACTGTACCATCGGCTATAACGTCTCTACCAGCCGTAAATGATTGGTAAATGTTGTTTTTGATCAAAGATGTTTTATCTGTCAAAGCATCACCAGTTTCTTTATCGCGTATATCGATACCATAACGCATGTTGATAAAGATAGAGTTAGCAAGGATCATCTTACTTCCTCTTCTCCACAAATTTGCATACTCATGTTTTGGATCAACCTCAGTATTACCAGGTCCAACCAATGTCATATTTGATATAACAGGACGTGTTCTTGGAGAAGAATCAAATACTTTTTCCGAATTATCAGATTCAATACCATTTGATTGACCAGCTTGATCCGCTAATTTCGGATCTCTAAGACCTACTAAGAATTGAAGTTTTCCTGAGTAACCATTATCGAAATCGAAAATATCATCGATGTTTGCAGTAGAGACAAGGTGCTTAGCATTTACTGTACCACCAAACCACTCAAAAGAATCATCACCAGAATAAGCAACTTGAACGTATTCAACAGTTGTTTTAGAACCAACTGATCCAAATGTAACACCGTTAATCTCGTTGTTTGTTGTATAAGCAATACCTGGGAACTCAACACGTACATATTTAAGAACTCCTGAGTTATCATCAGCAATGGTTCCACCATGATTTCCGTATGGAGCTGTTAAACCGCCTTCAATAAGACCTGTTCCACCTGGGATATTATTAGGTGCCTTACCTAAGATAATAATCCCGCCCCAATCACCTGGAGCTCTTGTACCAGCGGGTTGGTTTGAAGTGAATACAATTGGCTTAGCAGCAGTTCCTTCTGCATTGATTTTACCACCCATTGTGACAACCAATGTTGCTTTAGTATTTTTATCTCCTCTAATTACTGTTCCAGCTGGAATCGTTAATGTAACACCACTTTTAATGTAAACAAAACCTTTTAACAAGTATGTTTTTGATGCATCTAAAGTTTTATCTGCAGTTATTTCACCTGAAATCTCCTCTGTAGCAGCAGAATATGCTGTTTTATTTGGTTCATAATTAACCCATCCTGATGTCCAGTCAGTAGAACCAAATGCACCTTTATAAGCTACTTTCTCAAAGAAAGCATCAGCAAGCGATTCATTTGAATCACCCGGGGTAACAGGAGGTTCAATTACCGAAGGATCACTCTTACTACAGCTTGCAAATGCAGTTAAGCCTGCCGCTAAAACAGCTAAAAGATTTAAGTTTAAATTCGTTTTCATTTTCATGTTTTATTTGTACAAAAAGAATAATTTAATTTAACGATACAATTAACTCTATGTTAAGTATTTATGAATTAACAATAGACTACCAAAATTTATAAGAGAGCGTAAGGGACACAGTAGATCCATATTTCTCAGCTCTATTGATATTATCTGTGTTTTTATTGAATGCTGCGTTTGGATCAGAACCTTTTGGTTTTTGATAGAAATAAGCTTTATTATTTAAAATATCACTATAATTCAATTTTACTTCGGCTCTGGAGTTCGCAAATTTTTGCGCCAATTGTAAATCAAGAATATTTCTAGAATATTCGTAAATATCTGGATCTTCAGCATTACCAATTGCCCATATTCTTGGTCCCACTCTATTATACAAGAGTGTAATCGCTGTGGTATTTGGATTTTTGGTCGTATACGATAATCCAGCATTGATTAGATAAGGTGATTGTCCTTGCAGTTTTCTTTTACCTGTTGAGTTCACAGTAGTTGGAACAATAACTTTCGAATAAATGTATGATCCATTCGCGTTGATGACAAAATTATCCAATCGCTCATCAATGAATTTCAGATTCTTTCTTACTTCTGCTTCCACTCCAAACACATCCGCAGACTTTGAATTGGTATAATTAAATGAACGGCCTGAGTTTCCTAATTGTAAAGCTTGTTCGATCGGATTTTCAAAATATTTATAAAAAGCTCCCACCGATAAAACTTCACCAGCTGTTGGATAATACGCATATCCCAGATCAAAATTTGACGTTTTTGATTGTTTCAAATTGGGATTTCCACGAACGTTCATGTTTTTATTGAAGTCATAAAATGGGAAAGGTGCCATTTCTCTAAACTCCTGTCTTCCCACCGTTTGTGAGGCTGCAAAGCGAAAACTTTGCTTACTATCTAAATTATAGATTAAATTCAACGATGGTAGTAGTGAAATTGTCGTTGTGTCAACACCTACTGGATTGCCATTGTCTTCACTATTCAATTTCAAATTATATGACTCAAGACGTGCTCCAGCAATTACCCTCAATTTCTCCATCACAAATCCATCATACATCAAATAGCCTGCGTTCAAAAATGCTTTCGCATCATAATGATCACCACCGTTGGTTATTTCATTTAGTATAAAGCCGTTTGGACGAATATTGGCTTGATCAAAAATTTTGTCTTGCGGTAGTTTCAACAAACTTGCATCAAAGTTTCCATTTCGAATAAATCCAATCACCCTTGCATTAAAATTTCTATCACGCAATTGATTGAAATAACCTGCTTTTAATTTGTCATTTTCCGAGAATAAACGGATCGGTAATGTCAAATTTAAAGCCCCACCATACGAATTCTCAGTCATTGTCGAATTGAAATTACCTGCTCTGTCTGCTGTAGACGAACTGGTCGCAGAAATCGATGCAATACCATCTTTTGAATATTCCATCCGCTTATAACCGGGCTCATCTCTATCCGTACGACCATAATTCAAGGACCAATCCAATTTTAATTTACTGTTATCTGAAAGGATATGTTCACCAGATAATTGATTTGTTAAAATAGATCGTTGTAATAGATAATCTCCCGTGCGATAGAATTCACTCCCCGAATCATCTTTTCCTTCACGGAACGTAAATTGATTCTCTAAAATTCGATTATATAAGTTTTTGAAAGAGATTTTATTTGACTTCCAAGAGTACGCGAAGTTTGCAAGAGCTCCTAAATTTGTATTGTAACTATATTGATCGTCATGGAATACTTCTGGCAACGACTGGCCAACATATGCTTTTTGGTCTGCTTCGCGTTTCCTTTGGTCGTAACGATAAGTCAATGAAAAAATAGCTCCAAATTTAGAATCATCTTTAAAATTCTTAGTAGAACCGTAGTTCAGTTGAAAATTCGGCGTTAATGTTGACTTCTTCGTATCATAACCCCAATTGTTTTTAAACAATTTAGAATACTCAAAAATTTCATTTGAATTATTTTGTAAAGATTGAAAGTCCTTTGTGGAAGGAAAACCTTTAGGAATTTCGCGGTCACTTCCTGCAAAACCAAACACTTCACCACCAGCTCTTTTTGCTGAGGTAAAATCTTTAAATGTTGATTGTGTATTATAAGATGTACCTATGGATGCATCAAAGAAATTTTTCTCTGGAAAATCTTTAGTATTCACTTGAACTACACCTCCGGAAAAATCAGCAGGGATATCTGGGGTTGCAGTTTTATTAATTATGATTGATTCAATTAAATTTGAAGGAATAATATCAAAAGAAAAAGCACGTTTATCTACTTCTGTATTGGGTAAAATCGCATTATTCAACATAGCTGAATTGTAACGATCACTCAGCCCTCTTACAATAACATATTTATTATCTTGGATACTAGCGCCACTTACACGCTTAATTGCCTCTGACGTATTTCTATCTGGACTTCTCTTAATTTGTTCGGTCGAAATACCACTGGAAATTCTAGCACTATTTTTTTGCTGCGAGTACAAAGCACTTATCGACTCTTTTTTGAAAGTTCCCGTAACAACAACCTGATCCAATACAGTTTCCCCAGTATTATCGAGTACTACATCTAGCGTCGTAACATCCTTATCCTTTATCTCTACATCAGTAATTTGTTTAGTAGCAAAGCCTACATAACTAAATTCTAATGTATACTTCCCTGCAGGTACCGCAGGAATATTATAATTACCAGTCACATCCGAACTTCCCACTCTCGCCGTACCGAGTACCTTAACAGTCACACCTGTGATTGTTTCACCTGTTTTGACATTTGTTACTTTACCCGCCACCTTTCCACTGCCCTGTGCATAAACTGTTGTTGACGCAGCTACTGCTAGCGTTACGACTGCAGCGATTCTTTTAAGTTGTAATTGTGGTTCCAATTTATTTGTTTTTTGTTTCTGCAAAGCTATTAGCAGAATATTAGATTAACATTAACAACAAATTACCATTGCGTAAACCGGTTGTTAATTTAATGTTACTTATCTCCTATTTTTCTTGATTTTCAGCAAAAAATGGCTTTTTATCCAATTTATACGAATATTTGCCCCCCTTAATGGGACAGCATATTAAAGAAGTGTAATAAAATTATTAAGCACTTAATTTATTAACACAATAAGATTATTTTTCTAATTTATACCTTAATGAAGACCGTGTAACGGTTTTATATAGATAAGTGGTACTGCTAGTTGAGAGAGACCGATCATCTTCCATTGCCAACTGTTAACCCACTGCAGTAAATTGCTTTTTATATGCAATATAATTGCAATTATATTGCATATAAAAAGCAATTTATCTAAGTTTGAATATATTTTCAATTTCTGATCCTCATGAGCACTCCAATCGTATCGACAACACAGTTATCATTTCAGTATCCCAATTCAACGCCAATTGAATTTCCAGATATTCACATCGAGAAAGGTCAGCATACGCTGTTATTGGGGGATTCAGGTTCTGGAAAAACAACGTTACTTAATATATTAGGAGGTTTGTCACGACCGGAGACAGGTCTTGTCAAAATAAATAACCAAGACCTATCCTTATTATCAAACAGTAAATTGGATCAGTTTCGTGCGCAATATATCGGATTTATATTCCAAGAGGCTCACCTCCTAAGAAATTTAACACTTTTGGAAAACATCAAGTTGGCACAATCTTTAGCAGGGAAAAGAATAGACCTTAATGCAATACATTTCATATTGACGCAACTGCAATTAGATCAAAAAAGTGATGCCTACCCGAACGAATTGAGTCGCGGCCAATTACAACGTGCTGCTATTGCACGCAGCGTCATCAATAAACCAGCCCTACTTATTGCTGACGAACCGACTGCCGCTCTAGACGACAACAATACCTACAGAGTATTAGAACTACTGTTATCGATAGCTGACACTGCAGGATCGACTTTACTGATAACAACACACGACAAGAGAATAAAAGATCAGTTCTCCAAAATGTACCTTTTAAAATAATTGTTTTACTTTATTTACACGTCACCCTTTACTTTTTAAAATTTGTTATGAACACGATACAATTGGTTTGGAAAAATTTAAGTAGACAGTTTGGCTCGGTCTTTCTAAGCATTCTGTTAACGGCGTTTGGAATTTCCATCCTTGCCGTGCTTTCAATTACCGGAGAAACTTTTGAAAAGCAGCTTGACAATAACAGTAAAAATATTGATTTGGTTGTTGGTGCTAAAGGAAGTCCGCTTCAGTTGATTCTATCCAGTGTTTACCATATTGACAATCCGACCGGTAACATTCCATTGGATGAGCTGGAGCCATTACGTCAAAATCCCCTTGTTCAGCTAGCAGTTCCCTTATCTTTAGGCGACAATTTCAAGGGCCATCGCATCGTTGGAACCGATTCATCTTTCTTGTCTATTTACGAAACATCTGTAGCTGAAGGTCGTATCTGGCAAAGTAATTTTGAAGTAGTCATTGGTGATCAAGTTGCAAAAAAACAACAGCTCAAAATTGGCGATCAGATCCATAGTTCACATGGCTTGAGCAAAGATGGGCACCATCATGATGAACATCCTTTTACCATTGTTGGTATTCTAAAACATAACAATAACGTTACCGATAACTTAATTCTAACCAACTTAGAAAGTGTTTGGGATGTACATGGCATTGCACATAAACATGAGCATCAAGAAACAGCGTTAGAGAAAGAATTACGCGAACGTCAAGAAGACCGAGAAGAAACCCTCAAAGCGCACCTGCACCATCATGGTGAAGATATAGCAGAAAATTCATCTGCTCCAGCCAAAACGAACGAAAAAGGACGTCACGAACAGGAAGAACACACTGATCACGAAGAGGGAGCAGTATTTGTGAAATCTATTGGTTCGGATATGGTGAAGCAAAATGGGCTAGAAATAACAGCAATTCTACTAAAATATCAATCACCTGCTGCTATTGGAATTTTGCCAAAATTGATTGATCAGCAAACAGACATGCAGGCCGCATCTCCCGCCATGGAAAGCACTCGTCTATTCTCGCTATTAGGCGTAGGGATAGATTCTTTATCGATACTCGCTTATGTAATTATGTTTATTGCAGGTTTGAGCGTCTTTATTAATTTATATAACGCATTAAAGCAACGTAAATACGACCTTGCCATCATGCGTACGCTTGGAGCCTCCAAAGGAAAACTCTTTGCCATTGTGCTTCTTGAAGGACTAACCATTACGATTCTTGGTGGGTTAATTGGGCTTATAATGGCACATCTAGCGCTTTACTATATCAGTAATCAGACAAGTCAAAGCGCCGATTTTATAGAGGCCTTTACACTTCATCCGAAAGAACTGATTTTCTTGTTTGTTGCTTGTTTAATAGGTATCTTCGCAGCACTTATTCCGGCGATCAAGGCCTACAGGACAAGTATTTCTGGAACACTATCAAATAAATAAGTTTAACTAAGATCACACAACGACAAAAGATCGCAATAAGAAGAGTCGCTTATCCATTAGACAGGAAAATGGAAAATACAGACGAACAGCTTCTCGATACATAACAATAGCATAACACATGAAAAAAACACTGACAGTATTCTTATTTATATTATTCTGTACCATACAGTCCCAAGCCCAAATAGGCGGTAATCCGGATGTTCCCGATCATACACCTATGATGAACAAAACTTGGGAAGCAATTGATAAGATGGCTTATAAAGTAACTTATAATGGGGCAAAGAAAGTATATACTCCTTTCTATCCAAAAGAACTTAAAGCGCTTGAAAATAAAATTGTTGAATTACCTGGTTACATGGTTCCTCTTCATAGTGGCCGCAACCATAAAAACTTTATGATGTCTGTATTACCCGTAATGCAATGCCAATTCTGTGGATCCAACGGAATACCACCAATGGTTGAAGTAACATTAAAGGGCAATGCAATAAAATTCTCTGAAGATCCAATTAAATTAAAAGGGAAAATGATCTTTACTAAAGATCCGCTTAAGGGAAATGCTGAAATTCAGATTGTAGACGCAGAACCAATAAAATAAACTAGCGTCTATTATTAAACTATTAAATGGGCTTTGCAGATCTCTCACAGCCCATTTACTGGGCCAGGTTCGTCGCTTATTCCCCTATTATCTATTTTATCTATTCAACAGGGAAACTTCCATACAGGCCGCTAAAGCAGCCGTTTCGGTCCTTAAACGCGCTTCTCCCAGTGAGATTGGATGGAATCCCATCTGTAGTGCCAAATCAATTTCCTCTTCAGAGAAATCTCCTTCCGGACCAATTAGGATAATATAATGCTGGTCAGGCTCCAAAACCTGGTTTAAATACTTCTTTTCAGCGTCAACACAGTGTGCAATTGCCTTTTGAACACCTTCTTTTGGGATTTCTCTCAAAAACTGTTTAAACGATACTGCTGGATTTAGCTTGGGGAGATAGGCTTTCAACGATTGTTTCATCGCTGCAACAACCACCTTATTTAGACGATCTAATTTCACCTCTTTTCGCTCAGAATGCTCACAGATAACTGGAGTTATTTCTTGAATTCCAACCTCAGTCGCCTTTTCCAAAAACCATTCGATGCGATCAATATTCTTCGTTGGACCAACAGCAATATGCAAATGATATTTTGGCCGCTGAAAGTCTTCCGCAACATTTAAAATAGTGAGAACAGTACGTTTGGGGTGCGGATCAATAATTTGAGCTTCGTACAAACCACCGCGACCGTCTATGAGATGTAAACGATCGCCAGTATCCATACGAAGCACACGAATAGCATGTTTACTTTCTTCCTCACTAAGGATAAAATTTTCTAATGAAGGATTTAAATCCGGCGTAAAAAATAACTGCATGTGCTTTCGTTATTGTTTTATTCTTCTGTATCATCATCGGCCGATTCGACCAATTCCAATTTGACAAACTCTATGTTCTGCTGAGCCTTCCGGATAATAGTGAATACGTAGCCATATTCTTCTTTACGCTCACCGACTTCAGGAATCTTATCAAAGATTTCGCTCACCAGACCCGACATCGTATCGTAATCCTGACTCTCTGGTAATTCTATCGGGAGAAATTCATTCACATCATGAATACTAGCTCCTGCATCGACCATATATTCCGTTTCAGAGATACGTTCGACAACTGGAGTTTCCTCATCGTATTCATCTTGAATCTCACCAACAAGTTCCTCAACAATATCTTCAAGAGTAACCATACCCGCAGTCCCACCAAATTCATCCAATACAATCGCTAACTGTAGACGTTTTTGCTGGAACTCAGCCATTAGATCATTGATCTTCTTCGTTTCAGGAATGAAATAAGGCTTGCGCATGATATTTCTCATGACAACCTCTTTTCCTTTTGCTAATAGGGGTAAAATATCTTTCGTATGGACAACACCAACGATTTGATCGATATTATCCTCATAAATCGGCAGACGAGAGTACCCCTCTTCCGTCATGGTTTCTATCAGCTCAGAGGCATCAGCCGTGACCTCAACAGCCACAATTTTGGTACGAGGTACCATAATATTCTTAACGATACGTTCGTTAAAATCAAATACATTTTTGATTAACTCGTGCTCAGAAATATCCAGAGCACCAGACTCTTTACCTTTATCCAAAAGATATTGCAACTCCTCAGAAGAGTGAGCAGATTCCCCTTTGGTAACTTCAAATCCCAAAATCTTCAACAGAAAATTAGCGAAACCATTTAGAATCCAAATAAATGGTCTAAAGATAAAGTAGAAAAATTGCAGTGGAACCGCAATTTTCATTGTTGTTGCAACAGGTTTTTGAATCGCAATTGATTTAGGAGCGAGCTCTCCGAACACAATGTGTAACACAGTAATAATCGTAAAAGCCAATACATGTCCTGCATTGGTCGCGATAGTACCTGTCAATTCAACACCGAAAAAACCTAGTACCCCCTGCACAATTTGGGTCATCACAGCCTCTCCTACCCAACCTAAGGCAAGTGAAGAAAGTGTAATACCCAATTGTGTAGCGGCCAAATAACCATCCAAATGCTCCGTTATACTTTTGGCTATTGTAGCAACTTTGCTACCTGTTTTTGCCTGAACTTCAATTTGGGAGACTCGGACCTTTACAATAGCAAATTCTGCCGCGACAAAAAAGCCGTTGGCCAATACTAAAAACAATGTCCAAAATATATCGAGCGCCATGCTTGGGGTTATTTGTTAACAAATTCTTTTTTGTACAACTCGATAGCCTCGATCAAGATTCTTTGTGCTTCTTCACGTCCCTTTACACCTTCAACAATGACATGCTTCTTTTCAAGTGCTTTGTAACTCTCAAAGAATTGTACAATCTCTTTCATTGTATGCGGAGGTAACTGATCAATATCTTTAATGTAATTAAAAACCGGATCGTTTTTAGCTACCGCAATAATTTTATCATCTTGTTCTCCACCATCAACCATATTCATTACACCAATAACCTGTGCTTCAACCAATGTTAATGGTAAAATATCCACTGAACAAATGACCAAAATATCCAAAGGATCTTTGTCATCGCAATAAGTCTGTGGGATAAAACCATAATTGGCAGGATAAACGACAGATGAACTCATTACTCTGTCCAAAAGCAACAAACCAGTTTCTTTGTCTAA
Organism: Sphingobacterium sp. BIGb0116; assembly: GCF_024808035.1. NCBI lineage: Bacteria > Pseudomonadati > Bacteroidota > Sphingobacteriia > Sphingobacteriales > Sphingobacteriaceae > Sphingobacterium > Sphingobacterium sp. BIGb0116. The sequence goes on along the minus strand of NZ_JANUDT010000011.1, from coordinate 237,575 downwards.
TTCATACTTTCCTTTGGATCCGTTTGTAATCTCAATGATAGCATTTACGGCATTTGGAACATTCTCACCTGGAGAAACCATGTGCCAAGGGTTTTGTTTACTCATTTTTTAATTTACTGTATATTTTGTTTGTTTCTTTTATCTTTTATACGCTTTTTTAACAACGTTATTGCAATTGGTAAAAATGCAATAACAATCATACCAACGACAACATATTCTACATAATGTATAATCCAAGGGAACTCAATACCAAGGAAATATCCAGACAGGGTCAACACAAGTACCCAAATGGCAGCCCCAGCGACATTATACAGAACGAACTTCTTAAAATCTAATTTTACAACACCTGCGAAGATAGGTGCAAAAGTACGAACTATTGGAACAAATCTTCCTATAATTAAAGCTGTTCCTCCATATTTATGGTAAAATTCTTCGGCCATGACCACATATTTTCGCTTAAAGATGAAACTATCTTTTCGCTTAAACAGCATCGGCCCCGCTCGATAACCAAACCAATAGCCTGTAAAATTCCCTAATACTCCCGCAACAAACAACCCCAAACAAAGCGTGTAAATATTAACGTCAATTTTATTTAGCGCACAAAATAATCCTGCAAGAAATAATAAATAATCACCAGGTAGAAAAAATCCAAAAAATAGACCCGTCTCAGCAAATACAATTAAGATAACCAGATAAAACCCTCCTGAGCTCAATAGCTCCTCCGGGTTTAATAATTGTTGAAATGACAACAAAAGTTCATGCATAACCTTTAGTAAAAATCAATGTTGCGTTCCTTTTTTAGAACAAATCCTACGCTTATTCTTGTACAAATTTGAAACAACAAAGTACAAATATAGCATTCTTCTAAAAATCGAACGTAAATCAAGTGTAATATAATCTTTTCTAATTATTGATTTTGAGCAGTTATGCCGACGATAGACTCGCGAATAGTAGTCGCAATTTCATGAAGTTCGTCCTCTGCCAAGCTCAATTTAGGTCCAGCAAAATTTAAATCACTAATTTTATTAATAGGTACCAGATGTATATGTGCATGAGCCACCTCCAAGCCAACTACTGCTACACCGACTTTTACACAAGGAATCACCTTTTTAATACCTTGAGCAACAATCTTAGCAAAGACCCAAAGTGCCATATATTCATCATCCTCTATATCAAAAATGTAATCTGTTTCTTTCTTAGGGATCACCAGAACGTGCCCCTTAGCCAATGGACTGATATCCAAAAAAGCTAGAAAATCATTACTTTCTGCAACTTTGTAAGCTGGGATCTCCCCAGCAACGATTTTTGAAAAAATTGTCGACATATTATTCTAATCTTGGAATAAATCTTTTAAACAATAATCAGCAAACAACAGACTTTAAAATGCAAAGCCTTCGGTATGTTAGCAATTAAAAATTTAACTGCAAATTTTATCATACCCTGTTTTTCTACTGCCAACAAATATAAACAAAAAAGGTCGCGATTACTATATCACGACCTTCTTAATATAAAGTTAATTTGTGGATGTGCGGTTATGGCGTACCGCACATAACCGACATATATTATCTTGAAATCTCCACAATCTCGAATTCAATTTTACCAGCAGGAACTTCAATAACAGCTGTATCACCTTTCGATTTCCCCAACAAACCCTGGGCAATAGGAGACTTAACTGAAATCTTGCCCGACTTTAAATCTGCTTCTGACTCCGCCACCAATTGATAAGTCATTTCAGCACCATTCTTTTTGTTCTTGATCTTAACAATCGATAAGGCCAAAACTTTAGATGTATCTAATTTGGACTCATCAATTAAACGTGCTGTCGCCAATGTATTCTCCAAATTGGCAATTTTAGCCTCATGAAGACCCTGAGCTTCTTTAGCAGCATCATACTCTGCATTTTCTGACAAATCTCCTTTGTCTCTAGCCTCTGCAATAGCATTGGCAATTTTAGACCTTCCTTCCGTCTTCAGATAAGCCAATTCTTCTTTAAGCTTACGCAATCCTTCTTCCGTAAAATAAGTTACTTCTGCCATAATTTTATCTTTTTTCTTATTTTCTACTTTTTAAAAAAGAAACAAGACCATATTTCCCTCGTCAGGAAACATGGTCTTGCTTTGAATCTATACGAAGATAATAATTGTTTTCAACAAAACAAATTCTTACCCGTTAAATATAATTAAATCTCTTCCTCATCAACAAATTTATACCCCAGCCCCCGAACTGTTTGTAGATAATGTGGCTTATCTGGATTTGTTTCGATCTTTTTCCTCAAACGAACCACATGCATATCCAAAGTACGTGTGTTGACATTTGAGCTATAACCCCAGACAACCTCCATTAACTCCTCGCGTGTAATCTCCCGGCCTAAGTTCTGTAAAAAATGAAGCAAAATTCGGTTTTCCAAAATAGTCAACTCAACTTTCCTTCCATCACGTATTAGGGAATGAATATTTGGATGATGTTCCGTCTGACCAAATTTATACACCTCGGGACTGTTCTTAGGTAAGAAAAATTTCACCTTATTATCGATCATAGCAATAAGCACATCCATATTGAATGGCTTGCTAATGTAATCAGTCACACCAAAGCTATAGGCTTCAATTTTGTCCACATCTTGAGACTTCGCTGTCATCATGATAATGATATTCTCAAACCCGGCTTTACGGACATCTTCACAGATTTCGTTGCCTTCTTTTCCTGGAAGCATCCAATCCAACAAAACCACATCGGGTCTCTTTTCCAAGATCAAACTTTCCGCTTCATTCCCATTTCCACTTTGAATGACCTGATAGCCTTCGGATTCCAATCGATGTTTTACCAAGAACCGTAAGTTCTCATCATCTTCAATAACAGCAACAGTGATGTCTTTATTCATATTTAAATTTATTTTTTAAACCGGAAATACCAAGGTAAAGGTGGTCCCATGTCCCAATTGACTTTTTACTGTAATATCACCGCCTATAAATTCAGTAATCTCTTTACAGAAAGCCAAGCCCAAACCGATACTTCCTTGCTGATTATATTGACTTTTTATTCTATAAAACTTTTTGAAGATGTTGTTAAACTCTGCCTTCTCAATACCTATTCCTTCATCCTTAAAAGTGATAACAAAATTCTTCTTGTTTTGTTGTATCGCAATATCTAAGATTTTATGCCCCGCTTTCGAATATTTATAGGCATTATCGATCATATTTTGAAACACACTACTTAACAGTACCGGATCTGCAAGCATTGATGTCCTTACATCAATTTTTGTGCTAATCTTGAAATCCGCATATTTTATTCTTGACGAAGCTACTAGATTTTCGGTAAATTCCTCCAAATCAACTTCTTCTTTATTTAATTTTATGGTTTTATTTTCGATCTGACTAAAAGACAACAGCTTATTCATCAAGTTATTTAATCGGTCTGCCTCCTGATCTAATATATTTCCATACATTTTCCGTTCTTCATCAGAGAGTACCTGCGCACTCTTAATATTATTTCCAGCAATTTTAATAACACTCACAGGCGTCTTAAACTCGTGGGTAAGATTATTGATGAAATCGTACTGCAATTTAAAAAGTCTTCCGTTAATTTCTAAATTTCTATAAATTAAATATAATATTGCAATCAAAATAATATAAATCAGGGATACCCCTCCCAATACCGGCCAAAAACTGCGATTTATCTCTTTTGACAGAAAACTTTTACTCGACCTAAAAAGAAGTTTGTAGTCAGCTAAGGCTCCAGGTAACGGCATCTCCGTTGAAATCTCGTCATTTTCCGGCGTGATCGGAGCACCAACCAGTGGGACTATTTCTACTTTCTCATAAAGATTTGAATAACTATTTTTTACTTCCAGATACATTGGATCAATCTGAAAATTGAACATATCCTGTTCATATCCGACAGTATGATCCAAATTACCTTCCATAATGGACTTATAGACTATTAAGTCGTTGACCCTTGGAATATTCAGATAGGTAATCTGTCCAGGTCTTATGGTATAAAAAACCTTCAGTATATCCTTATCAGAAAGCTTGGCATTCGGTTGCAATTTATCGATATAAGTTGCCAGCTTCACACCAATATTATTAATCTCTTCGGAATGCAAGCCCATCTGCCCACGATCCCGAATCGTATTTTTGTTCAGGCCAGACCTGGAAACGGTAAAAAAAGTAATGGTTTTCGGTTGAATTCTAAGGTTATTAACAATAAAACCATAGTTCAAGTTATGATCATTATTAAATTGTAAATCAAAAAAACCAATTTCTCTAACGAATGGGTAGGAACTTAATATACTATATGCATATTTTCCCGCCTGGACTGAATCCAAAAAACCTTGATAAAAAGATACTTCAGGAATTCTATTCTGAAAAAAATCATTGAAAGGGACTAAGGTTTGATCAAATATCTCCGATTTTCGATTGGTAAATTCGTTCTTAATATGCGATTCTGTATAATTACGCGAAAGAAAAAGGGCAAATATATACAGACCACTAATCACGATGAAAAACATCAACAATAATCCGTAGTTTTTTCGATAGCTATATTTCTCTGCTTTCATAATCTCCCGCCCTTAGTCTACAAGATATTTCGCCAAAAACCGCTCCAACTCATTATAGTAACCAAAGACATTCTCGTCCCGTTTAAAAGTTCTATCCTCGTCCTCTTTTAGGATGTATTGTACGGGAATATTATTATTCTTTAATTTCTGTACAAATTGATTTGCATCTGTTACCGAACTAAACCTATCCTTTCCTCCCTGTACCAATAACACCGGTATCTTTACTTTATCCGAATGAAATACAGGTGAAATATTTTTAAATAGCTCAGCCTCCCGAATCGGATTCCCAACTACTTGATACATTTTCTGTACATACGATTTAAAATATGGTGGTATATCTCTAAAGTAAGTGAACAGATTGGTATAACCGGAATAAGACACGGCACATTTATAAAGATCAGAATTAAAACAAGCAGCGTGTAGCGCCGAATAGCCCCCAAAACCTTTCCCTACAATAGCGACACGTTCCCGATCAGCAATTCCTTCTTTAATCAACCATTTCACTCCATCGGTAATATCATCCTGAATCTTCCCTCCCCACTCTTTAAATCCAGCAGTCCAAAACTTCTTACCAAAACCAGTCGATCCCCTATAGTTCATCTGAAAAACCAAATAGCCCCTGTTTGCCAAAAACTGCGCTTCATTATCAAATCCCCAAACCTCCCGTCCGTTAGGTCCATCGTGGGGCAATACAACCATAGGCAGATTTTTGCGATTGGAATGAATGGGATAAGTTAAATAACCCGAAATCTGAATACCATCTCTCGCGGTATAAGTGATATACTCATTTGGCGAAAGTTCTTTGTCCTTTAGATCGGAATTATTATCTGTTAGCTTCGTTAATTTTTGTGTCGAAAAATCATAAAAATAAATCCCGCCCGGATTTACGTCCGTATAGGTTTTAACAATGACCTTATTCCCCGAAATATCAGTGTTCAATACCTGAAACTCAAAGCCATCAATCTGCTTCGACAATTGATCATATTTCTCTTTGGTAGCCTCATCAAAAAAATGTCTGTTCTGTCTTGATGTGCTATAATTGACAAATAACAGCTTATTCTGTTCAGTGAAATACCCCCCAGGGCTCACGTCAACATCTTTATGACTATATAGCTCGCCCAGCTCTTTTTGATTTACTAAATCATAACTTACCAAGGCTAGTTTATCCCGGTCTATATTAGATAAAGCATAAATAATGGCATTTGAACTATCCTTATAACCCAGTGGAGTAAAACTACTTTCAACATCACATCGTATAATCTCTTTAAATGGTTCTTTTTCTGAGCTTCTATAGAGCACAGATTGCTGTACAGAATCGTTGGCCACAGCCAATCGTACCTGCCCATCATTGGATACAACCCAGGAACTCATATTTCCGGGATTCTGTAAAACCAATTCCCGTGGCCTCCCGTCTAAATAGATACGATAAAGGTCAAAAAATGAGGAATCTCGGTCATTGATTCCCGCTATAAAACTATCCCCTCCGGTCGCCATAGCATGAATCCATCGAAACCGACCTCGTACCGGTTTAATCAATGGCCAAATCTTTTCTGTGTTGATGTCCACAGCATATAAACGTAAACTATCCTGCGAAGATTGTTCCGTCAAAAAGGAAATTTTTGAATCATTGTTCCAAGCGAAGGATTTTACATTAATATCATTTTGATAAGTAAGCTGTTTGGAACTATCCTTATTGATCAAATCTATTAAATAGATATTTTTACAATGATTATCCAAGCCAATGTAAGCTATAAATCGACCATTTGGAGAAATCTTAAAATTTGATTTTTCAGGTGTAGAAAAAAATTGATTTATTGGAATAAGATCAACACTATGTCGTCGACACCCCAACATGATCATGGCAGAAAAAAACAAACCTATCCAAAATTTCATCCTCATAATCCCAAATACATCCTTATCATTTATTCCAAATATTGCAATTAAATACGGAATTGCATGAAATGCAACCTTATTTTTACAAGATATAGTAATTAAATGTAATATTCAAACTTATCTCGGTTCTGTCCTTTAGAATCTTTTTTATAGCAAAAAAATAGCGTATTTTTGCATATGTTTTTATACAATGTCTCCGTTATAGCAGAAGAAACAATCCATCAAGAGGTCGTTTCATGGATTCAGGATCATATCGTGCAATCCCAAAAATTTCAAGTGCATTTTCTGGAAATGCTCCAGTCTCCACATGAAGGTATGACCTACTGCATTCAGGTTGTACTCCCTTCAGAAGACCATATAGCAGATTTTCAGCAAGTACATCTAATCCCATTACAACAACTCATTTCGGAAGTATATAAAGACAAGGTGTTCCTTTTCGACAGTACCATGAAGTATCTAAAAAAATAAAAGAGCTCTTTGGAGCTCTTTTATTTTTTTAGATCATTAATACCGTTGCTATCTTCTTCAAGGTTCTTATTATCCTTTTCACCTATCTCTGCCGCCAATTCATAGCGCGGATCATAACTGATTTTTGGCGTTAAAAAATGAAGTAAAATCAAACGGGCATATCTAAAATTAAAAGGTGCGAAGACCAAAATAGTTACAGCTAGACCAATCAGATAAGACCAAGGAGACTCGCTTCCGGTCAAAATTGCGATAGCAACAGATACAGTAACAATCTCAGCGACAGACAAAGCATAACTCACATACATGGCAGCATAGAAATACCCCGGCTCAACCTCGTACTTGACACCACAATAAGGGCAAGTATCATTCATATGCTGCTTGTGTAAACTGTATACCTTTCCTACAAATACATTACCAATATGACACTTCGGACATTTGGAATGTATCATTGCATGGAATTTGGATGTGGGCATGAAGAATCTATTTTATTTCGTTTAAAAATTTCTTTGTTACAGGGTTCTTCTTACGGTATTTTTTATACCATAAATAACCAAGGCCCGCCGCAGCTAGATAAGGTATTACCAATAGAAACAAAATACCGTCATTCAGACCTCTTCCTTGCATATTTCCTTCCTTCGTAGAATTCTCAGCGGTCAATGTACACATCGCACACTGTCCGTACGAAACAGACACAGCCGAGCAGCTTAAGGTAAATATTAGGAGTAAATATTTAAACCATTTCATAACACAAAGGTACTGAAATTTTAACGATTAGCGTGCCAAAGATTCAAATTTATCCCAAAAGCCATCTTTCGGCAAAGAAGCGGTCAATTCCATCTTATCCTTTTTTATTGGATGCGTAAAGGCCAATGAACGAGAATGTAAACAAATACTGCCCAAAGAACTACCTCTTGGATATCCATACTTATTATCACCAACAATAGGACATCCCATCGCTGCAAGTTGCGCACGAATCTGATGTGTACGACCTGTTAAAGGCTCTACGCGCAGCAAATAGAATCCATTCAACTCACCCACCAATGTATAATCCAACTCGGCATAACTTCCGCCTTTCACCTCGCGTGGAAAGGCCTTTGTTACCCTTGTTTGTCTATTCCGAACCAACCAATTGATAAGTTTCCCCTCAGTTTTTCGCGGACGCTGTCTGACTATTGCCAAATAGGTCTTTTTCACATGTCTATCCTGAAAAAATTTATTCATTCGCTCTAGAGCCTTGCTTGTTTTGGCGAACAAAATCATACCACTAACAGGTCTATCTAATCGATGAATAACACCAACAAATGCTTCATTTGGCTTATCATATTTCTTTTTCAAATATACTTTCACCATATCTTCTAAAGATAGGTCTCCTGTTTCATCCACCTGCACAATATCCCCGGCCTTCTTATTTATAGCTATGAGATGATTGTCTTCGTAAATGACGTCTTTATCGGTTATTTCGCTGTGATTCATTTCTTTCAAATCTAAAAGGGTTATCCAAATGCTATACAGTGCTAATACCTGTTGAGTTGGATCCCATAATGACGCTATTATTTATTAAAAAAGGCCCTACGCAAGCGTACAGCCTTTCCTTATGTTCTTTTTTAACACAACTTATTTTGCAGTGTCCGCTTTAAGCAACTCAGCTTTTTTCGCATCTTCCTTCATCTTCTTTTTAAAGAAACCACGCAACAAGAAATTATGTTGTAGCGCTTCCATATTCTCGTCCAGTTTGGATGTGCTCGAATTTAAATTATTGATTGCCGATTTAATTTGATTTGCCGATGCCGGGTCATTCAATAACACACCCACCGCATTATCTTTATCATTCAATCGACTTGAAGCATTATTCAAATTGTTTATCAACGCATTTGCTGTCTGAGAAACTCCTTGCAACTGCGCTGCAGACTGACGCAGGTTAGAGAATATAGCGGTATCAGTCGTTAAATCATGGATCAAGCCCTTATTGCTATTTAAAGAGTTTGTCAAGGTAACCAAATTAGCAGATGCTTTATTCGCATTATTCATTGCAGCACTGATTGACAATAACGTAGCACGCAATGTATTAACCATAGAAGTATCGGTCAACATCGCTCCAACCATTCCTTTTCCGTCCGCCAATCCACGTGATATTTCTACAAAGTCAGTAGTAATCTTTGCTAAGTTTTCATTATTTACCTGCAATGTTTCCATCATTGCTTCCATGTCCGCAGTCTTCGCCGAACGCAAGAAATCACCCGTCTCCACTGTTGGCGCATTTTGCGACCCCCCAGAAATCACTACAATCTTGTTACCAATCAAACCGTCCGAGCCCAATTTTGTTACAGCATCTTTACGAATATATTCAGCAGATTTCTCCTCGATTGTCAATACCACCTCAACATCCTGCACGCTTTTAAAATGTATATTCTTAATGATCCCTACCTTAACCCCAGAAAACCACACATTACTTCCCACTTTCAATCCAGCGACATCGGGAAATGAAGTCGTAATTTCGATATTTCTAGTAAATTTCTTTTGCTGGCTACCCAAAACAAAAATACCCGCTAAAAGAATCAATACGCCTAAAAAAACAAAAATACCGACAATGATTGCTCTTTTATTTTCTGCCTTACTCATGTATATTATAGAATAAAATTATAATTATAAAACGCTCTTACACGTGCGTCATCTGTATCAAAAATCTCTTCAAAAGACCCCTGTCTTTCAAACTTGCCATCCAACAACATCACAATACGGTCTCCCACTTCTTTCGCACAAGCTAAATCATGCGTAATAATAATTGATGCTGTTTTATACCTCTCCTGAACCTCATTAATCAATCCATTAATCTCCAAACAAGTGATCGGATCTAGTCCTGCTGTTGGTTCATCGTACATCATGATTTCAGGTCTAAGAATCAGTGTGCGCGCAATACCAATTCGTTTACGTTGTCCACCCGACAACTCCGATGGCATCTGATTGATAGCTTGCGAAAGCCCTACTCCATCCAAAACCTCTTCTACAGCGTGGTTGATCTCCGAACGTGTTAAGTTCCGTTTATTTCGAACCAATGGAAATTCCAAATTTTCGCGCACAGTCATACTGTCATAAAGTGCACTATTCTGAAAAGAAAACCCTATTTTCAAGCGTAATTCACGCAGTTCGCGATCATTTAATTCAAGAACTGACTCTCCCAAAACATTGATCGTCCCCTCATCAGGTCTTAATAAGCCCGAAATCAATTTGATCAACACTGATTTCCCTGTTCCAGAACGCCCAAGCACAACGAGATTTTCTTCTTTATATAAATCCAGGTTGACACCACGTAGGACGTGATTATCACCGAAAGATTTGCTAACATCCCTAATTTCAATGACCGGCTTCGAATGGTCGATGGTTGATTTAATCTTTTCCATAGCTCACTATCCAAAGAACGATAAAACTTGAACAATAATTATTTCCTCAATAAATACAAGGAACATCGAAGCGACAACGGCCGCATTGGCCGCCTTACCCACACCTTCAGTCCCCTTTGAAGAAAAATAACCGCAATAACAACTTACAGCTCCAATAGTAAAACCAAATATAACCGCACGCAAAACCATAGCACCTAAATCCTTAAATGCTATTGTCTCAAATACCTGCGTAAAAAAACTCAAAAAGCTTAAGTCGTCTTTACTCATCATACTTAGGTAACCACCTAAAAGACCTATACCCGCTACATAAAAACATAGTACAGGAATTCCAATAGTTGTAGCTAATATTCTACTTACAATAAGATATTTATATGGATTAGTTCCCGAAACTTCCATGGCATCGATTTGCTCCGTGACATTCATCGAACTTAGTTCCGCACCAATTTGCGAGCCCACTTTACCCGAAGCAATTAAAGCTGTTACCAGCGGTGCAAGAGCACGAACAATAGCAATCGAAATAAGCGAAGGCAACATCGAAGTCGCCCCGAATTCTTCCAAAGAAGGACGCGATTGTTTTGTAAAAACAAATCCAACAATAAATCCCGTTAAACTGATCAAAGGCAAAGATTTGTAGCCTATTTCATAGCACTGGCGGACAATTTCTTTAAATTCATATGGTGGAGTTACCAATTCGCGCCAAAACCGTAGCAAAAAACGGTGAATGTTTGCGAATTCTAGAAAAAAAGTCTGAAGTTTTTTAGCCATTTAAATGATGTCTATTTCAAATTAATGTGTCATAAAACACGTCTTATGCTGAACAAACACGTAGCAATTCGAGCGGTAAAGGTAAATAAAAAATATGTATCTAAAATTGTCGTTTATGTAAAAAGATCATCAATTTGACTTTTATATAAAAAAAATCAGATTTCCAGTGTACCGATTAAACCATTTTATACGTTATGCTGTCATAATAACAAAGACAATACAATAGAGTTTTGTCACACTTTTAAATATTACAGTCATGAAAAATTTAGGCAACATAAAATATTGGGTACTTGGTTTTATAGGTATCGCTTCTTTTTCAAGTTGCGCGACTTCAATGGCCCAACGGGGTGGATATAATGGTTATAACAATTATAACAATGCTGGAGTTTCGTTCCAGATGTTCTATGATCAACTCTCCCCTTACGGAGAATGGGTTAATGACCCCAATTATGGCTATGTTTGGATTCCGGACGTTGGCCCGAACTTCCAGCCTTATGCCACCAATGGTTATTGGACAATGACCGACTATGGTAATACCTGGGTATCCAACTATGACTGGGGTTGGGCTCCATTTCACTATGGTCGTTGGAACTACAATGACCGTTATGGTTGGGGATGGGTTCCTGACTATGAATGGGGACCAGCATGGGTAAATTGGCGTCAAAGTAACGACTACTACGGTTGGGCACCAATGGGTCCGGGCATGAGTATCAATGTATCCGTTAATATTCCGATGAACTTCTGGACATTTGTGGGAGTCAATCACTTTATGAATAGGGACATGGATAGGTATTACGTTAATCGAAGAAATTACAATAATATCTATAACAGAACCACCATTATCAACAATACAACGATAATAAACAACAACTATTATGTTGGTGGACCGCGAAGATCTGACATCGAACGTTCGACAGGAAGAAGCGTAACGGTTAATAGAATAGCAAATGTCGATAGACCTGGGTCTGCCCGCAGTAGCAGCAATCGTAGTAATGAAATCAGTATGTACCGTCCAAATGTAGACCGTAATACAAGATCTTCTGCACGTCCTACAAATGTCGTAGATGCTTCTACCCGAACACGAAATAACAATAGTGAGATTTCAGATCGAACCAATCGTGTCATCGGCAATCGAGATAACATCGACTCAAGATCAGGAAGTCGTGAGTTATATATTGATAACAGTGGAAATGCTTCTGTAAGGTCTAGTAATGATGCCAACAGCGGTGGCTCGAGCCGTAGTTCAAATAATAATACGAGAACCAGCGACAATGGAACTGTAAATAGAAATACGAACGGTACACAACCTAATTCGAATAACTATGATTTTAGAACGCGATCAGGTCGCCAATCGGATGCTTCAAACAATAACAACCCTACATCTACCAGTAGAGATAGACAAAATGGCTCCGTTGATAATAATGGTGTTGTAAACGGCAGAAGTACAGACTACAATAGAAACACAGATTATAATTCTCGTTCGCGGTCAAATGCGAACAGCAATGATCAGACTGTGCCTCCACGAGTAGTTCAACCGACAACGACACCGCAACGAAATGGAAATTATGATGGCAGCAGAACACGTTCTAGCCAACCAGTATCGCAGCCTGTTCAAAATGGAAATAACGATGCTGGCAGCAGGACCCGCTCGAGCCAACCGGTATCGCAACCTGTAGCACAACCAACTCAAAATCGGAGCTACGAAAACACAAGAAGTAGATCAAATACAGACAATTCATCGTCCGTATCTCGATCAAGGTCTTCAGAAAGCTCAGGTGAACGTAGCTCTGGACGTTCTTCACAAGGATCAGAAAGATCTAGAACAAGATAATGACAGCCGAATAAAATAATAAGTCAAATGAGGCGGGTAAAATAAAAAATTTTACCCGCCTTTTATATACATGTCTTTTTATATTTATCATGAACAATCCATACATTTTCACGTTAATTAGTAAATTTACCGCTTCAAACAAAAAAACAGATCGATAAAGATGGCTTCATTTACCTCTATATTAGATAATGACTTTTACAAATTCACCATGCAGCATGCTGTGGTTAAGTTGTTTCCAAAGGCCAAGGCACGTTATCATTTTATTAACCGGGGACATCATAAATTTCCCGATGGTTTTGACGTACTCCTGAAGGAGGCCGTCAATGAAATGGCTAATTTGAAGTTAACAAAAGCAGAAAAGTCTTTTTTTGCCAGAACTTGTCCTTATATAGACCCCACCTATTTTGACTTTCTTCAAGGTTATCGCTACGATCCCGAAGAGATCAAAATATTCCAGGATGGCCCCGACCTTGAAGTCATTATCGAAGGGTACTGGTACCGTACTATTCTTTGGGAGGTTCCGTTGATGTCGCTCATCTGTGAACTTTTTTATGAATCCCAAGGTTTACAACGTGCCTCGGATGCAGAAGTAATCGCCACGGCCAAAGATAAAATCGAAAAATATAAAAAACTCAATATCACAATTGCTGATTTTGGCACCCGCAGGCGTCATTCTTATGAAGTCCATGATATGGTCGTTCGCACACTGAAGCAATATGGCGAAAAAACATTTATAGGGACCAGCAATGTACATTTAGCAATGAAATATGAGACGAAACCAATTGGCACACACGCCCATGAATGGTTTATGTTTCACGCCGCCAAATACGGTTATAAAATGGCCAATCTACTTGGCCTTGAACATTGGTCTGATGTCTACCGGGGTGACCTCGGAATAGCACTGTCGGACACCTATACTACAGAAGTTTTCTTTCAGCAATTTGATAAAAAGTTAACCAAATTATTTGATGGAGTCCGTCACGATAGCGGCGACCCACTTGAATTTACAGATAAGGTTATTGCACACTATAAGAAAAATGGAATCAATCCCCTCTCAAAGACAATCATATTCTCGGATGGCCTAGACTATGAGAAGGTCGAAAGAATCGCGAGCTACTGTGAGGGGAAAATCTTGCATTCCTTTGGCGTTGGTACCAATTTCACCAATGATGTGGGACTCAAACCCATGAATATCGTCATTAAGATGACTGATGCTTTGCCAGAAGATGATCAATGGACACCAGTTATCAAACTATCTGACGAACCAATGAAACATACAGGAGATGAGGACTCCATATATATTGCAAAAAAAGTATTAATGATTGATGATGACAATGCATAGAGATGTATACGGTGAGGCCTTAGATGATTACTTTGTACATCAAGAAGAAAAGTTCCCTTTAATACTCCATACAAGTTATGGCGACCAAGATGAAATGCCCGTCGAGATTTTCTTTCGGGAACCCGATGATTTTCCTGAACTGGAATTTATTGGTCTATCTTTATGTGATGGACGTGTACTTGATGTTGGAGCCGGAGTTGGCAGCCATAGCCTGTATCTACAAGAAAAAGGTTTTGAAGTAGATGCACTGGAACTCTCGCAAACCGCTTGTCATATTATGCAACAACGCGGGGTACAACATATTATCTGCGAAGATTTCTTTAAATTCGAAGGCCAAAAATATGATACGCTATTGCTTTTAATGAACGGAATAGGTCTTGCCGGCGACGTAGATGGTTTTCGAAAACTATTACAACATAGTAAAGAGTTACTGACTGAAAATGGCCAACTGATTTTTGACTCTTCAGACATCAGTTATTTGTACAAAGATTACAACATCAAAAAACCAGCGCATTATTTTGGGGAAATTCAATACCAGTATGAGTACAAAGGGACTCGAGGAAATCTTTTCAAATGGCTCTATTTAGACCAGGATTTATTGATCAAAATTTCACACGAACTGGGTTGGGTTGTCCAAATTTTATATGAAGATGAGAATGATCAATACCTCGTCCGCATGGAACTAAAAAAATAGCCTGTTGTTTATAACAAGCTATTTTTTTTATTATTTCTGTGTTCTTATATCTATTATTTCTGTGTTCTTATGTAGATATCTCCCATAGATGTTTTTAAAATAACATCCTGTCCACCACCATTCATTTTGCCTTTCACGGCGTTACCCATAGGAGTTGATTTGGCTTCCTCGGCAGGTTTTTCGAATTGAAATTCCTCCGCGGCATAGATATTCCCCATAGCAGATTTTACATCCACATTAGCTCCGAAATTCTTTGGGAAGGCAACATCTACGGCGCCCATAGCAGCGACTAAAGAAATCGGTCCTTTGACAGGTTGAACAAATTTGGCTGTAACATCTCCCTGTGAAACCTTTACATTGATCGGCCCGGTAACATTCAATAAATTCACGTCGCCTATCGTACTAGCAACTTCAACCTCAGCCCGTATATCTTTTAATTCGATAACTCCAGCATTAAACATGGCTCCACGCCCTCCTTTGATCGTCACAGGTAAATCCATTGGTATCTTGATACGAATAGAATCCTCTAAGGGCATCCCTACCATACTTATTTCCGTCACTCCACCTTCTGTCTTGATATTCATACCAAGTCCTGAATTATCCGATAATCCCGAGCCATTGATCACACGTAGGCCTTTTGCGCGGTCATTTTCTTCACTTTCCTCCACCTTGGCTGTAATCAGCACATCTTTCCCCTTATAACCTTCAATATAAACATTATCCAATTTTAGTAAAAGCTTATTTCCCAAGTTGGGCACTTTAATTTCTTTCCAGTTTTTCGGTCCCTTTTCACGGCCGAATCCGGCAGAACTGTATGTAAAATTATTACTATTACTAACAACAACTCCTGAAACCGCTCTAGCCTTTTTAGGAGGATTAGGAGGTTTTGGTGCAGCCACACTTTCTACAGTTTCATTTACCTGGGCCTGCAATGCGCTTGCAAAGATCAGTGCGACCCCAATCATCATTATCCTTATCTTTTTCATTTCGTTTTAGTTTGTCTTCATTATTTGTCAAATAATGCATTTTAAGCTTTTTCATAGATTAACCTACACAATCTGACTTCTACCTTAATATATCCTATTATTGATTTAATAATACCGCATATGCTTGCTCCTTCACAAATTTCAGGGTAAATGGATCTTCCACAATTTCATTTAACTTTTCTTTTGTTGTTGCTTTCATCGTCGGATCCTCCTGTTGGGCCATCATTTGCATCAGTTCCATTTGTAAAGTGGGATCATTTTGCTCCACAAATAAGTCCTGAACTTTCTGCTGACGTTCTTCTGGGCTAAGTCCACTTAATATGGTTTCGATTGCAGCCATGCGGACATTACTACTTTGATCTGACACAGCTGTCTTTTCCAAAGCTCCCACACTATTGCGATCTAACTTACCCCCATCTTTCATCGCCAAGACAGCACTTAAACGCGTGCTTGCGGAACTCGAATCCTGAAGCATCTGAACGTAATCCATTTTCTCTTCCATTTCACGATGAGCAGCTTCCAATACGCTTACTTTTGCCAATTGTTTTCCTTTGCTTTCGATACCGGCGATTGCCTTAACAGGAGCTAAAGTCTCTTGGCCTCCAGTATCAATTCCCATCACCTCAGCATCAACTGCTTTTGCATTGTCTTCTTTTTCCGGAACAGTAATAGGATGTACCGCAGCTACAGGCTTTTCTACTTCTATTTCTCGTTGTTGATTAAAAGCAATAAAAGTTGCTGTCCCCACTAAAAGGGCTGCTGCCGCAATACTAGCCCACTTCCATAAAGGCTTAATCTTTCTTTCCTGAACAGGGGGAACTACTTGTGGTCTTATTTTATTCCATAAGTCAGCCGAAGGTTCTCTCTGATCAAATGCCTCCCGATTAGCGTTTACAAAATCTTTTAAATTATCCCGCATAATTATACCTTTCCTTCAATTCTTCGTAAATTTTCTTTTTAGCACGGTGATATTGACTACGTACAGCAACCGCTGTCATCCCCAATGTTTCCGCAACTTCATCATGGCTCATGTTTTCAAACAGGTAAAGATTAACGACCATCTTAGGCACGCCTGTCAATTGATCGATCACATTCTCCAAATCTGTCAAACGACATTCACGCCATTCTTTTTCCAGCAATTCGTCTTCGCCATCATCCTTAATTTCCAAATCATCCACCGGCGTAAAATATTGCTTATTCTTCCGTAACAGTGAGATTGCCTTATTCACCCCCATCCTTCTCAACCAGGCTTCCACACTGAGAACTAAATGCCATTTATCTGATCTTGAAAAAAAGTCAACAAAGGTTTCCTGTAAAATATCTTCACTTTCTTCCTGATTGGACAAAATCCGATAAATAGAATTAAAAATCTTTTTTGCATACCGATGATAGAGCTGTGCAAACCCAGACTCATTGCCCGTTTGGCACATCGCTAATAAATCTTTATCGCTAAGCTGATTTTGCACGTTATAAAATTAATACTGTTAATTCTTATGTTTCTACTATGTAGTCGGGGCTCTGCTGAAAATGTTGCAATATAATTTTATTTTTTTTCTAAAATAATTCTAAAAATGCACAAAAGCCCATTAAAGGGTCCCTTTTCAACAAAAAACACTCAAGGATGAACTTGAGTGTCTGCATTAATAAAATAAACTTAATAAGGATTTTAAAACTCCAGGTATAAGATTATCGATTATTTAACTTTTAGATAGGTCTCCACAATGGTATGTTTAACTCCCAATTCAGGTAAGTTTTCCTCACCGGTCTGAACCAATGTATCTCCTTTTAAAGTAAGTTGAAAATCAAACTTATTACTTTCCCAATCGCGCATTGAACAATATTGTAATCTTTCTTGATAGTTGACACCATCAAAAGAATAGGTGCCCCCGCCTGCGACAAACAGCGGTTCTTTACCTTTACCTTTTTCCTTATCGTGGTTAAAAAAGGAAAAATGGTCATCATTGAACATTTTAAACATTTCGGTTTTGCTCGTGTCCGTAAAAGCAGTTACCGTATCTTTCCCTTTGATTGTTTTGCTTTCAATAAGCTTATAGGTACCGGTCAAGGACTTGGCTTTTACGGCATCCACATCCTTCTTTTCGGTAGTATTTTTACATGAAAAAACAAGACAGGAAATCGCAATCGCAAATAGCAGTTGATTTTTTAGGTTTATCATATTTTATAAAAGGTTTAAAGAGGCCAAACTACGAAAGTTCAGCCTCAATCAAAAACAAACCATTGTAATTATTTATCCCACCAAACTCGACCAGACAACTTATCTCCGCCAGGTACTGCGGCCGAAGCTGCTCTGTAGTTTTCGCCATTGATAGCCGCTTCAGTAGAAGGATAAGGGAATCTTCTTGGAATAGTCCCCGAAGTAGCATTTCCTGGATAATTCACCGGAGTTAACGCTGGATAGCCGCTTCTACGCCAGTTGCTCCAAGTTTCATAAAAATCCATCATTGTTATGGTATGTGCCCAGTATTGGGTATTGATCTGTTTTAAGGCATCAGCAGCATTAAATGGATTCGCAGCCAAATAAGTCTCAGCATCAGCATCACTTATTGCTAAGGAACCATCATACTGATTCAGATAGGTAATACTTGCCTTCACACCTTTTTTATAATGATCGCTTGCACTACCAGCTATTCCCCAACGTTGGGCTGCCTCAGCCAAAAGCAACTCGGATTCGCCATAGGTCAAAATAAATGTCGCACCAGTCCGCTTGATCATATTAGGATTGGGCGAAGAATATTCTGCAAAGGTCGTATAACTTGGGTCGCTACTGATGTTATACTGTGCATTTGATCCCAAATCTTTTCCATTCGGCATCCCCTTTTGCTTGGTTGGATCTGTGATAAAACTCCCGTTCTGTGTTTTGTCCTTTTCTGATAAATATAGCTTTGTAACAGCAACCTTTTGCAACCTCGGGTCATTGTTGCTTTTTAAATAGTCAATAAACGTTTTAGACCATTTTACATAATAATTCTCTTGGCCACCATCGCCCAATAAAACCTGGCTGTTTCTATTCTGAGTGACTCTAGATCCTGATTCATCATGTAAAATAAAAGCATTGTCGGCATTACTGTCCATTGTCTTACCCGCAGCCTTCTGCACATATTCCTTCGCTTTAGATTCGTCTACTTTAACCAAACGCATCGCTGTGCGTAAGAGCAGAGAATTGCCAAATTTACGCCATTTGGCAATATCACCTTTATAAATAACATCACCAGTGACTTTATCACCATCATCCTTTAATGCTGCAGTAGCCGTTTCAAGTTCCTTTAGCAAATCGTTATAGATGTCCTGCTGCTTATCATACTTCGGTTTATAAACTTTGGTATAAAAACCCAGTCCCGCCTCCAAATAGGGAACATCCCCATACAAATCAGTTAAGCGAGCAAAAATTAAAGCTTTCCAAATACGTGCGACATTATACAGATTTGCATATTTTGGTTTGTCTTTTGTAAACTCAACCACATCCACAATATTACGAACCTGCTCAATATAGGCCCCAACTGTACCCGTACCCCAATACGCCGCGGTATAGCTTTCATTCAGCATATATTTATCGCCGGCCCAATAACTCACTACAGTCGATAAACCCTGCATCATTGTCGACGAGTAAATTAGATTTCCACGCCATGTATCGTATGCAAAATCAAAACTTCCTGTGTAAAATAATTGTGCAGAGCTCAATGTATAATTTGGATCCCAATTTTCTTTACCATAAGCAACTGGATCTGTATTTATCTTATCAAAATCTTTTGTACAGCTACTTTCCATAAATAATGTCGCTGCCATTAAACTAATAACTACCGGTTTAATATATCTTTTCATGATTGTTTGCAATTAGAATTTAACACTTAAATTAACACCGTAAGTACGTACTGCTGGTACACCTCCAAGCTCTAAGCCGGGGAAAGTTGCATTATAGCTCGATTCTGGATCTATGTTATTTGTTTTCTTCATGATCGTCCAGAGATTGCGCGCTACAGCACTTACTGTAATCGACTTAACTTTGTTATTAAATAGATTGGATGGGAAAGTATAGCCCATAACGACCTGTCTCAATTTCACAAAATCAGCGCTGTTTACAAATATCTTAGATACATTATTTGCCGTATTGGTATAATAGGTAGAAGCTGTTCTGCCCAAGCTTTCACGATCAGCCACAGTTTCCTGATGTAATCCAAAAATATAACCGTAATAATCTGTTCCCGAGAAAAGCTTTCCACCCCATTTTCCATCAACCAAGAAAGAAAAATTGAACCTTTTGTAGCTAAACTCATTATTCCAGCCAGCAAACCATTTATTCATTGCCGAACCATAGGACTTTAACTCACCCCGGTCAGGAGAACCATCGGCCAATTTTACGATCTCACCATTACTATCGTATTTATAATCGAAAGCCATGATCTGGAAAGCAGGCATACCAACTTTATTCATTAAGTAACCTACACCCGAACGCGAAGTCGCTACCGTCTGTTCGTCCATTCCCTCAGCCAATGAAATCACTTTATTGTCGTTGTAAGAACCATTCAATGAGGATACCCATTTAAAATCTTCCGTTTTGACAACTGTGGCTGAAATCAATGCTTCAAATCCCTTATTTTGCATTTTACCGGCATTGAGTACGGCACCAGCATAACCGCTTGCGGAAGGCGTTGTGATAAAGGAAATTTCATCTTTCGACTTTTTGTTATACCATGTTAGATCCAAATTTACACGATCATTAAAAAGACGCAACTCCGTTCCGATTTCCAACTCTGTTGCTGTAGAAGCTTTTAAGGAAGAGTTCGGAATATTCACATTGTTAATAACCCCTAAAGGTTGTCCGTTGAGTACTTCACTTCTAAAATTATAGGTTAACAAGGTTTGATAAGGATCTGTTGCCTGTCCTACCTGAGCAAAACCTGCTCTCAACTTTCCAAAGCTCAACCATGATGGTTTTAGATATTCTGAAAAGATAAATGAACCTGAGATTGCGGGATAAACAGAGTTTAATTTATTATCTACTCCAGGTGTAGCTAAGGTAGAAAACCAATCAGAGCGTAAACTACCAGTCAAATAGGCTATATCTTTATAAGCAAATTCTAAGGTACCATAAGTAGACTGCGTCTCCGATTCACTTTCGAGATACGCTACCGACTTATTTTTTGCGTTCAAAATATTATACACACCAAATATCGCGAAGTCGGCACCTAAATTGGTCGTCTGTCTGATTTTAGTATTTCGGTAACTCGCACCAAGATTAGGTGTAAGGCTATAATCTCCGAAAGTGAATGACTTACCGACCAAAACATCGGCATTAATATCTGCAAATTTAGTTTCCTGCTCTGCAATTTTACCATTCTCATAATAGCCGGTTCCAGATGGAACAACATTCTTATAATGATCGGTATAACCATCTCTTCCTGCCCTACCCTGAACAAACAAACCATTACCCATGGTATACTTTGCTGTTACGGAAGCGATCGAACGATCCCGGTTCGTATTATTGATAAACTCATTTGCTGCAAACCAAGGGTTGGTTGCATACACATTACCCGAATTATAGAGGATCTCTTTTCCATTGTCATCTTTCCATGGCTTCAAATCGTTTATATTGATGCTCGTTGGCAAAAACATGACGTTGTAATTGGCATTTCCAGCACCGTCAGAAACCATTGGACGATTTTTGACCTGCTCCAGAATCATATTATAGCGTGCATCGATCGTCAATCCTTTAAGTGGCTCAAAAAGTCCGACCAAATTGAACGACTGTCTTTTCAGTCCCGAATTTGGAACAACTGACCTGTTATTGACATCTGTTCCTGACAGACGAATAGAGCCACCATCAAATGATTTATTTAACGCTAATGTATTAGTCCATGTCGAACCAGTGCGGTAAAACCGATCTAAATTTCCCTTTTGTAATGAATAAGGTCTTGAAGCTCCATCAAATTGTACGACTGGTGTTCCATCTAATTTAGCTCCCCAGCTTGAACCTCCCACTTGGGCTGCGCCTGCTTGGGTCGTTGGCTTCTCACCGTTTGCCCCCTGACCATAGACTGTTTGCCAATTCGTGTTGTCTATAATTTGCTCGGCAACAAGGTTACTATTAAAATCGATCGAATTGCCTTTTCCTGATTTTGTTGTAATAAGGATAACCCCTGCCTTGGCTCTTGAACCATATAATGCAGATGCGGCAGCACCTTTCAGTACTGAAATACTTTCAATATCGTCTGGGTTGATATTGCCAATTGCATCACCAAGATCGGGTGCATTATCCCATTGGCTTCCTGAGTTTCCTTTGGAATTGGCATTTCCGATACCTACCGGCTTACTTTCCATAGGAATACCATTAATTACGTATAATGGTTGATTTGTCTGGTTCAAACTCGATACCCCGCGGATGGTCACATTGGACGCAGCTCCGGCACCGCCAGAAGTAGAACTGATATCCAACCCGGCCACCTTTCCAACGAGTGAATTCATCACATTATTTTCACGGGCTGTGGTTAGCGATTCACCGGCAACCTGCGTAACAGAATACCCCAATGAGCGCTTCTCTTTCTTCATACCCAATGCCGTCACAACAACCTCATTGAGCATCCGATTATCTTCCAATAAAACAATTTTCAGATCACCCTCTTTGGTTACGGCTACTTCTTGCGAAGTGTAACCCGCAAAAGAAATAATTAAGGTGTTTCCTGTTGCCGCATCGATCATAAAGCGTCCATTGATATCTGTTGCACGTCCCACCGCGGTTCCCTTAACACGTACCGTAGCACCAGCTAAGGGATTGCCTTTATCGTCAGTGACGACACCTGCGACAGCCACCTGCTGCTGTTGACTGACAACCACAAGCCCCTCCTTAGAAACGGAATAAACCAATCCACTTTTATTAAAAAGCTTAGCCAACACATCCAATACCTTGGTATTATTTGCATTGACTGACACCTCTTTATTTAAATTTTCATTCGTCGAATTATAGACAAAGTAATAATCACTTTGCTCTTCGATCATTTTAAGTACCTTGCTCAGTTTTGTTTTTTGGACATCCAAGGATACTTTTTGTTGGGAAAATACATTTGCCGAAACATTCATAACAGCACACGTAGTCATAATTAAGGCTAGTTTCATCCGGATAATGAATCTAAAATGCACAATATATCCATTGCGCATTTGCAATAAGCAATTTTTAATCATATTTTAGTGTTGGTTAAAATTAATATTAAGCAGCACGCCCCAATGTTGCTGCTTTTGGTTAATCATTTTTTCAATGAAGGATGGTGTTGGTCCACCATCCTTTTTACTTTTCTGATATAGTTATTTTTCTCCCATATACATTAAATTTAAAAGGTTCAACGCTCTGCAAAGCACTCAGTACCTGAGTAATACCCTCCTTACCAAAGGTTGCTGTAAAGCGATATTGTTTTAATTGATCATTTTGGATTTGGATATCCACATCATACCAGCGTTCCAACGTCCGGCGAAGCGATTCAAAATCTTGGTCCACGATTTCTAATCTATTTTCACGCCATGCAATATCTGGTATTTCAGCTGTATTGGATTCTACTGTAGGGATGTTCTCTATGGCAATCTCCTTAATCGGTAATTTGCTCGCTGTTGGTTTATTGGTTTTACGAGCGACTGCTATTTCTGCTTGATTCTTAAAGATCGTGATTTTTTGGTTCGGCTTGATGACAACAGAATTTTCACGCTGTCCTTTGCTCGTCATTTCAATCGAACCCTCTACAAGCAGTGCTTCTGCTGTAGGTTCATCGGAATAACTCTTCACATTAAATGTTGTTCCCAGGACCTTGATATCAAAATCAGATGCTTGTACCACAAAAGGTTTATCCTTATTCTTGGCCACCTGAAAATAACCTTCACCCGCAAGCCGCACCACACGCAATTCCTGATTGAAATCTGCCGATAACTCCAGTTTACTCGCAGAGTTTAACGTAACAGTACTTCCGTCACTTAATTCGAAGGTCTTTTTTTCACCATTTTTTGTTTGATACACCTGGCCAATTGCGCTTATTGGTAATGTCGTATCAACTTTGCCCGGTTGAGCATAATACCAAACACCACCCGATACCAAAGCGACAAACACAGCAGCAATGGCTGCCCATTTAGGCCAGTTAAACCGATAGGGCAAGCGATGTTCTACTGGAGCATTCTGCAGATCTGTCTTCAATTTTTCCAATTGCTCATTCACAGGTCTACGGTTGCCAACCAAGAGTTGAAATAGGCGTTTGGCTTTCAGAATCGTCTCCGCTTGTTCTGGATGGTTCAGACTATATTGTTGCCAGTAGAGAATACAGTTCTTATCTTCTCCCGAACAATACTTTTGAAAGGTATCGTCAATCAAAAAATCTTCTAACTGTTTATAATCTTTTTGGCTCATTCTTTTGGGTATTTACTCTATAGTGCCCAAAAGGAGTTATTTTGCCTAAAGAAAATTTAAAATATTTCACAAAAACCTGAAAATCAGATTATTATTTTTTTTAAAGAAAATACAAGGATGGCATTTTACAATAGATTTAAGCGCATTTCTATGCGATTATTGAATCTTCAAAGGGAGAACAACAAATTAAACTTAAATATCTTTCAATTCCTCCCTCAGAATCTTTAAAGCATCATAAAGCGTATTGTAGGCAGTTTTCACGGACATCTGCGTAGTTTCAGCTATTTTTTCATAGGAATAGCCCTCAAAAAACTTCAGATTCACCAGCTGTTTCTGACGAAAAGACAACTTCTCCAACGCTTCCTTTAAACGGATCTGTATAATTTCATTCGTCTGTACTTTGATAACAAACTCCTCATAAGGCATCTCAACCCAATCATCTTCCGCTTTTACATTTTGAAGGGCGGTATTTATCCTATGTTGTTTCTCTAGTAGACGTAGGATACGTCTTTTTAAAAAAGTAATGAGATAGGACTGTACATTTTCTACCCGATCTAGCTGTTCTCTTTTCTCCCAAATTTTAACAAATACCTGATCGGTTGCTTCACTTGCCAAGTCACTGTCGCCACAGGTGCGTATTCCAAAATTAACAAGCTCTTGATAGAGCGCCGCATAAAGATCAAAGAAAGCCGTCTCGTCTCCAGTACGAATACGCTCCCACAATAAGCGGTACCCCATTTTATTTCTCATAATAAAGCATATAATCCGAAAAAAGCTAATATAAGTCCTCAGTTCCAAAAGTATAAACTTAATCGGTAAAAGGAGAAAGAAACGAAAAATTACATTGAAGCGAAGAACAAAGTAAATCGTTTGAATTGAATATTGTAATTTAGTTCCTTCATTAAGAATATAAAAAGTAAAAACAAAGCAGCAGTATACAGCCGTTGACTAGATTTAAACTCACATGAAAACTATTTTTGCCATTGTAGGTAGTGCCCGTGCACATTCATCCAATCATCATATTGTAAGTCACCTCCAACAGGAGATTAATGCCGATATCCATTTCACCCTATTTGACCGCCTTAAAGAACTGCCTCATTTTGATCCTGAAGAGAGCCAGTCCCATCCACCTATTGAAATTATTGCACTCCGTCAGGTAATTCATGATGCTGACATCGTATTGATAAGCAGCCCCGAATATATTTTCAGTGTGCCCAGTGGATTAAAAAATCTACTCGAGTGGTGCGCAGCAACTACGGTTTTCACCGATAAGCCCGTTAGTATCATTACCGCAGCAGCGCAAGGCGAAACAGCACATGTTGAACTACAACGTATCCTGCAGGGACTAGGAGCTCAAATTGACGAAAAAAGAAATCTGCTCATACAAGGAGTCAAAGGAAAGCTGGATGCTACGGGAGCAATTTGGGACGAACAGCTCAATTTAGAACTAGAAAAGCTGGCAACACAACTTAATGAATATTAATACCCATTAAGTTCTGCTCCATTTTCATCCAAACCATAAAAATTAGCGCAATCCATAATTTGAAGATTATTATCTTTACGACATGCAAGAACAAATTAATAATCCATTACACGGAAAAAGGCTCGACACCATCATTGAATATTTAGTGGAGTATTATGGTTGGGAAGAGTTGGGACAACGCATATCCATCCGATGCTTCAATGACAATCCGAGTGTCAAATCTTCCCTAACTTTCTTAAGGAAAACACATTGGGCTAGAGAGAAGGTTGAACAGCTCTATGTAAAAACCTTGTTGAAGAAATAAGTTTTTTTCATATTTCATAACGAATAATCTGATTATTAAGCATATCTTTGCCGCCATGAAAAAAATTGCCGACTACCGGAAGTTACTTAACGTAGAGAAATCTGTGGATCTTAAAACCCTGAAATCTACCTACCGGACAATCATGAAAGAATGTCATCCAGATAAATTTGTCAATGATGAAGAAGGTCGTTTGGCTGCAGAGCAAAAAAGTGTGGAAATGATTGAAGCCTACCATTTCCTGGTAAGCATCTGTCCGGAAACATTAGAGCAACAGTTACCGATCTACACGGAGACAATTACCAATTCTGGTATTCAGGATATTGACTGGAAAGGACAAATATTGACAGTCACTTTTCACGACGGCAGTCAATATGAATATTTTGGTGTTCAGCGGAATGACTATATTAAATTTGTAAACGCAGATTCTTTAGGTCGATTTGCTCGCAGACACATCTTCCATTCTTATCCTTACCGTAATGTATTAAAGACTGCAACAGTCGCTTAAACACTGTTCTTTCATCCGCTATACAAAGATAAACGCCCTCTATCAGATTGATATAGGGCGTTTACGTAAAATGTTAAATGTTTAAAAGCTATCTATAGAACAGCGCTATTGCCAAATAGTTTTTAGTTTTATAATTTTAACATAAGACCTGCCATTCCACCTCCATAAAATGTATTTCGTGTACGGTCTCTCCGCCAAGCTCGCCATACCGTGCTACCACCAGAAATTGTATTTTCATCCCTCTCCGCATAGTTCAGGCTGGGAGCAACAAATATAGACATGCGCTCACTTAGTTTAAACGCCGGAATTACCCGCAGCGACGACTGATGATTATCCAGGCTTTTAAATTTCTCTGTCAGATAATTACGTGTAGCTATTTCCGTACGCAGGCTAAACTTGGTCCTATTGATCAATACTGCACCTAAACCTGCTTCAAAGGCATATTTATCCGGTCTGTTGCCATCGAGTGCCCTATTGATCGATAATATACTATAGAGTACCCGACCACCTGAACGAAATTGTAGTCCGAGATAGCTATCCTCATTGACCGCTACTGAAAGACTCTTCTCACCATTTTTAATAAAATTAAGCAGACCAATGGGATAATCACTACTATCAGCAATATTAACGATACCTGCCAATTGAAATCCTTTTACTTTTTTTGCTTTATTGGCGATGCCTGCTACTTGACTTCCAACAGTCGATTCGCTATTGTTAAGTATGCTAGCAAGCTGTGTCGTTCCTGGAGCCTCATTGGCTAAATTTACAACACCAGCGATTTGAACACCTCTAACCGTATCCGCTTTGTTAAAAACACCCGCTACTTGCAGACCTTTCACTTCCCCGGAAACATGGTTTCCCACACCGGCGATCTGTACCCCACTTACATTTCCTCCCACACCATTGAAGACGCCTGCCATTTGCAAACCTTTCATTTCTCCGAACACACGGTTTCCTACACCGGCAAGTTGTACGCCACGCACACTTCCCCCAACGGCATTGAAAACACCGCCCATTTGCAAGCCTTGCATATCATATTGATTAATATTAAATACGCCACCAAGCTCAATACCTTTTACCCCCGCAGTAGATCCACCAATAATGTTTATGGAAAATTTATTCACAATTTGCGATTGTATAAAACCATGTGTACTTAATCCCGGTGTCATCGAAATTTGGTATGGGCTATACAAAAACATCCCGCCTAAATTCATGCTTTGGATCTTTTGGGCAGGAGACAGAAATACCCGTCCCCAAAAAGATCGATAAAGACCATGATCTTCTTCATACCCTTCAAAATAGCCGTATTCACGCTTCTTCTTATCGCCAATTTGCGCTTCTATCGGAAAAATCACCATAACACTGGTGTCCCGAAAAGCCTCCTTACTAACGTTCACTGCAATGAGATTACTTTTTTTCTTTACGTCCAACTCAAAGTAGCCATTTTGGTCCGTCAACGTAGACAATAAAGCACTTCGATCAAAGATACTGGCATTGGAAATCGGATTATTAGTCCGAATATTTTTGATATACCCCGCTATAACAACTTTGTTTTTATTAGGTGTCTTCACTTCAAACTCCACGGACATCCGCTGAGGTGTATATTGAATAATAATATGCCTTCCAAGTTCTTTAAAACTATATTCCTTTCCCAAAATCCGATCCAGATAATCATACAAATTCCCTTTGAAGGCCTTAGTATGAATCACACTGTCTGTCTGTAGGATATTTCCATTAAAGGAGAACAATACATCCTGCTGCTCCTTCAACAAGCGAAAAACTTCGCCTACAGTAGTCTCTGGAAAGGCTGGTATTTGAATCGCTGCAGCGAGCTTTTGCTGTGCCCTTCCCAAATGGAACGAACACAGCATTAAAATTAAGAGATAAAGCTCTACCCTCTTTATAAAAAATAGTATCATGTTGTTTTCTATACAATTTTGTTCTGAAAATATATCTATCTGTTGGCTCACCTCGTCAGATGAATCTCTCTGTCTTTCACATTTACTTTTAATCCAAATGTGCTAGAAATGACTTTCAAAATTTCAGTTAAACTATTTTGTTCGAATTTTGCTGTCAATAATAATTTCTGATCAGCAGGATGGTCAATAATAATCTTATATGCATAAGCTTGATTTAGCAACTCAACAACACGCTGTAATGGGGTATTCTCAAAATCAAACACACGATCCACGTAATATTTATAAAATTGATCCTTGACAGGTTCCTTTCCTACTTTTATTGTATCACTATCCCGGATTGTAATCATTTGTTGTGGTCGCAAAAAGACTTCCTTATTTGCATAACCGACTTTAACCAATCCTGTAGCAACAATAACTTCCGTCGCATCTGATGTTCGGCGCACATTAAAACTGGTGCCCAATACCGTAATTTTGGTTTTACCTGTCTCAATGACAAAGGGATGTTTTTTATCCTTGTGAACCTGGAAAAACACTTCCCCTCTCTTCAATGCCACATTTCTATTTTTATTGGTCCATCTGCTTGAATAAGCCAGTTCCGTATTTTTATTTAAGGTAACTACCGAACCGTCAGGTAGGGAATCTTGTCGTACTTGCTCCATACTCGAAACAAACATTTCCTCACGATGAGATTGATCAAACACATAGAATCCTACTGCACAAAAGACCAAGATACTGGCTGCTAACCACCAGCTCCATTGAATTACAGAAGTCTTTTTTGGGGGGATTACCGCAGCTTCTGCCGCTCTTTTATCTCGCACAATTTTGAAGTCAGCCCAAGCCTTATCTATGTTCACATCAGGAACATCCAGGGGTTTAGGCAAACTATCCCACATTTTTTTCATTTTTATGTACTCCTCCTTATTGTTAGCGTCTTCTTCTAACCAACCTTGTATCATGATATTCTCTACTTCATTGGTCTCACCAATGATATATCTTTCTAACAGTTCCTTATTCATAGCGTATAGATAAGAAAGCAAATAATCAATGTTAAATAATCCATAAGTTCGATACGCAAATGCTTCAGTGCCTTGCTCATATGTCCCTCAACAGTTTTTATCGACAGATCCAGGGTTACTGCGATATCCTTATATTTCATTTCCTGAAAACGGCTTAACTCAAAGACCGTCCGGCTTTTTTCAGGTAATTCCGCCAATGCCACCTGTAGCTTTTCGTTCAAATCCCGCGTACTTTCATCAACCGCAGGTACAAAATCCTGTCTATGCTGTTCGTGGGATTGATATTTTAGCTTACGTTGCTCTTTTTTCAGCACATTCATACTTTCATTATAAATAGCCCGATATAAATACGCTTTTAATGAAGTATGTATCTGCTCCTCCCAATCGCGTTCCCAAAGCCGCAAAAACACCTGTTGCACAACCTCTTCCGCCACATCACTATCGCCTAGATACCGGTAGGCATAACGATGTAACTCTTTGTAGTGCGCCCGAAATAGCTGCTCAAAATTCTTCTCTTTATTTTCCGACATTGATCAATTCTATTGTTTAAATAATCCGCTCTATTAGTAAGACACCCCAATAGACTATTACCCTTACAAATTTTTCACTTTTTTTAATTTCAACTTCAATACATGCACCATATGATTTCAAATCCCTTATTTATCCCTATTCGTATTTCTTTTCATATAGATGCTATGGTGAGTACGGTACATCCTCCCATCTGTCAAATGATATTTGCCCAAGAAACTTTATAAAAAGGCGTCTGTGACGACTAAAGGTAAGCCATCTATTTTATAAAATATTTTTTTTTCTAAGGGTATACGGATTTTCCATTGTCATAAAGGAAAGAACAACATACAATTGATCACAAAAAATAATTTGACAATGAAAACAACATTCAAAGTAGCCCTGTTGGGATTGACATTATTAGGAATTGCAGGTACTACACAAGCGCAAGATATCACTTATGGTTTACAGGTCGGAAGCAATTATCATATGAGTTCCTTTGGTAACAAGTCTGTCAAAGATAATAATGGCAAAGTCGGCGTATCAGTAGCAGGATTTGCCCGTATAGGAGATCGCGTTTTCTTCCAGCCTGGAATCGGTGCCAGTCTGTTGCGTAAAGAATATACCTTCGAAAATGTGCAGAAAACACCTAAATTCTATCAAATAAATCTACCATTACAGGTCGGTTATAAATTTTTGGAAAATGGCGACTTCAACCTCCGTGGGCTATTGGGGCCGCAGTTAAACTATGATGTAAAAACAGTGAAGTCCAGCGCAAATACCGATTATAAGAAATTTTCATTCGATGGCAGAGTGGGGATCGGTGTAGATATCAGTCACCTTACATTAGATGCTTATTACAGCCATGGTTTTACGAGTATCGACAAAACCTTAGATGCAAAAAATAAAACTATCGGCATTATGGTCGGTTATAAGTTCTAATCAGCATCTATTAGCGAAGAAAAACGCCATTCTAAATCGAATGGCGTTTTTTTTTTTACATTTTATTTTTTGTCAATAATTATTATTTTAGCCCTACCAAAAAATTATTCCAGCTAATCGTCCTATTTAAATACGACTTTCGATCAAATTGGAATAAACGGGATGTAGCGTAGCCCGGTATCGCGCCAGCATGGGGTGCTGGAGGTCGTCGGTTCAAATCCGGCCATCCCGACTTTTTTCCTTTATGATTAACGTCTGTTTCATTCTCCCTTCTGTCATCAGAATAAACGTTGATCCTGTTCAAAATAGATTTTTCGGATCAATACCGGCCAATAACTTGCAAGGGTTCCTTCTTTAATCTGCTTGAGAAGATCATGATCCGAAGGAATCATTCCTTTTAAATCATCCTTCTTCGCGGCAGATCCTTCCCCTTTCGACAGCTTTAATTGTTCTTCTGCAAGTTCGCGAAGCATCAGTTCATACCTGTTTTTTGAAGGTTTACTATGGGCAATTTTTTTCAAAAGATCTGGATTTCCCCGATTATTCCCTTGCTGCAAATGCAGTTCAAGCCAGTCGGCCAATATTTCATTTTTTTCATCGGAATAAGGCTCACCAACGCCCAAATTCATGGGCCATAATCTCGATTCCGCAATTTTCAACTTTGCCTCTTTATATTTCTTTTCAAGGATAAATTGGTAGGCCAGCATTAATTTGGTCTGTACATAATACCGATGGCCTTCAGTTGCGCCTTCAAATGGAAGTATCGTCACCTCTTCCAATTCTTTCTCAGCCCGCATGTATTCTTTCCCCAATAACAATGCACGTACCTGTGCCAGGGTTAGTATATAATTCTTCGGAAATTTGCGATGATATGCTGTACTCACCTTAAGCGCTTCTTTATAAGACTGACTATTGTTTAGGAGCTCCACCAAATGTAGCCCATATCGCCATTCTTGTGGTTCCATCAAGGTTGCCTGCTGCATCATCTGTACCGCTAGATCTATGCGGCTCGTATCTTGCAAACTTGATTTCAGTGCATAATAGGCCGCAAAATCTTTTGGCTCCTGCGCTACTGCCGACAAAATTTCTCTTGCTTTTTGGGGTTGATTCCTGAAACGATACAATAGTGCAGTCAGATAATCGATAGTCCAACTTTTACTCTTCTCTTTTGCCCATTGGAATACCTGATTACTTTCTTCTCGAAATGGGAAGACAAAAGCGGGCTTACTTTGCGTTGCCTGATTTAACCATTCCTGACTGATCGACTTATTCGATCGTGTCAGCCAAGCTAGCCAAATTAAAGCTTCCGTATTCTTCTGTCCCGAGCGGAGTAGATCGGTGGCAGATTCAGATTCTCCAAGATCAGCATACCATATCGCCAGTTCCATCAGCTTTTCAGCGGCAAACTCTTGCCTGGATGAAAATGTCTTCTTTTCCTCAAATTGGAGAAAAGCATTAAACGGATCATATTGGAGAATTGTCTGATGGGAAAGACGATCTGTTACAGCTCCTTTTTTGTGCTGAACCAACACGTCCATCTGCAAGGCATCTATATTTAGCGGATTGGCAACCACAGCTTTTGCGATATAATCCCCTGCACGTTCATATTGTTTAATCCGATAGTAATATTTGGCCATTTGCACAAAGGAAGCACTTCGCCAAGTTGGATTTAATGAAGCGACTTCAAAACCATCTAAAGCATCGTTATCTTTTTTTAGCTTAATCGCTGCCAAACCATAGTAATAATTTGCCTGTGCATCATAAGTATCCATAGACAATGCTTGCCGGGCATAGGCATAACATTGCTCATATTCCATTTTAAACCAGGCCAGTTTGGCCATTTCAAGGTAGGTCTGCGAAGTAGCGCCATGCTGGATCAGTTCCTTTAATTTTACTTCCGCAAGCGTATATTGCCTAAAGCGAATGAGATCACGTATCTCCAATAATTTGGTCTGCCCCGTATCTAAGCTTACTTCCGCTGAAATTACAGTGGGTCTATTCAGTTTTGACCAAGATGTATCGGTTCTGAGATTAAAATAATCCTGTCCCAATTTCAGATAGCGAGGTCTTGAGTCGGTTGCTACAATCAAGGATAATCTGGTAGGCTCGCCCAATTGAGCTTCAATAAAACTTCGATTTAATACAGTACCTATGCTATCAAGCACATATATACTATCTTTTAAAGGTCGCTTTGGATCAAGATCCAATAATAGCTTATTGTCCTCACGTTTTATCTGAATTGCTGCTGAAAGTTGTATCTCCTTCGGTTTTCCTATCCCTGAAAATGGCATCCAGTATTCCGTCCAACTGTCACTTTGATAAGGAGCAAAACCAAGCTGTTTAAAGGGGGTCTGGCTGCTGGAAGGAACATTTTGATTGAACAGACGTCCACTTTGGATTTCCACATATTGCCCACTCTGATCAGTCAGTAAATTTTCCCAGATCTTGCCATCTCCAGCCTGCGACCAAAGAAATATCTTTTTCCCTAATTTATCTTCACGGAGGGCATAACGGGCCATTCCAAAATTATGATCTGTATAGTAAACCCCGAAAGCATTGCTATGCGCGCCCAATACATGATATGATTTAGAACTGCCAAAAGCATTCTCGCTATAGTTAGAAAGATCCCGTCCCTGGCTATCGATAGGCCAGGCATGCACATCCCCATCATGACCTATATATTGATTTCCGGGATACAAAAACTTCAGATCTTGTCCCGCAGCAACACCCAGATTCATCCAGGTATAATAAGGTTGTTCAACCGCATTGGCATTATACCAAAAGGAGCGTGTAGAAAAATAACCTTTGTCTTTTTCTAACCGGATCTCCAAGGTCCAGTTACTACGGCTCAGCATATCATAGGCATGGATAAAGCAACTTACGCTTCCATCCGCATTTTCCTGCGTAAGGTAATCGACCGGTGTAGAAGTATTGGGCGTGTGTCCAATAATACCATAATTAGCTTCGATACCACCACTCGTCCATGGTCCCCGCATGGCAATATCCCTAAATTTCACAACGCCATTGTTGTAAATATAGTCCCGCTTATTGACCTTATCATAGGCCGACCAAATTTTCCCACCGATCTCTGGCATCACCTGTACCCGAATATAATCGTTTTCCAGGATAACGGTTTTCCAATCCTTTTCAATAGCCGTATTTGTAAAACCGTCAAAGCGGAAATAAGGATACAACTTTTGAGCTGAAGCTATGGGATCCGGATCCGTAAAGGGATAGGTTACATAACGTTTCTTAAGCTCAGAAACCTTTGCCGGATGCTGTGCAAAAACTCCGAGCACACAGCTGCCCATTGCCCATAACATAATCCAATTTTTCATTGGCGTTTTAATTTAAAAATTTCACAATTTTAATGGCATTCCCCAAATCGTTGATTTGTCCGATGTGATTAAATCCGTCATGTAAGCCATTACTTCACCAAATTTCAACATAAATGAATCTATCATAGGTTATTTGCATCTTTGCATCAACAAAAAGCCTATGATAAATTACACCTTGTAGCGCTATCGTACTGCTATTCAATAATCAACAAAAGTCCTTTATTCTTTTCTACCGGAATCGCATCGCCCAATTTATACTGCGCTCCCTTTTGAAAATTAGGAATTAATGGTGCGGATAATTTTGCCTTTCCAGAATCAATCCCCAATTTTTCCCAGTCAATGGCCAATTTTACATCCACATCACCATCCGCCCAGCTAGCGATAGCTACCATCGCCTTGCCCGCACGGCTATAAACAGTTGTAAGAACCTTATCATGATCGGTTTTAACAGGAATATTCGGCGACCAATAACCTATCATTTTACTCCCTTTGATACCAAATTGATCCCACGCTCTCCATAGATCAGCAGGTGTCAATTTTTGGTAAGGCATCCTATTGGTCATGCCATAGAGCATACCCCGCCAAGGATTTCCACCATCCTGTAGCATTTCACCCATTAAACCAAACGGAATGCCGCTCACCTCGGTAAGGAAAAAATCGGGTTGGTTATTCTCGTAGTCAAAGTATTCACCAAACCATAATCTATTGATGTACGGAAAATGCTCCAGATACAGATTCGCGCTATTATTGAATCCATCACTTTTATTATATTGATTTGCCGAATGCAAATCGATCAGACCAGGTTTGCCATTTTTTGTCAGTACACGTTTTATTCTTTTCATGGTTACCCGATCAAAGGCAACATCATCCAAATAAATCCCATCGATACCGATATGATCTACCAGCCAGTTCATGCCTTCGACGTAATAATTGTGCCATCTATTCATTCCGCTATTGATAATAGCCGCGTCTTTAAATTGGGGAACATACCATGCAGCGATATAATTTTTACCCACATGCTCCTGCAACCAGGAATATCCGCCTCCTTTTCCAGGTGAAAACACCTCAGTGCCCAGGCTACGCAATGGATAGAGCTCATAAACCCGATTTGAAACCTCACGAACGGTATTGTAGATCTTGACCTTTAACCCCTTATCATGTGCCTGATCGATATATTGCTTCATTTCTTTTGTCGCAATAAACGGATAATTGATATATGGATTTATTTCATTTCCGTGATGGATATTGATGACATTAGATCCACTTGCAACAACAGAATCAACGGGTTTATAAGCATGGTAATACCGTTCATTCCATTGCGCTTCCGTATTGATCGGGTGAAAAGGGGTAATTAGCAGGTTAAAATTGTAATAAAGCACATCGCCTTTTTTGAGTTCACGGGCTCCGCTGTAACTATTGACCAAAACCGATTTTCCTTTCAGGCCAATATCAATTCCCCCTTTATTTTCGTTACCCCAGGACTGTGGCAGCACAAGCGGCTTTTGAAGATAAAAATTCGTGTTGAGCGGACGAGAATAATGCTCGTCACGGAGTGAAAACTGGAGTCCGGCATCTACAGCACCTATCCAACCACCATCCTGATTTTTATGGGCTACATCCCATTTCCAGGTAAGCTGTTCGGGCCTCTTTCCTCCCTTTTGCCCGAGTCCCATAAAATAATCCGTCTTATCGGGCATCATCGGGATATGCATCGTGGCATCTTTTAATGACAGGTCCTTCAGCGCCGTCAGCTTGACCACATAATGCATATAGCCATCAAATTCCAATTTACCCTCTACTTCCATTGTCAGATCGGAAGACTCATTTTTGGCCGTCCAACTATATTCACCGTCACTTTTGGTTTCAAATCGGATCCCGCTTGGTTTAAGTTGAATTTCCTTTCCGTCCGAAGCACTATAAAAATGAAAATGAAGCGGTTCAAATAAGAGGTTATTCGCCTTGGACGATATTTCAGTCAATTCGGGCGTAAAAAACGTACTGATCTGTTTTGGAAAACCACTCGCATGGAGTTTCACTTCGCGGCCTAAAATATGTAAGGTAGAGTCCGCTTTTAATTCAATAGCTGTATAAGGCGCAACCACTGTATTTTTTTGAGCCAATGTCGAATTGAGCCATGGTAGTCGCGTCATTTTCCATGGTTGATCAACACCGGATATATCACCTGAAGCATCTGAAACCCTTATTTCCACATTGACCTGTTTTGCTACCGCATTTTTTGGCTTTACGGTAACCACGCCATGATAAGTTCCGCTTGCAGTGACCTCCGGAATCTGTATACCACACCACAGGGCCTGAACCTTATCTTTTGGTATATCAACCTGGAGTGCCATTGCTTTTCCGGTATAATCCGTACCTTGGGTATTGATACAATTCAGGCTATTCGCGGGAATAATAGCCCCATCACTTGCTTTAAAATCCGAGAATGAAATTTGGATTTCATGGAGGTCCTGCTTTGGAGACCATAACCCGAGTTGAAATGCATAAAATTCACCTTTCTGCCCTGTGCCCTGCAACTTAGTCATGGCTTTACCTTTCATAAGCCAGCGTTGCGGAAGATTGCTTTCCATTTTAATCGGAAACTCCCGCAATTCAGGAAAAAGATAATAAGCGGCATTCGCATTTCTGTTCACAAAGCCTCGCACTTCTTCGGCACTCGCGATCAGTTCCATCGGATCATTACTATTGTATTTATCTACGGCATCAAAGCGTGCAACAGTAACTCCTTTTGAGTTTCCTGCCCCATGTTGTACTACTTTCACTGGTGCTGAAACGGCATTTTTAAGATAGATTGCATCCGGATAATTGCGGCTGCGGCCACCCATCTGATACGGTAAATAATAGACATAGTAAACGCCCTTCCCGGAAATCGGCTTAAACCGTAGTCCACCAGATTCCGTATTCATCCAAAGATAAGAGCTGGGTGCGATTTGCCTATTGCTGGCACTGTCGACGATAATAACTTGCTGATTTGCCTCAACCCAGCGATTTCGCCACGGAATAGTAACCTGCACCTCCTTCTGATCCGTGTTTACCTGCAGCACTGCTCGATGATTACCCAGCTGGTCCGCATCCCACTTTTGTGTTTCCGGAGGATAGGTCAATTGCGCCCGGGCCGAGTTTGCGCATAAGGATACGGCAAGGATAATTGCCAGCTTATAAGAGGCTGTTCTTTTTTTCATGCGAATAGTATTTATTCAAAATATTTTTGTCTTTACCAAGCTTTTCCATAAGCCTGATACGATTTACAAGCTGCACTGCTTCCCCAACATGAGTCCGTAGTGCAGCTACTTTTATTGGTCAATAAGAGGACTAAAATTAAGTTTTATTCCTAACATCTTAACTTAGTTTTGCCTGTATTTATGCCAGGTTTCCTCAGGCACATAAATAGCGCGATAGGGAATAAAATAAGCGTTTAATTCCCAAAGAACTTTCCCCCTTTTATCCGTCACCAGTACACTACCTGTTTTCGAGCTAGTCTGCAGTAAATTACCATTATCCAGTTCATAGGCACTGCCCATTCTTGCTGTAAACTGCTTTTTCGGAATTGGGGCCGCATAAGCTACTGTTGCCGTTTTATTCTTTTGATCAAGCCTAAAAGCGATCGCCCGAGATTGCTTATTGGCTGTTGTACTGTCACGCGGAGAAAAATCACCATTGTCAAAAAGCAACAGCTCACCAGTTTTTGTGATATGCGGTGCATGCTGGAAATAAAATAGTTCCTGGTCCTTTAATTTATAATCGCCACCCTTTCCCAATTTCCAGAGAATATCACCGGTTTTAGCATCAATTTTCCAGACCTGATTTTCAATTGGCGAAGAAGTCAAATAATTGTTGTCACGATCGAAGGAGATCGTATTAAAATGAAATCGATCATGCTTCAGGCTGTCTAATTTTTTATCCTGCTGAATATCCCATTTTTCCCAGGGAGACCATTTCTTCAAGATATTACCTTTCATATCCATCGTCAAAATAGCATCACCCCAAAGGGTATCTTTCGGATGGTTGGGCCGATCGTCGATCCTAAAATCCCGCACGATACCGACAATATTATTGTTGTGATCCATCTGCACGTCATGGTGCATGATGATCCCTTTTTTATCCAAATCGATACGTGCTATTTCTTTACCCGTAAGATCAATTTCAACAAGTACCGTCCCACCGACAAATCCGATACGGCCGCTTCTTAAATAATAACTTGCATTGGTCGATTTCTTGCTTGGCTGATTGGGTTTGTTGAATTCATCTTTACTCGCTGGAGCCAATAAGGCAAGGATAGTACCCCTTGGAGTCAAAGAAGCAAGACGCACGCCCAGCTTTTCGTCCTGCCAATACCAACGAATCGTCCCCTTGCCGTCCACCATGGCCATGTAGCCCGGAAATCCGCGATAACATAATAATACCATACCATTACCTAGGGCCTTTTCATCATGAGGATGGTCGGCCTTGATCCAGTCGTGTACCATCCATGGCGATTGCGCTCTTGTTTTAAAAGATTGTTCGCTCGATTTTATGGGAATAATCCGGTCTATGATAACCCTAAATTTATAACTTGTATTTGGTTCAAGCGTCATTAACGGAATGTTATGCTGAACAGCAGCATTTGAAACAGTTGTTTTATAAGACTGTTTATCCCCCTCTTTCCAATACTCCACATACACGGCTTCTGCCTTATTTAGTTTCACCTGAATAGCAGCGTTGAGCGGCAAATTATTGGGTGAGCTCACCTCAATATTTTCAATGTCAACCTGATGTGCATAATAATAGTAAGCAGCAAATACCGCTATAGCTACCACAATCAGTGCAATAATTGCTTTAATTGGTTTCATCTGTAAATAATTTCAATTCCACTGGTCTATCAAACAAAGCGCATTACCGAATATAATGCGCTTTAGTTTGGGTTATTTAGGCAATCGCGATGGATTGGCTGTCGTCATTTCTTGATGCAAACGTGCTTCTTCCAATGGATAAGGGAAATAGCGCATGGCTTCAGTGACATTTTCTTTCAGTCCGCGGCCTTTCAAATAAGCATTGCTTACTTTTTCATAGCGGCCCAGGCGGATCAGATCCTGACGTCTTTTGTATTCAAAGACAAGCTCAAAACCACGTTCGTCAACAAGCGCATCGATCATAGCCTCCTTATTTGCAGGACTAGGAAAATCAGGATGCTTACCATATTCAGGTGCTCCAGCTCTCTTCCGGACTTCATTGATATAAGGCAATGCTGCCGCGGGCCCATTCAGTGCATTTTCAATCTCAGCCTTGCACAAAATAACATCCGCCAAACGGAGAACCTGAATCGTCCGCCCATCCAGATAGGAGTTATTGACCATATCATAAGAATACTTTTTCGTTGCAACATTTTGCAGGAATTTCACGGTATCACTTGGCGGAGTAGTCTGACCTTTAGCAGGCAACATGTAAAAAAATCCATACTTTGTATTTTTGTCCCGTGCAGCCTTTCCGGTGTAATTATAATAGAAAAACTTTTTACGCGGATCGAGATCACTATATTTTCGCCAAAAATCAAGGGAAACACCATAGTACTGCCATCTATCCGGTACTTCAGGGTTGTCGGTCGGACCAAAGTGATTGGTAATCTCGCCTCCATTTAATGTAGGCTCATGCAAGATGCCAAATATCAGCCCCATATCCATTTTATTATTGTCGGACCACTCCTTCTTAAAATCCGGATTCAGCGTGTATACACCTTTATCACGTAACGCTAAAACCTGATCGATATACGTTTTTGCTTTTTCATAATTGTGCGAACGCATATACATCTTTCCCATTAAGGTCAACGCGGCGCCTTTTGTAGCACGGCCAATGCCCAGTTCGTCCGACCATTTCTCCGGCAAGTTATCGATTGCATACTGACAATCTTCAGCAATCTGTGCATCAATTTTCTCTACAGCAACCAAAGGCTCATTGTAGCTTTCCGTCGGATTCTTGACTGTCGTTATCAGTGGTACCGGTCCCCAGGCATCTGTAAGATCCATATAAGATAATGACCGCAAGAACCTGGCCTGTGCGATAATTTTCTTCTTGCGATCGTCGGGAATAGTTACACTCTCAATACGATCAATCAACATATTGGCATTGCTAATCACCTGGTACATATTCTGATAATTAAATTTAAAATACCTATTATTATCATCATAGGTAAAGTTACTCATCCGTGTAGGATCACCTGCCGCTGTAGAAAAGCCTATATCCGTTGCGTAATCGGTGATCATCACCAAATAACCCGCATAGTATAAATAGGCATCCCCCGGATAAGGCGATAAACTCGTATAGACACCCGTCAGGGCAGCATTGATATCACTTTCTGTTGAGTAGGCATTTTTTGTCGTCAGATCACTGTATAATTTAGGGTCAAGCTTGGTACAGCTATTCAAGCTGAGGCCCAAAACAGCGGCCAAACCCGCCATACCCAAGATATATTTTATATTATTTTTAAACGTCTTCATGTCATTTCTGATTTAGATATTAGCTATTAAAATGTTGCACTTACACCAAAAGTAAACGAGCGCATCGAAGGATATGAATTAAAATCCAGACCTACCCCAGCATTGGCACTCTGATTATTTCCAGCTCTATTTTTAACCAGCGCATCATTTTCATATCCCTTGGTATCCACCTCAGGATCCCATCCAGAATAATTGCTAATCGTAAATAAGTTTTCCGCCATACCATATACCCGTATCGATTGAACCGCTTTTGTTTTCAATGGAATGGTATAACCCAGTGTCAGATTACGCAGCCGCAAAAAGGAAGCATTCTCAATAAAATGGTCATTGATATAGCCACCATAGTTCATGTAGTAAAATCCGTTTCTTGGAATCTCCGTATTGGTGTTTGTCGGAGTCCATCGATTTAAAGCTTCTGTGGTACGTTTCCACTCCAGATTCATACGTGTCATATTGAGGAGATCGTTTCCGACATTTCCATAAATGAAGGCCGTCAGATCAAAGTTTTTATACGCGAATGTATTGGTCATACCAAAATTGAACTTCGGATAACCACGACCGATGATCGTCCGGTCCGCAGAATTGATTGTACCATCGCCGTTCACATCCGCGAACTTCGGATCGCCGGGTTTAGAATTTGGCTGTGGCGCATAGTTTTCTCCTTGTTGAATAACCCCCAGGTATCTATAGCCAAATAAAGAGCCCAACGATTCCCCAACACGAATAACCGAATAAGCTTCTTCAGAAACATTACCCATTGGTTTTGACGAAGTCAACAATTGTTCAGGCTCTCCACCCAAGCTTGACACCTTATTGCGGTTCATCGTTAAATTCAATTTTGTCTCCCAGGTAAACGCTCCGGTCATATTCTTACTGGTTACCGAAAACTCCAACCCTTTGTTATTCATCGTACCTAGATTGCGCTGTCCGGAGGTATATCCTGTGTAATAAGGCAATATACTCTTAATCAAAAGATCATTGGTTTTCTTATAATAGGCATCTACGGTAAAGGCTAATCGATTCTTAAAAAATGAAAAATCAAGTCCGACGTTATATTGCGTCGTGGATTCCCATTTTAATTTATCGTTTTCAGGATAAGTTGGGTTTTGTTTAACGCCACCCGAATTGGTCACACCATCAAACGTATAGTGCCCATTATCCATCAATCCATAAGAAGCATAATCCGCAACGCGATCATTACCCGTCTGTCCGTAACCCAACCTAAATTTTAGATCCGAAAATAACTGCTGCTCTTTCATGAAATCCTCATTGTTGACCTTCCATGCAAAAGCTGCTGAAGGAAAGGTTCCCCAACGATGGTTGGGACTAAAGCGCGATGATCCATCACGACGTAAGGTTGCAGTCAACAGGTACTTATCAGCATAGGCGTAATTTACGCGCCCGAAAAAAGAGATGACCAAGTTCTCAGCTTTAGCAGAATTTACTCCCGTAATACTAGAGGCCATTCCTAAATTATTGTATTCCAGCAGATCCGTTGAAAAACCTTTTACATTGATCCCCTTATTGTTGCGCACATATTTCTCATACGAATAGCCCCCCATCACACTCAAATTGTGTTTCTCATTAAACACCTTTGCATAGGTAGCATAAAAATCAATCAGGTTATGGGTTTCATTATAATCGGCCTGACTTGCCACACCATCATCTATCCCACCCTGATAAGAGTCTCGAGTCAGATAACTGCCCAATTGATCATGTGTTATTTCCGTTCCTGCATCCATGCGCAAGGTCAGTTCCTTGATCGGATTTACCTCAAGAAAAATATTTCCATTCAACTTGTCCCTTTGCACATCATTGATCCGTGACATCAGGTTGGCCAAGGGATTGTCACCCTGCCCTCCTGGAGGTCTTCCAAAACTACCGTCTGCATTGTAAACAGGTACCGTCGGATCATAGGTCAATATGCTGTACAAAACATTTGAATTCAGGATATTTCCGTCATACACCTGCATATTCGATTTTTCCCGTTGCGCGGATAGGCTCGCCCCAGTGCGGATATAATCGTTTACCTTTTGATCCACGTTGATACGTCCCGAAATTCGATTAAAGTCTGTCGTCTTCAAAACACCCTTTTGATCAAAATAACCTATGCTCGTCAACACCTTGGTTTTCTCACCACCTCCGGAAAACTGTAAATTATGGTTTTGCAAAATGCCGTTCCGCATGGTCTCCTTTACCCAATCCGTATTGACATCAGACTCGAGCTGTGATTTGGTATAGACTGCATATTCCTGATTTTCTTGCCCCTGAATCTCCTTATAAAGTGCATTGGCAAGATTCATATATTGCTTACCGTCGAGAAAAGTGAACGGTATAATCGGTTTCTGTGTTCCCACATAGCCACTATAGGTAATGTTGTTTTTATCCGTAAGACCACGTTTTGTGGTAATGATAATAACACCATTGGCACCTCTGGAACCGTAGATAGCCGTTGCCGAAGCATCCTTTAAGATATCCATGGAAGCAATATCATCAGGATTGATGTTGATTCCATTATTTGTTGGGAATCCATCGATCACATAGAGTGGATCATTACTTCCACTAATCGAATTGGTTCCGCGAATCCGAATAGACGTGCTACCACCCGGCGCCTTTGAATTCTGGGTTACAACGACACCGGAAGCTTTACCTTGTAGGGCCTGCCCTACATTGCTCACCGCTCCTCCTTTCGTTAGTTCGTTGCTGGAAAGCGATGCAATGGCACCTGTCAGATCGCTTTTCTTTTGTTTACCGTATCCAATTACGACAACATCTTCTAGCTGATTCACCTGATCCTCCAAAATAATGGAAAGAGTGGTGGCTCCATCAGCGGAAACCTGCACATTTCGTTCTACATAGCTTTGATACCCGATGTATGAAAAAGTCAGTTCATACCCCTTTCCATTCGGTACATCAGCAAAACGAAAACTCCCATCACTCGCACTCGAGGCTGCTGTTGAAAAACTGCTGCCGGGATTTTTCAAAATTATACTTACCCCTGCCAGCCGTTGCCCCGACGAGTTTTTGATTACACCATTTATTGTTCCCGCTAGACATCGAAAAGATAACAGTGTCAAGACAAGAAAAACAAAAAATGGTTTCTTGGTTAAGTTGAAATTTACCATGATTCTATTTTTTAGGTTTGAGTATATATGTATTATGTTGTTTTTCAAGAATAAACGGATTCACCTCAACAATCAACTGCAGAATAGACGCCGCAAGATCCGTTTTGTCT
The DNA here is from genome assembly GCF_024808035.1 of Sphingobacterium sp. BIGb0116. NCBI lineage: Bacteria > Pseudomonadati > Bacteroidota > Sphingobacteriia > Sphingobacteriales > Sphingobacteriaceae > Sphingobacterium > Sphingobacterium sp. BIGb0116. The sequence continues at coordinate 193,511 of NZ_JANUDT010000011.1, read as the reverse complement.
TTCAGGTCCATTGTTGGATTCTTGCTAAACCGCCCCTTTATCCGATAGTTTTTAACGATTAATGAATCATAGGATATAGGTACATCAAGTTCATGATTGATATATTGAATAATATCGGATACAGCGGTTTCTTCCAATTGGAGCCAATTGGCGCTCTGGTGAATTGTTGCCGGATTGCGGTACGGTTTTTCCGTTGCGGAAAGCATAAGCTGGGCTGGTAGACTTTCCCTCGCGCTCATTTTTGGCGTACCTTTGAAATTTGAAACAAGCATCTTGTTCGCTACGCCAAAATAAATCTGTTGGCCAGGTTTCAAAATGTTTGTCTCTACTACGGACGGTTCTATAGATTCAACGCGAACTTTCCCCTCAAATAATCGGATCAGAACATGTTCAACTGCCGCATTATAATCCACGATGAATTCTGTTCCCAGCGCTGTGGTCATCAACGTGCCGCTTTCGACAATGAAAGGTTTTGAAGGATCCTTTGCTACTTTAAAATTGACTCTTCCACTGAATAGTTTAACCCGCCGAAAATCAAGATCCGGTTTTATACCTAGCTGAATCAGTGCACCGGGTTCCAAGGTTAAAATCGAATTGTCTGCTGCAATAATTTCTTTAGGCTGAGCAGAAGGGTTGTAGTAAATTTCATGAATGAAGCTTGCTGTTTGTATAGGTTTATCGGTTGATGGGCTCAAAAGATTGGATAAAACGAACAGGAAACCAAACAGGACGAATACAGTAATAATTCTCAACAGGCTATCGCCACCACGTTTTGACTTATTTTCCTGATTGATATAGGATACCCAATCATCTTCCGAAATGAGATCGTCCAATAATGTCGGATCGTCATTCAGCCAGGTGAACACAAGTTTCGCTTCCTCAGCAGAACATTCATTCGCCAGGAATTTATTTAATAAGGATTTGCGATTCATAACAGTTTCTATCCTTTTAGCGGGATAGGTATATAACTGTTATACGAATAGTGATGGGCTTGTCCCCTAAGACAACTTAAAAAATTTTTTAATAAATTTCAGGCCAATGCTAACGTGATTTTCTACAGTCTTCGGGGAGATAGACAATTTGACGGCAATTTCTTTATAACTCAATTCTTCAATTTTATGAAGATAAAACACCTGTTGCCGCATAAAAGGCATTTGTGTAATCAGCTCTTTTACGTATTCTAACTCTCCTTTATAGGCAATTTGTCGTTCAAGATCTTCATATTGGGTCAGTACAAATGGTTTCTCAAACGCTACATATTTTCTATTCAATGCACGCCGGCGCAATTCATCAATCAATTTTGTGCGCGCAATTTGGAAGAGCTGGGTACTGAATTGGATTTGCTGATTCGCATTATTTTTGCGTTCCCAAACAATTAAAAAAGTCTGTTGGACGACATCTTCAGCAAGATTCGAACATTGGGTCTTCTGATACAGAAAATAGTATAATTTCCTGTACCAATAACGATAAGCTAAAAAAAACTCTTTTTCGTTAGTAGGTGCCCGCTGTAGGATTTTATTAATCATAATCTACATTTAGATAGTCTTGTTTCAATGCTGTTATCCTCTTTACAAAGAATATCGAAATTGGTATCTGACAGAATTTCAATTTGATCCATCAAAATGACCCATGCTTTTTGGTTAGTTATGCACCTCTAAAGTGATTATTTTTTATCAAAAAAACAAGATAATATTTTCAATAGAGCAATTGCTTCAATCCCCATTTTATGCACCTTTTTTCCTAAAAGCTTTTTAGTTTCACAAGAACCAACCGTCATGAAAGTAAACTGCTGGTTCTTTCTGGTCAAAAGAAACGAATTGTAAGAAACGACCTGTTTCAAAAAAGAAGGTATTTAGCTGATAAGAGTAAGTTCCTATCAGCTAAATACCTTTCAAAATAAAACGAACTTCGTGAAGTTGCTTGTTTTACTGATGCTTATATAGCAAATTAATAACCCGTATTTTGCTTCAAATTTGGATTGACGGCAATCTGTTGGCTCGGGATTGGATAAACCAATGTTTTGGGATCGGCATCCGCAGCCTTTTCTTGCCAGGCCAATAAAAATTTACCAAAACGAATCAAATCCTGTCTTCTCCAGCCTTCCCAATATAACTCGCGAGCACGCTCATCCAATAAATTATCGAGCGTCAATGCCGTCAAGTTATTAACACCACGGTTCGTCCGAATAGTATTGACCAAACCGAGTGCCTCTGTTGCTGTCCCTGTTCCACCTCTCAGAATAGCCTCTGCTTGCATCAGCAATACGTCGGCATAACGAAATACAACCCAGTCGTTGTTTCGTTGACCAGTGACGGCATAATCAAAAGCATACTTCATTGGACGGATACCAGCTGTTTCCAGGGTTGCACCCGAGGTACGGATGGTCACTTCACGCGTAAAGACCAAAGGTGCATTCGCTGGGTTCCGCGCCATTAAAGGTTTGTTTGTACTCCAATTGTATTGCTGTCCAGCAAAAAAACCAACATTTTGACGTTTGAATTCTTTTGTTCTGTTAGAAGTCGTATCAGCTGGATAATTATAATAAATTCCCCTTCTTTCATCGGTATCCGAAAATTTATCGTAATAATCTGATAAGGTACACCAGCCATTCCAACCCCCTGGATTCATATTATAGTGAGCAACGGTATTCCAGGTACGGTCCACATTTCCACCTCTATCTCCATTTTTATTGTATAAAGTGAAAATATTTTCGGTAGACTTCTCGTCGTTATCCGGCGCAAAATTATCAAAGTATTTGCCCTTCGCAGAAATAGTATAGGATCCCGAAACGGTAATTTCTTTGGCTAAGGTCACTACCTTATTCATATCCTCGGCAGCAAAAGAAGGAGCTTGTCTATTTAAAAAAGTTCCCTTATTCAAATAAATCTTCATCAATAATGCTTTCGCCGCATTTTTATTGGCTACATATGCCGCTCTCGGCCCGTTTGCAGGCAAACTCGCTATGATTTCGTTGAGATCCTTCACCATATAGTCAATAGCCGCCTGTGGCTGTAACACCTCTGGTGCGATTCTAAAATCTTCAAAAGAGGCTCCTTCCCGGACGGGTACTACGCCATAGAGATCCAACATATCAAACATGACCAACGCACGAATAAACTTCGCTTCAGCGCCTTGCTGCGCACTCGGATTATACCGCAACACATTGCCCGCATTATAGATGGCTGTACCCAAACTGACAAAAGTATTGTTCATGTAGCCATTATCTGCATTCCAGGTATGTAAATGGATCGCACGATGCATACCATTATCATCCCAGTCGCCACCCCGTGTAGGGGCCATGGCTGCGTCTGTTGATATTTCCTGCATCACCCAGCGCTGTTCCTGCTGATAAGGGGTATTCAATGAATTATAAGCTGTGATCAACAAGCTTCCAGGATCCACATTGGATGTCCCCTCCTCTAATTCTCCTTTAAATTCCTCCTTTAGTTTAGTACAAGAAAATGTACTTGTTACAATGGAGCCAATTATTCCGATATATAATAAAGTTCTTAATTTCATCTTTTTCATCCGTCTAAATTTGATTATTTATTCATCCATTTTGACTGTAAGGCATTCATACTGCCTTTGGTGTTTCATTCGTAATGGGGCGATCAGATTTATTCATTTTTATTCATTCACTAATACGTTTAAATCCATCTTGACGCTCTCCTCTTTTTATGATCTACAGTATACGCTTAAAGTGAGAAGTTAACCCCCAATAGGATATTTCTTGCCGGTGGATAGGGTAAATATTCGATACCCAACGAAGGAATACCATTTGTTGCACCATCTGTATTCACCTCAGGATCAAATCCTGTATACTTCGTGATGATGAAAAGATTCTGTCCAGTAAGGGATACATTTAAATTCTTAAGTGTTCTACCTACATTTCCAACACGATAGCTTAAAGTAAGATTGGCCATTTTTAGATAATCACCTTTTTCAAGGAATCGCGTCGAAGGCGCTGCTGAATTGGAAGTAGACTCTTTTACAGCCGTATTAAAGAATGCTGAACCGATATTACGTGATGACAGATTACTCAATCCCAAAGTCGTCGCTGCCGTATTATTGAATAGATAATGTCCAAAAGCACCATTCATATTGGCAGCCAAAGAAAACTGTTTGTAATTTACGTTGGTAGAAATACCCAATAAGGTCGTCGGATTTGGACTGTGCATATAGAATTTATTAATTGCAGGGTCGTTGGCCGTACTGATACTACCATCCTGTCCGCGATACATGCTCATGCCTGTCTGCGGATCAATACCTTGGTAATCGGCTAAGTACCATACATTCAATGGTTGTCCATTGGTCATACGTTGTCCCAATACACCTGAAAAACCTTGTCCACGCAATGCCCCTGTTTCGTAATAGCCAACTAGACCACTTACACTGTTTTTCAGGAAAGTTGCATTACCTGTCAAATCCCAAGTCCAATTGTCATTTTTAATAATTGTACCGGTCAACGCGATCTCAACCCCTTTATTTACAATCTCGCCATCCAAATTCACCCAGATACGCCCTGCTGGAGCTGGCTGTGCAAGAGTTTGCTCAAATAGTGCATCTGTGGTCTTTTTATTAAAATAATCAATGGATCCATACAGACGGTTACCCCAAATTCCAAAATCAATACCTGCATTGATCGTGGTCGAAGTCTCCCATTTCAAATCAGGATTACCATAGTTTGCCTGGCTTACACTTTGGTTACCAAAAACCAGCCTATTTAACGATGCCCCCGATGGAAATTCTTGGTTACCTGTTTTTCCCCAGCCTACCCTTACTTTCAACTGATCAAAAATACCGGTAGATTTCAAAAACTCTTCCTGATTCACATTCCAGGCAACGGCCAATGAAGGGAACATGGCGTATTTGTTGTTTGAACCAAATTTCGTCGAGCCATCCCTTCTTACTGTTGCAGTCAATAAGTAGCGATCCAAGTAATTGAATCCGCCACGCAAGAAAAGTGATTGCAATTGGTTGGTTGGACTTCTATACGACGATATTTCACGCGTGGAAACAGGTGTATATTGTAGATAGTCAAAATAATCTAGTCCCATGTAACGAAATCCACCGCCAAAGGAAATGTTGTTGTTGTAGTTATAATCCAAATACTCGTAACCTGCTACCGCATTAACACTCCAATCTGAATTGATTTGTTTATTGTAAGAGAGCATATGCGTCATTTGCAAGTTGGTTTCTCCATTATTGGAAATAAAGGCCTGCTCATTGTTCACAGCTGAAGGATCAATAAGTCCTGCGCGGTACATACCTTCACGGTTTCCAGTTTGTCGCATTGCACTATAGATAAAGCGATATTCCAAATCGTCTGTAATTTTATAGTATGGCGCCAAGTTGATTACCATGGTATTTGTTGTCGCCAAATCTTTAAAGGCGTCAATACTTGTCAATGGGTTTCGCGTAGTTGAACTGACAAAGGTTAAATTGCCTTGATCGTCCCGTAATGGTCGTGTCGGATTCCATTGTAAGGCTTGGGAAATCACATTTCCTTCCGAACCTACCATCGCATTGATCGGTGCGTATTTATTATCCATTTGCGTCAAAAAGACTGCAAAATCCAATCCCAATCGTTTGTTTTCCAGAAAACGGAAATTCCCGTTAAAATTGGCTGTGTATTTCTTCAGCTGTGATCCACGAATAATACCGTTTTGGTTTAAATATCCACCTGAAAGGCGATACTTACCATACTCGGTTCCGCCAGCTACATCAGCATAGTAATTTTGCGTGATCGCTTTTCTTGTGATCGCTTTAAAAGCATCCTCATTGCCACCGAAATCGGCATTTGCGACTTCAGATGGTGTATAATATTTCAACGCTTCTCTAAATCGAGCAGCATCTAATACATCAGGATATTCCCGCATGGTCGAAACTCCTGCTGAGGCTCCTACAGAAACCTCGGGCTGCCCTACTTTACCTCTTTTCGTCGAAATAATGACAACGCCATTTGCCCCACGTGAACCATAAATTGCCGTAGCCGATGCATCTTTAAGGATGTCCATACTAGCAATATCACCCGGATTCAAGTAAGTCAAAGGATTTCCTCTGTCGGAAGAAAAGCCTCCTCTTCCTTCGGGCAGAGGCGAATTACCCGACATAGGCACACCATCCAGCACAAATAATGGGTTGTTACTGGCCCGGATCGATGAGTTTCCACGGATACGTACTGTGGTTGATCCGCCAGGTTGCCCCGTATTATTAATCACCATAACCCCTGGTGTCTTTCCTTGTATTAATTGATCGGGACTCGTCATGATCCCCTTATTGAAGTTTTTCGCTCCAATAGTGACCATAGACCCCGTTAGATCTTTTTTACGGGCGGTACCATAACCGATCACAACGACCTCATCTAGGCCCTGACCGGCACTAGGTTCCAGCGCTACGGTGATATCGTTTCCCACAATGGGTACTTCTTTTAAAGTATATCCAATAAAGGATACTTCCAGCGTTTTCGCTTCACTGGGAATAGTAAATGTAAAGGAACCTTCCGTGTCTGTTGTTGTAGCCGCGGTTCCCCCTTTTACCTTAATTGTAGCTCCTGCCAATGGACCTTGAGTCTCATCTACAACCTTTCCCTTCAAGACTTTCGTCTGGGCAACTACAATAAAAGATACAAGCAAAAATGTAAGCGTCATTACGCATTGTGCAAGTAGTTTATTTTTCATACGCTTTTTGATTGGTGGTTTAATTGATTTTTATATCATGCATCTAGGATACACAAATGATACTAAGTGATTTTTAATGGTATTTTTTAGGCTCCAAAGCCCTTTTGAAATGCGTATAGTCTTCCCCAATAATGGCAAAGACGTAGCGCTCGGTATCAAGGCCTTTAAAGCCAAAATTCAAAACCAAAGCATCGTGAACATAATGTCTCACATGTAAAAACAAAAACCTAACAAACTGAAAAACAAGGATACAGGACTTACCTGTCATAATTCTAGGGCGAAACATACGTTTATATTTGGTTATTATTGTTTTATAAAAATGCATAAATCCTTGTAGCTAGTCCAATCAGAGCGTCTCAATTTTATATCAAAGCGTATCAGTAAAACTCTTTTTTATCTTTTAATTGACTATTTTTAGTTCAACGTAATCAGTTTTGAAAAGAATAACCACCATACTCCTTTTATATATCTTGCTAGCATGTATTAACGTGCAGGCACAATCGATCTATTTTAAAAATTATCAAACCCACGACGGTCTCTCCAATAGCACGGTCAAATGTATTACACAGGATGTTCAGGGTTTTCTATGGTTAGGGACAAGGAATGGTCTCAATCGCTTTGATGGCAATCAATTTAAGATATTTAGACACAATGCTTCAGACTCTACAAGTATCGGAAGTTCGTCCATTTTAAGTATTCTCACAGACAGTAAAGGAGTGCTATGGGTGGGAACCACACGCGGTACCTATTGTTACGATCCCATTAAAGAAAATTTTACAGCATTCAGGGGTGTACCAATCGGTGAAGTAAATGCCATACACGAATACGCCGGTTTTATCTGGTTACTTTCGAACGGAAAACTTTATCGCTATAATTCTTATACAACAGAAATAATTCCATTTGATCAGAACAAAAATACCATTGTAGCGATTACCAGCAGCAAAAAAGGCGGGTTGTGGACAACGGACAATAACAGTACCATACAACGGTATCAGGTAAATACGAGCAAATTTGTCGAAGTTGACCTTAAAAAGATCGATCGAAAAGCATTGGCAAATACAAAAACCGTTTACGCCATCAATGATTCCCTATTGATGGTCGGGACAATCAATTCGGCTTATTTGTTTGATTTCAAAAACGGCCGGTTAAAAAATCTATTTGCAAGTCATTACCCCAATAAAGTCATCCAGGCAAACTGTATTATTCAACAAACGGAGTCAGTATACTGGATCGGAACAGAAACTGGAATATATACCTATGATATTCACACGGGTCAGAGCCAGCACATCAAAAAAGATCTGCTCAATCCATTTGCTATATCTGACAATGCTGTCCTGAATTTCTATCGGGACCGTGAAGATAATATCTGGTTTGGAACATTTTTCGGCGGCTTTAACCAATACAGCAACCAATTCGACAATTTCAAAAAGTATCTATCCGGATTCGGAAAATCGGCCCTATCAGGCAATATTGTACACGATATCAAAAAAGATCGCTATGGAAATTTCTGGATAGGAACAGAAGATGGCGGCCTGAACAAAATTGATGCTCAAACACAACAGATTCAGCATTTCCTTGCCAATGGAAAAAAGGGAAGTATAGCGCATAACAATGTTCATGGCCTGGCAACAATCGGCGACGATCTTTGGGTAGGCTCTACAACACATGGACTAGACATTCTCGACGTAAAAACCGGAAAACTAAAAAAACACTATGATCGTATCGGCAAAGGCCCCTTACAAAGCAGCTTTGCCGTATGCCTCTATAAGTCTAAAGACAACAGCATGTTTGTCGGGACAGACCGCGCACTATACCGCTACAACAAAAATAGCGACAGTTTTGACCTCCTTCCAATTACCGCATGGATACAAGGCATTTATGAAGATGAATATGGTATACTTTGGATCAACACCTACGGTAGTGGGGTCTACCAATATAACCGCAGTTCGGGAGAAATTCAGCATCTGTTATCCGAACAAGGTAAACAAAATACACTCGTCAATAATTACGTCAACGGTCTATTTGAAGACAGCAAAAATAACTTGTGGTTTTGCACCGAAAGCGGCCTCTCAAAATACCGTCGTGATGGGCGCTTCACCAATTATCTGACCGAATCCGGCTTACCTTCTAATCAGGTATTCAAGGTCCTGGAAGATGACAACAGGAGCATCTGGATATCTACCGGTGGTGGACTGGTCAGACTGGACGAAGGTGTTCCGCGTAGGGTCATCTATACATCGAGAGACGGGCTTCCTGCAGATCAGTTTAATTATAATTCGGCTTACAAAGATAGCGACGGGACTTTATATTTCGGGACGATTAAAGGAATGGTTAGCTTCAACCCTACAAAATCCATTAAGAACAGCTTTATTCCACCTATATTCATCAGTGGCATTCAGATTAACAATGTGAGCGTACCGGTTCGTGAAAATGGCATACTGAAAGAATCCATCTCCCTATCAGAAGAGATCCAACTGACCTACGACAATTCCAATATTAGCTTCAATATCGCCGCCTTGAGCTTTGTTTCCCCAAAGAGCAATCCTTATCGTTATATCATGGAAGGTTACGATAAAGACTGGACCGATATTACAGGCAACCAAAAAATCTATTACAATAAACTTCCTCCGGGCACTTATACGTTTAAGTTTAGAGGTGCAAATAACAACAGCGTCTGGAATCCGGATGAAAAAAAACTGCTCATCATCGTTTCGCCCCCCTGGTGGCAGTCAGGTTGGGCATACTTACTTTATTTTTTGAGCTTCGGCACCATTGCATTGCTCGTATTACGGTATTACTTTCTCCTTATAAAGGCCAACAATGCCCAAAAGATGGATAGTTATGAACGAAAAAAAGAACAGGAAATATATAACCTCAAGCTGGAATTCTTCACCAACCTGGCCCACGAAATTCGTACGCCACTCACGCTGATCAAAATGCCCCTTGAGAAAATAATCAATAACCATAAATTTACCGATCGCGACACAGCCAAAGACCTTGCTCTGATTGAAAAAAACACGGCACGATTAATTCGCCTCACCAACCAATTACTGGATTTTAGAAAAGCAGAAACCAACAATATGAGCCTTATTTTTACTAAAACGGATATTAATGCCCTCCTATCCGAAGTATTTCACGATTTAAATTATCTCGCAAAAGATAAACAGCTGCACTATGACCTCAGTCTCCCGCGTATCAGTCTCACGGCTTATGTGGATGAGGAAGCCCTTCGAAAAATATTTACCAACCTGATTCACAACGCTATCAAATATGCGGATCAAGAAGTCTATGTCAAACTCCTCCCTTTTAATAGCGATGATATTATGTTCAATATCGAGTTTAAGAATGATGGTGAGCTCATTCCCTTTGAGAAAAGGGAAAAAATATTTGAACCATTTTATCGCTTAAATGAATCCGATAAAGATACGGGGACGGGCATTGGCCTTCCTTTATCTCGCTCCTTGGTCGAATTGCACCAAGGAAACTTATCCCTTGTACATCTAGAGGAAAACCGCAATATATTCCTGCTATCGATCCCAATTTTTCAAGAACAATCGCTCGACATCAAATCTTTTCAGGAAGATAACGACGATCATGTATTGAATGATAGATCCGATGAACAGGAGGAAGAAAAGCCGGTGATTCTGCTCGTCGAGGATAATAAAGAAATATTGGCCTACCTCAATAAAGAATTGAAAACCAGCTACACTGTTATACGGGCAGGGAACGGTGCCGAGGCCCTCGAAATATTAGACCAAGAGAATGTACAACTTGTACTAACAGATATTATGATGCCCATTATGGATGGTCTGGCGCTATGCAAACGCATCAAAACAGATATTCTGTATAGCCATATTCCCGTGATTTTTCTGACGGCAAAAAATGCGCTGGATTCAAAAATTCAGGGATTAAAAAATGGTGCCGATGCCTATATCGAAAAACCCTTTTCGCTTGAATTCCTCATGGTACAGATACGCAACATCCTCAAAAACCGTAAAATTATCAAGAATTACCTAACCAATTCTTCCAGCTCCAATTTAATGGATATTAACGTTTCAGCACCCGACAAAGATTTTATCAGTCAGCTGAATACGGTTATTTATGAGAATATTTCAACGATAGATCTCAATGTGGATGAACTGGCCAAATTGATGCATATGAGCCGTCCAACCCTTTACCGTAAAATCAAAGGACTATCCGACCTCACGCCCAATGAATTGATCAATATTTCACGATTGAAAAAGGCGGCAGAACTACTCACCCAAAAAGAATATAACATCACCCAGGTATCAACGATGGTCGGTTATACCGTACAATCCAATTTTTCAAGGGACTTTCATAAGCACTATGGCATGTCGCCAAGCAGCTATATTCTTGAAAACAGCAAGTGATGAACACCAGTTCTAGTACCAGGAAGAATATTATTCCAATGGCGTAAAAACTGTTCCCGAGATGCCGAAAGAATATAGGCACTTGATAAAGAAAGAAATAGCCCCTAGGTAAAGAAAGAATCGGGGACAAATACAAGGAACTCGAAAATTTTATTGAAAGACGCTAGTGAAGAAAAAAAAACGTAGACGTAGCGGGTTTAGCCTACGTCTACGATAATGGCATGAACTTAATTCTTACTCTTTGGAACAAAGAATGCCGCCAGCAACATAAATATGCCGGCCAACAACAAGCCATAAATGGATTGGCTATGAAAAAAATATTTGATGATCATTCCGCCAAAAAATCCACACACAATCTGAGGTAGGGTAATGAAAAAATTAAATAGCCCCATATAAACTCCCATTTTACCCGTAGGCAAATGATCGCTCAAAATTGCATAAGGCATTGCCAAAATGCTTCCCCAAGCGATACCAATACCGATCATAGGAAGAATCAGTAGATTGGCATCTTTGATCAGAAATAATGAAATTAACGAAAGCCCACCAATGGAAAGCCCAAGAGCATGTGTTTTTCCACGCCCAAAATGTTTAGCTATCCGCGGAATAAACAAGGCATACAAGGCCGAGACTCCATTGTAAATACCAAAAAGCACACCTACCCAATTGGCAGCCTCCATATAGAGATCCTGCCGATTTCCTTCCCGCAGGTAAAAAACCGAATCAGCAATAGCAGGAGTTGTATACACCCACATCATAAAAAGGGCAAACCAGGAGAAAAACTGGACCCAGCCCAATTTGCGCATGATCACTGGCATCTTACCGATATCACTAAAGATAGAACGCAAACCAAACTTTGGTGCCGCATCCTGTTCAATAGCAACCGCATCCGAAAAAGTCTGAAGCTCTGTTGGTGAGTACTCTTTTGTTTTGAACACAGACCATAACACCGTTAGAAGCAGGACAAAACCGCCTACATAAAAGGAGTAGATAACATTACTCGGTACTTGCCCGGCTTCAGAAGTCCCTGCTACATGAAAATACTTCGTCAACATAAAGGGAAGTAGCGAGCCAAGGACAGCGCCAATCCCGATTAAAAAGGTCTGTACCGAGAAGCCCAGACTCCGCTGACTGCTCGGCAGATTATCACCGATCAGCGCCCGAAAAGGCTCCATCGTCACATTGATGGAAGCATCCATAAACATCAATAAGCCTGCACCGATCCAAAGTGGCGCCAATAATGTTGTCAATAATGCCGCATTGGGCATTAAAAATAAAGTCAGGGTAGTCAACAGTGCCCCCACCAAAATATAAGGTCGCCGCCGGCCCAATCTATTCCAGGTTCGATCGCTATAATGGCCTATAATTGGCTGTACAATCATCCCTGTAATCGGAGCTGCAAGCCAAAAAAGTGAAAGATGCTCCACATCAGCACCAAATGTTTGGAGAATACGGGAGGCGTTGCCATTTTGCAGAGCAAAACCCATTTGTATCCCCAGAAATCCAAAACTCATATTGATGACCTGGCTAATGCTTAATTCAGGTTTATTTCCCATAATAGGCTATCAAAATTTAAGACAAAATACAATTTAATTACCATTTAACCCCTATTTTCAGCAGCATAAGATAGGTTCTTTCACTACTGAAAACTAGGGTTTATCTCAGCTGAAGCACCTGTTTTTTGCTTTGCCCAGGCAGCACGAAAGCTTCGGTTGCCGTCTGGATATGGACTGCAGTATCACTGACATTTTCGATCGTATAGCCATCGGCATCTACTGCAATCAGTAAAGTCGCTCCACGAAATAACACCCGGAATTTATATCCTTCCCATTCTTTGGGCAACATCGGATTTAAATACAATTGTCCGTCCTTAATCCGCATTCCTGCAAAGCCCTCTACGATTGTCATCCAGGTACCCGCCATCGACGTAATATGTAAACCGTCTTCGGTATCGTTATTGTAATCGTCCAGATCCAAACGTGAGGTGCGCAGATAGAATTCATACGCTTTTTCCGGCTTGTTCAATTTAGCGGCCAATATTGCATGTACGCAGGGAGACAGCGAACTTTCATGCACCGTAAAAGGCTCATAGAATTCATAATGTCGACCTAGGGTCTCCAGGTCAAATTGATCCTCAAGGAAGTAAAAACCTTGCAATACATCGGCCTGTTTGATATAACAGGAACGCAGAATCCTATCCCAACTCCAATGCTGGTTAATAGGGCGATGCGATGGATCAAGTTCTGCCACAGGAATCAGCTCTTTGTCCAAAAAGCCATCTTGCTGCAAATACACATTCCGTTGCGCATCAAAAGGATAATACATGTTATCGACAATGTGCTGCCATTTTTGTTGTTCTCCCGATGCTACGGCCAACTTCGCTTTCAGTACGTCAGCATTCCCGTCGCTCAGCTGAGCCAGCTTTTTTAAACAGTCCAGTGTATATTGCAGACACCATGAAGCAATACGATTGGTGTACCAGTTATTGTTTACGTTGTTTTCATACTCGTTTGGTCCCGTCACGCCCAACATAACATATTGCTGGCGATCGGCACTCCAATTGACACGCTGTGCCCAGAAACGGCTTATCGCAACCAAAACCTCCAATCCATGTGACCAGATATAATCCTGATCTCCGGTGTAACGGACATAATTATAGATCGCAAATGCTATAGCTCCATTGCGATGAATTTCCTCAAATGTAATCTCCCATTCATTATGGCATTCCTCACCATTAATCGTAACCATGGGATAGAGTGCAGCGCCCCGATTAAAGCCGAGTTTAGCGGCATTTTCGATTGCCTTTTCCAATTGCTGATGACGATAAATCAACAAATTACGGGCAATCTTTGGTGACTGTGTTGCGAGATAAAATGGAATACAATATGCTTCGGTATCCCAATACGTAACACCACCATATTTTTCACCTGTAAAACCTTTCGGACCAATATTGAGGCGCTCATCTTCGCCGGTATAAGTCTGGTTAAGCTGGAAAATATTGTAGCGTATTGCCTGCTGTGCTGCGACATCACCACTAATTTCAATATCACTTTCTGCCCAGATCACTTGCCAGGCTGCTGCCTGTCGAGCCTTTAACTGCTCATAACTCAGCACATTCAATTGGTGTAGATTAACCGAAGCAGCCTCTTTTAGCTGAGTTGACAAGTGATTCTGCGAGGTGACAATGGCAACGCGCTTCTCAACACGACAAATTTGAGATTCAGCAAGATCTGTCTGATAGATCTCTGTCATACAGCCCGGACTTGCGACGGTATCTTGCACTTCCACGACCGCTGTTGGACCAGTTACGCTCGTTGTAAGCATGGCATAGACGTCAAACCCCGTTTTCTTAGTGCGCGCTACCACAAAGGTATTTTCACCATCCCTACCCTGCGCTGTACTTTCCCAAAATTGCTCGTCATAGTTACTATCACGGTTAACGACTTCAGCATTTAACTGCGACCTGATCTCCAATGCAATTGGACCAGAAAGCGCCTGGATGTTGTACTGCAATGAAGCTGTTTCGGAAGCAAACAGATGATACATCCGGCTTGCTTCTACCTTAAGCTGTGCTCCGTCTGGCATTTCCACGATAAAACTGCGGTACAAAACGCCATGCTGCATATCCAGTCGGCGCTCAAAAGATTTGACCGTAACTTTGTTCAGATCCAGCACCTGCCCATTGACCAAAATATGCAGGCCTATCCAATCGATGGAATTGATGACCTTGGCGAAATATTCCGGATACCCATTTTTCCACCAGCCTACGCGTGTTTTGTCCGGATAATAAATACCGGCCAAATACGACCCTTGCAAGGATTTCCCGCTGAATTCTTCTTCAAAATTAGCCCTCTGCCCCATCCGACCATTACCAATAGCGAAGATACTTTCCGAAAATTCATTATGTTCGGGGCGAAATGTATCTTCGATAATTTGCCAAGGGTTATGTTTGATATATGTTTTCATCTTTTTATTTTTTTCACTGCATGCTCGGAATCGAAGGCAAATAAATGATTGCCCTATTTACCGATACCATCTACAGCATGCTTTCCGCTATTGAATTTCTCCTAAATTTTAAAATTTATCGACTAAGGTCCCTAAATCCGCTACGACCAAATCCGCTCCCTTTAGATGTTCCTCCAGGCCTACACCTATTACCTGCATACCGGCTGCCCGTGCTGCATCTATTCCAGCCTGCGCATCTTCCAGCACCAGGCAGTGGGCCGGCACAATCTCCAGAACCTTGGCCCCCTTAAGGAAAACTTCCGGGTTGGGTTTAGAAAGCTGCACTACATTCCCATCGATCAGCGCATCGAAATAGGGTATAATTCCGGTTTTTTCAAGGATACCCATTGCATTCTTGCTGGCCGAACCAAGTCCAATCTTAATTCCCTTTTCCTGTAGCTTTTTTAAAAGTTCCAAACTACCCGAAAGCAAGTGGTCAGGACTCAGCTGTTCAATCAACTCCAGGTACCATTGGTTTTTAAGCACCAGTAAATCCGCTTTTTCAGCTTCGGACTTTTCCACCCCGGCCCATTTTAAAATAAGCTCCAGGGATTCGATCCGGCTGACACCTTTCAGCTGCTCATTGTCAACAATGGAAAACGAATAGCCCAAGTCTTCGGCCAATCTATGCCAAGCTTGAAAATGGTAGATTGCCGTATCCACCAACACACCGTCCAAATCAAATATTACGGCTTTTACAGTAGTATAATTAATCATTGAAAAATGAATTCTATAGAATTTTAAATTGTATTAAAACTTAAGCTCCAACACTTTAGTCTCATAAGCTTCCAGTTTCAAGGTATTGTCAGCTGGAGTGGTTTCCTGTTTTTGGATAATATCAACATAGGATCTGACCCTGCTGTTTCTTTCCTTAAAACGATCCAGTTTGATCTCTTTCGTCGAATCATTGCAATTCATCACGACCATAACCGTCTGTTGCTCGTTGTAGCGGAAATACACATACACACCATCTTCGGGCACATACTGCATCGTTTTACCAGTTTGTAATACAGCATGTTGTTTACGATAATTGGCTAGCGTTTGAACAAAAGTCCACATATCCTGCTCTGCCTTAGTCCTTCCGTCTGCGGTAAACTTGTTCAGTTTGTCACCCGCGAAACCACCCTGAAAGTCTTCCCGTAGCAAGCCATCTGGATTTGAGAAATTCTTCATCAGAATTTCCGCCCCATAGTACAATTGTGGGATGCCCCTTGTTGTCATAAGCCAAGCCATTGCCGATTTATATTTCTGCACATTTTCACCGACAACGGAGAAAAAACGATCTTTATCGTGGTTATCCAAAAAAAGCACATTTTGCTCGGGACGTGGGTACAGAAAGTCTGAAGCGAGCGTTGAATACAATTTATTGGCTCCGGCTGTCCATTCTGTCTTTTGGTTGAGTGCATCACCTATGGCATAATTAAGCTGAAAATCCGTGACACCCATCAGCTTGGAATCGACATCCTGGCCAACTCGTTTTCCACCCAGAAAATAGGCCTGGTTCCCCACACCATGTACCCATGTTTCACCAAAAAAGGTGAATTTTGGATACTCCTGCAGAATGCGATCTGTCCATTTGGCCATAAAATCAAGATCATTGTACGGATAGGTATCAATTCGGAATCCATCTATTGCCGCAGTCTCTATCCACCAGATATGGCTTTGGGTCAGATAATTTTGAACGTATGGGTTTTGTTCGTTCATATCGGGCATTGTGGGAACAAACCAGCCTTTGACCATTTTCTTTTTGTCATCTGCCGAGGCATAAGGATCAAAAACTGTCTGGTCTTTGTAAGATGTCTGCGTATAGGTAGGCCATTCATTGAGCCAGTCGGCCATCGGTTTGTCTTTTACCGTCCAATGATAACTTCCGATATGATTGGGCACCACATCAAAAATCAGTTTCATCTGACGTTTATGCAGCTGTTCACCCAATTGGACATAGGTATCGTTGCTACCAAAACGGGGATCAATATGATAGGTTTCGGTGTTGGCATAACCATGATATGAAGCCTGGGGCATGTCATTGGTCAACACAGGAGTCAACCACAATGATGTCACCCCAAGATCTTGTAGGTAATCCAGCTTTCCGATAATACCTTCCAGATCACCGCCATGACGCAGATACATCGAGTCTCGGTTTAAACTCATATCCAACATGCCTTTCACCTGATCATTTCCTTTGTTTCCATTGGCAAAACGATCGGGCATAATCAGGTAGATCAAATCAGCACTGTTCACACCCTGTGCTTTTACTTCTTGATCCCTTTGCTTCAACTCATAACGATAGGTTAGTTTTTTCTTTCCTTGGCTAAAGGTAAAAGTTGACCATCCTGGTTTGGCGGAAGCAGCCACCTTGACATCCAAAAACAGGTAGTTGGGATTTTCTACGCGATTGACTTTGACAAGTTCTATCCCTTTGTCCTCCACCTGTACCTCGCTTTTCCCTATCTGAGGTCCATACACAACAAGCTGCAAGGTCGGATTTTCCATTCCTACCCACCAGTTTAAAGGTTCTACGCGTTGGATGGATTGCCCCATTAGGGGGCTCCATCCAAGCACCGTTAGTGCCACGAATACTGTGGTAATCTTTTTATTTCGTTTAAACATCGTTTTTTATTTCTTCGTCAACGTATATGTATTTGCATTGAAATCCACGACGATATCATACGTACCGGCATTGGCAACCGCGATATTGGCCCCGCCGGCAATCAGACTGCCGTTAGCTCCGCCGAAATTCGTTCCCCAATCGTGGTTTTTACGGAATTTGATCTCGCCTGCAGTCAAGCTCACTGTGAGCTTCCATACCTGATTGGCATTGTCGAATTTCATATCCGTATCGGCATCCCAGCCCTTAGGCGTGGCACTACCAATAATGCCCCAATTGTGATCTTTAAATGAAATGGTATTTGCTGTCGTATTGACTTCTATTTCCAGATTTCCTGCACGGGGAGCCTTTATATTTCCACCGCCATTAAAAGCGAGTTTACCATCTGCAGCCTGTCCATAGGAATTTGCCCAATTGCGCTCTGTCGTTATCTTAAATTCCGAATTCGCTTCCGGAAAGGAGATAATGCCCGTATAGATGCCGTTGCTTGTTGGGGAGACAATCGATTCAGCAGTAGCCGGATCCCATCCTTGATAAGCTCCCGGAACGTACAAATAGCTGGTCGAAGCAAAAGGGATTGCTTTAAGACTAGCTAACGCAGAAAACACCACCGTAATTTTAGTATTGATACTCGACTTGAGGCGTACATCAAAGTCCGAAGCCGTTCCCGTCGGAACACCAAGAGAAAGTAAATAGCTGTTCAATTCATAGCCTGTAAATCCAAGGCTTGTCCGACCGTTGGGAATGACAACTTCTTTTACTGTTTTAAAATTGTCTCCTTTAAGTGCAAACTGCAGGACGTTGGTTACTGCGGCCTGAAAACCAAAGTCAGGCTGAATCATATTGAGGTGCAGTACCGTATCCTTTGCGTTATCTTTTGACAAGGTTACATTCGTTTTATCGAGGCTTAAAGTTGCAGGCTTTATGCTCTCCCCGCTAGCCAATATAGCGCGCGTCTCGTCTTTTTTACAACTTTGGAACGCCGCTATAAATAGCAGCATAATTCCGATATAGTGTCTAATTTTCATCTGTTTAATTTTTGTTTTCAATAGCTGATGAAAGCCCAGGTAACTGACCATTCGAACAATAGATATTGCCCGGTTTCATCTGTCAACAATTGTCTTATTACAGGTAAGGCTACATTGACCGGAAGAGACTCGCCGTTCTTCCTGTCTGATGCTGATTAATTATAGCCTGGATTCTGTACAAGATTGGAGTTCGCAATAATATCCGAAGCAGGAAGTGGGAACAGCGTCCTATACCCGGCAACTGCCTGACCTGCAAGCACACCACCTTTAAAAGGCCAGAGGTAATTATCACCCGTAAATTTGCCATAGCGGATTAAATCCGAACGTCTAAATCCTTCCCAGTATAATTCTTTCACACGCTCATTGAGAATATCATCCAAAGAAAGATTCGTTAAGTTCCCACTGTTGTTTCCATAGGCACGTACACGCAGTTTATTGACATAGTCCAGCGCCTTGGCCAAGCTGCCGCCAGAGCCGCCACGCAATGTCGCCTCAGCATAGATCAAGTTCATCTCTGCCAAACGAATCAACGGGAAATCCACCGAAGCAACGAAACCTTCAGCTGCCGGAGGAGCAGTTTTTCCGTCCTTGTTCACATTGCGGAATTTGGTAACCGCCAGCCCTTGCTTATAGACAGCGATATCCTCAATTTTCACACTTGTATTTAAGTGAAACATTGCCCGCTTGTCCGTTGCTCCAGTGTAGTCACCGAAAATCGTTGCGATATTGTCACGTGTCCGATTTCCGGCCCAACCGCCGCCGGGTACACCGAAAGAAGTGGGATCCATGGTTGCGTCAATAGCTGCATTGATCAGATAAGTTGTACCCCCCTTACTCTGTGTTTTGGTTCCATCATAAGGCAGATAGAAAATAAATTCGGGGTTGTTCACATCATTATCCGCGTAGAAGAGCTCCCGATAATTTATCCCCAAACTATAGCCCGAGTTCAGTACTTTTTCTGCGTATGTAATCGCTTCGGTATATTTCTTATTACCAGCACCCAGGTAAACCTCTGCGTTGAGGTATAAACGAGCCAACAGCCCCCATGCCGCAACTTGATCGACACGACCATATACATTCTGTTTGGCACCTTTTAGCTGGCCTGCAACTTCCAACAGCTCTTTCTCTACATAAGCAAAAAGTTCAGGTCGTTTGATCTGAGGCGGCGATACTTTTCCGACAGGAGTTTCTTCGGTTACAAATGGTGGATTTCCAAACAAATCAAGCAGCACCCAATAATTATAAGCACGTAAGAATCTTGCTTCGGCACGATAATAAGCGATTTCTTTTTTATCGGCATCTGAAATACCGCGTTCGGCCAATTTAGCATCTGTACTTTCTCTTAAAAATTCATTGACAAGTGTGGCACTATAGACACAGCGGGTATAAAGACCGCGCAGCATGGGATTGCTATCGTCAAAATCGAGGTAATCCAGTCCGCTAATCCCCGAATCATTGAGCCAGGCACAGGCGGCCTCATCGGTCGTAAGTTCCTGTGCGTTCCAAAAGAGGCGTAAAAAATCCGATGTACCGGCATCCAATCCTCCCAGATCAGAGTTATTCGGCCCCGATGTACTGGTTAAGGTCAATGATCCATATAATCTTGCGAAAGATGAGGTATAGCCTTTAAAATCTTTATAGGCCACATCTGCAGTTACGTCGTTGGTCGGTTTTAGATCCAAATCCTTATGGCAGCTGCTCAGTGCTATAGCCAGCAAGCATACACCTATATATTTATTTAATTTTTTCATTGTTATATCGTTTAAAAACTCACATTTACACCCAATACATAAGTCCTTGGCCTCGGATAAAAGCGATCGTCTATACCGTTAGATATCTCGGGGTCAACACCTTTATAATTGGTGATCGTAAATACATTTTGTACAGTTGCAGAAATCGACATTGAAGCCTTACTATTCCGGATAAATTTTCCAAGGTTATAACTCAGGTTCACATTATCCATTTTCAAAAACGAAGCGTTCTTGATGTAGTAATCACTTCTTAGCTGTTTGAGCAGAAAATTGGTATTAAAAAAATCCACGGGTGCATTATTGATCACCAAAACAGCCTGATCGTTGATATTTGCCCCGCTTCCCAAATTAGAGGAAACATTGTCGTAGACATAATTATCCAGATTTGTGCGCAATACCGTTGTTGCCGACCATTTTTTGTAGCTGTATGCCGCTGTAAAACCCAAAAGATATTTCGGTAACGGTGATTTATACAGATAGCGATCGTTATCGCTGATAACGCCATCTCCATTACGGTCAACATAGACACCTTCGACAGGATGCCCCTGTTCATCATATACCTGTTGGAAAACATTGAAACTGTTTGGCATGAAATTAACCTTATGCGCCTGGATATTTCCGCCTGTACCACCACGGATACCACCTGTCTCTACAATAAAGTTTGGATCATCACTCTGTGTCAGATTGGTTACTTTACTCTTATTATAAGTTAGGTTAAAACCGATGTCCAAGGTCGAATTATCCGTTTTTAGTGGGACGAAGTGTACATTAAACTCCAGCCCCTGGTTTTCCATGTTACCCACGTTGGTCAATAGGAAATTGCTAAAGTTAGAGCCTACAGGAACGGGAATCGTGCTGAGCAGGTCTTTGGTTTTTTTCGAATAATAATCCACGCTACCATAGACCCGATTGTTGCTAAAGCCAAAATCAACTCCGGCATTATAGGTTGTTGTATTTTCCCAACGAATGTCTTTATCGTAGGCCACAGGTGAATTTAAATAGTAGTATTCATCACCAAAGCGATACATCGACTCGTTGCCGCTGATGGTATAATTAGGCAAATAAGAATAGTTGGCGATGCCATCTTGCTGCCCGGTTTTTCCATAACTTAGACGGAGCTTCAGTTCGGATACTGCAGCTATATCTTTTAAAAAGCCTTCATTTTTGGCGCGCCAGGTAAATCCGACAGAAGGAAAATATCCCCAACGGTTATCAGGACTAAAACGGGAAGAACCATCCGACCGCAAGGTTCCCGACAGGACATACCGGTTGTCATAGGTATAAATCAGACGGCCATAATAAGAGATCAACAGATTTTCGGGTTTATCAAAAGGCCGCGTTGGCTCATTTAGGATCTTATCACCTTCCGCATTTGTACGGTTAAAATTGTAAACCTTACTGCTATTTTTATAGTAGCCATAGCCCAATGTCGCGTCTATCGTACTTTTGATTGTAGGTAATTCCTTATCATACTTTAAATAAAACTCCAGCGTTTTATTGTTGATATCGGTTTTATATTGGGTTCTTTCACCCCCTTCATTAAAATTACGTGCAGCTATCGCAGGTGTAAATGTGTTCCCTTTCGAACGCGCCAGATCGTATCCAACGTTTAAGTTGGCATGCAGCTCCGGCAGGAAATGAAAACTATAATCCACCTTTGCATTTCCGATACTTCTAAACACATCACCATTATCTTTGCGTAAATCCAACAAGGCTAAAGGATTTCGTGGTGCATTGGGATTAGGTTTCCCCCCCTGAATCCACTCATAATACCCACCAAAACTATTTTTATCATCCACATAGACAGGTTGAGTCGGGTCGAACTGAATGGCAGCTCCGATTGCGTCTTGTGTCGCAAATTTCGATTTTGACCAGGTACCACGGACATTTACATCCAATGAAAGATGGTTATCCAGAAATTTTGGCGTTAATGCCAATGCAGCAGTAGTTCGTTTTAAGTTATCATTTTTCAATACCCCATCCTGGTTCATATAGCCCGCAGAGATACGGTAAGGCATATTGCCCGCTTTGGAAGCAATGTTAACGTTATTATCCGTTGTAAATGCATTGCCATAAATCACATCCTGCCAGTCGGTATTTGCTGTTCCCAACAATTTTTTCATGGCATCACTACCATTTGTATTGACATAATCGCGGATTTGATCGGCGTTGAGCAACTTTACTTTATTGGCTACGGTAGCCAATGAATTCTGTGTAGAGAAGTTGATCTGTGTTCCTGAGCGACTGCCTTTTTTTGTCGTGATCAAAATAACCCCATTCGACGCCCGCGAACCATAGATGGCTGTTGCATTGGCATCTTTCAAGATTGTAAATGTCTCGATATCATTTGGGTTAATCAAACTTAATGGGTTAGCTACCCCAGATACAGAACCACCTGCCAATGGAATTCCATCTACGACAATTAACGGATCGTTACTGGCGTTCAATGAAGCTCCGGTACGAATACGGATTGTGCTTCCTGCGCCCGGCTGCCCCCCACTTGTTGTAATCTGTACGCCTGGAACTTTGCCCATAATGAGTTGCTCCGACGAGGAGATCTGTCCTTTTTGAAAATCTTTTGCAGATACTGTACTGATTGAACCCGTCAGGTCACTTTTCTTTTGTGTACCATAACCAATCACCACAACCTCTTCCAGTGCACTGGTATTGGATTTAAGGTAAAGGTTTAACGGATGCTGTCCATCGTTGACCTGGATCAAGGTATCCAGGGTCGCGTATCCGACCATACTTACTTTCAGACGTAATTTCCCTGTTTGTAGTCTATCCAAGCTAAAATCCCCATTCGCATTGGTAGACAGTGATTTTTGAATCTCCTCGAAGCGCAGTGTAGCACCGACCAAGGAACTCCCCTTCTGGTCCATTACTCGCCCTTTTAGCGTTGCCTGTTGCGCAAATGCCGAAGCACTTACACCGAGTAGCATGCTCAGAGCCCAAAATGGACGTGATAGCTGTTTGTTCATAAAATAACTGTTTATTTATTTAGTTTTGTTTTGCTTATCAATTGGTACTGCCCAGGGAGGAGACTCAATTTTGACTGGCCTGACCAATTGAGCTCTTTTCCCGTAAAATTATCGATCCACTGCCCCTGCAACGCTGCCGGCAAGGCAAAGTCCACACTTTCTACCCCAAAATTGCCAAGTACCCCTACTTGTTGTCTCTCCTTTTCGAGAACAAAATATTTAACGGCATCTTTCATAGCCGATGTGATAATCGTCCCGTTTTGGAAAATGCTATTTTTGGTTTTGAAACGTGTAAGTTTGGCATAGGTCTCAAAGAGCTTTTTGCGATCATCTTGTTGTAGATAGCTCCACAACAATGGTTTTTCGCCTGTGCGCCCATTTTCATCGATAGACACATCATAGCCGTATTCGCCAAACTGCCAGATCATCTTAGGTCCAGGCGAAGCCAATAAAAACACGGCGGCCTGTTCCATACGTTTTAATGCCGTACTGAGGTTCTTGATGTTATAGCTACCTGATGAATTGCCGTAATTCAGGCATTTGAACAGCAACCGCTGTTCGTCATGGCTTTCCATATAAGACACAAACGAGGGTTGTGTCATGCCGTGGCTCGAAGGGAATAATCTGCCTAAATCCGAGCCGTTGTTGGCATTCCAGCCCATCGCCGCCTCATTGAAGACCGCATTCATGTTGTTCCATAGCAACATCCCCGATTGCGCAAGTTCGGCCTCTTCCTGATCTCCACCAAGATGTTCGAGAATAATATAACACGAGGGATCGATGCTGCGAATATACTGCTGGTATTGCTTCAAGATAGCCACACGTGACGCATCGTAAGCATTCCATGCACTTAAATCACTTTCTGAGGTACCCGAATTTTTCTGTGTAAACCCTTTAGACAAGTCAAATCGGAACCCATCAATCTTGTACTCCTGCATCCAATAGGTCAAAACATCCTTGACAAAAGTCTGTGTATAACTACTTTCATGGTTAAAGTCGAAGCCAACATTGAACGGATGCTTGGCAACCGTATTGAACCAAGGGCTATTGCCAGCTACGTTGCCCTGCTCAAAATAAAGCTGTACTAGCGGGGATTGACCAAAAGCATGATTAAAAACAACATCCAAAATCACGGCAATACCATTTTCATGACAAGCATCAACGTATGCTTTCAAGTCGTTTTTTAAGCCGTAATATTTATCCAAAGCGCGGTGGAAAGAAGGATTATAACCCCAGGTCGAATTCCCCTCCGATTCCTGTACAGGCATAAGCTCTACCGCATTTACACCCAGCCTTTTTAAATAAGACAAAGAGTCTTTCAATGTGGTATATTGATGTTGTTTGACAAAATCACGGACCAAGAGTTCGTAAATAACTAAATCACCTTGAGCGGGTTTATTAAATAGCGTGGTTTTCCATGAGTAGGATTTGGCTGGGAGATCCAATACGCCAACTACTCCCTGCGCAGCAGCGGGATAAGCGGGTACAGCCGCCGCGGTCAGTCCGAGTGCCGCGTCGTTTTGCGGATCAAGAATCAGCTCAGCATAGGGGTCGGCGATATTCAGCTGACCGTCCACCAAAAACTGATAAGTCTGTTTTTTAGAGAAATCCAGATTCGATACGGTAACCCACCAGGTTTTGCCATCCGGTGTCTGGCTCATCGCATAGGCTGGTAACGCTTTATAGTTATTAAAATCGCCCAAGACATACACACTCGTTTTTAATGGTGCTGTGAGCGCAAAACTGACCTCTCCTTTTTCCCTGTTTATGGTTGTTCCGTTTGCATTGACGCCTATCGGGAGTGCAGCGATGGCAGGTTTTGATTGCACAAATAACTGTGCTTTACTGGAATATATTTTGCCCCCAGCCTCAAGACGTGCTTCAAGCTCGTGCAGGCCATTGCTCTGTAGGCTGAGCGATTTTTCTAATGACAGCCCAGCAGAAGATTCAACAAACAATAAACCATTGTCCCAGATACTGATTTTTCCGGACTGCGTTGCCTGTACTTTTAGCTTCAGATTATCTCCAACGGTGTACATCTGCTCCAGGGTAATTGGATCTGTGGGCTGCAGCGTAGGCGAAACAAAACGAATGGCCTGTGTATTGCTCGTTACAAGAGGAAGAAATAGATCTGAATTATTTTTGTTTCGTTGGACCAGCGACCCATCACCATTGCGGACTAAAAGTGCCATCTGACCAAATTCTCCGCCATTAGTCAGGTTAAAAAATATGGAAGGGGTAAATGTGAATGAATATAAACCAGCAGAAACAAATTTAAGTTTATAAGCATTGTCATTCTTTGACCAATCTGTTGCTACATGTTGCCAGCTGCCCCCATTCACAGGAATCAATCCGGCGTGTAGGTAAAGGTCGGTAGTACTACCTTTTAAAGCCGCATTTCCTTTCGAAAGATCAAATTGCAACGTAATTTCCTGATCCCAATAGATAAATGGGGCGGAAAGATTGAGCAAACCAGATCCCTGCTGTTCAACAACAGGAGGTTGCTCGACATCCACGATATCTTTCTTATTTGCACATGATGATAATAGGACAATCACCCAGAGATACCCTATTAAACGAGAGATATGCTTCCCCATCGATAATTAGCTTTACTTGGAATCTGAAATTGGGAACGTTCCCGAAATCAAGGTAAAAAGAAATCGCTTGTGGCGATTTGCTGGATTTCCCTATCCAATATTTTATACAAATTGATTATTTAAATACTTTCGGGAATGTTCCCGAAAGTAACCAAAGCTAAATAATGGGATTACAAAAAACAAATATTTTTTTTCTTATTTCAGGCTAGATTTTTGAAAAATAAGCTGGGAATCAAGATAAACCGAATTAGCAAACTTAGTATTTTCGGGGTCTTCCATCTTATCCAATAGGTATTTTGTTACTAATTGCCCCATTTCATAGGCTGGTTGTTTCACTACGCTCAGTGCCGGGTCAATCAGATCGGCGATATCCAAACAAGAAAAACAAATGATTTTAAGATCTTCCGGAATACGAATTTCGAGCTGTTTGGCCACCCGTATACTCGAAATAGCAAGACGTTCTACCGAGGCAAATATGGCATCGGGTTTCTCCCGTTCGATCAGGTGGGCAATATCTTTCATATTCTGATCAGCATCATTGACCGTATCCAAAATAAGCTCCGGTCTGATCGGAATTCCCACTTCCTGCAAGCCCTTTTCGTAACCATCTTTACGTACCTTACCGATGGAGACATTCGGATTAATCGCGAGGTAAGCGATCCGTTTACAGGCATTATCGATCAGGTGTTTGGTTGCCAGGTAAGCCGAATCAAAGTCATTACCCGTAATATACCCCCCCTTCCAATCGTCGTATGCACGGTCAAAAAACATGACCGGAATGCCGCGCTCTGCCAAAAGTTGTAAATGCGAATGGTCTTTACCCTCACCCGAAGCCGAAATGATAACGCCATCCACCCGCCCATTAGCCAGTGAACGTACGATTGAGGCTTCATTTTGCACCTGATGATCCGTCACATAAATTAAGGTATGATAGCCCTTGGAACGCGCCACAGCCTCAATTCCTTTGATGGCTTGCGAGAAAAATTTATTACCAAATTCGGGAATAATAATCGCAATGGTCAGACTTTTATTTGCCTTTAGACTACTTGCATAAACATTCGGCGAAAAACCGATTTCTTCGGCCATAGCCAGAATCCGAGCTTTTGTCGCTGGATTAATGTCCACGTTATCCCGAAATGCACGGGAAACGGTCGATTTTGACAAGCCGAGCTTTTTGGCCAGATCTACTATTGTTAATTGCGACATATCTAGATTCCCTTTGCTGTTCGAATGTAATAATTGTTGGATACAAATAAAGCAATTATCTATCCAGAATAGCAAATTTTCTTTTTGTCCTCTTTGTTTTAAATCAGCGGGCCATGTTTTTTTTATCTCCCGATAAGAAAAGCGATCTAGTGATCAAATCGTGTAAATGATCATTCCAATATGCTTGCTTTCATGCGCTTTCCGTTGACAGAAAAACTTGTTTTATATGGCCTTTTGTATCTACAGCGCTAATACTGTCTTCGGGTTGTCTTCGTATTGTGTTCGTACCACCTTCGGATGTGGAGAGTCTTGCTACGGCTATTGATCGAAAGTTGAACAAATAATTCCTGTTCAGGGTCTGGTCAATATCTGTTCAGCACCTGTACAATATCTGTATCCCATCCGAATAAGGTACGAAGCAGGTACGAATCTTTCCCCACTATTTGATCAAAAAATTGTGAGACATGCTTAACAGGCTTAGCGTATTTTGCTAAGCCTGTTTACAATTAATCGCCCAATTTCTTTACTAGAACTTTCTAAAATCCCATTCCCCGCGATAAGGGCGACTGCGCATGAGATTAGCATAGTCATTGTCGAACTGTTCTTTTTGTGGATTCCATTTTAAATCCTTTTGAAGTTCATACGCAATATTGATGGCATTGCACACTGAGCTCGTCCGGTGACCTATTTCAACATCACAGATAGGCTTACTTCTTTTTTTAATCGCATCAACCCAGTCCTGATAGTGATTATCACTATAATACAAACGACGATCAGAAGATGTCAGTTTAAGATTCGCCAAATTTTCCGGGTTCGAGCGGATAAATTCGCGGCTTACTTCAATCTTACCTTTTTCACCAATAAATTGGATCGCATTATGTACTCCCCACTGTACATGGTTTACCCGAACGCCATTGGCATAGCTAAACGAGAGTCCGCTATTGCTATTGGCTTCCTTGGGTGGATTAAACTGAACAGGGCCCGATTCATCCATACCCAAGGCCCATTGCACGATGTCAAACATATGTGCTCCCCAATCGGTGATGTAACCGCCACCAAAATCACGGTAACCACGCCACCAGGCCCATTTATCGTCTTCCAAAGGTGGGCTTAATATCGGGTTATAACCCCGATATGGTGAAGGTCCTACCCACATATCCCAATCGAGATAATCGGGGGCTGGCATAGCGGGAAGGTCACATTGTTTGACCGGTTCGCCCACAGAAACATTGATTTCCTTGATTTTGCCGATATAGCCATTGAGAACCAGTTCTGCTGCCTGTCTAAAATTATAGGAAGAACGCTGCATGCTGCCCGTCTGAAATACACGTTTATATTTTCGGGTTGCATCGACCATTGCACGACCTTCGGCAATGGTCAATGCAAGGGGTTTCTCACAATAAATATCTTTGCCAGCTTTAGCCGCATCAACTGCAATCTGCGCATGCCAATGATCGGGCGTTGCAATGACAACAGCATCAATATCTTTCCGATCCAATAGTTCCCGATAATGATGATAGGCCTTGATCTCGGTCTGTGCTTTTGACAATTCCGTTTGTTTTTTCGCTGTCGCCGCAATAAATGCGGCCAACTTATTACGGTCTACATCACAGGCAGCCAGACTTGCAATTTCCTTGCAGCGATTGAGGCCATTCATCAAGGTATAGGATTGTTTTCCGACACCAATAAATCCAAGATTGATACGATCACTTGGCGCAAGAAATCCATTGCCTCCCAACACAACGCGCGGGACAATTGTAAAAGCCAAAGAGGATACAATTCCCTTGGCTATAAATTCTCTTCTTTTCATTCTTTATGGATAGTTTATTTTTCTGCTCGTCTTTATTGGTACTTCCTCAGTCCTTGACGGCAAAATGGTTTATGTATGGATGATTTGTTCAGTTTTTTTATAAAAAGTTTATTCTTGAATCGGCACCAAAGTAATCGAAGCAATCTCTGGCAAAGTATCGCCTTCGATGGCTGTAGCCTGCAAAATCACCTTCGTACTAGGCTCACCAATTACTTGCTGGGATACCTCAATGTTCCCCATAACCACCTCCTTAAATTTAGCTTCTTTTTCAGCGACGAATGTCCATGGGAGCTGCTGTCCGAGTATCGAGAGCACAATTTTTCCGTGCTGCTTGCTATTCGCCAGATAATTGACGAGCACACGATACTTCCCTGGTTTTTGAATTTTGATATCCCAAAAAACTTTATCCGCAAGGTCTTTCCATTGACCAATGGCGTTCGGGCGGTTTGGATCATGGGTATGCGCACCAATAATTTTTAATCCCTTTCCTTCCTGTAATTTTGCATTATTTGCATTCATCACAATACGTCCATCTGCCTGTGTTTGGGTCAGGCTTTCCTCAACAATTGGCTTTCCCTGGATTTCGACCACAATAACCTTCGGTCCTTTCTTACTGTCGAAGATATCGACAGGAATTGCTGGTCTTCCGTTTTCTAAAGTAGATTTTAACTTCATTTTAGGTGAAGCTAGGGCGTAGACAGCCGTCACTTTATTTTTGATGGGCAGATTTATTTTTCCATCGGCCGGACGATCAAAAACATGCAGGTACAGCTTCCCATTTTTTTGGGTACAATACCCCCAATCCAAGGCTTGGAAAGGGCTCGCGGTGGTACCGTAAATAGATTCGCCATTGACCTTCATCCATTCCCCGATTTGCTCCATAATCCGCACCGCAGGTTCAGGAATGGCTCCGTCACCATCGGGTCCGACATTTAACAGGAAATTTCCCCCTTTACTCACCGTTTCCACAAATAATTGCATGATCTTGGAAAAGCTTTTCCAATTTTGATCATGAGCGCTGTAGCCATAACTTTCATTCATGGTATGGCTTACCTCCCAGTACATACCCGGCAAACCTGTTGGAGGAATATATTTTTCGGGAGTTCCGATATCACCGTTCTTATTTTCGAGTCCGTTCCAAAATCGATTATTGATAATAATATTGGGCTGCCATTTGATCAGATCTGTCAAAATATGCTTTGTCCCCCAGGCTTCCCCCTCATGCTGTTTGCTGCTGAAATCGGGCCATAGCATGTCCAGCCGCCCGTAATTTTGTGCAAGTTCTTTAATTTGGCCATAGAGATAGGCTTTGTAACGTTCATGATCTGGCTGGTGCTTATCCACATTCGGGTTCAACTGAAAGGCCTCATAAGAATCGGGATGTTGCCAATCCAGGAGCGAATAATAAGCTCCTACTTTCATTCCCTCCTGACGGAAAGCATCCATAATTTCGCGGTAAAGATCTCTTCCTTTCGGCGATAAATTTGCCGTACCCGTAACATCATTTTTCAAGGCATAAGGTTGTTGGCTATTGAACAGGCTAAAGCCTTCGTGGTGTCGGGAGGTCAGCACCATATATTTCATTCCGGTTTTTTTCGCAAGGCGCGCCCAGGATTGTGGATCAAAAGAACCTAAAGTAAATTTTGGTTTCAGTACTTCAGCATAGTGCTTACTGGGAATTTTCCCCCAGGTTTGTATCCATTCGGCATAATGCTGTGGATATTGTTTCCCTTCAAAAGAACCACCTGCTGCACTGTACAATCCCCAATGGATAAATAGTCCAAAATGGGCCTCTTTAAACCATTCCATGCGTTTATCTTGCGTCTCCTGCCAACCGGCAACACCTTCATAAGGTGCCGATTTGGTCTGTGAAATAGCAACATCGGTCATGCACAGCAACATTCCCACTGCTGCTGCACACTTCCACTTAAAAAAATTGATTTTCATCATGATATAGATTTATACATAAAAGTTCATTTATTCGGATTACAAGCTATCACCGATCAGAAACCCAACGCTTGAATTTCATCTTGAATAGCAGCATATGCTTTGATTGCATCTTCTATTGGAATTCCTTTGGATAGTCCAGGTCGTTTATGACCTGTATAGGTTAGCCATGCGTCTTTCATCATCGTCTGCCTTTTCAAAACAAGCGTATATAACTGGCGAAGTTTTGGCTGATTGCGCAAATTGTCATCCCATGTGCTTTCAATAGGGAAATCAGGCATCAGGTGCTGTACAATTTCCTTTGCCATTAGCCAATGCCCCAGCTCTCCGGGGTGCACCCCATCTGCAGCCAGCTTAAACTGAGCGTCTTTCTCGATCCCAGCTTCCAAGTAGCGACGCATGGGAAAATGCAGGTCTATGATTTCCCAGGACTGCATTTTGGCATAGCCGATAAGCCATTCGGCATAACGATCCAATACTTTATTGTAGCCATTGAGCCGAAGCTGCGGATCATCATGCACTGGAGGTGTCATCCATAGGATGCGTTTGACGCCCTGATCGACCAAACGTTTGTGCAGACGGATAATTCCATTTTTATAGGCTTCAAAACGGATAGCATCAAAAGGGAGGTAAATGCCGTCATTCATGCCATAACAGACGAAAACCACCTCAGGTTTGATTTTATCAAGCACATTGTCCAGTCGATCAAATAGACAGGGGCGTGGAAATTTTCCATCGGCATGATTCGGTTCACTGAGTCCAGAAACGGTCTCACTTGGTAACCCCGAATTAATAAACTCAGGTTTCCTTTTCGGATGACTGCTCAGGAATAGACTTTCGGTCATGGCGACATATTGCCCCGCGTAAGTAATACTATTGCCTAAAAAAAGCACTTTTTGTCCATTACTCAAACTAAAGTCCTTAACATGACTTTGCCCCTTTACTTGCATAGACAAAAGGCCTAAGCACAATAGCAATACAAAAAAACGAAGTTCTTTTCTACGAAATGATAAATTTAACATTGTGTAATATTGGATCAGTTGGACAAGTACCAAACCTTACATATCTCATTGGTTTAGGTCGATACCAATATGCGCAAAAGACTTATTAGATAACTATTGAGCGCTGTCCATAATTGATTATTTTGGTCATTAAATTAATCAATAAGCACATGAATTCAAATTAAATTACTGAAAGACAGAAGATTGTTACATTTACATCTTCTATCAGTTATTCAAGAACACTTATTCATAACAAAAGGGCTGTCCAAAAGGCAAAAAAAAGCCTGTCCAACCAAGTCGGACAGGCTTATATTCTTAAGCAATTAAGTCTTATTGTGTATTAAATTTGGAGATACTCAGTTCTTTAAACTCCAGCTTTTTATCTCCCACGACACGCAGCTTGGTTATTGGCCTGTTCGGAAAAAATAAACTGGTCATTACCGTTAGCCCCTCGTCTGCAAAAAGTTCCACAGAGCTCACATCAACATACAAACTGAAAGAAAGTGCTCCCTTATTTTGCAGCCGTTGTGCCAAAGCTGTCTTTGGAAATTCTCCATTAAAAGACACTTCACCGGACTTAGAACGATCGATATAATAGGCATTTTGGTCTTCACGATAACCAATAACCAATTCGTCACCAGATTCATTCGATAAGATGACTTTAAAAGCCTGCCGTTTCAAATCTTTAAGGTCCAAACGGTACGCTTGTGGGAGATGTTGCTCGAATGAAACTTCCTTCGTTCCACCGCCATGATATTTTTTTAGCGGACGAAATGCGGTTTCAATTTCTGTGGGCACAGTACTCGCAACGTAGAACGACTGTCCAACTTTTCCTAAAGTTAAAACACGGGGTATGGTTGAGGAGGAACGCCATTTTGTGGTAGGAACCACATTGGCATATTGCCAGTTGCTCATCCAGCCAATCATCAGGTGCCTATCCCCTAGGTTACTCCAGGTTACGCCGGCATAGTTATCGGGTCCCCAATCCAACCATTTTATTTTAGTATCCGCTGTTCGGAACTGATGCCCATCAAAGTCACCCACAAAATATTGTGTCACCGAGCCACCATTGGGTCCACCTGGATTGATGCTCACCAGCAAAACCCATTTTGTAGCTCCTTTGTAATCCATGGGGATAAGATCAGGGCATTCCCAGACTCCACCATGGGCCCCCACCTCTTTGCCAAACTCACTTTCCTTCTGCCATGTTTTCAAATCTTTGGAAGAATAGAAAGTAATACAATCTTTTGTAGCCAAGGTCATAATCCAACGTTGGCTATGCACATGCCACATCACCTTTGGATCTCTGAAATCCCATATACCAGGGTTTGGCAATACCGGATTGCCTTTATACTTTGTCCAGGTAAGGCCCTTGTCCAAACTATAAGCCAAACTTTGATTTTGATGCAATCCTGTTTTTCGATCCTCTTCCTGATGATTGTGATGGGTAAAAATGGCGACCATAGCACCTTTTCCAAAACCTGCCGTGTTATCTTTATCGATTACAGCACTACCGGAGAAAATAGTCCCCAAACTATCGGGGTACAATGCGATCTTCTGCTCGTCCCAATGGATTAAATCTTTACTGATCGCATGGCCCCAATGCATAGGCCCCCAAACGGGTTTTTCGGGATTATGCTGAAAAAAAAGATGATAATTACCGTCCAGATAAACCAGTCCATTGGGATCGTTCATCCAGCCCTGCGGTGGGGTAAAATGGTAAAGTGGGCGATACTTCTCTTCGGGATCTCCTTGTTTATGCTGTCCCGTCTGTGCCAGACTTGTACCAAAAACACTTAGCAGGAGCATCAAAACACCGTATTTCTTTAATCTTATCATTTTTCTTTTATTTACATTTCTAATTAGGTTATTGTTCGCTTCAATAGGCAAATATCGTCTCAATTGTCAGGAAGATTTTTCGATTTTCAACCCATTCACTTGTACTGTTCCTTGATCCGCGAAAATAGTCCAAGGGTTTTGATCCATTTTATAGATCCGGTTGGTAAAAGCAACACGGTCATTCACATATACGATACCAATCGATTTTTCAATAATAATTTTCACGTTAAAAATCCGGTTGGTCGGTACTGTAAGTGGCGTAAAATTGAGTTCTGTTTTGCTTCCGCCGCCATCGCGCGCCTCCTTGTTCATAAACAGTGCTGGCATGTTCCAACGATTGGATGAAGTCAGATCAAAAGCAATGCTATATACTTCGGTCGGATCATCACATGCGCCAAATGAAAAACCAAATTTGCTGGATTGGGAAGCATCAATGGTCATTGTCACTTTCACGGATGAAGTGTTCCGGTTAAATTGTGCATAACTTCTTCCGCCCGATTGCGCTGTCAAACTATAGGTTTTATTCGATTCGGAAACTTGACCAACATTGCTCAGCTTTTCAAAGGCGACTTCCTTATTGAATTTACTGTTTAGGGCTTCCGGAATTTTAGGATATAAACGTCCTGAAGCTCCCTGAACCAACTGGTGTGAAATTAAATTTCCAGCCCAGGGCAGTTCGTTGTTATTATTTACTGTTTGCCCGGTTGAACACCATCCCGAAAGATAACGTGTCGTACCGTCGCTAGCCGTTTTGCCCGCGTAGAGATAGCGTCCGTCGAAGGTTTCATGATGTCCTTCGCTATCCCGACAGATCGTCCAAGGGCCATCCGGAGAATCCGCAACACGATAAAATGTCTTGCGATGTTCATCCCGGTTGATCCGCGAAAACAAGAGATACCATTTATTGCCCATTTTAAATAGATCCGGGCATTCCAATAGTTCTGCATCTGTTTCGATTCCATATTTCTCCACTGTCCCTGTGGTCGCAACGAGCGGTTCAATCATAGACCAACTGCTTAAATCTGTCGACTGATAACGTGCCAGCGTTCCTTTTCCGTCTTTTCGTGTCGTGACTAACATGACGTAGGCATTGCGGCCTTCATCCCAATAAACCTGTGGATCACGAAAATTATTTTGATCATAGCCCGCTGCAGCTTGCAGCGCCATTGCTGGTTGCTTAGTCCAATTCATTAAATCAGTTGACGTAGCCAACATAATCTTTTCCGCAGGCGTAAAAACATTGTTATGCCCCGTATAGAAACAGTAATACAATGTTCCTTTTTTAATAAAACTTCCTGTTCCGATCCATTCATCCTGACTCCCCACAGCACCCGACGACAAGACTTCGGTATAGCCCTCAAATGTACCGTAATCACTTGTCCGCGTACTATAAATCGGATGCCTGTTGGCATTTTCATACAGATAAAACAAGTAGAACTTGTTATCGTTGACATTGTAGTAAGGCATGGGATCGCCCACAAACCCCTGCTGGGGTCTGTAGAACCTTTGATAAGGGCCCGCCTCCTGCCCCGAAATACATACCGTAGAACTATCCACAGGCAGTATTTCCATGGGCCTATCCAGCCCTGTCGAACTCTCGTCCCCATTCTTGCAACTTGTCAACAAACTTAGCAAGAATACTGTCGGAAGCAAATACGTCTTTGGTCTCATGATTTAAATCTTTCTATTAATCCCTGATTAGCTATCATTTTTGCTTTTATAATAACTTGTTTTGTTTGTATTCGATTACTCTTTAGGTAATGCCTTCAATTCGTCCCAGTACATCCGTTGGGTAGGAAATACCACGGGCTGTCCATTAGGATGCTCATGTGGCATTACCAATATATTGTTAATTATAGCTTTTCTTCCGGCAGGAATCTGAAAAACCAATTCTTGCCACTCACCGACATGATCTTTCGAATAATTGGCACGCAACCAATCTTTATTCTGTTCGCCATCCGATTGAATCTCCAATTGCACATCACCAGCAACATCTTTCAATACCATCATCGAGAAACTCCCGTATTCTGCCGGATTGATCGTCACTTTATTTGCATTCCAGAGCGCTCCACCGTGCCAGCCTTCACCAGTTTTATTGTCCCGTACAAAAGACGCACAGAAAGGTGTTGCATTAATTCCAGTGGTTTTCGGATTGGGATAAGGTGAATCTACCGTACTCACCCCTAACCCGTCGAAATGTGGAACGCTGGTTTCGCCATTATAAATCATAAAGATTTGTTTGGGTTCAGTACCCAATAGGGCAGTTACCGTGTATTGGAAAGTCTGCCCCATATACGCAAGGCTGTATTTTATGGGGGAACTTAAATCTACGGGCCCACTCTGATTGGGCGTTATG
Organism: Sphingobacterium sp. BIGb0116; assembly: GCF_024808035.1. Lineage (NCBI taxonomy): Bacteria > Pseudomonadati > Bacteroidota > Sphingobacteriia > Sphingobacteriales > Sphingobacteriaceae > Sphingobacterium > Sphingobacterium sp. BIGb0116. The sequence goes on along the minus strand of NZ_JANUDT010000011.1, from coordinate 157,314 downwards.
CTTGCTCCGGCTGTAAATTCTATCACAGGTGATAGGTTCTTTAGGTCTGTCCCCAGGGGTAGGTAAATTTTAATGCTTTTATTTTTCTGATCAATGATCCCTGCTTTTTCTCCGATGCGGAATGCCGTTATTTCTGCTTTGATTTCTTTGACGGTTACTTGGTAGGTATTAAATAGATTACCATTAAACACACGGTAAGTAATCGGTGTTGTGCTAGAAAATGAAAAATTCTGGGCGATGCCTGAAGCTGGAGAAACCTTTGCATTGCTGGGCAATTCAATTGTCGGAGCCACCGCCGAAAGATCTGTACCTTCAGGAACCATGACAAGAATGGTACCTTTTGCCTGATCTACTTTCCCAATGGTATTGCCGACCTTGAAAGAAAGTACATCTACATCTGCACTCAAATTGAGTGTACTCTCAGCATCACGCTTGCAGGCCGCGAGAAGCCCGATAAACAGGATGGTAATCCCTACTTTTATATAATTGTTTAATGTGTTCATTGGAATAATTGGTTATGCTAATCGTTCAACAATAAATGCCTGTTTAATAGCCTGGATTTTGTTTGTACAAATACTTACTTAATCTGATCTGTGCTTCGGGAATCGGCAGATATTCATTCCTATCTGCTGTAAAATGTGCCGAGGAATAATAAGATCGACGTGACTTTTCTACATCATAATAAGCATTCATAGCCTGGTCTGCAATTCCCCAACGTACCAGATCAAAGAATCTTCCATTTTCCATTGCAAGCTCCAAGCGTCTTTCCCAACGTAACGCTTTCCGGGCATTTTCTTCGGTCCACACAATATTATCTCCATTTTTGTAGGTTTCGATCAGCGTTTTATCATTTGCATATCCCGTAAGTGAGGTACTATTTTTTGCGCGCGTACGCACTTGATTGATCAATGGCAATGCTTCAGCCGAACGATGCAGCTCGATAAGCGCCTCTGCCCGCATCAACAGCACATCGGCAAAGCGCAATACAATTCGATTCTTTGTATTCGCATAGAAGGGAACCATGGGGACGAAACAATCACAGTCGGGATCTACATTTTCTTTTAACGAGGCATAAACAGCATACTCCGCCGGATTACGATTCCAGCTTTCTTCGTATGTTCTTTTGCTACTATACTTGTACGGTAAGCCCGGGATTGCAACTGTATGGAATAACCTCGGGTCATACTTCTCGGAGGTATTAAAGCTATTCAACGCATTATAATTATCCAGTGGTAGACCTTTACCCGTTGTGCGAAACGCATTGACAAGGCTTTGACTCGGTTTATTGAAATCACAACAGCCCACCCCCATAGGTACAGATAGCACATCAGAAAAGTTAACACGCCCAAATTTTGTCCCGTCATCTTTTGAAAACTGAACTGAAAACAGCGCTTCTGTCCCATTTTCATACTTACCCGGCAAGAAGTTAAATGCAAAGTCGGTTTCCAGCGTATGGTTCGATGACAGCACAATATCCGTATTTTGTACAACCTTTTCCAAATCTCCCGCATCGATACCCGTCACCAGATTACGTTCGGCATTGTCCTGACGGTATCCCTTATACAGGTAAGCTTTGGCGAGATAAGCGGCAGCGGCGGTACGATTGGCCCGACCGACCTCCGTTTGCACAGCAGGAAGATGATCTACCGCATACTGAAAATCCGCTACAATCTTTTGCCATAGTGCATCGTTGCTTAGGGCTCTATTCGATACGGTTTCATAGCTGTCTACTGGTACATTTTCATCGATATAAGGCACATATTTGAAAAGGATCTTGAGCATAAAGTAAAAATGCCCCCGCAGAAAGCGTGCTTCACCCAGTTTTTCTTCCTTCCCATCGAAACTGTCCATTTCCTGTATGGTCTTGATTGTCGTATTGGCACGCGAAATCGCAACGTACAACTGAAACCATAACTTATCCAACTCCGCGAAATTGGTTGTAATGTTATTTGAGACCTCAAGAAAATGAAAGGTCTGGATATCCTGTGGTCCCGATCCGCCTTTATAAGCATCGTCCGAGCGAACCGTACCATAGGGCCATAAGCTAAAAGGGACATCATAATGATCGTTGCCCAAAGCGGCATAGGTCGCTGTCAATAATCGTTCTGGCTCCTTAACCTGATCGGAGCTCAGCACACCATTGGGTGTTTGATCCAAAAATTTGGTACATCCTGGAAGTAGTCCAGCAAGAACCATAAGTATCGCTATTTTAGTGGTTATTTTTTTCATCCGTATAAATTATTTATAAGTGTATAGCCTTATTTCTCCCCTTTTTAAAATCCAATATTTACCCCAGCTGTCCAGGTCGTTGGAATTGGATACCCCCAACCTACATTTTCAGGATCTACACCTGTAAAATTCTTTGACTTAACGGTAAATAGGTTCTGACCGGTCACATAGATCCTTAGCCGGCTCATACGCAGACGTGAGGCTGTTGCTGTTGGCAAGGTATAACCCAGAGATAGATTCCGGAGTTTCATATAAGATCCATTCTCGATAAAGTAATTTGACAGGCGGCCCTCGTCATTGTTGTTTGTCGTTTGTAAGGCCGGAATCGTCGACGTTGGATTTTGTGGTGTCCATGCATTCAGCAACCGCAGGCCTTTATTGGAATTGACGTCATCCACGCTCCAGAAGTCTGTTTGCTTTTTCAGCCAGTTTTCGACATCTATCCCCTGTACACCCTGAAAGTATGCCGATAGGTCAAACCCTTTATATTTCAGCACAATATTGAGACTATAGGAAAAATCAGGATGTGGACTACCGATCCAGGTACGGTCCATATCCGTAATCTGCTTGTCCGCATCATAGACGTTGACGTAACGTAAACGCCCTATCCCCTTACCGGTCTGATTGACGTGCGCATCCACTTCGTCCTGATTCTGAAAAATACCGTCGGTGACATAGCCATAGAATGATCCCAGCGGCCGGCCGATAATATTATCCCCCTGACGACCTCCATAGGAGTTTTCTACCGCTTCGGGCAAATGTGTCACCTTGTTTTTATAGGTAGAGAACACAGCCATCACATCATAATCCAGTCCAAACGATGTTTTATTGCGATATCCAGCCGATAGGTCCAAACCTTTATTTTCCATGGAGGCACCATTCGCCCAACGGTAACCGCCCTCTCCGACCACACCGATATAGGCTGGATTGATCAACATATCTTTGGTTGCTTTGACATACCAGTCAATCGAACCATATAGACTTTGATTAAACAATGAAAAGTCCAAACCGATATTCGTCTGCGTTGTGGTTTCCCATTTCAGGTCATTGTTTTCTGTTTGGATTTTGCGATATCCCGACGGTAATTTTCCCGTTCCTGCGCCCCAAAGATCGTAGGCTGTGCCATCCACGATGTTCCATGTGGGATCAGCAACACCATATTCGGGGACGAACAGCGCATAGGTAGCCAGATTGCCTATGCCCTGGTTACCTGTCTGCCCCCATCCAACACGCAGCTTGAGGTCCGAAATATAGTTTTTTGTACTTGCCATAAAACGCTCGGACGAAATCCGCCACCCCGCTGTTACCGCCGGGAAAGTTGCAAAGCGGTTATTTTTACCGAAGCGGGAAGAGCCATCGTGTCGCACGGTGAAGGATGCCAGATAGCGGTCATCATAGGAATAATTGGCCTTTCCAAAATAGGATAACAGCGAGAATCCCGTAGAGCCACCACCTACTGCCGCTGTGCCCGTACTCACACCTGGCCACATATACTCAGGTGTCTCTATGGCAAAGGCGCCATCTCCGGCAGTATAGGCATTAAAATTGATATCATTCTGACGGTTCATTTCCATACCGGCAAGCACATCTAAGGTATGTTTATCAATCTCTTTCCGATAAGTCGCCGTATTGGACCAGGTCCACTTCATCCCATGGGACTGTTCCATATTAACCCCACTCCGGCTGCTATTCATAAATCCCGAACGATAGGATACTTCCAAATTACGTTTGTAAAAATTACTATAATCCAAGCCGTAACTGGTGCGGACATGCAAACCTTTTATAAGCTGTAGATCGGCATAGGCATTTCCAAACAACCGCCAATAATTATATTTATTGTTCCGGTTGTCGTAAAGTACACGCATGGGATTATGGCGGTCGTTCATCCCCAATGCTGGCCCACCCCATCCTATTCCATCTACTGTATGGACAGGAATAATGGGCAATGCTTTTAACGAAAGGTCAAGCACATCGCCAGGTACCTGCACTTCACCGGTATTGTTTACCGTAAAATTCTCGCCCACCACCAAACGTCCATCGAATAATTTATAATCGGCATTCATCCGGGCTGATATCCGCTGGAAATCCGTGTAACGGAGTGTCCCATTGTTGTGCAAATAACCTAAGGAGAAAAAGGAACTGGATTTTTCTGTACCGGAGCTTAATGTCGCATTGTAAGATTGTTGCAATCCCGGTTTTGAAACTTCCTTAAACCAATCGGTATCGGAAGCGTACATGGTATGTTCACGGTCGATATACTTGGAAACAAAAACAGTATTGAGCTGAGGTACGCCATTTGCGTCGTTATTCCATTCAAACTGATAACCAATATTATTTCCGTTAGGGTTTCCACCATTATTGATGGTGGCCTGCCACAATGCACGACCATATTGTTGGGCATCCAGCACTTTCATGCGATTATTAAAATGCGTACTGGTGGCATAGGCGTCTACTGTAAGTTTAGGGGCACCTATCTTTCCTTTTTTTGTCGTGATGACAATAACACCATTCGCTGCGCGTGAGCCATAGATACTCGCCGAAGAAGCGTCCTTTAAAACCTGAATACTTTCGATATCATTCGAATTGAGTTCATGCATTCCTCCCTGTGTGGGGGTTCCATCAATGACATACAAGGGATCCTGACTACTGTTGATGGAACTGATTCCGCGCATGCGCACTGTTGCCGCTCCACTCGGACTACCATCCGAAGTTACTGTCATACCAGCTACTCTTCCTTGCAGCGCTTTCATCGGGTTATTTTCCGGAGCCTTCATCATCTCAGCAACATTAACAACACTCACTGCACCCGTCAAATCCTTCTTCCGTTCTGTTTGATATCCTGTAACGACCACTTCATCGAGCCCCTTTTCGGTAGGCGCAAGCTGAATATCGAGGAACTTTCTTCCTGCTACAGCAATCGCCTGGGAGGCATAGCCGACATAGCTTATTTCCAATGTACCCTGATTGCCCGAAGTCTGAAGGACAAATTCTCCCTTTTCATTTGTCTTGGTGGCTATTGTGGTTCCCTTCACCACTAAAGATGCCCCTACTATAGGTGCTGCTGTCCCACTATCCGTAATTCTTCCCCGGATTTCAGTCTGTTGCGCAAATGCGACAACAGAAAAAAGTGCCAAAGACGGGAGCAGCATTGCTTTCTGTCTTGTAAACATAATTGGTTATAAGTAAATGGTTAATGATTTAGATTGATTATTTGATTATGATAGCGGGTAAACTGCTTCGTAAAGAAGCAGTTTACCTACTGTTGCTTCTGAGCTCCATTGAAGATCGGATGCAACCATTGGAATCGATTGATGACCTCATCGTTATATTCAGGACAAGCCCCCCGGCTCTGTGTCACAAATCCACTTAAGGTGGCCGCAAATTCCAGTACTTCCTCCAGCTGAACACCTTCCTGCATCTGAAACCTTTTGGTCAGGAAAGCCGCCAAAAAAGAATCACCACTTCCGATGGTATCTTCTACCTGAACTTTCAAGGCTGGAAAATGATAACTGATATTGTCTTTTTTATAATGATATACCGCTCCATCTGCACCATAGGTTACAATTGCCTCCTGAACTGCAAAACGCTCCATGATCAAGTCTACACGCTGCTGATCGGTATAGGTATCCGTCGCGCCATTCCAGTCGGAAATAACATGCAGTTCCTCGGCATTCATTTTCACAAAATCAGCGTATCCCAACAGTTTATGTATTTTTTCCGGACCAAAATAAGGTGTACGCAGGTTGACATCCATCACCCGGAAGCGGGCTTTTTCCAGCAATAATAGCAAGCTTTGAAAACTTACTTCATCCCGACAGGCCAGACTACCATACACCAAAAAATTCACCGCCGCAACTGCCTCAAGAACAACATTGTCCACCGCTATTCTATCCCAAGCTACAGGATAAACGATATCGTAATGCACGTCGCGTTTTGCATCGATCGAAACCTCTACTGTTGAAGTTGGTAACAAGTCATCGTACTGGAAGAAATCGGTCGGGATACCCAGATCTTCACATACGTTACGCAGCTCGTAACCATTATCGTCACGCCCTATGCGCGTTAGCATACGCGTCGTAACCCCCAATTTATTGAGGTGATAAGCCACATTCAAAGGCGCACCGCCTAATTTTTTACCTGTAGGAAGATTGTCCCAAAGAACCTCGCCAAAACAAATACCCTGTATTGATTTATCTCCGTTTTTCATATTTTCTCCTTTTTTTACAAAGCTTCGGCCGAGCGCCAAAAACCAAGTAACAAATTGATTATTATATTTCCCTTTAAATTCAATGTTGACAATAGAAACACACAACATGCTATCACATTGTCTTTGATTAAATAACTTTAGATAGGCGCCAGTCGCGTCATGGCTACTCCGACACCTATTAGTGTAGTCCAGCTAAAGACTAATGTAGATTGATGGTATGCCCAAGATCTTCCAATGATTTCCCTTTTGTCTCCGGCATAAACTTAAGCACATAAACAAGCTGCAGCACCATAAATAGGGCAAAGATCAAGAAGGTACCACCGCCGCCGAGCATTTCTGTCAAGGCTGGAAAACAAAAAGTGATAATCGCCGCCATCACCCAATGTGTCAAGCTACCAAATGTCTGCCCTTTGGCGCGTACATCATTCGGAAAAATTTCCGAAATAAACACCCAAATCACCGCACCTTGCGAGAATGCGAAAAAAGCAATGAAACTCATCAGATAGATTGTGATCGCAAAACCCGTCGTCTGGTTGGTATAAAAAGCATGTGAAACGAGTGCCAATGAAACAATCAGCCCGATCGAGCCCACCAACATTAATTTTCTTCTGCCCACCTTATCGATGAAATTGATCGCCAGCAACGTAAAAATAAAATTGACAACCCCTATACCAACTGTCGAAAGCAATGAACTCTGCGAGCCCAGGCCAGCCATTTCAAATACACGGGGCGCATAATATATAATCGCGTTGATACCTGAAACTTGATTGAACAGCGCAAAACAAAAGGCCAATAAAATAGGTTTGGCATTTTCGCGAACGAAGAGTTTGCCTTCTCCTGTGGAATTGTTTTTGGACTCCTGAATTTTTGAAATCTCCAGCTCGTAACCATCCGAATTAATTTTTTTCATAATTCGTGTTGCCTCGGCCAAATTCCCCCTGTGCAGCAGCAACCATCTCGGACTTTCCGGAATGAGGAAGATCAAACAGAAGAATAACAACGACGGAAAGCACTGTACCCCCAGCATCCAGCGCCAGGACTCTTCGCCAACCTGACCGATAAAATAATTGGACAAATAGGCTATCAAAATACCTAATACAACGTTGAATTGAAAAAGCCCTACCAACTTACCCCGAGATGCTGCCGGGGAGATTTCTGATATATAGATTGGTGCCGTTACCGAAGAGACGCCAACTCCTATGCCACCCAAAAAGCGGAATAAAATAAATATCGTCCAGTCATTCGCCAGTGCACTACCAATCGCTGAAATAAAGTAAAGGGCTGCAACAGCAAATAAGGTATTTTTACGGCCTAATTTATCGGAAGGCAGTGCACCTAATGCTGCCCCGACAACTGTCCCTATCAAGGCGATGGCCATTGTCAGTCCATGCTGAAACTCACTTAAATGCCAGTGCTCCTGAACGGCCTTTTCTGCTCCCGAAATAACCGCTGTATCAAATCCAAATAAAAATCCGCCTAAAGCCACTACAAAGGACCAAGCTAATACCGTGTTTTTGTTCATGTGATGATCTATAATTGATTAATCCAAATTTAACACGTGCTTCATCTTAACTTAAATTTGGACTTTGCAAAAACATTTATTTATGTAACATTTTTCAAAAAACACTAAAACACTAAAAATCTAACACTTACACTCACTTCACTTTTCAAAACTTTCACTTTTTAAACAGAAAATTTAGAAAATGATACATTTTTGAAGGCTCCTATTTAAGTGTAAAATATACACTAACACGACCACTGTTACCCCAAAAAATCTAAATAATGTATATTCGGATATTTAAGGGAAAAAAATCATGGGAAAATATTTCATTTTTAGTGGCATATTGACCTTGCTTCTTTTTTGTGGATGTCAACCAATGGTCCGGAAGAAAAAGCAGGTCATCGCTTTTTCGCAGTGTATCGGAAACGATGCCTGGCGACAAACGATGCTCGAGGAAATGAAAAGGGAACTTTCCTTCAATCCCGATATTGACTTTCTTTATCGCGACGCACATGGCGACAATAATGTACAGATCAATCAAATTCGCGAATTAGTCAAACAGGATATCGATCTTCTGATTGTATCCCCAAATGAGGCCGAGCCACTCACGCCAATTGTGGATTCTGTATTCCAACGCAATATACCTGTCATCGTAACAGACCGTAAGACGTCCTCCGGCCAATATAATGCTTATGTGGGCGCCGACAATCTCGCCATCGGGAAACTGGCCGGTCAATATAGCCGTACAATTTTACAAGGAAAGGGTTCGGTCGGATTAGTCACAGGGCTATCGGGCACCTCGGCTTCAATAGAGCGTGAAAAAGGCTTTATGCAGCAAATTGGAGATGCCACAGCGCTTCAGGTGAGCGGCGTCATTCACGGCGGCTGGGAGAAAAATAAAGCCTATCTGGAAATGCGTAAGCATATAAACGTCATGAGCCAGAGTGATATCATCTTTACATTCAATGATCAGATGGCCATGGGGGTAAAAAAAGCATTGGACGAAGCCCAGATCAAAAAGGACATTAAGATAATTGGGGTTGATGCTCTTCCTGGTCCCGGAAATGGCCTTGAACAGATCATACAGGGCAAAATGTTTGCTTCCATACTCTACCCCACTGGCGGGGCAGAAGCCATTCGAACGGCCTTGGCTATCATCAACCACCAAAACTATCGCCGCGAGAATATACTCGCAACCTCTGTCATCGATAAAACCAACGCGGAGTTGCTTGCCCTGCAGTCGGATAAAATAAAACAACAGCAGCTCGATATTGACAAAAGGCAAGAGTTCATTACGGAACAGAATAAGATTTACCAAAGCCAAAAGTCCGTTCTTAATGTATTGGTCGTTAGCTTGGTGCTAGCTGTTGTCTTTGGGGGAATTTCTATTATCGTGATCAGGAGCAACTGGGAAAAGAACAAACACCTGGAAATCCAGAATAGCGAGATTCTTGCGCAACAAAAACAGATCGTCGAAATGAACAGTCAAATTCAGCAAGCGGCAGAAATCAAAAATAATTTCTTCACCAATATCTCGCATGAATTTAAAACCCCGCTGACCCTTATCATCGCGCCTATCGAGGACCTTGAATTACGAAAAGATCTTACCGAAGAGGTCAGAGAACAGTTGTCACGGATCAAACGGAATGCAAAAAAACTACAACGTTTGGTCAGCGACCTCATTGATATCCATCGCATCAGTAAATCGAAGATTAAGCTACATGCGGCCATCGTTTACATTGACCCATTTATTCAGCAGGTAATAGGTAGTTTCAAACCCTTATTTAAGAAAAACAGGATCTCCGTCAGTTATGTCAACAAAACAAGCTTGAAAGAGGTTTGGATGGACGAATACCTCATGGAACAGGTATTATCCAATTTATTGTCCAACGCGATCAAACATACGGCGACAAGTGGCAGAATTGAAATTATATTGGAAGAAAACAATTTCAAAGACTATTTCTATCTACGTGTATTGGATAATGGCCTGGGGATTGCCCCAAGTGATATTGAGCATATTTTTGATCCTTTTTATCAGGGCGCCAGTAGTCGTAATGGCTCCGGAATCGGCCTCTCCTACACCAAACAGATCATCGAACTGCATCATGGCCAAATCACTGTGAGTAGCAAACCCGGCCATGGGTCGATATTCACCCTACGTATGCCAATTGGAAATAGTCACTACGAGCCTGCTGAACTGGCCGATTTCGACAAAGGAGAAAAACCGCTGTTTCAACAAGACGACCTATTGGACGCCACACGAAAGATGGTAGACAACAATCTTTCTTTTCGATCCAACAAATCAAAAAGTATTATGGTCGTCGAAGATAATGATGAAATCAGAGATTATCTCCGCTCCCTCTTAGAAAGGGATTACAATCTTTTCCTGGCAAAAGATGTGCAACAAGCCAATGGGATGTTGAAAACACATTTTCCAGATCTAGTCATTACGGATATTATGCTTCCCGATGGTAGCGGTCTGGATATTCTAAAGGACATCAAAGCATTTTATCAGACCGCACATATTCCTGTCATCTTACTGAGTGCGCTCGCCAATGAAGATACGATGCTCGAAGGAAGTAAATTAATGGCCGATGACTACATTACTAAACCTTTCAATGCCGAATTACTGCGGACACGGATTTCAAACATCCTACAGTCACGCCATCAGCTTAAAGAAAAATACAGCAGCAATGTGGAACAGTTTGATAGCGCTCAAGCTGAGCAGGTCAATGATAACGATAGACGTTTTCTGAACAATTTCTCAGCGATTGTCGAATCCAAATTATCAGACCCGCGATTGAGTGTCGATGGCATTGCCAACGAGCTTCATCTCTCCCGCGTGCAGCTCTACCGTAAAGTCAAACAGTTGCTTGACTGCAGCGTCAATGATTACATTATCGAGCGAAGATTAAAGAAAGCCAAAAGCCTTATGGCTGAAGGACTAAACATCAACGAAATATTTAGCAGTGTCGGTTTTTCCTCAGCATCCTATTTCGCTTCGGCCTTTAAAAAGAAATATGGCCAGTCCCCAAGTACTTATAAAAAAGAACTTGACAAAAAATAGCCGATCAGGTGTGCATACAAATTAAAACTGTCCTTTCCGCTTGAATAAGTAAAAACTGATCAATAGAAATATGACGAGCATCAGTAAGTTGCTGTAGTCTAGCCGTGCAAAGGAATCATTCTCGGATAAGATATTCATTACCGCATTATAGGCACCTGTATAAGGGATAAAATCCGAAAAACTTTTCTGTGCGACAAGCACGGAAAAGACCAACATAAACATGCCTACTCCAATTGGGTAGATAAAGCTTCTGAACAATAGGCTTAGGGCAAGCTGAATCATAGCGATAGCCGAGAGCGTAATAAAAAGTTTCAAAAACGTATAAAAGATTACGACCCTAAAATCATAATTCTGAAACCCCAGTACGGGGTAAATCAGGCTGAGCAGATAACCACTGATCAGAAATGCAGCGTAAGCAAAAAGTATTGAAAACAGTAAGGTCAGCAGGATAAAGACGGCTTTGGAAAAGAAAATATTCGATTTACTGATGGGTAGGGTAAAGAGTATTTTATAATTGTTATTCTTATACTCGACATCACAACAGGCATAGACGAATAAAGCGACAAGGATGGGATAGAGCAGGTAAAAAAACTGAAAAACATATCGGCCAAGCAGAAGTTTCCAAGGGTTAGGAACCGCCACTGCCCCTCCTGAATCTATAACATCATAAATAATATAACCGGCAATCGCAAAAACGAGCACCATAGGGACGATTAGTACCCCAAAAATCTCCCTATTGCGTAGGAGTTTGTACTTTTCCGACAAGAAAGCGGTATAGCATGTATTAGCCATTTACACGAGCGATTAGGTTTATAAAAATTTGTTCAAGATCAGCACTACGGGATTCCAATCCATAAATATCAATCTGCTTTTCGACCAAAGATTTGATCATAAGACCAAATTGCAGATCATCGCCGATAGTGACGGCAACGCTTTCTCCATCGATTTTAACACCAGAAAACCCGCTATTTCGCAAAACCGAAGCCGTTGCTTCGGGGCTGGCTGTACGTAGGTACACCTCTCGGTCAACCTGTCCCAGCAACTCCTGTTTGGTTCCCTGGAAAATCATTTTCCCACCTTCAATGATACCAATGTGTGTCGCTATTTTTTCAAGCTCACTCAAAATATGACTCGAAAGAAAGATCGTTTTTCCCTGTTCGTTGAGATGACAAAACAAATTGCGCATTTCGACAATTCCCTGTGGATCGAGACCATTTAATGGTTCGTCCAGGATAAGCAATTGCGGATCATGAAAAATCGCCATCGCTATTCCCAGCCGCTGTTTCATCCCCATGGACAGGGCACTGGCTTTTTTCTTCTTTTCCCGATGAAGATCTACCATTTCCAATACTTCATCAATGCGTTTGTTGCCTTTTTTGTGGATGATATCCAAGTACTTTAAATTTTCAAAAACGGTCAATTTCGTATAATAGCATGGGGCCTCAATCAAGTTTCCAACATTGGCATAAACACCTGTGGGATGCGCTTTTAGACTATTTCCCTGAATAAAAATCGTATCTGCCTGATCCTCCAAAAGACCTAAAAGCAATTTGATTGTTGTGGATTTTCCCGCCCCATTTCGGCCGAGATATCCATAAATACTCCTGTCTGGGACTTGTAGGCTAATATTATCCAAGATTGTTTTTGCGCCTATTTTAAAGCTAAGTTGTTGTGTTAAGATACTTTCCATGCTGTTAGCGGTAAATTGGATCTTTATTGATATCGATATAGAAAATGCCATCGATAAACTCGTGCCATTTTCTTTCTTCATCAATCCCCTGATTAATGACTGAACTAAAACGCTGTTTTAACATGCTATTGTTGGGCAACTGACGAAGATCCAAAAAGAAATAGGGTGATTTAGTGGCATGAAATACATTTTCCACGGCCAACTTACCCACTCTATCGACAACACGGCCAGTTTTATCGTATCGTCCATAGGAAGTAAAGTCCAGGCTATACGCTTGAGCGCCGTATTTACGTTTTAGATAAGTCCCGAGGGGCCGATAATCTTTATTGTACGGCGCAGAAAAGCTATGGATATTGGCACACCAGACGATAATCTTTTTGCCGGCGTAAAGCGAATCGATCTGATAGGTTAGATTTTCCGCCATCAGTGAATCTCTAAAATGCATGCTCTGCATCGACCCAGTTTTATAGCGCCAAGATTTGTCAAAGTTGTGCTTCATATCAGACAGATATCGGCTATAGATCAGATGCTCCGAGTCTTTTACGCCGCTGCGGATCCTACGGTTCAACTCATCCAGTTCTGCCAGGAGCTGTTTTTTTTCGTTCGCATTGAGCCGTTTACTGGCAAAAGGTTCATAAGTTAGATACTCCAGCCTGTTGCTATTTTTTTTCAATAACGGATATTTGGTCGAATCTATCCCATTTTTAAGCAGAAAATCTTCCAATAATTTTACGCGTATATTTGATAAGCCCCTGCCTGAAAATTGGATATCAAATCCGCCGAGGATCATTGGATGCTCTGTTGATTTTGTTTTTTTATAATACGTTAAGAGGGGTTGATTTTCCTGATTTTGCCACCAGAAGTCAAATAGTCCGGTACCGCCGATCGTTTTTTCCTGCGACTTATCCATCAGGGTATCCATCTGTGCATTCATCATCCACATATCATACTGCCCTGCTTCATATAAAACAACATCATAATCCAGATGTTCGTGGAGGTAACGGATGATCCTGGCTTTCGCTTTAAAAGTTTCGCCATCATTGTGCATCATTTCGCCCAACATCAGGATTCTATTGTTTTTCAGCATAGTATCAAAAAAACTTAAATCCGAAAAATTACTATCGGTCATTAAGATACTTTTGACGTCTTGTTTATGACGATTTACTTCGGTTAATACTATCGTAGCGTTAGCTACGGGCATATCATCATAAACAAGTTTATTAAACGATAGGATTAGGACAATCGTTACCGCAAGTGCGCATAGAACACTTCTCATTTATCTTAGTTTATATAATTCATAATTGATCTATCTACTGCGTATCACGCTAAAGTAGGATATATTTTAATATAAGATGATCATTTTTTCTTTTTCCACAAAAAATTACACAAAAAAATTAGAAATATAACATGACAATAAAAAGGCGGTTAAGTGAGTATATCACTTAACCGCCTTGCTTGCTTGCTTGCTTGCTTGCTTGCTTGCTTGCTTGCTTGCTTGCTTGCTTGCTTGCTTGCTTGCTTGCTTGCTTGCTTGCTTGCTTCGTAAAAAATATAGCAGGAGAAAATTAATACCCTACATTTTGCTTCAACGTTCCTTTACTATTGTCGATGACAGCTTGTGGAATTGGCCACAATTCATTTTTTCCAGCTTTGAACGATCTATTTTCAGAGAAAAAACGATCAGTTAACGAAGTATAAGTAACCTTGCCTGTTTTAGGATCCACCGTACCTTTGGACAGCGCGCCATTTACAGGACCGTTCATTACGTCTTTGGCTATTCCCCAACGAATAATATCAAAGCGACGACGTCCTTCTCCGGCGAATTCTACACGCAGCTCACGACGTACCAATTCACGCAGTTTGCTCTGGCCACTGTATACGGATTTGTCTACTTTTGGCATCTTAGCGCGCTGGCGAACCAGATCGATATTATCATATACGGTATTATCGATAATCCCCAATTCAATCTTTGCTTCCGCATTTAACAAAAGCATTTCGGCATAACGCATCACAATAATGTTGGCACCTACGTTCCAAATGTTCGCATAACTGCCCGGATTTTGGATATATTTTTTATAGTTGTAAGCTGTGCTAGATGCATTATCTGGACCAGATGGATAATCTTCCGATTTCGGATTTAATGGATCGAAATATTTACCATTGTACAGTGCTCCTGGGTAAACAATTGTTGCGCCCAGGCGTGAATCTCTTTTTTCATATGGACTGGCAGGGTCATAAGATTTTGACTCGCCAATAGTCTGCCCATCGGCAGTTTCGTAAGCATCTACCAGACTCTGTGTTGGTACAATAGAACCCCATCCTCCCATTGAATTGGGCAGCATAATACCAAGTGAAGTATATCCTTGAATATTTACCAAATATTCGATAGTCATCATGACCTCACTGTTATTTTCATTTGCCTCTTCAAATAAGGTCGCATAATCATCGAATAATTTATAATTAGCCGAAGAAATGATCTCCTGTGTTGTATTGATGACATCCTGGTATTTCTTCTCAAAAGCATAACAGCGCGCCAATAAACCAAGGGCAGCACCTTTGGACATACGGCCGCCTCCCTTAGCAAACGACAAATCTGCAGCAGCTTCTTTCAATTCTTTTTCCACAAATTCCAATACTTCCTTTTGCGTATTTGCAGGCACAAACGAATTTTCTGTAGTCAAAGTTTTCGTAATGATAGGTACTCCCCCAAATAAGGTGGCCATATCAAAATACTTGTATGCTCGTATAACGCGTACTTCGGCGGTCAGCCGCTTCTTCTTTTCAGCATTAACCGGCGATTTTTCAATATTTTCAAGGATGTAATTGGCACGACGGATATGCTCGTACGTATAGCGTGCCTCTGCATTTCCAGAGTTTGTCGGTGTTGCGGTGCCATTTCCTAAAGCCTGGAATCCTTCCCAAGGGAAATCACTATTGGAGTTATCCGACGTACAGTCCATGTAAAAGATCTGGGTACCGTCTTCCCAAGCAGATCCTTCGGCCAGCTTACCGTCACTTCCCCTTGTACCACTGTACAAACCTGTTACAGCAAAATCGGTTTCAGCTTCCGTTTTCCAAAAATTATCGGCATTATATGCATCCAACGGTTCCTGATCAAGTTTTTGACAAGAGAACAGTAAGGTGGCTACGCTCAATGCAATCGTTATATTTCTAAGTTTCATGATTTTCAATTAAAAGTTTACGTTAAGACCAAACACATTTGTTTTCACCTGTGGGTAGTAATTACCTCTAGAATCCGCTGGAGCCTCCGGATCAAATCCTTTAGCAAATCCGGTAAAAGTCAAGAGATTTTGTCCACTATAGTATACTTTAGCCCCCTTAATACCGATTCTATCCGTAAACGTTTTTGGTAAGGTATAACCGAAGGTGATATTCTTCAAGCGGACATAACTTGCATTCTGGATCCAGAAATCGGAAGGAGTGCCTGAAGGGCTATTTTGTGACCAACTGGTCAACGCCCTCGGCATAGATCCGTTTGGATTGGTCTCTGCATTGAAACGATCGGCAAAAATGGTTGTCGGTTTATCCGATCCCGAGATACCGCCAATGGCTTCACCCCAAAGATAGCCCTGTACTTTAGCCGCACCTTGGAAGAATAGGCTCAGATCAAAGTTTTTATAACTCATATTGGAGGTCAGACCAAAGATAAATTTTGGATCAGGCGAACCTAGATATACACGGTCATTTCCATCGATTTTTTTATCGCCATTCTGATCTTTATAGATAATATCACCAGCACCTACAGTTCCGTTCACACCTTGAATGCCACTGTTTTTATATTCTTCGTCCGAACGATAGATTCCAGCAGTTTCGTAGCCATAAAACGAACGGATTGGTCGTCCCTGCTCATAGATATAGAAAGTTCCATTGACCTGAGGTTCGTCACTAGCCCATTTTTTGATCTGGTTGTTGATATAAGAACCGTTTGCGGCAATGCTATATTTGAAATCTCCGATACTATTTTGATAATTTACTTGTAGCTCTACCCCATTATTTTGCACTTTCCCTGCATTTTGGTAAGGTGCTGGAAGACCATATAAGTTTGATACAGGCAGTTTTAATAACACGCCATCAGTTTTACGGTCAAAGTATTCAAATACAAAGCCCAGATTATTTTTGAAGTTCAGGTCTAGACCAATATTGGTACTTGTCGTTGACTCCCATTTTAATATTGGGTTTGCCGATTCTACGATGGCCCCACCGGAACTAATCTCACCACCAAAAGAATAGTTATAACCAGGAGTAATGGTAAATAAGCCTGGATAATAAGCGTCGGAAGAAGGATATGAATTGTCTGATGTTGCCGCTAATTGTTGGTTTCCTAGTTTACCCCAACCGCCTCTTAATTTCAATTCTGAGATTACATCGGACAAAGAAGATTCTTTAAAGAAATCTTCCTGAGAAATACGCCAGCCGGCTGAAAACGACGGGAATGTACTCCAACGATTGCTTCCCAAGAATCGCGATGTTCCATCACGTCTCACATTGGCTTCCAATAGGTACTTGTCCGCAAATGCATAATTGATACGACCGAAGAAAGAGCGTAATATTAGCTTTTTGGCTCCTCCATCGACTTTCATTCCGTCCTTGCTACCCAAATTCAGTTCCGAAAAATCATTATTTAAGAAACCTTGTGCATAAGCACTGGAGTAATCCGCACGGAATGTTTCATCCATAAAACCGCCTAAAACATTGATCTGATGGTTACCAATCTTTTTGTCATAGGTCATCAAGGTTTGAAAAGTCAATCGTTCGGATTGGAAGTTATAAACAGTCAAATTATTCACCCCTTGCTTAGGTCCCAAATCACCATTTGGCGCATAGTATTGGATGTCTTTGACAAATTTGGAAGACATATTGTCAATCGGTTGAAAGCCTACAACCTGTTTGATCTTCAGTCCATCCATAATCTGAAATTCGCCGGAGAAATTGACCTGTGTATGTTTATAGGTCATATTATCCTTGGCTTCGAGATCCATCCAAGCAATTGGGTTACCATCGCTACCACGACCATATACGCCATTGCTGTATTTATAAGGAATAAAACTAGGAATACGGTTTACCTGTCTAAAGATCTGCGCCATATCACCGGTATAGGGGTTTACGGGTTCGGTGATGCGTTGATAATTATACGCCAGTCCTAAATCAAATCGAAGTCTTGAAGATACTTTTGCACCAACATTTGTGCGTAAATTATAACGGTCAGAGCTCGCTACCTTGATAACGCCTTTTTGTCCTAAGTAGCCTCCCGAAGCCATATATTGCACATCTTCTGTTCCACCTGTGACCTGCAAATTATGTGATTGTTGAAAGCCCGATCCTTTGTAGAGCAGTCCTAACCAATCCGTATTGGGATGACCGTCCGGATCAGATCCATTTTTGAAAAGTTCAAGATCCTGCTGGGAAAAACGCTGTGTCTTCCCTTCATTTTTAAGGGCTTCATTTAAGATAACAGCATGGTCATAAGAGTTCATATACTCCGGTAGACGTGTTGGATCCTGAATACCGGCATAGCCTGTATAATTCAATTGCGGCTTGCCACTACCGCCCTTTTTGGTCGTAATCAAGATAACCCCGTTTGCAGCCTTAGAGCCATAAATTGCTGCACTAGGTCCGTCTTTCAATACCGAAACACTTTCAATATCGTTGGGGTTGATATTATTCATCGAGCTTTCTATTCCATCGACAATAACAAGCGGATTCGCATTATTGATGGTACCCAGCCCACGAATACGGATCGTACCGTTGTCTTTACCGGGCTGTCCTGAATTTTGGGTAATCGTTACACCCGAAAATTTACCCTGGATCGCAGAAGATACATTGGTAACCGGACGATCCTGTAGATCTTTTGACGTGATCGCCTGTACTGCACCGGTTAAATTTACCTTCTTTTGTTTAGCAAATCCCACAACGACCACTTCCTCCAAAGCCTCATTATTACTTTCCAGCTGAATGGATAGGGTCGTTCCTGTAACTGTCACTTCTTTGGTTTTGTAGCCAACGCTACTAACAAGCAAAATATCTCCAGCTTTAGCTCGAATAGCAAATGTTCCCTTTGCATCTGTAGATGTTGATACCGATGTCCCTTTGACCGAAACAGTCGCAGCCGCAAGAGGACCATCTTCTGCAGTTACTTTCCCGGTAACTTGGTTCTGCGTGGCCTCATTTGCTGTATGTTTAAATGCAATCGGCATTTCTGCGGCCCACAAACTTTGCGAAGACGCAACAAGAAGAGCAATAGCAAGCAGGCTTACCTTTTGGTTACTTGTAAATTTTGAAATCATAATTAAATAGTTAGTAAAATTGAGTCTGTCAGTTTAGTATTAGATTGACTGGTTCAGCCCATTAAATTAGAGGGATATTTTATGGGAACAAAACAACGGTGTCACGAAATCGATTGCGCAAATAACGCAATCGATTGACTTTTATTTATTGAAATTCACTTTGTCACTTTTTTAGTATAAAAAACAATGCAACCGGCTGCATCCAAGCTGGAACGCTGTTGTTATATTAAAAACAAATACTTATATGTTCCATTAATACTTTATTAATGGACTATTAATTGGGTTAATCGATATTTAGCATGATAACTTAATTATAAATCGATATGATAGCTAAAACGCTCAAATTCCATCTTCTTGGCATCTGTCTACTTTTTTCGGTAGGCTTACTATTCGCACAAAAACAATACGACTCGTATAGCGGCCTTGTTATGGCCGGCTACCAAGGCTGGTTCAATAGTCCTACGGATGGTGCAGACCGCGGATGGTACCATTACCGTGGAAAAAACGGATTCCAACCCGGTTCTACAAATATCGATTTTTGGCCAGACGTCAGCGCCTATCAAATAACCTATGACAGTCCTTTTATGACAAAAGATGGAAAGCCCGCTAAACTCTATAGCGCACATGACTATTCTTCCGTCAACCTTCATTTTAAATGGATGCAACAATACGGAATCGATGGCGTATTTATGCAACGATTCGTGGGTGAGATCGCTAACCCCAGTGGTCGCAACCACTTCAATACGGTCCTGACTTCGGCTATTCGTTCAGCCAATGAATTTGACCGCGCAATCTGCGTGATGTACGACCTTAGTGGCATTAAAGAGGACGACGACAAAATCTTAATGGACGATGTAGCCGCCCTTGAAAAAGAATGGAACCTCAAAAAGCGGGATCGCGCCAAAACCTATCTTTTTCATCATGGCAAACCACTGATTGCCGTTTGGGGTATCGGATTTAACGACGGTCGCAAATATAATCTCAAAACAGCCGAACGTATTGTCAATTACCTCAAACAAAACGGCTATAGCGTCCTTCTTGGCGTACCGACTTATTGGCGTGAATTACGCCAGGATACTGAATCCGATCCATTTTTGCATGAACTCATCAAAAAATCAGATATCATTATGCCTTGGTTTGTTGGTCGATATAATCAGGCCGGATTCGATCAGTTCAAATCCCTGATCAAAGATGATATGGACTGGTGCAAACAACATCAAATCGATTATGCTCCACTTTGCTTCCCGGGATTCTCCTGGACTAACATGACTGGGAGTTCACGTGCGTTCGTCCCACGTGATTCCGGAAATTTCTTATGGAAACAATTACAGTATAACCTTTCAATTGGTGCCCAAATGCTCTACATCGCCATGTTTGATGAAGTCGATGAAGGTACCGCCATATTCAAGACACTGCATCAAAAAGATGTCCCACTTAATGGAACAGGTTCATTTGTCGGTATTGAAGATAATCTTCCAAATGATCATTATCTTTGGTTAACCGGACAGGCAAGCAAATACCTAAAAACCAAAACCTCAGTCCCCGTAAAACAACCAAAAAGAAACTAAAAGATGAAAATAAAAACGCTCCTATACTGCGCACTGCTACTGATGGGCAACACAACAATTAAGGCACAGCAGTCTACTAAAATAATAGATGCCCCAGCTAGTCAGCGGCAACATAAGATCACGCAATTCTGGACAGACCGCACACAGATTCAATCGGCTGCAAGTCTCTCCGCAGGACCTTTAACGTTATCCTATGCACGCCCCGCAGGAGTTTGGGAGGAAGCTCTACCGCTAGGTAACGGTCAGCTCGGTGCTATGGTTTTTGGTGGTGTCGCCGATGAACGCGTCCAACTGAACGAAAGTACGCTTTGGGCCGGTCATCCGCAGGATCCCAATAATCCCAAGGGGAAAATGTATCTACCTCGCATACAACAACTTCTTTTTGAAGGTAAAAATAAAGAAGCAATCGACCTTGCAGACACAACTTTGATGGGCTTACCCAAAAACATCAAACCCTATCAGTCGCTTGGCGAACTATGGTTTGATATGCCCCATCTTAAAGCTGAACAGTATGCGCGCTCGCTTGATCTTGAGCGTGCATTGCAACAAACAAGCTACGTGTATAATGGTGTCAAGTTCTTTCGCGAGTCATTCATTTCAGCTCCTGCCAACGCGATGGTCATCCATTATACAGCAAACAAGAAACAGGCACTCGATCTAAACTTCACCTGGAAAAGAGCCCAGGATTTCAGTTGCACGGCTGATCCGACAGATCCCACACAATTGCTACTTCAGGGGCAGATTGGCCAATCTGCTCACGCCAATGAGCGCGGAACAAAGTTTGCCGCAATTGCAAAAGTAATCCTTAAAGGCGGTAAACTTATCAATGCCGACGGCCGCATAGCGATTACCGGAGCAGATGAGATTACCATCATCGTCACCGCTGCTACGGATTATCCCGGATTGAAGCATATCGCCTATCCACAAACCCCGGTGGATATTGATCCACTTGCAAGCTGCCGCAAGGTAATCAGTAGCCTGAACAAACAGCATTATCAACAGTTAAAACAGGCTCATATAGAAGATTACCAACAGTATTTTAATCGCGTCAAGTTGAATCTTCCAGATCCAGAACAAGATAAACTCGCAAAACTACCCACCGATTCACTCATTCGGTTGACAAAAGAATTGCAAAAGGTACCTAATACCTTAGTCAACAAATTCTTTCAGTTTGGTCGTTACCTTTTAATCAGCAGCTCCCGTCCAGGACATATGCCGGCAAATTTGCAGGGCTTATGGGCTTGGCAGATGGATCCACCTTGGAATGCTGATTTTCATACCAATATTAATTTGCAAATGAACTATTGGCCTGCCGAGGTAACCAATCTTTCTGAATTGCATAAGCCCCTATTTGACCTGACCAAGGCATTAATCCCTTTTGGTGAGCGTACCGCAAGCAAGCTCTATGGAGCCAAAGGCTGGGTGGTACATCATCTCACCGATGCCTGGGGCTACACAGCTCCAGCCGATGGCGTACAGGGCATTTGGCCCATGGGATCGGCCTGGATGGCGCAGCACCCCTGGGAACATTATAACTATACTGGCGACCGAGAATTTTTAAAAGTCCAGGCTTATCCTATTATGAAAGGAGCGGCTGAATTTATTTTGGATTTTATGGTCAAAATCCCCCAAGGTAAATCATTTGCCGGTTATTGGACCACCAACCCTTCACATTCCCCTGAGAATAGTTTTATCCTACCATCGGGTGAAGTTTCCAGTTTTACCTACGGTGCCACCATGGATACACAGATTATCCGCGACCTCCTGCAAAATTGTGTTGAAGCCACAAAGCTCTTAGATTGCGATCCTGATTTCAGACAACGCTGTCAAGCTGCCTTAACCAAACTTATTCCAACACAAATCAGCAAAGAAACAGGCCGCATTATGGAATGGATCGAAGATTATAAAGAGACTGAGGTAAATCACAGGCATACGTCACATTTATTTGGTTTGCATCCGAGCAACCAGATTTCAATCGTTAATACGCCCGAACTAGCCGAAGCTGCAAAAAAGACACTATTAAGTCGGGGCGATCATGGTACAGGTTGGAGTCTGGCCTGGAAAATCAATATGTGGAATAGATTGCATGACGGAGAACATGCCTACCGCTTATTGTATAACCTGATCAGTGATAAGACACTGCCCAATCTGTTCGATAATCACCCACCCTTCCAGATTGACGGGAACTTTGGCGCGACCGCAGCGATTGCCGAAATGCTGCTGCAAAGTCAGGTCAGGGACAAAAACAACAATTACCTCATCGAGCTGCTACCCGCTCTAAGTCACAACATGGATCAGGGAAGCGTAACCGGACTTAAAGCAAGAGGAAATCGTACGGTGAATATACAATGGGAAAACGGTAAGCTTAAGAAAGCCGAAATCCTACCCAGCAGTAGTGGTCCGGTCTGTATCAGCTATGCAGGTAAACAGATCGAACGGAATGGAACAAAAGGTACAGCAGTCTTGATTACCCCCGATATGTTTCAATAAGGGAGTGTTCATCCATATTTGAGCTGCTTATCAAAGTTTTGGTTATTCGATTTAAAGCAAGGCGAATATCCTACCGCGTATAGACAATAGTACACAGCTATCCATAAACAAAAGCGCTGTTGATCGATGATCAACAGCGCTTTTTACTTTTTTTACTTTCTGACATACACATGCTGGTAAGCAAGCTTTGTTAGTTCCCCCAATTTCGATTTGCGCTATCCCCCATCACAAATTCCAATGTACCACCTTTCAGCACATCGGCATGGGTCAGCTGTGGAACGTTCAGCGGCTGCCCATTTAATTTCGCCGATTGAATGTATTTGTTTTTTGCAGATGCATTCTTGCCGATAATTACAAAAGACTTGCCATTAGGAAGCTGTATGCTCACTTTCTGAAAAAATGGAGATCCGATGCTGTAGGAAGTCAGACCTGGTGTTACAGGATAGAAGCCCATTTGGGAAAAGACCACAAAAGCTGACATCCCGCCACCATCTTCATCACCCGGTATCCCCATTAGATCGTTTCTAAACCACTCACCGATCAGTTTATGTATTCGTTTCTGCGTCATCCAAGGTTGTCCGGCATAATTATAGAGATAAGGAATATGCAAAGCCGGCTCGTTCGCCATAGAAAATTGTCCAACATTACCTGTATGATCGGGAAGCTGTGCATAAAAATCAAATTTCGACCGACCCAAAGGCTGCTGAAACATCTCATCGAGGTACTTGACAAACAATTCATTTCCCCCCATCAATTTGATCAGATCCGGAATATTGTGCTGTACATCCCAGCGATAGATCCAGGCATTGTTTTCACCATAATACTCCCGTGCTCCCTGTCCGCCAGAAAACACATAATCAAAAGGCATGATAAAATTTCCCTTGTCATCTTTGGGATGGAAAAATTTGGTCTGTTCGTTGAAAAGATTTCGATAATTGAAAGATTGCTTCATAAAGAGATCATAATCAGCCTGAATACCCAATTCTTGAGCAAGCTGTGCCAAGCACCATAAGTCGTAAGAGGTACCCAAGGTTACAGCGACAGGTTGTCTCCGTTCAAAACCGTTTATTTCTGGTATCGTTTCTTTTTCACCTGGGTACAATGCTGGAATATAGCCTTTCTCCTTAAAAAATTCGTCTAATTTCCCCGCGGCTTTACCCGACCAAGGAGCCAGCGTCTTTTCTGTAATCGCACCTTTTGCTGCCAGATAGGCTTTCTTGATATCAAAATTACGCACGCCTTTGCGGTAAGCATCCAACAAAGTTGCTACACCATGATTGGAATTCATCCGTCTACTATCGCCGGTAATCTCAGGAAAAGTAGGTAACCAAGGCTGCTCCATTTGTTCAGACATCCGGACAAAAGAATTGAGGATCAAAGATTCTGTGCCTGGCTCTAACAGTACCCGCAATGGATGATGTGCACGGTAGGAGTCCCAGATCCAGTCATCGGTAAAAAAAGGTTTGCCCTCGTCCTGATGTACCTTACCGTCGAACGCACTATAATAACGTCCATCCTCAGAAATATTGACTGGCCTTTCGTAGGTGCGGTATAAGGAGGTATAAAACACATGCTTATTGGACTCACTGTCGCCTTCCACCGCAATTTTACCTAAAGCATCGTTCCATATTTTACGCCCTTTTTCAGCCAGCTTCTTTTGGTCAAAATCGCTGATTTCACGTTTCAAATTGGCTTTTGCTTGTGCGACATCGATAAATGAAACACCATATTTCATGCGCAAGCTAGTCCCTGCCTGATTAAACTCCAATACCATACACGAATTCTTACCTGCAGTTTCTGTTGCATTTTCCAGTTGTTGACCCTGCAGTCGCTTTACCGCAACAGGCTTGGATTCGGGAATAGCATAAATATACACGTGCGTGCCATTACCAATATCCTGTGTACCCGAAAGTCCCTGCCCGTCCCATTGAAGTTTCCCTTCCTGTGAGTTGAACTGAAGGTATTTTGTCGAAGTTGTCGGAAACGTAAAGGTATACATCCCCGACTGATGCGACAGCGCATAGTCTACTTGAATATTCTCTTGATCCAATAGCACCGAATAGGCATACGGATGTATTTCCTCCTGATCGTAACTATACAGTTGTACCGGTTTCAAACTGCCCGGCAATTTCACCATGGGACTAAGATTGAAAGCCGATTTTCCACGATGGCTGGTAACGATAAGCGGCAGACCAAACAGACGGTCCGACGTATAGTCTCCCCGCTCAGGATAAACGCGCAAAAGGCTGTTTGGCAAGTGAACCGTTGGGTAGGTTGGCACCAATAAATGGCTGATGTTTCCCATATAAGGATTGACATAGTCAACATAATCTTTCGTCATTTTAGCTTGGGAAAAACCTTTTAGCATACTGACCGAAAGAAGAGAACAGCAACATATTGTGCGTAACAATGTATTGGTTTTACGTTTGATATTCTTCGTTAGCATTTTAAACAATTAAGTGTTCGATGGTTTAAGGGCGAAACAGTTGTTCCGCCCCTAAAGTTAATTTTTTTTGGCAACATCTCGTCTTCGTGTCCATCGATTATTTGGGACCTGTCAATAAGCCGGTCTGCTTTACCTTCTTGATACTGCCGTCCTTATTGTACTCCAAGCGGTCTACGCAGATGGAACGAAGCCAATCGTTGAATTCGCCATTTTTTTGTGACAATTCACTGTTATGGTAAAAAGCGTACCATTTACCTTTAAACTTGACAATGGAGCCATGGTTTGTATAGCTATTCGTCGGATCCATATAGATGCCCATTGATTTCCATGGTCCCATTGGACTATCACTTACCGCATAGCGCATGCGGTTATCCCCTTTTACTCCATCTTTCCAGTTCTCATCGTGATTGTCAGAATAGGACAGATAATATTTTCCATTATACTTGTGTACCCATGAAGCTTCGTGAAAATCTTCCAAACCTTCCATCTTTTGCAATTCACCATCAATCTCCATCATATTGTCTTTGAGCTTACCCGCTTTACAGACACCACCGCCCCCCTGATAAAAATAGGCCTGTCCATTATCATCGATAAAGATGTGCGGATCAATAAGTGCTTCGGCCCCCTTTACATAGCCCTGTACCACAAAATCTTTTGCTGGTGATTTACTCGTAGCTACACCAATTTTCCAGGTCTTATTCCACTCGGTACCACTTGGGTGTGGAAAATAAAAATAATAAGTACCATTTCTATAGACACAATCCGGAGCCCACATAAATCCACCTTCTTTTCTACCCCAAGGGACTTGTGAGGCGCGTAATATTTCGCCATGATCGGTCCATGTTTTCATATCCGCAGTCGAAAACACATGATACTGATCCATCAGATCGCAACCTTGAGGCGGAGCAATATCATGTGAAGCGTACACATACAGGCGGCCATCGGCCCATACCCGTGCCGAAGGATCTGCGGTATACATATGTTTGATAAATGGATTATCTTGCGCCTGCAAGTGTGTGGCAAAAAATAATGTCATGCCCAATAGGCATCTGGAACCTGCTTTGATAAATTGTTTCATCCGAATAATTATTTAGTATTGAGTAGTAGTAGCGGGCACCAAGTCCCGCTTGTTGTTTAGATTCTTTACTTAAGGTACTTTAATAACCTCCACTTCCGAATAATTGAATTTTTCGTAGGTGTCGCGCACCTTTGCACCCATCCGTACATAATAGGTGTACCCTGATTTCAATGGAATATCCTTGATCGTGTAAGTTTCCTTTCCTTCTCCGGTCTGCATATTGCCGATATTTTCCCAGTTTTGATTGATCAATGCGCGATATTCATCCTTATAATACGCATCAATACGGTTGCCAGCCCCACAGTATGGTGTCAGACTCAGGAATGGGCGAACCTCAATCACTTGCGGCAATCCACCCGTAATAGGTGCGGCAAGCGTACAGGAGATTTCTAATTTATTTTCCGCTTTTAAGGTCCACTTCACATTTTTGATCTGTAGGTAGGGCGTCACCTCAAAGTTTTGCTCTGCATTAGCACCCAGTTGGTAACCTTCGATCTTCTGTGCTGGCCAAAATGCACCGCCATAGGGCTGGAGGGTATACGTTGCCTGAAAGAGTTTTGTATGGTTATACGATCCGTCCTGCTTGACGGCAATATCCTGCGGTGCGGGATTGTCGCTCCAACTGGTTTCTAGCAAACGGATGCTAAATTCGCCCTGTCCGGTCAGGAAGGGTTTATTCGTTACCTTATCAATGACCTGCCCTTTCATACTCGCATTCGGGCCATCGTAATTATCTGTTTTCGAACAGGCATTTAAAAATAACAAGCCTGTCAATGCTGTAAATAAATATATCGTTCTCATTTCCGCTCAGTTAGTAAATAGGGTTCTGTGGATATAGATTAGGGTTTTTGTTCAGTTCTCCACCCGGAATAGGTTCATAATACCATTTCTTTTCAAAGTTGAACGTCTTGTTCCAAGGTTCCTTTTCGCGAATAAAAATAAAGGAGTTGATCCGTTCACCGCCCGGAGCATATTTCAGTTCATCCAATACAAGGTAAGGCATCAGCGAATTGGGTACAAAGTTGTTGAGCTCCACATCTGCAATGCGCCATCTCCGCATATCCCACCAATGGTGATTTTCAAAGCAAAGTTCACGTTCGCGCTCCTCGCGTATAAATTGCAGATTTCCATCCAGGGGATAACCATATTTACCGGAGAGGTTTGCCGAAGCAGCTGTGTAGAGATAAGGCTTGGCACCAGCACGATTACGGATCTGCGCGATGTATTGAAATGCTTCCTGTTTAAGTGCTTCATCATTTTTGATCAGGCCAAGTTCATAAGCAGCTTCTGCCTTATTCAAAAGTATCTCTGCGAGCCTAAAGACCTTCCAGGGTTGTGTACTGTTGTATAACTTCACATCCTTGGTAGACATTTTATAGTTAATGTATTTACGGATGTAAAATCCAGTTCGGGTATTGTTGGCATGTCCATCTTTCCACATGCCATGCTCGCCTGTTATGTTGATCTTCGTACCATTGTAATCAAACAGGCTATTTTTGGGGCCAGCCAAGATTCGATTTGACTCGCTATTTATCGCCGCAGTACCCGCGCCCATCTGTGCATCAGCAGCCTTACCGGGAAAGGTCTTATAGAGTCCACGCTGAATATCAAAACTCCGTCTTTCGGCGCCTTCGCGTAATTCCATTCCCGAGAAATAAAATGTAGCCCGCTGACGAGGTTCCAAATCGGCATACAGCTGTTTACGGTCCGTATAGCGTACTGGTTTTCCACCTGCATCAGTGATTGGAAGTTCACCGAATAACTCCACGACATTCAATACGGGGTATGCCGCAGACTCATTGTCACTCGAAAAGGTCGGATTGGGTAAGTGTGTGGCGTCATAGCTATGTTTGAGACGGTTGTTGTGCGGTGCGGTCAGACTATACTCCTTGATCAGAATATCTTCAGGGCTGTCTAAGTCCAAAAACAAATTTACGTAGTTGAGTTCCTTATCCTGTGCATTTTTATTGTACAGACTGTACGGTCCCGCCAGCACGGTTGTTGCAGCATCATAAGCCTGTTTGAAGAACCATTCCGCTTCTTCCTTTTTAATACCTACCAACTGCTTGTCTGTGGCATCGCCAGAGAGATTACTATACGAACTATATTTAGCAATACTACCGGCATACAACATGGCGCGGGAAAGTAGAGCTGCTGCCACATATTGGTTGGCGCGGCCACGTTCGCTGCTTCCAGACATCATTGAAATAGCCACCTGCAAGTCTTCATTGATAAAATGATAAACCTCAGATTCTTTATTTCTGCTAACCAAGAGCTGTTCTTTATCAGCTGTTGGATCCTGCACGTCTTTTATAATAGGTACCCCACCGTAGCGCTTAACCAAAGCAAAATAATAGAAAGCCCGTAAGAAATGGGCTTCCCCAAAGATCTGGTTGTACCCCTGCTCTGTATAATTAGCTTTGTATTTAGGCAGGCCTGCAATCAGGGTATTGACATTCCGGATGCGATCATATGGCCAGTAACCAAAGCCCTGTGCCCCAGCTACGCCCCAAAATTGTCCGGTCATCTCGCCGCTCATGGCCGCAAGCGTTTCCGAATTTTGCCAATAATTGTCCCATCTAAATCCTCTTTCAGGATGATATACAAAGTCTTCTATGGGTAGATAGCTGTACATTCCAGCGACATATTTACGTGCTCCAGCCTCATTTCCAAAAAGCGCATCTTCACCCAATACCCCTAGTGGATCCAGATCCATTTTTTTACAGGATTGTATGCCCGAGCACAGAAAAAGGCCAATGATTGCTATAGCGATTGATTTTTTCATGTTTTGTTCGTTTTGAGATTAAAATTTAATGGATGCTCCAATGTTGTAGGTTTTATTGATGGGATATTTGTACACATCAATATCACCCGATGAAGAACCTCCGGCAGATCCTGGGTGCTCGGGATCGGTATATTTGAGACCCGTCCATGTCAACAGGTTATAAGCACTCGCATAGATCCTTAGATTCTTTATTTTTAGTGTCTTCAACCATTGTTGCGGGAGAGAATAACCCAGTTCTAAGGTTTTCAGACGCAGATAGGAGGCATTTTGAACTGCTCGGGTTCCTTCGGCCATGGCAGAGCCAGTAGAAGGATAATATCCAGCAAGCCATTGTGTGCTTGGGTTAAATAGATCGGCACCGGCATCAGCTGGTCTCCAACGATCCAAAAACTGCGTCAAAGCACCGCCGTCAAACTGCAGTGGTCCTGCCAGTACCTCACTATACTGTACATACACTTTTGCTGCACCCTGAAAATTCATCGTTAGATCCAGACCACGCCACGATCCTCCTAACGTAAAACCATAGTTGATCAAAGGCATATTATACGTTGCAATAGGATGATTGTCGGCATCGTTGATCACTCCATCGCCGTTCCAGTCCTGATAGTAATAATCACCAGGCAATGTGCCGCTGCTTACCAATGTTGGGTGGTTATAAATCTGTTCATACGATCCAAACTGTCCGGCGTACTCCTTGCCCCACCAGATATCCTTATTACGATTAGAATAGCGGTTACGCCAGTTGTCGTACGAATTACCGGCTTTTGATTCTACGCGGTTTACAAATTGACTCTTGGTAGAAGAGACCTGCGCATTAATAAAATAATTGAAATCATTGATCTTATTGCGATGTGTCAAAGAGAGCTCATAGCCGAACGTGCGATCGCTTTCCAGATTTTCCTGTGGTAGGTTGGCACCAACAGTACCAGGGATCAAGTCAAGGCTTGTCGCTAGAAGGCCTGAGCGATTACGGTTAAAATAATCAAAAGTCAAGCCCAGCTTGCCGTTCCATAGATCCATGTCCAAACCCACGTCGGCAGTTTTGGAAGTATACCAGGTGAGATTAGGGTTGGGAATTGCAGTAGGCAAGGCCCCATTCACGAGGTTTCCACCAAAGATCCACCCCGTTTCATTGGGTTCCAGTGCATAACCAACGATGGTTGAAGGGTAATTACCTGCCGAACGGTCATCCCCGAGCTTACCATAGGATGCCCTTATTTTTAAGTTATTGATAAAATTGTAGTTGTTTTTAATAAACCCTTCTTCGCTGATACGCCAACCCACCGAGGCTGCCGGGAAAAATCCCCAGCGCGATTCTTTTGGAAATTTAGAGGAGCCATCATAGCGAAAACTAAATTCGGCAATGTATTTACCTAAGTAATCGTAATTGAACTTACCGACCAAACCTCGTGCTGTACGTTCGCCAATACCTTCCATATTTGCCAATTGGTTCTTGTCCTCACCAGCAAATAGATATTCCGAATTGACCATGATCTCCCGCTGTGCATAGAAGCTGTCCCATTTGTTATATTCTTCGACGAAAAGCAACAAACCGGAGACCTGATGTTTTTCGGCAAAACGACGGTTATAATTCAACGAGAATTGCATCAGGGAATGTGTATCCGGATAGGAACTCCGCCTCACGGTCGTAGGAGCATTTTTCTCATGTGCATTATACTTTTCAGGGGTTATAATCTGGCCGTTACCATCATACACCGGTGGTGTATAGCTATATAAAAAATAGGACTTCTTGAAATCCGTATTGTCACTGTACTTGAAGTCATAATTATAGGTTGCCTTCGCATTTAAGCCTTCCACAAAGGGTACTTTATAGTCTAAAGCGATAATACCGTTGAATTGCTTACGCAAAAATTTACGATAGCCAGTCTGTTTGGAGTCCGTTACCACGACAGGATTTTCGTTATCGATCATCTCAAAATTCGGATAAAGGGGATTGTCGTTGACATAGATCGGCACAATAGGTCTTTGTCTCCAGGCCTGTTTGTAGACGGCCCAGATATCCGTACGTGGTTGGTTAGTCTCATCGGCATACCCGCCCACATCCAAAGACGCTTTCAGACGATCTGTGATCTGCGCATCGATGTTGGAGCGGAAATTCCAGCGATTATAGTTGAGACTCTTGCTTTTGTAAGCGCCCATCTGATCCATATGGCCCAGGTTGAAGAAATAATTAACTTTCTTGCCGCCACCGTTGATGGAAAGATTGTGCTGGTATTGTGGTGATACATTGTCAAATGCCGCATCGACATAATTGGATGTCTTTTTTGTGCCGTTCTGATACGCTTCAAAATCTGCCGGCCCAAAAATATTAGGCATCTTCGCCGGATAATTGCTATTAAAATCGCGACCTATCTGTTCATTTTTAAGCTGCATATAGGCAAGGGCATCCACCGTATTGGGAACATAAAGAAACTTTTGCCAGGCACGATTATAGGAATAGTTTATTTCAAAGTTTCCATCTTCGTTACTTCCCCGGCGTGTGGTCACCAAAAGAACACCATTCGCCGAGCGCACACCGTAAACAGCTGCTGAAGCATCCTTTAATACGGATACACTTTCGATTTCATTGGCATCCATGCGTGACAGATAATCTTTATCACGGGGAATTCCGTCAACCACAATCAGGGGCTCACCCATTCCGCGGATGTCGATATTTGATTCAAATGATCCCGGTTGGCTCGACTGTTGGCTGATACGCACACCGGGCATCTTACCGGCTAACATATTGACCACATTTTCATTTTTTGTTACTGTGATTTCTTTATTGTTCACCGATGATATCGCCCCTGTTAACGAAGCCTTTTTCTGCGTGCCATACCCCACAACCACGACCTCTTCCAAGCTTGTATTATCTTCGTTGAGCAATACATCCATGAGCCGTTGTTGCCCAACGATCATTTCAGTCTTGCGGTAACCGACAAAAGTGATCACGAGTTTGTCTCCCGGCGATGCGCTAATCTTGAAGCGTCCCTGACCATCAGACGATGTTGTCTGCCCGGTACGGAGGTCTGTAATGGAAGCCCCAGCGATAGGCTTATCCTTTGAAGTCTGCACTTTACCTTCGATCTGCTGTTGCTGCGCGATGGTTGCCATTGGAGACAATAGCAGCAGCGAGGACAATGCCCACTGCCAAGGGTAACTACGGAGCTTGTTCCACGGCAGTGGCCTTTCATTAAAAATGAAGTTTGTTTTCATGTATTGTTTTAAATTGGTTATTGAATTATATATTAGGTTTATGTATTTAGGGAGGACCTGTTTGCTACAAACAGTCCATTACCACTATTCCCTAGGGAAGAGTTGAAGATAATTTTTCGCTTTCATTTGATTGGTTATTAAGTATGAAAACGAATATATTGGCGAGGGGTATAATAGAAGATTAACAGAAGATTAACAGGTATCCAAAAACACCATTAACAACTGTATATCAATACATTAAAATTTTAAATATTTTTTCTTAATCTAGACAGTCTTTAAAACTTTTGGGGTAAGCTTCACCATATAAACGAGCGTAGATCTGACAGAAATTCTCATAGCACTGTAAGGCCAGGCTGTGATAGCCCAGCTGTAGCAAGGAACGACATTTATGAACCATCGCCTCCTCATTGATTTCATCAAAATAGAATATCTTATTGCAGATCTCAATAATCAGTTCAGCATTATCCTGCACATTCAGATTTTCAATAAAATTGCCCAACGTGGTGAGCACCAGAATAGACATTTCACTTTTAAAATTATCGAGCCACTCATAGTCCACTTCGAAAAGGAAGCCTCCTTTGTCAATTATATCGAGTAATTCTCTAATTTCAGTTTCTGTAAAATGTTTTTTATTGGATACCATCCTGCTGAAGCGGAGGTAATCGATATATACTGTATCCATTGGCTCAATGCACCAATAACCGCTTTTTTTGGTCACCCTAAAATCACCCAATTGCTCGAGTAAACTATTGAGCTTAGCGATGTTCACTGATCGATTATTACGCGCACTGGACTGGCTCTTATCGGACCAAAATAGCTCAGTCAACTTCTCTGAGCTAATTCCCCGCTCCCATCGTACGGTATAGAGAATAAAAATCAGCAGCATTTCTTTAAGCAATGGCGAAAACTTCTTTGTGATTTCTTTTCCAGCAAGATCCACAATCTGTAAGTCGCCACCGAAAAGGTAGATTCCGGCGCCATGTCGGGTTTCAAATCCCTCGGCCACTTTCTTGGTTTGCGGAAGATCTACCAATTGCCCGCTCTTATCTTGTTCAGTCTCCTTCAAGGGAGCTGCTTGTAGGTGCGGCTCTCCTATTTTATCGGTTTCCATGACGGAAATAGTTTGTTTTTTTTGCTTGCTTCTTTTTCGATACCACCAGATCAAGAGCGATAATCCCATTACAGCGAGGGCATAAAGGCTGTATTTAAGCAGCGCAGGCTTAGCCAAAGGCATTATACCCTGTTCAGACGGTAAAGGGGGAGCCAACAAGGTATAAATCGTTGCCTTAGTCAGATCGGTCTTGTCATCATAAAACAAGGTGACTGCAACGAAGGACTTAGATTTCGGCGCATAATAGAGATCGGCAAAAGAACGGATGTCATGAAAATCGAAGGGGATGCTGCTCCCAAGAAACTGGTATTGTGTCCCTTTAAGGCTGCCTGCCACCAGTTGTAAATGTGTTTTGAATTTATTGTTCGGAAAAATCAATCCATAAAACAGTCCACTACTATCTTCAACGACCAGACTATTGGCCCATACCATATCGGCAAATGCAGATGAAAATTCGTAAACTTTTAGAGACTTGCGGTTTTTAAAATCAAGCTTAAGAAAATCATTTGAAATGCGGGGATTCAACATTTGATCTCCTGTGGAACTGCCATAACCACCGGCCAGGTATACACCATCTTTTCCCTGCCCCATTCCCGCAAGATAATGCGGAAAAATTTCATCACCTGTAAAAGGAATGCTATCCCAAGATTGTGTGGGCAGATGATAACGCAATACGCCCGCTTTGTATTTAAAATGTCCATAGCCCCCGATCATATAGATACTCGTGTCGGACGAATTAAAATATTTGTTGAACAGCCAATAGTTTGTGCCTACAGCAGGAAAATCAAATTGTTTATTCCATGTTCGACTGGTGGAATCATAAGCAGCAACTATTTTTTGGTCGATGGAGATATTCAGGACGTTCTTTTTTATCGGATCAAAAAGCGATTGGCTACCATTGACAAGCAAAAGCTTGCCATCCGCATATTCCTGCGAACGTAAGTCACTACCACCAATTTTACTGATCATTAAACGCTTATTTCCAACAAAAAACAGTGTTTCTTCATTTTTGTCAAAGGCCACACTAGCTTGTCCTTCCAGTGTAAAAGAAGACTGTGTTTTCCATTCACTACGTTGCCGTTTGATCCAGATCGGATTACCGATTTCCGCTGCACTCTTTTTTTGTTCATCTAAACTCTTGGTCCCTGAAGACTCATTCAATGGCCAATAGTATTTAAGTTTGCCATTATCCGCAATTCGAATATCCTTTAAGCGCATGGGTGGAACATCCATCGTTTGGAAGTTTTTCATCATATTTGCACCAAAAACAAGCTTAAACTGAGGCGCAAACTGTTTATTGAGCCGATAGGAATACCGGGCTGTTCCGACCTCAAAGTAAAGTTCCTTTTTATCCATATCGAGCTCGAGGCGCATTGGCGTCCAGTTATAATACAACTGTAAGGCTGTGATATTGAAAGATACCGGGGTAAAGTCCTCCCCCACTACCAATTTAAAATGTTTGTCCTGATCAAGCCGCCGATCGTATATCAAATCGATATTGACACCATCATCCGTAATCAGTCGAAAGATATAACCAAAATAATCCTGTTGGAGTGGCAGAAAGGAAAGATCGAACGAAACAGACAGTTTATGTTGAAAAGAAATCGATTCCTTGGCACCGATCTGCAGACTAGTCCGCTTATCGGCTTCCATGTTGTGACTGGCAAATTCTAACCCATATTGCGCCGATCCAATCTGACAGATCAGTACGAACCATAAAACCAGAAAAAGATATCTTGATTTTTTCTTCACAATTTAGATTAAGCCTGATCTCAAAAATATAAAATTTTAAATAGAAATCTAAAATTTCTGCAACTATTACCTCAGTGGGTGTAGCGATCTTTTGCTTAGCAGCAAATTTCTTCTTCATCGTGTATTTTGCTTCCATTTATGAGTAAAACCATGTTTTCACATGCGTAAAAAAAACGCTACGCTTCACGACTTAATTTGGATGTTGAACGATTATCCCTATATTCGACAAGCCAAATCCCATAAGGAAATTGTGCGATATAAACCAATTTATCAATAGCAGGACATCATGAACATCCTAAAACCTTATTTGCTTATCCTTCTCCTACCATTCATGTATTTTGACTGCCTTGCGCAGTCCGCAACAAAGATTATCGATCTTTCCACCTATGGTGTTGTTCCCAACACGGGCAACAATAGTACTGCATTGGTCAATAAAGCTATTCAATCCATCTTCAGCAAGATTGGCAAGAAAGAACCTATTATTTTAAAATTCAAAAAGGGACGTTATGACTTTCATCCAGAAGGGTCGCTAACCCGCGAATACTACATCTCCAATCACGATCAGGACAACCCCAAGACCGTAGGTATGGCATTTGAAAATTGCGACAACATCACAATTGATGGACAAGGATCAGACTTTATCTATCATGGCCGCATGTTACCAATTGCATTGATCGAGAATAAAAACCTCACGTTGAAAAATATCCACATCGATTTTGAGCGTCCCCAGATCTGCCAGATCAAGATTTTACAAAACGATACAATCAACGGTACAATTACTTATCAAACTGCACCTTGGGTAACCTATACGATCAAAGACAGTATATTTTACAATACCGGTGAAGGCTGGCAACTGAAACCGACATCGGGGATTGCCTTTGAAGAAAAGACCAAACGCATTGTCTATAATACAAGCGATATTCGTGTGGGCACAACCAAAGTGAAAGAGCTCTCTCCGGGTATTATTCAAGCGCAGCAATGGAAGAACAGCAAGCTTATACCGGGTACCGTCGTTGCCATGCGCGCTGGATTTCGTCCCAACCCGGGCGTATTTGTCCATAAAGGAAAAAATATACGGCTTGAAAATATCGCCGTCCATTACGCCGAAGGCATGGGTTTGTTAGCTCAATTAACGGACAACATCACATTGGAAGGTTTCCGAATTGCACTTCGCAGCGATCAAGATCCGCGTTATTTTACGGCTCAGGCTGACGCAACACATTTTTCGGGTTGCAAGGGTATCATTGTATCGAAGAATGGACTTTATGAAAATATGATGGATGATGCCATCAATATCCATGGCACCTACCTGAAGATCACCAAACGACTAGATGACAAAACATTGATCGGTCGTTATATGCACGATCAATCCTACGGATTTGACTGGGGCTACCAGGGGGATACGGTCCAATTTATCCGATCCAGTACAATGGAACTCTGGGACCAAAAAAATAAGATCCAATCCATTAGCGTTTTACGCGAGAAAGCCTCAGACCCAATCCGCGAATTCAAGATTACTTTAAGTAATACTTTGGACCCAGCTATTGACCCAACAAAAATGGATATTGGCATCGAAAACCTTACTTGGACGCCACGTGTACTATTTAGTGGCAATACCATACGCCACAATAGAGCACGAGGTGCTTTATTCAGTACACCCAAAGAGACCCTGGTAGAAAACAACCTCTTTGATCATACTTCAGGTACAGCTATTCTCCTGTGTGGCGATGCCAATGGTTGGTATGAAACTGGCAGCTGCCACGATATTCGCATCCGGAACAATACTTTCATCAATGCCTTGACCAATATGTTCCAATTTACCAATGCGATTATATCGATCTATCCAGAAATTCCGGATTTAAAAAATCAGCAGAAATACTTCCATAGCCATATCGTCATCGAAGACAACCGCTTTGAAACCTTCGATAAGCCTATTCTTTATGCCAAATCAGTCAATGGATTGGTCTTTCGCAACAACCAAATCAAGACCAATAAGGAATACCCTGCTTTTCATTGGAATAAAAAACCCTTATTTTTTGAACGTGTCGCAAATAGCAGTATTTCAAACAATACGGTAAATGGCAAACAAAGTGATTTACAAACCTTGGATCAATAACAAGTCCCGATATTTAAACTATAAACTGTCCCTATGTTATTTCGCAAAAACAATTCATCATTCACCCTTGCGGTGTTATTCATGGGTATATGTATAGGAGGCCATGCGCAAACTGTCAACCGAACTAAAGCTAAGCAGAAGCACCAATCGGTATCCACAACAGAACGCCCCAATATTGTCGTGTTTTTTGTGGACGACCTCGGTTGGCAGGACATGTCCGAACCATTTTACAAGGTCAAAACGCCGATCAACGAAAAGTTTCATACCCCCTATCTGGAAACATTGGCCAAAGAAGCCATTAAATTTACCAATGCCTATGCAACACCGGTGTGCACACCTTCCAGGGTGAGCTTTCTGACCGGTTTAAATGCTGCTCATCATCGTGTCACCAATTGGACCCATCCCAAGGCTGACACCCCGACCGATAGCAAAGATGAATTGTTGAATCCACCGGATTGGAATATCAACGGACTAAGCCCTGTGCCCAATATACCACATACGATATATGCTACTCCATTTCCAAGCATCCTTAAGGCCAATGGTTACTATACCATTCATGTGGGTAAAGCACATTGGGGATCTGCCGGAACACCTGCTGCCAGCCCTTTAAATTTGGGTTTTATGGTCAATATTGCAGGACACTCCGCTGGGCACCCACAAAACTACTATGGCGAGCAGAATTACGGAAACCTTCCTGGCAAAGCAGGTTACCAGGCGGTTCCCGATCTTATGGAATACCATGGCACATCCACATTTCTAACGGAAGCCTTAACCCGGGAGGCGCTGAAGGCACTGGAGGAGCCTATACGCCGTAAGGAGCCTTTTTTCCTTAATTTTTCCAACTATGCGGTGCATGTCCCGATCCAACCCGATCCACGTTTTGTACAAAAATACCTCGACCGCGGCTTAGATTCCACTGAAGCAGCTTATGCGTCACTGGTCGAAGGTTATGACAAAAGTATGGGTGATATCGTTCAATTTCTCAAAGACAAAAAACTATACGATAACACCGTCATTATTTTCCTTAGCGACAATGGCGGACTTAGCCTCAGCCCAATGCGCTCCGGACCAAGTCATACACAGAACCTACCATTAAAAGCTGGGAAAGGGTCGGTTTACGAAGGTGGAATCCGGATTCCTCTGTTGATCAAACAGGCCAAGCAGCACCCTGCAAGCACAGATGCTACCCCTGTTATGGTCGAAGATCTCTTTCCAACGATTCTCAGCTTAGCCAAAATAGATCACTATCAGCTCGTACAGGAAAAACCAGATGGAAAAAATCTTTTGCCCTTAATGGAAGGTAATAGGTCCGACAATTGGAACAGCCGGCCATTGGTATGGAATATCCCCAACAAGTGGACAGTGCCAGACGGCCCTGGAATCAACTTTTTCTCGGCAATAAGACAAGGTGATTATAAGTTGCTTTACGACATGAAAAATGGGAAGCTTGAACTTTACAACCTGCAGCAAGATATCGGTGAACTCAACAACCTTGCCCCAAAAATGAAAGGAAAAACCAATGAGCTCAGCAAATTACTTTCGGATCAGCTCCGGACCTGGAAGGCTCAGTTGCCGACCTACAAAGCTACGGGACAGCAGATCCCCTATCCTGATCAAATTAAGCTGATGGATTAAGGGGCTGCTTGGATGATTTAAACAACGAAGCCCCGACAGTACATATCGGGGCTTCGCTGGTTTATCCTCTCCTCCGAGGATACGATTTAGCAAAATCTGTTGCTATCCTGACAACTATCCTTTTTTCTCTTTTTTTGCAGATTCAATCAATTCACGCATTTCTAACTTAATGTAATCAACATTAGGGGTCGATCCTGTTAACATATAGCGAATATTACCGTCCTTATCTAAAATAAATTTGGAAGGAATACCGTTTATACCCAATTTGCCGGCCAACACTTTTCCTGTTTCCGGATCTTTCTGATCATCAAAAATCACCTCAAAAGGATATTGATTTTTGTCGATAAACTTCGCGACATTCTCCTTATAGTTTTTGTCGCGTTCCCAGGTATTAACAAATACAAACTGTACATCTTTATCATGTGCATAGAGCTCCTGCGCTGCTTTCATTCCTGGAAAGGAACGTACACAGGGCTGACACCAGGTTGCCCAAAAGTCGAGTACAACAACTTTCCCTTTCAGGCTAGCCAAGCTGACTTTATCACCTTTTAAGTTTAACAATTCAAAATCAGGTGCCTTCTTGAAAACCTCATTTCCTTTGATGTGTTCACGAATATTTTTAACAAGCTCTTCCTTAAGAGTGGCATTATATTGCTCATAACCTGCTAAAGTACCATTAAGATCGCCATATAATTTCTTCAACTCTGGCTCGGTCTCAAATTGACCTTTGGCATAGAGCCTAGATAAGATATTGTAGGCTTCAAGCTTGCGGTTGACGCCTAATAGCGTCTTTGCATGCACTTTCGCCAACCCATCGGCTTGTTCGGGTGCTGCTACCAAAGCCTTATCAATATACTCGAGTGCCTCCCGATATTTTCCTTGTCCAACTAAAATATTGACATAAGCTGACATCGAGCTAGCATAGCCCATGGAGGCAAATCTGGCTTTATTGTCTTTCTGTTCTTCCGGTAAACTGATATAGTAATAAGCATCATCCATTGCCGTCTTAAAAATTGGCGCGGCAGCGGCCGTATCTCCAGCAGCTAATAATGCTTGTCCCGTTGGCAAATAGCCATTTCCTCGCCAGAAACGCTCTTTCATCTCACCTAAATAATAGGTTGCTTTTTTAGCATTACCATCTTTTGCGAAAGAAGTTGCCAAAGATCCCAATACATAATCATAGGTTAGTTCATCACCAGGAAAATTAGCTACTGGCCATTTTTTTATCAACTCCAGATAAGCTTTTTCTTTAGCCGTGGTTTCCTCTGCTTTGTAGAACACGTTTGTCACAAATGCTTCCCGTGTAATTTTCCCTTTTGGGTATTTTTTAGTCGCAATTTTCTCCAAAGCAAGCTGTTTATCTTCCTTTTCCAGTGTTCGGAGGATATTGATTGCCGTACGGTATTCATCTTCTGAATTATATTTTTTTGATTCAGCGAATAAGGCATTTGCCAAGGAGTCTTTCCTTTCGGCATTTCCACCATTGGCAATCTGATAATAACGTTCCATTTTAGCACGGTCCACTTGTTGGGCGAGCACAGTTCCCGAGGCCAACAAAAGGCCTATCATCAATTTAAATTTCATGTTATGTCTGTTTTATAATTAGTATTTGTATGCTAAGTCAATAATCCTCCCAAAACCTGTGAAGGTTTTATCCAGTGACTGAATGGTGCCTGTGGGGCTCACTTTAAAATAATAGACTTTTCCTTCTGTTCCATTCCAAGTAGCCACAATCAACCGCGGCAAGCCCTGACCATAGCCATGTCGTTCAAATTTTATTTTACTGACAGTTTCATTTGTCGGCAGCTGATATTCCACAGTATAACTATTAGAGGTCACCTCATACC
Source organism: Sphingobacterium sp. BIGb0116 (assembly GCF_024808035.1). NCBI lineage: Bacteria > Pseudomonadati > Bacteroidota > Sphingobacteriia > Sphingobacteriales > Sphingobacteriaceae > Sphingobacterium > Sphingobacterium sp. BIGb0116. Next base: position 116,271 of record NZ_JANUDT010000011.1, on the reverse strand, counting down.
GATAAAGCTTCGCATCGGCTACATAAAAGATATGGGGAGATAAAGTAGAACAGCTTAGGTCGGCTGCTTTGGTCAATCCTGGCGCGTCCAAGTGCTGTTTGGCCACATTTATAGTTGGCTCAGCAGCGGTTCTAGTGGTTCGAAATTGCAGCAAATAGGCTTCAGAACCATCTGTAGTGCGCATAATCGCATTTCGGACAGTACTTACATTGGAGGAATCCAGTTTGATCAGATCCATACCCACATTATTCATGTCGAAGAGTGCCGTATTCTGTGAAGCTGCATCAAAAGCATTGAGGTTGCTGGAAGTAACTGCATAAAAACACCTATTCAGCCGATCAAATACAAAAACATTGTAGGTATCCGAATAATTAGCGCCCGATATATGTTGAGCCGCTAGATTATACGTGTATTCATGCGTTGAAGACTTCATTTCAGCTCCAAATTTTTTTGCTCCGGGAAACCCACCGACCATATTGGGATACAGTTTACCGTCGTTAATCAAAAGACCAAGATTGTTGCCCCCAGCTCCACCCCAAGCGATATACTCGGGTTTGCTCGTTGCTGGAGCCTGAAAAAATAGATACGCATAGTCAAAACGTTTCTTCATTGTATTGCCATCCAATTCAATAGCATCACTGGCCCCAACGATATAGAATTTCTTACCATCCTGTGCCACTCCGTCTGAGATGGATTGGGGCGATATGCTAAAGCTTTTGGGATTAACAATAGGATAATTTGCATTCCTTCCACTGTAGATATCGTGGTATAATGTTCCATTACGCAAGATCATGGAAAGATCAGCTTTTCCATTGCGGTCTTCCAAAAAGATCCAGCCCTGCGTAAATAAGTCCTGAACGGCAAGCTGATAGAAACGAAATACAGCGAGTCCTGTTTTATTATTTGTTACCTTATAGGTCAATTTGTAATTTTCACCCAGTACAAAAATATCTGGAGAAACCGTATAGTTCAACGATTTTGTTTTAGCAATCAATGTACTGTCCTGTATATAACTTGCACTTGCCGAATTAAGGTAGACAAACCACTCATAGGAAAGGTCATTGGCATCTCCATTGTACACAACCTCCGGTGAAAGTGTCAAAGCTTTCCCCTGCTGGATAAAAATTGTCGTGTCACTCTTTTCTTCCGGAAAACTAACCTTATCCAGCACAGTATAACTGTAATTACCCTCATCTTTTGCACAGGAGAAATTTAATAGTGTTATCAGACACAGGTATAATAGCTGATATAATTTTGTTCTTTTCATAATATTTCAGTTAGGGAATAATAACCCTGTTACCATTTTCGTCGAACATCGGGCCGTTGGCCTTTTCATATTCGTAAATACCTAATCGTGCTTGAGCCAGCATCCGATTGCTATCCTGTGGAAACAAACCACCTTGGTTCCAATTGGTATAATCGAGCAACTGCGTCAGAAACAGGATCTTTGTATTGGAATAGTCTCCAAACAGATTTTTCCAATAGGAATCCCAAATACTCGGCTTTTCCAGTTTATCTGTTAAGGTGAAACGCCAGGTCAATCGGTCGAGCACTGCAGACACGGCATTATCGTTATATCCAGGTTTAAAGTCAGCATTTGCTATAATTTTTAATTCAGCCATAACGACGCTATCCTTGAGCCCTGCACGTCTAAAAAATATGACGTCCACAATACCATCGGAGGCATTGGCCGGAATTACAGCGTGTTCGAGCTTAAAGTGATAGCCTTCTTTTGCTGTAGAACCTGTCGCCAGTGCAATGGCTACGGGGCGATCAGTATTTCGGGGCAAACCAATAATCCGAATTGGAATTTGAACGGTATCCGTAAGGATATCTTTCGATTGAAAGGCAAAGCTGTAGTTTACGCTATCCACCAGTGTCCCTGCATAACGCTTATCAATGTAAACTTTGGGATCACTGTCATCGAACATCAATTTATTGTCCTCCTTACATCCGAGTAAAGTGAACAGCAGAGCAGCACATGCTCCAATAAAGGTGAGTAATCTTTTCATCATGCTGTCTAGTTCAGGCCAAATTCAATTTCATTGTCCGGTAAGGGGAAAACATATTTGCTATTGTCCATTGTTCCCCCAACGGTATTTTGTAGTGTACTGTAGTTTTTGCGCTTATAGTAGTACCATAACTGGCCTTCAGCATAAAAGTCTTTGCGATATTCTTTAAATAATTCACCTTCTAGCAGTGTAGGCGTATTGATGGTACTCGCAGATAAGGCCGGAATCAAACGTGCTGTACGCACTTTATTGAGGTAGCTCAGGGCTTGCTCTAACGTTTCACTCGCCTCTGCAGCAATGTAATACATCTCCGAAAGCTTGATCACAGGAACCAGCTTTTGATTAACATTTGTCACATTGTTGCCGACATAATACTTCGTATTATAAACTGTTGTGGCATTAAATTGATTCCAACGGCTGTTTGAAGCTTGTGGCCCACGGATATCAATGGCATGTCCGGCAACAGCGATCTCATACCAGCTATTGAGGTTGGTTAATGTGGTAAATAAATCCTCATTTTCAGGAGCGCCCGCTTCTGTTTTGAAATAACGGTCCGATAGATCTTTTAGGTTGGATTTGTAAATCGAAAAGATATGCTCCGTGCTAAAAATCGCATTGGAAGTGGCACTTGTGGCATTCACGGTATTGGTATTGCCGTTCACAAATTCAAACTTCTGGCTATCGATTACTTCTTTGGCATATTTAAGCGCATTGACCTTATCGCCCCTATACAGATAGACCCTTGCCAGCAGGGCTTTAACGGCCCAAACATTCAGTCGGTTTTGACGAAACATGGTAAAGACCTCCAAAGAGGTATTTGCAGCATTATCTTTAATCTGGTCTATTGTCGGATATACGGCCAATAATGCTTCAGCCTCCTTCAGATCTTTCTCCAATAAGGCAAGTACTTCGGCTCGCGAGAGAACCTTGCCCGGGTTGACCGTAAATGCGGTCATATAAGGGATACTTAGACTTTCCTCCGTGGGACTTGCTACGGGTGACGCAGCAAAAAGACGCAGCAGATCAAAATGAAGTAGCGCCCGGGTCGCCAAAGCCTCACCTTTAACAAGCTGATAATTTACTCCGGTAAAAAGTTCTTTATCGGCATCAATATCTTTGAGGATATAATTGGCCTGAGCGATGGTACTGTATTGTGTCGTCCATAAGCTGCTCAACGTAGATTTAACTGTAGCATCAGTATAATTATATCTTGCCATTTGACCGTAAGTATCTGTATTGGCATTCGATTTACTCTGATAGAGCTGTGCCAGTACATCCAGGTATCCATAGCTAAGCTCTTTACCATAACTGTTTGCCTGCGCCATTTTCTGATAGATTCCGATCAAAGCATCCTTATATCCCTGTTCGGACGAAAACTGCTTTTCTTCGGTTGTTTGTGTACTGGGCTGTACATCCAGCCATTTGTTGCAGGACTGAGTTAAAATGCCCAGTCCTATCATAAGCAATACAATATAATTGTTGTTGTTGTAAATGATTTTCATCTGTGTTGCTTTTAAAAACTGGTGGATAATTGAAGTGTAAATGAGCGTGCAAAGGGATAGTCAAGACCACGTTCCCGGCGTATCGAAGACATGCGAAATACATCATTGGAATACAGCGATATTTTAGTATTGCTCATCCGCCAGCGTTTGGTCAATTGATCTTTGAAGCGATAGAAGACCGAAACACTTTCCAGGGAAAGTAAATTGTCATTTTGCACAAACCTGGAAGTTGCGTAGGTAGGCGTATTAATCGCATAGCCATCGGCATCGATCAGTCCTTTATAGAATACATGATCTCCTTGTTTCATCCATCGCTCCTCGGCAACTCTTCTATCCACATTGTAAAGACGTGCATTGACATTTTCTACCCGATCTGCGAGTGTTTGGTTATAAGCCTGTCCGCCCAGCCTAAATCGGAAAAATGCATTAAAACCAATTCCACGGTATTCGAAATTGGTTCCGAAGGTACCCTCTACATCGCTGCGCGAGTCTCCAACGATTACCTGATCCAGTGGATTGTACGTATTGGTCAATTTGCCATCCCTTGTTCTAAAAATCTCATAACCCGATGCGGGGTCTATCCCGAGCGACGGTACCGCCCAGATCGCCGTTTGTGACTGCCCTTCTGCATAGCGGGTAATCGGGAGTGAAGACAGCTCCTCATTCGCCAATTTATTCAGTGCAGCAATGGTATTGGAGACTTTGGTAATCTTGGTCTTGACCGAAAAGAGATTAACAAAAACAGACCAGTTATTCCTGTTGGTACTGTTTGCCAAAATATTATAACGGGTGTAAAGTTCCCAGCCTTTCGCCTCGAGATCGCCCATATTTTCTTTATATTGATCAAATCCAGTCGATGGCGCCGTCGATATGCTCGCGATAGAACCTTCAGTTTTTTCGATATAATAGTTGGCTGTGAGATCAAAACGCTTGAAAAGTGTCAAATCCAATCCTATATTATTCTTCTGTGTCTTTTGCCAAGCCAAAGCATTATTTCCAAATCCGAGTAAATAGGTTCCGATCATACCACGGTAGTCTGTGGAATTGAAATACTGGGAGGTTGTTTTACCATAGAAAGAATCAAAATTTTGTGATCCCGTATAACCGAAAGAATAACGAATTTTAAGTCGGTCTATCCCGTTGACCTTTGCCAGAAAATGTTCTTTATGCAGGTTCCATCCTGCCCCTGCAGACCAGAATGGTGCAAATCTATTGTCACTCCCAAATTGGGAAGATCCATCCAAACGGAACGAGAAATCCAATAAATAGCGGTTATCGTGCGAAAAGGAAAGGTTAGAAAATAAACCTGCCAAGCGCTTGATATTCTCCGTTCCTTCTGGTTTTGTACCAGTTGCAAACTGAAGTCCCTGGCTCATGTTGTCCATACTCGCATTTGGAAAACCAACCACTTTGAACGTTTCAGTATGATTGTTTTCCTGACTAATATTCGCTCCCAACGTTGCGAAAATCAAATTCTTGTCAAAGGTTTTATTGAAATTGGCAGAGAATATCCCCTCATAACGTTGATTTTTACCATAACCTTTTGTGTAAGATCCCTTTTCAAAGGTTGCCACATTGGTAAAGGAAGAATGTTGTGCAGGCAAGAAGCGATCTGATTCGTCGGCTTGATAGAGGTAAGCAAAAGTTCCCTTTAATTTTAACCAGCTATACGCCTGCCATTCCAAGGCAAAATTATTGATTATACTATGGTAATTTGTCTGATCAACTAGGTTCAATGCCGCGTCATATAGCGGATTTACCGGCCTGCCCACATAACCAGTGAGGTTGTCATAGCTATCAAAGTTCGTCAGCCGTTTTCCCGTTTCCTCATTAAGGATATCTTCGAGATATACCTTATAAGATCCATCAGCGTTGTATGGGGTCCAGTAGGGATTTAGCTGTGCATATTGTCGAAATGAACCATAAGGTGAATTGGTACCTTTATTAGACACTAAAGTCAGATCATTCTTGAAGATGATGTTTTTGTATCGGTAGGCCAAAAATGTGTTTCCAGTCATGGTTTGGCGACTAGATCCCTTCATTACACCGGCATTGTTATAATAGTTGAGGTTGATTCCGTACTGAACTTCCTCTCGTCCTCCCTCGAGATAAAGATTATGCTTTTGCCCTATACCAGTGCGTATTGGTTGTGCCATCCAATCGGTATTGACACCAGAACGTACCGCAGCCAATCGATTGTTATAGATAGTTTTTAATTGTTGATCGGTACCATTCCAACTGTAGTCATACACGCCGATCTGTCTTTCAAGCTCGAGTTTTTCGGCCGCATTGAGTACATCATACCCCTTTAGATCGGGTATTTCCAAGGTCATGTTACCTGTATAGGTGACCTGGAGTTTGCCTGATTTTGGACGAATCGTTTCGATCACAACGACACCATTTGCCGCACGTGACCCATAAATAGATGTTGCTGTAGCGTCCTTAAGCAGATCGATGTTTTTGATACGCGTCAGATCGAGATCATTGATCCGGGATAACGATACTTCAAAACCGTCCAGAATAAACAAGGGAGTATTTGGGTTATTCGAATAATTAAAAGGATTGCTTCCGCTGCTGTTTGGATCGATAAGACTATTTCCTCCGCGCAAAGTGACCTCAGGTAAAGCATTGGGGTTAGAACCCAAGTTGAGATTCTCTGGCATTTGAAAAGATGGATCAAGTGATTTTATCGCCGATAGCACATTGTCGCTGCTCACATTCTGCAACTGCTCTTTGGTAAATGATCGTGCGGCACCCGTATACATTTCCTTTGGCCGCTCAAAAAGGCCCGTAACGACTACATCTTCAATCCTATTTTCAAGCGTTTTTAATACCACCTTAAATTCGGATCTGCCGGAGAGAGCAAGCTCCTGTGTTTCATAGCCGATCATCGAAAAGACTAGGGTAGACACCGGTCCGGTAATAGGCAATCCCCAATGTCCATTTTGATCCGTTGCAGTACTATTGCCCGACGGTGCCCCCTGCTCCTTCCCATTTTTGGTGAGGACAGTCACACCGGCGATAGGCTTACCCTTGTCATCCAAGACTATACCGCCGATACGACGAGGTTGCTCACGCTCATTTTTGACTTTACTTTGTTTATCGTGATCCTCAAAAAGAACGACACCCAAAGAAGTTTCCTTAAAACTCAGATTGGTTTGCAGAAGCATAAGCTGTAAAGTCTGGGCGACAGACCGCGATTGCTTATCCATTGTGGGTGCCATATATTGCTCCACCAGATCACTGGGGTAGAAAATAGTAATCCCCGATTTATTTTCAAGTTCCTGAAGAGCCTTTTTTAATGACAAAGAAGAAGACCCCATGTGAATCTTCACTGTGTTCATCCGTTGACCCAACGTTTCGGGCAGTGCCATCAATTGTAATGAACTGGATAGCAGCAATGCCCCGATCAAATTTACTTTCATGGTAGATAGAAAGATTTTTCGATGTTTAGGGTTAAAGTGGGCAAAATAATCCCCACTTGCAAAAAACAAGAATTTTTGCATTATTTGTATTGGGTTTAATTGTTTGACAATAATCGAATAAGCTCAGCTCCCTGTTTGCTTCCTACGGCCAGGGAGTTTTTACTATATCAGTTGTTGTTAAGTCTGTTTTTTCATTTTCATTAGGCGTTGATTTTTAAGTTAATGTATGTTAGTTTTTTCTTTCGCTCCATTTTTTATTGACAGCCCTCTCCTTGTATTTCATATTCACCATCAGCTGTCTGACGATAGATCGCATTGCGCGTAGCACAGATATTCAACAATACCTCTTCGATCGTTTCACTTCCGGTAAATTTCCCGCTGACGGGACAATTTTCTAGGGCCGGATTGATAAAATGTAGTTTCACTCCATACCGTTTTTCCAAATTTTTAGCGATGTCACCAAAAGCCAGAGCGTCAAAAGACATATCCTGTCTTTTCCAGCTTAATGCCGATGCGGTATTTATTTTCTCAACCTTAGCCTTCAACTGTGATTCTCTTAGGTCGATTTTCTGATCCGCCACAAGCTCGGCAAATACTTGCTTTTCATTTTCTACCCTTACTTTTCCACGTTCGACAAGGACTTCAATCTGCTTGCTGTCAGTCGGGTATTTTATTGTAAATGCTGTACCAAGGACAGTTGTTTTAATCTCACCTGTATGAATGATAAAAGGTTGATTATTCCGATGTTTAATATCGAAATATGCCTCCCCCTCCAAGCTAACTTCACGTGTTGCATCATCAAAGGTATTGGGATAGGAGAGTTTACTCCCTGCCCGCAAAACAACACGTGAACTATCTGGCAATAGGATAAATCGATTCGCCGATCCTTCCGACTTGGAAAAGGTCACCTGCTGTTCATTCGAAGTAGACTTGTTCCACAGCAGAATAGTGAAGGAGACCAACAGTAGCGCCGCTGCTACGGCCGCATAGGGCCAATAAACACGTTTACGTACAGGTATATTATCCATTTGCGCCCAAATATTGGCTTTCATTCGTTCACCGACCTGTTGCTCTGTTTCTCCTGGCGCTAGTTCCCAAATGTTTTCCTCTTCCTGCTGCTGACGATACCACAGTAGTAAACGCTCTTTTTCTTCTACAGAAATTGTTCCCTGAAGGTATTTATCGATTAGTTGCTGTAAATTACTATTGTCCATGAAATCGTCCGTTATATGATAGTACCACATGACCATGGGTACCCCTATATTCAAATTGCTTTTTTTAAATAAAAAATAAAAAGATAAAGCCAACCTTGCGCAATTGCATACGGAGCACTTTCAGGGCACGCGTAATATTTGCTTCCACAGCCTTCTCAGAAATTTGGAGTTCCGCGGCTATTTCACGGTTGGAAAAATGTTCTTCGCGACTCAGCTGAAAGACCAGCTTACAACGATCAGGTAGTGTTTCAACAACTTCATGAAGATATTCTTGTAAAAAACGGGCATCAATTGTATTCTGATCCTGCTGGAACATAGGTTGAACGACAACAGTGTTCAGGATTTGCTCATGGCGCTTGGCACGTTGCAATACTTTAAAAGAAGCAAATTTTACTGCTGTCGCTAAATATTGGGACAGCAAGTTTATTTGTACATCCTCACGTCTATTCCATAGTGAAACAAATACCTCTTGTACAATTTCCTCAGCTGTCTGTTTGTCTTTCGTTAGGTTAAAGGCAATGCCTAATAATCTTTTCCAGTAAAAATCATAAATATCCGCAAAAACATGTCTATCACCTTGTTGCAAAGAGACTAGCCAATGCTTTTCTAAATCTGCTACCTCCATATCCGCAGTATTTTTAAAGTTAGGTCATTGTGAAACTGGTCAAATATACAAATTGCCCTACTATAATCTACTAAATTAATAGATTTTATTTTCAGCGATTTGTATCTCTTCGTCTATTCTTACCTAAACATACGACAACTTTCAAGAAAAAAGAATTGGGCACTAAATTTCAAGAAATATTTCAGATAAAACAGTATTTTACCATAAAAATTACAATTAAAAACACAAATTAATAAAATTATCATCCACTACAGGTTTTTCATAAAGCCTCTTCCGCCCCTATTAAAGACATTGCATGAGCCATACAGCACATAAATTTGAGCTATCAGCAAAAATAGATCTGTCTCAGCAGTCTTATCTTTGTTGTTATACAATATGCAGATGGCAACAAGAAACAACAGCAATAAGTGGCTTCGGTTTTTGAAAAGAACAATCTTAGGACTGACTGTTCTCATCGCTCTTATCGGACTATATATGATGCATCCACAATTCGGCAAAAGACCCTCGGGTGAAAGACTTCAACGCATACAGCTATCGAAACAGTTTAAAGGCGGAAAATTCCAGAATAGCAGCCCTACACCACAGCTCACACAGCCCTGGACCGTAGCCCTATACGATTATTTTTTTAAGCGCTCCAACGAAACAAGTCCCAAACATACTATACCAACAGTGGATATCGACTGGGAAAAGTTATTAAGTCAGCCTCATGGGCTTGTTTGGTTTGGTCACTCCTCTTATTTCCTTCGTCTCGATGGTAAGAACATACTCGTCGATCCTGTCCTTAGTGGCAGTGCTTCCCCTATTCCAGGAAGTGTAAAAGCGTTTAAAGGAGCCGATGTCTCTACCGTATCTGCTCTACCGCCGATTGACTATCTATTTATATCACATGATCATTATGATCACATGGATTACAAGACGTTAAAGGCACTACAACCCCGGGTTGGAAAAGTCATTGTTGGTCTTGGTGTCGGCTCTCATCTTGAATATTGGGGATATCGTCCTGAACAGATCATCGAAAAAGATTGGTGGGACGAAATCAACTTGGGTGATGGTTTCAGTGTAACAGTTGCGCCCGCCAGACATTTTTCAGGCCGCAGTATATTTACTGCCAATACTTTATGGGCATCCTATGCGCTCCAGACACCTTCCATGCGGCTCTATTTAGGCGGGGACAGCGGCTACGATAACCACTTCAAAGAGATAGGTAATCAATTGGGTCCTTTTGATCTGGCTATATTGGAAAATGGTCAATACGACCTCAGCTGGAAACATATACACATGATGCCAGAGGAGGTTGTCCAAGCGGCACATGATCTCAAAGCTTCCTTACTGTTTCCAGTTCATTCGTCCAAGTTTGTATTGGCCAATCATGCCTGGAATGAACCTCTAGAACGTATTTCCAAGGAAGCAATACGACAACAACAGCCCTTGCTTACCCCAATGATCGGCCAGGTCATCGACCTCGATCAGCCCCCTTTAACACCTAGTTATTGGTGGCGGAAATAGTCTTAAGCAACGGAATTGATGGTCGCTGGTGTTATGCCAAACTTCTCCTTGAAAGAAGCATAAAAATGAGAAAGGTTTTCAAAACCCAGATCAAGATAAAAATCAGCAGGTTTTTGCCGCTTATTTTCAATTAGATAATAAGCCTCAGAAAGACGTCTTTCTTGCAGCCATTTTCGGGGAGACGTCTGAAATATTTTCTCAAAATCACGTTTAAAGCTTGCTAAACTCCGCCCTGTTAGTTTCGCAAAGTTTTCTAAAGGTACATTGTACCGATAGTTTTTAACCATAAATTGCTCGAGATCAATTTTATGCGGCTCCGAAAAATCAAATAGAAGGTCTTTTAACTGTGGATAGCTTTCCAACAACAAGGTGATCAACTCGTAGATCTTGATATTCTCCATCTGCGGGCTCACTCGGTCGATGGCTTCCGCATAGGGCGTCAATGACTCAAAATAACTTTTTATAAACAGGTTACTTTCCAGTACAACATTGGACTCACCCTGATACTTTTTGTCCGAACTGAGGTGATGGTCCATCGCGTATTGCTTCAGCCGATCAGCCCCCAACAATACTGAAACAGATTTGTAAACATTATTTTTCGCGGGATATTTAAAAGCTTTGGCCAGTTGGTTTCTACGGGCAACCACAATCTGCCCTTCTGTCGCCACCAATTTTCCTTTCTGATGGTCCAGATGTGTTTCACCAGATAGCTGAAAAAAAACGACATGTTCGGGAATGAACTGTTCGTGCCCAAATGCTTTCTCGACATAACAGGAATACAAAAAGGCATTCCCAAAATCTTTCTCTTCCATGCTCAATACGATTTATTTTAAACGGCTGTGCGACTATGGGTACCGATAGCTAAAATCAGTCCCAGCCTAAAGGTAGCAAATATCTCATACCTTTTGCAAAGTCTAGTTGTCTGAAAGCTCAAAATACAGTTGGTACACAGCTCAAATCAAATCGCAAAAAAAACTCAACGCATAAATACATTCACTTTTTGGAAAACCTTCTTCTTTTTTCTAAATCGAATAGCCCATGTCATCACCTACGTGTTTCAACATGGAGCCATTCGAACTGCTTGTTATTTCTTTGCAGCAAGCCTCTTACGTATAATACTGACAAATTCGGGTGAAACCCCCAGGTAGGATGCAATATAGTATTGCGGTACCCTTTGGGAAATAGTCGGGTATAGTTCAATAAATTCGAGATAGCGATCGGCGGCTGGTTTGGCCATTGTATGGATCAGCCTATTTTGCAGAACAGCGAGCCGGCGTTGCACCAACATACGAAAGACCCGCTCAAACTTTGGAACAGTCTCTAATAATCTCTCCTTGGTCTCTGGTGTTAACATCAAAAACTCACTGTCTTCTAATGTTTCCATGTATAAACTAGATGGTGTATGATAATGAAATGAAGCAATATCACTAATCCACCAATCTTCGACAGCAAAAGCCAGCGTTACTTCAAAACCATTTTCATCCAGATAATAAATCCGGACACAACCTTTTTGAAGATATCCTTCAAACTGACATACCTCCCCTTCCTCCAATAGCATCGTTTTCTTGGGAACCTTCTTTGCTGTCAATAAACCAGTAAACTGTTCGGTTTCTTCCGCTGTCAAAGTAATGCACTTGGACACATTTTTAAGAATATTTTCGTATAACATAGTATTTCTTTAAATAGATCCGGTCGTTAAACACCTTCATTTTCGTGTAAAATATAACCCGCTCCATAGATACTTTCGATATGAAGTTTGCGATCCATCTGCAGCAATTTACGAAGTCGGGAGATAAAAACCTCTAGGCTTTTACCGTTAAAAAAATCCGTATTACCCCAAAACTGCAGCAGGAGATCTTTTTTATTGACCAATAGATTTTTATGAAGGACCAGATGTCGCAGCAATTCAGCTTCACGGACTGTGAGCTTTTGTATGCTTCCCATCCCATCACGCAGACTATAACGTTCCATGTTGAGCAACAGACAACCGATAGCGAGTTCGATTTCCGGATTTGTCTGCACTTCGGGCGCATTTGCCACGGTCAATAAATTGCGGATCTTGAGCAGTATTTCGTCCATGTCAAAAGGTTTCGCGATGTAATCAACAGCGCCCAGACTAAGTCCTCTTAGTCGCGATGTGCGTTCATGAAGTGCTGTCAAAAAGAAAATAGGTTGCCCAGGATTGAATTGTATCATTTGTTGCACCAGGTCAAAACCATTGCCATCGGGCAACTGCACATCAATAATAAGTAATTTAACGGCACAGGACTGAAAAGCCGCCCAGCCTCCTTGCGCCGTGCTTTCCCAGCGTACCGTAAAGCCTTTGTATCGCAAATAACGTGAGAAAACTTCGCCCAAATCAGGTTCGTCTTCAATCAAAAGGATGTCAATCTTATCTTTTGCCATTGAATGCCACATTATTCATGTAAATATAAAAAATTGCACCGGAACCAGACTTACCGCCTGCTACTTGGATCGTCCAACCCAACCTGTCCAAATAAGATTTGACATAGTAAAGCCCCAGTCCTAGTCCAGGTTTATTACCGGATAGTTTGCCTCTATAAAATGCTGTAAATATCGCTTCCTGATCTGCAGCGGCGATCCCAACCCCGTTATCCACTATTTTGAGGTTATAATGATGACCTTGCTGCTCCCAGCTAAACTGAATCGTCTTCTTACTATTATCGTTAAATTTTATCGCATTGGATACCAGGTTATCTAAGATTGAAAAATAATAATCTTCATCAAGACTCATCTCCACATCGGCAGCTAAAGGTTCATATTGAATTTCAATTTCACCTCGGTAGCGCAAATGAAGTTCTTTCAGTATTTGCTGTGTCAGCCGATCAATAGAAACGGATACAATTGTAGCCTCTTGTTCCTGTAATGCCACAGATCCCATGACCTGTTCAAAATAAGCTTTGAGTCGTTTGGCTTGCCTTTCCACGATGCGCCCAAGTTGTGCCACCTCCTTATCGTCTTTTCCTGTTTCACGATCGATCAAACTATGTGCACTGATCAAAATTGTCGTCAGCGGTGTATTAAATTCATGGCGCATATGATTTAGAAAACTCGTTTTCAGGTCTGACAATTTACGTTGGTTGATCCAATTACGATAGGTTCGATAACTCAATAATACGATCACAACAATACAAGCTAAGGAGAGTAAAAACACGGGCATCATCCGTTGGACAAGACGCCAGTCCCTATTTTCATAATCAACATACAGGCTATAAGTAAAACGATAAGGAATAGGATTCTTGTCACTAACAGACAGTTGGAATACCCTATTATTATTTGTTCCGCGCTTGAGTTTGCCACTAATTAGACCTGCACGATCATCGGCTGCTAACGCATAGAAAGTCGTCCAGGCACGGTCTCTTGCATTATATATTTCCAATTTATCAAAATGGAATAGGTAAACAAGTGTCGTATCGAGCCCTTGCTGATGTACGATCCGACGAAAAATGCTGTCTAACGACTGCTGCCTCCGCATCTGATCGAGAAAGCCATTCATACAATGGTTACCGTACTGGTCTGCGTCTGCGGACTTATTTATTTTTTTTTCATACCATTTCGGCAAACAGGGTACCAATGTTGTCTGGAATATGGCATCTCCCCCAGGGAATATCTTATCATCCATAATAACAGCTCCATAAGCATTCTGGATCCGGTTGAGCTGTCCAATCTGATAATTCTTGTCCTCAAGCTTATACGTATTGAAGATCAGAAAACCGATCAACCCCGTCAAGATCAAGAAGCTTGTTCCAAATGCCCAAGGATATATATTTTTGCCGGTACTCTTCATGGTTTAAAAATAACATCAATTTGTCGAATCAAGATATCTATTAGGCTTTTATTAGGCTTTCGTTAGGTTTCCATTAGGCTTAAATAACACAACCTTGACCTATCTTTACAACATAACAACTTAGTAAATTATGTCCAAAATTTCACAGCAACTACTTTACTGCCTATCTTTTCTTTTATTGGGCAACACGTTATTGGCACAATCCGGTTTTTCAAAGAAGGTCCTCGAACAGAGTCAGCTCGACTTTGTCAATCTTGGATTCGGTATGTTCATCCATTATGGCATGCCAACTTTTATGGAACAAGACTGGTCCGATCCCAATGCCGCACTTGAACTGTTTAAATCTCCGAAGCTCAACGCAGATCAATGGGCTAAAGCTGCTAAATCGGCCAATATGACCTATGGTTGCCTAACCACCAAGCACCATAGTGGCTTCCCGATCTGGAATACCAAAACAACAGATTATAATGTAATGAACACGCCTTTACATCGTGATGTTGTTAAAGAATTTACGGATGCTTTCCGCAAAAATGGTTTGCGTGTTATGCTTTATTATTCCATTTTGGATATGCATCAGGGCATACGTCCACATACCATTACCAAAGCGCATATCCAATTGATCAAAGATCAGCTGACGGAATTGTTGACCCAATACGGAGAAATCGACGCCTTGGTCATTGATGGATGGGACGCCCCTTGGTCGCGTATTTCGTACGATGATGTTCCTTTCGATGACATCTATTATCTTGTCAAATCACTCCAACCGAAATGTTTATTGATGGACCTCAATTCGGCAAAATACCCAGGTGATGCGTTGTTTTACACCGATATCAAATCGTACGAACAAGGCGCGGGTCAATTTATCTCCAAGGAGCATAACAAATTGCCGGCAATGGCCTGTCTTCCCTTACAGCAAAATTGGTTCTGGAAAACATCATTTCCGAACACCCCAGTTAAAAACGTCAATGAATTGGTCGAGAAATTTGTAATTCCGTACAACAACGCGTATTGCAACTTTATGCTCAATGTAGCGCCAAATAGTGATGGTCTGATGGATCAAAATGCGCTTGATGCACTGAAGACAATCGGTACATTATACAAAAATAAACCCAACTACAGTTCATTACCAAGTTACCAGGCGCCAATAGTCGACCACAATATGGCCAAACAAGTACCTTCATACAGTAGCTGGAGCGAAGATATGAACATTATGGATTTTGCCAACGACGATAACTTTGGTAGTGCCTGGGTCTCCAATCCGGCAGTCAAAGGTGAAGTATGGTATGAATTGGATTTTGAACGTAGTAAAGCTTTCAATAGTGTTGTTATTACCGAAGGAAAAGACAATCCTTCACAGTATAACTTATCCTATCTAAAAGATGGAAAATGGCATCCTATCGCGGTTACAGCGGTACAACAGGGCCGCATCAAGATCTTCCGCTTTGATGAAGTACTGGGACAAAAATTACGCTTCAGCATTAAACCTGAAAAAGTCCATGCGGTCGTAAACGAAATCGGCGTTTACCAAGAAAGACGCTAACACAAAACAAAGAATCAAAAACTTCTTTGCTATTCTTCTCCTATAAAAGTCTATATCCACCGACTTTTATAGGGGGAGATTTGTACCCATGGCCTATTATCCTATTCTTTCAAAATCGCTCCATTTTTAGTGAATTTCACGCTAAAGCCATGCATCAGAACCCGCGTACGTTTGACCTTTCCTTCTCGTTTTCCAAAAGTCCCCAAAGCCGTCTCTTCCGGTGCGCCGAAATCAAAATCCACATCAATCAACAGGGGATATTTCTTTGTATTAACTAAACCCAAGCGATTGCTCGCTTTAATCCAACGGGTCAAATCATCATCCCGGTCAACAAAATAGGTTCCGATTGTTAACCGATAAAATTCATCGTTTCCAGCCAGGTCCAAATAAACCCTTTCTTTATCATTATTTAGGCTGTACTTACTTAAATGTTGTTCCAGTATTCTCTCTACGGAATCTGGAAATACATACAAAATTTCCTGCCCAACAGCCATCAGCGTCATACAGTTTAAAAGTAAAAAAAGTAGGCTGCTTCTTATGAGGTGATGTATTTTCATGATCTTTATCGTTTTTCTAAAATCATCGGAACAGCGTTCATTTCAAGGGAATTCGTTTCATCCAAATGGAAATGGGCACCTTTTGCCACTTCATCCTGCGCAAGTATCAAAAGTTGCTTGGCCAATGAGATAAGCCCCTGTTTGTTGGCTCGAATTACAATTTCGTTGGCAACAACTTGAACTGCTATTTCAAATCCAGGTTCCCATGACGCCTGTAGCCCCAACTCTTCGGAATAGGTGGGTAAATTAATTTCTAAGTTCATATATACTGGTTTTGCTCCACCTAAACTTAATTAAAATTACCTAGATCTAGCGTCCATATAATCTAAAGTCCCCATAAAAGAGGCTCCTTGCATTGCAAGGAGCCTCTTTTATGGGGACGAATAAGTTAAATTCCTATTTACTCCAACCTGGATTTTGTGTCAGATTTCCGTTCAGCACAATCGCTGCAGACGGAATTGGGTAAAGGTATTGCTTGTTGTTGTCATCCCAAGTACGCTTCACAGCTTTAAACCATTCCAGGTGATTGTCCGAAGTCATTGTCTGGAAATTGGTACTTTTACCCCCTATAGCCACCTTGGCTACTCCTGCAGGAACAGTTATTGAAGGAGCTGATTTACTTCCATCATAGAACACGACATCTGGAGTTCCATTGTGGTCGATATCAATCAACTTATCTAAAGCAGGGATATAAATTCCCGTCCAAGGCAAATTTGCCATAAGCGGTCCAAGTTTCCATCGCTTCAAATCATTGAAACGGAAACCCTCCAGAGCTAATTCCACCTGTCTTTCACGACGTATTTCTAAAAGTGCAGGGCTGTTGACTTCGGGGAAGAATGTATTTTTCAAGTAGGTATCCACTTTGGTCGGCAGTGTATTCGTTCCACTTGTTATTCCTGCCCTTGAACGTAATGCTCCAATAGTTTTCGACCAATCCGCATCATTGAACGTACCTAGTTCCTGTTTCGCTTCAGCATAGTTTAATAATATTTCCGCATAACGCATTAAAGGAACTGCATTGGTATTGTAACCACCATTGTCATAATAGGAATCGTCTAAAGTATACTTGATTGGTTGATATCCCGTATAGGTAAAACTTGCAAAATTTGGGGGAGCAGGCTGTCCATTACGGGAATATCCTGGCGTCCGGATCAACTGCGCCAAGCGCAAGTCGCGATTTTGACATTCCTCATAGAATTCCTCAGTCTGAAAGTTCGGTCTATCCGTATAAGGAGTACCGTCAACATTCAAAAAACTATTGATAAAAGGCCTTACCAAGCTTAAACGTGGACCGTAGGTTGCTGATGTCCACCACCAGTTGGCGTCGTTCAAAAGCGCAAGATCCTTACTGAAAGTTACGGCCAACATGACCTCTTTTGTCACTGGCATATTACTGGTAAACAACTGTCGCTGTGATGTTTTAGGATCTGCGGAGATATTAAGCCCATAAGGACCATTTTCCATTAGAATCTTGCCAGCGTCTACCGCCATCTGGAAGAATACTTCCGGCTGTGTAGCCAAATTGAGCTTTTGGTATTTACGAAATGTTCCTTCGAACAGCGCGATTCGGGTCTTCAAACCAAGTGCTGTCCATTTGTTAACCGTACTACCGTCGCCCGCCGTATTTGTGATATTGGCGTAGGCAAAGTCCAAATCTTCCATGATGTGCTTCATGACCACTTCGCGCGAATCCCGTGGTGCTTTAAGGATATCCGTCTCATCAACAGCCAAAGGGTGATCTACCCAAGGCACATCGCCAAAACGAACTACCTTCTCATAATAGAACCAAGCTCTGAAAAAGCGGGCTAAGCCGATATAATTATTTTTGATGGCATCGCTCAATTTGGGACTATTACATTTAGCTATCAATTGGTTGATATTACGCAGGGTAGTCCAGGACCACCCCGAACTGATCTCAGCACTGTAAGCGCCGCCGACCATAAAATCATTGAGGCTATTTACGGCCGAATAGTCAGCCATAGCGTCACCTTTATAAGCGTCACTACCAGAGGTAATATTCCGATAGAAGGAGTTGCTGTAATTTTTCAATCCACTTTCGCTCCCGAAGATATCCTCCTCGGTGGCACCTGCCTTCGGCAGCTCGTTTAGTTCACAGGAGGAGAACAAAAGCGCAACAATAGGTATATAAAATAATTTTTTCATGATAATAAAAAACTATAAGCCAATAGATAAATTAAAACTAACACTCTTCATAATCGGATAGTTAAATCCGTCGCCAGAACCCGTTCCGATCTCCGGATCAGATTTGCCCAGATTACCGACATCGAGATCCTTCGTTTTTTTGTAAAGAGGCGACCAGGTCCATAAGTTTTCGCCCGAAAGTCCAGCCCGAAGACTACTAATTTTTAACCTGTTGGTTACAGATTTAGGAAAACTGTATCCGATCTGTATATTTTTCATCCGTATATAGGCAACGTTCTGCAGATATCTTGTCTGCGGCGTTGTTTTGATAGATTCATTGTACCCAGCATAGCGAGGAAAATAACCGTTTGGATTGTCTTCAGTCCAATAATTGTTGAGGTGCCATTCCGGCAAGTTGTTGTAAGGTCGATTGTATTGTCCCCAAAAAATAGATTCATTGCTCGGGTACCAATTCTGCTTACCCACACCCTGGAAGAAAGACGAGAAATAAATACCTTGCCAATCCAGATTAAGGTTAAAACTATAGATATATCGTGGATCGGCGTTACCGATTACAGTTCTGTCACCATGGCTATAAATCGTATTATTTCCATAATCGATTACACCATCACCATTTAGATCCGCAAAACGCACGTCACCTGGATATATTGTACCATTGTTTGACGATTTGATCAATTTTTGTTTTGCAGCACCATCAATTTCCGCCTGATTCTGAAATAAACCCTGCGTTACATAGCCCCATATTTCGCCGATTCGCTGGCCTTCATAATACGATCCATCTTTGATTAAACCCTCTTTATTTTCGTAACGGTCTATATTGGATCTATAATCAGCCAAAGTACCCCTTACGGACCAATTGAAAGGACTACCGTTCAGATCGAATCTATCCTTATAAGTCAGGCTCACTTCAAAACCTTTTGTGGTCATGTCAGCATAGTTTCCTTTCGGCGACTCCGCACCAAAGATATCAGGCAAAGCTACACCTAGGGTATACATATTTAAGGTCTTGCGTTGATAGATATCGCCCGTAAAAGTCAGTTTTCCATTTAAAGACGATAGATCAAGACCTAAGTTTGCCGTGCGCGCTGTTTCCCACGTTAAGTTATCCGGGATCACCTTAGGCACCGAGGTATATGCCGGCTTCTGTCCGTTCAATACCCGATCCATAATCTTGATCTCGTAAATATCCAAATAGGAATACGGATCGACATTACCATTACCCAATGAGCCATAGGACGCTCTTAGCTTCAGATCAGAAAGTGCTCTTTTGTCCACCTGGAAGAATGGCTCTTCAGAAATACGCCAGCCCAGGGATGCGGAAGGGAACAGTCCCCATCGTTGGTTTGTCGGAAATTTGGACGAACCATCGTAGCGGCCATTGAATTCAAAAAGGTAACGGTCCTTGAAAATATAATTGGCACGCATAAATACCCCGACATTACGGTACTTGTTATATCCCGCTGTCGCTGTGGTATTCTGCCCTACTGCAAGGTTGATATTTTCAACGTCATCATTGAGTAAACCTGTCTTGGTAATATAGGTTGAATTATACGTACGCTGTTCATAATTGTATCCGAGCAAACCTTTAAAATAATGATCGCCTATTGTGCGTTCATATTCACTGTATAGATTTCCAAACAAGTAACGGTAGCGTTGGTCTACTTGATAAATATTGTCGTTCATACTTGTTTCCAACCGCAACATTTTTCCCTCCTGTGTGCTATACGGAACAGGCACACGGACTCTTACCGAATTAAAATCGCGATTTCTAAAAGTCAGATCCCCTTTAATGCGGAACGTATTGTTGAAAAACTTAGTCTCGAAAGAAGTTGTATTGCGGAGATCCTGATTAGCCGTATTCGTACCATTCTTACCATAGATAAAATCCCCGACCGTATAGGCTGCAGAGAAGCTCATAGATCCATCAGGGTTAAAGATCGGCGAAGAAGGGTGCCCCTCATCGGCAATATTGCGCCAGATATTTCCACCTTCACCAGCAGTCGATGGGTCTCTGTATTTAGCATAATTAAAATCGATATTATTGCTTATCCGTAACCAGTCGGTGACCTGAAGTCCCGCTTTTGCACGGGTATTATAGGTCTTATATTTATCACTGTTATAGCGGTATAGGCCGTTGTAGTCATAAGCACGTCCAGAAATATAGTAATCCATTTTTTCTGAATTACCACTGATGGACAGGTTGTGATCTTGGACAAACGTATTATCCTTTATCAACGTACCGTAATAATCTTCATTACCGTAGTATACATAATTACCCTGATCGTCTACTGTGACCTGTTCGGTAATGCCCTGTTCTTTTCTTCTCTTAAATTCTTCCAGCCAATCTGTTGTAAAGATCTGTGTCTTGTTGAGCTTGCTCGGAATCGAAGAATAATTATTCCAGGCATTATAAGCTGTAAAGAAATGCGAAGCATATTCATAACCATCTGTCACGAATTTGGGCAACGTTACAGGTTTTTGAAAAGAGCCACTTCCTGAATAGTTGATCGAAGTTTTTCCGGACTTGGCACGTTTCGTAGTGACCAAAACTACCCCGAAGGTACCGCGGGAGCCGTAAATCGCAGATGAAGCAGCATCTTTGAGTGTAGTTACACTTTCTATATCATTGGGATTGATCGCCGAAAGATCACCCTCGACACCATCGATAAGCACAAGTGCACTTCCACCCTGACCAATGGAAGTTGTCCCACGGATATTGAAACTTGGTGCACGATTGGGCTTACCATCTGCTGGGGTTACATTCAAGTTGGGAATTACACCTTGGAGCATCTGGCTTGCATTACCCAGTACGCGTCCCTCAAAAGCTTCTGATCCCACTTGGTCTACTGCACCGGTAAGATTCACTTTTTTCTGCGTACCATAACCGACCACCACAACTTCCTCCAGTTCGGTATCTTTGGATTCCATGATGATATCGATCTGCCCTCCCGTCACGCTGACGATCTTTTCACTGTAACCTATCCCTGTCAATTTGAGTCTTTGCCCCATAGTGGCTTCGATCGTGAACTGACCCGCTACATTCGTTGAGGTTGTTTTTTGGCTGGTTAAATTGGTAATGGTAATTCCGGACAAGGTTGTTCCGTTTTTGTCTTTTACCACCCCTTTCACGGTAGATTGAACTGCAATACTGTGCACCTCTTGATTCAATTTGACATAATCACGCTCTACATTAGCCCAAGTGGGGTATGAGAGACCCAATGCCATACTGATTAGTAATGTTTTTTGCATTTTTAGTCTGGTTTAGAATTTTGCATCAAAGTTGATGCTTTGACTTGGTTTATAATTTACCGTAATGTTAACAAATATTTAATTAATATCAACAACATTACTACCTAAACAGGTTTAGCACACCATTAAATAATCAAAATTTATCTTTTAGATAACATAAATCATAAAAACAAGTCTTGATACGCCTAAAAGTTAATCTATTCAATTCAAAAACCTAAAGTCCCATTTTCAGAATCCAGAAATACGTTAATTGACCGCGAAGGGATTACGCAATAGCCATTGTTTAGTACATTTTTTCTTTCCCTGTTTTTCTTGAACTAGTTCAATGAACAGCAAAATTAACTCGCCTAAATTTGGATATACAACAAATGCTTTGGGTATCTCTAAAGGATAACAGCAACTCCAAAGCGGTGAATAGATCATTGACTTATCAGATTATTTTAATACGAAAAACAAATTGACGATATATCGTCAATTTTAAAAACCGACAAAACACCATAGAAAACTAAAAATCAAAACAATAAGAAAAAAGGTAAAAGATTTGAATCTCAACAATTATCAAACAACAAAAAATACATATTTATGAAACCATCACTAGAACTATTGTCACCAAGCAACCATGCATTGGTATTGATCGACTTCGAAGGCCAAATGGCATTTGCCACAAAAAGCATTACCATGGAAGAACTCCGCAATAATGTCGCCGTAATCTGCGGTGCTTCCAAGATTTTCAATGTGCCGACCATCGTAACCACAGTCGCGGAAGAAAGCTTTTCAGGTCCTGTTTTTCCGGAAATTGAGACATATTATCCACAAGCAAGTACAGATTATATCGACAGAACCAGTATGAATACCTGGGAAGATGAGGCCGCTTACCGAGCCATAACAGGCACAGGTAAGAAAAAACTGGTACTGGCAGGCCTATGGACAGGTGTATGTATCGTTGGACCAGCCTTATCTGCACTAGCGGAAGGATACGAAGTTTATGTCATTGCCGATGCCTGTGGTGATGTAAGTCAAGAGGCACATGAGCGTGCGATGCAACGCATGATTCATATGGGTGTAAAACCGATCACTGCGGTACAATACCTTCTGGAATTACAACGCGACTGGGCCCGTCAGGAAACCTATGTGGCTGTAACAGACCTCATGAAAAAGCATGGTGGCAGCTATGGCTTAGGGATTCATTACGCCCACAATATGCTAAAACACGGTTAATTCAATTGTAAAAAAATACTCATTCAAAATCGTACCTCGTGCAACAGCAACAGACCATATTCAATTACATCCGTCAAGCGGTGGTCGTATTGTCAATACTCAGCCTATTTCCGCATTTTTCCAAGGCTCAAACCTACAAATTAATGCGTTTTGAGGAAGATTACAGCGCCCTCGCAGACAGTACACGTCATGGTTATCAAAAGCTCAAATATAGCCATTTAACTGCTGACGGTAAATTATGGCTTTCGATGGGTGGCGAGGCACGGTTGGAATATGTCGATTTTAACAATGAGGACTGGGGACGTGTAAAACTTGGGCATAACAACTTTCTACTGCAACGTTATAGCCTGCACGCCGATTTACATTTCGGGACGCGTCTCCGTCTTTTCACTCAACTTCGCTCAGCCCTGCAGCATGGCCGCAAAAATGGATCACGCCAGATCGATGAAGACCAATTGAATGTACAGAACCTATTTATAGATGGAACGCTGTTCAAACAAAATGATAAATCAGTATTGATTCGCCTTGGCAGGCAGGAGCTTGACTATGGCTCCGGCCGCTTAATCTCCGTAGGTGAAGGCCCGAATGCCAGAAGATATTTCACTGGAGCAAAACTAGCTTACAACAGCAGTAAAGTGAATATCGAAGCATTTGCCATGATGGCAGATACCATTAGACCGGGCATATTTGACAACAAACCTTCCAAACAGGTGAACTTGTGGGGAGCATACGGTAAATTTATTGTTCCTCAACAGGCCAATCTCGACTTATATTACATCGGCATCTATCGCGACCGTTCGGCTTTTGAGGAGGGTATAGCACAGGAAACCCGCCATACTGTAGGAATCCGGATCTGGAAATATGGCGGTGGATTTATTTACAACCTTGAAGGGGCTTATCAATTTGGATCTTTTGGCCAAGGTAAGATATCAGCATGGACTGCTTCCGTCGATATCGGCTACCTCTTTGAAAATACGGTACTCAAACCATCCATCAATCTACGTAACGACTATATTTCAGGGGACAAAAAGGCTGGAGATGGCAATCTGCAAACTTTCAACCCCATTTATCCCAAAGGCGGATACTTCGGTTTTAGTCCACAGATCGGTCCCGTCAACTTGATTGACATTCATCCTTATGCCACGCTAGACCTTCTTTCCAAACTCAAGATGCAGGTTGACGTGGTTTTCAACTGGCGGCATACCTTACAAGACGGTTTATACAGGCCAAGCGGATCTTTTAACCTCCCTGGATCTGCTTCGCGTAAACGTTATATCGGAACGGCTTATCTAGCCAACTTTACCTACGCCGCCAGTAAGCAATTGTCGCTGGTAACAGGTATTCAATATTTCAAAACCGGCGCTTTCATTGAAGACATCATTAGCACACCAAAAAATGGAATTTTCTTCAATAGCAGGATCGCCTTTAAATTCTAAAAACATGAAAACAACAAAGAGACTCTTTCAAAAGAAAACATGTCAATGGGCACTGATCGCCTTGCTTGGCATCCTGGCGGTCACTCCGATACAATCCTATGCACAAGTAAAGACAGCAGCTCCTATTAAAACCACAGCAATAGGCACAAGTACCATCTGGGGAAATGTCGATGGACTTGCTATTGAAGGCCTCGTTCAAGGTCCTTCGGCAGCCGCAAGTGATCTACAGGTAGCCTGTGTATTTGAATATACCGAGGGCGATATCTTTATCTCACCGCCGGCATTACCTGCCCCATTGAATGGTCTTGTACATTTAGATGAAGCTTTACATGGTACGTTAACTGAAATACGTAAAACAGGAAAATTTAAGGGGCATGCACTCGAAACCATTCTCTTAGCTCCAAGCCAAAAGGGTACACTCGCAAGTAAAAAACTGTTGTTGATTGGGCTTGGCAAACGGGAGGACTTCCATGCTGAACTGATGAAGGATGTAGCCCATGTTGCCATGCGCGAAGCGCTTAGATTAGGTGTCAAAGATTTTAGTTTTGCGAGTGATCTCAAAGATGCAGGTGTGGATTCGCCGACTGCTCTGGTCGCAGAGAATGTTGTTCTCGGTTGTATCGATGCCTTCAGAACCCAAAAATGGTTGGGCGAAAAAAATATGGATCAACAACCGGTATTAAACAAGATCACGTTACTAGCTGGACCGGCATTTTTTGAAACTGCTGGCGAAGGCATCAAAAACGCAATTTCTTCCTTAAACAATTAAAAAAACCAGATTATGAAAGCAGACCTTATTCTATATAACGGAAAAATAACCCATTTCGGCCACAACCAGGAAGCAGTCACCGCGGTAGCGATCCAAGATGGTAAATTTGTTGCAATCGGTTCGGACAGCGATGTCCTTAAGCTTGCCAGCACACAGACAAAATTGATTGATCTAGGCGGTAGACGTGCTGTACCGGGCATCAACGATTCGCATATCCACCTGATCCGTGGTGGACTCAATTATAATCTTGAATTGCGCTGGGATGGTGTTCCATCATTGGCCGATGCACTACGTATGCTCAAAGAGCAAGTTGACCGTACGCCACATCCCCAATGGGTTCGGGTGGTGGGCGGCTGGTCCGAATTTCAATTTGCCGAACGTCGTATGCCAACTTTGGCTGAGATCAATGCCATTGCGCCCGATACCCCAGTTTTTATCCTTCATCTCTATGACCGCGCACTGCTAAATGCTGCTGCACTGCGTGCCGTAGGTTACACCAAAGACACACCTGCTCCTCCAGGCGGAACCATTGAACGGGACAGCCATGGTAATCCCACTGGATTGCTGATTGCATCGCCCAATGCCATGATTCTATATTCAACCTTGGCAAAAGGACCTACACTTCCCTACGAAGAGCAGGTTAATTCCACCCGACATTTCATGAAGGAACTCAATCGCTTTGGAATTACCAGCGTTATCGATGCTGGTGGCGGTTTTCAGAACTATCCCGACGACTACAAAGTCATCCGTGATTTACATAGCGAAGACCAGCTTACGGTTCGTATCGCCTACAACCTTTTTACACAAAAGCCCAAGCACGAATACGAAGATTTCCAGCAATGGATAGACAGCGTTCCTCTCCACCAAGGCGACGACATGTACCGCCACAACGGCGCTGGTGAAATGCTTGTTTTTTCTGCAGCAGATTTTGAGGATTTTCTGCAGCCTAGACCTGATCTCAGTGAAAATATGGAAGCCGAACTCGAAAAAGTTGTTCGCTTACTCGTGAGTAACCGATGGCCATTCAGATTACATGCCACATACAACGAAAGTATTAGCCGCTTTTTGGATGTATTTGAGAAAGTCAACCGCGACATTCCATTTGACGGATTGGCCTGGATTTTCGACCACGCCGAAACAATAGACGAACGTAATATTGAACGAACCAAAGCGCTAGGTGGTGGTATTGCCATCCAAAGCCGCATGGCCTATCAAGGTGAATATTTTGCAGATCGATATGGCACTACTGCGGCCGAACAAACACCCCCCGTCAAAAAAATGCTGGCCATGGAAGTTCCTGTAGGAGGTGGATCCGATGCAACCCGCGTGAGCAGCTACAATCCCTGGGTGTCCATGTACTGGCTTACCGCAGGAAAAACTGTTGGTGGACTCCAGATATACCAAGATAGCAAGCTTGACCGCATGACAGCGCTACAGCTCTATACCAAAGGCAGTGCTTGGTTTTCACAAGAACAACAAAAAAAGGGAGATATTGCTGTGGGAATGCTAGCTGATTTAACGGTACTTAACAATGACTATTTTACGGTAGAAGATGAAGCTATTAAGGAGATCGAATCCGAACTTACTGTCGTAGCAGGCAAAATTGTCTATGCGGAAGGTGATTTCAGTTCCTTCTCTCCCCCACCGATCCCCATTCTACCCGATTGGTCACCTACAAAAAGCTACGGTGGTTATTATAGTGTTTCGAAAACAGCTCAAAAAAGCAGTACAACTGCATCAACAGCTCAAAGTAGCATTGTAAATTCCATCCATCTTTGTAGCGGCAGCTGTCAGGTACATGCACACGATCACAATCAAGCCCGAATGAGCAACATCGCGATAAACAATTACACCGCATTCTGGGGAGCCCTAGGCTGTTCATGTTTTGCATTTTAAGACACTGGAAAGATGGAAATACTTCAAAATTTTTTTTACACCGATTTGGGCAATACGGCCAATAACATTGCCATACTGATCTTTCGAGTTCTATTTGCCTGGGAATTATTGACCGTGCACGGTCTCAAAAAAATTCAGAGAGGCCCACAAGCTGAACCTGAACATATCCCAAATCCTTTGCAGCTACCCGAAAAACTAAACGCCGCAGTAGCCCAGTTTGCAGACACTATTGTTCCTTTTTTTATTGCACTTGGCTTATTTGGAAGGTTAGCGCTACTACCGACAATAGGAGTCACCGCAGTTGGTTATTTTGTCGTCCATCGTCACGATTCACGCGAAGTGCGCGATATTCCATTTATGTACACACTATGCCTTTTGCTCCTCTTGCTCACCGGCCCAGGAACTTATTCAATCGATCATTACATTTATCAACTGCTCACAAAATAAACATATGAAACCCCATATCGGAATACACGAAAATCATCTAGCTGAATCGGCACACATTCTTTCTAAACTGTTAGCCGATGAATACCTGCTCTATACGAAAACGAGAAATGCACATTGGAACATTGAGGGAGCCGATTTTTACAACAAACATCTCTTTTTTGAAGCGCAGTACAACGAACTCGATGAGCTGATTGACAGTCTTGCTGAGCGCATCCGCAGCCTAGGGCATTATGCACCTGCCAGCCTAAATCAGTTTCTGGCGCTGACACAGTTAACCGAACAGAAAAGGTCAGGCAATGACAGTACTGCTTATATCAAAGAATTATTAATGGACCACGAAAGCATAATTGTTTCATTGCGCGAAAACATCGACCATTTTGCCGTAGCACTAAAGGACATTGGAACAAGCGACTACGCAACAGGACTTCTGGAAACTCACGAAAAAATGGCTTGGATGCTACGTGCGCATTTATCATAAAATCATGGAAAATCAAAACAAAGCACATATAACGACACTTGTTCTCACACTTGTTGGGGGGTATTGTGACACTGTTACCTTTGTCGCAGCTGACAAAATATTCTCGGCCCATGTGACAGGGAACTTTATCGTCTTCGCCTATCAGCTTATCAATGGCGGAGATATCACGGCCTGGATCAAATTAGCAACCTTCCCTGTATTCGTCACCGCAGTGATGGCAGGCGGATGGCTTACCTCACGCTCCCATAAGAAAAATACCGTCCTCTTTGTCGAAGCCTTATTACTTGTTATTGCAGGTTTGCTGGCAATTGTTCTTCCGGTAGAGGCTTCCAAAACCGTGATGTATAGCTTGGTTATGCTCGTCGTATTCGCTTTGGGCATGCAAAATGCATTCGGAAAACTATTTGCCAAAGCAACTCATGGACCAACAACCATGATGACCGGAAATGTGACCCAAGCATCGCTAGACCTCTGTGTACTTATCGCCAATAAGTTTAAAAATCCAGACACCAACGTCAGCTTTGGGAAGCAGCTGATCACCTTATCAGGTTTTTTCATCGGATGTTTGGCGGGAGCCTATTTTGGTAAACAACTTGGATTAACTTCTATTATATTTGCAGGTATAGCGATGCTCGTCTGTTATTTCCTCTCGAAAGACAAGGATCAATAATTAGGATAAAAGCATCAAGCAAATAGAGCAAGCTACCAGTAGAAAGATAGCTTGCTCTATCTTATAACGTATGTCACCTTAATGAGAATTTATCTAATACTTAGCATTTTTATCCTTTCGATCTTTAACACATTCGGTCAGGACAACACGACTATTCATCGTCTGCTAGACAGCATATCGTATGAAAAGGATCCCGGACAAAAAGCTCGTATGCTTTATGAAGCCGCTAAATGTTATCTGGAAAAACCAGGTGAATCAAAAAAAGACCTAGACAGTGCCTTATGGCTTAATGGAACATCCCAAAAACTGCACCTCTCAGTCAACCTTAAAACCGAAGCCGCGCTAAATATGCTTCTGGATGCCCGAATACAAGAGGAAATGGGTAAACCTGACCTTGCAAAAAGCCAGAAAAAGGCTAGTTTACTTTTTGCAAACGCCCATCAGCTTGCTAAAGCCTCGGCCATGATTTACCTGTCTATGACTAACGACATCAAAGATGTGGACTTTCATCAAAAGACCAGCTTATTCCAGCAAGCGTTAGAACAAGCCAAAAAAACAAGTGACAAATCACTTGAGCCCAAAATCCTAATGGAACAATCCAGCTTCCTTTCCAATTATGGGAATTATAAAGGTGCCATAGCAACTGCTCATCGAGCCGCTGTATTAAAAAAACAGACCGGCGATAAAAATATCAGCCAGGAGCTTGTGTCCGTTGCCGGCAATCTCCGGATGCTCCTGCGCCTCAAAGAAGCTTTAAAATATGCACTCGAAGCCCGTCGGGTAGTCGAAAACGAAAACACAACGACAACCAAAGATGATTTAGCTGCCGTGTACAATATTGTGGGATTGATCTATTACGATCTCAAATCCAATAAAGAAGCCCTAGAAAATTATCAAAAGGCATTTGAAATCGCCAAAAGTCAAGGTGACAGATATGGCATCCATACGATCACACTCAATTTAGCGACCATTCTATCGCGTCTCAATCGCGTTTCAGATGCACTGAATCTACTTGATAATGTCACCAAAGATTACGCGTCTGACATCTATTCCATACGCTATGCCTATCTGTATACCATGCTATACACAAGAAATAAAAACACAAAAAAAGCTTATCCCTATTATCAGGAACTCTTAACCTATTACAAGACCGGGAATATCACTGGGCAGGAAAGGCATATCATGATGATTGGAATCGCTAGCTATCTTTTTGCAGATGGACAGATCAAACAGATGTATCCTTACCTCGAAGAAATAGAGCGATCAATGACCAGAGAAAGCAGTCTGCTCCGTGCTTCCGAATTGCGGAAACTCTATTATCTGGCCGACTCCGCCCGCGGTGATTTTAAATCCGCATTCAAAAACTTGGCGGCTTTCAAAACTATCAGCGATTCCATTAACAGTGTAGAGCGGGCCAAGGAGCTTACCGCCTTACAATTAGATTATGATACCGAAAAAAAAGACCATGATATCGTCCTCCTCAAACAAAAAGGTCAGCTGCAAAAATCACTGCTTGAACGGGAGGCTATTATACGAAACGTATTCATAGGCAGCTTCGTCGTCCTGTTGATCTTCGCAGGCTTTTTGTATATCCAAAATGCCATAAAAAAAAGAAGTAATGCAAAACTAACGCTCAAACAGGAAGAAATCAATGCCCAGAATGAAAAGCTAAAACAGCTAATCGCTGAAAAAGAATGGCTACTAAAAGAAATTCACCATCGCGTCAAAAACAACATGCAGATTATTATCAGTCTGCTCAATACACAATCGGCTTATCTTGAAAACGAAGACGCCATCAGCGCAATTCAAAATAGTCAAAATCGCATGCATGCGATGTCTCTGATCCATCAAAAACTATATCAAACAGACAACCTTTCTCGCATTGACATGAAATGGTATATCCAGGAACTGACCGAATATCTCAAAGATAGCTTTCAATCCGAAAAATCAGTTAAATTTGAGATTCAGGTAGATCCGATTACACTGGATGTTGCACAGGCGGTCCCAGTTGGGCTTATTCTCAATGAAGCAATCAATAATGCAATCAAACATGCTTTTGCTCAAAGGGAGGGAACTGTTTTTATCAGCTTCAGGCGAATCAAAGCTACTCCTTACGATCTCTTGCTTAGCATTGCCGACAATGGTATCGGGATACAGAAAGATCTTAGCAGTAGTGATAGTGACTCTTTTGGCATGAATCTCATGCAAGGGCTAACTTCCCAGCTTGACGGAGAATTTAAACTCACATCTGACCAAGGTGTTTTCATTACCATTCAATTTTCACAGAAAGAAGGTGAAATTTAAGACGAATTTTATGCAAAAAGGAAACAAGATCTTAATTGTAGAAGACGAATTTATCGTCGCTAATGATCTCAGGATGATCCTCAAAAAAAACGGTTATGAGGTCGTTGGTATAGCGTCTTCTGTGTCGCAGGCCAAGACAATTATCGCGACAACAAAACCGAATTGGGTCCTACTCGATATCCTATTAAAGGGAAGTGAAACAGGTATCGACCTCGCTATTGAACTGAACAAGCTGGAGCTACCATTCCTATTTATCTCGGCCAATACAAACCAAGGTATTTTAGAAGCGGTGAAAGAGACAAGGCCCTATGGTTTTTTGACAAAACCATTTCGCGAAAAGGATCTTTTCATTATGCTCGATATTGCCAATGAAAGGCTCAATTCGGAAAACAAGGCCGAGGAACCGAAAATTAAGTCCATTGAAAACAGAAGCTTAAAAAATCAGCTCATCGGTACAAGCCCAGCCCTTAATGAGGTACTTTCACAGGTCGAATTGGTTGCTCCTACAGACACCTCCGTCTTGCTCCTCGGCGAAAGTGGCACAGGTAAAGAAAAGATTGCGCAGTCATTACATCAGCTATCGTTGCGCAAGCAGCAGCCTTTGGTTGTAGTCAATTGTGCGGCCATACCATTATCCCTTATGGAGTCTGAATTATTTGGTCATGAAAAAGGAGCCTTTACAGGGGCACAAAATAGAAGAATTGGTAAATTTGAACTTGCCGACGGGGGAACCATCTTTTTGGACGAAATAGGTGAACTACCGTTAGAAGCGCAGACCAAATTACTCCGTGTGCTCCAAGAACAAGAAATTGACCGTGTAGGTGGAGAGCTGCCCGTCAAGATCAATGTCCGTATTATCGCGGCGACTAACCGCAACCTGGAACAGGAGGTCGCCTTAGGCAACTTTAGACTGGACCTCTATTATCGGCTCAACATCTTCCCAATTGCTATTCCGCCACTTCGAGAGCGAACTGGAGATATTGAGGTGCTGGCCAATTATTTTCTAGCCTTTTACGCCACGAAACTCAAGAAAAACGTCACAGCCTTTTCTGCTCATGTACTTGCCAATATGCAAGCTTATCCATGGCCAGGCAATATTCGGGAGATGCAGCATCTTATTGAAAGAACGGTTCTGCTTGCAAAAGACCCTATCATCAACGACATGGTATTTATTGAACACCTGGAAAGTAAAATCTCAGATTTTTCATCTCAAAAATTAGCATCCCTTGAAGAAATTGAACGAGAGCATATTTTGCGTGTACTTGAATCATGTAAGGGCAAAATTTCAGGCCCAGGTGGAGCAACAGAAATCTTACAGATCAGTTCATCCAGTCTATATAGCAAAATGAAAAAATTCGGAATTAAATCCGACTTTTATTGATAACAAGATAGCAAATGACCATCATGCAGCATACAGCCGTAGGATCAGATCCGCAAGCGATTTATAATCGCATTCAGCAACGCGAAATAGAGCAGCTTGCTCAAATTGCTATTCAGCAGAAAATGGCTCCTATTCATACCCTAGCCGCATTGGATTTGCTTCAAAACGAAATCCAAATCTTTTTGGGACAAAATTGGCTTTCGCTATTTATTGCGGATAATCGCGAAGTTAATTATAGCCTTCTTTTTCAATCCAAAAATAAGGCAAAAACAAGCAAGAACGAATCACGTAGCTGTAAAGACACATTCTTTAAAGAATGTATCCTTTCCGCTGAACCCATCCTGTTCCGAGCCAGCGAGATTTTAAAAGCAGATAAATCCTTTCCGACAACCTTTGTCCACGCCATTCAAGAGGGAAATAAAGCAATTGTATCCAAAGCTTTTCGTGTACATGACCACTATTGGGCGATCTTAAGTCTAGGCTACAAAAGGCTGGAACATATCGATCTTCAGCTTGAGTATCGGATAAAAAACTTTATCCCACAGCTTGGTATCAGCATCGGCAATATTCTGATGCACGAACGTTCGGCACATGCAGCCTTAACAAACATGCCCAGCAGCCCAGCGCAGCCTCAGGGTTTCCTGCAGAACGAGGGTTACGGTAAGAAATCCGAAGACTCTAATCCTCAGATGATTGGCGAAAGCAATCTGATACAGGCCATAAAATCGCAGCTCAAAATGGTAGCACTATCAGAAATGAACCTGCTTATTCAAGGTGAAAGCGGAACCGGCAAAGAAGTAGCAACCCAAATTATACATCATTTTTCACTCAGATCGGCTCGCCCCCTAATAAAAGTCAACTGCGCGGCTATTGCGCCCACGTTGATCGAAAGTGAGCTTTTTGGACATGAAAAAGGTAGTTTCAGCGGTGCTGTAAAGCGTAAAATCGGCAAGTTCGAACAAGCCCACGGCGGAACACTTTTTTTGGACGAGATTGGGGATCTCCCTTTAACACTCCAGGCAAAACTTCTCCGTGTGTTGCAGGAAAAAGAAATTGAGCGCGTGGGAGGAAATAAAAATATTCCTATCGATGTCCGTATAATCTGTGCCACACACAAGGACTTACAAGCTGAAGTGAAGGCCGGCAACTTTCGATCCGATCTATATTACCGGATCAGTGCATTTCCAATTACCCTTCCATCCCTTCGTGAACGACGGGAAGATATCCCTCATTTAATCCAACACTTCCTCTTAAAACATGCCGGAGAAAAACCACCTAAGCAAATGAGTAAAAAGGTATTGCAACGCCTCCATCTACATTCTTGGCCTGGCAATATTCGCGAACTTGAACATGTTATTGCACGTTCGATTCTATTGACTGAAGATTCAACTATAAAAAAAATTGCGCTATTGCCTGACGCTGATTTTGTAGGAGAAAGCAAGGTTCCGGATTTCCGTCTACAAACCCTGGCAAACTTTGAAAAAGAATATATTCTTTGGGTATTGCACAACTGTAAAGCGCGTATTTCTGGCCCAAATGGGGCGGCGACCATACTCGGTATTCCAGCCACAACGCTTCAATCCAAAATGAAAAAGCTGGGCATTGGCAAAAAGTTTTCTTACTCCAAGGAATAAAATGAAAAAAGCCATTCCCGTTTATGGAAATGGCTTATACAACTATTTAAAAACTATTTTTAGATCA
The DNA here is from genome assembly GCF_024808035.1 of Sphingobacterium sp. BIGb0116. Lineage (NCBI taxonomy): Bacteria > Pseudomonadati > Bacteroidota > Sphingobacteriia > Sphingobacteriales > Sphingobacteriaceae > Sphingobacterium > Sphingobacterium sp. BIGb0116. Next base: position 82,370 of record NZ_JANUDT010000011.1, on the reverse strand, counting down.
ACAGAAATCTTATTTCTCGATAAAATCCAAAATATCCTTATTGATGGTCTCCGCTTCTGTAGTAGGCATTCCATGTGGAAAACCAGGATAGGTAATTAAAGTGCCATTTTGGACCAACTTAGCCGCTCTTCTGCCCGTTATATCAATGGGTACAATCTGATCATCTTCACCATGCAATACTAAGACAGGAATCTCGACTTTTTTAAGTTCTTCCGTAAAATCAGTTTCAGAGAAAGCTTTGATACAATCATAGTGAGCCTTGATACCGCCCATCATTCCTTGCCGCCACCAGTTGTCCATCACGCCTTGCTGTACATTCGCTCCATCGCGGTTATAGCCATAAAAAGCGAGGGGAAAATCTTGAAAATACTGTTGTCTACGTGTTGCAGTATTCAATCTTATTTCGTCAAAGACCTCCATAGGTACACCATCGGGATTTGTAGCGCTCTTGGCCATTGTGGGGGTAACCGCACTAATCAATACAGCTTTTGAAACCCGAGAAGTACCATGATTGGTTATGTAGCGCACGACCTCGCCACCACCTGTTGAGTGACCAATATGGATGGCATCTTTTAAATCCAATGCTTCTACCAATTGTGCAATATCCGACGCATAGGTATCCATCTCATTTCCTGTCGCCGTCTGTGTCGAGCGACCATGACCCCGGCGATCGTGTGCGATCACACGGTACCCTTTTTCGAGGAAGTACATCAACTGCGCGTCCCAATCGTCGCTGGATAAAGGCCAACCATGATGAAATACGATCGGTTGTCCTGTTCCCCAGTCTTTGTAATAAATTTCTGTTCCGTCTTGAACTTTGAATGTTGCCATGATGATTAGTTTAAGAATTTTATTATTTACATGATATGTTAATTGGACTGCAATTTATAGTCCAACAAACATATATAACTGTATTTAAACACATTATAAAACAAAAAGTAAATTTACAAATAACGATATATCGTTATTTATACAGTCGGTTCATTCGTTTTTTACGATAGCTTCTATTTTCCTGCAAAAGGCTTCTCGTCGAGTGCGCACCTGTGTTCAAATAGTAATCATATATTCAGTTTTCACCTAATATTTGAACCAGATCTTCCGCGCCACCGTCAAATTTCTGTCCATTGACAAAAAATGTCGGTGTACCATTAACGCCACTCAGCATACCACTTTCAAAATCACCATCCACACGGTCCTGTAACGCCTCGTCCTGCAAATCAGATTTAAACTTTGGCATGTCCAAATCCAGTTGCTCGGCGATATCCAACAGCAATCTCGCACTCAGCAAGTTCTGGTTTTCGAAAATGGCATCATGCATCTCCCAAAATTTTCCCTGCAGTGCTGCCGCTTCCGCCGCCAATGCTGCGGGTTGAGCATAAGGATGCATTTCCGAAAGTGGAAAATTGCGGAATACAAACCTGATCTGGCTTCCCAGTTCGGCCATCATTTCTTTTATTATGGGATGAGCTGCACCGCAATGTGGACATTGATAATCCCCATATTCAACAATGGTCAGATCGGCCTGGCCATTTCCCAATATATGGTCAGCATTGCTGACCTTCGGTTTCAATGACATAATTATTTTAATTTAAGATTCTCCAATGCTTCGATAATACCGTCTGCACCTGGATTGACCGCCGTCGGAGACAGATAACTCCAAGCAATAATCCCTTCCTTATCAATCACAAAGAGTGCGCGCTTGCACTCACCTTCTTCTTCATCGTAAACACCATATTTTTTGGCGACCTCTCCTTTAGCTTCAAAATCGGCTAGAAGTGGAAAATGTAGCTTTCGGGACTGAGCGAACGCCATATGACACCATTTGCTGTCAACGGAAATACCCATAATTTCGGCATCATATTTCTTAAAATACTTGAGCATTTCATTATATAGTGCCATCTGATCGCTGCATACCGGACTCCAATCTGCAGGGTAAAATGCCAATATCACATTATGCCCCTTGAATTCTGATAAGCTAATTTTCTGATCGGGGGTCGCATACAAGGTAAAATCAGGGGCAACATCATTTTTTTTTAACATGTCAATGTTTTTAAAGTATAACTATTTTTTAGTGAGCAATTATCCGGCATTGCCATATGCAGCTCTCTCTTGATAAATTCATGCATCATCATTTAATAAAGTAATGAAAAGCAAAATTTGTTTTATTTAGTTTTAAGCTGGATATAAATCTACTTGTCAGGAAGCTTTGATAAAAATAAATCTATGAACCCAAAACCTATTTTTATCCCATCTTTTAGGCCAGTATTTTTGAAGGTGAACTCCAAAATCGGCAAAAACTATCGTTTAATCAGATTCATTTAAAAACTATCTATTCAACCACTTTCGGATCAGCCTAGTGAAATTAGGCATAACTATATAAACCATAAGAAATACGATTACACCTGAACTCAGAAATGCGTCCGAAAAATGATTTTGTGGAATATTTAAATAGCGTAATACCGGCAAAACTAACAAAGGGATCAATAATGATATAGGATAAATAGCAGACCAAGTGACAAGATATTGTTTCCAGCGAGGAGGGATTTTTGCACTATTCTCTGGGGCTTCAAAAAGAAAATCCAAACCCGACCGGATCTGATAGCGATCATGACGACGAAATAGTGGCTCAGCTTTTTCGATCCATAGCTTTCTTTGCTCCGATTCTAACCACATTTGTAGATTCTCTACAGTGTCAAAACGAATAATGACTGTATAGACAAATGTCAATTTAGGAATAGGCCTCACGATCTGAAGATCAATAAAACCTGTTGCATGTTTGGTCAACGGCGTAATCTCGTTAAGCCATTTTTCATATTCCAGAATTTTACCATCAAAAATATGATGTATTATTACCGCAGAAGCACCTTGAGTTTCCATAATAAATTGATTTTATTCGTTGCGCCATTACTCTTTCCTGTCTTAAAGGTACGGCAGAATGATCTAAAGGCAAGCGAAATTTCGTTGAATAGGCACATTCAATCGTTGAAAGATCCTTTATCCACGATCTGACTACAAGATCCGTTGATCTGCCTACATCCAAAATCGGTGGGTTGGCCATCTTTGTGTCATCAATTTATTTAAAAACAGAAAAACATGAAATCACAAAAGGTATGGTTCATCACTGGCGCTTCCAAGGGGCTAGGTCTCAGTCTCGTTAAAGAATTGCTCGCCCAAGGTTATCTTGTGGTTGCCACATCACGAACAAAACAGGCCCTAGAAGATGAAATGGGTGATCAGGAAAATTTTCTGCCGCTTGAAGTCGACATTACCGATGACAGCGACGTTGCCCGGGCAGTACTATCGGCCATTGATTATTTCGGAAGGATTGATGTACTGGTCAACAATGCCGGATATGGTCAGACAGGCACTCTAGAGGAGCTCAGTGACCGGGAAGCACGCCGCAACTTCGAAGTGAATGTCTTTGGATCTCTTAATGCCATCCGGCATATCGCTCCCCATATGCGATGCCAACAATCGGGACATATTTTCAATATAGCATCTATCGGCGGACTCGCAGGAAATTACGCAGCTTTTGGTGTTTATTGCTCCACCAAATTTGCTGTCGCAGGCTTTACTGAAGCCCTCGCTGTCGAAATGGAGCCTTTTGGTGTACACACGACCTTGGTGTATCCCGGCTATTTCAGAACTGATTTTTTATCTGAAGGATCCTTACATACCGCAGCCAATCCGATCGCAGCTTATGTAACTGCCCGAGAAAACGAAGCCACCCATCTGCATCAGATCCACGGGAATCAGGCAAATGATCCCCAAAAAGCAGCAACCCTATTAATCGAGCTTAGCACGCTGGAGCAGCCTCCAGTCCATTTTTTAATGGGCGAAGATGCGTATGAACTGGCCAAAAATAAGATCAACATGCTTAGGGCAGAAATCGAAAAATGGAAAAGTTATACCGTGTCAACAGGTTTCGAGCATTCCGTATAACAGCTTAGTTCAGCATAAGGTGCTTCCAAGGATATTTCACAATAATCAAATTAGAAATTCAGTAAATTTACAACATGGAGAATACATTTCGCTTTCAATCCCTTTCGGAATTCCACAGCTTTTGCGGACTACCTAAACCCGAACATCCATTGATCAGCCTGGTTGATTATAGTCAAGTACATTACCCTGTGAATGATCGCAAATTGAATTGGATACAACATTTTTATTCGATCGGTTTAAAGCGAAATGTAAATGCCAGGTTCAATTATGGACAGCAGCACTACGACTTCGACTCGGGCATACTCACCTTTGTCTCACCCTTACAATTTCTAAAAGTGGAGATCAATCAGGAAGTACAGGCGCAACCCAGCGGCTGGATCCTGTTGATCCATCCTGATTTTCTTTGGAACAGCGAACTGGCAAAACATATTCACTCCTACGATTTTTTCCAATATCAGGTCAATGAAGCCCTTTTTCTTTCAGACAAAGAAGAAGCCATCATTGTCGATATTCTGCAGAATATCGAAAAAGAGTACCAGTCTAATATCGATAAATTTAGTCGTGAACTCATTCTCAAACAGATTGAACGCTTGCTGATTTACGCCGAACGATTTTACGAGCGTCAATTTATCACTCGCAAACGATCGACCCAAGAGCTGGTCACCAAGTTTGAGCAAATACTGTCAACACAGTTTCAGCAACACATACTTGTGGAGCATGGCGTACCAACCGTCAGCTTTTTGGCGCAGCAGCTCAATTTATCACCAAACTATCTGGGCAGTTTGCTGCGTATCTACACACAACAAAACACCCAGCAGCATATTCAGCATAAAATGATCGAGTATGCCAAATTAAGATTAAGTACAAGTTCCCTCTCCATCAGTGAAATCGCCTATGAACTGGGGTTCGAACATCCACAGTCGTTCAGTAAGGTCTTCAAAAAGAATACCCAACAAAGCCCCGTGGAATTTAGGCAACTGTTTCAGTAAAAAAGCTACTTTGTAAAGCGATCAATTACCAGCATTAATTAAGGCTGGAAGCAAAAATTCGCTGACGATCCGGTCGACCTGCCTATGCGCATAAGCTTGACCATAGGCACTAGCTGTAATAACGATCACATATGGAATGTCATTCATAACAATAATGTAATTCCCGCCATTGCCAGCACAATAATATGCTTCATACGCCTTATTTCCAACATTAAAGCACTTGTTCCAAAACAGATAACCATAATATTCTTTCTCCCTTTCAGGAATCATAAGCTGTTTCGAAAGGCTCTTTTGAACCCAGGCTTGCGGAAGGATCTGCTTACCATTCCAGCGCCCACCGTTCTTATAGAGCTGGCCGTACTTCGCAAAATCAAGTGCATTCATACGAATACCACCAGCAGTATTTGGCAGTCCTTGCGGGGTGTGTTCCCAGCGGTATTTCCGTATTCCCAATGGAACAAACAGTCTTTTGTCTGCATAGGATTCCAATCCACCTTCTACTTGTTTATGGAGCAGATCTCCCAATACAACGACTCCGGCGGTAAAATAATGCCATTGTCGCTGCAGAGATTTTCGAAAAGGAAGATCTAAGGTAAAGTCTACCCAATTTGTTGTGGGATACATATTTTCCTCATTACCGGGGCTATTGGGATCTTCATCGTTACCATCAAAGCCAGCACTCATGGTCAACAATTCACGAATGGTTGTTTTATTTTTACCTGGATCAGGATGTTGATATTTTGTAAAATCATAGCATTGATCCAGTGTTTGATATTCGTCCTTGACAAAGCCGTCCGCAATGGCCATCCCGGTTAAAGTCGATGCAAAGGTTTTGCCGACGGACCGGGGATCATGTAGGCTATCCCTATTTTCACCATTGAAATATTCTTCTATCAACAGATTTCCATGTTCCAATACCACAATTCCGTTTACCTTTTTAAAAATCCCCTCTTCAATCTTTCCTTTTAGCTGCTGCATCCTACGGCGGTCAAACTTTGCTTTTGATAAATTCAACCCAGGATAAGACTCCGGCAACTGTAGCCTATATTTATCCGGATTTATATCCGGGTTCATGCTGACAGAAAGCTGCAGTTCACCACTTGCAATGATACCACCAACAACCAGATTATCAGTATTTACGTAAGGTCTGATTTCCATCTTAAGATGATGTTTTCCATCCGTTAACGCCTTTTCACCACCATTAAAAAGAAAACGATTCCAGAACGATTCAGACCAGGATCCCTGTCCATTGATTTGATCGATCAGGGGACGTTTCAAGATCGTCTCCTGTTGCTGTATCTCCTGCTGAGGTGCGCCAGGAGATAAATTGCTTCTGTAAATTACTTTTCCATCTATCCATAACGTAAACTGAAAATTACCCTGTTGAAAAAGTTCGGTATCCGTAAGCTTCGGCGCTAGGATCTTTTGATAATAGAGCAATGGCTTTTGAAGTTTGATAGCAAAAAACAGATCACTTTTCGGTGAGAGCACATAATTAGGCATAAACTCTTCTTTTTGCAACCGCTCCCGCGAGCTTGTGAACAAAATTTCACCAGGCATTTCCTGATCAAAGTGAACCTGTAAAGTATCCCGCTTCGATTGTTGTTGCGCATTAATCAACAGCGGATAACAGAATAAAAAAAATAAAGCAAGATATTTCATAAGGCTTTTTCCAATCTATTTGTGTAAAAATAGCATTAGCCAAATGAATAAAATAGAATGAAATTAACTTTTTAAGCGTTTATCTTGTTGCGATATTGCCCAGGTGTGGATCCAAACAAACTTTTAAAACAACGTATAAAATGACTTTGATCCGCAAAACCTGATTGATAGCCTATTTCGGTTAGCGAAAGAGTCGGTTCACGCAGCAGCAGCACCGCATTTTCCACTTTCAATTTGCGGATATAATCACCCATCGTTACACCAAAATACCGGGAAAATTCACGGGACAGATAAACAGGATGTAGATCGACAGTATGGGAGATAGTCGTCAGATTCAGCTCACTGCTAAAATTCGCCCTCAAATAATCACGCAACGTATAAACCCATTGCGGAATTTTACGTTCGCTCACTATCCGATCGCGATGCAACAAAGAAAACACATGTAACAACAAACTGTCCATTGCAAGTCCCGAACTATTATCCTGATCAAAAGATTCCCAAAAGAGTTTATGGAAGAGCAGCCTTACCTCTGGCAGATGAATATCCATATTGCCTTCCAGCAGATGCAGCGCCGCCATCTCGTTCCAGTGCCAGTGTGGACTTAGTTCAATATGAAAACCCCGGGTACACCCATCTGGTTTTCTATTGTAGTGAGGGTCTTGCCAATTATGAAAAAGCAGGTCCCCAGCACTACAATGATGAATCCCTTTTTTGCTCCCCTCGAGCAAATTCCCTTCCAAAATAAACGTGAAATAAGGGTTTTCATGGTAATGCCAGTCCACTTTTTCCAGTGTATAAATAGCATCTGAAACAAGTAGTTCATTGGAATTAAATTTCCTATTTATAGCACCGTAGTAGGTACCTGCACTGAGCTGCTCCACGTCTTACTTTATTCCGCGTAATATCCCGCTACGCCAATGCCAATCGTCCAAAAGAACTTTGACTTTTTAAGGTCCTCCAGCAGCATATCCGCATTGTCTTCGTATTCGCCATCGGCTTTGATTTCCTCAATCTCCTCCTGAACATCCTCTTCAGTAATCTGTCTCCAGACACCAACAGAGCTATTTAAAAATGTATAGCAATATCCCGCTTCGGCATCATCAACCTCACCCGCGTTTTTATCACGCAGGATGCTTACAAGTTCGGTCGCTTCGACCTGAAACGGATTAACACCATAGATACTGATTTCAGTTTTTTCTGGATAGGGTCCATTGATGCTTTCTATAAATTCCAATGTTCCCTGATCATTAAAATCAAGTCTCAATTCGAGTTCATCATAATAATATTGGTCGTCCAGCGCATCTGAAGGAGCACCAAGTACACTTTGAACTTCAGCATAGCCCGCACCGAGATTAACCTGACCAATACCTTCAATTTGAATCCCAACAAGTGGGACTAGTTCGATCTTTTTCATCCGTATTAAGTAAATTATAAAAACGACAACTGCATAAATAACACTTGAACATCCGCTATCGTTTTATCCAAGGATGAACATAGCTACAGCTTTATGCTGACATAAATTTACACTAATTCCCATTAAATAATTATTAACATTTTTAACTTTTCTTACGACCCTAAGCGCACATGATAATTCGCATACTCAGCCAATTATGACTAACTTTATGCATGCATCAAAAATCGACGATTATGCAACAGACGCTAGCGACATTAGACAGTTATATCCAAAATCTAAGACCTGAACTGTATACCGATCTACAATCCCCGTTATCGGCAGATGAGTTTAGGGCCCTTGAACAGAAATATGATATTGAGATGATTTTTTTAGCCTAGATACCACAGGCGAGTATCCCAAACGGTTTAAGGTGGACTAACAGAAACTCATCGCCTTCATTTTTTTTCTTCGTAGAATTTTTGAATTTTCTTTAAATAGGTAATCGATTTTGGAGGTCGAACACGATGTCCAAACTCTTTATGAACATAAGAAAGCGCATCTTCCTCGCCGAGTTCATAAGCCCTAAGGAGATAAAACAGGGCTTGATTTCGAGAAAGACTATCCCTGCCTGCAAGCTCGATACCATTCATTGTTCCTTCCCATGAAAACATATCATAGAGATCTAGGTAAGCTTCCGGGCACTGGTGTCTATTTGCCATCAATTGTGCATAATAATACAACTCAGGTATTTTTAAGATAAGCAAATAATTATTTGACACTTCATTATAAGCCTTGAAATCCCCTGCATTAATTGCTCGACGCCAAAGCGAATCAGCTACTTTCCGAGGCAGTTCCAGATCTTTGGGGTCATCGATTACTGCTTCTAGCTTTTTTTCGATATGATGGCTACAACTCAAGAAAAACACACAAAAAATAACAGTAAACAGTTGTAAAATCTTTATCTCTTTTCTTTTCACCATAACTATATAACATTCTATTTTTTAAGCAATTAGATCTCCACGAATCCATCGATTTTTGTTGACCGCGTTCACTTTACGCTCCTGTTATTAAACATTACTTTTTTCACATAATTGCTTTTTCCACTCAAAGCCAGAGCTGCCGAATCTGCCGAAATGTAATTACAAAAAAAAGAAATCAATTCAGGAGAAGCCTCATACACCAAATAATTCAGCCTTAAAGTTCTATTATCTGGATTCAAACATAATTGACATAAGGATTTCTCATGATCAAAAAACTCAATCTCTAGATTCGAGCAATAATTATGTTTATGCCCTATATCATTCATTTCAGGTTTATACCGCTTTAATTTATCCATTTCATCAAGAAGAATATCCCATTTCACTAATGGAACTGTATCATTCTTAGCCGCAAAAAAATCAACCACATGATTTCTATAAGAATCACTCAAGTATCTTTCTTGACCATACTGCTCATCAACGAATTCCCGACTGAACAAAATCCGTAATTCCTTTTCCCGCTGTTTCTCTTTGGAACCACAGGATAAAAACAGCGTCAACAGACAATAAAAAGCAACAAAAATTAAATAAGTCCTTAGCTTCATAGTACTATTGGTCTTTACACTAAACCGAAGAAAACAATAAATGTTGATTTCAAATGACAGCATCAACAAGATGCCAACCATAATGGAGATGCAAAATTTCATCCAGTTCCACACATTAATAAGTTAAAAACAAAAGATATACTGTTTTTATAAAAGATAAAATAGGAATTTAAACGAATAGATAATAACTTTGGACAGATAACACACCGTCCGTTATACGAATCAGGCCTTCATGAAATCGAAAAAAGTAAATACCTGCGACCACTCCTGCCTTATGTGCCGTTATGTCCTACAAGACTGGCTTGGGCAAATCGACCTGCACCGAACAAATATCAGATTGAAAAAAGGCGAGCAGTTTATTACTGAAGGGCAATCGGTTCGGGGTATTTATTTTGTCCAGTCTGGACTTGTCAAAGTTCACCGCAATCTTGGGGATAAGGAAACCATTGTTCGTTTTGCAAAAAAGGGAGATATCGTAGGCCATCGCGGTATCAGTACTGAACAAACCGTCTATCCCATTTCGGCAACTACCTTGGATGTCACGCAGCTCTGCTTCGTGGAACTGCCATTTTTTCTGTCCACACTGCGCATAAATCCCGAATTGAGCTATCGGCTGATGTTATTTTTTGCCGACGAACTACATCTTTCTGAGCAAAAAATGACCAACCTGACACAGCTTCCTGTTAAAAACCGGCTTGCTTGGAGCTTATTGTTACTCTACCGTATTTTTGGCGAGGAAAACATGGACGGATATATCGGTCTCACCTTGAGTAAAAAAGATCTTTCATCCTATGTAGGTACTACTTACGAGACCGTCTACCGCATGCTAGGTGAACTTATCGATCTAGAGGCGATAGCGATGGACAAAAAAAATATCTTTATTAAAAACTTCCAGCTTTTGCATGATCTTTCGGAAGAAAATATGGGGAGTGAAACAGTCTAAGACGGCTAACGACTCCCCAATCCATATACTTCCCTAAAAATACATCACACTAAAATTTATAGCCTAAACCGACCCCCAAACGCCACTTGCCATCAGCAGTACCCGTTTTCGCCGCGTAAAATGCGGGCAGCTGAATAGCAATATGCCGGAATACGGCCGTCAGACCAAAGCCTAGAGACGGGGTGACCCAGGAATTCTTTGGCTTCCCTGTTTCAACCTTATCTTCTTTAAGTTTTAAACTCGGCAATAAACCCAACAACAGGCAACTTTTCGGGCTGAATATATATTTCACCGCTGGTCCAGTACAATTGATATAAGCACCATGATCAGCATATCCTGCCACGGCAATTCCCTCAAACAAACTCCCTTTGACTGTTTTTTCCTGACTGTAAGACTCCATGCTAATAGCTAGCAATAGAAATAACATGAATAATTGTTTTATCTGATGCATAAAAATCTAGTTTTGTGAAGTCGACACTTTCTCTTTTTGATGATAGGTATAATAGATAGCCATCCCTGTAAACAGCAATCCGCCGACAATATTTCCAGCTGTTACAATCAGCTGATTGCACAGCCACCAGTCGGAGATAGTCACTTTTGCACCGAACATCATCCCGGCAGGAATCACAAACATATTGACCACTGCGTGCTCATAGCCTAATGCAAAGAATATAAAGATCGGAATACCTGCAGCCAGTATTTTGCCAAGAGTAGACTTAGAAGTCATGGACATCACCACCCCCATACAGACCATCCAATTACACAAAATAGCTTTAACAAAGGCCGAAAACAAGCCTGCTGCACCATGGGCGCTGTATCCGAGCGTTTTCTTTTCGCTGATCAGGATCAGGCTCTGTTCGATGTTTCCGAGCTGGCTCGAATGTCCAGTTTCTGTACTAGCTGCCCAAAATAAAATCGCAAACAGGACACTCCCAAGCAAGTTGCCTAGAAAAACCCAGAATAAATTATTGGCCATAGCCTTAAAATTGATTTTACCTTCAAACCAGGCTAAAGGCACGAGAGAGAAGCTGCCTGTCACCAATTCCAAACCGAGGATGACGATAATAACAAACCCTACAGGAAAAACGAATGCACCGACCAATCCCAATCCAGTCTGCGAAGTGGCCAAAAGTGCGAGTGTAACAGAAATTGCCAATAAGGCACCTGACAATGCTCCCCGTATCAGTAGATCTTTGACAGGAAGCGAAGATTTGTAGATAGCGGTGTTCATCATGGCACCAGCTACCTCTTTAGGGCTAATATAATCCATTGTATTTTTGTTTTAAAAGGTTTTAGATTCAATTATTTTTATTTCTCCTAAGCAGTCATCCCAATAAAAATACTTCCGTTTTCCACCTTCACAGGATAAGTCTTAATGGCACATTCATCACCCGAAAGACATTCACCTGTATCCAACGCAAAGGTTTTCTTATGGAACGGACAGGCGACTTTAGGCGTTTCACCCAAAGAGCCCAGCATGCCGCGGCTTAAAATCATCTGCCGTTTGTGCGGACATTCATTTTGTGTGGCATACCACTCATTGCGGCGGGCGAAATAAAACAGCGCCACCTGTTCGTTATTCAATTTAAGACAGACTCCACCATTTTCAATAGCATCTTCTATCCGACAAGCCTTCAGCCATTTCATGTCAATTTGCGTATTCATATGATTTCAATTAAAAGGTTTAGCGATTTTATATTTAATAAGTACTGACGTTCCAATCAGCAGCTTTTTTCTGTCCGCGAAAGCTGTCAAAGCGAACAGTTTCATCCTTCTCTTCGGGTGCATTTACAAAGTGAACAAAGCGTTTGCGAATTTCCGGATTCTCTACGGCTACTTTCCATTCACAGCGATAACTATCGACAAGCAGCTGCATATCCTGCTCCCAGGCCTCCCCCATACCCAGGCCATCCTCTACCACGACATTCCTTAAATAATCTATTCCGCCTTCCATTTTATTAAGCCAGGTAGCAGTCCGGGTCAGCGGATCGGCAGTGCGAATATAAAACATCAGGAAACGGTCAATGTAACGGATACAGGTTTCACTATCGATATCCGATGCAAGCAGCAAAGCATGCTGCGGCTTACTTCCGCCATTACCGCACACATAGAGGTTCCAGCCTTTTTCCGTCGCAATAATTCCAAAATCCTTACTCTGCGCCTCGGCACATTCGCGGATACAACCACTAACAGCCGACTTTATCTTATGTGGAGCACGAAGACCACGGTAACGTTCCTCTATCCGTATCGCAAAAGAAACACTATCGTGCAGCCCAAACCGACACCAGGTACTGCCCACACAGCTTTTGACAGTCCGTAGTGCCTTGCCATAAGCATGTCCGCTTTCAAAGCCGGCAGCAATAAGTTCTTCCCAGATAAACGGCAGATCATTGAGATGTGCACCAAATAGGTCAATGCGCTGTCCGCCCGTAATTTTTGTATATAGGCTGTACTTCTTAGCGACTTCCCCGATAACAATCAGTTTATCTGGGGTAATTTCACCTCCCGGAATGCGCGGAACAACTGAATAGGTCCCGCCCTTCTGTATATTGGCCAAATAACGGTCATTACTATCCTGAGCCACATCATTACCCTTGCCAAGAATCATCTCGTTCCAAAGGCTCGCTAGCAAGGAAGACACCAACGGTTTACAGACTTCGCAGCCATGTCCGCGGCCTAGCGCATCCAATACATGATCGTAACTTTTCAGCTCATGGATCTTGATCAGGTCATATAGTTCCTGGCGGCTCAGATCGAAATGTTCACAGATGGTACTCCGGATATATTTTCCTTGCTGTTTCATCGTATAATTGACCAGGTCCTTGACCATCGGCACGCAGCCGCCACATCCCGATCCAGCCTTGGTACATTTCTTTACCGCATCTGCATTTTCACAATGACCAGTTATCACAGCATCACAGATCTGTGCTTTAGTGACACCTTCGCAACTGCAAATCAATGCCGCATCAGGAAGAACCTCCAGACCAGCAGAAGCCGACTTACTTTCGCTCTGCTGGCCAAAAAGAAGGAGTTCAGGGTGTTCCGCCAACGGCAGGCTATTATTAACCATCTGAAGCAACATGTTGTAACTTGCCGCTTCCCCGACAAGTATCCCACCCAGCAGACGCGTTCCATCTTTACTTACGTTCAATCGTTTATAAATACCTTTATTACGATCCTCCAATAAGATCGTGCGTGCATAAGGCTCGCTGATAAAAGCGTCTCCAAAACTAGCCACATCAACTCCCATCAGTTTCAGTTTGGTGCTCATGTCAAATCCCTTAAAGGATTTCTCTTCCCCCACAATATGAGATGCCGCAATTTCAGCCATTTCATAGCCCGGTGCTACCAGACCATAGATCATATCATTCACTAAGGCACACTCACCGATAGCATAAACTACAGGATCAGAAGTCTGCATCTGCGCATTAACCAATATTCCGCCCCTTTCACCAACATCCAGTCCAATTTTCTTGGCCAGCTCATCACGGGGACGTATACCTGCTGAAATCACCAATAAATCCGTCTCTATCGACGAACCATCCTGAAAAGCAATCCCCGTCAGGCGATCATCCCCCAGCAATTGGCTTGTCGACTTTTGCAATAAACAGGTCAAGCCTAGTTCTGACAACTTGTTTTGCAACAACATACTGGCGCTATCATCAATCTGACGCGGCATCAGGCGTTGGGCAAATTCGATCACGGCAGTCTCTTCCAGACCAAGATCCACCATTGCTTTCGCAGCTTCGAGTCCCAAAAGTCCACCGCCCATTACTGTACCACGCTTCGCTTTTGCCGCATAAGCTTTGATCAGATCCAGATCTTCGATGGTACGATATAGAAATACCCCTTCCTTTTCAATGCCCGGAATTGGTGGAACAAAAGGAGCAGAACCAGTCGCAAAAACCAGATAGTCATAATTGACTGTGATACCTTTTTGAGATTCCACTTCTTTTTTTAATAGATTTACAGCAACAATTGGATCATCTAAATGAATTTTTACATTATTTTCCAAATACCACTCATTTTTTAACAAGAAAAGCTCGTCAATAGACGAAATTTTGAAGTAATCTGTCAAATGAACACGATCATAAGCTCGTATCGGCTCTTCTGAAAACACAATTATTTCCAGATCGTTTATTTTCTGCTTTAATTTTTCACAAAACTTATTACCGACCATACCATTACCAACGACAACAACCTTTTTTCTTTCCATAACTGCTATTTTTTATGATAAAAATTCAATTTAATATTTTAACAACACTAATTTATGTAATAAAAAATTAAAAAATCAAAATAAATATGATTTTAGTAATATTTTTTCAATAAAAAACTATAAATAATTGTATTTTTTATGATTTATATCAGATTTTTTAATAGATTTACATATAATTCAACAACAAAAACAACAATAACATGAAAAAATTAAGCACAACATCGTTATTTATTGTAGGATCTGGCCCTGGAGACCCCGAATTACTCACCCTGAAAGCATATAAAGCAATAGAAAATGCACAAGTGATCTTATATGACAACTTAATTAATAAAGAAATCCTTCAAATAGCAGATAAAAACTGTTTAAAACACTATGTCGGCAAGCATCCTTACGGAAAATACGTGCCCCAGGAAGAAATCAATAGGCTCATCCTTCACTATTGCGAAAGATACGAAAGAGTGGTACGGCTTAAAGGTGGCGATCCCTATCTTTTTGGGCGCGGCTTTGAAGAATGGCTTACCGTACAAAACAGATCAATTAACATGACCTACATTCCGGGCATCAGCAGCATGCAAGGCGCCGGCCTCAATGATATTCCGCTGACACATCGTGGTGTAAGTGAAGGCGTATGGGCATTAACAGGTATGAAAAAGGACGGATCCCTATCTGCCGATCTGGCCCTGGCAGTTCAGAGCAGATCTACTGTAGTCATCTATATGGGAATGCGTAAGCTCGATGAAATAGCACGCACCTATGTTTTGCACAGCAAAGGAGAAACAGCCGCAGCAATTATACAGCATGCGAGCTTGCCGCAACAAAGACAGGTGCGTTGCAAAGTCAAGGATCTCGTCAGAATAAGCAAGGAGCATCAGATAGGGCATCCTGCTATCATTATCATCGGCGACGTAGTGGATCTGCAGCAAACATTGACAGTTGCTGCCGAACAGCGGCGCATTATTTAGGATCGATTATAGCATTACTTGAAATATAAGTAAAGCCTATTATTATCCACTTTATTGCCGGACTAAAACAGACAAAGGTCATCAATACCTGCGAAGACTTTAATATTATTATTTGGAAGCTTTATATCATCTATCAAATCTCGTCAGATTTGTCGCTGTCAATTGGCTAGACAATCTGCAGGTCCATATTTCTAAAGAGATTCAATTCGGAATCATTTGAGTCCAGGTCGGTGATCAATGCCGTGAGCGAATCTATTGGACACACCCTAAACAGTTCACCTTGATAAAGCTTATTCTGGCTGGCTAAGGCTATTGTTTTCTTTGCACATTGAACCATCATCTTTTTGGTTTCTCCATCTGCAGCTGACGCCGCCGAAACACCGAGCTCAGGATCTACAGCACAAGTTCCCATGATAAAGATATCGGCATTATACTTAGCAACTTCCATACAGGTTGTGATGCCTGAAGTTACAGCCAGATCGGGTTCAAAATGACCACCCAAAAAAATAAGTTCCACATTTTTGAACTTCTCGAGCAGTGGCACGATGGAAAAATTATTTGTAACCATCCGAATCCGGATATCCAATGGCATAGCATTCACTACGGCCCGCGTCGTGGTGCCACCATCCACAAAAAGAGTCATGCCATCTTTCAGAAACGGCTGTACTTTTAATGCGATAATATCTTTTTCTTTGGTCAGAAACGATTGCCTATCCTGGAAAGTCAGTGGATCTTTTTCTCGCAGTATAGCACCACCTCTGGTCTTGGAAAGCAAGCCGTTCCGATAGAGAAGGTCTATATCGCGGCGGATGGTATCTTCCGATACCGCCAACAACACCGCCAGCTCTTCAAATTTCACCTTCCTCCGGACCGCTAATTCGCGGAGGATTATCTCAAAACGTTCTTCTTTTAACATGCTATTACTTCCTGATTTTATAGATAAGAGCTACCACTAGAAAAAGCAAAGCTATTGTTTCGAAAGCAATGATCAAAGAAAAATGCTGCGCAATAGCCCCCAAAAGCGCGGGGCCCGCCAGCTGACCGGCATAACCCATTGTTGAAATAACCGGAATGGCTACCGTCGGCGAAAGTCCTTCAATCCGTCCCCCCTCGCTAAAAAATACAGGGACAATATTGGCGGCTCCCAGTCCCAAAAGGACAAATCCAATGAGCGTTAGCGATAACCAAGGACTACACACGACGATCAAAATGCCCAACGAAGCCAACAAGCTACCACCTATCACCACAACCTTACTATTCAGTTTACTTACTAATCGGTCTCCCTGCAATCTCATGACCGCCATCGCAACGGAGAATGCCGCATATCCAATTCCCGTAAACTCAGGAGATACCCCTTTGTGATCCCGCAAGAAAATCGCACTCCAGTCCAACATCGCTCCCTCAGACAAAAAGGCAATGAAACACATCAGCCCAAGTATCAGCACACTCCACCTAAACCATTGAAATCCTTTTTTTGAGACCTGAGTTTCATCAATAGGAGAAAACTGGACAATGATTTCTTTTTCCTTTTGGTAGCTCAGCAACTTTCGATATTGTAAGATCAGTAGCAGTATTAAAAGAATGGCTATGGTAACTGCTGCATAAATAGGAACTAACCCCATCTTTATCAGAAAACCCAAGCCGATCGATCCAAATAGCCCTCCAACACTGAACAGTCCATGTAAAGATGACATTATCGGTTTACCTATTGCATTTTGAACCTGCACACCATGTGCATTCATGGCCACATCTATACCACCTATACTGCAGCCAAATATAAAAAGAACACAGGCCATCAAATAGCTATTGGTTACCATCAACAGTACAGGGAGCACTACGGCAGCTATCAAACCTGAAATCAAAATCACTTGTCTGCTCCCAACTTTCCCGATGAAAAACCCGGAAAGCGGCATCGTTAATAGCGCGCCACCTCCCAAGCACAGCAGTAAAAGCCCCAGTTCTCCGTCATTCAGACCAAGACGGTCCTTGGCAAAAGGTACCATCGGTGCCCAGCTTGATAACGCGAGGCCACATACCAAAAACATGACCTGTGTCGCTACCTTAGCCTTTAATATCGATTCGTTCAACATATCTGATAATTTTTATATTGCAATATTATGCAAATTTGCACAATATTGCAATATAATTAAACAAAAAGATTTGACATGCGAATAGAACACCTCGCCCTATGGGTCGATGATCTTGAGAAAACACGTGCTTTTTATGCCAAATACTTTGGTACTGTAAGCGGAGAAAAGTACCATAACCCGAAGAAGGGGTTTTCATCCTACTTCCTTAAATTCCGCGAATCCGGCGCACGTTTGGAGATTATGAATCGTATTGATATTACTACTGCCGCGGCTGATAGGAGCCTCAACAAAGGCTATACCCATCTGGCCATTAGCGTCGGTGGAAAGGATGCTGTCGATAAGTTGACCGAGCAATTACGGTCGGATGGTTATATCGTCGAAAGCGAGCCCCGTACTACGGGGGATGGTTATTATGAAAGTGTCGTGCTTGATCCGGAGGGAAATCCGATAGAAATTGTAGCTTAAACAGTTCAAAAAAGTAAAGCATCCCGAACACTATCGGGATGCTTTACCTTATTCTGCATGAAAAGTAAGCCTAAAAGGCTCTAATAAGGGCTTCCATTAGGATTTTCTTATGACAGGATCGATCCAGTAATAGTCATGGTTGGTATGAGCGAAAAACTCCATCGGCGTAACATGGCAATCAATGGTATCACTGAGCCCGTCGTCGGTATAAGTGACCACATCTTCGGATGGCATCACCATCCCGCTCATAATGGATCCATAGTCCAAGCAGTGAAGATCAGATATCAGCACATTGATTGTGTGGGCCAGCGTCCATTTTTCCATTTCTTCCTTGCTAACACGTTTCACACGCTCGGCCAAAAACCGTGCTTCTTCCAGCTCTTTTTCGACACTGTCCGGAAAAAAAAGCAACAGGAAGGCTTCATACTTATCAAATTCTTTATTTCGGATTGCATCATTTCGCAGAAACAGCTTCTCGCCCATCTGTCCGTACTGATTAGCGTATTTTTTCAGTTCCATTTCTGCAAGTTCCCTATCCGACCATTGCTGCAACTCAGAAAGCGCATATACATCGGTACCATGGCCATCACACTGATTGAGATACGACCAGATATCGCCCTGTACAACTTTGGGCTTCCTGTGCTCAAGCACATTGTAACCTTGCGCTACCCATGCTTCTATTTGTTCCCTTCTCATCTTAAACTGTTTTTTAAAATAAACAACAGCGCAGCTGCAATGGTTTTCTTTTTCTATTTCAGATTTCGGGCTTTCAGCTCCGCATCCAGTGCTTTCTCATTTTTTCCAAAATATTTAAAGAACAAAATGGCCAATATTAATGGGAAAATTGTAGGCCAGGTTAAACCGGCTACGAATATACTGTAGGCAGCGATCCCCAAACAAAAGCCAATAATCGATGCATTGATTATTTTCGTGGGTTTAGCTTTCTTTTTGAGAACCAACAGCTCTTCGTTGCTCAGTTCATTTAATTTCTTTTCTTCCATCTGGTCTGTACTTTTATAGGTTAGTTATTTTATATGTTTGATGCGAATATAATTATTTAAATGGGCAATAAAAAAACAGAAAAGATTGGAAATTAGCAAAAGAATAGCGCAAAAAAATAAAAAAGGTCGGATGAAAATGGAACACCCGACCTTTTAACTAAGTTACTCCTTACATGGATACCTATAGGACAACAGCCGCAGGCAGATGGTTTGTTTTTTACAATTTTGTATCAACTTCTGTTCAACCAGCCTTCACCCAATCAGCTCTTGCATGTACTTTTCAAAGCCCATGCAACCAATATAGGCTGAAAAAATAAACGGGCAAGCCGCTTTCCATCCGTATCCAATCCAAAGCCGTCGCGATGGTCTTTATATTGGGCAATATTTCCGGGAAACACGGCTGTAAAAAACGCTGCTGCGATTTTTCCGACTTTCGATCGCTGTTTAGCAGGCGCGAAAATCAGTGCAGCACCCAAAGCAATTTCCGCAAAACCTGAATATACAACAGTATCATCTTTGGAGATCGGAACCCAGTCCGGCACCTGAGCCTGAAATTCCTTTCGGGCAAAGGTCAGATGTCCAATACCGGCTACAACCAAAAAGGCTCCTAATCCAACCCGTGCAATCTTCTGCATATGTGATTTATCCATAGCCTTTTTAATTTAAGTACATCATTCGATGTAAAATTGTTTGGTCATTCTGTAGATTACCCAGCTTGATAACTCGCGATCTTTTTCTTATCAGCGATTGCCCCCTATTATTGACCAATCGAAGCTCCAATTGGGATTGATACGAAAAGTTGTTCATCTAACAATGAAACAATATTATTTCACTTAAAAAATATATATTTGATTAAATAAAACTAATCCTATGCAATATTATTCCTTATATATATATAAATACATTATTTTTTTCCTTTTTACAGGCCTTGTGATTCATGCAAAAGCACAAGAAACAATTGTCACTTATATGAAGAAAAATCGTGGTATTACTGCTATAAAAGATTCAGCCGCTTACACGAATATTATTCGGTTAACAGCAAATGAATTGGGGCTTTACGAAGTAAACGATTACTATCCAAATGGCAATTTAAAAAGACATGGATGGACAAAAGTAGCTGACCCACGAAGATTATATCTGGAAGGCATTATTGAAAGTTATCACAACAATGGCAACCTAGCGGTATCAGCCGGATATAAAGACAATAAATTGAGCGATACGTTAAAAAGATACCACGAAACTGGTCTTTTAAAAGAAATTAGATTTTTCTCCAGTTCTGAAGCCAGTCCCAACGAATTTCTTTTTCAGGACCAGCATAGCCGACTAATCTATTATGCGGATTCAACAGGCCGCCAACAGATTGTTAATGGAAACGGCAAGTTTGAATTTAAGGACAGCATAAATAGTGAAAAAGGCCAATATATCGATGGTTTACGTCAAGGACATTGGGAGGGTACTCTAAAAAAGGGTAAAAATAAGTTTGAGGAATGGTACGAAAAAGGCATATTAAGCAAAGGAACCAGCACAGATAGTATGGGCAATGTGCATCCCTATACGCAGCGGGATGTCCAACCGGAATACCCTGGCGGGATAAAAAACCTCATGATCTTTATTGCCCAGAATTATAAATATCCCAAAGAAGCTTTAAATGCAAAAGTATCAGGACAACTTCTCATCAGTTTTGTCATTGAAAAAAATGGTCTGGCAAATGAATTTGAAGTGATTAATGACCTCGGCTATGGAACAGCAGCAAGTGGTATAGCAGTACTAAAGAAAGCCGAAAAATGGACTCCGGGTTATCAGTATGGCATGCCTGTGCGCGTGCAGTTTACCATTCCAATCCGTTTACATACAGGTCCCGCTCCAAATTAGCCCTGATCATAATAGTCTGGACTGCATCCGCTTCAATACGTCCTTCATTTTTTCCTGATAGAGCTTATTTGACTTCGATAATTTCACAGCTCTCTGTTGTTCTTCTTCTGCCTGCGCATAAAAGCCAACCCGATACAACAATAAAGCCATCGTATAACGGAATGCGGGCACATCAGGTTTGAGATCTATCGTTTTCTTTTGCCAACGGATCGCATCAAATATAACTTCCGGGTTATTCTTTTCAAAAGCCAGGATCTGTTGCGCACCGTAATTTAAATTAGTTGCCTGGTCATCCTGATAATATTTACGCCCTTTACCCACTAGGGATTTGAATTCTGCGTTTTGCGCACTGTCCAATAAAAGACAGTTTCGTGTAAACTGGATCTGCCGATCTTGCGCAAAATCTATTCGGGACAATGAATCAGGATCAACCCGATAAAATGATTGATCGTAATAGTTCCGCGCCATCTGGATGTAAGAAAGGCTATCTTTCATAAGCCGCTTATACTCCAAGGGATGAAAAGCTTGCGCATTAGATGCACGCAAATAATTAGGCGTCCATGTCGTATAGGCAAAATAACCAACTTCTTGGGCCAAAGAAAAGTTTTTCTTGTCGAGCGATTCCCGAAATGTCCGCTGTATAATCCTGTTGTTTATCTTTTTACGAACTGGCAATGGCAAAGAGGAATAGAGGCTATCCACCATTTTGTTATTGGTACGCGCCAGTAAATAAGATTTACTATTATATACAGGGCCACAGCTCAATAAAAATATAACTGTCTCAAAATTATTCAATTGCTCTATCGTCAGCTGCGCAATATAGTCACTCAATAGCTGCTGGTCTGTATATTGATCAAATGTCTGATTGTAGCGAAGTATTTTGCTCAACAAGGACTGTTGACGCATCCCCTTTCGATATTCTGCTATAAGCTTACCGAGAGTTTCAGCTTTTGCAAGCGTATTTGCCGAGTCTATGAGTCTTTCCAGCTCATCTCCCCCATCAACCGCCTTGTCTATTCGTAAAATAGGAATCCCATCTTTATCAGTAACAAGGTACATCGGTTTGTTCAAATAGAAAGCCCGTTGCAACGGATGGTCAAATTCATCCCGATCCACCTGAACGATTCCCGACACAAACTGCGTACTGAGCATATCTTTTGCTTTTTTTGAAACAGAGCCTCTAAAAGGAATAAACTGATCGTCCCGTTGATGGACCACCAAGAACATCGGCTTATTTTCCTTTGCCGCACGCTCCAGCAGCTGTAAATAATCTTCTTTTTGCGGAAATCTCTGCTGCTGTGCTATTGCAGGGTAAACAAACACCCAACACAAAAATATGAATACAGCAGATTGTAACTTGAAATGATTCATTATCTATGAAAATTAACTAGCAATAACTTATGATATAATTTATAGAATTGGATAAAAGTTTCAATTCTTCTATTCAAGAGACATCGAATTTGGAGGCCAAGCGAACAATTAAATAGCAAAAATGAATGTATAAAGCTAATAAAATACAGGCAAAAAACCACAACGAATTTAACTCTATACATAAAAAATTAATAAAAAAAAGAAAGCTCTGCAATAGCACTCCCCGTAAGCCACTAGACAAATACCGATAAAAAAAGCTTTGATAGCTAAAAGGCGGCCGATCTACGAAGAGCAGGCCGCTTTTTCAGATAGACAAAGGGTACTTTACCACATCATGGCTCTTCCCTATGGAACAGATCGATGTCGGCAACAGAACAGTAGCGGGTACTCAAACGTTTTCGAAGAAATATAAGAACAGCTGCCTTTCTCAAATCCAAAACCTGAGCATATTTCCCTATATTTATACCCGTGCTCCCAGAGCTCCTGTTATGTCAATTTCTTTATACATCATCAAACAAGGTGGAAAATTTGCAGATAGCTTTACCTTACGATATTGAATCTCTTTTTCAGCAATACTACCGACAGCTTTGTCTCTTTGCAAACAATATCCTACACGACGAAGCTTTGGCTGAAGATGTTGTTCAGAGCTTTTTCGCAGGGCTCTGCGAGGGACGCAATATCTTGCCTGAGGAAGAACATGCACGCAAAAGCTACCTCTTCGTTTCCGTCCGAAATAATTGCCTCAAACACATCCGCAGTGAAAAAATAAAAAGTAAATACGTCGATCAGCTTGACAAAGATATGATCGAAGAGCAGACAGTCATGGATGCCATGATACAGGCCGAAGTCATAGACCAGCTCATGGAAGCCATTCATCAACTTCCTCAGGGCTGCAGACAGGTATTGCATATGGCCATCTTCGACAAACTCTCAAACGAAGAAATTGCGGGCAACCTGACCATCTCCATCAACACCGTCAAAAGTCAGAAAAAAAGAGCGATACAGCTTCTCAGATCACGTTTAGATGCACGAGCACTCCTCCTCTTGTTATTTTTAATAACTGAATAACAAGCATTTATAATTTTTATTTTTTTTCCTTCCATCCTTTTGCGCCCCCCGTGGCTCTTCTCTTTATACAGCCAATTGAACAACATGATGGATCACCAATTTATACTCGTAGATTTCTTAGTCAAGCACTTTAGCGGGACATTGAGTCAAGCAGATATGCAGGCTCTCCAAAAAATCTTTGAAGATGATCCGACCCTACGCGAACGATGGGAACGATATACCAGTCGGGGGCTCAGATCTAGCGATGCAGAGTTCTGGGATAGACTGGACCTGGATCAGGCTAGAGCGAAGATACTAAACTATACGTCGGCCAAACCAGCAAAACGACCATTACATACCCGCGGCATGCGCCGACTAAAGATCTATGCAGGTCTTGCTGCCAGCCTACTCATCTTTTTAGGTGTCGCATGGTTTCTAAACTCTGCTCCTCAGGACAAACAAATTGTCGCCGATCAAGTCTATCGGTATAACAACGATGTATTACCCGGCGGGCAGAAAGCCACGCTTACCCTCTCCAATGGTAAAACTATTGCGCTCTCTGACGAGCAGACGACTATAGAGGAAACGCATGGCGAACAGCTTCAGATCGTAGATGGCCAGTTGCATTACAAACCAAACAGCGGACAGGCCGAACTTGCAAGCCTAAAGAACACATTAAAAGTACCCGAATCGGGCTTCTATCGCATGGTCCTGCCCGATGGCACCAAAGTCTGGATCAATTCAGCTTCCGAGCTGAGCTATCCTTTGGCCTTTGGTAAATCGACCCGCAATGTGGAACTACGGGGCGAAGCCTACTTTGAAGTGGCCCACGAAAAAAATCGGCCCTTCATCGTCAGCACGACACACGGTGATATTAAAGTACTGGGGACCGCCTTTAATCTGACGGCCTACAGCAATGTGGCCTCCAATGTCACATTAATCAATGGAAGTATCCAGCTGACCAATAAAAATAATACGACCAAACAAATCGTACCTGGACAGAAAGTCGAATTCGACGGCAGCGTCATGCGCGTCTCTCAGGCAAATATTGAAAAGGAAACCGCCTGGCAACATGGCTATTTCTATTTCGAACACGACCAGATTCAGGACATTATGGAACAGCTGGCACGCTGGTATGATATCCAAGTTATCTACAAAGGACCAATCAGTAAGAAAAAGTTTGGCGGGAGCATGAGCCGAAGTGTAAGCCTCGCCGAAGCCTTAGAACTCATTAAACGCGGGGCCGGCCTTGAATTTGAAATTGACAGAAAAACCGTTACCGTAAAGAACAAAAACTAAAAAGATAAACCAATTTTTAAAAACCAAAGGAGGACCAAAGATGATTTAAATATTTACCTACTCCAACAAACATTGCTATTACTCTATTCGGCAGTGCTTGAATAACATCTATATGTGAATTAAACAAAAACCAACCCTATTACTGAAAATATGAATTACTTTATCAAATGTAAAGATTACCTATTCGGGAACCGAATGGCTGAACCTAGCTTTGCACCTCTCTTTTCCAAAAAGGTGAAAGCCACCCTTTTCCTGGGTTTACTATTTACCTATGGTGTCTACGGTAAAACCGAAGCCCAACAGGTTACCCTGCATATCAATAAAGGAAATCTAAAATCGGTCTTTACAGAAATCAAAAAACAGACCGGATATCATTTCTTTTATGACGAAAGTCTCTTTAATGATCTCAAGCAGGTAAATGTAGACGTCTCCAACCAAAAACTGGAAAACGTTCTCAAAAAGCTTTCAGACGAGTTGCCCCTGCAGTTTGAAATGCACAAAAACCATATTATTGTATTGTCAAGTGCGCCAAAGAGTATGCCTCAAACGCTGCAACAGCAATATACCATCAAAGGGCAATTGGTAGCAAAAAAAGATGGCAAGCCCATCGAAAACGCAACGATCAGCATCAACGGCGGCAACAGCAGAACATCTTCTGATAGTAAAGGAAACTTTTCCCTGCAAACAGTTCAGGCGGAAGGTACGCTGACCATTTCGCACCTTTCCTTCAAACCACAGACTGTGCGGTTTAACAGTGCAACAGCCAGTGCTTTGACAATAGCATTGGAGGAGAATGACAGTGCATTGGAGGAAGTTGTTGTTGTCGGATTCGGCACACAGAAGAAAGTCAACTTAACAGGAGCCATTTCACATGTTGGCAAAGAGGCCTTTGAAAATCGACCGGTAGCCAATATCGGGCAGGCTTTACAGGGTCTTGTTCCCAATCTAAACATCACCTTCGGAAATGGTTCTCCAAACAGCACACCTGGGTTTAACTTACGGGGTGGTACCTCCATGAATTACAATGGCAATACAGGAGTATTCGAATCCGTAAACGGAGACCCTTTGGTGATTATAGACGGCGTAGAGAGTTCTACCGGTGCCTTGAATCAGCTCAACCCGAATGATATCATGGACATGTCTTTTATCAAAGATGCATCTGCTGCCGCAATTTATGGTACAAAAGCAGCCTATGGGGTAATACTGGTACGTACCAAACGAGGTGAATTCAATCAGAAAGGCAAGATCGCCTACAACTTCGACTCCAACTTTGATACGCCCTCTGGACTACCTGATATCCTTAACGCGTATGAGATCCAAAAATCAGGCATGGACAGGACATTATGGACCAACGGCAAACCAGGTACTTCCGATGAAAAAAAGCTGGAGATGATCCAAAAGTACATGGACAATCCCACTCCCGAAAATGCATGGTATCAGGAAGGGAACAGCATTATTTGGGTAGCTAACGTTAACCCATTTGAGGAAGCCGTCAAAAAATGGACGCCGATGCAAAAACATACGCTCAACCTCAGTGGTGGAGCCGAGTCCATTAACTATTATATTTCGGGTGGTATGCAGAATCAATCGGGTATGTACAAGATCAATACCGATAAACTGAAACGCTATAACGCCCTGATGAATATCAACGCCAAAGTGAATAACTGGTTCAGCGTTTTTGGAAAAATAGGTTTCGACCAAACAAATTTCAATAGCCCCTATATCGTTGGGGGCAAAGGCAGCATCTGGTCGGCTATGATGGGTGAGACGAACAAAAACATCAATATGCCTATCCAAACCGGCCCCAATGATCCGCTCCCCAATACCTATACAGACAATATTCTTGCCTGGCTGAGCTATGGGGCAAACAACCAGTCCATGGACAGAAGAGTATCCTTGTTGATTTCGCCGGAATTTACCTTGATACCGAATGCGCTGAAATTAAAGGCAGACCTCAGTTATCAGCCCCAGTCTTATAGTTTGAGCCGATACAGCCCCAAATTCAACCAAGTCGTAGACTCTTGGCAGTATACCTCTCAACAGGCCGAAGCGGCTGAAAACAGAGCGTATTTTGACAATAATAACACCAACAAATATCTGGTCAACATCTATGCTGATTATAAGAAAACCTGGGCAGAGAAGCATAATTTCGCTACTGTAGTCGGCTACAATCAGGAGCAGACAAAATATAATCAGATCACGAACACATTCAGAAAGTTGATCTCGCCAGATATACAAAACCCTGATGCCGCTGAGGACCCATCTCTGCATACGGTCTCCCGAAATGCCTACACGCTTGCGGGACGAGCACTATTTGGGCGTGTCAGTTACAACTTTGCAGAAAAGTACTTTGTTGAGAGCAATCTCCGCTATGATGGAAGTGCAAAGTTTACGGAAAAAGACCGATTTGTCACTTTTCCATCCTTTTCTGCCGGTTGGCGCATATCGCAGGAGAATTTTATGGCCGGAACTAAGAGCTGGCTCAACGAACTCAAATTGCGTGGAAGCTGGGGGAAATTAGGAAATCAGCCTTCATCCATCTATCCCTATCAAGCAACCATGAATACCGGCAAAGCGCCTTACTTAATCAACGGGCAGCAAATAGTCTATATCGATCCTCCGGGACTCGTATCCCCATACCTTACATTTGAGAAAGCCAGAACATGGAACGTCGGTTTTGATGGAACATTTCTCAAAAACAGGCTCGATGTAACATTTGAATATTACAATAGAAAGACCACCGATATCCTGACCGATGGCAGTGCCTCGTTTCCAACCACTTTGGGAACCGCTGCGCCACTGGAAAACTCAGGTATACTCGAAACCAAAGGATTTGAACTTTCTTTCCTTTGGAAGCAAACGATCAATGCGGACCTCCGCTACCGTGTAGGCCTCAACCTATCCGACTACCTCACCAAAGTACAGCATTACGCTGCCAACACCAGCATGATGATCACCAACTCTTCGGGCAGGGAGGTGATGTATGATGGTAAAACGATCGGCGAAATATGGGGTTACCGTACCGGTGGTATACTACAGGAAAGTGATTTCGCAGGTCGCAATCCAAGCAATGGCAACTGGATCTACAACGGAGCGTACCAGGGCACGTTATATCCAGG
Source organism: Sphingobacterium sp. BIGb0116 (assembly GCF_024808035.1). Lineage (NCBI taxonomy): Bacteria > Pseudomonadati > Bacteroidota > Sphingobacteriia > Sphingobacteriales > Sphingobacteriaceae > Sphingobacterium > Sphingobacterium sp. BIGb0116. The sequence continues at coordinate 54,417 of NZ_JANUDT010000011.1, read as the reverse complement.
TTATATCTGGTACCAGGATCTTGGCGGACCGGAGGGAATTCCTGATGGAAAGATAGATGCCGGACTGAACACCTTGGCAAATCCAGGCGACCGTGTCGTTATTGGAAACTCTACACCACGTTATCGATTTGGTATCACTGGAAATGTCCAATATAAACATTTCGATCTCGACTTTTTGTTCCAAGGTGTGCTGAAACGTGATATCTGGGCCGGGCTATCTTCTTACTGGGGCGGAGGAGCAGGCTCAAAATGGATGTATGAGAGATCTTGGACACCAGACCGCACAGACGCTGAATTTCCAATGTACGGTTCTTCGGTCAATGTCCAGGACAGATACTTGATCAATGGCGCTTATCTGAGACTTAAACAGGCGGTATTGGGCTATACCCTACCGCAGGAGATGACCAAACGATTTGGTGTGGAGCGCCTGCGTTTCACGCTTGCCGGTTACAACATTTTTGAGCTCACAAAAATACCTACAATTTTTGACGTCGACCAGATATCTGCAGACTATCCACAAAAGAGATCAATTGCTTTTGGTGCCCAAATTGTTTTCTAACTAATACTACTATGAAAAAAAATATATCCAGATTAATCGTCATTGCCGCAGCATCCTCCTTATTGCTGACACAATCTTGTAACGATAAATTTTTACAGCTAAGTCCCGAGACCGATCTATCGAAGGACAACTCCTTACATACCGAAACGGAGTTGACATTATACCTCAATAATCTCTATAACCGCTATATTCTAGGACACGGTTCGGGCTGGGCTGATGCTAAAGTAAACCCCAATGTTGTCGGCGGCAGCCATTTATTGGCATCCGACTTTATGACCGACAATATGGTCCGCTACGGCAATATCAGCAGTATGATGGACAACACCTTTATTCCACCAAATGCTGGTACGTCGGTCGACTGGACTTGGGAAAACCTACGCTCAGTCAATTATTTCCTCAAAAACTACAGCAATGCTTTGCCCGCCGTCAACAATGACATCAGCAGACTGAACAAATATGTGGGCGAGGCCTATTTCTTTAAGTCGATGGATTACTACCGCAAGCTTATGCTTTTTGGAGATGTGCCCTGGTTTTCAAGCGACCTCAATATCGACAGCAAGGACCTTTACAAACCTCGGGATAAGCGAACAGTGGTTGCTGATTCTTTAATGAAGACAATCGATCTTGCTATTGCAGGTCTTGCAGGCATTACTGGCCGTCCAGACGGACGTATCAATCAGGATATGGCCTTGTTTTTAAAAGCGAGAATTGGCCTTTTCGAAGGCTCCTTTAGGACCTACCATAACGAGTTGTCTCTACAAAGCACAGCAAAACCTTTTTTGGAGGCAGCTGTGGATGCTTGCGAAAAAATCATCGCCTCAGGTCGCTATCAATTGTATGCTACGGGTGAAACTCCTTACTGGAAATTGTTTACATTCAAGAAAGATCCAAATTCCGACGGCAATAAAGAGGCTATCTTAGCCCGCGTTTATGATGGCACTGTTGTCGGTCACGCAACGCAGCGTTATTGGGATCAGAACAACAGTATTTCGGGCGGAAGACCTGCTGGAGGTGCAACACGGGGCCTGATCGATGAATATCTGTGTATTGACGGTAAACCGATCTATACGTCAGGATCCGCTGGCAGCTATACCGCCAACCCACTTTTCAAAGGTTACGACGGCCTATGGTCCGAACTCGAAAACCGGGATCCACGTCTGAAACAGACCATTAATTATCCCGGTGAAAATCGTTCCTTGTTTAATCGAACAGATGGGACGACCAGCCTCGAAAAAAATGGTATAACATATCCTCGGCTATCTTATAATGTCAGTGGTGGTACCACCGTAACCGGCTACTTACCTATTAAGCACTGGATGGGTGACCGTACCGAAAACGAAGCGACAACAAACGGACAACAAACGGCTATTGAATTCCGCTATGGAGAGGTATTGCTGATGTTAGCAGAAGCAAAAGCCATTTTAGGTACTTTGACGCAGAACGACCTAGATAGAACAATCAATCTATTGCGTCAACGCGCGGGATTTGACTTTGCGAAATATCCGAGCAGCAAACTCGAGCTTGGCAACCTCCCTGCCGATCCAAGGCTCGATGAGATTTATGCTGCAAAACTTGATTATTCCGTTAGCCCCATCATCCGTGAAATAAGAAGGGAACGTCGTATCGAGATGGTCCTGGAAGACCGTCGATATGAAGACTTGATGCGTTGGAAAGCCGGCAACCTGATGACAGTTCCGTTACGGGGTATGAAATTTACAGCAGAAAAAGGTAAACTCTACGACGGTACCCATACTGCCAAACCGGTTATTGCCCTAAAAGAAGAAGTCAATAAAGACATCTTTTTAGATAATAACGGATTTATCATCGCTTATCCGCGGAGTGCCAACATTGCTGATGGTGTCGCCTTATGGGCAGACTACCGCTACTATTGGCCGTTACCTTTATACGATCTCACTTTAGATGGTAATCATCTGGTTCAAAATCCGGGATGGCTGGGTGCAAAATAATACGTATTAAAAAGAAATAACATTATGAAAATTAAAGCATATATCTACCTGTCGATTAGCCTCCTATGTGTAACTATGGGGTTGAACGCATGCAAAAAGGACCTGGGGCCCATTAAAGACAATTTAACTGTTCGGGAAGCTGTACTTTCTGGAGGTTTCATGCAGATTCCTGTTAAAATCGGAACGCCGCTTCAGATCAATCTGGCAGTCAATCCGGGAAACCGCAGTGTCACTGAGGCGACCTATACCAGCAAACATCCAGAAATCGCAACATATAGCAATACAGGCTTGGTTACCGGTTTAACCGTCGGTAAGGATACCATCACCATACGATCTGGCGAACTCCATGTTTGGTATATTGTCAATGTAACCAAATAAAAGCGGACATATGAACAAGTCAAAAGAATAATGGTAAGAGATGACCATTTGTTAGTTTAGTGTTTAGTTTAGACTATCAGACAAACCCGTCTGGTAGTCTTCTTCTGACCAAATAACATTTATTCGCTTTACCGTTTTTCAATTTATAGAAACGGTTTACTTAGTTCCAAACCCCTGTAAAACAAACCCTATTTCTTACTATAGGCTTGTATTTTGAGTAGTTATAAGCCACCAATATACATTAACAATTATAAATTATTTACTTCAAAAATTATGACAAAACAAACAAAAAGATGGATGCAGATCATGAAAGGATTTGCATTGTCCACCGCGGTCCTCTCACTTTTTTTCGCCTGTTCAAAGCCATTGGTAGAGCAAAATGCAGCAGAAACTCAACGTTTAAAAGCGTCATCGAATGGTGCCATAGACACCACTCTTTCCAACCTTACCTTTGTGACTAATCCAGTAAATCTCAATATAATCATGTTTGTACCCACAGACAATCCAGCGTTGCCTAACTATAAAACACGGTTATCCCAGCTGTTTGTCCATTTCCAGGACTGGCTGCATAATGAGATGGGTCGCTATGGTTATAGCAGCTATCTGGGCCTGGCAAAAGATTCTGCAGGCCTAGTTAACATCATTGAAATCCCGGCCTCAGGAGCTCAAGCGGACTACCCCTACAGCTCGGCCGTATCCGCTGGTAAAATTATAAATGAGATCAATACCTACAGAGCTGCCCATCCAAGCCAATTTTCATCCAACAACCACTATTTGGTACTTTTGCCAGCAAGAACAGATGGCGATAACAGCCAACCATTCTATGGCTATGGAAAATACTGCTTTGCAGTGGATAATTCCTCCATGTCTGTCAATGGAATTCCAAACCCTAGTTCAAACTATCTCGGTGGCATGCTACATGAATTGGGTCATGGACTAAATTTGCCCCATAACCGCGCTAAATATGTCAGTGAAGAACCTACACTGGGTACATCATTGATGGGAAGCGGAAATGTGAGTTTTAGCAAGGGACAGCCTACATTTCTAACCGGCTCTGATGCAGCAATTCTCAACAGAAATGAAGTTTTTCAACCTGCAGTGGCAACAGCTAGCCCTTATCAGGCACCTACATATTCGGTACAACCTCAATTTGCCATTGATAACAGCCAGCAAAAAATCTTTATTACCGGAAATTATACGTCCAATTTGCCTGTGAGTGAGATATTGGTTTATATGGATCCCAATGTAAACAACGAAGGCACAGGAGCCAACAAAGATTACAATGCAGTCACCTGGAAATTTGCCCCCGTTTCCTCTGGAGTCATCCAAGGAACTATAGATCTGAATGAGCTTTACTACAAAGGCAATACACCTTACGAACTTAAGGTAAAATTATTATTGCAAAATGGCTACACAACTTCTAATGTTTACGAATTTAACTATGTCAATGATCTCATGACAACCAATCAAGATTCGGTGTATACCTATTCCAATGCGTCCTATGCCGGTGTGAAAGGAAGCTTTGGCAAAGGGCAGTATACTACTTCAGATTTATTGGCAAAAGGCGTGACAGACAATAGCATCTCTTCCATTAAAGTTGGCGCCAATGTTAAAGTAACTTTATACAACGGCAATAATTTTACAGGCGATAGCCTTGTCGTCACCTCTTCATCGACCTATCTCTCGACTTTTAACGATAAGGTTTCGTCCATGAAAGTACAAAACCGTTAGAAAACTTGGGAAATACGATGCATAAATTATTTTTAACAAACACAAGTAGATTACTGGCTCTGGTACTATCCTTCATGGCATTAAAAGTGTCGGGCCAGCCCGCTCCTTGGTTTACCGACAGTAAATTCGGTCTGTTTTTGCACTGGGGGCTCTATTCCCAGACTGCTGGCGACTGGAATGGACATCCCACCAAAGGCGGCGAGCATTTTATGCTCTACGAACGTATACCCGTCAAGACCTATGCAAAGATCGCCGATCAGTTTAATCCAACGGGCTTCGATGCCGACCACTGGGCACAGATGGCCCACGATGCCGGCATGAAATACCTAGTGATCACGGCCAAGCACCATGATGGGTTTGCGATGTATAACTCAGCCGTCAGCGACTATAACATCGTCAAGCGCACCCTCTGGGCAAAAGATCCGATGAAGGAGCTCGCCGTGGCCTGCAAGAAATACGGCCTCAAGCTCTGCTTCTATTATTCCCTTGGCCGCGACTGGGAAAACCCCGATGTGCCCACCAACTGGCCTGTTAAAGCTGGACGCAGCAATACCTGGGATTATCCCGACGAAGATGCCAAAGACCTCAACAAATACGTCGAAAACAAGGTCAAACCGCAGCTGCGCGAATTGCTGACACAGTATGGTCCTATCGGTATTATCTGGTTTGATACTCCCGAGCTGATCACCAAAAAACAAAGTCAGGAAATCAAAGATCTGATTCATTCCATTCAGCCCGACTGTATCATCAACAGCCGGATAGGAAATGGACTTGGCGATTATGCTGTTGTTGAGCAGTCGCTGGTTTCTACTGCACGGAAGAACTGGGAAGCCTGCATCACGATGAGTGAAAACTGGGGTTACAATAGACATGACACAAAATGGAAAAGCCCCGAGCTGCTGGTCCGCAACCTTATTGAAGTCGTGAGCAAGGGGGGCAACCTGCTGCTCAATGTAGGCCCCAAAGGCGATGGTACCTGGCCAGTCGAAAGCCAGGAAAACCTACATACTATAGGAAGCTGGATGAAAACCAATGGTGAAGCGATTTACGGCACAACGGTCTGGAGCGGAGTCAAACAAGCGCTGCATACCTTGCCGTCCGACAATAAAGCAACCGAAAAGGACAAAGCCGGCATGAAAGATGCCGTCAACGATGCGACGTCCAAGGAAATCGTATCAGACTACCGCTTTACGCAGAAAGGGAAAAGTGTTTATCTTTTTGTGCGTAGTCCGTCAACGGCTACGATCGACATCCCGGAGCTTGCAAAAAGTAGCCTCGACATCAAAAGTTTAGCGCTTCTCGGCAGTTCCTCAAAGGTGAAATGGGCACAAGGAAGAGATGGCCTACAGCTGTCTTTACCCACTGTCAATGCCCCAGAAATCCCGATTTACGTATACAAGATCGAAACGAAATAGCCCAGCGCCTATTTCACAAATCGTCTTACTCCCTTTAACAATAAGCTCCCTGATCATTAAATTATCAGGGAGCTTTTACGATTCACAACGAAGCCAAACCATTATTCATCCAGGTGCAACGAATCGTAAGCCAAAGCGATCGGATATAAATCCACAGAAAAGAGCAGTCTTAAAATATGCATCTTTGCTTCAACGACAAAAGACAAAGCACACACATGAAAAAATATATTATCGTATTCAGTCTATCCTTACTTACGTTAAGCGTCTCGGCGCAAAAGAAAAAGAAAAAACAAGGCCCGCCACCAGTGGTGAAACCTATCCCCGAGCCACCAAAAGTGATCGAACAGGCAGGTACTTCGGAAAGCATGCCTGTTATGATATCCATGCCCATGCGGGCGGCAGATCAGGTGCGCATCAAAAAGACGGATGGGCAAGAACTCAATCTGGAGAAACTGGAGGAATTAGTAAGCACAGACCTTGCTCAGGTAAAAACCTTATCCCTGGGTTCTTCCATCTCCGGAAAGAAGCTCAGCAGCGAAATCCTGCAAAAGATTATGGACGAAGGCAATCAAATGGAGTCACTGGAAATTAGCAATCTAGACATCAGCACATTTCCTGAAATCACAGCCGCCCATCCTAAACTTAAAAAGATCGCGTTAAGCAGAAATAATCTCAGTATACTTCCCGCAAGTATTTCCAATTTGACAGCGTTGGAAGAATTCGACTGCAATAATCCCTTGACGGGTTTGCCTTCAACCTTTGCACAACTCAAAAACTTAAAACAGCTCGGGCTTAACGGGAATCTGTTCAGCACTTTTCCCAAAGAAATTTTTAGTTTGAACGAGCTGTCTTTCCTATACCTTTCGGGCAATTACAAAGGTGAGACCAAGCTGACAGATCTGCCTGATCTATTTGAGCAGTTGCCCGAACTAAAAGAACTCGGCATAGAACATGCGGGGCTATCGACACTGCCAAAATCAATTGCTGCATTAAAAAAACTAGAAAAGGCCAATTTTTCTTTCAATCAATTTACAAGCTTCCCCGCTGCATTGTACAATAATCCCAAACTGGTGTTTGTACCATTTACAAATAATCCCCTTCAATGGAAACCGTTTTTGTCTTCTGTCAAAAAAATAAAATGGAGCGGTCTCTTCTTTTTGAACGATACAGGGCTTAGCAAAAAACAGTACGAGCAGGTACAGCAGATCCTTAGCAAGACGGATGTCTATTATGACGAGATGAATGATTAAATCTTTGTATAGTTAGCCTAAAAGATAATTTTAGGGCTTACATTCGAAATTATTCGTTCTAAATAACACGCGATACAATTATTGCGCATGAAATTTATTTTTAATTGCTTTTGCTAAATTGGGTATATCCTCAATAGCTTGATCAATCATTTGTCGATATAAACTTTCTCCATGTTTTGCTATTAAATGCTCATTTAAATCACCGCTCGTTGGCCTCCCTTCACTATAGACATAAGTAGGCACAATTAAATAATTTGGCACATCATCAAAGGTTATCATTTCCCATGACAACAGCCCTTTAAAATCTTTTACAGCATCCCTGATTTTGCTATATATAACATCATTTTTATCTTTTTCCTTAAATCTGAAACGTAGAAATGGGTATCCCGCATACCGATCATCTATTGACATCATTGATATTCTACTTGTCGCAATCGGGCAGATATCATTTAATGTAAAAAACAAAACTCTATTTATTTCTTCAAAATCCATATTACAGTCGTTTAATTTAATGGCAATGTTAGTCTGACAGCATTTTTGACTTGAATTTTAAAAATCAAAAGTCATCAGACATTATTAATTCGGAGAAAGTGCGTTTTGAAAGATTAATTTCTAATTTCCCATAGGTACCTTCATATGTGGGCGAATCAAAAGAAATTATAGGATAGTACCTAAAAAAATCCTTAAGAGATTTATTATTCTTTAAGAAGATATTTACGTCAACAAGTACACTATCCGAATTACTATAAACTTTCAATTGTTTGTAAAATGCATTATTACCCTCTTTATTTTTCAAAATTGACGTTAGAACAGAATCAATAAAAATTAAATCTCTTTGATTCAGATTATAACTATTATCAAAAACAGAATCCTTTGGAGCATTGAAAATTGCATAATCATGAAACCTCTTTTGATCGAAATAATTTATACTATAGGTATTCCCTTTTTGTAACCGTAGCCTCCTAAAAAAACTATCCCCTATATATAAATCCATAAAGCCATTTTTTAGTAAAGCCTTATCAACCTGTCTAAAACCAGGATTAAAGAAGAAAGTATTTCCATCTATTCTAGTTTTACCCGTTATAGTATTCTCTGCCAACAATAGCGGATTTTCTGTGGGATCGATTAATTCCAACGTAGCAGAATCAAGACCTAGGGAATAATCAATTACCCGATATGAGGAGTCTTCTCGTATTTCAATAGCGTAATCCGAAGCACCAAACATATCACTATTGACTGTTACGGCCTCAACCAAAACATGATCTTTAGGGGTACTATTACAAGAAACTGTAAAAATTACGACGACCATGCAAATAAATGCGCTTCCTCTCATAAATCTCATTATTTTCCCAATTTTAATTGAACCGACATACCCCTCGGCTGATTTATTCGAGCCCAACTTCATACCCTCCTTCCTTCAGATACCATTATCTTCTCAAGCTTTTCATGATCAGACAAATCCCAATACCACCATTTGTGAGGATTGTCTTTTTCATCAATAAATCTTCTCTCATAAGCTACTTTAAATAAATTTAAAAGCAGCACAAATGCTTTTGTTAACTCATATTCCGGCAGATTTATAATTTTTTCTAAATTATGGTTTGCAACTCCTCTTTTAAGCAGCACGCAGGGAGTAAAAGTGGACTTTAAATCACTTTTTATAATCGCGGGTTCAATATCTCCTTCCTCCGGTTTAGACTGCATAATTAGAAAAAGAAGTTCGTTTAGAAATTTCTTTTTCGTCATCAATTCAAGTAATCTAAAACCTGGTGTTAATTGATCAATTGCAATCAAACCTTGTCCAAACCGATTAACTAAAATTTGGTCTTCTAATTTCATATTTATATAAGTACGGATAAATAGTCACATGAACTTGGTTCTCTTTTTAACAACAACAACAAGAGTATGCATGTCGTTTTTTTCATATCTAGTCTCCTCCCTAAGACTATATCATCATAGGCTCATTAACACCTACTAATTTTAAAAATAAAAAGACAAATACTTCCCCTAAATAGATTACTTTACTTAAGAATAAATAAGCTAGCCCGGGAACTACATTTTCTGTCTTCCTCTTTCCTGCAAACCATTTTGATAACACAAAATCTAACCGTAATATTTTATTAATCAAACCTTTGTATCTCACCTGAAACTGAAATTAGTTTTTCAATTAAATTGGTCCCCACCGATAATTCAATCACCGAATAGGTTTAATAACCAAAGCTCGTCTAGCAGCATTGGCCCTTGTTTCATTAGTTTCATTCAATGAATTGCTCCTTTATCTCCGATACTACATCCGAAAAATGTTTCCACTTCCAATGCGAATAAATATCCTTGACCACACCTATTTTACTGAAAACTGAGTTAAAATAGCCCTCATTTAATAAAGTTTGGAGAGCTGCATGAATTCCCTGATAAGAGAGCTCTTTTACAATAAGCATATCTGTAGACCAAAAATAAATTTCACGATTTTTCTCCATCAGTTTATCGATATTAGTCAACGTAAACAATGTTCCAAAATAAACCTCATCATTCTCTAAAATAATGTTGACATCAAGGTTATCATCATATACATCGATAACTTGATAAGGAGCTGGAAATCGAACTTTAAATTTCATAACCTTCTTACTTTTTATAAACTGTCAACCAAACTACATCTGTCTCGGCACCGAACCATAAAACCTAGCCCCATAATCATAGCTATATATTATCCTATAATTCGGAACCAAAGCAAAAACATCAAAATACTAAAAGTGAGCATTAGAATTAGGATTAGCTTATATACATTTAACTTTGCATTTAGATCGTTAAATCTAGGGATCAATAAAGTAAAAATCAAGGCTATTAAAGAAACGCATAAGATTTCTTTAAAAAGGACTGGATATGAGTATCTATGCAAATAAAGATCAGATCCAATAATTAACATATATATTGTCGTAAACGCAATTGAGGTATGATAAAAAAAACTCTTCTTCTTAATGATTAAGATCAGCATATTTATAGTAAATAATGTGATTAGACAGCATATTGACACTATACTGTGATATGGAACGGGGTAGCCGTAGGAACCTTTTGGAAGTCCTAAATATCCATCATAGTTTATCAAATCATTGCCTTTTTCGACCAAAAGTACGAGCTGGAGGAGGATGACTAGGCACGCTATAATTTTAAATAGGTTTTTCATAATTAGTTTTCTCGCCCTAATATTCATTGTGGGTTTTTTGGGTTATTTAGTAAGTTTGCACGCAAAACACTACAGCACCTACTTTATTTAATGAGCAATCGAAAGAGAAACAATACATATAAGAAACAGAAATTGACAGAAAAATTTGCTCTTCACTTTCTTTTGCCTTTTGTATATCTGATAGTCCTGTATTTTAGTGAAGCTCCGGTCATTATTTTTACGGGAATCCTGTCCCCACTCCTCTATATATTTATTTTTGACCGCAAAATTTTCAGTAAAAGATTTGTTATATTTTCTTTTCCTGTATTTTTGACCGGAGCATTGATCTACAGCTGCTTACCCAATTTTCAATATCAGAGCTTTCGTTTTTTTCACCCCAACTGGACAGAAACAGAGGGTAGAATTATCGATTATAAAATCGAATGGCTACCGACTGCCAAACGCACTGATAAAGCTTCTACAGCCACCATTCATTATGCATATAACGTCGACCTTCGCGAAGAACAGGTATATGCACCAAAAGCAGTCATCCGATATTCGGGAGACGTCTGGAATACCGAAAACGATATTGCTACTTATAATCTAGCGCTGCAAAAACAAGTGCAGGAATATATCGGTGCCAAAAATTACAAGATACTGCTCAATGAACGAGCTGAACCAAAATTATTTATGCCCCTGGATATTTTTAACTTCAGAGGGTCAGTCTTACTTCAGTCCTTAGTCATCATTTTAAAAGTCTCCGTCGTACTGGCTATTTTTGTAACCTGGCCTTATCTGCCAGCGATCCGATCGAAATTTTTAAAGAAAAGTTAGTCAAAAAAAACAACTATTTTAATCCCCTCTTTTTTAACCCCATCTTTTGATAGAAAATCTGGCTCTCTTCTCGAGCTAATTTCGACATTTTGTGATCGACATTAACTTTTTCTGCCTTATATTTCTTTAAGTTACTAATCATAACTATGTAAGCCTGCAAAAGCTCATCAGGGCCCGTATTTTGATGATCTATTACACGTTTGATTACTGTACCGTTTCTAATAAATGATATGGAATAGTGTAAAGATGGGCCTGTGCCTCCGCCAATATATTCAGACTTTAAAGAGCCGACATCCAAACGATCATATGCATCAAATATGCGATCGACCATTTTCTGATTAAATCGATAAGCTGAAAGTTCATCCTCACTATTTTGATAATAGTAATTGCCGTGTCTATCAAAATAAAATGATTCATCAACACATGTGTACCCAACACCTACAAATACTTTAGAAAAAAATATTCCATCAAAACTATTATTTTTTGAACTCGAAGGTCTGCAATATGCGACATCATAGTTCATATTTTGATCAAATAATATCAGGCTGTCTTTTGTCAGATTTTTTATCAGGTAGATATGCCAGCTCTTTCGTTCAACATCCCAAATCCGTAAAGAATCTTTTTTAATATCAAAATTGGTACGGAATCCTGTCGTCATACCATCGCAAACATTCGACTCGCTTTTTCGATAAAATGCACAGCTCATATTACATGAATCCATACGAAATTCAAAACCACAATTATCACGGATTTTTGAAATCACTCTTCCCGAACCAATATCGGGCAGGGTTGCCGTATCGAAACCCCAGCTTCCCTGTATATTTTCTATTGATTGCTTTTCATTATTCCCGGTACAGGATAGGATCAACGTACCCATAAATACACTAAAAACAAGTAAAAAACGATTCATTATACTATACATGCTAAAATGAAATTTCAATTCGTTATGGAAGTCTACTGTATACGATGTTTATAGTCCTAAATCTCCATAATTATGTTAGGCCGTATTTGTTTCTCGCCTACGAGAGCTGTCATCTGTTCACTAGAAACATTAGAGAAAAGGTATTCATGTTAAAATCTATTTGCGTGCCAATACAGTATTCTTATATATATCATCAGTATCCATGCATCTGATTTTTTGATATTGATTAGATAGCGCTTTTTATATGCGCTCAGTATATGGAAAAAGCTTATCACTTATCATAAATATATAATTGGAGTTCAAAAGCAAATCAGCTTCACCAATCACCTGTTTTACAACTTGCTCTGCTTTTATCAGCGATTCCATATTTTCGATTTTGTCAATAAACAAAACCGTCATTCCCTTTTCATTCAACCCTTTTTCAATGATGTCAGGCACTTGATTTATCCTTTCGCAATTAACCAAGACATTTCCCCAAGCACCTATATACTGCTCTTCGAGTTCTTCTTCATGATCAAGGAGATCATGAAATATTTAACCGTCTTTTGCTTCGATTTCAACTAAAGCAAGCCAAATATTTTTGTACATTTTTATATCTCTTGTTGATCAATCATCAGATCGTATATTATTCCTTTGGGTCTATTTTTACCAACTTTAAACAAATGTCCCTAATATAATAATAACATGCTTTACAGTAGGTTATTCTAAAAAATCAGATTGAATTCATAAATTCACATCCTTAAGGATAACCTTTTCATTTAATTATTTTTGTTCAACGGAACAAAAAAACTATTCGGCTCATAATCATCTTCGTCAAGTGAAAAACCATTTAAATAAAATAGATAAGCAATAGAATATTTTGTATCAAGTGGACTTTGAAACTCACCTTTCAAACGCAAGATAACCGATCCACGGATATGGTACGTAAATCGTTCAATAGATTCTGAAATAGGTTGGTCAACGTATTTTAATACTGCTAAATCTTGATTAAAAATCCTATATTTATCAACTATTTCGGCTATAAAAGCTTCATCTTGCGGATTCGTTAAAAGATCATTAAGAAATTGCGAGAAACTTATCTCGGTATCCATATTTTCCTTAAAATAGTTTCTAAACCACAGTAAGCGCCCCATAAAAAGTCTATTCCCCTTTGTTTTTCCGTATACAAAAAGTAGATCATTTCGATCGTAAAAAAATTCACTACTATCGCTTAAAACAAACGTCCTAATGCTTGCGGATTTGTGCAATGTTTCTGCGTCTTCTCTAGAAAAGCTAACTTCATTAGGGCGAGGATCTATAGAAGCCGTTTTCTTGTCGTCAGGATGACAACTACAAAAAAAAGCTGATACACAAACTAGAAGTAACAATCGCAATCCCATACGTTCCTATTTATATTTTACATCGACTTCATAATAAGTTTTTGGTGGACTTGGTGGATTTTTTATCGCCTCATATTTATGTTTATCCAAAAATGCTGAATTTCCGGATAAATAGATCCGGTCGATCTTCTCAAAATAATTGTAATAGTCAATCAGCGATCTGATTTTATCTCCAAAATCCTTATCCCGAAACGTGATGATGCCGTTTTTGCTCTTATAAAAAATATCGTTATCATTATTAATCAATAAGATATCGTCTTTAGAAGTAATCAGGTAAATTTTATAGTCTCCATAGGGATACATTTTATTGTCATCGCGATTAATGGTATCTCCCTGGGTTCGATATTTATTTACTATCGTTTTATACAACTTGTTCCATTCGGCACTATCTAATAGTTTATCATGGACCTTTGCAACAGCATCGTAATCAAATATATTTTGTTGAAAAGTTGAAAAGCTAAACTTGTCATCTTGGATAAGTCCATCTTCAAAGATAACTTTAATATAAGCACTGTCTGTCCTAGATGCGCTGTCTATCTTTTTATTTTCAACAACAGGTCCATTGCAGCTTGATATAAGCAGCAGGCAACTCATCATGCTGGCTAGCAACCAATGTAGAATCTGTTTCGTTTTTTTCATTTCAGATTGCCCATTTTTAAACATATTTTCATAATGCTATGTTACGGAAGTTTATTTCTTACGATGTTTATTGTCCTAACTTTCCATAATTATGCTTGGATTAATGCCTTTCCAAATTCCATCCAGTCGGTTTATCTTCCAGATCTGTGATGTCAAGCCCATTGATTAGTGTATAAAGTGGCTCTTCAGGAAAATTATTCATCCGCAATAGAATCAGCTTGTCGTATTCTTCGTTGTAATAGTAATACCCAATTTCTGGATGTTTTTTCCAAAGAATAGTTGACGAAATTAATTCTTCATTGTTCATAAGACCTTTATTTAGTAAACCTTGTTCATCGCGTTACCGGTATGTTTGTACTGCAATCCCAGATTATCCAATACCCTGTTTTTAAAGTTGTCTATAGCGATTTTTCTATCACGGATCTCCGCTTCATTTTCAGGTTTGTTATTAACATGTTTTCTTTCTCCCGATTGTTTATTTTCTACAGAAAGAAGCAATAATTCGGTTGGAGATTCCGTTGGAACCGGAATTAATACCCAGTAGATATCATTATTTTTCTCATCATTAACATAACCTTCGTAAAAATAAGGACTGTCCGTGCCGATTTTAAATAATGAATCCTGGAGAGTCATGTTATTATAAGCTGTTATCTTTTTAATAAGAGAATCCTGCGTTACATCAAATTCATACCGTTCGGCCATTAAATTACTTCCAGCAGCGATGAAGTCGCAAGAGGCAAAGAAACCGCTCAATAAAATTAGAATCACTATGGTTTGATAAAATTTGAACATACTTAATCCTTTTAAAAATAATATGCTATCAAGTTATTCAGAACGATAAGAATTTATTTTGATCCAATTGCTTGACGTTATAATTCTTCCATTTCCCTTATTTTTTAGATATAGGTGCAATTTCACCTTCCTATCTGCGGTCGAAACTCTCAAATCGTCCTTTCCTACAGTAAATCGATATGAAATAATACTGTCCTTTTTCAATTCCAATTTGAATTCCTCTAAAAATGCGCAGTTTGGCAGTACAGTCGGTACTTGCTTTCCTTCTGGATAAAACTGTCTTGACAATAACCTAATTTGATCATCTGTATTTTCAATAATAATTTGGTTATGTTTTAATGCATCTGGATTCTTGGTTTTATAAAATACGGTCGGGTCTTCCCAATAATCAGGACAGCCAGTTGCAAACATTCGCTGATCTAATTTTAATATTGTATCCATTTTTGATTTGAACTCCAACCTTACAAGATAATCATTCCCCGTTTTTCTAATCGCTGTTTTTAAACATATTGAATCTTCGCATTTTTCAACGGATTGACATGAAGATAAAACACCTAATAAGGCAATATTTAAAAGTAGAATTATTTTCATAATGCTATGTTACGGAAGTTTATTTCTTACGATGTTTATTGTGCTGACTTTCCATAACTCCACCACTACCTATTTTTCAGCGTATTTCGTATATAAATCAATAATTCTAAGCATACATATACAATAAATATAAATATGAGGATGATTTGAGCCCAATCATTCAAAAAAGCTAGTTTATCCATCATATTTCGGTTTATTTTTAAGTTTAAAAATATTTTTCACAATCTTAACAAAGAAATAAATAATCAAAATTATATGGAGAAGCAGGCTGGCAGGGCTTAGTATACCGCCATCACCTGGCTCATACCTAACTACGGTATTCATTTCTGGATTATGCACCCCAATCCCACCGTAGGGTACAACTACTTTATGATTATATCCTTCCAGACGAATCAATGAATCATAATATTTGACATACTGCAATGAATCATAATTCACAGTTTCCTTTTTATCCATATTTAAAATTGACTTGGTCTAAAATAAATTGCGGCGCTTTCTTATCCATGCTATTTCCATAAACCGTCCATCGTACTCATTAATATTTTTCAATAGTTCGGACAGATCCTATAAGGAAGTTCCTCTATAGGGCTTTAATAGAAAAGCTCAGAAATCATACCCACATGAAATGATCCACAATTAAAAAATGCAGTGGTTTTTATGGCCTTTTTTTTTCTAAAGCAAATTTATAACTTTATTTACTTGGAGACTTAAAAAAATGCAATCATTTAATGAAGATCTAGCGCAATGCACCACCCAATAATGATATTCTCTAAAGTCGATTATTTAACATACCAGATAACGCATCAGCAGATTGGAATATTAATATAGCTAAATTAGAGATAAACACATGAAAAATTTCGAAAGAAACGGAAATGAATACAAAATGAAACCCCAGTTAGGAACCTATGTTCCTTTGGTTGGTATATTTTCCATTATGGCCCTAGTAGGTTTCATTAAAATGCCTGAATCCTCATTTAAATGGTGGATGCTGGGTATTGTCGTTATCTTGATGATTTCCCTGCTTAGAGCCTATTTCATCATTGATATGGACAATAGGGAGATCCGTACACGTAAGGGACTTTTGGGTAAAGAAGTGACCATTCCACTGGAGAGCCTACAGGGTTTTAGTATCCACAAGCTTAAACAATATGGCTTTATCACGATCAACGTCGCCCTGATCGCGCGTTATAAGGATGAAAATGGGAAAGAAAAAAAGGTACAGCTGGCCCAGAGCTATTTCACAAAACCAATTAATCGTATTATTAATGATATCGACGAAATCATAGCTGTTCATTTGGCTCAACAATGATATAAATCCCTATATAATCATCAAACTGCAGTATCTACTCAACTACGATTTAAGATCGATGTCATCACGTCCTCCCTTAAATTTCGGGCGATCGGAATTTTGTATTCCCCCACATGTAACTGATTCCCTTCTATGATTGCTATCCTATTCCTATTGACAAGATAGGATCGATGGCAGGCGATAAACTGGTGGACTGGCAGCGTACTCATCATCTGCTGTAGGCTGCAATAGGTCACTTCCTGCGAATCTATCGTCTGCACGATCACATAGTTACCCATACTCTGCACGAATAGGATATCGTGCAGAAAAATCTTCTTTAACTGTTTGTCCACCTTCAGAAAAATATGCGCATCTGGAGAAGTTGCCAACAGACCTGCAGATGGAGCAGCGCTGCTGAGCACATCAAATGCCCGATTCGCCGCCTTAAAGAAGCGTTCGAAGGGCACCGGTTTTAACAGATAATCGACAACGTCCAGCTCATACCCCCGCAATGCATATTTTTCGTACGCTGAGACGACGATTATCTTGGGCGGATTGCTCAGGCTCGCTATGTAATCCAAGCCCGATATCTCGGGCATCTCAATATCAAGAAAGATAAGATCAAGGGGATGCAAACGCAGATATTGGCTCAACTCGATCGCATCTTCGCATTCAGCAACAAGCTTCAAAAAATCTATTTTCTCGATGTAGGATGCGATTCCTTTGCGCGCAAAAGGTTCATCGTCCACTATAGCACATCTGATCTCTCTCATAAACAATTATAAATCTAGTATTAACTCAGCAAAAAAATGCGTTGTATCGGCATGCGTATTCAAGGTATGCCGCTGCGGATAGCACAATGCCAATCTCTTTTTCAGATTGGTAAGTCCCGCCCCCGACTCTGCTACCTCAGCCCGGGGAATTGCCGCCTCAACTGCCGCGGCCCCGGATAGGCTATTGGAAATGCTGAAGCATATGTTAGTAGGACGACGCTTGAGACAGATTGCGATCTCGTACTGCCCGCGCACATATTTAAAGGCATTTTCTATTAAAGGCTGAAAAAGCAAAGGAAAGATGCTGATGTCTGTCCAATCCTCGTCAATGTCTGTGCGCACGGTCAATCTTGCTGTCAACCGCTGCTGCTGAAACGCAATATAAGATTTTAAATATGCAAGTTCCTGCTCCATCGATACCTTTTCATCCACCGTATAAATCTGATAACGTAACAGTTCCGAAAGCTGTTCGACACTTTTTTTTGCCAATGTATTTGATTCATCAATTTGAAAATAGACCGTATTAAGCGCATTAAAGAGAAAATGTGGGTGGTACTGACTTTTCAATAATTGCAATTCGGTATTTAGCTTGTCCGCTTTGATCTGTTCCACATAGATGCGATTGTCGGCCATATTCCTGTCGCTGCGCTCGTTCCGCAAAAACATGTAGTAAAGCAGAAACAAGGGAACATAAATCGCATTAACCAAGATGTAATCAATATAACCATCCCCCATATAGATCCAGCCCAGGCGTTCGGACACGAAGACCGTTGGATTCAATATCCCCATGATTTGAACAACAGCAACGATATACTCTACTGCGACATTTGGTTTGACGGTAGGCTTTGCAGCAAAGATCCTCGCCAGTCTCCGCCGCCAAAGCACTGTTATGACGTAACAAAAAACCACCGAGATAAGCAGTCCAACCGAATGGATCCTAATTCCCCCAGACCAAAATTCATCTTTCTTGGTTATATCTGTCACGACACGAAGAATATTGAAAGAAGCGATTCCCCAGAGTGCCGGACCTAGATAGTGTATGGGGTTTCCGCTTAATTTTGCTATGTTCGCTCTCATGATATCAGTAATTAATCCGGTTATTTTCTTCCAATCGGTCATTGGCACGATCGCTTTTTAGGTTACCTTTCATTCCGCGATGTAATCGGTAGGAAAGGTTGATCCCAATAGCTCTACTGTCGTACAACTCCCTGTACTTCCCTTCCATAGCATCACTACTAAAAATTATTTTAGGCCTGTTGGTCCTGAAAAGGTCATTGGCATAAATATACAAAGTTAATTTATCTTGCAAGATGGTTTTGCGTACGGCAGTATTCATAGACCAGAGGGAAGCTATGGTAGCCTGCCCCTCGGCAGTAGACCCATTCCAGAAGCCATTGAGCTCGAGACTGAGTTTAAAAGGCAGACTTACCGTATTTTGTACCTGCAAAGAAGGTACCAGCCGCCTGTTTCGATGCACATCAGTTACCGTCCGCCATTCAAAAGAGGTATAGTTCAGGTTCCCGTTCAGCTGTATGTTCCACTTTTTCAGGGGGGAAATACTCGCTGCATTAAACCGCAACCCCACATTGGATGCGTGCTCCAGATTCATCGGCATAACGACAGTCCGCCTTTGCTCGTCCAGGTTGTAGCTCTTGCTGATCGCATTTTGCCGCAGGTTATAGCGCAGCTGCAACGAATAGCTGTTTTTGAACAACCAGGTCAGTTCCATCGTATGGACAAACTCGGGCTTCAATGCTGAGTTTCCCTTCTCGTACAAATAGGGGTCGTTGACCTCCACAAAAGGGCTCAGGTCTTTGAAATTGGGACGATTGACCCGCCTGTGGTAATTGAGCGAAAGCTTTTGTTCCGCATCCATTGCATAGGTCGCGGTCAGGTTCGGAAACAAATTTTTATAGGATCTCAGCATGATAAAATCTGTATCCTTATCATTGGCGGTCCTGCTCTTAAATGCAGCATCCTCAAATCGTAGCCCCACATCAATTTGGAAGAGGTCCGAAGGGCTAAACCGCGTCTGCATAAATAGCGCTTTCAACTGCTCCGCATGACCGAATGTATTGGTCAGGTCGGCGCGGTCCTGCCAGCTGTTGTCATGAGTTTGCTGATAAAATGAATTGGTACGCATATTAACCTGCGTCAATTTTCCACCAAAAGAGGCCGTCATATTTGGACGGATGTCGAGCATATATTTCGATTGCACGGTCGTAATAGTAACCTTTCCTCCCGTCTCACCGCGGAGTTTTTGCTGCAAGGCCGTTACTGAACCATCAGCACCAAATTTGTCCAGCAGTTGATCTTGGGTTTCGGATTGGTTAAACTGTTGCCGATCAAGATAATTTTCCCATTTGGAGCCAGCGCCAAACTGAACCGTCAAATGGGCTCCGGTACTAAAGTTCCTAAAGGTATGCCCCAACACATTTCCTGTTGCTATGCTGGAGTCCACCTGTGAAGAGCTGTTAAAGAAATTAGAACGAACAGCTTCCTGTTTGGTCCGCTCATGATTGTTGATTAATACATAAGTCCCCATTTTCACGTGATCATTTGGTGCATAATCGAGCGTGCCGTTGTAATAATGATTGCGATAATTTCTCTTTCTAACGGCGTCCATATCCAATCGCAATGCATTGCCCCTCTTATCCCCCTCCTTGCTGATATACCTGGTCGAATTAACATCAATTAATTCCGTCCCTTCTCCATAAGAATAGGTATGCGACATCGCCAACTTAGCGGTGTTGGCGGCCACGGCGATATTTTGGAAGGTTCTGCTGTACTTCCCTTGTTCGGCATTGGTCGATAAAGAAACACTGAGGCCAGGGGCGGTCCTGTTGATCCGTTTCAGATTGATAAAGCGGGCATCACCATTGGCATCCATTGTAGCATCTGGTTGCGTAATAAGTTCGACAACATCGAGCGATGCGGCTGGCATGGAGGCCAAAAAATTGATCAGATTTTCGCCATCCATAAAATTTGTTTTGCCGTCGACCAGCAGTTGAATGCCCGCTTGCCCGTTTAAACTGATCTTACCATTTGCTAAAATGCTCACACCAGGCATTCTGCGCAGCAGCTCCAGGGCGCTACCCGAAGAACCGGCGCTGCCTTTAGCTACCTGATAAGTCAGCCTGCCGGGAGCAATTTTAAGGGGATTTACCCGTCCCGACACGTGTACCTCATTCAAGCGTATCGGTTTAATGGTGGTGGTATCCTGCAACGAACAGCCTGTCTCCCCATAAGCGGTACGGCAAGCAAACAGCATTGTGGCCAACTGTAGATAGATTAATTTTCGGATCATTATTCGTATTCTTTAATTCGATACGAATGTATAGGCCTAACAGCGGTTGCCTAAATAATTTATTCGAACGGTATGATTTTCGGGATGAATGACCACAGCTAAGCGCAGAGCCCAGAGGCATCGATACAATAGCAACAATACAAAAATCAAAAAAGCCACATCTCCCGACGTGGCTTAAACTAAACATAAACATATGAACCACCATCTCATCTTGTGGTTTTAACATACTCTTATTTGATATTCACATTAAATGTGAACGTCGCCTGCACGCTTTTCGTTCCTTCGTACGTATACAGCAGTGCCTGCTTGATGGTGTATTTCTTTCCAGTGGCCAAAGCGCCCGGATATTGACCGATGGAGAACGTTATCGTACTGGCGTTAAATTCCGAAAACAAGCCCGCACTGGCACCCCAGTTGGTGACAGCCCCAGCAGGCGTAAACCAATGCCCGTAACCTGTGGCCGTATTGTTGGGATTTAAACTTCCATTCGGCTCCACGGCATAGAACTTAATTTTCCCGCTGCTCATCAAACCCGCCAGGTCTGCCGAAGATATGGCCAAAGCCTCCCCTAGCTGAGCGGCATTGACGCTTACCTGCGCACCCGAATACCCTGTGGCATCTGCCGGGAAGCTCAGGTCATAATTCAACGCGATATCTTTGGGCTGACTGCTCACCTCATTGTATCCTGTAGCCGTTGTACCCTGAATTTTGATTTCGTAAGGCCATTGCTCATCATTGCTATCGTCATCATCCCAGGCATGTGGCTGGTAAACCGATGGGGCGCCTGTGACAACAAACCAGAGGTTGCTACAATTGGCCGGAACAGTAAACGCTACCGTATTCTCCGTGCCCTCCGTCCTGTCACCATATACCCGCGTGCCGTCTTTCAATAAAGCCACATAGCCATAGCGCCATCCGGCACGGCTGGCATCCACCGCGTTGAATCCGGCGGCATTTGGTAGTCCCTTAAAAGCTACTGAAACCGGGGTTCCCGCAGCCGGAACTTCGAGCGGAATCACATTATAACCCGTAGTACCCGGACAACGATCATAGGCAACGCGAAGACTACCGTTGGATTGCCGCGTAAATTTGGTCGTCAGCTTACCAATATAATTCTTTCCATAATCCCGGATGCTGTTCAGGTCCCAGGTCACAAAGTGGGTCGCCGCATCATAGATCTCATTGTTGAACTGCTTCACATCGATACCCGTTATACGCATATAGGCCTGCACCGGATCTTCGGGTTTTAACGCTTCGCGCCAGATGCGGCCAATCATATCGATCCCATGTTTACTTGTCCAATACCAATGGATGAAATAGCTGGCATAACGATATTTCTCGTGATGAATATGGCGAAAGTAATTCTCGGTATAGACGGGAAAATCGGAGCCCGAAAATGCCTGTGCGGGATAGGTTTGGTAGGCCTGCCATTGCGCTGTCTGCTCCCAAAACCCATTGCCGCTCGTTCCGCCAAAACCGTAGCGAAATCCATGTCCACCTTTTAAATCGGCAAATACCTGATATTGAAAACTATGCCCGATCTCGTGGGCAATCACGGCACCTACTGGCTTACAGGTCGCCGGATTGATCCACAATGCGCCGATCGTATCGTCGTAACCGCCACCATACGCCATCCATTCTGTCGTATAGTGCACAAAAATCATCATTTTATACTTATCCAGATTGGATCGGTTTACTTTACGTTCTGCAAACTTCAGGGTATTGATGTTCAATGCGTAGAACTGTTCGGCCTTGGCCAGAAGATCATCAATATCGACACGGTATTCTTCAGGTACAGCGCTGGCATTGGGATCATTCTTCCCATAACTTGCACCCCAGAACACGATAAAATGCTCCGACTGACGGCTGCGCGAATAG
The DNA here is from genome assembly GCF_024808035.1 of Sphingobacterium sp. BIGb0116. Lineage (NCBI taxonomy): Bacteria > Pseudomonadati > Bacteroidota > Sphingobacteriia > Sphingobacteriales > Sphingobacteriaceae > Sphingobacterium > Sphingobacterium sp. BIGb0116. The sequence continues at coordinate 31,554 of NZ_JANUDT010000011.1, read as the reverse complement.
GACCATTTACTCCCTTTATCGTTATAATCCATCCCTTCAAATTCCTTGGGCTTATAAATCTTCAAAGAATCTGTCCCCACTGTAACGGGCGGCGTGGTGACCTCTTCCTCGACCGGAAGTTCAACTTTTTTGCTGCATCCCTGCGAAAGGAATACAAGTGCTGAAACCAGTATCAGCAGGACTTTATGCAATACTATACTTTTCATCATTTGCGCTTTTAATAGGTAGAGATCAACTATGTGTGATGGTCAAAAAACGGAAGCGAACGATGTAGGTACCACTTCTGTAGAATTTGATGGTCGATACCGGATTGAGGTTACGCCCCAGCGTAGTCGCTGTCCCCACAATACGGTAATAAGAAATAGGATCCCCCGACCAAAATTCTGTACCTACATAAGTACCGTTCATGATGGGGTATACCAGCCCCGAAACATCTGGATAGCGATACACCAAGCCCGTATCGGTAACTTCCTCCGGATAGTAAGGCGACCAATTTTTGAATGTCGGCCGGTCACCACGCTTGATGATCTCGCCTTTTTTAGGATTGAAGGGCTTGCCGTTTTTATCTTCCCACTGATATACAATTTTGTTTTCTCCTTCGGCCTGATGTTCTACACTGATCTCGTAATCTGTATACGGTAGAAAATTGGATTCGGCACCGTAGTCCGAACTCGTGCACGACTTAAATAAAATATCTTCCTTCTTGGCACCGATAACATTAAAATCGAGGATGTTCTTAAATTTTTTCTGTCCGGCGATATTGCTCACCTCCACATCGATCGTGTATTGTCCCGGGGTCACGAATTGCGTCGCCTGTGTAAAACCCACGCGGCCACCGGTCGCATTGAGCATCATCGGCGGATATTTAGCCTTGCCAATCTTCGCTTTCAACAGATCCAGGGTGGTATCCCGCCAGGTGACTTCAGCAAGGTAGGTGGATATCTCATGTTCTTTTGAAAATTCTGTTGTGAGCTCGCCGGTTTCCTTGTTCCGTACCGCAACCAGATTGACGGTCAGCGGGGTTGTGCTTCCATTGGCAACAATGGCATCCGTGTACACCACCGTCCCCTGGTTGACTTGCAGATTCTCCACATTATAGCGTATATTTTCACTTAAATAACCTATTTGGTCACTCTTGCAGGAATCCAATAGCAATAGGGATAAACCTGCTAAGCCGATTATAAAACTTCGTTTTTTCATCTGTTTTATTTTTTCATTTGTGATGAAGCTATCCGGTTGATCCGGCACTGCCGCGGAATCAATCCAGTTAGTTTCAAAATTTATTTGATCTTAATGTTGAATACAAAAACAGCATTCAAATCACCCTTTGTTTTCGACTTGTATACGAGGGATTGGCGGACCGTATAGGTACTACCCACCGTTGTTTGCCCTGGATATTGCAGAATATTGAAGGTCATCGTTGAGGTTGCCAGCTCAGACACAATGCGTGCATCGGTGCCCCATGAACAGGTTTGCCCTTTCGTATCGAACCAGTGCCCGGGGGCGTTGGCAGTGCTGTTTGCATTTAGGCTGCCATCGGGCTGTACAGCATAATAAGTAATATCCTTACCCACCAGCGCGGATATTGCGCCGCTCTCCACGCCATAAAAGCGCGCTAAACGTGGCAACAGCAGGTCCACTGTGGTACCTGTATAACCGGCTGCATCATATTTAATACTCAGGTCGTATGTAAAGGTCAGCGTAGAACCGGTTTCCACGATTTTAGGCCCCGTCAGGAGGCGTGGCACAAAATCGCCTATAAACGTATGTGTATTGGCCAATACATTTAGCATGGTTCCTGAAGCCGTTTTAATCCCGGTTGTCTGACAATATATACGCATGTCGGCCTGATCATCTTCTTTGACCGTAACAATACCGTCAGGGCTGATCTGATCCGCCTCGCCACGCACTTTGACGTAGTATAAATAATAAACGGGCTGCGAAGACCAGGCCGCTTTGGGCTGCTTTTGCCTATGATAGAAAAATCCACCCACATTGGACGCATTGCTGATCGTCGTATACGCTGTACTGGCCGTTTCCAAATTGTAAGGGGCATCGTTGTAGATGTATGCCCTGACCGAATCCACAGGGATTTCGTTGAGAAACTGATCAAAAGAATACTGTGCATTTTCGTCCACATACTTCACCGAGTCTGCCTTCTGCTTATAATAACGGTTGACCGAATAATCCGAAGGCGCCCAAAAGGTTTTCGCCTTGTTGATTTCGTCTTTGAGTTTAAAATGGTCAATCACCAGCAGCAGGGTATCAAACATCCCATTGGGATGAGCCGCCAGGTAGTCGTAAGTAGACAGATTGACTTCGGCTGTATGGAGGCCATCATCCGTCAGATAAGCTGCTTTCTTGCAACCCACCACTGCCAGTCCAAAAGCCAGCAGCAACGCAAATCGATATAAGGTTTTCATTTTTTTCAGGTTTAGTGGTTTACATATTGACGGTTCCCCAGTATGGTGTCTGATTCAGCAGCGGATTGGTTGACAACAACGATGGGTCAAATGGCCAAAGGTATTTCTTCGCATTAAATTGCGACTGGTTCATTTTGCCTTCCGGAAATTTATAGACATTGAAGTGTTTATACAACCGCACGAGATCGTAATAGCGATGGCCTTCCAGAAAAAGCTCGCGCGCTCTTTCGCTAAAGATGGCCTCGATGAGCGGTTCCTCATTTGTGTAGGCAGGCAGTCCAGCTTGCGTCCGGATTTCATTTAAGATGGTTTCTGCGGAGCTATTTTTACCTGTTGCGGCCAATCCCTCTGCCATAAGCAGCTTAATATCAGAATAGCGAAAGATGATGATGTTATTTTTAAATATCGCATTGGCATTTGACGCATTACTCGAAAACTTAACATTCGCATATTTCGTACACAGCGCATAGTTACCGTTATAAACTATATCAAACACACTTTTAAATCGTTTATCGTTACTGTCTTTAAAGAGCGTTTTAATATAATCCTGACTGATTCTTAGAATCGGATCTGTTAAAGTCCGAAAATAAGGCCCGGCTAGCGAGAAGTACCCTATTCCCGAGTTTGTACCTTCGTTTTCCCCATTTTGGGAAATCTCAAAAATACCTTCATTGGATTTTCCCTGATAAATACTGCGGTAGTTCAGACTGTCCCTTCCCACAAAAGAATATTCGCCGCTTTCCAATACCGATTTAGCTGCCTCGATGCAGTCCGCATATTCGCCGCGCCATGCACTCAGGTGCGCCTGCAGGGCAAGCGCTGCTCCGGTATTTGCACGCAGGGCAAAATCATCTTGGTCAATATTGCTCCATTTCAGTAAAGTCAAAGCTTTAGTTAAATCGGCCTGGCTCTGATCCAGCACATCGCTTTCTTTACTTGCCGGGAGATTTACAGCATTGATGGGCACCACAGATTCTGTTATAATCGGCACTGTTCCCCATACCCTCGCCATATAGAAATAGGCAAATGCACGCACAAAGTAAGCTTCGCCGATATAGTAATCCCTGGTCGATACATTGTCAAAGGCATTTTCATCCATCTTAGGGAGCTTTTGGATCACGCGGTTGGCCTGGTCTATAGCCTGATAGAAGACATCATAGCGCCGCAGCTGATACGCGGGCCGCCAGGTTTCCGAAGCCGCTACAGCCGTATTGAGCTGCATATTGACAATCGGATTAAAGTCTGCGTTGGTCGAAGAAGTAATTTCGTCCGTTAGCAAATCGCCATAGGCATAGTAGGCCATCCCATTGCCTTGATTTAGGGCCTTGCGCAGCAGCGCATACATGGCGTTGGTTGCGCTATTGGCATCTTCCTGCGTTTTCCAGAAGTTCTCGTCGGTTGCCGAACTGACAGGCTCAATGTCCAGAAACTTGGAGCAGCCTGAAGCGAGATACATGAAAGCACTCAGCATTAAAAACAATATTTTTCTTTTCATCTCTAACTAATTTTAAGCCACCGTTATCCGATGGAACTGACATGATTAAAAGGTTACATCCAAGCCTATTGTCCATTTCTTCGGGATCGGATATCCGTTACCCGTTGAATAACCATTGGCTTCCACTGCTTCAGGGTCCGGCACAGAAGACCAGGACTTAACAGCCACATTATCCACGACCCCATAAATGCGGAGCATTTTCAACTTAAGTTTCTTAATCATGGCCTGCGGGAATGTGTAGCTCAGCTGAATATTTTTCAGGCGTACAAAACTGGCATTTTCCACGAAAGTACTATTAGCGATGTGCCAATTGTCTACCGTATTGCGAAACAAAGTAGGGTATTTGGTCTGATCGCCGTCTTTCATCCAGAAGTCGCTGGGTTTAAAATCGCCTGCAATGGCCGAATTGGTACCCCAGGTCGAATAAAGGGCAGATGAACCGGCATCCTGTAATTTATCCGACAGGTAACCATTCCACAAAGAGCGTCCGAAAACAAAGCTCACGAGTGTGGATAGGCTAAAATTCTTGTAAGAAAATTGGTTGATAAAACCGCCCACAAAGTCGGGATTTGGATTTCCCATATCAATTTTATCGTTATAATCGATCACATAATCCCCATTGACATCCCTTCTGCGCGGATCGCCAGCCTGATAAAGGACCGATCGATTAAAGTGCGCTATTCTTCTTCCCGTCAAAGGATCGACAGGCACGTCAGCATTGGTCGCATATACGCCATCCACATCCCATACTTTGAATGGAAAAATAGGCTGGCCTACATTCAGGGCGCGTTGCATCCAGGGTGGTCCCACTTGTATTTCCTTTCCACCGTCAGGCAGGCTGGTCACATAATTTTTATTATAAGCCATATTGAAATTGGTGGTCCACTGGAATGCCGATGAAGGGGCCATATTTCGGGAGATAATCGTCATTTCCACACCACTGTTTCTCACACTGATAAAATTATTGGAGACGGTGCTGTATCCCGAAGTAGCGGGCATCGTCAGATCGTATACCAACTCTTTGGAGTCGCGCACATAAAAATCAGCAGTTACCGTAACCCGGTCGTGCAGCAGGTTCATATCGAACCCGGCATTAAACTGCGGTGAACGCTCCCATCTGATTGTCGGTGATGTTGCCGCCGCCGCATAATTAGGAGATACTGTCGGCTTACCGTTATACGAGAGTACCGAACCAGCAATGCCATTTTCCAGCACCGCCCCTGGATAAGATGCGTCAAAAGTCAGTCCTGTATAGCGTGCATAGTACGAGCCCGGATCACGACCCGTAATACCATAGCTACCCCTTATTTTGAAAAAGGATATCGCGTTTTTGACTCCCTGGAAAAACGGTTCTTCCGAAAGCACCCAGCCGGCAGATATGGATGGGAAAATACCCCAGCGGTTATCCTTGCTGTAGCGCGACGATGCGTCCATCCTGTAGCTTGCAGAAAGCAGGTATTTGTCCTTATAATCGTAGCCAAAACGACCGAATACCGATACGCGCGAGCGCTCATTGATGGAAGTCGTTGCATAGAGATCAGGCCCGGAAGGGATACCGGTTACGGTTTTCACATAATTTCCATTGTCGTTGTAGCCATACATATAATTTTCATTGGACGTATTGCGTTCAATACCAGTACCCAAAACGGCACTAAAATTATGGATGTTTCGAATGCTCTTGATGTAGTTAAAATAGGTTTCCCATTCCCAGCGCTTATTTTGGTTCACCCAATTCTGTGCAAAGTTTCTATAGCCCGTAAGCAGTTTGGGGCGAAAAAGATCGCGTGTATTATTATTGACATTAAACGAAAACTGCGAGCGCAGGGTCAGGCCATTGATCAGAAATTTCTTGAGTGTCCCAGCGAAGTTTCCATTCAGGCTGAAGGAGTTATCGCGATCCATCAAACCATCGTAGCGCCCCGTATAGATCTGCTGGTCGACATCCGTAAGCTGATAGAAAGAAGAAGGAAATCCCCAGGTGCTAAAGGGATATTTCGTATCGTCACCCGAACCATGTTTCGCTTTAGTAAAACCTGCGAACAAATTTGTTTCAAATTGGAAATTGTCCGTCGGGTTAGCCTGTAACATCAGGCGCGGCGTTAGGTTTTCATTTTCAAAGCCCATCATTACGCCCTGCTCATAATAACGCTGTGCCGAGAAACGGTATAAAAATTTCTCCATGGTGGCACCGATACTCACATTGACATTGTTGATGTTGGCCGACTGCAGAAAAAGCCCCTGCCAATCGGTATTGTTGTTAAAGGCTGGATTTAAACTATCTGTTAACATGGGGCTAATGGATCCATTATTGAACCAGTCGTACGATCCACCCTGATAGAGCAAGTTCATTTTCAGCCTGCGCTCGGCTGCACCAACGGTGATGGGCTTCATTGCCGGACGGCTGGAAACTCCGTTGTAAGCCGAGATCCGTATTTCGGGTTTACCCTGCGCCGGACGTTTGGTTTTGATGATAATGACCCCATTTGCAGCACGGGCACCATAAATGGCCGATGCCGAAGCATCTTTCAGGATATCAACCGATTCGATGTCGTTGGGATTAATGGCCTGCAAAGGACTTGCATTACCGTAAGCCGACCGGATATCACTCACGTCGTAAATAATATTGTCGATCACATATAAGGGCGCCTGCAGTTGGTTGTCTGCTAAGCCCAGGTTGCTCGTCCCGCGGATGTTGACAATGTTATTGGTACCGGGTTCGCCCGAAGTACTCAATACCGTCAAACCAGCCACGCGTCCCTGCAGCATGGCATCGAAGGTTGCATAGGGCGTATTTTCAAAATCTTTCCCTTTTACGGTAGCAATAGCTCCTGTCGTCTTCCGCCGCTGCACATCCTGATAGCCCATCACGACCACCTCATCAAGCCCCGTTCCATCTTCCTTCATCGTTATCTGAAGTGTATTTTCGCCGGCACGCAGCTGTTTCTCCTGCCGTACATAACCGACATAACTAAAAATCAAGGTCGGATTTGCCGATTTAAGCGGTAGGCTGAATTTTCCATCCGCATCCGTTTTGGTGGCATTGCGGATGCCTTTCTCTAAAATACTCAGATCAGACAAAGGTATGCCTTTTTCGTCTTTAACGATCCCCGTGACCGTTCTCTGTTGTTGCGCATATAGCTGTTGACAGACCAACAGCAGCAACATAAAAATACCCGTTAAGCATTTTTTTGGAAGATTTTCATACATAGTCATAATTTCGTTAAGCAGGTGTTCAGTTTAGCATACTGTCAATGACACATCTATCCCTGGGATAAATGGATTCCTTTTGCAAAAAAGGCTGTAACAGCATGTTAAAAAATTGATTAGTTCTTCTTTCTGTAACAAAATTAGTACTTCGGAGTAGCGGTTTTCGGTCAGATCTTACCCACTCATTCTAACATTTTAACAAAAGAAAAAGAGGCATATTGGCGAGCTGTAGGATTGCAGCATAGTGCATAAAACAGCAATTCCGTCTAACCATAACAGGAAAAATATTTCTGTTATGGTTAGACGGAATTGAATCAGAGCCGAAATCGCGCAGGAAATTGAGCGACCTTCTGCCAGATGGGATCAAATAGCCTAAAGTGATTAAAAAGTTTTTTAATCGTATAGATAATTTCGGTAGTTGCGCACATATATTTTGGGCGATATCCCCAATATACTTCGAAACACACGGTTGAAATTGGTGATGCTATTAAAGCCGGCATCATAGGCGATTAAAGAGATCGAGTCGTGCCTACCCAAACCCAATAATTTACAGGCTTCGCGGATACGCAGTTCATTTAAATAGGCGACAAAAGTTTTTCCGGTGCAATTCTTAAAATAGCGGCAAAAGGCATGCGGCGTAAGGTTTGCCTTTTCGGCTATTTCATCCAAACTGATATCCTCTTTAAAGTGCTCTTCCAAAAATTTACATAATTTTTCGATTCTGAAAGGTTTGGAGATTTCCCTTTTGGCCAGTTGAACACCAGAAAGCGGCTCCAATTCGGCGAATACTTTGCTGAGTGATTTTAAAAGATAAAAGAAATTGACGAGCTGATCCAGAAAGTCGGACTTTTGCAGGATTTCAATATAATAGCATACCTGTCCCTGATGTTTCGGCGGAACCTTAAATCCCCGCTGGCATTTATGCACAAAATCAAGCAGATTGCGAAGTTCGGGCATGGTGGCCATGGTAGACAGTGCTCCTTTCGGGCTAAAAAATAGTGAGACAGACCGCACAGATACTCCTGCGATGAAACTTTTAAACACATGGGCCTGGTTTGTTCCCAATAGAAAAATGTCGCCGGGCTGAAACTCATGTACATTATCGTCCACGAGTAGCTGGCCGATACCTTCTTTAATCCAGATTAATTGATATTCCTCATGACGATGCATATAAGGATAGAACTTATCCAGCACGTCTTCTTGAATATAGATAGATTTATCCTGAGGGGCAGGAACTTTAAATTGAACTGGCTTCATAACAATTTAGATTTAAATAAATGTCAACTTGACATTAAATATACAATAGCCAATTTAGGATTACAATGCTTAGCTAAAAAAGGTTAAAATAAGGTGATATTTGGTTATAATTTGCACATACGTGAATTAAAACCCAATAGATATCATTTTTTTACGTCATTATGAGCTTCGTACCCTCCCATATCGATTTTAAAATTTACACCCCGAACGGGTATAAAAAGTATATAAAACACATAATTTATACCCGATGTAGTATAATTTAAGAACATTTACTATATTTATATCAGAAAGGGTATAATTATGGATTCAATACGAGTGTTTGTAAAACAGAAACGGAAAGAATTAAAGCTAACACAGGAAGACTTAGCTGCTAATGCTGGAGTCGGCTTACGGTTTGTGCGTGATCTCGAGCAAGGAAAAAAAACGTTACGTTTAGACAAAGTAAACGACATATTGGCGTTATTCGGCAAAGAAGTTGGTGTAATTGATCAAATTAGAGAGTGATGGCACGCGAAGCAAAAATATATTTTCATGATGATTTAGCTGGATATCTCCTTGAGACTGATCATGGCTATTCATTTAGTTATGACGAGAACTATCTAAAAAAAACTGATCCACTACCTATCAGTCTAACTTTACCCATTTCCGAGAACGCTTATCATAGCAATATACTATTTCCGTTTTTTGATGGGTTAATTCCCGAAGGATGGTTATTGGAAATCGGCGAAAAACATTGGAAGCTCAATCCTAGAGATCGTTTTGCACTATTAATCAACCTCTGTAGAGACACTATAGGAGCAGTTTCTGTTTATCCGATGGAGGCGGAAAACGATGGCTAATTGTTTATTTTGCTATGAACCAGTTGAAACTGGGGAGTATCACACAGCATGTTCAAGAGTATTTTTTGGAACAACTCAAGTTCCATATTTGGAGTTGGATCAGGAAAAATTGAAAAAATTAGGCGAAGTTACTGTAGCTGAGCGATTGGCAATAACTGGCGTACAGCCAAAAATATCACTCAGTCTAAATGGAGAAAAAGGCAATAAGCGACTTACCTTAGTTGGTCTTTGGGGAGATTATATTCTGAAACCTCAATCAAAAGAATATCTTCTCATGCCGGAAGTAGAAGATCTAACCATGCACCTCGCAGCGCTATTTAAGATAGAAACAGCAAAACACGCATTAATACGAACTTCTACAGGAGAACTGGCATACATCACAAAACGATTTGACCGTAAGAAGGGCAAAAAAATCCACGTTGAAGATTTATGTCAATTATCGCAGCTTCTGACCGAGCAAAAATACAATAGCTCCTATGAACGTGTAGGAAAAATCATCAAGCAATTTGCTTCCAACACCGGATTAGATGCAATCAAATATTTTAGGCTCGTACTGTTTAGCTTTTTAACTGGAAATAACGACATGCATCTCAAGAATTTTTCACTCATGCATACGAATCATGGTGTTTTATTATCACCAGCATATGATCTCATCAATGTTAACTTAATCTATCCAAAAGATAAGGAAGATATGGCTCTCACATTGGGTGGTCGTAAACGAAAAATAAAACGGTCAGATTTTAACCAGCTTGCGCAAAGTTTGGGAATATCTGAACTGGTCAGAGACAATATATATAAAGACTTCAGGAGAAATGCTGATAAAGTTAAAGAAATAATTGATCACAGTTTTCTAACAGATGATTTCAAAGAAAAATATGTTCAAATTGTCCACACTAAATTAAAACAGATCGAACTATAGAAAAGAATTTAGTGATCATGAATAAACTCCTATTTACCATCCTCTTTATTGTGGCTTCTACTTTCGGTGTTTCACAAACCTTGACTAAGGCAGCCACTTCTAGCTGTTAGCCAGCCCCCAGCTCTTCAGCCAGCTTTTGTAAGCCTTGATTAGCTTCTTCAAATCGTTTAAGTTCGACCGCATAAGATTCCGTAACCGTTTGGAGCAAGGCACCTTCCGCGGTAAAGTCAACATAGGCCATTACCGTATCACCACCCCACATCCAGTCAAAAATCAGGGCATAACCCTCCAAAACAAAGCCTTCCAGTTGTTTTAAAAGAGCCAGCATCGGCAATATTTCAAGATAGTTTTCACTGAAGTTCAGTACGGCGAATGTCCAGTGTTGCTTTTCCTCATCGTAATACTCCTTCGCGCCAAAAAATTGATCCTTGAGCAGATTATCGAAGACTTCACGAATGCGCGCCTGTGAATAACTTGGAATAATTTCCAACGTTGTTTTGCTGTACATCTGCCGACTCTCCCACCACTGCGACCAATTATCATCTTTGTTCGGGGAAATCGGTTTAGAAGAAAAAAACTCATTCAATCTCGATTTTTCTATTCGAATACTAATATAAAGGCTATCCAGTTCCATAAGATCGTTCTAAAAATATTCTTAACTTCTTTTTTAACGTTACCAGCTCGACAGTTTGATCTTACCATCGCTATCAAAATCCGTATTATCGGTCACCTTTTTGAGGTTCAGCTGCTTTAATGATAGGCCTTCTTTTAGGGGCAAATCGGCAGCTTTCATCCTAAATAATGGATAGGATAATGGTTTTTCGCTCCATTCCAGCACAAAATGATAGCCATCTACGATCTTTTGCTGGTCGTCGGTTTTGATGATCAAGATATTGTGGAAGGTTTGCTCCGGCTTGGCCGGATCGCTATCTGTTGAGATACCCCTTGCTTTATAGGTGGCGATAAACTTGTAATAATGGTACTTGCCATTTATGGGATTGAATACTAATTCACGGCTGTTGTTTTCCTTGATTAATGCTGAAAAAGACTGCTCAAAATCATCCAGTAACTTATAATTAAAATCGGTATTGATCTTATTGGCCACCAATACATAAGTCTTTTCATCTTTACCGGCACTATTTCCTTTTGCTTGGTTTTGTGCAGCGACCGAATAGCAAGTAAACCAGCTTAACAATAGGACTATTAAATATCTCATCCTACTAATTTATTAAAATTCAAAGAATAATACCTTAGTTGGTCAGCAATCATTTCATTTTTCGATTTCTAGCTGACACAAGCGGAAAACTTTTGCGCTATCCCAATAAATTTTCCAATCGTGTATCATGTATTGGTCAATTGGGAGACATTATCCTCGCAAATGCCTAATCATTTGTGATCAAATTGCAGCTTTTAGCGTCTAGGGTTAACTATTAACTTATATTTATTAAATTTGTAGCATTACGCATATTATTTCCGTTTGCAATAGTATAGTATCAAAATAAATTATGAAAAGACCTATTTTAACGAAATGCGCAGTTTTATTGATTTTCCTTTAATACTTCTTACTGACCTATTCTATATTATTATGCTGAACATATTTCAAAAAGTACATAAAGGGCAATGGTTGCTCTTTATCCTACCATTCTTTCTATTTGGGTGCGAAAAAGATGAGCGCGATGGCACTACCTGTGCGCAGAATTGTATTGTACTATCGGGAGTTGTTGTGGATACTCCTGCGAACAAATTATTATCTGACGTAGAAGTAGGGATTTCGTTCCAATATTACAGTTCATTCCTTAAACCATCAATAAGTTTGGGGAAAACAAAGACAGATACCAAAGGCAAATATAGTTTTCGATTTGATGCCAGCAAATACCTATCCCGGGAAGGCTTTTTTATAGTTAGTGTCAAAAAGAATGGTTATTATCTTAATACAAACCATCCAGATTCCTATCAAAGCGTAGCTTCTTATGACTTGGACGAGCTCAAGTATGATACGCCAACTGATGAACGAATAATGCTGTTTAAAAAGGGCGAAATGGAGTTGCATCTCAAAAATGTCAAAAAACTCGATTTGACGATGCTTGCCGTTAGCTATGGTCCGGAGAAATCCAATACTGGTTTTTCTATCGCTCCGGTCCCTCGTGATTTGGATACCATCGTTAGGATAACGATTCCTGCCGATATGGAATCGGTATTAAAATGGCAAGGCTATAATGGATCGAACCCCTTACAATTCGACAAAGCAGCCACTGTTAATTCAGAAAAAGGAAGCTTTACACGCTATCAGTTAGATTTCTAGTGGGAACTAGCGCTAATTAAAAAGAGAAAACAATTATAAAATCTATAATCATACATTCATATGCTTAAAAAATTACTTTCCAGGATATTTCTTTCTGTTTTAACTTTATCAGGAACCGGCCTCTATGCCCAGCAAAGAAATGGCAGCGGTTATGACATCGAATTTTCTATAACTCCTCTCGCTGAGCGTACTATTGGACCGCGGAAGAGCCTTATGGGAGCCGGTAGCGACGCCAGTAAGAATTATATCGCTGGATTGCTCCGCATAGGCTATCACTATAATGAAACATGGTCGTTTGGTGCAGGTGTGGGCTATTCCCACCAGAATATAACGACAACATCGGCAATAGTCGATCCCTCGGTGGAGCGGATCCAATACTCCTCAGAACTTTCTATTTGGGAAATCCCTTTAGATGCCAGGGTAAAATTTTTAAAATATCTCTACGCAAATGCGGGGCCTATGTTACACTTCCAGCAGAACGCAAACAGTTATGTAGACAAGCAGCATGGTATAGGTTTCCATGTTGGACTAGGCGCAAAGGTTCCATTATCCCAACAGTTTGCTGTCTTGCTGTCGCCATACTACAAAATGTACTCACTCATCCCTTTCCAATCGGAGAGAAATTATGATCGTCTGCGGGTTTTGGGAATTGCGGCTGGATTAAATTATAGGTTTGCCAAGAATTAATATAAATCACAGTTCAAACAGCCTCTTTTTCCATTTTCTCTACTGAAGAAAATTTATATCTTTATAAACAGGAAAACCTAAAATTATACTATTATTTACCGCAGGTTGCATTTAAATGATCATGAATAAAATACTATTTACCATCCTCTTTGTTTTGGTTTCTACTTTCGGCTTTTCACAGACCTTGACTAAAGCAGACTATCTTGAAGACCTCGATTTTTTAAAAAGAACATTGCCCGCCAAACATACCAACCTATTTGCTAAAACCACAAAAGCTACCTTCGAGAAGCTCGTAGATGACATTGCCAGCAAAGCGGATTCGTTGAATTATGAGACCTTCACCGTAGCGCTCTTCAAGCTTATGGTAAGTATAAAAGATGAGCATACATTTGTTGAAGCAAAATTCAATCGGATACTTCCCATTCAGTTGGATATGTTTAATGATGAAGTCTACATAACAGCTATAGATCCAGCTTTTGCATCGCTATTGGGGACCAAATTAGTAGCAATCAATAACCACAGCTTCAATCAGATTACTGCTTTGTTTAAGGAGGCTATCTTAAGTGAAAACCGTTCGTATTTTAATGATCACCTGCTCCGTTTCATCAACAATCCGGCTTTTTTAAAAGGCCTTGGCATCATCGATTCGGACAAAGAAGCTGTGTTCACATTTGTTGACCGGAACAATAAAATCAGTAAGATAAAATTGACGTCATCGGAAGGTAATGACCTAAAAAAATTAAACTTAACAGCGGGTGCAGTCAATCTACTTTCAAAAAAGAAAAAAGGGAACTATTGGTACGATTATGACGCTGCTCACAAAATCCTTTATTTTAATTATACGACATGCCGGGAAGATCCGGCTCAGCCTTTCGATCAATTTAATCAGGAGTTGTTCACGTTGATCAATGCCGAACGTCCAAATAAAATTGTGCTGGATTTAAGGTATAACAACGGCGGGAATTCCGGGATTTTAACGCCATTTATTGACCAAATCAAAAACAGCTACCTCAATAAAAAAGACAGTTTTTTTGTATTGATAGGCAAGAATACCTTCTCCTCGGCTGTGATGAATGCTGTTGAACTGAAGAAAAATTCTAATGCAACCTTTATTGGTGAAGAAACCAGTGGTTCAATCAATCATTATGGAGAAGTCAGGGGATTCAGTTTACCAAAATCAGGCATCGTGATTGCCTACTCGACAAAATACTGGGAAGTATGGAAAGGGAAGAAAGGACCGCTAAAACCTGATATCGATATTAAGTATACGATCGAGAATTATATGAAAGGAAAAGACGAGGCATTAATGAGCATATGGCCCCAAAGATCGCGTCCTAAAGGAAAGCCAATAAGCAGCACACTAATACTGCGATAAAAATCTACCTTCTATTAAATATCTCATCCCACTAATTTATTAAAATTCAAAGAATATTACTTTAGCTGGTCAGCAATCATTTCATTTTTCGATTTCTAGCTGACACAAGCAGAAAACTTTACGCTACTCCAATAGGTAGTTCCAATCGCTTATGCTGGACGAAACATCCCAGCTCAAGACCGTTTTTTTATAACGCTCAAAATTGTCCTTTTTCCATTTGGTAATATGGTACCCTTCACAGAGCCTGCAATAGTAGGCTCTGCGGCAAGCCGGTTTTCCCATGCGATGTTTGATGCGTTTACCATTGGTGACATTTTTGACACGCGAGCGTAATTTAAAACGGAACATCGCATATTGGGCGTCTAACCGGGACGGGAATGCCACCTTTCCAGTGGCCCGGCATTTCCAAGTATTGCTTTTCATGCTTTCCATAATCAATCTGTTAAAGGTTATTATTTATTGTATTCTCTTTTTCAATAGGTACCTGGAGCATGACCCAGTCTTTTATCCTGCGGGAAATGGTCGACGAAACCACAAAACTGTCGATAGCACCAAACGGTACATGCAAAATGATCCGAAGCCGCCCGCCCTTCATTTGATAGCAGGCCTTGACCATGTCCAATGGAATCGCGTGATGCCGGTCTATTTTCTGTACAAAGCCGTGGGTATCGCGCACAATTTCGCTCAGACTACGCTGTTCACAGCCTTTGCTATCTTCCATATCTTCTTTTAGGTATAGCTTAACGATAGGCGTATTATTGGTCTTCTCAAATAGAAATATACCCAGCTCCGTGTACATAATCTTTTTTGTAAGGTATTTGTTGTTGATCACAAACTCCTCCTCTGCCGGATTTATCGATTTGAGCTGCGTCAGATCAATTTCCTCCACAGCATCCGTTTCCTTACCATTCTCATCGGGCGATGCCGGATCTATAGGATCATACAAATCAAAAGATTGTGCGTCAATTTGCGCATCCGCATTGACAGCTATGCTATTCTGCCTTTGTAAAGTACGCTCCAACCGAATCAGATATCGTTCCCTTTTCCGATAAATACTCCAATAAAAAAAGGTGATATAGAGCATATTAAAAAGCAGTATACAGACAAAAATCACCAATAAAGGCAGCCATATCCATTCACTTTTAGGTGCTGCAACAGGCTTGAGGATACCAAATAGGGCTACGGTTGGCAGCAGTACACAGAAAAAGAACTGTGTGCCCAGCCGATCGCCCATGTGCAGCAGCCAGCTTTTCTTTTTGTCCAACAGCTTGATCCCCCATCTTATATAAAAGAGTGTCAATGCCGCGATAATTACATTAAATAGATAACTTACAATCAGTGGTCTGCTATCAAACCAGCCTGACAGCGCTGTTACCGCACCGATATACCAACAGATGCCGCCAAAAAGAAACGAAGCGATCCACACCCAGATGAAATCTGGATAATATACGTGCATCTCTGTATCTTTAGCATCCTTGACCTGTTGGTTACTTTCCATAATGTACTGTTAATTTCAACGATTAACCTTGAACTGATCGATAGATAAATGCAGGCGAGGCTAATGCTTTCCAAAAATCTCCTATTAAAAAAATTTCTGTATACTAAATTTAGCCATTAATTCTTTTAAACAGTACCCTCAGATCGATAAACCACCCTTTTGTGTCCTTCCAAATACGCAGAAACACACCTTTTTAGCTTATAAACACGTTCTTTATTGTATAAAATGAATGCTTCGTTACAGAAAAAGAGAGTTCGATGCGAAAAACATACGCTTATTGAAATAAAGATAATATTCAAACCAAATAGCATGCGTTATAGGTAATTTTAATTTGATATCAAACCATTGATTTAACAGCCCTGCGTATGAGACCTCCCATGCATTTTTTCAGACGGATCAGCCGCAATCACATCCTGATTTTTATCGCGATCGTGGTGACTGTATATGGATCCTTTTTAGCGTCGGCATTTTACCTAAAGGTTTATAGTATCGGTGTCCTAGTCCTGCTGATCCCTTTTTTGGAAATCCGCAGCCACCATGTGGTACTTCAGCTTTTTGCTCTATTTTTTATTTGCATTCAGATCTGCAGCATAGCAGTGTATGACCGCTTACCCTACGAACTACTGCTCAGCTCGCAACCGCTGAAGCCAGCATTTAAACATGCCTTCCCTATCGCCCTCGGCAGCTGTGCGGTAGCCCATTTAATTTTCTTTAAACGTGCCAACCTGATTACGCTGTACGCCATCCAATTTCCACTGATGCTCCTGGCCTGTACCTGGTATATCCGGATGAACCTTATTATGAATAATTGCCAAAAGGTCGATAGCCCCAAAGCGGTCTATATCCAGGCCGAAGTGATCCAAAAATGCCCGGTCTGCTGCGATATACATGAATTATTGGTGTCATTTACGTATGAAGATGAGAAATACCAATTTCCGGTCGAGGTACATCCAAAGACTTTTGAGCAGGCAAAAGAGGGCGGCAAGCTGAACATGACACTGCATCCGGGTGTATATGGCTGGCCGTGGTATCACAAAGAAATGAAAAGGAGGTACAAATGATCACAAGCTTATATCCCCTGATGCTTTTAATAGAGACCTTTGCCCATATCAGCCCTTCCAGCCGAACCAAACAACTGGAAGCAATCGCTTCTGCCTGTACCGAACATTTGAACGACGCCCTGGCCATCCATCGGCAATATACCCATGCCGATCAGGCGATCCGTGGCATACAGCTCTACCATACGCAGTTGCTTCGTCTGCATGAAGTATTATACACCTGCTGCGATCTGTCCATTTCTGAGGAACTCAATGCGCTTCATCGGGTGGAGGAACTACTGGAAAGTGTAGAATTTTTATTTAAGAAAGATATCAATCCCCTGACACCGCTACCGCAACATCATGAAAAACGCATCAGGCAATATATAGATCTTCACCTCGAAGACAGCTTAGAGAGGTTAAGGCTTAAACAGATTCCCCAAGCTTATCTGGATGAAGTGCATTCCGCCATTGAAAGCCTTTTCCAGCGGGGCAAAATACCCTACCTGCAATATCATCATCAGCACTACCTTGTTCAGCTGATTGATGCGCTCAGGCAACTGGCCCAGGACGAGCGTCAGCATAAAAACTGGCCTTCTCGCTTTTTGATCTTGATGATCAATTTTAATTTTAACCATATCGGCTTTTTAAATCGCTGGAAGGAGTTCTACGAAGCTGACCCGGCCGCTACCGACAATCTATTGCGGTATCCGCAGCATTTTTCCGCCATCCCAGGCTTTGCCTATGATCCCAACCGCAGCACGCTGCTTATGCTGATGTGCCAATATATTGAAATGGAAACGGCAGATGATAAGTCATCCAGTGCTGTTCCCTATCGGTTTATCCATAGCAATCTGAATGGCAAGGAGCTTAAACTCTGGCTACATTTATGTGTGAAGGCCAAAGTCATGCGCTCGTCCGAGAAAAAGGAAGCTGCGGAAGAAT
The DNA here is from genome assembly GCF_024808035.1 of Sphingobacterium sp. BIGb0116. Classification (NCBI taxonomy): domain Bacteria; kingdom Pseudomonadati; phylum Bacteroidota; class Sphingobacteriia; order Sphingobacteriales; family Sphingobacteriaceae; genus Sphingobacterium; species Sphingobacterium sp. BIGb0116. Next base: position 13,570 of record NZ_JANUDT010000011.1, on the reverse strand, counting down.
TCTCAAAACTCGTGAAAACCAAGGAAGGCATACTGCTTTCGATACACAGCCTCACAAAGATGGACAGAGGCAGCGAATTTCCCGCTGCTGTACACCTACGCAAAGTACTGAAAACGATGCTGAATGAACTACACGAAAAGTTCCCCGAATTAAATGGATAAAAATCCATCCTAATTTTAAAAAGCAGGGGTATTCCCACGTTACCCCTGCAATCGCAGGATTGACCAAGATTTAAATCTTGTTTAAAATCATTTCTGTCAGCTATTTTGCTGCGCCATGCCCATAGCGGCCGTTTCGTTTCCAATTCCCCTAACCCTTACATACAACTATTTAAAACCGTATTTGTAGGCTCAACAAGGCCTATCTACTACCCCTGCGGTCGGCTGATATCCGATCTATCTTTGTTTTGAAGCGTACGAAAGGTAGAAGTTGACGCTGAAGCAGGCCGCTGTACCCGAGCAGGGCGCACAGGTATGGTGCCCTGTTTTTGAAAGAAAAAATAATAAAACCACGGGAGGAAATAATAAATACCCCCGGTAGAAATAATTAAAGCTATGGAAGCGAACAAAACCAATACAACAATTTACAAAATCCTCCGGGCGGCGATGATCCTCTTTTGGGTTTATGTAGGTATTGAAAAACTCTGGCAGCTCAGTGCATTTCATATTGCACTACAGCAACAACCGGTCATTAGCATCCTTGCGCCAATACTTTTTTGGCTGCTTCCGCTGCTGGAAATTAGCATCGGAGCTTTGCTTGGGTTGCCTACACGTCGCCTACAGCATTTGGGCTGGATAGCATCGACTATCATGATCACTTTGTTTTCGATTTATATTGCCCTTGGCGTCCTCGATGTGTATGACAAGAAACCGTGTATGTGTACCAGCTTTCTCAGTCATATCTCCTGGACAGCGCATCTGATCTTTAACCTCGTTATTCTTGGTCTATCGCTAGCAGGGCAAATACTCAATCGTAAGGTTTTGCTTCACGGCCGAAACAACTTAAGCAACAAGACCGCTGTCGGCCTCTTTCTCACGTTTATTATAGCAACAGGAATCCTAAGCTATAAAAACACAGCATTTAAACCAACACATGAAATCTGGTTTATGCCAGACAGCATACGCCATTCTCCAGTATATGACAGCGTCAGTAGGCCTATAGTAGGCAGCCTGGCATACAGATACGATCGGTACACAGAACCGTACCGACAACAAATATTCACTAAAACGTTTGCAGGTCAAAACTTCACCAATCAATTATTGGCATGCAATACAGAAAGGAGGGTAGCATTATGCTAACCAAATTTTTAAACAATTATGGCTACATGATATTAGGCGGAGCCATGATTATCGGATTCTCAGCATTTAAAGGTGCTGAGGCTTATGCAGGGAAAAAATTAGATCCTGTAACTATTTACTTCCATGGTGATCCTCAAGATGAGGATCAGGTTAAAGACGCCTCGCGTTGGAATACCACGCCCAATGATGAGGACTGTAACAGTGCAAACGTTATGGCTTGCTCTCAGGTTGTCGATGAATCTGATCTGAATTCTTCAGATCAGCTGAATCCAGCAAAGATTCAACTTGGCGCTACCGCAACTTCTGGAGGAAACTATATCCCATCTAGAACCGGTGGCAGCAGCTCAACTACATTTACCCCAATCAATAGGGGATAAATGAAAGGAAGGGGTAATCCGATCGGACTGCCCCTTCCCTATTTGTATCTACATTTTCTTTATTTCGGATTTTGTTGCATTCCCGTCAATCTAATAATATCTTCAGGAAGAGGAAGCGCATAAGCGTTGGAGTTTGGCTGTAAAGTAATCAATTGCCCATTTAGTTTCCTTGTTATTAAAATCTCTCGTCCTTCTGCATTCAACCGTTTAAGATCCATCCATCTTAGCCCCCTATACAGCAATTCCTTTCTTCGCTCTTTTAGGATTAAAGCCAGTGCTTCTCTTTTGTCTTTTATCACATAAGGAATAAATGTGCCCGTTTTATAGCGATACCCGAGTAGATGGTTTAAGTCTGCCATTCCTGCCTCTACATTTCCCATTCTCACATTGCATTCCGCACGCATAAGATACAGCTCGTCCATTGCTATTCCCGAAAACATTTTAGAAGATCCTGCGTAACTGCCTTTGAAAGTAGTCGTTCCATCGGCTGCTACTTTAAAGTATGCTGACCTGCGTAGATCATTACTTTCATAAGAACGATACAGGAGCGTATCAGTCAATGCGCGCGAACTTGTCAAATTGATACTTACTAATAATTCAGCATAAAATATAGTCTCTTTATTAAAAATCGTAAATGGGTAGGACGCTGTCATCTTTACTTCCGATAAATTATTAAAATCAAGCAGGTCAGCATTGTATTTTAGGGCTAAATCAACATAATAATAGGCCGAATCGTAGACCTGCATCGATAAGTAAGCACGAGCCAATGTAGCATAAGCCGCATACTTATTGGGACGCATGACATGACTGGTTTTCTCAGGAAGCATAAGGCTACATTCTTTCAGGTCTGTGATTACTTTTTCGTAACACTCCGCTATGGATGACCGATACGATTGTTCATGAAAATCCGAGCTGTTCCGCAGCACAATACCCATATTTGTTTTTGATTCTTGGGTATAGGCTTTTGAATAGGTCCATAATAAAGCCAGATATTGGCTCGCCCGATAAAATTTAGCAGAAGCATAAATGGCATCATACTGATTAGCATTACCTTCATTTCGATTGCTCTTTTTTATACGGTCCAACACAAGATTGCTATTGTAGATCGTATTATAAGAGGAGGACCAGTCATTTCCGAAGTTCATATGATCATTCTGCCAGATATAAGTCTGTTGGCCATAGTCAATCAATGCATCATATGCGGATTGGCTCAGGTAATAATTATCTGCCGAAGCTTCCCCAAAAGAAGGAAACTTCAGATTCATGATCTGGCTATCATCCAGTAGCTTTTGTAAGTCGTCCAAGCTATTGGGTACAGCCAAACCATAGTTTGACTGTACCTCTAAATATTTTTGACAGGCGGACAAGGACAAAACGACTACCCCTAGCCACAATATGTTAAGAAATCTTTTCATCATTTACGTTATTAGATCAATAATCAATTTTTAATCCGATGGAAAATGTCTTCGGTGGACTTAATCGGTACGGAAATTCCGGGTCGATACCAATCTTATTTGCACGCCATAGCACCCCTAGATTGGCCGCGTTTGCCGACAGCCCCATATTAAATGCACGATTTCCAACGGTATACTTACCTTGCCAGGTCAACGAAACATATTCCAGCCGCAGATGATCCCCTTTATAGACATTGATATCAGCATATTGATAGAATGCATCCGACATTGATTTTATAGGATATTTCATACCCGGAACCTGCGTATGTTGTTCATCCCCCGGCTGCTGCCATCGCTGATCAAAATCCGGGTAGGCCGTACCGTTGGCAAACAATGAAAAATAGGACGTCACAGGACGCCTGACGTAATAGTCCCCCTTGTAACTGATATTGAAAGAAAAAATCAGTGTTTTCCAAGCCAGGGTATTGATTATATTCCCAAAGACCTGCGGTTTGGAGGATCCAAAATACACGATACTTTCGTTTCCCTCCGGCGACGCATTAGCCAGGTTGCGTATGGCGGTATAATTTGTACTTAGCTGACCATCCAGCAGGCCCTGCCCTTCCCCAAATTCATTCAACCCCATCCATTTATAAGCAGCCAATGCGTTCAGTGGTTTACCGACGATCGGTGTGATGGTATTTCCACTCGAGAGAAAGGATGTGACGCTGTTTTGCAGGTTGTAATATTGCGTTGTTTTGTTCCTATTCAGGCTTAATATCATTCGCGTATCCCAGTTGACCTTTCCGCTTATATTCTTTGAATTTAAGTCAATGTCAAAACCTTGCCCCCGCATTCCTGCCAAATTCTTGACAACTGTACCCTGTAAGCCCCATGCCGTATAATCGTATTCGCTCAGTCCGTATAGATCTTTGCCTTTCTTTACATAGTAATCAATACGTCCGGACAATCTTCCTTTTCTTACTGAAAAATCCAGACCAAAGTTAGTGGTTGCCACTCTTTCCCATTTTAGCAAGGGATCGTTCAAGGTACTTATCTGATACATTGGATAGCTGGTATAAGTTGCCGAACCGATATAGGCAATTGGATCTGGCGACCGTCGTAGATCGACATTACCACTGGTTCCATAGGTTGTCCTCAATTTTAGATAATCAAACAGGGCCAGCTTAAAGAAAGCCTCCTTATGAATGTCCCAAGATCCGCCTACGGACCAGAGCGGCGACCATTTATCATTGGTCGATGCACCAAAGATATTAGCACCGTCTTTACGCAAGCTCATAGATAGGCCATAGCGGTCCATAAATCGGTCGCTTATATTGGTATAAAGTGATACAAATCGATTTACATTTTTAAAAAATTGCGGTGCTCCCGGTATCCGCCGCATCCCATCATCTGGCAACGTTGGAAAGCGAGTTACAAAGTCTACCGAAGTGCTTGACATCGGCAGTTCATTGTATCCATAGGCCGTATAGGAATTTGTGTTCGATCTATTCTCCCGTACCTCGCCACCAAGAATACCGACCAACAGATGCCGACCAATCGATTTGTTAAAATCAATTTGACCACGTAGCGTGTAAGACCTGCCCTCAGCAGCGGAGTACCGTTTTATACCACCGAGTGGAATGTTATATTTTGTAGCTGTGGTACCCGTACCGCTGATGGTAAACTCATTGATCCACTTACGTGCTTCGTAACTTTCCAAGGTATTCAATTCGTTATTTTCTGTACGCTGCTGCTGAATCTGTCCACCGACATTCAGGTGTAGGTAAGGCAATACCTTATATTTCAGGTTCAGGCTCGAAAACCATTCATTATTCTGCCGTCGGTCTCTCGCATATTTGTATTCCGACAGTGGATAGTAATCCCATGGCAGATAACCACTTGTATAGTTTTCTTTCAGATAACTGGCCCTATATTCCTTTTCAAATGGGATTTCACCACCATCCTCATTTAGAAACTGAAGATATGGCGCCTGCATACTGCTATAGCCTAACGATGAGAATTCAGGTTTGCCTTTTCTGCTATCCTGATTGGTATACAGCACCTGGAGATCCAACTGTAAATTGTCGGTAGGTCTGAAACTATTGGACAGCTGGATATTGATCTTTCTATCAAAAGCATCCAGTTCGGAATTATTCCCCGTATACCCAATACCAAACCCATACGAATTGCGTGCCCCCCCGCCCGAGATATTCAGCGCGTGCTGATTGACAAACGGAACATTATAAAAAGCATCCATATAGTTTTGTCTTCCATTTTGTACCAAGAGTTTAGCTATCCCGCTGGCTGAATCTGCCGGAGAAATAAGATTGCGCTTGCGTCTATCCAATAGGTCGATCACTGGTGACTGTGCCAGATACGGCTGGTATAGCAATTCCGAATCGTAATACCCCTTTTCAAAAAGATATTTTTCGAGTGCGATAAAATCCGCATTTTGGGGCTGATAAATTTTATTCAGATCGCTATTTTCCTTCAAAATCACTGTATTTGACAATGTTATTTTTGTCTTCTGCTCTTTGGAAAAAGCACCTTTTTTTGAAGTCATGACGATAACACCGTTCCCGGCGCGCGCCCCCCATATGGCACTCGCCGCAGCATCTTTCAGGATGGAGACACTTTCAATATTATTGGGGTCAATATTACTGATATCCCCCTCATAGATAAAGCCGTCGAGCACAATGAGCGGATCCAGGTTTCCGTTAATTGTACTCAAACCTCGAACAGAGATATTCAGTTTCTGGAGGTCAGCATTTTGAATCGGCTGATTGTCGAAACGAATTGCTGTTGTCATATTATTGAGCCTATCCAGAATATTGGTTCCTACCTGCTGATTGAGCATCTTATTATCTACCACATCAATGGCGCCTGTCACCTCATTGGCTTTCAATGTCTGATAACCTGTACTGACAATAGCCTCTTCGAGATAAGTCTCTTTGACAGAAAGGGCTAACACCTTATTCTTCTCAAAAAATCCGGCTACTACTGTCCTATCTAGATAACCAATACAACTGATCAATAAAGAATCTTTATGATCACCTACCTGAATAGCAAATTTTCCTTTCAGTGAACTTGCAGCCTGATTATGCAAAGTTTTGTTCCGGATAGATGCCCCCACTAGCTCCCTGCCATCTTTCGCTGAAACAATTGTACCCTGTATCCAAATTTTTTCCTGAGCCTTGCCCATGAAAAACAATACGCTTGTAAAAAGCGCTGTCAACAACACTTTCATTACTTCGTATGTTTAGTGGATACGGTGTAGAAATAAGGATATTCACCATTGTATTGTGTTGGCGTAAGCCTTATGCCGTGCTGCTCCAGCGCAGCTATCTTTTCTTTGATAGACAGATCAAGAAAGTTTCCCGGCAAACGCAGATCAATCCGTTCGGCACTTTTGCCCTCAAAAATTACCGGCTTATCCAAAACAGACCTAATGAAACCAATCACACCATTTAGGGGCATATTTTGCATGATCAAAGATTCATTGCCTTTATCCACACTATTCATATACATTCCGCCCTTGGTTTTCCATAGTGGACGCGATACATCCAGCGAAAGTGCGTATGCCGCAACAACACCATTTTTTCGCTCAATTGCGACATTAAATCGTTGAATCAAAGCATTTCTAAAATAATCGAATGCTAACTCCTGTGTGATACTATCGCGCAGGTAGAGCTGATACCAAAACTGTCCTTTTGTTGTTTTAAAATCGTATATGAGGTTGATAAATTCCTTGTTAATCTGATCATCAAAAACGAACAGGCTCGATTGTACCCCTTTGAATGCATCAGGAAAAGCCAGCTGGTAGCAAGTATTCAGAAAGTAATTGCCCACCTGAAACAGCGAGCTTCCTTTGCTGTAGGACACAGCGGGATACACACCGAGATAATTCTCCCGATAACCCGCCATGACCGAGCAAAATAAAAGTCCCGTCGTATCCACCAAAGGCTGCGTGTTTATCCGGGCAGTATTTTTGATTTCCGATTTTTCGATAAACCGGCTTGACACGCCAGTTTTCAAAAAATCCTGAATAATATCCTCTGTGATAGAACTTGCGTATGAATTGAGGACAAATTCACCCTCGGGATTGATAATTCCTATCGTTGGCAACGTATTATGCGGAAAAAGTGACGTAAACAAGGTATCATTCAGTATTGTCGGCAATACCGGTGTGTAATTAAAGTCCTCTTTATATTTCTTGAATCGCTTTTTTATCCGCTCAGGGGTATCCTTATTGCGCTTACTATTGACCATCACAACCTGTACCTTATTCTTAAAGCGCTGCTGGATCAATTCCATGTCGGGAATACCTTCAATGCAGCTCGGGCAGCCTGTGGACCAAAAATCCAGCAGGATCAGTTTCCCTTTCAAATCAGCGAACTTGATTGTTTTCTTTTTCCCATTAAAATAGTTCAGTTCGAGCGGCTGGTCCCATACCGCATCCGGGATCTTATCGCCCGGTTTTAGCGCAACGAGACTGGATAGCACATCGGCCCCGCTGTCCTTGCGGGGCGTCTGAGCTGATAAACTAAACATAGAAACTAAACATAAAAACAAGCATGACAAAACCATGCGATAGGCACGCTTATAATCTGCAACGAATAAAAGGCATTTTAAAGCCCGTTGAACAACTGGACCTATCAATCCAAGCAAAGTATTAGCTCGAAACACCAAAACCTTACAGATCGACTTAAAGAACCTTAAAACAGATCGTTCAGATTCTACTCCATAAGTCAATCTAGCATCTCCCACCTGCTGAAAATCTTCGACCATCTTTTGAGCAATTCCTGCCGAATTTTTACATTTTATCGGATTTTCATCGGGTCGGCATCGGGTTTTGATCGGTGTAGCCCGATGAGATCCCGATGAAAATTCGATGCCAATAGCATGAAAGGCAGAAGCTGGGGCGAAGTTGGTCAGGCAAAAGTCCGAAGAAGGTGATACCTCTTCCCCTCTTCGGCTGCCCTTTGGCTCGGCTTCGAGACTTCTTCGGGACATATTCGAGACAGGCTTAGCACTTCTTCGGCTCGGCTTCGGCAGGGCTTCGCGTACGCTTCGACTCCCACCCGAAGCGCAGTCGAACAACAGTCGAAGCGTTCCCGAAGAAGAGGCGACTCTGGTACGACGCAGTGTCGAACGATCCTCAAACAAAAGCCGAAGGCTGCCCGAATAATCTGCTTTTTTTATTAGGTTCTGAGCGCTAATTTTACAGCGCTTTTTGAGCCGGATCGAAGTACCTTTAAAGTACATTTTTCCTTGTCTAATTTTCTTACGCAAATTTTGCGTAATTAGTACTATATCTGTGCTTAAGCAGTGCTTCACAGGTACTTGAAATATATAGGTTATATAGCCCATTAAAAAGGCTAAAAATTTCAGGATATTCATTATTTAGTTTGTTGGCGGTTATTTCGATAACCGACCGAAAAACTCAGCGACTTTCTTGCTCAATCCTAGATCTTTTCCGATGCGCTCTTCAGCTTCCGCTGACAGTTGCATTTGATGCAGGTCTATATTGCGATGATAGACGATACAATAAGCTATCAACACCCGATACAATGCGGTTGCAAATTCTTGCATTTCCTCATCTTTTAAGAGCCTATTTTCTCCTGAGCCACCATCAAGATACGTACTCAATAGCTGCAGTATATTAGCAGATAAAGTCTCTAGCGCATAATGATTCCAGAATGCCTCAATCTCCTTTTTAGGGTCATAATCGACTTTATGGACTTCATAAATCATCGAATCAAAAGCAAATTGTAGCACTAAAATCCTGTTCATTTTTCAGTCTGTAATCTTTAACCGAAAGTACATAGCATCCCCTCTCCGATCGAAATCAGCTTTTTATTGGGAGCCTGATGTTACTCAGTTCACATTAGTAATAATTAATTCATTCTGGGAGCCAGACTACGTTTGAATGAGGAATCACAAGGTATATAATATTGGCGTTACGTGGTCCATGGCAAAGAGAAGCCAAATCTTATTTGGCCTAACCAGCCGAGCTACTCGGGGGCAGTGATGATGTTTTTTGATTGTTGTTTTTTGTTCATAACTCGTTTATTGTTAACGAGTCTCTATGAAATATAGGCAGGAAGATGGCCCGCTCCACACTTTGAGATCTTAGTGACACCCAAGGACAAAGGCTTCACAGCAAGACCATCCCCTGCCATTAATCAAATATAGCAAAAGCAGGGCAATGGTTAAAATCTTGCCGTCTCGCGCCTTGGGTGTCAACTTCGATCTACGAGACTCTTAAATATTCTATTTCTTATTACATACTAAATATCAGTATACTTATATACTGATACAAATATAGCCTTTAGTTTTTAAAAAAACAAAATTTGTTTCTTATTTAAAAACAATAAGCCTAATCGAATTTAAGTCATTTGAATACAAATTTTATAACAAATCTATAAAAATGACTAAATTAACGGGAAAAAACTCAAAGGGAAGGAAGCCTAGAAAGGATATGTTTCCAGAAATAAGAAAAATATTAGGTCAACACTTGAGAAAATTAAGGCAAGAAGATAACTTCTCTTTAGATGATATAGCATTTATGTCTAACTTGTCCAAATCTGCAGTTTGGAATGTTGAGGAAGGAATAAGTTATGATATTGACCAATATATGGAATACGCTTCTACGCTCGGCAGAGGATTTTATACCCTTTTTAAAGAGGCTATGATTACTTATTCCGTTGGTCCTAGGTTAGCTTTGCCTCCCGACAGGTTGGCTCGTATCAACTTGACTGCAAAAATTAAAGACATGATTCCCTCGACAGAGTGGTTTAAAGAAGAAACTACCGTGGAGCAAATTGCAACTCTTTTAATTGAAAAAAAAGGCATAGAAAAAAATTCCAAATTGAGCTCATCCATTTCCACTATTTTAGGTAATTGGGTTAAAGAAGGCTTATTAGAAAGCAGAAAAGTACGCAATATAAATTACTATAGATTTAGGAAACCTATAAAGTCCAAATAAATATAATATAATTATCAGGAGAGATTACATTATTTCCAGTTACAATATTATAAAGGTAAGCCCTTAGTAAGACAATTTATAAATTGAATCAATATTTTTTATATTAAAACAATCTTATTTCATCAACGTATTTGTGTTTAGAGAAAAATTTTGATATTTTTACCGAACAAAGATTTAACAAAAGCCATTTTTTTAGCTTATAATAATATTGAAATTTTTTATTAAGTTTTTTATATAGATACTTATTTCAAATAAGAATATAAATATCTTATAGCAAATTCAATTTAAAAAAACAATACAAAATGCAACTGATTTTAAGACGATCATTTATTTAAATAAATTATATTTAGGCCTAATAATTTGTTTTAACAAAACCTCGTACCGGGACGAAAAGAACCTATTAAAGACAAACTTGAAAAATATAATAGTCTGAAATATCTTAAAATAAATTGAATAATTACATGAAAATGATGTTCCTTAAAGAAAAGAAGAGTGATAAGTAGTTTATGATCTTAAATAAATGTACTACTATTGTTCTGTACAATTAAGAAGGAATATAGAAAAATTCAAAATACTAACCATTTTTAAATATAAAAATATAATTAAATTAGATTTTACCAAAAATCATGATAATATGACAAAAGGCATTATAACAAAATTTAAAATTACAAAACTATTTGGATATCAAAATGTAGATATAGATTTTGAAGACAATAAAAAGATTCTCATTGGCGAGAATGGTCTTGGAAAAACCACCATATTAAACGTTCTTTATTTTATATTAAACAAAAAGTTTAAAAAACTTGACAAAGTAAAGTTTGAAAGCATAGAATTACATTTTAGCAATAAATCTAAAGTATATTTAACTAAAAACGATTTAAGTTTTTACGTTAAGCGGCCTTCTAGAACTCAAGGGACTCAATTATATCACATACTTAAGGAAAAACTTAAGAAAAATGATATTGAAAAACTCAAGCAAATAATATTAGACAATAAATCTAACGATCAACATAAAAGATTTTCAATAGTTGAAATACTAAAAAGCATAGATGTAAATATAAAAGCTCCTAATCAATTCATTTATGACTCAATTGTTACATTTATAAATGAATTTGAAGCAGCGAATTTCCAAGACGTAATTGATGTTATTGATAAAAACATAAAATCAAAAATACTATACTTTCCTACCTATAGAAGGATTGAAACTGATTTTGAAAAATTAATCGAAATAAAACGACAATCCCAAATTCAGCAAAGCCACTTTTGGGAAGACGAAGTTGACAATTATGCCATCAACGAAGATGATCACTTAAGATTTGGAATGGAAGATGTTCAGACAAGAATCGACAATCTTACTGAAGAAATTAGAGAAACCTCATTGAAAGGCTTTTCAAAAATAACTGGTGGATTGTTAAGCCAACTTTCTAATGAATTCAAAAACTATAAATTAAAAAATAAACTGGATTTCAAAAAGTTAGAAATCATACTAGAGCGAGTTGGCGACTCAATTAGCCTAACTGACAAGGACGTAATTAAATCTTATATAATTTCAGGAAACAAAAACAACAAGGGCCTCCTTTGCTTAATAGATCAACTTATAGACCTATATAACCAGCAAGAAAAACTGGACGTAGCTATAAAGAATTTTTCCGAAACATGCAACAATTACCTCAATTCTAAAAAATTTGTTTATGACGAAAGCTCTATTTCACTAAATATATACAGAGAAAAATCAGACGAGATAATCCTATTGGAACAACTTTCCTCTGGTGAAAAACAAATTGTCTCCTTATTTTCTAAAATCTTCTTAGAACTTGATGAATCGTTTATTATACTTTTTGACGAACCAGAATTATCTCTATCCATATATTGGCAACAAAAACTACTACCTCATATAATAAATTCAAATAAATGCATTTTTTTGTTAGCGGTGACACACTCGCCTTTTATTTACGACAACGAGTTACAATCTTCTGCCTTTGGATTAACAGACTATATTAATTTTAAAAATGAATCCACAAGAACTACTAAGTAAAAGTCAATCATCAAATGTGGTTTTCCACAAATTCGTTTTACTTCATAAAAATAATAAGTCAGATTTATTTTGTTTTTACGAAGGCAAAGATACGCAATATTATTTCCCCAGAATAAACACAACAGAAGAAAATCATCACCCGATTGTATGTGGAAATAAAAAGTCGGTTTTAGATTCCTACAAACTAATTAAAGAGAAATACCAAAGCTTCAGGACGAAATTTTTTGTTGACTCAGATTTTGACGACCCTATATATCTTGCCGATCTATATGTAACTCCAGGTTACTCAATAGAGAATTTCTACTGTACTCCACAAGTAATATCTAATATCTTAAAAAATGAATTCTTTTTTGATGAAACAGATGAATCATTTAAAGCTATTAAAGAGCTTTTTGAAAAAAGACAAACTGAGTTTCATAACTGCACTAAGCTATTCAATTTATGGTATTTTTCAGCCAAGAAAAAAAGTGACAAATTAGGTATTGCTTCAAAAATTTCCTTAAATGAAAAATTCCCAAAAGAGTTTATCTCTATCTCTATAAGTAATATCTCATCAAACTATTCTCTGGAAACAATCAAAGAAAAATTTCCGGACGCTATCGATGTTACAGAACAAGATTTAAAAGATAATACAATAGAATTCGATTCTAAGCCGCCAAGCTTACGATACAGAGGAAAATATCAAATTGAATTTATGGTAAAATTTTTAAATTTTATTATAAAAGATGCTAATACTGATAAACAAATACTTAAAACAAAGACAAATTTTAGAATTGACCCCGCATTAATTTTATCCCAGTTATCTCAATATGCAGAAACACCTTCTTGTCTTAAAGAATTTGTATCTCAATGTGCCTAATTTACCTTTAAATTCCCTAGATCCGATTAAATCGGATCTAGGGAATTTAATCATTTTGAACAAAAAAGGAGACCATAACGTAAACTCATATCTTTGAAAATAATCAATATTCTATATTAAAAACTAACAGCACTAAAGCAGCAGCTTGCACACTAAACTAGGTACTTTACGTTGAGGATGCTAGGACACAGAGAAACCTTGCTTAAGTTTCTTTCTGAAGGGAGCCACACTTCAGGAAAAATCTGCTTATCTGCGTCGAAATTTACGAAATTAGATGCGGTGTTGTTCACACAAATCCTCCGACAAGAATTACATTAAAATCTTCTTCTTCCCTCTTCTCCAGAAATAAAATTCCTGGGTTATGATATTATGATTGTTGAAATGATTGCAAAAAAAGTAATAATTTCAGGCAGTCGATTACTTAAAATATAGACAAAAATGCTTTACATTTTACGTTACTATGTAGAAAGGAACTAATTGGATATTACGGTTTGATTTGTGCCAGTCATTTCGGTCGGATGGGTTCTTCATCAATTTTGGTGAATTAGGCTGATTTAGCAAGAACCATTTTTCTTAATAACTCAAAGCCTGCCTTCCCATACATTTTCCTTTTGAT
>NZ_JANUDT010000010.1:0-365482 GCF_024808035.1 Sphingobacterium sp. BIGb0116 | reverse complement strand
AATAAAGATTTTTAGGTGCCTATATCGGCGGTGTCTACCTCTTCCCATTCCGAACAGAGCAGTCAAGCCCGCCAGAGCCGATGGTATTGCCGTAATAGGTGGGAGAGTAGGTCGGTGCCTTTTTTTACACGGAAGCCCTTGCTGGAAACAGTCAAGGGCTTCTTTCGTTTAAATACTTCCATGGCCGTTACACTTCCGCCACTGACCATCACTGCCTATCCTCTGCACATTGGTATCGCAGCACATGGACGTCGGTGAGCCCGGTCCGTCGGAAGCTGTCCCGCAACCGTCGCTATCCTGCAACCGCAACTGTCACTGTGCTCAGTGGTAATGGTACATTGCTCCTATCTCTCTTAAACCCAATGCCCTTTTCTTTATACCTGCAGCATTACTTCCCGAATAACCGGATATTCCTCTTCTTTGATACAATAGCTGTAGAGCCTTCTTATCTTGAACAGTGGAGGGCATAAAAACGAACCAAGTGGTTTATTTCTCGAAGCTGCTTTAGGAACTCTTTTCATCCCTTTGCGGGAGATAGCTAGAATATGGCGAAGTTTTGAATTAGGACTATCGGTAGCGGCCTTTATTGCTATTTCTGTTGTCTATAAACAGCTTCGTAATAAGGTTTGTAGCTTTTGCCTATGCTAGCGGTGGACTATATGGTCTTTGTTTGTAAAACTGGAGTTAAGCAAGACTAGGAAGGCTATCCAATTCCGTAAAGAATGTTGATACGGCAGGTAGTTTTTTTACACAGGTATTGAAGAGTAATGTCTTTACTTAAATACCGCAAGTAAACGCGAGTAGGAGTCAAAAAAATTAGGGCAGGTCAAAAGGCCTTCCCTAATTTTTTTGACTAGCACGCTTACAAAATCTTTGCTATAAGCTGAGCAAGGATAGCTTTGTCCAGAGGTTTGGTCATGACGCCATCAAATTGATGTAGCTGCCCTTCGGGAATCTGTACGGTTACTTGTGATTCGTCTGACGTCAGCGCAATAACTTTGCTATTCCATCCCTTTACGCTATTGTTGTCTTTGACCGTATTGAGGATATCCCAACCGGTAGGGCCATGCATTTTGAGATCGGTGATAATAATATCCGTTCTATTTTCCTTCAGATAGGCTATTGCAGTAGATGAATCCTGATAGATTTTCACATCTTCGAAATGTTGCAATGCTTGTTTTACGAATAGATTATTGATCGGATTGTCATCAATAACTACAAAGCTCAGCTCTTTTGAGAGCTTATCCAAGCTCGTAATTTGTTTCCTATTTTTCTTTTCTTCGGTGAATGGAACGACTAATGTAAATGTTGATCCCTTGCCCTGTTGACTGCTAACACTTAACGTTCCGTTTAGCTGTTCGGCCATGAGTTTAGAAATATGTAATCCCAATCCAAAACTATTCTTGGATTTCTGATCGGTCATATAATACTGTTCGAAAATATGCTCCTGATCTTTTGCCGAAATACCTTTTCCTGTATCGTTGACTAATATGTGTAATTTGGATCCCTGATCTCTGCTGATAAAGGCTTTTACCTCTATCTGCCCCTTATCTGTATATTTAATGGCGTTGCTCAAGAGGTTAGAAATAATCTGGCGTACACGATACGTTCCGCTTTTGATTAAGATGTCGGGATCGATATCAATGTAACTGATGAGTTTTAACCCTTTTTTGTCTGCTTGAGCCTGCTGCATTTTTATGAGGTTCGCGAGCAATTGAGTTGGCGAAAAGTACTCAGCCTTAATTTCTAGTGTACCAGACTCTAGTTTACCGAGATTCAGAATATCTTCCACAGTATCATTGATCACATGGATATCTTGTGTAATGGAGTCTAATAAAATAGGGTTGACCCGATTGTTTGCCGCATTGCTCTTTAGCAGATCAATAACACTGACCAAAGAATTGACCGGTGTGCGCACATCATGACTTACATTGGCCAGTATACCGGCCTTCTCTTTCGCTGTTCGCAAGGCATAATCTCTAGCGGCAGTAAGCTTACGCTCATACACAAGTGTATTGTAGTGGTAGGACAACAAAAGTGTCACCATAATAATCATGAGAATAATAGAAGCGATGACCTGTTTGCCAAAAATGGAAGAGTTTTCTCTATAGAGTTTGAAATCTTGAATTTCAGCAGCTCTTAGTATCTCATCTTCATGGGTCTTAATGCGAAGCAAGGCCGTGCTGATCGTGCTGAATAAGTTGTAGTTAGACTGTAGAAGCTGTCTTTCCTTGTGCTGCAGCTCAGCAAACGAACGACGAATCTTACTGAAATCTTGCCGGTGGAATGTCTCATTTTGCTCGATCAAACTTTGGATCTGGCTATGTATTGCCTTGATTTGGTTAACGTTGAAATTTTGTTCCAGTTTATCGGCAACAAGGGTGTCATTTTTGGCTTTGAAAATACGTGTAAAGAGTTTTTCTTTCTTTCGGACAATGGTATCCTTCTTACTTACATTGAGTGCTGTATCTCGTAATATTTTATTGACAACCGAATCTGCGAGTATACGATTGTTTCCTGGGCGAATTGTTCTATTCGTTTTCGTTAAGAGTGACAGCGAGTCTTTGGCCAAAAAAATCATGTTGTCAACAGATTTTTTAATGTGCGCGAACTCGTCTGAAAGGGAGATATTTTGTTCCAAGGAAGTATTTGTAGAGAAAGTAAGTCCTTTTTGGGAAGACAACTTCGAAAGGGAATCAATATAAAATCGTAACGTATCTAAACTATTGCTGTAATTCTTTAAATTTTCGGCACTGAAGTCCACGGTATAAGAGCGAAAAGCATTTCCGGCAGCGTTGTAAGAGGAGAAGAGTTCGTAAAAAAGATTAGTCAATTGATTCTTAGAACTGTAAGCTTTATTTAAACGGGCTTCGGTCTTTTGGTACTCAATATATTGATAGGTAAATATCGAACCGATATAAACCAAGGAAAGAATCAGGAAGGCAATTAAAACTGTCCTGATAATAAATAATTTTTTACTGTTTTTCACGTTATTGTTCTTTCACCCCAATAAGTTAACTATAGCCTATTTTGTTTTGTCTGGAAGTCAAATTTAATACTAAAAAATGATATCCTCTTGGTGTGCCTGTAGCCAACGAGCTACTTTTTGAAAATCTTACACAATCGTTTGATTGAAAGTTGGAGTAGAAGGATCATTTTTTATTTTTTATTTTGCATAACGAAACCAATAAACGGTCTTTTTTTTGTCTGTTTATTTAAAAATAAAAACTTAAATTTTAATGAAAACACTCCTCTGTTCAGTAGCGTTATCCCTTTTATTTGCGCAAGGACTCCATGCGCAGTCTGGGATTGATATTATCCCCAAGCCTCAGGAAATCAATAGGGGAGCAGGCCAGTTTCAGTTGAATCCACAAACTACCTTAAGTTTTAAGAACTGCGATGTGAAAGATGTGTCTTTGTTTGTTGAGCAGCTGAGAAAAGTAACGCATTATCCCCTGAACGTGAGGAAACAGGCGAGCAATAGTATTGAATTTAGACTAGACCCTAAATTGACAACACCTAATGATGAAGGCTATCAGCTTGAGGTTTCCAATCGGGGAGTGGTCGTGACAGCAAAAAGCTCCCATGGGCTTTTCAATGCAACGCAATCACTGCGGCAACTTTTACCGACAGCTTTCGAGGGTAGTAACCCAACCAAAGAAATAAGCTGGAATATTCCGGCTGTGAAAATTAAAGATTATCCCCGCTATCATTGGCGCGGCTATATGAAAGATGTAAGCCGGACCTTCTTTGATGTGAAAACCGTGAAAAAGTATTTGGATGTCATGGCATTATACAAAATGAATACTTTCCATTGGCATTTGACGGATGACCAAGGCTGGCGGATTGAAATAAAGAAATATCCGAAATTGACCATGGAAAATGCGACGGTATTTCATCGAACAGAAAAGCAACCTGCAGAACGCAGTGGATTTTATACACAGGAGCAGATCAAGGAAGTTGTTCAATATGCTCGAGAGCGTAATATTACGATTGTGCCCGAGATTGATGTTCCTGGACATTCATGGCCGACAATATTGGCCTATCCTGAACTTGGGGTCAACAAAAATTCCTACCCGAATCACATTTTTCCTTTTGTGTCATCTTGGGGATATTGGGGAAATCAATTTACCCCCAATACACTGGATCCCACAAAAGAGTTTACGTATGAATTCTTGAATAATGTGTTCACCGAAATCGCTAATCTCTTCCCGGGTAGTTATATTCATTTTGGAGGGGATGAGGTTCGTCATGATTTGTGGGAAAAAGAGGCTCATGTGCAGGATTTTATGAAGCAGCACCAGATTAAGGATGTCAAAGCACTTCAGAGCTATTTTGTTCAACGCGTTTCTGATATCATTGTCCAGAAAGGGAAAAAACCGATCGGGTGGAATGATATCTTAGCTGATGCTGAAAACTTGCCGAAGAGTACAGCAATCATGAGCTGGCTTGGTGAAGAAGCGATCAAGGAAGCGACTAAAGATGGATTTAAGGCCGTAGCCACACCAGCATCGCATCTCTATTTTGATATTACACAGGCCGATCGGAATGATGGTACCATGACTGACCTGGCCTATCCGCAGATAAACTCGCTGAAAAGAGTGTATGAATTTGATCCTTCTGCAGGACTTAGTCCGGCTGAGGATCAGCTTGTCCTCGGTGTTCAGGGAAATATGTGGACAGCGTTGGCCCAGGATATTAAAGACCTGAATGTGCAGAATTTTCCGCGATTGCTTGCGGTTGCTGAAATTGGATGGGCTGCTAAGTCAGCAAAAGATTATACAGCGTTCAGCCATCGATTGGATGCCAATCTTCCAAGATTAGATTCCATGCGTATTGATTATTATCGTCCCGGGGGATATATTGCGGGATCATGGGGACCTAATGATATCAAGGAAACGTATAGTTTTCTAACTTTTGACGTGAGCAGGAAGATTTACGATAATGGACGAGCGCAAGCTGGATTTTTCTTTGTGGAGGGGAAGAATTTCTTGGAGATCGATGCCGTACAATTGCTACAGGACGGGCATGTCATTGCAGAGGATGGACATCATGCGCTTGCGGATAAATTTAGGGGAACCAACAAGATCAAACCTTTTTACTACAATTTTACAGTAACGAATTATAATCCGCAATCGAAATACGAAATCAAAGCTCGTGTCAGAGGTGCTGGCGGTGTGGATTCAAAAGGAAATTTTACATTTAATTTGTCTCCGAATAGGCCTTTTGATAAGATAGAAAAAAAATAAAGGGTATTACCCTTTATTTTTTACTTATTTGAGTTCGATCATCTTTTGATTTGCATTCTCTTCTTTTACTTCTTGAAGGATTGCAATTTCAATAGGTGCAATCAGACTTAAAATAATCAATGCAATGAAAGCTACAGGGAAAATAATTCCGATGATTACAGCTAATAGCAAGGAGATATTTAAGTATTCTTGTCCATTCTTGGAGGAAACTTTTAAACGGGAGCTTTTGAAGGAATCAAAAAGATCTTGAAAAACTTTAGTAATTGTTTTACTGTTGATGCTGAATGTTGTTTTAGTTGCCATGATGTTTATTTTTTAATTTTTTTAATTCTTATTTGATGACTCAAAGATAGGACGCAAATATGGCGCTAAAGAGGCTCATTAGGCCAGTCTCGAGACAATCTCGGTAAACGACCCGCTTTTATCGGTTAATACTTTTTTGAAATTAGGGTAAGTGATATGATGATCAATATAGCCGAGGGGGCATATATCCTTAAACAAAAAACAGGGGTAGCTTTTTAGGCTACCCCTGTTTTTTGTCTATTATTTTGCTAGCGTGATTATAGACCTACATGCTCTGTTTTCGATTTTGTTGGTCCCGATGGTCCTTGTTTAAACGCTGGGTCATAGTTCCATTCAATCGTGTCGGTTAATACCTTACCGTCTTTTTGGATTACTTTTGCTTCTACAGTATTCTTCCCCAGTTTTAGCTTCACGTTTTCGAAGATGTAGTGTACGTTGGTCTGACCAATTTTGGCCCCTTTGATCGTTTGTCCATTGATGATCAATGTTGGCTCACCTCGGTTCGAATAAACCGTAATAGGCGTGATTTCATTACCTCTGTTGATCATACGACGCTGTGTAATATATAAAACGGGTTCTTTGCTCCAATTGGCTTTGTACCAATAAAAGCCATCCTTCTTCAGTTTACGGTCAAAGGAAACCAGTCCTTTATAATTCCGAGGGTTAACATTCAGCGCAGTAATGGGCGTGGCAAAATCGAATGTGTTCCAGACATAAGAACCCAGGAAAATTGGACTTTTGGATATCACGCCCCAATGTACTTCATGAAATTTGGTTGCATATTCTTCAGGGAAAAACGATGGATTGCTCCATTGATTTCCAAAATTTCCAACCTCTTCTGCTTGATCTTCGGGGATGGCTTCTGCACCATATTCCGAAAAGATAATCCGGTAATCTTTGAATTCTTCACTGATACGTTTTGCCCAGGAGGCGACATCATCCTCTTTATCTGATTTATTCTCCAATTCACCATTATACCAGCCAAAGTAATGATTGATGCCTTGAACATCTGCATTATTGTTAACTGGATGGTCGATAACATTATAACCGCTGACAGAAACGGTATAGCGATCAGGATCTTCGGATTTAGCGAGGTCATTTAATTTGGTCGTTAGTTCGACGGTATAGGCTGAAGGAGAGTATACCTCATTGTGCATACCCCATATATAGATGGAAGGATGGTTGAAATTTTGGCGGATCAGTTCTTTCAGTTGTTGTTGTGCGTTGTTGTCTTCCAAGGTGGTTACCCGATTGACAAACGGGATTTCGGCCCAGATAACGAGACCCATGCTATCGCATTTCGAATAGAAGTACTCAGACTGTTGGTAATGTGCCAATCGGATCGATGTTGCTCCCATTTCTTTGATGATTGCCAGGTCTTCGTCGTGGTCTGCATTGCTTAGGGCCGATCCTTTACCTAGTCGATCCTGATGGCGACAAACACCATATAGTGGATATTTGATATCATTTAGGAAAAATCCTTCACCGGTTCGTAATTCAAATTTACGAAGACCAAGAGGTGCTGTTACCTCATCAATTACCTGGTTGTTCTTTTTGATTTGTGTGACCACCTTATAGAGATAGGGATCATCTAAACCTTGCCATAAATGTGGACTTTTGACTAGGATTTGTTGCGTAACGGTTTGACGGCCTTGCGGTAACAACGTGTACTGTGTGCTTTGTTTGGCTTTAATCGATCCGTCTTTTTCGAAAACGGTTGTCAATAACTCAATTGGTTGTTTTTTTCCGGATTTGTTGTCTATTTTTATTTTTACAGCAACATCGGCTGTTTTCTTGGAGACATTTTTTTGCGTGATATAGATTCCTTTAGCTGCAAAATCATTCACCGCAATATGGATGTCGTCGGTTACAATAAGCTCGACTGGTCTATAAATACCGCCGTACATGGGGAAAAGGGTATGGTTAACAGGAATGACCTGTGGTGTAGCTTCATTGTTTACCTTCACCAAAATCTCGTTTTCTTTTCCAAATTGGAGCATAGTGGTCAGTTCGAATACAAATGCAGAATAACCACCCTGATGTCTGCCCACGAAGTTATAATTTCCATTGCGTTTCGTATTGTCGTAGGTAATATCATTTTTGCCTTCTTTGGTAGGAAGGGGCTGATTGTTTACGTATACTTCTGTGTTGGTATTGACCCCTTCAAATCGAATGAAAATGCGTTTGCCTTTCCAAGCTGTTTCGGGAACAAAAGATTTGCGATAATAAGCATCACCGGTATAAAAACGCTCATTTTTTCCTAAACTACCAGACTTAATCTCTTTGGCCTGCATATCGTTTGCATTCCAGGTGTGCGGTAAATTGACAAGCTGCCATTTCCCTTCAAACAGTTGATTATAGTCTAATGTCGAAGTAGAAAAAGGTCCCTTTTTGAAAGTCCAGCTGGTATTAAATGGAACTACGGTTCGTGCTTGTATGTTCAATAGCAGTATTCCAATAAAGATTAAGGTATAAAAGATCTTTTTTATCATACGGTTTTAACTTAGGGTATTGTATTTGTGTCTTCAAATTTATGTCTTCAAATATAGCTAACAAAATGATAATGACTAATTGGACTAGCCTCAGTAGAACTGCTATTCGATCTTGTTTTTAATTAATAGTGATCAAAATATCTCTATTAATTATTGTTTTTTCTTTATTCGCTTTGTTGCGTCCATTCACTACAACGTTTTCGAGATTTGCGCAAACGATTGACTATACTTGGGCTACAGTAATAAATAATAAATTCTTTACCATTGCATTACAAGATAAACTGTGGGCAGAACCGATGTAAACAGTTCATACGATGGATTTTCGTATTCCTTTTACATCGCGTGCTGGCTGTGGTGGGCCGATTATAGCACAAACTAGGTTCGAATAATGTATGATCGAACCTACTTAGAAACAAATACTTTACACAAGCAGATTTAATCTGATCAGTTGAAAATAACTATAGAACGGATGAAACATAGATTAATAGGAACATTTCTTTTGGTATTCTTGACGATACAGTTTGTGGAGGCACAGGTTGCTATCATCCCACGTCCTCAGCAGCAGGAAGTGCGGAAGGGGAAACTTATCCTAGGTAGAAATATAGGCATTATAAGCGATCCTTATTTTGATCCCACGATATTGTATTTCAAGAAGCTCCTGCTTGGGCGTTTCGGGATTTCGGCCTATGCTGCGACCAAGGCCGACGAAGCCCAAGTTATGGTAAGCTGGGATAAAACACTTGAACATGAGGCCTATCGTTTGCAGATAGATCCTACTCATATTCGAATTTACGCTTCAGATAAATCAGGACTTGTCAATGGAATTGCAAGTTTAGACCAATTGTTGTCCGTTGCAGCCCTAAGCGGTGATCAGCGTGAGTTGGATGCTGTTGAAATTACAGATAAAGCACAATTTACATGGCGCGGCTTTATGTTAGATGAGTCGAGACACTTCTTCGGGAAGGAAAAAGTAAAGTCATTGTTGGACTGGATGGCTTTTTATAAATTGAACAAGTTTCACTGGCATTTGACGGATGAGCCTGCGTGGCGCCTTAGTATACAACGTTATCCTTGGCTGGCTCAAATAGGGGGGATAGGCAATTATTTAGACCCCTATGCTGGAGTACAGTATTATACGCAAAATGATATCAGTGAGATTATTGCTTATGCTGATGAACGTAATATTGAGGTCATTCCTGAGATTGATATGCCTGGACATGCAACAGCTGCAAATCGCGCGTATCCGTTTTTATCGGGCGGGGGTAATGAAAAACACCCTGATTTTACTTTTCACCCAGCAAAAAATACGACATATTCATTTTTAAGCCATGTGTTGCGCGAAGTAAAAGCGCTTTTTCCTTCGACTTACATTCATTTGGGCGGAGATGAGGTTGCTTTCGGTAGTGATGCCTGGAATAATGATCTACAGGTGCAGGAGTTAAAAAAGGCAGAAGGGCTGAAATCCAATAAGGAAGTGGAAGAGTATTTTATTCGACGTATGGGAGATTCCGTTGCCCGAATAAATGGAAAAATCATTGTTTGGGATGAGATGGTAGACGCAAAACTGAATAAAGCGCAGACTGTGATGATGTGGTGGCGCCATGATAAACCCGAACAGCTCAACAAAATTTTGGATAAAGGATATCAGGCAATTCTTACACCGCGTTTACCTTTATATTTTGATTTTGTGCAGCAGG
This sequence comes from Sphingobacterium sp. BIGb0116, assembly GCF_024808035.1. Taxonomy (NCBI): domain Bacteria; kingdom Pseudomonadati; phylum Bacteroidota; class Sphingobacteriia; order Sphingobacteriales; family Sphingobacteriaceae; genus Sphingobacterium; species Sphingobacterium sp. BIGb0116. The sequence continues at coordinate 355,741 of NZ_JANUDT010000010.1, read as the reverse complement.
AAAACCATCGGTATGGACGGAAATGGGGCAAAGGGTTTAACCCTATTCAAGATGTCTACAATTTTGCAGGCGAACAGTTGGATAGTTTAGGTGGTCGAAGAAAACAGATATTGGGTATCCAGGCCAATCTATGGACTGAAACCGTGACAAATACCAATCGATTGGATTATCTCGTCTTTCCGAGAATTGCGGCATTGGCGGAAGCAGCATGGACATCTGGCAAGCAACGTAATTTTGACCAGTTCACTAAAGTGTTAAAGAAACATTTAGCATTGTATCGGGAACAGGGACTCTATTACTTTGATCCATTTCAGGACAGTAACCCTGAACCGGTCGTCATGAAGAAAGTACAGAAACAGTATATTGATCGTCCAGACTAGTTGCGTTTTTTGTCTTTGAATAAGTTGGACTATATAGAATCGTGGTAATAAACAATTAGATAAAATATGATAAGCTATAACAGATTGATGATGACCTTGCTGTTGGCTGGTGCGCTATTGGCCGGGAAAACTGTTTCTGCCCAATGGACTGGGCCACGCAAAAAGGTGGAGCAAAGAATTGACGTAAAATACGGGCCTTTAACACCGGCACATCGAACCGATGAAGCGATGGAGCGTTTTCGGACATATGGTTTAGGACAGTTTATCCATTGGGGGCTTTATGCAATTCCTGGCAATGAATGGGAAGGAGTAAGCGCTCGTAAAGGTGCGGCCGCTTCCGAATGGATTCGTACCTGGAGTGGACCTACTGCACCAAAGGACTGGAAAAACACCTATGATAATTTATACAAGCAATTTAATCCCAAAGGATTTGACGCAAAGCTATGGGCTAAGCAGGCTAAAGAAATGGGGGCAAAATACCTGATTTTTACCACCAAACATCACGATGGATTTGCCTTATGGCCTTCGAAGTATACAGACTATACCATTAAGAAAAGCCCTTATAAAAAAGACATCGTCAAGCAGGTTGTAGACGCTTACACCGCTGAAGGGATAGATGTGTTTTTGTATTTTTCGATCTTAGAATGGAATAATTCAAACTATATGGGTAAGGCGCCGTCTACACCGGAAGAAAAGGCAAAATTCAATAAGTTTTTGGAGTATACCCGTAACCAATTGTTGGAGCTGCTTCAAAACTATCCGCAGATAAAAGGATTTTGGTTCGATGGTACCTGGGATCAGTCCTGGATTCAGTCCTATGACTTTACCTATAAACTGGAGAAGGAACTCCGCGAGAAACACCCGGGCTTAATCATCGGTAGTCGTTTTCGAAACGATGAATTTGGAAAGCGGCATTTCGACTCGAATGGTGATATGTTGGGAGATTATGAGCAAGGCTGGGAACGCAAAATGCCGAAAGAATTTGAATGGCTAGAGGGACGTGACTGGGATTGTGTGATGACCATCCCGCCTAACGGTTGGGGTTACATGAAAGATTGGTCGGGTATTTATACAAAGACATCCGACGATTTGATCGATATGTTGATGAATTGTGTGTCGATGAACGGGAATTTCGTATTGAATTTTGGCCCGGATGGAAATGGTCGGATGCATCCAGGAGAGGATAAATTGGCGAAAGAGATTGGTGACTGGATCAAAATCAATGGTGAAGCTGTTTATGGTGTGAGACATGCAGGACTTGCTCCATCTAAATTGGGTTATTTTACCAAAAAAGAGGACAACCTCTATCTTACTGTCTTTAATCGACCGGTCAATAATATTGTCCGCATTGCTGTACCGAAGAATTCAGCTGAGGTTCCGGTAGAGGCTGTTTTATTGCAAAATGGTCAATCATTAGCTCTTAAACGTTCCGACATTGGTTTGGATCTTGATAAGAATACATACTATGATATTGTTCTTCCGGCAACGTTTAGTGCAGATAAAGCTTTTGTTGTAAAAATGAAGCTTGGTAGGCCAAAAGGACAGAGTGATCAACTCATGGATGCAAAAATGTAAATTTTGGCATTAGCGCGAAGGTTTTCGCGATCTCATCGGCATTTCAAATGTATATGAGCGCTACTCCAGACCATTGGGAGTGATCGAAAAAGGCGGGATTTAAATCAGTGTTGATTTAGGTCCCGCTTTTCTTTTATAGAATTTCCAACAGTTCCTGTGGATGGTGGATAATATGCTGTGCACCGTGTTGTCTTAACTCGTTCTCTTCCCGAAAGCCCCAAGTAACACCGATAGCTGTTACCCCTGCATTATTGGCGGTATCCATATCCACGGATGAATCGCCTACATAAAAGCAATCTTGTTTGCTAACACCGAGTGTTTGGATACTGTCGAAGACAATATCGGGATCAGGCTTGGCGGGGCGACCTGTTCGATGCCCCAGGACGAGATCAAATGAAATATCGGGAAAGTATTCGGCCATCAAAGGTATCACCGCTTCATGGTATTTATTTGATGCTACCGAGATTAGATAGCCTAATGATTTCAGTTCTTGTAGTAGCGGTATAATCCCTGTGTAGGGTCGTGTATGCGATACAGGTTTTTGTTCATAATATGTCTTAAAAGCTGCAAGTAAGACTGTGATCGTCTCTACTGTCCGTGCTTCTTCGGGTAATGCCCTTTCGATAAGTTTCTGTACGCCATTGCCTACAAATTTCTTATAGGCAACGAGTGGATGCGTTGGGTATCCATATTGTTCAAGAATAGCATTGCAGCTGTCCCCGAGGTCCTGTAATGTGTCTAGCAGTGTTCCGTCCAGATCAAATAGTATAAGCTTCATCTGATAAATCTAGTAAAAATTGCGATTGAACTATGGTATAATAATGAGATTAAATGGTAGTTTATATCTTGTGTATAATAAAAGATTACTGAAGACTGGGGGAGATCAAAAAAAGATAGGAGCTCATATATAATGAACTCCTATCTTTAATTCCGCTTAGGAAGAGTTAATCGGATTTCATTTATATTATTTTACCAAATAGATCAATGTTGGAAAGTGATCTGAGTAGCCATTGATAAATACTCCTCCAGAAAATGTTCGATGTGGGTAGCCTTTGTTGCGGCCTTCCTGTTGCACCAAAAAATCCCGATTGAAGATTTCAGCTTTGACAAAACGTAAACCCTTGTTTTTGTTGTCCAATAAAGGTCTAGAAATGATGATTTGATCAAAGAGATTCCATTGTCCCTGATAGCCCAGTGATCCAATGCCCTTATCGTAAAACTTCCACATGGTATTATATAAGCCCTGCGCAGGTACATCCTGCGGATTTTTCTTGGCCTGCAATACTTCCCTTACACTTTTATCTTTGGGATCATCATTTAAATCGCCCATGATAATAATCTTGGCCTCGGGATTTTCACGATAAAGTGAATCACAGATACCTTTGGTAATACCTGCTGCAAATTCGCGAAGTTCAGAAGATTTATTGCCATAACGCGAAGGCCAGTGATTGACAATGATATGTACAGTGTCTCCAGCAATCGTACCGGATACCAATAGTTGATCTCTCGTCTTAAAGCCTGGGTTTTCTGGTAGATTGAATGGATGAACCTTGTCATTAAAAGGCGTGAAGAATTCCGGATTGTAAAGGAACCCAACATCCACACCGCGACGGTCAGGAGAATCGTGATGAACGATCTTTAATCCCAGCTCACGGAGCTGGGGATCTCGTGTAAGATCTTCCAAAACCCGACGGTTCTCAATTTCGGCTACCCCTAGAGCGATAGGACCCAAACTAGAACTAGGTGAACCGATGGCACGAATCGCTCGTGCCATGTTTTTTATTTTTTGCTGATACTTAGCTTCTGTCCATGTATTGGCACCCTTTGGTGTAAACTCATCGTCATAGATCGTTGAATCTTTTACAGGATCGTATAGATTCTCCAAATTGTAGAATGCGATGGGGTAAACCCGACGGTTGGTTTGTGCGAAACTTGTGTGTACAACAAATAAAAGGAGAAGAAAAATACAGCTGATGTGTTTATAGTTCATCTTTAATTTATTTAGTAACGATAATCGTATTGCCAGAACCGTTTCCGCCAGTTGCGCTTACGATTTTAATATTATCTAAACGGAAGCCAAAGGCATTGTCAGCACCAGTCATTATAAATTCGACGGTACTTGTCGCTGCAGGTGTAATGTTTGGAATACTGACCGTGTAATATTTATTACGGTCATCTGTTGAGTTGATCGCTACTGGTGTGCTTGGAATCGTATAAGTTGTTCCGTTGACCTTCACCTTCATAGCATTGAGGTTGGTCGCTTCACCAACATTGTAAATATTAGGAACAAGCTGGTAGCTCAATGTAAGATCCGTTTTGTTGGCCGTTTGTATTCCAGCGATTTTCAGTGTAATATCTTTGTTTGCCGGAAGCCATACTGAGGCACTGATTCCTGTCGCTGTACGAATATCTGCCGAACCACTTTCCTCGCTGTACGTCACCGGAGCTTTCATGTCGAAATCGGTGAAATCTGCAATTTTAGGACGGTTGCCACTCGGGTAGGTGCCATTTCCAAATGTCTCGTTGAAAATTGTTCCTCCGGTTTCAGGGTCAGTTGGTGTTGTTCCGGCGTCAGTTCCATCAAAGTCAATCACATCTGTTTTATCGCGCAGGAAGAGCTGCCAGCCTCCATTGTAACGGCCCAATATTCCGACTAATGTTCCATTCCCTTTAGGAAGAATATCTTTAGCAAAACTGGAGAAGTTACTGTTGCGGACATCCAATGTTTTGCCATTCGCATCTTTGACTACTTCGCTAACGGTCGCCGTTCCACCTGCGAAAGCATTGACACCACCATTGTTAAAACGCACATTTTTAATGATAACCAACTTGTTGACCATCGAAGCGTCTAATTTAGAAAGATCAACTTCCAATGGCGTTAAATTGGCTGCATTTGGCCATCCGTTTACTTTGGTATGCTCTTTGAAAATTTCCCAGGCGATACGGTTGGCATTGGTTCCACTGAAACCGATCTGTAGCTCACTACCATATTTCACCATGGACAGGCCTTTTAAGTTGATATACACTTCCTGGCCTGCGCGGAAAGTTGTGTACATGCTATTTTGGTCGACTCCTAGATTGATGGCAGCAGTTTCATCCTGGATGTACAATTGTTTGTAGATATTGCCCGAAATGTCGTTTCCGGTCACCAGTGCTTTAATGATCAGATCCTCATCGATTACTTTTGGATCGGTAATGTTAGCATATTTTTCTTTCAATGCGGCTATCGTTGTGTTGGCATTGGGACCGTCATAGATCGGTTGAGTTAATAGAGGGGCTTCAGGATCACGCTTACAGGCTCCTGTAAATAAGATGAGTCCAATACAGATAACCGATAGCATCGATGTATAGACAGCTTGTATATTTTTTTTGTTCATTATTGTCGAGATTAAAATCTATAGGATACATTCATAAAACAGTTGATTCCCTGCATGTAATAATATTTGGATGCAAACTTATTTGCTGCAGTAATATCCAAACGTGCATTTTCGAAACCTCCAGTTCTGATGTTTTTGTTATTTAAGACGTTATTGACCGCTAAATTGAAGTTCATTGAATTGCGATTCTTCAGGTAAAGGATTTTACCGATTGATAGATCGACTGTTGTGCTATTTTTGAACTTTTCTTGATCAGTAAGGATATGATAAGCATTATCGAGCTCTGGATCGTAAGGATTGATGGTGCTGTAGTTAGATGCCAACTGACGAAGAGGAGCTTTCGATAGATACATATCGCCAGCGTAATTTAAATTAGCGCCAAAAAACCAGTAGTTTACGAAATAACGGACTCCTAAAGTTCCTGCGGTCTGTGGCATTCCACCAACATAGTAGTTATTGAGGTATACCATCTCGCGTTCATTATTGATCAATCCATTTTCGGAATTTTGTGCTCCCATTGGGTTGTTGCTGTAATAGTATTCAGCCTTTGTTGCTGCGAGATCGACACTCCAATTGTTGTCAACTTTATAGGTCAATCCGAGCTCTATCCCTCTATTGACCTGGTTCATATCTTTTAGACCATGGTTGATAAAGGTACGGGCGGCATCGTTATAGTAACTTTGTCTGCTGATGAGATCTGTAAAGTTGGTCTGAAAGACCGATAAACGACCATTTAGTTTCGGCAAGGAGAAGACATAACTGATATCTGTAGAGAATATCTTGGCACTCTTGAGGTCTTCAAAAGTAAAGTCACTTACCCTGGGTGAAATGTAAGCATCATTGGCCAATGGTGCTTTGGTCTGATAGCTGATTTTGGCGTTTAATAAATGGCGGCCATTGAATTTGTAGGTCATTCCACCCTTGAAAGCATAGTCAAAAAAATGGTGTTCTTGCCCTTTACCATAAGAATTGGTCGGGAAGCGTCCATTTTTCATGTAGCCTACGCGTTGAAAACTGGTGTATGAAAGCTGTGTTGCGTAGAAAAAGTCGATGTTCGAATACGTGTATTCGTTTTGTAGCCAAGCATTCGCAGACTTGATATTGATGTTGTAACGATATCCAAAAATATCATCTTTTCGTGCCTTAAAGTTGGGATTTAACAAGTCGTTTTGGCTCTGACCTGTATTTTGCCCAAAGTCACGTTCAGAGAATTTGTCAATATCCAGCACATATTCAGCGCCCAGTAGATCCGCTACAGTTTTATATTGCTGGGATTGTGATCCTTTGGCGCCGATACCGAGCGTCAATTTAGCATGCTCATTGATCGTTTTGTTGAGTGTTGTATTGAAACTGCTTTCCAATAGGTCGCTATGGCGTTTCTCCAACATGTAGATGGCTGCACCATCGTTGATTTTATTTTCTAGCTTGTTGACGAGGTATAAATTGTCCCAATCCACTTGTGATACCTTGGCCGATTGCCAAAGGTTGCTGTAGTATTGATTTGTAATGGAATCCGTAAAATAACTCGGCAAATTGCGGTAATAGTCTGGTCTTGGATCCGGACCATTGTACCAGTTTAATGCTGTACTGGCATACTTGCCATAGTGCAGCGATATACCTGTCGTTAGTTTTGTATTTGGATCGATTTTCCAGATATGTGAAAGGATTGCGGTAGGGTCATAAGCAGTGACGATACGCGAATTCCTGATTTTTCCGTCTTGATAGCCCCAATTGGGGTTGTATAGGTTGTTGTCGAGGAGATCATAGGCTTCCTGGAAAGAACCTGATTGTTGGCCACGCTCTACTGGAGAACCAAAGGTGACCAGTGATAAACTATGTTTGCCTTGCTGGAATTGTTTTTCGATGGAAAGTGCGTAGGAGAAGTTTTTGTAAAATGTACCTTCAATATTTCCTTTATCCGCATAGCGGCCACCGATTAAGCCTGTAAATGCCCAGCCATTGTCCATTAGTCCCGTTGAATAGCTCAGCATACCCCGGCTATAATAATTGCGGTTGGTGTATGTGGCTGTTGCTTTTGCTCCTTTGGCGAAGGCGCTGGCGCGCATATTGATATTTTCGGAACCGCCGATGGAGCCGAATGTAAAGGTCGAGGCGTCCATAGCATTGTCTTGGTCTCCATTTCGAGTCAAATCATTGATGGCACCGATGGAAGCATAGTTGAAGACTCCGCGCAATTGGTCGTTGAAGTGTACGCCGTTGATGTATTTTTGTTCGTAGCGGTTGTTGTATCCGCGGAGGCGAAAACGGAATTGAGAGAGCTGATAACCAATTTTGTTGACGTATACGTCGTTAGAAAGGATAATCTTGGCTGCAATGTTTTGGTCGAAAGATTCGTTGTCATCATCCAATAGATCATCGGCAGCCATGCTTAGTTGTACCATGTTGTCGTTGTCGGTACTTGGAAGGACGTAGATATCGTCCATTTTGAGCAGGCCGGAGGCCGGGATCTGAACGGTAATTTTGATCTCCTGGATATTACCACCTGTGATCAGGATCGTTTCTTCACCCGAGTTTAACTTCGGTAGACTGAAGTTCCCTTTGGAATCGGTGACGACCGACTTTTGATTTTTCTCGAAGACGAGACGTACATTGGAGAAAGGTTCTTTGCTCACCTGGTTGCGGACAATACCCTGTACATTGGCCCTTTGGGCAAATATAGGTGTACTGGCAGCAGATAAGAGGGCAAAAAGTATGTATTTTTTATACATAGCTTGAGGTTAAATAGTGAAACGTATTTAGATGACAAATGCAACACATTTTAGATGTGTTGCATTTGAGGATGTTTTTATTGTATTTTATTTTTGGCCGACAAGTGTTAAATCATCGAATCTTATACCGATCGTATTTGCTGTCCCGGCAACAGCCATTGAAATTGTAGAGTTTGCAGGAATAGTAGTTTCCGCTGATAAATCGATTTCCAAAGGATATTTTGTGTTGGTTTTGTAACCATTTGCATCAGAAAATACCACGGAGGCAGGAGAATAGGTTTTGCCATTAAATGTGACAACAATATCTTTTGAGTCAAATGCAGATGACGCGGCAGTGCTATTTACTCCGAAAGCAAATTTAAACTTCAATTTAGTGGCACCTGCAGTATTAATGTCGGATACCGTAAATTTTGCGTCAGCATTAGCGGGTACCCAAATGTTATTATCACTAAAGCCAGTATAGCGGATTGATAATTTACCTGCATCTAATGTGTATTTCACAGCTGTGTTTGTCCAGCCTGTGAATTTATCGAAATCTGTGTTAGCGGCAATCTTCTCTGTTCCAAATCCTTCTTCATATAAAGTCTGTTCAACAGGATCAGTTGTACCACCATTATCTTCATCTTTACCGATCACGTATGAACCCGACGGTACATCGGTCCAGTCTGTGATATTTCCAGACGCCACAATAGCTGCATTGTTGCCAGCCTGCTCTTGCAAGGTGATATTGTAGCTGTATTTTTTACCGGCTTCGTAAGTTGTTGATGATGGTAAAGTCCACGTATAGGTTTCATTACCAATTTTGAATTCAACTTTTGCACCGGCAACGCTAGCTACAGGTAATAAGATAGCCTCTGCCGCTGTTGTAGTTGTTCCCGCTGTAGTTTTTGCCTTGATCGAAGCTGGGTTAGCGCCAGCAGCTAATGTACCTGTTGCTAGGTCGAAGTTTGCTGTAGTATTAAATCCATTGTAAGTTACCGTAAGACCTGATAGGGAACTTACACCAGTCCCAGCAGCAACAGTCAATTCGACTTTGCTGAGTTTGTGGCCAAATTGGAGTTGCGCATTTGGTTTATTCTTGTTGGCTCCAGTTACATTATTAGCGTATAAGAGATCAATTTTATTTTGTTGGGTTTGATCAGCTACATTAACTGGATAAATGTTGTTTGTGATTGTTGTTTGGTAAGGGTAGTAGGCAATAAAATCTACATTGGAGCCATCAGCTGGATAATTAATTTCTTCAGTAATGCTGCTTGCGCTAAAATTACCATCTCCTTTTGTCGTTACATACTGCTTGTTGCTTGCCAATGCATTGCTTAAGCCGCTACCGGTTTTCATGAAAACACCGATTGCATCGTTGCTTTCCCAATTTGCGCCAGCAGCTTTTGTGGTCACTTGGTTAGAGATTGTTGACGAAAAAGTCACCGCCTTGGTGAGTTCTTGTTCTGAAATAGGTGCCTTTTGGCAAGAGCTGGTTACGGCAGCTGCCGCAGTCGCTAGGAATAAAAGTTGGTTTACTTTCATAATTAAACTGAATTGATATGACTAAATCGTTTATTAATTATTTCCAAATAGAGGTATTTATATTTCCTTTTTGTGTATCATTTAGATCAGGAAAAAATGTGAAGCCGGTTGCTTTTTCAAGGTCGCTCACGGTTAATCTATAATTTTCGAAGGTTACTCCTGAAGGAGGGGTTTCATTATTTATCTTATAAGCAAGGGTATAATATTCGGACCCTTTCTTCATGGCTAATGCTTTGAAATAGTATTTTGGCTTGGCGATATCTTTTCCGTCATTGTCCTGTGCAAAATCTAGGCGGCTATCTGTGCTTGTCTTAGGCATTGCACCAGTTACAATATACATTGTATCGCACTGTGCCGTCCATGTTCTGACTTTGGTTTCCAGGTTTGCCCAAATTCCTTGGTTAAGACGTGATACCTGAGCTGTCATGTTGGTAAAATAAAACGTTGTTTTATTTTGGGTTGTATTTAAGTTGCGGTCTGCACTTGGCAACTGGTGGCCTCTGTCATAGCCTGTTGGCTGGAAACCTTTAAATAGATTGGGTTGAAACGCAGTAGATACTTGCGGATCATATCCCCATGCATCTGTACGATTGCCTGATCCAAGAATACTGCTGTATAATGGATAGGCTACCCAATAAGCCATTTTTAGCTTTTTGTCATAGAGCATCGCGTAATTCCTACTGTCGCTTGCATCGGGCATAAAATGTTGAATAAATACCTCGTCATTGCCTAGGTTACTCATTTTTGGGATTTCCAAATAAGCTTGTGAATCACCGATTCCACCACTTGGCTTGCCATTGTCGATTTTGATATCGAAGCTATATTGATTTCCAGCTATTAAATTTTTTAAATTCTGATTTTGCGGGATTGTCCAGGTGTAGGTATCACCATTAGCGGCCATAAACTTAATAGCTTTTCCTGTAATGTCTTCACCGGGGAGTAGTATAAATTCTATGCGAGCCGTTTTATTGGCATTTACCGATACTTTTCCTTGAACATCTTTTTTCTCCGTCGAATTGACTGTCAATTTCCCTGTTGTTAAGTCAAATCCTCCTTGCGTGCTTATGGACGGCATTTTTACCGTAATCTGGTTTGCTTCCAATGCGGCAGTATTGGTAATGGATAGATTAATGCTGACTTTACTCAATTGACGTACAAAAATAAGGGGAACCGTATTGTTACTCTTGTCGATGTTTTTGGCATTGTTTGCGTACATCAGATCTAAAGCTGTCGGATTAGACTGATCACTTAAATCAATTGGATATTGAAAATCTGTAAGGGATTTATAAGGATGATAGGCGATAAAATCTACTTTTTCAGCAGATAGGAAGATTGGGCGGGCACTTTGGAATATTGAGCCATTGAAAGTAAATAACTGATTTTTGACCTCATCAACAATGGAAGTTGCTTCCAGAGGCTGGCCTGATTTGGACATAAATACTCCGATCTGGTCATTCTGATCCCAGGAGGTTCCAGTTGCTTTCGTGTTAATTTGACCGACGATAGTCGGGGAAAATTGTACTGCAGCTTGCTCCATTTTAGATTCTGTTTTCTGGCAGGAATCTAATGTAAGCAATGCAATCATAAAGTAAGCTATTCGCAAGATATTCTGTCTTGGAATAGTTATGATCTTGTTAATCATATTGATAGTTAGTGTGTGTTAATAAAGTAATGACAAAAATACTTAAGTTAAGTTAAATTAATGTGAACCTTTCGTGTTCTTTTGTGTAATTAAATGTTTGTTTGATGTATATATTTGATTTTTAGATATATTTGTTGCGATTTTAATTGTATTTTGATGAATTCTAGGCTGTTCAGATTATTTGGAGTGTTTTATTTGCTATTTATAGTGCTGTTAACTAGTTGCAATGACAAAGAAAATGCTATAAATGAAAGAGATGGCCGTGTTTTGCTGGTTTATATTGGGGCCAATAATAATTTAGTTTCGGATGCTTACAATAGCATCAATGCAATGGAAGAGGGAATGGTTGGATTAGATGCAGATGTGTATGTGTATGCGACTTTGGCAGGTACTACACCTAAAATTTATAAAATTGTTGCTGACCAGAGCCCGGAAATAAAGAGTACGGTCATCAAATCTTATGGGGATCAAGATTCGGCGAATCCAGTAGTGATGAAGCAAATCCTGCAGACGATGAAAGGATGTGTTGGTAATCGCCCATCAGGTCTGGTTCTGTGGTCACATGCAACAAATTGGCTGCCGAATGTTGGGGTCAAGTTAATGTCGTTTAATGAAGATCGGGGAAATAAAACGGAGTTGCGAGATTTGCAGGCGATCATTCCTTCTGGGCTTGATTTTCTCCTATTTGACGCCTGTTCCATGGCAAGTGTCGAAGTATTATATGAACTTCGGGATAAAGCAAAGTATACGATAGCTTCTCCAGCAGAAGTGCTTTCAACCAGTATGCCTTATCATTTGGTCTTGAAACACTTGGTCGACCCTGATCTTGAACGGGGGCTGATATCTACTGCGACAACATATTTTAATTTTTATAATCAGTTGACAGGACTCTATCGATCTGCTACTATTTCTGTGGTCAATAATGCATATTGGCCAGATCTTGCAAATAACGTTCACGTCGCACTGACCAGATCCCCGCTCACGGTGATCTATCGCGATAACTTACAGCGATTGGATTTTGATGAAAAATCCTTATCGGCTGGCTTTGATTTTCTTGATTTTGTACATCAGAATATGTTGCCGATTGAGACTACCGCTATCGAGGCTACAGTTTCGAAATTGGTTATTTATAAGGCGAATACAGCAACTTTTTTAGGTAAACCCATTTTGCGATTTTCTGGACTGTCCTGTTATGTCCCTAATGATTTAAATAAGTGGATACATCCCTATTATAATTCGCTCCAATGGGCTAAGGATAGCGGTTTTAATTCCTTTGTGAAGGAGTAATAGCATCGCATTGGTTTTCTTCATTTTTCCCTGAAATCAGGTAGTAAACTGCATTCTCGTTTTTAATAAATTTGTCAATAGGAAAAAAATAGCACAATGTTTGCTGTTCATGTCAAAACATATATTGATTTGACAAATTATTAATCGTTACAACGTTGTAATGGAAGAAGTACTTAAAGTGAAAGGAAAATTGAAAAGATTTTATACGATGATCTGTGCCGTTGTAATGGCGTTGACATTATCGAGCTGCTTTGATTTTGTTGAGCAGATCGACTTAAAAACGAATGGTTCTGGGCATATTGCAGCGACATTGAATTTAAGTAAAAGTAAGACCAAGGTAGCTTCTTTAATGAAGATGAAAAGTATCAAGGGAATCCAGATCCCTTCTCAGGCCGATATGGAGAAAGAGATTCGATCTGCGGTTCAGCTACTCAAGCAGACTAAAGGTATTTCAAATGTACAATACAGCACAGATTTTACCAATTATATCGTTAATATTTCATGTGACTTTAGTCAGATAGAATCGTTGAATGCCTTTTCAGATATATTGGCAAATCGATTTAAAATGAAGATATCGAATTCAAACCGCTATTATTATAACGCACAAAGCAATGTGTTTGAACGCAAATTTGTGGCTTCTGCTGACTGGAAGACAAAATTCAATCAGTTGGGAAGCGATAATACGACCCAGTTTGCAGATGCATTCTATACGCAGATTATTCGTTTTGAAAAACCGATAGCATCTCAGGCAAACGGCCTGGCAAAGGTTGCCGGAAATAAGAAAGGGGTCTTGCTAAAGCTACCTTTTATGGATTTGGTATATGGTAAATCGAGTTTGGCAAATAAAATCACATTAACAAAATAACCTAATAACATTGGTGAAACCAGGACCATATTTAGTTGCTGAAAGCGCTTCTATAGAGTAGGTTGGGTGTAGCTGAAAAATTATTTATAAGATGAAATCAAAAATTATACTGGTAGGATTAGCCTGTTTGTCTTTTGGGACAATTGTAAAGGCGCAGGACTTGATCAAACAGATCCCTGAAGATGCAGAAATGATTGCGGCCTTTAACGTAAAAGATATTGTACAGAAGGCTAATGCAAATAAGCTGAACGAGTTGCTTCAGAAAGCAGGTTTTTTTGAGAAATCTGGAATCTCAGCGAGCAATGATATTAAAAATTTGGGAGTAGACCTATCTCAAACGGCCTATTTTTATACCAGAAAGACCGATAGTATCAGTTTTACGGAATTTATATTTTCCTTGAACAACAGAGGGCAATTTGAGAAACTGCTTCATGAGGCTGGAGAACCCAAAGCATTTGCCAATGGTTATACGAGCATAGGTCTCAAAGCCGGCAGTATGTTGTTGTATAACGATCGGGTTGCTCGATTTATTTCGGCGACGACAAATACCACCTTTTTGGATAATGATTCGATCGCTAGTCGTTATGGAATCAAAAAGGTGGATTACGTTGCACGTCCAGCCGACGACGAAGATGCTTGGGCAGATACAACTGTAGCCGCTGTGGATTCGGTTGCCGTAGTCTGGGATGCGGATGAAAATCTAGCTGTACCGGTATCCCCACCGGTTGCTATAGCTGTGGAGCCTGATACGATAGTAGGTGCTACGGAAGTACTGCCACCTGTTGCTGATATTGCGATGGATGAAGCGGCAGAAATACATGATCCTAGTTATTATGATTCACTTTATACGGCCTATGAAGATCAAAATCGGAAAAACGATTCTATTCGTAACGGCTTACGCGATAAATGGTTGTTGAATGAGGTTACCCGTTTGCTTTCAGGGCGTTATAAGCCTTTGTCAATTGCAGATCAGGATAAGGTTTTAAAGAATCTCGGGCTTATTCGATTGTATGTTCCTCGTGTAGAGGATCTGTACCGTGGTCTTTTACCTTATACCACCTCTCTTCCTTATTATTATATGGGAATCAAACTGGATAAGTTCAAGACGGGATATCAAGACGGTCTATTGGATTTAGTGCAAGAGGGGAGTGTGCTGAAATTAAAGGGATCTGTGGGTTTAGATAAAGACCTTGCTGAGATGACCAAAAGAATGTATGCGCGAAAACCTAATTCAAAGTTCAGTAAATATTTAACGGATAAAACCTTAGGTTTTTTTAATGTGAATATTAATTCGGAGGCTTATCTGAGAGAAATGCCTGCCTATATGGCAAAATATTATAGCGGTTTGTTGGGGCCTCAACAAGATGTTGTAGAATGGGGACTGATGGCTCTCGAAATAGCGCTAGATGAAAAGGCCATTGCCCAGGTGATGCCAGGAGACCATTTGGTTGTCGTTAACGGTCTTCGGAAGTTCAAAAAAGACTATATCGATTACACCTATGACGATGATTACAATGCAACCGAAGTGAAAAAGACGAAGGAAGAGACGCTTCCAGTATTTATTTGGATGTTCACGTCAAAGGATCAACGTCTGATAAAAAAAGGCTTGGACATGGCTGTTTCAAAGCAAGTTGGGCAGGTTTATGACGGTATTTATGCGTTTTCAAAACAGCAAGCCAAGGATTTTCCAATGTATGTTCTCTTGAAAGAAGACCTTGTAATGGTCAGTAATGATTCATTGTCTCTAAATGATATCCGTCAGAATAAGATGAATGCTCCCGGAAATAAAGACTTTGTAAAACTGATGAAGCAAAACAAGATGTCAGCAGCTATAGACCTACAAAAGCTACCTGCTATGTTAAAGGAAATGGGGGTTGCACCTGGTAAACAATGGGAAGCAACGCTGGCACAACTCAATCAATATGGCAGTACCGCAATTACTTCAAAGGGCGTAGTGGGTAACCGTGCCGAAGTTGAAATGTCGACAAGATTGCCGCAGACCAGTGATGGTGCGATCGGTTATTTACTCGATCAAATTTTGGCGGAATTAAATAAAAAGTAACTAAAGGAGGGTGCTGAACAATTTTATTGCACTATTGTTTGGGTGTCTTTTGTAATATTATGGTTATATTTTTATAATGTTAAAATAATATTAAGATCGTTTGGCTTGTTTATGGTACTTTTGACGTTTAATAAATTAAGTAAATAGACTAAAAAACGATTTTATACATCACGGTATGGGGATATTTTCAAAACTGTTTGGAAACAAAACTCAGGAATCAAAAGTAAAGGTTGTCGGTAAATTGGCCTTCTTGGAGGTGGATATGCATAACCATATCCTTCCTGGAATAGATGATGGAAGTCAATCAATTGAACAATCATTAGTATTGTTGAAAGGGCTTGGCCGAATGGGCTTCGAGAAATTTATATGTACACCGCATATTATGGATGGTGTACATCCAAATTCGATTCGTACGATTGAAGCTGCTAAGGACAAATTACTAGCTGGTATGGTTGGGCTGCCTAATATGCCGGAAATTCATGCAGCAGCTGAACATATGATTGATGACGGAATCGTGAATCTAATCGGGTCAAATGAACTCTGTGTTATGCCCGGTGGTTATGTGCTTATTGAGATGTCCTATTTACAAGAATCCAAAGCGCTATTTCAAACGATATTGGATATACAAAATCTCGGTTATCAACCTATTTTAGCGCATCCAGAACGTTATAATTATTACCATTATAACTTTAATATGTATAAACAGATTAAGGACGCCGGTTGCATGTTGCAGCTGAACTTGTTGTCTATCAGTCGGTATTATGGTGTTGAGGTGAAATCGGCAGCTTTGACGATGATTAAATCTGGGATGTATGATTTTGTGGGGTCAGACGCACATCATGAACGCCATTTGGCTGCTTTAGAAGATGTGGTGGCTAAATATCCTGTACGTGATTTACTCAAAACATGTCCCATATTGAATCCGTCATTGCAGGACCATTTGGGAAGTAATAAGAATGTGATCGCTACTGGCTAGCATCAAAATATATTAATTGGAGAAAGAGATACCTTTTTAGGTATCTCTTTTTTTGTGATAATTTTATCTGTCCTAGCAGATACCGCCTGCTTTTAGTCCAGTTAGCCTGCTTTGCTGTAAGGACGTATTTTAAATTTTACGAGGGATTCTTGGCTGTTATTTGCTGTTTGTAGTTGCTTTAACTCATGTAGATTATTTTCGTCCGCGTTTGTGTTTTGCCCATATGGATATTTCGAAAATTTGGCTACTTTTGGTTTTAGCATTTTTCATATGAGAGGAAACAGAATTTTTATTCAAGACTGGATAGCACACCATACTTATCAAAAAACAAACGAAATAGATAGTTATTACTTGCGCGTTGCAAATGAAATCAATGATAGTTTATCTACACTATGGTTTGAGGAGCAAGAGACAAATGATCTCATCCATACCGATGCTTTAAAGACATTGAGTATCTATCTAACGTGTTACTTAGAAGACGTTATTGCGAAAACAGGAATTTTTGCTGCTTTTAGAACGATCCATACAGAACTATACAATCAACTTTTGCCTTTTTATAATGATAATGACCTAATGGATTATTATGCTGAGGATATTAATAGTGAAGATATTGCTGTATTGACCTGGTTGTTTTTCAGTGAACGTAATCCACATTTATTTATTGATCCCCGTGGTCGTTTGATCCAATTGGTTACAGATTTGGCCTATTCGATCTTGGAAGAACATTATGAAGTTGCTCCTGAAAATGAAAAGTTAAAACTAGAATATGTTTTGGACGAAGGGGCGAACTATTTTGAAGTCCGTAATTTTATTGAAAAGCTTGTCGCCACAAATTACCTGACAGCGGGTGAATATAACACCAATCTCAATCATTTGATGCAAGTTGCGGAGATAGGGCGATATCAACACGATCAGAATCAGTTACAGCAGATGATCTATCGCGTTCGAGATAACCATTTCAATAATTATAGACTGCATCTGTTTGCATTGAAGGCATCTGAATTTGTAGCTGAGGTGGTTGGCAAAGAACATGCGCTATATGGTATTGTCAAAACTTTAGGTAATCGCATTAATAGCTTTTTTGAATATGTAAAAACGGACGAGCTTTATGTGCATGTAAAACATATCGGTACAAAGTCTGCGTTTAAAATCTTTAAGGACTCTATACAGCAATTTGTTGAACCTACGGAAACCTTATCTTTCTATATGGAAATTGTGCCATGGAAAGATGCTTGGAATCTCTCTGGAATCATGACCGTTGTGAATACCGATGAGGTAAATTTTGATTTACCGGAGCAGTATGAGATGACTTATCGCATTGAGGCCTTGAATGGTAAGGATAAGAGCTTGAAGAAAACGGAAAAGCAGCTGAAAGATATGGGTAAATTGTTCCAGTCAGAGCATAAGGCGGCTGTTGCGTTTATGGAAGGAAAAGAAGTGAAGGAATTTGCAACAGATTTCTTTAAGAAATATCAACAAAAATATCCGAGCAAAGAAGAATCTCCACTTCCAGAATCAAATTTGGATCTTACGGAAGATGCCCAAGTTACGGTGTTCTTTAATCCAAAAACGGGTTTAGAAGTTTTTGGCGGTATAGCGGAATTCTTTCCATTAAAGAATAACAACTTTGTAGAGAAAGATGATCAAAGTGAGGTACCTTATGCACGGTATTTTTTGAATCTTTTGGTTGAAGATTTTTTCCCAAGCGAGTTGCCGAAGTACTATGTTAATCTATTTAAGGCGGAGGTGGATAAACAGTTCTTCTTTCCAGTGGACGATGCGGTACTTGATTTCTTTCTCCGTTTCTATAAGCGAGGAACTTATTTCTTGGGACCATTTCCGTTGTTAAAATAACTTGTGTAGTCGACTAAAGAAATATAGGAATACATAAAAAAGTTCCATTGCCTACCTGCAATGGAACTTTTTTATGTATTTAAGTCAGGCTATTCTTTGCTGTATAAGATTGCGCGGTCTTCTGGCTATTATTTTGTTGATCGAATATCCCATGACACTAGTGTTAATTTAATATAAATTCATTATAATTAAATTGTTACCACTTATATTGCTTGAGCTTACATGCCACACATCCTACGCATTTCATGGGCATATTTTAAAAAATTCTCACTAAACTTGTAGGATCAATTATATGTGATGAAGAATGCCTATTGAAAATAATAATGCCCTGGATTTTAAAACTTTCTTTTTGTTGTATAAGGACAAAGTGTATAAATATGCTTATTTACATCTGAAAGAAGAGCCAGCTGCCGCAGATTTGGTCCAGGAAACATTCTCCCGAATTTGGAAAAAATGGGCGGAATTAGATGGAAATAAAAATCCGCAGTCTTACCTCTATACGATTGCCCGAAACCTTGTGTTTGACGAATTGCGGAAACAAAAGGTCAGATTCCAATTTCAAGCTTCAGATATCGATCAGACCAAATTGGTAGACAATTCGAATGAGGAAGCTATTCGGTTTAAAGATTTGGAGCGAGTTTATCGTGAGGCCATTTCAAAACTCCCAAAAGCGCGACTCGAAATTTTTCTTTTGAGTAAAGAAGAGTTTTTGGATAATCAGGAAATTGCAGATAGGCTTGGGATTTCCGTTAATACCGTTCGAGATCAATTGGTTAAAGGCAATAAGTTCGTTCGGCAATATATTATTGATCATTTTGAGATTTCAATAGCCCTATTGATTTTTTTAAATATTTTTTAGAGCCGCATCGTCTTTCGGTCATCTAGGTACGTATATGTATTTAAAGATGGGCATAGATGATGAATTCCAAAATAGCTGCTTTATATAAAAAATTCCTTAAGGGAGAACTTAGTCCCGAGGAAAACACCATATTTCTTGATTTACTGACATCTTGTGACAGGGATGAACTTCCAGGTGTGGAGGAAGTCGTTGCGTTGGACGATCGCGATTGTGAACTGAACAAAACAACTTCTGAAGATATTTTCTTTACAATTACTGGGACTTCATTGACTCCGTCCGTAATACCTATTTGGAAAAGGCGTTGGTCTGTCATTTCCGCAGCCGCCTGTTTACTGTTGATCAGTCTCGCCTGCCTATTCCAATTTAAAGTTAAGGAACAACATGGGACTACAGCTTCTGAAGTTGTTTATTATTCCAATCCGACAAAATTTGTTAAGCGCCTTGTATTACCAGATGGTACACATGTTTCTCTTCGACAAGGGGCAGAGATTGAATTGTTGTCAGATTTCGATACAGACAGCTTACGTCGGATAAAGCTTTCTGGGGAAGCATTTTTTGAGGTAGCGAGAAACCCGGGGCAACCTTTTGTAATTGCCAGTTCTGGCGACTTTGATGTACGTGTATTGGGTACAGCATTTAATTTAAATTGTTCTGAAGGACGTAGCAGCCTGGTGTTGAATCATGGTAAAGTACGGGTCTCACGTGCCGGACAATATTCTGTTGTTAGTCCCGGTGAGAAAGTCGCCTATGATAAGCAACACAAGCAATTTGATGTATCCAAAGCGGATACGAGCACTGCATCGAACTGGAAAAGTGATCTTTTGTCATTTAATCAAGTTCCACTTACGCAGATCGTAGCCGATCTAAATAATCTTTATCCTGATAGTCATCTCGAATTAATTGATTCTTTCCGGACTGAAAGTTATACCGGTTATCTACCGGCTAGCGATTTGGAAAAATCTCTCAAGATGCTTAATACTGCATTTAATCAAACAATTATCCATAAAAAGTAATTTATGAAAAGAACCAATTACTATTTAAAACTTATGGGAAGTGCGCTGCTCTTTCAGTCGCTCGCACTTCAGACCATGGCCTCACAATTTTCAACCAGTGAAGGAATCGGGAAAATCCTCACGCGAATGGAACAGAAATTCAACGTCAAATTTGGTTATGACGCTTCGATCTCGAACCAAAAGATCAATGAAGCCGCTGACCTTGATAAATTGAAAAAGGAGCAAATTGTTCAATTTATCCAGACAATTTCAGACGGAAATCTTGAGGTCAAAAAAATTGATGAGAAGCTTTATGTGATATCGAGAAAAACTGGCAACGATACTAAGGTGAAAAACGACAAGCCAGTTTCTAACGCTGCCAAAGAGATCCGAGGAAAGGTTGTCGACCAAGAAACGGGGCAGCCTATCGCTGGTGTGACCGTACGGGTTAAAGGGACTGCCATTGCTGTAACTACCGACGGAAGCGGTGTCTTCAAACTGCCAGATACTGCTGACGATGCGATCCTCCAAATTTCCTATATAGGGTATGAAAGTGTTGAAATTTTGTCGACACAAGCAGGCACTATTAAACTAGTCAAATCTTCCGAAGCATTGGAAGAGGTTGTTGTTACAGCGTTGGGAATAAAAAGAGAGCAAAGGGCTTTGGGGTATTCAACTCAAAGTGTGAAGGGAGAAGATTTGACTCGTGTGAAAGGAGTAGATGTCGGAACGACTTTGACCGGACGTATTTCTGGTGTACGTGTTATGAATAGTACAGAATTTAACAAAACACCACAAATCGAAGTACGTGGACTGACACCTATTTTGGTCATTGATGGCGTGGCTTACGAAAATATGGACCTAAGGGATGTCCCTGTCGACAATATCCAGGATATGACGGTCTTGAAAGGAGCTACTGCTACCGCCCTTTATGGAAGTAAGGGACAAGGAGGAGCAATCATGATCACGACCAAAAAAGGTCTAGCAGAGAAAGGAACAGAGATTACGGTGAATACCAATAATATGTTCTTTTCAGGCTATCTTGCGTTGCCTGAGGTACAGCATAGCTATTCTTCGGGCGAGTCCGGAAAATTTAACAATGATGATTATGTCTGGGGGGATAAGTTGGATATTGGCCGAACTGCCGAACAATGGAATCCAATTAGCAAACAGTATGAAGTAAGTGAGCTTACGTCAAGGGGTAAGGACAATTTTAAAAACTTTTTGGAACCAGGCTTCATCACCAACAATACAGTCAGCTTTACTAATCAAGGGGACCATGGAAGCATAAGAACATCCATTAACCATATTTATAATAAAGGACAGTATCCCAATCAAAAGTTGAACCTGACAAATATTTCGGTGACAGGAACAACCAAGATCAGCGAGAAATTTGACTTGGAAACTAGGCTTGGGTATAACCGAAGTTCTTCCTCTAATAATTTTGGTTCTGGCTATAATGATCAAGGATACATCTATAATATCTTAGTGTGGACCGGCCCTGAATATAATTTGAAAGATTACAAAGACTATTGGCTGGTGAAAGACCAGTCTCAAAATTGGATGTATAAAGGATGGTATGACAATCCATACTTGATCGCGCACGAAAAAACTACTCCCGAATTAGTCAATAAGGTGAATGCTGCTGTTACCTTGAATTATAAGGTTAACGATTGGGCGAAATTCATGGTGCGATCTGGTTATGATTATTATGGCAAGTCAAGGACTCAGCAAAATCCGATCGGAATATATGGAACACGGGGCGGATTTGAAGATTTTGGTGGATTTGATAGTAAAGGGAAGTATATGAAAGCCGATTATGATGGCTTTGCGACGACGAATGATGCGATCTTTACTGCCAAGAAAAATTTTGGCGACTGGGGAGTTGATGGATTATTAGGGGGGTCTATTTTCTATAGCAAGGATAATAATTTGATCGCGAATACGGTTAACGGTTTGTCAATTCCAGGATTTTATTCATTACGGAATTCAATCGATCCGGCAAAAGCGGTTGAGTCGCGTGTTAAAGAAATGCGGAATGGCCTTTATGGACGTCTATCTTTGTCTTGGCGAAATGCGATCTTTTTGGAAGCTACTGGACGTAATGATTGGGTATCAACGTTAACGAAGGATCATCGCTCTTATTTTTATCCTTCAGTTTCAGGAAGTGTTGTGGTTACGGACCTGCTTCCATCAAAGCCTCTCTGGTTGGACATGTTCAAGGTGCGGGGATCTTGGGCTATTACAAAATCTGTACTGAATCCATATGAGATAAATTCAACTTTTACGGTAACAAGCAATGTTTGGAATGGCTTGCCAACAGCCTCCTATCCGAATATTATCAAAGACTATTCGATTTCACCTACGCAACGCGATTTGACGGAGTTCGGGTTTGACTTCGCGGTATTGAACAATCGGTTGTATGGTAATTATACCCGCTACTATCGTTTATTACACAATCAGATTGTCAAAGCTAAGATTTCAAAAACTACAGGATTTGAGGAGCGCTTGATAAATACAAAGGAAGAGGAGATGACTAAAGGGCATGAAATCACATTGGGAGGTACACCGATTAAGCGTGAAAATTTCCAATGGGATATTACGATGAACCTTTCTCAGAACATGCGCTATTTCCACAAGTTAGATCCTCAATATTCAAAAGATGCATTATATGTTAAGGAAGGATTGCGGGCCGATTATATCGAATATAAGGACTGGGAGCGTTCTCCGGATGGACAGATGATACTAAATAGTTCTGGGATGCCAATTTCAGCTCAGTATGCCAATCAATTAATAGGATATACTGCGCCAAAATGGTTTTGGGGTTTTTCAAATCAGTTTCGTTATAGAGACTTCTCATTTGGTTTTAGCCTAGATGGTCGAATTAAAGGGATGTCCTACTCAACAATGAATGGTCGTTTATGGCAGACAGGTTCTCATCCTGATTCAGATACACCATACCGTTATGAGGAGGTGGTTAATGGCAATAAAACCTTTATCGCTCCGGGTGTTAAAATTGTTTCCGGTAGTGTGACCTATGATAAATACGGTCAGATTACAGAGGATACGCGTGTATTTGCTCCAAATGATAAAGTGGTTTCATATGAGGGGTATTACAAACGAGCCTATTCAGGCCGATGGAATTATTGGGACGAAACATTCATTAAACTTCGTGAATTGTCGCTTAGTTACCGAATGCCCGATAAGATCGCTTCGAAGTTTAAAGCGAAACGCGCCAGTGTCGGTGTGACGGGGCAAAATTTATTGTTGTGGACCAAAGAGTTTCGTTTCTCAGATCCAGATGTTGGTTCTGAAGATTTAAGTTCACCATCGATGCGTTACATTGGTTTCAATATTAACCTAACTTTTTAAAAATTACATGACAAATATGAACATGAAAAGATTATTGACGTATATCACCCTAGGTACTTTGGTGATGTCGACAAGTTGTTCCAAATTTGATGAGATCAATACCAATCCTGAGACACCATCGGTTGTTAAACCTTCCATGTTGGCTACTCGTATAATATTAAATTTGGCACGCCAATCCTCAACTAAAGGTTTTATGCAGCCTTATATGCTTACCAAAGAGATTGCTTGGACAGAATTAACAGAGGGATATCAATACAATAGCCTCGGCGAATGGGATATCTCGATGACCTCGATCAACGATGCTCATTTTATGGGAGAGTTTGCAACAAGCGAAAAACTCAAGAACTCGTATAATGGTCTGATGTATTTTGCGCGTGCCATGAAGTTTTACGAGGGGACAATGAGTGTTGGAGATATTCCCTATAAAGATGCATTAAAAGGGGAAACGGATAAAGTTTATTTTCCTAAATATGATACTCAAAAAGATGTTTTTCTGGGTATTTTGAATGAATTGGAGCTTGCAGATAAACTCTTTTCGGAAGGTGAAAAATTTGATGGTGATCCATTGTTCGCTGGAGACGTCACGAAATGGCGCAAATTGGTAAACAGCTTTGCATTAAATGTTCTTATTCAATTAAGCAAAAAAGAAAGTGATGCCGATCTGAAGATAAAAGATCGTTTTAAATCAATCTTGACCAGTAAACCGATCTTTGGTAGTAATGCAGATAATTTTCAAGTCGTTCATGAGGACAAAGCCAGCCAAACTTATCCTTTTTATAAGATTAGTAATAGCTTTGTTATTTATCCTATTGTTTCGACAGAGGTTATTGACCGATTGAAACAATATCAAGATAGAAGATTGTTTTATTATGCGAATCCTTCCGCATTACAGATCACAAACGGTAAACAGTCTAATGATTTTAGCGCGTACATAGGGACAGATCCTTCTCTTTCCTTTAGTGAAATTGCTGAGTTAAAGAAGAAAAATGATTATTCTAAATTGAATGACCGTTATACGGAACTAGTTAGTGGTGAACCAACACAACAATACAGTTATGCACATCTATGTTTTGTGATAGCTGAAGCTGCCGCAAGGGGCTGGGTTGCCGAATCTTCCGTTAATTGGTATAAGAAAGGAATTGAAGCCGCAATGAAATTTATAGCGGATAATACGCCGAATACGGCTCAATATACCCATAATATGCCATTGGATGCCAACTACATCAATACAGCAGTAGCAACTTATGGAAATCAATTTCCGGTTGTACTCGAAGCACAACTGGAGGCTATTATGACACAAAAATATTTAGCCAGTTACTTGCAGGGTCGTATGACCCCATATTATGATTACAGAAGAACGGGCTATCCTAAATGGAAAATCAATCCAACATCAAGTTTGAATTCAGTCGCACCGGATAAAATACCGATGCGGTGGCGTTACCCATCATTAGAGTACAATTATAATTCTGCAAATTTGGACGAGGCAATGCAGCGCCAATATAAAGGCAATGATGAGATCAACCAATTGATGTGGCTTTTGAAATAGACCATTTGGAAAAACAATCCCCGCAAATGAGATCAATCGTTTGCGGGGATTGTTTGTTAAAAACGTTACATAAAAAAAGGTAGCGAATGAATATATTCGCTGTAGACCATTGAATTTAGTAGAGAGACAACAAATTTATTTATGGATAGCAGAAGAGATTTTATCAAGAAGGCTTCATTGTTAGCTGGTGTTTTTGGCTTACAGAGTGCTATGCCAGATGCCATACAGCGAGCATTGGCGATTGAACCTATAACAGGAAGTACCTTTTTAGATGCCGAACATATTGTATTATTGATGCAAGAGAATCGTTCTTTTGATCATAGTTTTGGAACACTTCGTGGGGTTCGGGGATTCAATGATCCACGAGCGATTAAATTACCTAATGGTAACCCCGTATGGTTGCAGTCGTCGGCTGCAGGTAAGACCTATTCGCCGTTTCGACTGGATATCAAAAACTCAAATGCTGCCTGGACCGGAAATTTACCACATTCCTGGGAAAACCAGATGGCAGCCCGTAATCAGGGAAAACACGATAACTGGATCGAAGCGAAGCGTCCGGGGGGAAAGGTCCTGAAAGAGATTCCTTTGACGATGGGTTATTATACACGTGAAGATATTCCTTTTTATTATGCATTGGCTGATGCTTTTACAATCTGTGACCAGCATTTCTGTTCATCTATTACAGGTACAACAACCAATAGGCATTTCTTTTGGACGGGAACCTGTGTGCCGCATAAAGGGGCGAAGCCATTGGTGCGGAATTCAGATATCTATTTTAATCGTTGGGCACATTGGAAGACTTTTCCTGAGCGCTTGGAAGAAGCAGGGATCTCCTGGAAAGTCTACCAAAATGAAGTCAGCATAGAAAGCGGCTTAGACGGTGAGGATCTGTTGGGTAATTTCACGGACAATAATTTGGAATGGTTTGCGCAATATCACATTGAATTTAAGAAAAGCCATCTTGATTTTATGCGTAAACGTATTGCAGAATTACCCGCGGAGATTCAAGAACTTGAAAAAGCATTAGCGAATAATAGCTCCGAGAGTGTCCAGAAAACACAGAATAAACTCAAGCAGAAGCAGGAGCAGCTGAATAGCTACCAAAAACATTTGGCACGTCTTACGGATCATGCTTTTCAGCAGCTTCCTAAAGAACAGCGTGCCTTGCATGAACGCGCTTTTCAAACGAACGAGGGTGATTCTTTCTATCGTGAGACAAGCGTGGTGACACATGAAGGTGAAAAGATTACTGTTCCTAAGGGAGATGTTTTACACCAATTTAGACATGATGTGAAATCTGGGAAGTTACCTGCAGTGTCTTGGCTTGTAGCACCACAAAGCTTCTCAGATCATCCGAGTGCCCCTATGTATGGAGCTTGGTATGTATCGGAGCTTTTGAATATTCTGACAGAGAATCCCGAAATCTGGAAGAAGACTATTTTTATTCTGAACTATGATGAGAATGATGGTTATTTTGACCATATTCCTCCTTTTGTAGCACCTAACCCAGCAGATAGCCATTCAGGAAAGACTTCGCCGGAATTAGATTATAGTGGTGAATATGTGAGTTTAGCACAGGAGCTTGCCGACGGCGAAGAAAAAGATAATGCGACGGAAGGTCCAGTAGGGCTCGGTTACCGCGTGCCTTTGATTGTGGCGTCACCTTGGTCAAAAGGCGGTTGGGTCAATTCGGAGATTTGCGATATCACATCGACGATTCAGTTTATGGAGCATTTCTTTGAGAAAAAGTTGGGCAAGCATGTGAAAGAGGAGAATATCAGCTCTTGGCGCCGGGCCATTACAGGTGATTTGACATCGATATTTCGGAAAGCTGAGGGAGCGAATGCTGTTGATTTGCCTTTCCTTGATCGGAATCAGCAGATTTATGCGATTGATCAGGCGAAATCGAAACCGCTACCTAATAATTTTCATGTTTGGTCGAAAGAGGATGCCGCAGGATTGCGGTCTAAAGGTCATTCCACTTTACTGGCAAGACAGGAGAAAGGTCAGAAAAACTCCAGCGCGTTGGCTTACGAGCTTTATGTCAAAGACTCATTTGCTAAGGAACACAATCAGATTCATCTGACACTAGAGGCCGGTAATAAGGTCTTTGGTAGTAAATCGCTAAACAGCCCATTTAATGTCTATAGTGGACCGAGTTATAAAGACGGAGTGAAATTTTGGCCATTTGCAGTTGTCGCTGGTCAGGAGCTAAGCTTTGACTGGAACTTGGCGGACTTTAAAGATCACTACTACGATTTGACTGTGTACGGACCTAATGGTTTTATGCGCGGATTTAAAGGACAGGAGGAACCCTTATCTGTTGGAGCGACCTATGAAATAGGGAAGAAAGGTCTTTTGACAGGTAATCTTGTACTGGAGGTCCATAACAAAGGGAAAAAATCATTTCAAGTACATGTAGAAGATAATGCTTACAGCACCTGGAAAAAATCTATTGTACTTGCGGCAGGGAAATCTACGAAGTGGATTGTGGAATCTCATAAAACCCATGGTTGGTATGATGTGACGCTGCACGTGGAGGGAACCAAATTTGTACGCCAGTTTGCGGGGCGTGTGGAAACGGGTAATCATTCGAAAACTGACCCTCAGTTGGGATAATAAGCAAACAATTCATCGATAAGTGGTATCTGTTGGCGGTACTTCTTTAACTATGCGATCCTAGTTCTACAGTGGGCTAGGATCTTTTTTTGTGCCTGTATAGGAAGTCAATCATTTGTTTGTTATGATGAATTTAGTTAAATTCATCATACACTTTGACTTACCAGAAATTTTAACCATGATTAGACTTTTTTTATTCGCTGCATTGTTCTTATTGCAGACTACACTAAGTGTGGCTGAAAAGAGCCTAAAGATAATGATCATCTTTGCGCATCCTGATGAAGGCGAGAAATATACGGGCGGTATTGCTGCTTTGTATACAAAAATGGGGCATCAAGTAAAATTTATGTCGCTAACAAACGGAGATGCGGGTCATTATGCGATGAATCCAGTTGAATTAACTAAGATGCGCTATCAGGAGGTTATGGAGTCTAAACGAATATTGGCATTAGATGCTTATGAAGTACTGGATTATCATGATAAATATCTGAAAAATACAAAAGAGGCACAGGAGAAGGTTATCAAGAGTATTCAAGACTGGCAGGCCGATGTTGTATTTACATATTACCCTGCGGAAGGAGGGCATATAGATAATATGACCGCCGGTTATATTGTTCGTGATGCAGCACCAAACCTACAGATGAAGAAAAAGCCTGTCTTTGTATATGTTCGTGACTATCACACCATCAAATTTTCATATATACCTGATTTTGCTGTTGCCATTGATCCTGTTTGGCCGGTTAAACTAGCCGCTTTAGGGGCTCATCGATCTCAGCTTGCGGATGTTATTCCCCATAGTATGGGGATTTTGGATGAAGTTAGGGCAGATCCTAAGAAACAGAAGAAAATAATCTATGACAATGCATATCCATTCAGTAGTGTTACCGACATTAATCGACCAGCGCTGCTCAAGTGGTATGGAAAGGATAGTGCCGGGATAAAGTATATTGAATCCTATGAAATTGCTGAATTTGGACGTCAACTCGAGGATAAGGAGATGCCTTTATTTTTTCCAATGCTGTCTCAGAGATGAGGATTATTGCTACTTGAAAGATGCTTTGTTTTAAGAAAGGCCATCCTTGGATAGCCTTTCTTTAGGTAAATGTATGGCTGGATTTTCCTATTTTTTACTCCATTCTTCGAGTAGTGCCTTCAATTTAGGGTCGCTTGGTCTCGGACTGTCGGCTGAGATCAGGTTGCCAGATTTGTCGATGAGGATATAACGTGGAATCGAGTTGACTTTATAGGCGTCTGATAGGGTATTTCCAGATCCTGCGTGTAATTGGATACCTTTTAAGTTTTTTTCTTTAATATAAGCCTCCCATTTGGGTTTATCTTGATCAACGGAAACTCCAACAAAAGCGACTGATTTGTCTTTGAATTCCTCGTTCAATTTTTCCCAATGTGGTTCTTCTGCACGACAGGGACCACACCAGGTTGCCCACATATCGATTAAAACAACTTTACCTTTTAAGTCCGCAAGGCCAACTTTTTGACCGCTGATATTCGGATAGCTAAACTGAAATGCAGGTACACCAGTTTTTGTCTCGACAAGCTTAGCTTCAACAATCTTTGCACGTTCAATCTGCTCAGGTAAAGTAAAGTATTTTCTATAGGTATTATTCATTTCCTGAAAGTCGCTGTAAGAGCGTGCTCCTTCTAGACGTTGTAGCACATATTGTCCTTTAAGCACATCGGGACCTATCGCAGCAACCTGTTGATCAAATGTCGGTTTCGTTGCCAAGTCTAACTTCCTGTACACCATATTACTCATGAAACGATCTCCGTAAGGAAATTTAAGAAGCTCAGTTGTGAGAAAGCGATCTGCATTAAATTGCGTATAATAATCGCTCATTTCCTCTTTGCTCGGGTGTGCCGTACGGGGCATGTATAAATAGGAGATGGCATAATAAGCAAAATCGTAATCTACTATTTCAGGGAAAAATTTATCGAAATTTGTGTTTCCGGTTTTGACTGCTTTTTTGATACCATCGAGTTTTCCTTTGAATTGTTCCACCTCGGGGAAGAAATCTACATAGGTACTCATACCTCCCGGTGTTGTTCCTTTATCATGGAAACTTTTTGAAAGTTTATCCCAATGATAAAGCGCCTCATTTTCGGGACTATTCTTGCCAATAAGTTCATATTCACTCGGTGTCAATGTTAGATTAAGATCCTCACTGCCTTTGAAATAGAAGCGGAACAATCCCTGTTGATTTTGCGCGGTTCCGCTACCAATCGAATATAAGCCTTCATACTCTGGTGTGAAACGGAATCCAAATCGACCAGCAGCATCCGGAATAGCTGTTGCAATTTCTTTTAGCCGTCCATTAAGTACTTTGAATAGGCCTACACGTTTTACTTTAATAGGATCTGTTGTTCCGGTAACATTGCTCGGTTGTTGTGCTAGCACAACAACCGATGAAACGAATGTCGTCAATAATAAAATGGTTTTTCTGATCATGATTGAATTGGTTTAACTAAGTGTAAATGGAATAATTTTCTTGATATCTTTCGCTTGAAATAAATCTGGATTCTTTTTGTCTATGGCATCTTTCAAGGCAAGTATTTCTTTTTTTAATGTGGAATGACTGGAGCTAGACAGATCAGCGTTTAAGAGTGTTTGCACAGATTTTGTCGCGTTTTTAAAGTCTTTTAGATAGTAATAAAGTAAGGTCAAGCGGTAGTTATCGATGGCATCTAGTTGCTGCATACTTTGCTGTTGCTGGTATTCGGCTAATATTTTATTTAGTATTTTAGGCTCCTTTGCTTGGTCTATGATGACTTGTCCCAATGCATTGCTTCTAAGATCCCAAGTCGTGTAAAGATTGAATTGCGTGATCAATTTCATATAGGTATTGGCATCTTTGGAGCTTGTGTAATAATTGGAGATAAATGCGGGTAAAAAGATATCCCAAAGTTTGTCATTAAAAGTTGGACGAATATACGTGAGCATGCTTTCTAAGCTGTCCAGCTGTTGCGTAGAACCATATTGTTTGCTTTTCTTTGATGCCATTGCTGAAATTTTATTCCGAAGTAGATTACTACCGTACATCTTGATGAGTTGAGGTAGGTGTGTGTAAACCCAATCGTTGTATTTCGGGAGTGAGGTAACGCTATTGGCTAAAAATGCTGCTTCGCCGAAAAGGTCTTTTTGTTGATCCAGATAGCCTTCTAATTCTGCAAAATCGTGCTTCTCACCGGTCTTGATAAACCGCTCACTATAGGCCGCTGGATAGTTATTGTCCAGACTATTATTAAAGGCTAGAAATAATTCGGATTTGCTGCGTTGAACGGCTTCTTTTAACAAGGGGACAAATCGGTCTACCCCAAAGAACCCTGATTCGGTCAATAGCGTTTTTCCATCTGGATTTACAATAACATAAGTTGGGAAACCGGGGGCACCGTATTTTCGGGCCAGCCTTTTGCCGTCCATCTCCTTCATCACGTCGGTTTTGTAGAGAATATAATTGGCTTTGAGTTCACTGACCACAGCAGGGTCTGGGAATACTTGCTTATCCATTTCCGCACAGGGCATACATCCGACAAAGTAAAGGTCAATAAGGATAAGTTTGTTCTCTTTTTTTGCCAGCGCTTGACATTCGGCATAAGTTCCTTGAACTATTTTTTCTTGCGCATGCAACAGGCATGACAAGAGCAGACCACAACAGGTTGCGACCATATAAAAGATATTTTTTTTCATCTAATCTGTGTTTTGTGCGATTGTATATTTAGGACCTCTCAGTTGTTAAATTGTAATTGTTTTATTGTCCGCAACTGTAATTACAATGGGCTGTTCCTTTGCTTTTAGTCTTATTTCTTCAATCAGCATCGGTTTTTTCTTAAGTTGATCTTCGGTGTAATTGTCGATCCTTTGAATTATGGTCCCTGCTTTTAAGCCATCGGGGTTTTCAAGGGCACCTATTATTCCTAAAGCTTTCAGTCGACCAACATTGTCCCATCCAAATTGATAGTTTTTTACCAGAAAGTCTTGTGGGGCGGTATGTAGCTTATTCGGTGAAAAATGGACCTCATTATCTGCTAGATTGATTGTGATATTGTATCTGCTGAGGAGGCGGACGCCTATGGATCCATCAAATCCTGGCTTCCATTGCTCGTTTGCAGAACTACCTCCCATTAATGTAATGGGTAAACCTTTTACGGCGGGTAGTGGTGAAATAGCAAATTGATAACTGTTACCGGAGAAGGTCGGCGAAGAGACGCCCATGCTTACGGTTGCTGCCTGAGCTTCGGGCTTAAATCCACTGACAAGTAACTTATTTTGGCGTACAAAAGGGCGGAAACAGATGAGGTCATAGGATGCTCCGGTATCGAATACAAAATGTCCTGTATACGTTTTACCTTGTATGATTTCAAGTTGACCGGGAAGAATCATTACTCCCGCGGGCATTGTAATCGGAACGGTAGTTCCTTTGTCTTTATATTGAAAATCTCCAAAATCATACAGCGAAATTAAGTTTTTGTCGTAATCGATGTGGGTAATAAATTGACGAATTAATGTATTACCAATGATACCATCACCTTCTTTACCTATTTCTGGGAATATCGCAATACCCTGTCCGTTTAATTTTAAGGTGTCTAATAGAATGCTGTTATTGTCCGACACTTGAATTTTGGTATTGCCACCAACCACAGAAGCATTATTCTCTCTTGTGACCTTTAGGCCAATAGCATCGGCTAATTGTTGATTTACAGCCATGCCGTCCGCTCCAGTATCAAACAATAGTCGTAATGGTTTTTCGTATCCGTTGATTTTGACCTGGAGATAAATGGAGCCGTTCTTGTTTTCGAAGGGGATAATAGCACGTAATTGTGCTTTTTCCTTACGTTGCATACCGTAGAGTTGGTCAAATAGGGAATGGCGCACTAACTTGCCCGATTTATCGAGAAACGCTTCTGTATTACGCTGTTTATCGGCCCCAGATGTGATGTTCAATTGCAAGGTAGTTCCCTTTGCTGTTTTTTTTTCTGATGTAACCTCAATTTTTGAAACCGGGTAATTTTTGACAATCTGGTTTAAGCGAAACTGGGCTCCAGCATCAGTATGTCCAGCGATGGAGAAGTTGGGTGCCAATTCTCCAGCTATGAAAGCGGTGTCTTTCTGCTGGAACGTTTGAAGCAGTTTTTGGGTAAATATTTCTGTAGATTGTGCATAGCTACTGAACCAAGCTAAGGCACATAACCCAGATAAAATTGATTTTTTTGTTTGTATATACCACATAAAATTGGTTTTAAATACTTTTAACCATCGGTGTTTCTTAGAACCTTAGAGATGGCTTTAGATTTCCATAATGAATTAATAGGTACTCGGATAACTACTTTCAGATACCCTTGGCGAGATATATAAAATTGATCTGGCGGAACCAGTTCCTTCTAAAACTTGAGTGGGAACAGATTCTAAATTTCCAGAGTTTTTCTTAAACATTCTTATTTTATAGTTTGATCCAGATTTACTTCCTATGATAAAGAAATTGAAATTGTATTCCGGCTCGGTTGTGACGGCATATTTTAGATGTTTGATAAAAGTGACTTGTTCTCCACTTGGTACGGCATATTGTAATTGTTCAAAACCATTGCTAAGATTTCTGCTGTAAACATTGTTATTGGTGACAAAATATAATAGATTTTCATCTTCAGTCAACAAGGTATATAGTGAGGCATTCTGTAATAGAGAGCTCGAGCTTAAAGTTTCACTTTTAATAGTCAATTTTGTTCTGTCGCCTTCTAGAAAACACAAGGATTTTAAGGAAGGATCCGTTTTATCTTTCAAAATAGCGTATCCCTGTCTTTTAGAATAGTAATCCGGTGCTGGTAGGTATGTGGTGGATTTGAATCCTAAATATAAAGCTGTTTTATTGTTTTTGACCGTAGGTAATGTATTTCCATCAACACTTGAGAAAGTCGTCAATGTAGATCCCGATCCATTTACAAGCGTAACAAATGAACTACTGTTGTTATCAAATAAAATAGGATCTACACTATATTGGCTTGCAAAATAAGGGGATAGGCTATATGGGCTATTATTGTCGTCATATCTTACTTTGCTCCCAAATTGCCCTTTATTTACGCTATTGGAGTAGATATTGTATAATTCACCTCTATTAATAAGATATATGGCAGAATTTCCAACAAATGCACTCACTGGGGGAGCGATGTTTTGGTCTCCACCTATAAATAGTGTTGATTTGTCTCTGATTGTTTTTAAATTATTAATGCCTACAGCTTGTACATCTTTTTCTGTGGTGATAAATAAGGTTCTCGTATTTGCATATGTTGTAGGGTTCAAGATATTACTTTTGTATGCAGATGTAAAACTGAAATTACTTGCTTTGCCCTGAAGTTTAGAACCATTCGCTGTGCTAAGCGCGTTTTCGATTTTTCCATTGACCATGATACTTTGGGGGGTTAAAAAAAGATCTAGATCTGAATTTGCACCGTCATCTTTCAGTATGTACCAACCTCTAGTAAAAGCAGTAGCGACCGTTAGTGTTGTAGTTTTATATTGGGTGTATCCTGTTCTTTTATTCTTTGCAAGGAACACCAGCACCCAGTCTTTTGCGTCTTCATGGACTGCATATTTTAGATTTTTCGTATGACTAATTGTGTCTACTGGAGCCGATCGACCTTGCACATTTGTTTCATATATGCCCCAGCTATATTCTAAATCACCATCTTTGTTTGAGCTGATCTGTGGTTCAATCTTGATGGTATCTTGAAATGCAACTGCTGTATACTTGTCTTCGATACCTTCAATTTCAATGTACTCTTCTGTATTGTATGTGTAGTTGCTTTTATCTTTAGCACAAGAGGAGACAATTAGTGTAAGTCCAATTAGTAAATAATAGAGAAACTTTTTCATATTCGTTTTAGTTTGGAAAGGTGATTAATTCTCCATTTTCATCTTTTAATGGATTGCCCGGGTGTGCATTATTGTAATCGATCAATGCAGTGCCAAGGAAAGATTTATAATAGTTGATTAGATCTATAGCGCTATATACTTCTGAAAAAAAATTATCGTCCCATCTTTCTTGTGTAGTCTCAATCATAAATTGATGTTTTCGGACACTATATGCTCCAAAATAGTATTGAGAGATCGTAGTTGTCCAATTATTGGGTTTATTTAGACGATCTGTTATTTGGAGCTTACGCCAGAGTTTGCTGTTTTCTCCGAGCTTGAAATTGTTGTTTTCTACTAATTGAAATCCGAGATTTATCGTTTTGGCTTTTAATTCTGGATCGCGTAAGATAACAATTGGAACCTTTGCATGTACTGAATCGGCATTGATGCTATATGCATTTGTGAGACTCGGGTCGTCAAATGCTACATAATGTTTTCCGGGGATAGCATTATCGACATTTGGTAGATTTATTTGCTCAATTTTATAGCTGCGGTCTGTTTTGGACAATTTACCAATTGTATAAATGTCGAAGTATATGGTATCCCTAGTGATTTTTTCAGCATCGTAATAGAAAGTCGCAC
This sequence comes from Sphingobacterium sp. BIGb0116, assembly GCF_024808035.1. Taxonomy (NCBI): domain Bacteria; kingdom Pseudomonadati; phylum Bacteroidota; class Sphingobacteriia; order Sphingobacteriales; family Sphingobacteriaceae; genus Sphingobacterium; species Sphingobacterium sp. BIGb0116. The sequence continues at coordinate 320,581 of NZ_JANUDT010000010.1, read as the reverse complement.
CTTTTAATGTATCCTGATATTCCGAAACAGTCGTTCCTCGCGGTACGATAGGAGGCCCAAACTGAATACGAGCTTCATCGTTAAAAATATAGTACTCATCTTTTGCACAGGAGATAAATATTATGGTGCATACTGAGAGCATAAATAGTATAGATTTATAGTTGTTCATTGTATTCCTTAATTAGATGATTCAACCGTTGGCATAGGTAATAAGTAATTAATTAAAGCTGCTGATGGAGCGAATAGCACTTGGATTTTGGGAACGTTTAACCTTTTGTAAGTGTAAAATGCCTGACCTTCAGCATAAAATTCTTTCCGATATTCTTTAATTATTTCTGATAGCAGGCCTGATTTGTCTTGTGGTATAGCAGTGGATCCAATATTCCGAGAGAGTCTGAATTGTTTAAAATAATCTAAACCTTCATTAAATGGTGCTGTTTCAGCTAAAATTAGATACATTTCACTTGTCCTAAGTAGTGGAATTTGTTTATAATCCGTGCTTACAGTAACGTTATTTTCATTTGTGAGATACTTTTTGATGACGTTATATTTTGAGCCGTTAGTCATGGTAATTAAATTCCATAAGGTAGCTTCCCTGAAATCGGTGCCGGTATTACCGTATAATTGATTTGTAATTGTTGTGGCCGATGTCCCTTTGCGGTAGAGGCCGTTTCCGAAATAATTTGTATAAGTTTTGGCCATATCATAAGCATAAAGGCCAAAAATTTGTTCGGTTGTCAGCATAAAATTTGATGCTGTATATTCAACGCCACCAGCTAATTGAAATTTAGGGGCATTTTTTTCGTTACGTGCTTCGATGATCTCTTTTGCAGCCAAATATGCTTTGTCGTTATCTCCATACCATAAGTTCGCCCTAGCTTCCAATGCCTTTATTGCATAGTAGTTCATGCGCATATTCCTGTAGGCGATAAAGTCATCATCTGGTTTAAAAGCACTACCATACCCATTGGGGTTGCGTATATCTGCCATTGAATAGTTAAGCATGGGATCTACTGATTTAATAAGTTCTTCTGCTTGTTTGATGTCGTTCAATAGTTGTGCTTTGTAGGATTCATAGGAAATATGTGCATTGATATTTCTTCCAAATTCTGTCACATAGGCTAATTCGTTGCCAATCGCATGGTTTTGAGGCATAGGACCATACAAGCGCATTAAATCTAAATGGATAAAGGCTCTTAAACCGAGGCATTCCCCTTTTATGATTTCGTATATACCTGCTGTTTTTAAGACCGATTTTTTTAAATCGATTTGTTGCAGTATAGCATTGATATGAGCTATTGTTTTATATTGTTGGCTAAAGATTAGGTTAAATTTGTCGATTACTTTGCTATCCGAGAAATTGTAAAGGCCCAATTGTTGTTCGACGGTGTTGTTTGTGACATCCCAACTTGATACTAAATTTTCAATGGTAGCAAAACTTAATTCTTTGCCATATGTACTTTCATTTTTTAGATTAATATAGACGCCAGTCAAAGCATCTTTAAATCCTTGTTCAGTATCAAATTGTTGATCCTGCGGAACTTGGGTTTTTGGTACGATATCCAAGAATTTGTTGCATGAAACTGTATAAAACGCAGTAGCAAGCAAGATTATATAGATAGATTTTTTCATGTTTAAAAAGTTGCATTTAAACTCAATGTAAATTGACGAGAAAATGGATAACTGGTTCCTCGTTCTTGACGAATAGTTGATATGATAAATGGGTCTGATATATTTAGTCCTACGTTAACATTTTCGAAACCGATTTTTTTAACCCATTTTGCATAACGGAAATCATATTGAACATTGAAATTCCGGGCATAAAAGGTATTCTCGTCTTGTACAAATCGGGATGTTTTATAAGTCGGCGTAGTATTTAATAGTCCTTTAAATGGAACAATATCTCCGGGCTGTTGCCAGCGGCCAGTATATACGCGTTGATCAACATTATTGGAATAATTTCCTGTTTCTACTCGGTCGGCCAGTGTTTTATTATACGTTTGTCCGCCGAACTTATAACTCAAGGCTGCAGTGAATGTCAATCCTTTATAGCGTACCATGGTATTTAAGCTACCCCATATTTTAGGATCTGTATTTCCGACAGCTGTCACATCATTTGCATTCCATGTGTAGGTTGGTGTACCATCCGATGATAAATATAGCTCCTTACCTGTGCTTGGATCTATCCCAAGAGATTTTACAACCCAAATCGCGTTGCTAGAATATCCTTCTATATACATCTGTGCAGCATCGTACTGGTTTCCCTGTAAAGTTTTCTGCGCATCTTTCAAGGCTTCGGAGGTTTTAATGATTTTATTTTTATTATGTAAAACCGTTCCTGAAACAGACCAGGTAACTCCTTCTGGCTTTTTCATAAGAAAAACTGTTGCGTAGAATTCGAATCCTTTATTGCGAAGTTTCCCAACGTTTGATGTGTAAGATTCAAAACCATTGGATGCCGGGGTATTAATAGCCGAGACTAAATCATTGGTGTTTTCGATATAATAATTTGCTTGTAGAAGAAGGTAGCGATCGAATAGATCGATATCTGTTCCAATATTATATTTCATGACTTGTTGCCATTTGAGGTCGGGATTACCCATTCCCAATAAATAGGACCCTATCCAGTTATAATAGCGATCACCGGTGTAGTAAGCGTAAGTCGTGAGCGCCTGATAGGTGTCGAAGTTTGTAGAACCTGAGGTTCCTACAGACCCTCTCAGCTTCAGTCTGTTGATTTTTCCTTCTTTATTGAAAAATTTTTCTTCATCTATATTCCAGCCTAAACCTGCAGACCAAAAAGGTGCGAATTTCTTGTTTGATCCAAATTGGGATGATCCGTCATAGCGAAATGTACCATCAATAAAATAGCGATTGGCATAATTGTAATTTGCATTTCCAACAAATCCCAACGTTCGATAGAAGTATTCTCTACCACTTGGTTTTCCTCCCTTTTGATATTGTAAAGCCATTGATGGGAAATCCAGATTAGAATTTGGAAACCCCTCTGCTAAAAATGAATAGTCGGAAGATTTACTTTGTAAAATATTTGCCTCAGCCCCTGCGAAGATCTGATGTTTATCTTTGATTTTGGTCCTGTAAGATAGGTTCAATCCACCCTCATATCTCATTCCATTTGAAATTCCAAGAGCATAATCCCCTTTTCTAAAGACATCATCACCGGTATAATTTGCAAAGTTTGTATGTTCTGCGGGTCTAAATGCATCATTTTGGCTATTTGTTTTCGTAAAACTAAATTTACCTGTAAGTAGGAGATCCTTTATGATTTTCCACTCAACAGCCGTCTGGTTTGTGATTAGCGTTTGTTCACCTTTTTCAAATGTTTTTAATGTCGCATCATAAAGGGGATTAGTTGGTAAGGTACCCCTTACGTATATGTTGTCATCATTTCCCGGATCGCCCAATACTTTATTGACATTCCCACTAACATCGTAAGGACGCCAGTATGGATTGAGTTTAACATAGTCTGAAAAAGTACCGTATGGAGATTCCTGACTCTTGACATTATTAACATTCAGATAATTTCGAAATAATAGGTTGTTGTAGGTGTATGATAAGGTGATCGATCCATTTATTGTATTTCGTGAAGAACCTTTCATCACACCCGCAGTATTATTGTTCTGTAAGGTTGCGGAATACCGAAATTGCTGGTCACCTCCTTCAAGACGTAGGTTATTTCTCAATGCATGTGAGGTTCTTAAGGGAATTGCCATCCAATCCGTTTCTACGCCACTATTGATTTCGTTGAGAAGAAAATTGTAATATCTCTTTGAAGGTATATCTTGATAAGCATTTGCTTTGTCATAATAACCAGCTTGCCGCTCCAGTTCCAGTTTATCCCTTGCATTGAGGAGATGGTAGCCGCTTAAATCTGCCATCTCAATTTTTAATTCTGATCCAAAAGTTAATCTCAGCTTTCCTGGACGAGGCATTCTAGTTGTTACAACTATAACTCCATTGGCACCTCTGGAACCGTATAAAGCTGTCGCTGCGGCATCTTTTAATAGCGTAATAGCCTCAACATCGTTTTCATTGATATCAATCAACGCTTGCAATGTCGTTTGAAATCCATCTATTACTATTAAAGGGGTATTTAATTGCGTCTTCGTTTCACTTTGAATCTGATTAACATTTGGGATACTTGCATTCCCTCGCATTTGGATCTCTGGAAGCCTATTCGGATCGGAACCAAATAAATTGCTTTCAATGATATTAAACGATGGGTCTATATTTCGAAGTGATGTTACTAAGTTGCGGGAACCGTATTGTTTTAATTCCTTAGCAGAAATAGTTCGAGACGCTCCGGTGAAACTTTTGTCTTCTTTTTTAAAGATACCAGTCGAAACTATAGAAACTTCATCCAGAGCGGTATTTTGTGGCTTTAACTGAATGGTCATTTCATCCTTATTCAAACTAGCTTTAACTTCTTTCTTTTCATAACCTACGGAAGAGATAATAAGAATTTCATTTAGTGAGGTTATGGGAAGGTTAAAGCTTCCATCAACTAGACTTTTAACACCTTTCTTTTCATCGTTTCTTAGTCGAATAGATGCGCCCTGAATAGGTTTGCCGTTTTCATCTAGGATCCTTCCGGTGACATAGCTTTGTAAGCTTTTACTTAGTAGTTTGTTGGTCTGGATTGGTTTTGAGATAGGTTTAATAATTACAGTCATATTAACAACCTCATAATCCAAACCATTTGGTTTAAGAATGGCATCTAAAGCTTGTTGAAGGGAGCTATTTTCGAGTCTAACACCCGTATCCTTAATTTTTTCGAGAATGACGTCTTTATAGAAAAAACTATAGCCAGACTGTTTTTCAAGTTGCTGGAAAACTTGCTTGATGGACAACTGATTTGAATTGATAGAGATGCGCTGCGCATTTGTTGTGCCATGGAGCTGCATCAGACTGATCGTCAAAAGCGCCGAAACAAGGTGAAAACGCAGTTTGTTTTTTCGGTTAAATACGGTGGGTAATTTGTTGTCATTACTGCTCTCCACAATAGCCTGAGGCCAGGTGATGGCGTCTGAGTTTGCTGAAATTTGGACATGGTTATCCCATGGGACCGAAGGTTTGGCCTTCCTGTTGTTTTGCATTAGGTTAATGTTTTATAAGTTCAGTATTAATAATTTAGTTTTTCAGTAGGATTGTTTTTTGTTGATTTTTATTCTGTACGATATCGAAATTCAACCCAGCAGTTTGGAGGACGGTTAGGATTTCCTGCAAATTCATCTGCTTATTGATTTTTCCACTGAATCGTTCGTTTATTTCGGAGTCGTCAAGACGGACGTTGAGATCGTACCATCTTGCCAACTGTTGCATGATTTCATTTGCTGTGGCATTATGGAAGGTAAAATAACCTTCACGCCAGGTTATATACTCGGCGGCATCCACATTTTTCTTACTGAGCGTTGTACCTTTAAAATTCGCTTGTTGGTTGGGTGTCAAGAGTATTTTCTGCTGCTGATGTTGTACTTCAACTTTACCTTCAACAAGTGTTGTTTGCGTCGTAAGATCATTATCATAGGCATTGATATTGAAATGTGTACCCAAAACTTTGACTTGTTGATCGGTTGTTTTTACAATGAATGGTTGTTCCGGATTTTTGCTAACTTCAAAATAGGCTTCACCATGTAATTCAACTAAACGCTCTGGGCCTATGAATTTCGAAGGGTAGCTTAAAGAGCTGTTCGCATTCATCCATACTTTGGTTCCATCGGGAAGTACAATTTTAAATAGTTGCCCCCGAGGTGTTGAAAGCGTATTTTGAACGATGTGATTTGCATTGTCATTATAGACAAGTTCTCCGTTTTTGATTTCCTGAACGCCTTCAATAGCTTGGGTAGCTTTACCTTGATTATTGAGTATGACGACTGCTCCATCTTCAAAAGTAAGCTGTACATTTTCCTGAACGGGGTGTATCATCGCTACTTGCGCAGGTGCTATTTTATCGAACACTGCATGCTGATAGTAGAAGTAGCCCATGGCAAAACCGAGCGCAATCGTAATCGAAGCTGCTATACGAATCCAATACCTATAGCCAATTGATTTAGGTTCAGGGAATGTCATACTATGATTTAGACGTTGTAGTATACGGTGCTGACTTGCTTGAATATCGTTATCCGTAGGCATGTTGCTTGCCTCGGCCTCTTCAAACCATTTTTTCAAGGTATCGTATTCGGCTTTATTTTCGAAGCCCAATAGATAGTTTTTGATTAGTTTTTGCAGCGTATTAGGTACTTTCATCTAGTTAAATCTATTTATTCATTTGTAAGCAGTCTCTTTAAGAGATTTATGTTCCCTTCGACTGTTTCAGCTATGATTGAGTTATCAGTGATATGCATTATCCTGTATCACTTGAATACATCATGATGACTTCACAGGTCGTTTGGTTAGCCTTGTATAGATATAGTCATCGAAAAAACTGAAAGCACCTACGCTAAAATGAAAAAAAAATAAAAAAATGAGAGAAAGGCATGGAAGTCTTTGGTAACTAGGCGTAAACGTTTGAGAGCTTTGTTTATTTGATTCTCAACGGTACTTTTTGATAGTCCGTATTCAAGGGCTATCTGGTTGATGGATTTGTGGTTGATGCGGCTTTCATTGAAAATAATTCGGCAACGTTCAGGAAGATTTTGTATTTCTTCTTGGATGAGGTCCAATAGATAGCGGTAATGTAAGCGATCTTCGATTGGCGCATCATCAACGATGATATCTACTTTATCGATATCCACCCTATGCTGTTCGCTATTTTTATTGAAGTAGGAGAAGGTGAGGTAGCGTGCGCCAGTTTTGAGGTATGATTCGATGTTATTGATTTCTTGCAATCTACTCCGGTTTTTCCAGATACTCAGGAATAGATCATGTAGAATGTCTTCCGTTGCTTCTGTATTTTTAGTTTTGGGGTAAACATATTGGTAGATTGTTTTCCAGAAATGATTGTATAGTGCATCGAATGCAGTTCGGTCGCCTTCTGCGATTTGTTTCAGCCAAAGTGCAATTGTACTATCCATCTTTTAGTTCCCCAATTATGGTACAAATGTATCTAAAAAAAAGATAGTTAAAAAAGGTTAGACAGGGAACTGCTTGAGAAGCGTTTCCGTCTAACCTTTTCTGTTGTAATCTACGGGATCAAAAAATGCATGTAAGGAAATCCCAATTATTTACCTTACCAAGTATCGTCGCAATAGTTACAATTTTGTTGGTATTCTTGTTATTTGCTATATTTCTGTTCTGTAAAAGCGGTATAAAAATAGTCGATAGAAGCTTGTACAGGTTTGTAAACAGTCCTATACTTGACCGTGCTTGGACTAACAATATTTTTTAAACTTGCAAAATCCTCATAGGGTGTAATACGCACAGTTGTGGAATCTCCGGAATTGTTACGATAGGTGACCTCTGTAAATTGCATTGGATAAAATGTGCCCTGTCTGGGCAAATTGTTCTCTCGGGCTAGTACCAGGAAATGCTCATTGGCGTTTGCTTTGTCGAATTTTGAAAATGAGCGATTTACAAGGGTACGTATATAACTCTGACCGTAAATAAACTGACTCGAGGCTACCGATCGAGAACTATCGCCTTGACTGGTAAATGAATAAACGTTTGCCGTGTATGTTGCTTCCGAAAGTGCATCTAAGGTGATGAGTTTGATTTTACCATGTTCGCTACCTTCTATCGGATAATTTTTTACTTCTGCCGTAGGCGAGAGACTGCTCCTTAGATAGACTCTAACACTATTCACTTTGGGGTCTGTCGTTACCTTAAAACGTAGTATCCCTCTTTGGTTACCGGGGATAATAGATAGCGAATCTACGCGACCCGGATAGTAAATTTCCCCATTTTTTAGGTATTCCCCATAATAATAGTCTGATGGCTTGCAACTGTAGGTTAAAAGGACAGTACCCAATACGATCAGCATATAATTCAATATCTTTTTCATAATTTATCAGTCTACGTATTTTCCATATAATTTCAATTCCGATATCGCAACTGTGAGGGCATTACCCAGAGGTTGTTCTCTAACGCCGTTCCATGTACAGTTTACTTTTATGCGGAAATATTTGAATCCGCTCGGGTTGTCCCAGTTTACTTCAAAATCTTCTCCCTTACGTGCATAATCTTGATCCTCACTATTTGCGTTAGTGCCAAAAGCTAGGCCGGATGGACGGACGCCTTCAAATGTTCCGAGTAATGTCCAAGAATCCCAGGAGCCATCTTGTGCAGGTGAATTACTGCCATAAAGTTCGAATTCTTTTGGGTGTGTAGCTTGAAACAATAGCCCATAATTGTCGTTTCGACCCCAAAGTTTGACCCGACTTACCTGTGCCTTTTTACGCGCATCCAACGTGAATTGGAATGGGATCGGAGCAGCCTTACCCCACCACTGCTTGTTTGTGATATAATATGGTGATCCTTCAATCCCATCAAATAGTGATACCTGCATTTCGGCACTTCCGCTTTGTGCATTGTAATTGCTGATGTAATCACCATTTCTATTCATATCGCTATAGGCCGTGATACCATTATAGATCAGTAAATTGTTGATTTCATATTCTTCTTGTGGTGTTAAATTGCGACGAATGGTGTCTGATACGTTACCCCATTGATCGCGTATTACAATACCGTAGGTTGTTGCGATCGGTTGTTCTCCACGAACGCGAATAACGCCTTCTTTGGACTTTGTATAGGTCTCGTTCAGGACATTCCAGCCGATCTCTTTTGTTGTCGGATTTTCCCCATATTTGAATACACTTAAAATGATATTTGCGGCATCTTTATTTTCAAATTTGAGGTTTACACCACCAAATGTACTATAGAAAAAATCGTTAGATTTAAACGATTCGGCTAAGATGATATAATTGGGCTTTCCTGTCTTGATTTTAATAGTAACAGGATCGGATTCCACGTCACCAACTGAGACAGCAACAAGTTTAACTTCATGTTCACCTATCGCAGCATATCCTTGTACAGCAAGTTGGTTATCGTATATGCTGGCCTTGGTGACCATTTCTTTTCCATTTTCCAATGTATACGTTGCCTTGACATAGCGTAAGTCTGCTGAAGTAGGTAAATCGTAGCTGATCTTTGCTCCGCCAGGAGCTTCTTCATAGGCAAGGTTCTTTAAGGTATTCGGTTTTTCTCCTTGTCTTGCTGCGGTAATGCCTATGTCTTCCTTGCAACTTGTCCATAGTAATGGAGCCATCAAAAGGATTGCTAGCATGATTGGAGCGGTTTTATTTATTAAATTTTTCATTATGCGATATTTGTAATTTAAATTACCATCCTGCACTTTGGACAAGATTTGGGTTACGTCTTCTTTCATTTAAGCTCAATGGCCAAAAGTAATCCCGATCCATAAATGACCGTGTATATAATAGTGTTGTCCGATAGTAAGAGCCTTCGGATGATTGATTGATATCCCATCCTAAAATTGGATTGTTTAGTTCTTTGACGGCATCTTTCCAACGGCGAAGATCCCAAAAACGTACACCTTCCAAAGCAAACTCATTTGTACGTTCACGTTTGATAATTTCACGCAGTCCATCTTTAGTTGCAGGTTTATTTGGCGCAGAAGAGTAATTTTGCCATGATTCAACGACACCTTTAAGGCCACTGCGCGTTCGGACAGCATCAATGTAGGAATAAGCTTCTGCTGAGGGACCATTTGTTTCGTTTAATGCTTCTGCATAGTAAAGGTAAAGATTGGCTAAACGCATTATCGGATGGCCAAACAACCGCGCAGTATATGCATTACTTGCACCAACTGTACTTCGATAATTATAATGTTTTTTTGAGGCATATCCTGTCCAATTGAATCGTGTGGGGTCCACTTTTCCTGAAGATCCCGAATATCTGAGATCAATATTGTAAGCATTTGCATCCGAACCGGCTTGCAACATAAATACACGTCCGGCATCAAACATTAAGGTGCCATAAAATCTATTTTCCCGATTTAGATTCATTCGGGCTGTTTGTTTCCCAGCGACCAAATCGTATTTATAAGCATCTGTGTTGGGAACTGTAATCAAGTCGAATCTCGATGTATATGGATAAGTAATATCCTCCTCAATAGGGACGCCATTGTTTGAATAAAATTTTTCAACAATATTTATTGTTGCAGACATAAAGCCCAACAGGGTTCCCGACGTTGCATTGGCGGTATAGCGAGGAAGCATAAAATAACCTTGGATGGTTCCATTGGCAGTTGATTTCGTATCTAACCACAATACTTCTGGATTATCGGTGTTTTCGTTATAGGCCTCCCGAATATTCATTTGAAACTGTGTACTCGCTTGTGGGGTGAATCCTCCAGTGGGCGTCCAGGTATGCAGTTTCTTTCCATGTTCAGTAGCAAAATCGATGGCTTCTTTACAAGCTTTCGCTGCCAATTGCCATTTTTCAGCCGAATAGGTATGGTTGAACAACTCTTTCCCATCGCTGTTTTTAATAGAAGCTTCCGTACCAACATTTCCATTGAAAAGAGGGCTGGCGGCATAAACCAATATCTCAGCCTTCATTGCTTTGGCGACGATTTTTGTGATGCGTCCTGTTTCACTGTTCACTGCAGTAACGTCATCCATTAAATTGGGGATGGATTCATCAATCATACCGATAACATAGTTGAAGCATTCATCTATACTATTTCGAGGCAACTGAGAAGATCCCGGGCTATCATAGATAGGGATATTCTTGTCTCTGATAGGTACTGGACCGTACTGTTTCATTAGGAGAAAGTGATAGTAGGCTTTCAGAAATTTGACTTCTGAGATCCACATCTGTTTCTCTTCGTCTGTCATATCCGGTACCGACATAATATTGTCGAGAAATGTATTGCAGTTTGTGATACCCACCCAAAGATTTGTTGCTCCATTGTTCCCATCCCAAGCATTTAACAGGGGGTTGTCGCCATTTTGGTTGCCCAAAGCGATTCTCCAATTGAAGTACCCCGAATAGGTTGATTCGGAGTTTAACCAAAATTCATCTCCAGAGAGCCAACCTGGGTTATTGGTCATCGAAAAGCTTTGTGGTAATTGACTATAACAAGTCACTAAATAACGCTCGGCCATTGTGCGCATTGCAAATGCTTGATCGAGTACAGGTGCATTATCTGGAACAACATCCAGAAATTTATTACAGGAGGTCGAAAGACCTACGAACAACCCTAACGCGATTATACTTTTCTTAAATCTCATTTTCATAGTTTCTTATAAATTAGCATTGATACCAATGTTAAATACCCTTTGCAGCGGATAGTTTAGCGCATTACCACCCATTTCAGGATCCCATAATTTGAAAGAGCTAAATCGCAATAGATTTGTTGCACTGGCATAAATACGTAGGTTTTTGAATTTGTATCGTTGCGTTAGTTTTTTGTTGAATGTGTAGCCTAGTTCGACTTGTTTTAACCGAAGCAGACTGCCATTACGCATCCAAAAAGTACTTTGAACCGTATTGTTGGCCATTGGCATTACGCTTAAACGAGGCCATGCTGCATAGATATTTTTATTGTCTTCGGACCAATAATTATTTGCCCATTCTTGGAAGACAGCGTTGGGTGATGTTTCAACACCGAATGGAGCAATTCCTCGACTCAATGGACTGCTCGTATTATTCGTTGTTGGATTAATAAATAACGATGTTCTTCCAACTCCGCTAAAAAAGAACGAGCAGTCGAAACCTTTATAGCCAGTGCTTAAACCAAACCCATAATTGATTTCTGGAGTCGTAGGATAGCCAATTGGCATGCGGTCGTCGTCATTGATTAAACCGTCTCGGTTAACGTCCAAGTATTTGATATCTCCGCCACGGACTGTTGATCCGAATTCTTGGGCGGGACTATTATAGACTTCGTTATCATCAATAAACAAGCGCTCCGCTATATAGCCGAACTGATTGCTTACGGAAGTTCCTTGGCGTTGACGGTACTCGTTTTTATAGGCTGGCTCTTCGAAAAATGCATATTCCCCTGTTGCAAAAGTGAATGTTCCTCTACCTTGGAACCATAAATCACTGTTAACAGACTTATTGTAGACCAATTCTCCGTCAAATCCCTTACTCTTATATTTTCCGACATTGGCAAAAACAGAGGCGGTTAGACCATTGATTGAGGATAATGAACGTGCTTGAACGATATTGTCGCGTTCTTGCTGATAAAAATCACCTGTAAATGTTAATGCGCCTTTAAATAAGCTTAAGTCAATTCCTAAATTGGTTTGTTTGGAAATTTCCCATCTAATGTCGGGGTTGGCATACCGATTGACCACAATACCGTTGACGGTTCTACGCCCTGACTCGGCAGGTAAGCCAAAGGAATAACCATAGTCTGTGCTATTAAGGTTGACATCTGAAAGATAGAAGAATCGAGTATCAAGTATCTGGTCATTCCCGAGAACACCACGAGTGAAGCGGAATTTTAAATTACTGACGACGTCCTTAATTGGTTCGAAAAACTGCTCATTGGAGACATTCCATGCTAAACCGAAGGAAGGGAAAAATCCCCAACGAAATTTGTCCGAAAACTTCTCCGAGCCATTGTACCCAAAAGCAAATTGAGCGTGATAACGATTATCATAACCATAGGTGAAACTACCTGATAAGGACACATTTCTGTTGGGAAGCGTATTGATTAGGGAAATGTTATTGTCGACGGGTGTTTTGATATTATCCCGAATGGTGTTGATCAACATTCCAAATACATTATGCTTCTCATTAAAGGTCCGTTGATAGGAGAGCTGATTCTCCATATAGAAAACAGCGGATTGGGTTCTTTCTCCAGGAACAAAGTCGAGATATTCTGTTCCTGTTTCAGGATTGATCTCGCGAAAGAGCAAAGAGTTGTTTTTTGGATCGGTTCCTATTGGCTCATAATAAAACGGGTTGTACTGGCGTGATTGGGCAAAATAAGAATTTCTGCTTAGATTAAAGAGTCCTCTATAATTTAGACCTTCCAAAAGAATTGTTGAAAAATCTTGTTTTAATTCCAATTGTACCTGAATATCACTTCGCTTTCTTTCCGAGTATCCGCGCATAATCTGTGCGTAAGGGTTGGCATACTGTCCCTTATCGGCATTTCCGAAGAGTGGATGCTGAATATAGGACTGACTAGGACCAGCTTGATATACAGGGAGAAATAAAACAGGATTTGCACGAAGTGCAAGATTGTAGGCCTCTGCTCCATTTGTCGGTGGACCACTGTAATTTTGCAGATTGGCCACGGTGCGAACCATAGCGAATGTTGATTTGGTTAAGTTGATACCAATATTGCTCCGCAGGTTCATAACCTTGAAATTAACGTTATTGTTAAAGTTGTTCAAAGCATCCATTTTAAGTAGACCATTGTCATTGGTAAAATTTCCACTCACGTTATAAGTTGCAATTTGTCCACCACCAGATACACTTAAGTTGTAGTTTTGGGTTGTTGTGGTCTTCTTAGTGAGGGCATTGAGCCAATCTACTGCTGGGTAGGTGATAGGATCATCTCCAGCAGCAGTGCGTTCAATTTTATATTGCCCATAAGGTTCTACCCCCAAGGGGTCACGTGTTGTAACAGCTTCGTTGTACATTTTCATCCAAGTGACAGGATCAGCAAATTTCAACGTTTGGGTAGGTGTTGATATTCGTTGTTCGGCTCTAAAGCTGATCGTTGCAGGTCCGTCACGTCCTACCTTTGTTGTCACGAGGACAACACCATTTGCTCCGCGAGAGCCATATACGGCTGATGCGGTGGCATCACGTAAGATTGAAAAGTTTTCGATGTCATCAACTGGGATACGTGCCAAATCATCCGCTGTGACCTCCATATTGTCAACAAGGATTAACGGCTTGTTATTTGTTCCAAAAGTTCCTACACCTCTGATGAAGAAATCGGCATTATCGCCTCCCGGCTCTCCGCTACGTTGAAATGAAACGACACCGGCAACTTTGCCTTGTAATGCTGCCGTAAGATTGCTTACTGGGGCACGTAATTCTTTGGGGCTAAGTGATGAAACGGAACCAATAAGGTCGCTCTTCTTGGAACGTTGACCAAATGCTGTAACAACGACTTCGTCAATGGAACTTGATGCAGATTCTTTTAATATGATATCAAATTTTGATTTTCCGTTAATAGCAACTTCCTGTGGGTCATATCCAACCATTGTGAAAATCAGGGTCGCATTAGCGGGTACTTTTAGTACAAAAGCTCCATTGATATCTGTTGCTGTACCAAGGCCTGATTTCCCCTTGATACTTACACTTACACCGGTAAGTTTTCTGCCTAAGGTGTCACTGACAGAGCCTGTTACTTGAGTTTCTTGCTGTAGGTCTAAACTCTTATTGATTATTGGTCTGCTAATAATCTTGTTAAGGTCCTCTCTCAGCGGTTCATTTTTTTTCTTAATGACAATTGTTTTGTCAAAGAAATCGTAAGTAAAATCTGCATTTCCTAATACAATGTTTAAAACCTGTGAAAATGGCTGGTTTTTTACATCGATAGAGATGTCTTTATTGGCAGATATTTCATTCTTTTTATAGAAGAAAGTATATCCACTTTGTTTCTCAAGATCTTTTAAAATAACTTGAAGACTCGCATTATGCTTTTTAAGCGTAATTTGCTGTGCATAGGTATGAGCATCCACTTGGGATAGTCCTATGCCGATCAATAAAGTGATTAAGTTGACCCTCATAAGAGATCTAGGTAATGGTCGCGCAAAAAAAGGTATTTGTTTTTCACGTTTAAGGCTTTTATTAGGCGTCATGTGAACGCCCAACAAACCTTCATGAAAATCCCTCTCCTTCTTCATGAACGGAGTTATTGAAAATTTCATTAAATTCGTTTGGTTTTAATGTATTAATAATTGAGATGTTATACGATGCTTTAATACCAATTACTACTACGGATTCTGCGCCAACAGGGTCCGTTTTTTATTGGTATTATCAATAAGGATTTATGGTGGCAGTTTTGTGCTTGTCATAATTTTAGCAATTGGTTATGTAATGATTAATTTAATTCGGCTATTGTCACCCACCAAAGCTTTTGTATTGATATCTGCAAAATTGAGCAGCTCAATCAATTTGTTTAAGCTTAGATTGCGGGGAATTGTACCCGTGTATTGTTCTTTACTTTTACTTCGTCTGTACGTAATGTCAATATTATACCAGCGGGCAATTTGTTGCATTACCTCTTCCGTGTTATTACCATTGAAATAAAACTGACCTTTTTTCCAACTTAATACTTCTTCAAGATCTATGTGGCGGGAATTTAGTGTGCCATGTTGCAGAGTAGCCTGCTCATTTGGTTTTAGGTAAAGATTGGATTGAGGTACATCTTGTGCTGAGACTACAACAGACCCTTCCTCTAGGGTTGTTTGTGTTCTATCTGTCTCGGGGTATGCGTTGACATTGAAGCGGGTTCCAAGAACTTCAATTTTCTGACCACGTGTTTTAACGATAAATTTGCTTTTATTGGTTGTTTTCTGTACATGAAAGTAGGCTTCACCCTGTAATTCAACTTCTCTGTTTCCATTATCAAAGGAGGTTGGGTAAGAGATTTTCGAATCAGCGTTTAGTGTCACTAATGTGCCATCTGATAAGGTTAGGTCATAGGTGGCACCCTTTGGCGTATACATGCTATTTTTTTGTATACTTATTTGTCCTGTTTTAACATCATGATAGCTGATTTGTCCCTTACCATCCTTTTTTATAATGACATCGCCTGTTTGTATACTTTGATTGAGCGAAAGATGTTCGAGATCTATTCGTTTACCATTTCCCAAGATAATGATTGCTCTTTCTTTACCGGGAGGGATTGATGCCAATTGCTCTGTGGTCGCTAAGATCTCGGGCTTTGGCCAGAATTGTAAGATCGAAAAACCTATCAGCAGTATACTGGCGGCGATTGCTATATACCTGACTGTCCGAAACTGTGTAATATTTCTTGCCGGATTTTGTATTTCCTTGATAAGACTCTTTTTTGCATTATTTTGAATATCCACAAATTCGGTCTCAGAAATGCCATTTTCGGACTGTTTTTCAAACCAGTCGAGTAGTTCTTTTCTATCTTGAACAGTATCCTTCCTGTTCAAGAAGACGGAAATCAGCTTGTATATTTCGTTCATTTGATTCATAACAGGTTCCATTGGAATGGTCAGTTACTATACAAGTGTGTAAAATAAGGTGGAACCTCCAGTCGAAAATGAAAAAAAAGTGTTTTTTTTAAAAATGGGTAAAATATCTATGAAAATGCCTGTTAAAAAGGTACGGGTGTTGACTAGAAAAACAGTGTAAAATGAAATAAATGGCTTGTCGCTGCTCGAAGATGTTTGATTGCTTTATTAATGTGTTTTTCGACGGTAGACTCGCTGATATTAAGCTGCTGGGCAATAGCTTTGTTGCTCATGTAGAAGTCACGGCTCAATTTAAATACTTCTCGGCACTTTTCGGGAAGGTTTTCGACTTCTTTGGCGACAATATCGATGATATAACGATAATAGAGTTTATCTTCTATTGCAACGGTTTCATCTTCCAGTTCGAGCTCCTCAAAATCGAGAGATGATACCTTTAATTTTAAATTCTTGCGATAATGAGCAAGGATGAGGTACCTACAGGAGCTAAATAGATAGGCCGGGAGAGATTCTATTTGTTCAATCATTTCCCGATTTTTCCATACTGACATAAAAAGATCGTGCAGTATATCTTCAGCGACTTCACTGCTAGCAACTTTTTTTGCAATAAAAGCGATTAAATCGGGCGTAAAAAGGTCATATAATATAACAAATGCTCGTTGGTCCCCTTGGCGTATAAGAGGGAGAAGTTCGTGATATTGATATGATTTTTGATTTTTCATGGGTGTACTCGGGCAGTAAACTTAGCGAAAAAAATATGATTTCTTGTTACAGGAAAGATAATCTCTATTTTTTAGCGTTCTTACTACATTGCTATATTTTCAGTGACTTTAATCGTTTTTTGGGGAATAACACGCAGTTAGCTACTCCCCAAACTTAGTTTTATTTTTTGTGCGTGTTTACACTTGTCAATGGGAAAATACCACTTTCGACATGCGCTTTTTCAATCAGCTGACGTAATTCTTTTACTTTCGTTGGGTTTCCTTGGGCAATATTGTGTTGTTCTTTTGGATCTTGTTTGAGATTATATAGTTCGGCTGTAGGTTGGCTACTTGTAACTTTTTGTAAGATAAGTTTCCAATCTCCCTGGCGCAGGGCTTGACGCCCCCCATCTTCATGAAATTCCCAGTACAGGTATTGGTGCTGTTTTTGTTGCTTATTTTTACCTAGCAACGTTGGCAAAAATGAAATTCCGTCTGTATAATGCGGTTTTTTTGTTCCGGCAAGCTCCACCATCGTAGGCATAATATCCCAAAAAGCGCCCAGGTAGTTTGAGGTTTTCCCTTCGGCAACTTTGCCATGCCAATAAACAATGAAAGGGGTCTTAATGCCACCTTCATAGAGGTCGCGTTTGTTGCCGCGTAACCCGCCAGAGCTATTGAAAAAATTGGGATCGGCTCCGCCTTCCTTGTGCGATCCGTTGTCGCTCGTGAAAATGATAATTGTATTATCCAATAGCTTGTTCTCGCGTAACCGATCAACAATTTGACCGACATAAGCATCCATACGGCTTACCATACTCGCATACATGGCATGCGGTTTTTCTACCGAAGCGTAACCGGGAACAGTCGCTTGTGGGCCATAGTCATTTCCTTTATGTGGTTTTTCATCAAACCTGTCTGCATATAATTGATAATATTTGTCATTCGGACCTGATAATTCGGCGTGAGGAAGAACTGTAGGTACATAAAGGAAAAAAGGTTTTTCTTTATTTTCATCAATAAATTTCAAGGTCTTTTCTTGGATTAATGCCGGTGCATACTGCCCTTGGGCCATTAAACCATTGCCATGGAGTTCTATCCTTTCGTTATTATGCCAGAGGTGAGTTGGGTAGTAGCGATGGGATTGACGTTGGCAGTTATAGCCATAGAATTCATCGAATCCTTTTTGATCAGGAGCACCTGTTGTATGGACCATTCCAAGTCCCCATTTTCCAAACGCACCGGTTGTATATCCTGCCTGTTGTAGAAGCATAGCAAAAGTTTGTACAGAGTCGGCTAAGGGTTGTTGTCCTTCGGGCTCAATTTCTTTGTTACCGCGTACGTAGGTGTGGCCGGTGTGCTGTCCTGTCATTAAAGATGATCGCGAGGGAGCGCACACTGATGTACCAGCGTAGAAGTTGTCAAATTTCATCCCTTTGGCAGCCAATGAATCGATATGCCTCGTTTCAATTTTTTGCTGACCGTATACACCAAGGTCTCCATAACCAAGATCATCTGCCATGATAAGTACAATATTCGGTCTCTGGTCCTTCTTTTGAGCAATAGCAAGAGAGGCTAGAGTCAAAAGAAGAGATAACATAAAAGATGTTTTCATTTGCATTCGGTTATTTCTTTAAATTAATTTTTTTCTTAGCTAAGATTGTCCACTAGTTTATATTGCAGTGCAACTTAATCCATTAAAACAGTCAGGTGGTCCTATTTAATTTTATTTATAATGGTTCGTATGTTTTTTTAGAATAATACTTCTTTAAAATAGAAGTATTACTCTAAAAAGAATGAGCGTTAAATTTACTCAAAAATATCTTTTTGATCGTATTGGCTTGCATTCGTGGAGGGATAGCAACGGTAATGAAAGAGCCTTAATCTGATAATCTGTTCCTTTTTGCTGCCTACGCATACGATTGTGTAATAATTTATTGTGTGCTATCAATTGTAATCTCCGATATGTTCATATTTATTTTCTAATTTCACCCTAATTTTATGAAAATGCTCTTATGGCCAAATCAATTAAAGAAATAGCACAGGAACTCAATGTGTCTAAATCAACTGTTTCGTTAGTCATTAATCACAAAGCCGAGCGAGCACGTATTAGCAAGGAATTGGAAAACCGTGTACTTGCATACGTTGAAAAAGTTGGCTATAAGCCCAATGCTCTCGCCAAGAGTTTAGCAACGGGGCGGTCAAATACCATTGGTCTAATTGTAGAGAATATTGGGGATTCTTTTTTTGGTCCATTTGCATTGTATGTAGAGGAATTGTTCCGAAAGAAAAATTATCACGTCCTCTACAGTAGTACGCTTGGAGATTCGCAAAATGCACGCGATATCATCGATTCGATGTTGGAAAAGAAAGTGGAGGGTATTATTTTGGCCCCGACAGTAGATCTGGAAGAGTATCTGCGAAAAATATTGGAGCATAAGGTTCCGTTGGTAGTTTTTGATAGAAATTCTCCAACAGTGGAAACCCATTATGTACATATTGACAATGAAGTTAGTGGGAAGAATGCATGTGACTATTTGAAATCTATTGGTTGTAGAAATTTTGGGCTGGTAACCATCGATTCGGATCAACCACAAATGCTGGCACGTAAGCGTGCTTATTTGGAGTTTTGTGACACATACGGAATGGAACCTCGCATACTGCAATTACCTTATCAGCACCTGAAACAGAAAGGTTCACGTATGTTGAAAAATTGGGCAGCTAAGCAGGTAGGCTTAGATGGTCTATTTTTTACCACAAATTATCTTTGTATTCTCGGATTAAAGGTATTGCGGTCGGCGCCTGAGAATAGCTATAATTTTCCGATGTTTTCTTTTGATGACCATGAATTATTTGATATTTTGAATCCTAAAATTTCCTGTATCCAGCAACCATTGGAACCTCTGGCTAAAACTTGTGCGAAAGTTTTGTTAAAGGAAATAGATCAAGGGATATCCACACCAAAAGAATATATCATCTCAACGAAATTGATTCGGCGCTAAAATGGGACAACAAATGGATATATAAAAATTGAATTGTAAAAATCATAAGACGTGTTTGTCCAATTCCAGGTCTTTATTTTGATTTAATATTCTTTTTTATATCTTTACTAATACGTTTTAGTAGAAATATTTTTATATATCCTAAATAATGAAGAAATCTTTAAGTGTTTTTCTAGGGTCGTTATTGTCTTTGGGTTTGTTTTACGCAAAACCGGTTTTGGCTCAGAAATTTAGAGGGCAGCAGCTAGAAGCTGTCGATCTTGTTAATCCATTAATGGGTACCGAATCCAAATTTGAGTTGTCCAATGGTAACACCTATCCCTCGATTGCGAGACCTTGGGGCATGAATATGTGGACACCACAAACAGGGAAAAATGGCGACGGATGGCAGTATCAATATACCGCTGATAAGATTCGTGGTTTAAAACAGACTCACCAACCATCACCCTGGATGAATGATTACGGTGTTTTTTCTATCATGCCTGTGACCGGAAAACCTGTATTTGATCAAGATGAGCGTGCGAGCTGGTTTTCGCATAAAGCGGAAATTGTAAAACCGTATTATTATTCGGTTTATCTAGCAGATCACGATGTGACTGCAGAGATGACACCAACAGAACGCGCAGCCATGTTTAGGATCTCGTTTAATAAAACAGACGACGCTTATATTGTTTTGGATGCTTATGAAAAGGGATCTGAAGTTCAGATTATTCCAGAAAAAAATATGATAATTGGCTATTCTTCGAAATATGCACGCGGTCCGCTGCCAGCTAATTTCAAGAACTATTTTGTTTTGGTTTTTGATCAGCCTTTTGCAAGTGTCGCTACTTGGGAAGGCAAAGAGAAGAAGGATGGGCAACTTCAGATCAAAGGTGATCACACTGGTGCAATCGTAGGGTTTAAGGTAAAAGACAAAACGAAACCAGTACAGGTGAAAGTGGCGTCTTCCTTTATCAGTGCCGAACAAGCCTTATTAAACTTAAATGAGTTAGGTAATAAATCTTTCGATCAAGTAAAAGAAGACGGACGTCAGATCTGGAATTCCACTTTAGGGAAGATTAAAGTAGAGGGTGATGATATTGATCAACTGCGTACATTTTATTCGACCATGTATCGGACTTTATTTTTCCCGAACAAGTTATATGAAATTGATGCGCAAGGAAAGGCTGTACATTACAGTCCATATAATGGAAAAACACTTCCTGGCTATTTATTTGGAGGAACAGGTTTTTGGGATACTTTTAGAGCGTTGTATCCATTCTTAAACTTTATGTATCCTTCCATTAATAAGGAGATGCAAGAAGGTTTACTTAATGCGTATTTAGAAGGAGGTTTCCTTCCTGAATGGAGCAGTCCTGGATATGCCGATATCATGGTGGGTAATAACTCCGCTTCGGTGGTTTCGGATGCTTATATGAAAGGATTACGCGGTTATGATATCAATAAGTTATACGAAGCTTTACAACACGGTGCTAATAACGAAGGACCAATGAGTGCTGTTGGAAGAAAAGGGGTGGAATATTATAATAGTTTAGGTTATGTGCCATATGATGTTAAAATCAATGAAAATGCAGCACGTACATTGGAATATGCTTATGACGATTTCACTATTTACCAATTGGCAAAAGCGTTGAACCGTCCGAAAGCTGAAATTGATTTGTATGCTAAGCGTGCACAGAACTACAAGAATTTATTTGATCCATCGACCAATCTTATGCGTGGAAAGAATAAAGATGGAAAATTCCAGGCTCCTTTTAATCCATTAAAATGGGGTGACGCATTCACAGAAGGAAATAGCTGGCATTATTCGTGGAGCGTATTTCACGATGTTCAGGGGCTTATCGATCTGATGGGAGGAGAGAAGACTTTTGTGAGCATGTTGGATTCGGTGTTTGTTCAGTCCCCAGATTTCGACGATAGCTATTATGGTGGTATTATCCATGAAATACGTGAAATGCAAGTTGCGAATATGGGGCAATATGCACATGGTAATCAGCCAATTCAGCATATGCCATATTTGTACAATTACGCTGGCCAACCTTGGAAAACACAATATTGGGTGCGTCAAGTGATGGACCGAATGTATAAGCCTACACCTGATGGCTATTGTGGTGATGAAGATAATGGTCAAACCTCTGCATGGTATGTCTTTTCAGCGCTTGGATTCTATCCGGTTTGTCCGGCGACGGATGAATATGTGCTCGGAGCTCCATTATTTAAAAAAGTGACCTTAACATTTGAAAATGGTAAGACATTGACCATTGATGCACCAAAGAACTCAGCTGAAAATGTATATGTAAACACATTACAAATGAATGGTAAGGATTATGGCAAGAACTGGTTAAGTCACAGAGCATTGCATGAAGGTGGCACACTTAATTTTGACATGACGGCAAAACCCAATTATACGAGGGGATCGTCCAAAAATTCAGCGCCTTATTCAATGACAACGGATTCGCAAACAAATATCAAGTTGAAATCGAACAAAAAGAAATAATCATTGGGTTATGATAAACTTTAAAAACTTAAAAGTAGTTGTTACCGTATTTGGCTTGGTATACTCTTGTTCACTTTTCGCGCAGGACAACTGGAAACATACAGAAAACGACCGCAAGGTGGCTGTGGATGTTGATAGTATCAGTAAAGGCGGTTATACCCTAATTTGGATAAATAAAGACAAAGATTTTAGTGCTCCTTTAAAAGAAAGGTTGGTGGCGGCATATTTTACAAACTATCCTAAACTAGCCAAGAAATATAATAAAAAGACCATAAAAAAGGTGTCTTTCGTTATTGATCCGGACTATAAAGGTGTGGCAGCAACAGCGGGCGGGATCGTCCGTTACAGTCCAGCTTGGTTTGCCAAAAATCCGGGCGATATTGATGTGGTTACCCATGAGGTAATGCATATTGTCCAAGCATACCCCGATGGGGCAGGCCCTTGGTGGATTACCGAGGGGATAGCCGATTTTGTGCGATTTGATGATGGAATAGATAATGCTGGAGCAAATTGGAAGCTGCCAGAATATAACGAAAAGCAGAAATATACAGATTCTTATCGTATTACAGCGCGCTTTTTGTACTGGATCAATCTACATGTAAAGAAGGATTTTGTTAAAAAATTGGATGCGGCGATGCGTAGCAAAAGCTATAGTGATGCTTTTTGGAAAGTGGAGACGGGTAAAACTATTGATGAGCTGTGGGCCGATTATAGCCAAAATCCCAAACTATAATTCATAAGCGATGAATATCAGAAGTTTAGTCTTTTTGGGATTAATTAGTGTCCCATATTTATTAAAGGCACAAGAAACTAAATTAGTTCAGTATGTCAAACCTCTCATCGGTACGGCGAAAATGGGGCATACTTTTCCGGGGGCGACAGTTCCATTCGGTGCTGTACAATTAAGCCCTGATACGGATACATTATCGTATGCTGTTAATGGGCGGTATAACGGCGATGTTTATAAATATTGTGCTGGTTATCAATATGATGATCCGACGATTGTTGGGTTTAGTCATACGCATTTTAGTGGCACAGGTCACTCCGATCTTGGTGATATACAGATCATGCCGACACAAGGAAAAGTCCAATTAAACCCGGGTACAGCTGATCGAC
This sequence comes from Sphingobacterium sp. BIGb0116, assembly GCF_024808035.1. Taxonomy (NCBI): domain Bacteria; kingdom Pseudomonadati; phylum Bacteroidota; class Sphingobacteriia; order Sphingobacteriales; family Sphingobacteriaceae; genus Sphingobacterium; species Sphingobacterium sp. BIGb0116. The sequence continues at coordinate 297,144 of NZ_JANUDT010000010.1, read as the reverse complement.
CACAAGATGGTTATCGATCGCCATATTCGCATGCCAATGAACGGGCTGAGGCCAACTATTACAGTGTTTTACTGGATAAACATCAGATTAAAGCTGAATTAACGACAACAACACGTGTAGGACTGCACCGTTATACGTTCAAAGAATCGGATGCTTCACATCTTATTGTAGACTTAACTGCTGGGATCTATAATTATGACGGCAAGAATGTTTGGACCGTTGTCAAGGTCCTGAACGATTCAACCCTGGTAGGCTACCGCCAGACAAACGGTTGGTCAAGAACCCGCACCGTATACTTCGCAATAAAGACATCAAAAGCTTTTAAGAATTACGGCGCCAAATATGAAGATGGAAAATCTGTCTATAATGGTTTCTGGCGTAAGTTTGATCAACAGAACAATTTCCCTGATCTTGCAGCACACAATATTAAGCTTCACTTGGATTTTGATACAAAAGCACAAGAAGCCATCCTCCTGAAAGTAGCTTTAAGTCCAGTAAGTATGAAGAATGCATTGGCCAATATGGAGGCTGAGGCTCCGGACTGGAATTTTGACGGCTACGTTAAGCAAGGGCAAAACGCCTGGGAAAAGGAGTTGCATAAAATAGAAGCTGAAATGTTGAACAAGGAAGACCTTGTTAATTTTTATACAGCTATGTACCATGCAAGCTTAATGCCGACGGTGTATATGGACAGCAATGGTGAGTATAAAGGGTTGGACCAGGAGGTGCACCGCGCTGAAGGCTTTACGAATTATACCTCATTTTCTTTATGGGATACCTTTAGGGCCTTTCATCCGCTGTTGAATCTAATAAACCCTTCTCGTAATGCAGATATTGTGGCATCCATGATGGCTCATTATGATCAGAGTGTATTGAAAATGTTGCCGATCTGGTCGCATTATGCAAATGATAACTGGTGCATGAGTGGCTATCATTCCGTATCGGTTATTGTTGATGCTATCCTCAAAGGTGTTTACAAAGGTGATTCGGAAGCCGCGTTAGCAGCTTGTGTACAAACAGCAAATAAACGTCAGTATGAGGGTATTGGGGCTTACATAGATAAGGGATATGTTCCTGCAGATGTATCGGGAACATCTGTTTCTAATACATTGGAATATGCGTATGACGATTGGTGTATCGCGCAATTAGCGAAAAAATTGGGAAAAGAGGATATTTACACGACTTTTTCCAAAAGGGCTGAAAGTTGGAAATCACTCTATGATTCCGCTATTGGATTTATGCGCCCGAAGAATTCGGCGGGTAAATTTCAGGAGAAATTTGATGTTTTGGATACACATGGACAAGGATTTATTGAAGGTAATTCATGGAATTACAGCCTGTATGTACCGCATCAACCTACTGAAATGATGGCATTAATGGGAGGCAAAAAACGTTTAGAGTCTTATTTGGATTCACTGTTTACCATGGAATTACCGGATAAATATTTTGAACATACGGAGGATATTACCCGGGATGGCATTATCGGAAATTACGTGCACGGAAATGAGCCTTCACATCACGTGGCATACTTGTACAATATCACCAAAAGCCCCTGGAAAACTCAGGCACGTGTAAGACAGATCATACGGAATCAGTATCATAATGGTCATGCGGGCTTAGGGGGAAATGATGACTGTGGACAAATGTCTGCTTGGTATTTATTTACTGCATTAGGCTTCTATCCGGTGGCACCTGGGGAAGATAACTATTGGATTGGCAGTCCTTTGGTAAAATCGGCAAAGGTTAATCTTGAAAACGGACGCAGTCTTTCTATAGTTGCCCGTAACCAGTCTGAGAAGAATGTTTACGTTAAATCCGTTTCTTTAAACGGGCGGAAATTGGCTGATTTGCTACTACCCTATAGCAGCATTATAAATGGCGGTGAATTAATCTTCGAGATGAGTAATAAACCGAACAAATAATAGTAACGATAGATTACTATAATAAAAACCCCTCTTTTACGAGGGGTTTTTATTTTTTTCCTACAATCTGAATGAGTAGTGCTAGCAAGCTGGTATTCATATGATTGCTAAGCTGTCCATTCGTTTTTAAATTCGTTTGTGCCATGAAGTTACAATTGGAAAAAAAAATTAATTTAAAATTCCATTTTAGCAAAATCATATTTTTTCTACGTAAAAAACCAGTTTTTAAGCTATAAATTGCTTAATGTTAGTGACTAAACCAGTTTAGCAAATAAAGAAAATTTCACTGATAATTTTTTTTTCTCATTTTTCTATATATCTTCAATATAACCAAGAGAGATAAGTGCTGACCAATTAAGCAAACCGACTCGTTTTGACATTTCATTATGTTGTGTTATGCTAAAACGTTTTTATATTTTAAACTTAAAACCTTAAATTATGATGTTAATCCTATTTGATACTGCATAATATCAATTTTGGATGGGAATCGACCAATTTTCCTATCCCGAAAAATCAATGAATTTTCACCTCTTTTTTGAGGTGATTTTAACCAGTTATAGTAGAAAAGTAAAAATAACCTAATTATATATCATTCATATGCACATGATAAAAAAAAGGTATTTGGATAGGCTTATTCTTTTAGGGTGGTCCTGTGCCTGTTATTCTTTTGCTTTTGGTCAAGATAAGGTGTTATCACCATCCGATAGTCTTAAGCTTCAGATTGGAACTTCAAAATTGGATTCAGTATTTCAGATTAAGACTAGCCAAGTAAATCCAATAGAAATAAAAAAACAGGCGTTATTACCTTACTCTTCCTTAGCACAATACCTAAAAGGAAATAATACTGGGCTTTATGTAACTGAACCTTCCGGGGAATCGGGTACCAAGCAGCCAATGTATTTTCGTGGTATTTCGAGGCCATTGTTCTCTGATATTGACGTATTTCAGAATCAGCCATTAGTTGTTGTGGACGGAGTTCCTTTGGTTGGAGAACACCCCTTTGCTTATGCCGTTCAAACCTATAACCTAGAGCGTATTGGCCCGGCTACCAATTTATTAGCGAATATTAATATAGACATGGTTAAGTCTATTGAAGTATTAAAAGATGTTGCCGCGATTGCGATGTATGGGCCTAACGCTGCAAACGGAGCTATAGTTGTTCGTACGAAAGAGTATAAAGCGGATAAAAGCAACCGGATAGCGGTCAATATGTATACGGGTTTGGCCGAGCGTCCACATGTCACAACAATTAATGGCGAATACGAAAATAAATTCAGAAAGCAGTTTTATGATCTGTATACTTCCAATGGCAAATATAATGACGGCGATTCATACCCTGTGTATTTAAGTGACTCGCTCAACATGAATTATTTTGGAAAATCCGATTGGACGGACTCTTATTACAATAGTGGTTTAGTTTACAATTTGAATGCAAATTTATCAGGTGGTGGGCCACGTGCAAATTTTCAATTTGCAGCGGGCTCAACACAGGATAAAGGCGTGGCTGATCAGGTAAAATTGAATAAATATTATGCTTTGTTTGGGCTGAATATGCGGCCGATGACTTGGCTGACGTTCTCCATGCAGGCAAATATAGCTCGACTCGATCGTAATCGTAATCTGAACCTGCGGGATAGGTTTGCCCAGTTAGCCTATTTTCCGGATCTGTCGGCACCCTTGTCACCCAATAAGGAGGTCTACAATGAGTATTTAAGTTATTATAAAAAGGGCTTTGATAACAACAAGACGAACGTTGTGCAGGGGTACGGAAAGCTGCAGTTTGATTTTGGAAACTTTCATTTTCTTTCGACAGGAATGCTCGATTATAATGAGGGCTATAGGGACCAATTCTATCATAGTAAGCTGATGGAATCCAATAATTTTGCGTCAAACTACTATGGCTATAATCAGCGGGCAGTATTTGACAATAAGGCTTTTTATGATTGGAATATTAATGAAAAGAATAAGATAAATCTATTGGTCGGCAATAGTTTGCAATGGGATACCTATCGCTACAACTATGCTTATGCTTATAAGGGAGTGAATGATTTCATTAAGGTGAATCTGTTGGAAGATGATGCGCTTAAATCAAATTATCTCGAAGCTACTGCATATCCTAAGGCGCTTATATTTAAATTTTTAGATCGCATTCGTCATAACCTGGTCTCATTTTATGGAAAAGCGACCTATAACTATGGCGATAAGGTTGAGACGTCTCTCTTACTGCGTTCTGATGGATCTTCTAATGCACAACCGGATGCTCGCTGGATTTTTACGCCTTCATTGTCTATAAATTGGAATATCAAGAATAGTTATTTTAATACCAATACTAGTCTGAAAGACCTTACTGCTCGTTTCAGTGTTGGACGTATTGGCTTGAACAATGTGTTTGATGATTTTGCACAAGGTCCCAATTATGTCGCTCAAATGGGCTTTACGGGTAATCAGCTTATCGCTGGTTATAATGCGATTGCAGGGTTGGTAAGACCTTATGAGTCGGGATGGGTTGGATACAATATTCCTTGGGCCTACATAGACCAAGGCAATCTGGGCCTGGATTATGCCATTCAAAAGAAAAATTTTCATGTTTCCCTTGATGTCTATGTGAAACAGACAAAAAACCAGTTGATTAACGTTCCATCTTATAGCGAATATGGCTATAAATCGAGCTATGCAGCAGGAATGAATGTGCAGAATTTAGGTGCAGAATTGACTGTTGGGCTTGATCCGGTTCAATCAGATAATTTTAAATGGTCTACGGCACTGAATGTATCCCATAATCAAAATAAATTAAAGGCATTGCCTAATGGTCTAGATCGGCTCGTGATAGGGAATAATCTTTTGGAGGTCGGCAAGCCATTAGACCAGTATTGGCTACTTGCTAATGAAGGTATTTACAGGACAGATGCAGATGTTCCTCAGGGAATGACCTACAATGCGATCCAGTTACGTGCGGGTGATCCGATTTGGAAAGATCGAAATGGCGACAATACAATCAATGATGAGGATCGGAAATTGCAAGGCCATCGTTTACCTGCTGTATTTGGTAATTGGTATAACAATTTTGTGTTTGGAAAATGGGACCTGGGGATCAATATGTACTATAATATTGGTCGACAACTCATTAACCAAGAAATGGCTAATCGGTTTGATTTTATCAATAATGAAGGGGCGAAAAATCTAGATGCTATCAAAGAGATTACGTATTGGGAAAAAAGGGGTGATTACAGTAAATATCCACTGTATAACCCGTGGAGTACTGTTATAGCTTATCAGGCCGATCAAGATCTTTTCTTAGAGAATGCTTCATTTGTTAAAATAAGGGCGGTCACTTTGGGCTATAACTTAACTTCTCTTGTGGCGGGCCGAACTCAGGCCATTAAAAATGCATATGCCTACGTATCTGCGAATAATGTTGCTACGATTACATCTTATAGTGGAGTGGACCCTGAGATTGTAGATTACACAGGTTATGATATTGGGTCAAAGATGAGGATACCACGAATTTATACGCTAGGAATAAAAGTTGACTTTTAAACGTAAAGAAATGAAAAGATATCACCTCATATTGAGTGTTTTGTTGCTTTTCTTATTGCTTCTGGGAGGCTGTAAGAAAATGCTGGATATAGATTCCTCTCGTACGGTCAAGGAAGAGAACATGTGGAATACTTTGGAGGACACGCGCGCAGGTTTGATGGGAATTTATGGTTTAACCAAAGCGGCTTTGGACGATAATAATGCGTATTGGTTATATGGAGAAGTTCGGGCGGGAGATTTCGAAAGCCCTAATCGGCAGGATCTCAAAGCAATTATTAAGAATGACCTCAAAGCGGATTATGAATCGCTGAATGCATTATCGAATTGGAGACGGTGGTTTGCGGTAGTTAATGCCGCTAATATTTTTATGGAGCGTGCATCGGGAGTAAGAGAAAAAGACATGCGCTACACCGAAAATAATTTGGTAGTAGATGTTGCTCAGGCTCGATTTCTACGTGCTTACGCTTATTTTAATATGGTCCGTATTTGGGGTGATGTACCCCTAATACTAAATTCCCATGACGGAAATTTTGAGAATAAGCCCAAGGAAGATCGGTTAAAACTGTATGCTTGGATTGAAAAAGAAATGTATGATGCAGCGCAATTATTGCCTTATTCCTATAGTACCGGTGATGAACAGCAAATTGGCAACTATTACAATGAGGCCTCTTCAAGATGGAATGGTGCTTTGGTTAGGAAGCTTTCTGTCTATGCTATTCTTGCACATTTGGCGGCATGGCAAGCTAATTATGCTGATGCGGCTTCTTATTCACAATTTGTGATGGATAATTATAGTAAAGGAGGTGCCTATTATTTGTCTACTTCGTTTTTAACGGAGGGCAATGGTTTTTTCTTTGAGAAACGGTCCGAGCAGATGTTCTCATTTCCTTACATATGGGCCCATGTGGAGGCATCGTTTACAGGGCATATTGAAGAATTGACACTGGCTGCTCCTGTTGTCAACAAGTCGGTGCCAGATATTTATATGCCGAAAGAAACGATTTTAAAAACTTTTAATGAGAAGAAGGATCAGCGCTTTAGTATTGATACACTAGGTAGCCCCACTACTGAAGTGTATTTCAGAAACTTCAATGGTAAGTATCCAATCTTTAGTAAAATCAAGTGTATCATGGGAGGTTCTTCCGATCCTACTTTTCGCATTTTTACCAGTGCGACTGTACTCACACGTTTGGAAGATATCACGCTTTTGCGGGCGGAATCTTTAGCCGTGTTGGGTGAAAAATCTACTGCCATTGAACTTCTAAATGAGATTAGGGAACGAAGGGGGCTTAAAGTTTATAGTGAAACGACAAATGGAGATCTGGTAGATGCCATTTTTTTAGAACGAAAGAGAGAATTGATGGGTGAAGGGCACCGCTGGTATGATATGATTCGGCGGGAGAAGATCAAACATGACAATCCTCAGTTGGCACAATTGATAGCCAATGATGGAATCTATTGGCCAATTGCTCGAGAGATTCTAACACAAAATAAGTTGATCGAACAAAATGCTTATTGGAAGTAAAGGAGTTAATTATGAGAAATAACCTATTTGTACGTGGTGTATATGCACTCTTAATGACAGCCCTGCTGTATGCTTGTGCCAAGGATAAAGGCTATTATTCGCCCATATCCCAGGAGCCGGTGTTTAAAGGCAATTTATATAGCTACCTTAAAAGTAAACCTGGTGTGTATGACTCTTTGGTTAAGGTCATCGATAGAATCGGTCTCCAAAAGAAACTGGAAGATAGTACAGTAACACTGTTTGCGCTAACTAATGCCAATTTTCAATTGGCTATTCAAAACCTGAATAATACATTGAGTGTGTCTGACAAGCCTGCACAATACCTGAACTCGGTCAAGTATGAAATACTGGATTCTTTGTTATGCCAATATATTATCCAAGGAAAAATTGCGAGCGATTCCCTTAATAGTCAGGATGGAAAGGATGTATTGGGAATTCGCTATGGCTATCCAATGCATATTGGGCTGAACAAACAATCTTCATCTGGCTATATGAATGGCGGCCCTACGATTGTTGACCTGTCCGATACAAGAAGATCTGTTTTCAATCGTAACTGGGTAACGACTGAAACCAGTTCGTTAAATATCCAAACAGATAATGCCGTTGTTCATGTGTTGAACCCAGACCATGTATTTGGATTTAACAAGTTTGTTAGTCAGATCATTTACATCCCACCGCCAGAAAATCTTTTCATAAAATTCAAAGGACAGGGCTCTGCATCGAAAGAAACTTCAGGTGGGCCCAATGCAGTAGAAGCATCAAAATATGTATTCGATGGTAATCCAGAAACAAAGTTCTTTTTATCAAGTCCTGGGCAGTTCTATCTGCAGTGGGATTTTCCTGTCGAAGTACTTGCCAACAGTTACACACTCCGCTCAGCTAATGATATTCAAGACCGAGATCCAACAGACTGGACTTTGCAGGGGCTTGATGGAGAAAGTGGGAAATGGATCTTATTGGACTCTCGACAAGGGGAGGAGTTTGACGAGAGGTTTCAATTGCGCGTATTCTTTTTTACAAATACGAAGACGTACAAAGCTTATCGTTTGAATATTGCACGCATGTACGGTGGTAACGATTTCCAGTTGGCAGATTGGACAATGAATCGTAATCAATAACCAATTTAAGAATGTATGGACATGAAAATTGCTAGAAAATTTAACACAATAAATAAGACATGCAACTTGGGACTGCTCATCTTGATGTGCGTCGGCTTAAATGGATGTAAAAAGCTTTACAATTTACCTGATGAAAAGGAATTTTTAAGTGTCAACTTGACTTACGACGGAAAATCTTTTTATCCCATCTTGGGAAGAACCTCGCTGATGGGGAATATTAATACCGATCATTCGACCACACCGCTACGATTTGAAATTGTTAATCCCCGTTATGGTGATGGGCGTCCTTACAAGGACCTTTTCGAAGTAAAACCTGTCTATCGGTGGATATACCGTTACGATGGTACTGAAAAGAACTTGGAAGAAATTGAGGCCAAGCGCCAGTTGGTGTATCGCCCTCTTTTTGAGGTAGATTCTACAGGTAGCTTTATTTTGTGGAATTCTTCGACAAACGAGTTGATCGAGCCGCGCTCAAAAGACAGTATAGATCTGGTGCAGAATATACGATATTTTGATCTAAAGGTCTCCAATTCGGGTGGGTCTACAGTGATCAAGGATTTTATGATCCTGCCATGGCGTGTTCAGGACTATGAACCTTATTCGGATAAAAATCCATATAATGGCGAAACTGCTCCTGATCCAAATGACCCTAAAAATCCAAACAAGAAAAGCTATATCTGGCCTTCCTATATGAATGGGGTGTATGGGGAATCTTCCAATCAGTTATTACGCACGGATGATCAGTTTAAAGATCTGGTTGTCTATATCCGCAGATTTACTGGAGGGAATGGACATAATTTGCGCTTTGTCTTTTTGAATAAAAATGGAGAACCGATAAATCCGGATAGTTTTAATGAAACAAAGTGGAATGAACTGGTGCATGGTTTTAACATGAAAAAAACCTCTACTTATGTGCAATATGATGTAGCTTATCCAATTCCCTTAACAAGTTTCCCAACAAAGTATAGCAATGGGAACAGTGCAAAGGTCGATTTTTCCTATTCCAGAAAGGGATTTGGCGGCGGTTTAATTACGGCCAATTTTGGGTTGAACTTTAAAATTTTTACCAAAGGAGATTGGGAGATTGTTTTCCATTTTCAAAGGGAGAATCCACGATTTGATAATGAATAATTGAAAAAGTTATGCAATTTAAGATATTTTATAACAGCTGCATGCTGTTGATATTGTGTGTGTTTCTTTCTACAAAGGTTTTTGCACAGACAGTCATTATGTCTGGTAAGGTAACAGATAATAAAGGGAGGCCGCTGGCGGGTGTTACAGTACGTTTTGGCAAATCTGGAAAGGAAGCGACCTCGACAAATTCCTCGGGGGCATTTAGCTTAACAACGGCAACCGGAACTTCCGTTGCCTTTAGATTAATTGGTTATGATGGAACCACGATGACTGTGAAGGCCGACAGAAATGTAGTCGTTCAATTGAAGGAGATCGATAATCAAATGGATGAAGTTGTTGTTAGGGGGTATGTGAAGCGTCCAAGAGAGACAACTACAGGGTCCTCGACTAAGATCAGTGGAAAAGAAATTCAAGATATTCCATCGGCGAATGTGGAAAATTTGCTTCAAGGCAAGGTCGCAGGGTTAAATATACAGGTAAATACTGGAGCACCGGGATTTAGAGGATCCACACAGATCCGTGGACTTTCGACAATCAGTGTGACAGGTAGCGGTGATCAGTCATTTCTGACCCCCACCTCACCGTTGTATGTTATCGATGGCGTGCCAATGGATGCGGATAGAGCCAATGAACTTGGATTAAGCCAGCAGGGGCCAGGAATCAGTCCATTGTCATTAATTCCCCCTGAGGATATAGAAAGTATAGAGGTGCTTAAAGATGCGCAGGCTACATCGCTATATGGATCGTTGGCTGCCTATGGTGTGATCATTATCAATACGAAACGTGGTAATTCTGAGGTTCCCAGAGTCAGGTATACGGGCAATTTCTTCCTGAAAACGCCACCCCAGTTACGTCCAACTTTGGGAGGAAATCTAGAACGCCGTTTAAAGCTATTGCAGATCTACGGAAATGCGCTGTCGCAGGATGACCTGGACCGAATTTCACAAACCCCCATGTTATCGGATAGTTTGAACGCTTATTACAATAATTCAACCAATTGGCAGGACTTATTTTATGCGACAACCTACAACCAAACGCATAATGTCGCAATTGATGGGGGGAACCAGAAGTTAAACTATAAGGCGAACCTGAATTATTATAATGAAAATGGTATCATCAAAAATACGGGTTTTGATCGCTATATGACCAATATGCGATTTGAATATTATCCCAACGAGAAATTTAAATTTACAGCGCAGATAAGTGCTTCACTTGGCTCAAAAAGTAAGGGGAACGGGTTAGGTATTTTACAATCTGGTGTGGCAACAAACGGGATGGCATCAACGTTGTTGCCTGGTCCGTCTTTTTATCTGGCATCCTCAGGATATAATTCAGCATTGAAGACCCGAAATGATAATTCGTCTAAATCGATCAAGCCTTTCATTGAAGCATCCTATGAAATTATTCCAGGTTTGCGGGCAACAACAACAATGAGTTATGAGTCTACTTCCGATAATGAAAACACGTTTACACCAGCGGCAGCAAATGGTCAATTTGCACAAGTTTATGCTTATTATGGTCGATACAATTCATTGTATAATAGGAACTCTATCAATTATAGTCACACGTTTAATGAAAAGCATACCGTATTTTTCAATCTATTCAATGAGATTCGGACCTTGGAAAAACAAGCAAATGCAACTTTACAAGCCCGTACACCAAATGATCAATTTGAAGGACCTCTTGGATTTGATGGCTATTTTTCCAAAGGAGGAGGATTATTGCGCCGTGGATTCGGAAAAGAAAGAGGATTATCTTTTGCAATCGCTGGAACTTACGATTACATGAAGAAGTATGTGGTAGACCTCTCTTACAGAATGGATGGGTCGTCACAGAATGGATTTGGAAACCTGTATACCAAAAATCCTGCTGTTGGTCTTCGATGGAATGCCTATCATGAGAATTTCTTGAGAGATGTGGACTGGATTAATTTGCTCTCCATTCGAACCAGTTGGGGGGTGAATGTTATGCCGAATAGTACCTTGGAGCGCGTTTACGGAAAATACGATATTGCAGGAAGCTATAATGATAAGATAGGCATCGGAATCAATTATGAACAAATTCCAAATCCTGATCTAAAACCGACAACAACAAGCCAGTATAACTTAGGTTTGGACCTCGCTTTCTTTCAAAATAGATTTGAATTGACTTATGACACGTATTATAAGAAAGTAAACAATATTCTATTTGAAGAACTACTTTCTTCGTCGCTCGGCTTTGAAAAGGTAAATAGCAACTCAGCTGCCATTGCCAATTATGGACATGAGTTATCTGTTATGTTAAGGCCTTTGACCGAAGGTCGTTTTACCATGTCCATAGGGGTAAACGGAGCCTATAACCGGGATGTTTTGTTAAAACTACCTGAGCATTATGGTGGGCAATTTGTCCGTTGGGAAAATATTGATAAATATAAGCAACACGTTGTTTTTAGAGTGGGAACCTCAACGATGTCCAACTACATGTTATTAAATAGAGGTGTATACAGCACAGATGCGGATGTACCGGTTGATCCGGCGACTGGACGACGTTATCGGATGGCCAATGGTACAGAATTTCAGGCGGGTGATCCCATTTTTGCAGATTTAGATGGCAACTATGTTTTAGATGAAAATGACTATGCCCGTACCGGGAATTCTCAACCATTGATTACCGGCGGTATGCAATTGAATTTTAATTACAATCATGAAACTCTCGGATCATTTGGTTTGAACTTATATGCGTCCTATACGGCAAAACGCACCATCTTGAATAATGCACTTGCCGAGCGACTGCAATTGATGAGCGATCCCTATGGTGATAGAGCGGTGGTTCCGTTAGATGATGTTAATATGTGGATGAAACCCGGCGATAATGCAAAGTATCCTTATGCTTACGATTTCAGAAGATACTCAAGTGTTAATCCGTTTCGGATGGATCAAGATCTCTGGGCTGAAGATGGGTCCTACTTTAAGTTAAATAGTGTGACACTGTCTTACATGTTTACAAAAAATGCTATCAGAAGATATGGACTTGAGCGTCTACGGGTATATGTTTCGGCTGAAAATATAAACACATTCTCCAAGTACAGTGGACCTAATCCCGAAAATGTAAGCACGATGGGTAGGGATGCTTCTGGTGGATACCCTGTTCCTAGGCAATATAATGTTGGTGTTAATATTGATTTCTAATCGAGCTGTATTATGAAAATAAAAAGAAATATAGGAAGAATAGCGTTTGTCATATTTCTATGTACAACCGTAATGATGGGCTGTAAGAAATTTCTGACGGTGGAGCCGATCGATAGGCTTACGGGTAACAATTTCTATCAGTCAAAGGAGGATGTAGAAGCAAATATAGCACGTATCTACAGTCAGTTTTTTGAAAAACTGAACGAGTCATGGGTAATCGGTGCCATTGGTGAGGCGAGGTCGGGAGAAATTTTTCCCGCCCCTACAGCTGGAACTGATCGAATGATACTTCGCGACCTAGGGACGAATGACATGAATGCTGTGTATAACAATACAATGAGTGGCGGTCGTTCCCAAGGTTATGCCATGTATAAGGTTTCTATCTGGGATACTTATTATAAGGTAATTCAGAGCTGTAATATTTTAATCTCCAAATTGGAAGAGGGAATTCCAGGTTTATCTGCTTCGGATAAAGATCGTTATAAAGCTGAAGCCACTTTTATGCGTTGTCTAAGTTACTTCTGGATGGTTCGTCTATATGGCGACGTGGTTTATTATACCGATGCATACTTCGCAAAGCAACTTTCACGTGAGGATATGGTTTCTGTAATTAGCAAAAGCATTGCCGACTTAGAATCTGTTAAAGATATTATGCCATGGACTTTTGGGGAGTCATCACAGCGTGGGGCCCGAGCAAGCCGGGGAAGCATTATCGCTTTGTTGATGCACATGAAGATGTGGAATGCGAATTTTGATTCGCCAAATGCAACGAAGTATTATGAAAGTGTGGCTAGCTTAGGTAAGGAGTTGCGTGCTAGTGGCGTTCACCGTCTGTACAAACTAACCCCCGAGGAGTGGGCTAAAGTCTCAAAAGGACGTACGGAGGAATCGCTGTTCGAATTCTACCGAACGATCAATTACGATGATCAGAACAATGCATATGCGCCTTTGTGGGATCATTTTTTACGTTGGCCATATAAGTTTCCTCGTTATAACCAGCAATTCAGCATTGCTTATTATTCCTCCATTTTCATGTACAGGATTTATCCGCTAAATGGTCCTGCAGATAAGCGAAAAGAGCTTTGGTATGAGGATATGTATGCGAATGATGGATTATTTGTTTTGAAGAAATTTGCAGCCAATGTCTTTGCGTCGGGAAATGAAGACTCTAATCCGGATAATACATTTATGATATTTCGTTATGCGGATGCGCTGTTATTAGAAGCGGAGGCGCTAGCTAATTTAGGTGCTGCACGTGAGGCTGAGGCAATCACAGTACTTAATATTGTTCGGGATCGGGCTGAAGCCCCTCGCTATGCTGGTGGTGGTACAGATCTTAAGAATTTTATTTTCGAAGAGCGTTGTCGTGAATTGATTGGCGAAGGGGCAAGATACTTTGATCTGATCCGGACCCGAAGAATACTAAATCCACAATGGACCATGAATCCCATGACAATTGATCAGTATAACCGTCGTGCGTGGACTTGGCCTTTGGATGCTTCAGCTAAAAATTTTAATTCAAAAATCGTGTTGAACGATTATTGGACAGGAGGAAATTAAATCAGTTTATTATGAGACAAGCTAAGATTATAGGATATGCCTTCATTACGATGTTACTGTTTGGCCTGGGATCATGCAAAAAGGATGCATATTATAAAGATGGCGGATTGGCGCAGGCAAAATTTGATGGCTCCATTATAGATTACCTGGATTCAAAACCAAGGGAATTTGATTCGATTGCCAAAATAATTAGGTTGGCAGGTTTGGAAGAAGATTTTAAGACCAAGGAATTTACTTTTTTTGCTCCGAGGGATGAAAATATAAAGAGGTTGATTGGTCGAGCGAAATCAAATTCCATTATCGATCAGTCAAGTGTTAATTGGTTGCTTTACAATTTAGGGCGAGATACCATCAAAACATTGGCAGATGTAGATAGTGCGATTTGGCGTAAGTATTTACGGCGTTATATGTTTAATGGAAAACGAAAATTAATGGACTATCCACAGATCGATTTTGATTTACTAAATGTCTATAAGGGACAAAATTACACCTCATTTGCAAATACAGTTTCCAATATAGGAGTTGTCTATAACGATGCAATAAATGATTCTGATAAAAACAATATCACCCGATTGAAATATATGGGGTACCGACAATTGTATATCTCCTATATTCCAGATATCAGTAGGCCAAATGAATGGCGGTCATGCCCGGTCGCTTCATCAGATATTCAACCTGATAATGGCGTTGTCCATGTAATCGATTATACCAAAGCTCAGTTCGGATTCAATCAGAGCGATATTCTATGGGATATATTAGAAAGTAAGCGTTAATAACAATAACCAGTTGTAGTTTAAATTATGAAAGTTATGTACAATACGATTTGGAAATTTACAGCCTTGTTGTTTGTTATTGCTCTTTTTTTGGGATGCAATAAGAATAATAAGATGTTTTCAGCTCCATATGAGGAAGGGCTACCGCCTTTGGATATAGAAATCAATCCAACCGATAAAATGCAACCAGAATCGGGTAAAACCGGAGTTGAGACAATCATGCGGATTAAAGGTTTAGATAAATATAAAGATAAAGCTATCATCCGATTTAACGGCGAGAAAGCACAGATTGTCGAGTTAACAGCAGATTATGTAAAGCTTAAGGTTCCGCCTTTTGCTAGTACGGGAGTGCTTTCTGTTGCAATTGATGATATTGTATTTTTTGGACCACAATTTACGGTTTTAGGAAATGTATCTATAGATCCAACTTTTCAAGTGGGGGTAGGAACAAATAATACCGTTTCTGATGTTCTTTTTTTGGAAGATGGCAAAATGATCTTTACAGGGGCCTTTACAAATTATAATAATAAAGGATCGATCCGGCCAATTAATCGTCTCGTCAGAACTTTTGCAGATGGAACGTATGATGCAAGCTTTCGTATAGGTACCGGCGCCAATAATTCGCTAAATAGCATTTTAAAATTAGGAAATTACTATTTTTTGGCAGGTTCTTTTTCGGGGTATGGGCAGCGTAATTCAGATATCAGCAATCTGACACGAATTTATACAACAGGAGCTATCGATACAATGGGCATTAAACCATTCCGACGTCCTGGGCAAATAGATACACTAAAGTATTATCCGACATTTAATGGTGGGTTTGATGGAAATATCGGAAATATTTATGAGTCTGAAGGAAAAATCTTAGCGACAGGAAATTTTAGATATTACATTCACCGCACCTATGATAAGCCAAATCGGCTTGAGACAAGAGATACCATTATTTTGGATAGTACAGAAATCAGGCATATCGCCCGATTGAATCTGGATGGTTCACTGGATAAGTCTTTTAGGTTTGGGGCAGATGGCAAAGCAATGGCTGGTGGAAATGGATCTGTAGCAACTGTCTATCATAATAGTGGGGCTTTAAAGGGGAAAATTTTAGCTTATGGTTCTTTCAATAGATTTGATGGACAATCCGCAGGATATATAACACGGTTAAATGCTGATGGAACATTAGATGCTACATTTAACCCTGGTGGAGTTGGAGCGGACTACAATGTGTCTTCGGTTACTTACAATAATGTCACGAATAAATATATGGTTGTTGGAGATTTTAGTAAATACAACGGTGTAGCTGCAATAAAAGTTATTATGTTGAATGCAAATGGAACAGTAGACCAAAGTTTCCAGGCCAAAACTTTTGAAGGTGGAAGTCCCTTCTATGCGATGCAATTAAATGATGGTTTAGTTGTCGTTTCGGGAGATTTTGCGCGCTATAGTAATATTGCCCGAAATGGCTTTATGATCCTGAATTCCAATGGAGAATTGAATGGAGATTATAACACTTCTGGTTATTTCTCTGGCTATATCAATAAAGTTGTCGAGACAAAAACAGAAGATGGCAAACGCGCATTACTTTTGATGGGCTTTTTTGGACGATTTAATAATGAAGAAGTACATAATCTGATTCGAATTAAATTGGAACAGTAACTTAAATTTTAAACTGATGAGATCTCAAGCTAATTTTCGAAATATAAGCCGCTGGCTAATGTCTTTGGTCATGTTATCGATGTTCATGTCCTGTAAAGATGAATTCGGTCGCTTGCTACCGGATAATGAGGGTAAACAAGATACCGTGGACCTGGTGTATGGTAAGCCTAAAGTGCTCATGCTCATTGTGGATGGAGCAAGAGGAGAATCGGTTCGAACGGCAAATATTCCAACGATGAATGGTTTGCTCAACCATTCGATTTATTCATGGGTTTCGTTAAGCGAGGAACATGACGATGCAACTGCTACTGGCGCTGATTTATCCAGTATTATCACCGGGGTAAGCCAAAATAAACATTTGGTCATTGGTGATAATTTTAAGAACAATAATTTTCAGACCTTTCCGACAGTCTATACAAGGGGCGCTTCAAATATGAAAAACCCTGAATTTAAGGTGTATAGCAGTTCTAAACTATTTGTTGATCATCTAACTCCTGTTGCGGTAGCTAAATTGGAGAGTACAGACGAAGAGGTTGTCAATGGTATTAAGGAGGGTTTAAAGCAACCAGAGTTAACAATGCTAACTGCACATTTTACAGCGATTGATAAAGCAGGAAAGGCTAGCGCTTATGACAATAGCAGTGCTGTTTATAAAGCTGCCATAGAAAATTTCGATAAGCAGGTAGGGGAAGTTATTAAGGCGTTGGAGCAACGTCCCGCTTTTAAAAAAGAGAATTGGTTGGTAATCATCACTTCAAGTAAAGGGGGGCCGTTTGAAATTCCTCCGACGCAGAATGACAATACAATCTTTAGCAACCCAAATGTTAATACCTTTACTATTTTCTACTCGCCGAAATATAATTCAAGGTATATCAATAAACCTTATTTGGGCAGTCGCTTTTCGGGAGATTTTTTAAGGTTTAAAGGCGGTATTTACGCAGAGTTGACCGAAGGGGATAATCCTGTTTTTGATCTCGGCGATAATGAGGAATTTACCATTGAATTAAAAGTTAAGAAGAATAAAGGACCAAATAATACCTATAAATTTCCCAATTATCCATCTTTTATTGGTAAACGAGAGAAATGGGAATCAGGCGCGCCGACAAATGGATGGATCATGGCTTTCAAAGACGATTATTGGATGTTCAATGGTCGCGGTCCGAATGGAAGTGGTGAGGTAAATGGCCCGAAATTGAACAACGCAACATGGAATAATGTAACAATAGTCGGAGCATTGACAAGTGACGGTAAACGCATAGTTAAAACCTATACAAATGGTCTCCCCGGCAATGAGATGGACATTAGTTCATGGGGTTCAATTAGTAGTCCAGCAAAATTTAGGTTGGGACTGTTAAATGGGGGAAGCAATTGGAACGAAGGCGATTACTACTTGGCTGATGTTCGATTTTGGAAAGTAGCATTGCCCCTGGCAGTTATTACGCAATATAATTGCCAAGTAGGAGTAAGTGAAGAACATCCCTATTACCCAAATCTTGCGGCCAATTGGCCTATTGTGGGAACTGTTACTGATGGCGTACTTTATGATGATGGCCCCTATGGCAATACATTGAAGATTGGGGATTCCGCCTATGAAATTTCTAAACTGAATGATTTCCTTTGCGCTCCTTCTGTTGAAACAATAAGTACGTTAGTGCCGAAAAATACCGATATAACTGCCCAGATATTTAGCTGGTTGCAGATTGCTAGACAGGAGAATTGGCAACTAGATGGACGAGTTTGGGTAGACAAATAATCTTAAAAAAGCTAATATGAAAAGACTATTTTATTATATAACGATAATTTTGGGCTGTAGTCAATTTTTGGCTTGTTCAAAAGATAATCTAGAAGTGTTTAATTTACAAGGAGGGGCTCCTGTTCAAGTTATCGCAGAAGGTGAGGGAAAAGATCTGATCAAAACAAATGATTATGTACAGGTTCCGATGAAAGTGAAATTGAGTAGTCCAGCATCCCAAACTTTTGATGTTGAGCTTCAATTGAATACCGATACAGTTACCAAATTAATCGAATCGGGAACACTAAAAGAGGTGGTTACACTTCCGAATTCAGCATTTTCTTTTCCCAATGTAGTGAAGTTTCAATATGGTGCAGATACCACCTCTTTTTTGTTAACGATTTCGCGAACAGAAATCGAACGTGTTTACGGTAAGAAGTTCGCACTGTCGTATAAGTTGTCTAATCCAGGAAAAGGTAATCAGTTGGGAAATCCAAATAGCATAATTATAACGATGGACTCAAAGGATCTGCTGACTGTGCAAGATATCCATTATCTTTCGATAACAAATTCACCTGGCAATATTATCCTGGCAAGTGATCATAATAATTACAATACAACACCTTCTGGAATTGAAATACCGATCGGTGTTTCGTTAGCGTCCTTTCCTAGTAAATTTTTTTATGTTGAAGTGCGAGGAACAACTGATTCAATTTCAAATTGGATAACGAAGAAAAAGGTGCCTGTGAACACGATCGGTTTAAAGGAGAATGAATATTCCATTCCTTCACGCGTGCAGGTTTTGGGTAATAAATCCGCAGCGGCGTTCAATATATCAATTCCTTGGGATGTTATTACCAAAAATAAAGATAAGTTTCTCGCTGTAACGGTCTACTTGAAGGACCCGACGCTGCATGTGATCAATCCTCAGAAAAATTATACTACGATTTTGATTGATTGTGCAAAGGTTGTCGAATTCGATGTAACGGGGGAAGCAACTCTAACGGTAAATCGCGATAATAATGGTGGTGCAAATGCAGGTGAGGGGAGTCTCAAGCTGGTGGATGATCTGACGAGTACAAAATTCTTGCAGAGCGCATTTACAGGTGATCTGCAGTGCACGCTTACATTTACCAGAACCCTGAAGATTGGAGCATATACACTTACATCTGGAAATGATGCTATAGAACGTGATCCAAAAAGCTGGTTTCTTGAGGCGTCTTTAGATGGTATAAATTGGGTCACTATTGATACAAGAGTAAATGAAAGTTTCCCAAATAGAATTCAAACAAGACGATTTAATGTGCAAAAACCAGGTAATTATAAATTTTATCGTCTAAATATTACAGAAAACGTTGGAAGTAGTTTATTCCAATGTTCTGAATGGAGGATGATTGAATTTTTATAGACGGGCGGTAACTTATGGTATTACAACGATGAATTTATGAAGATGAAATTAGTAAGATATAACTTTTATATACTTTTACTGTTTACCTTATTAGGTTGCAGTAAAGAAAAGGAAGTGGTTGTTGACAAACCTCAGCTTCCCAATCCGGTTTCTGCTTTTTCTATTAAGCAGGTTGCGAAGGATGACCCATTTACTTTTGAATTTACAAATCAGTCAAAAGACTATACTGAAACACGTTGGAGCTTTGGTGATGATAGCACCTCTTCGAAAACTTCGCCGCAACATACTTTTTTAGGGACGGGTGATTTCACTGTAAGACTTAAAGTGCTCAATGAAAATGGCGATTGGGCTCAACGGGAGGAGGTCATTAAAATTGATGCGGAGAAGCTAATTCGATTCAATGCGACAAAGAACGGAACAGGAAAGTTGATCCTAAGTTATGCTAGTGATATTGCAGTTAAAGGAGTCATTTGGTCAAAGATGACTGATAAAGATAAATATGAGCAAGTTTCTGATAAGGAGAAAGCCGATATTTCGATTGAGGTGGGGAAATTCGAAACCTACCAGCTAAATGTAAAAACTCCTAAAGGATCTCAAATCGTCGTTACCAAGATGCTTACCGATCTAGGCATTATAAAAGACTGGACAAATATTGATAATACCTTTCGAATCTCTCAAGACAACTCGAGCGGCCCTGACGCAGGTGAAGGATCGAAGAAGTTAATAGATGGTGATAACAAGACGAAACTATTTATTGGTGGATATCAACCTGGAATGTATTGGCAATTTGTATTCTATCAACCACAAACCATTAATGGTTATACCATAACAACAGGAAACGACTCTCCAGAACGAGATCCCAAAGATTGGGAAATACAGGCCTCTGAAAATGGAGATACTTGGGTAACATTGGGCACTGTCACGGGGTATAGTTTTGGAAATACTCCGGCTGATAGAAATAAATCGGTCAATTTCACCTTTACGAATTCAAAACCTTACACCCATTATCGGTATGTTGTGAAATCAGTCTCCTCTGGATCAAATTTCCAAATGAGCGAATTTAGGCTTTTGGAACTACCTCAGTAGACACTAAAGAACGACATCAGCACGCTAGTTAGCGAAAAGAGGGTGATTGGCTCAAAAAGTAGCCGTAAGATATTCGCTTGAAAGAGGAATATTCTACGGTTATTTTTATGTTGGGTAGGATACGATCTACTCTTTTTTTGTAACCATCTTGTGAAAAATACCTTGCCATCTTCTATATTTAATTATCTTACTTATATTTACTAATACGTTTTAGCTTTTTTGCTAGTGCTATCAACCAAATACATAATTTATGTTTAATATTAAAAAACTAACAGGTAGTATTCTTTTTCTATTCGCGACGCATGCTGGAATGGCGCAACAAACCTCGCCTGTTGATTTCGTGAACCCTTTGATTGGTACTGAATCGAAGTATGAATTGTCTAATGGCAATACTTATCCTGCAATAGCTCGTCCTTGGGGTATGAATTTTTGGACCCCGCAGACTGGAAATATGGGCGATGGCTGGGTATATACTTACACGGCAGATAAAATTAAAGGATTTAAGCAAACCCACCAGCCAAGCCCCTGGAACAATGATTATGGTCAGTTTTCAATCATGCCAATAACAGGTACACCGCAATTTGATCAAGAAAAACGGGCGAGCTGGTTTTCGCATAAAGCTGAAATTGCCAAACCTTATTATTATAGCGTTTACCTTGCAGATCACGATGTGACAACAGAATTGTCGCCATCACAACGGGCAGCGATCTTTCAGTTCACCTTCCCCAAAACAGACAGTGCTTATGTTATTATTGATGCATTTGATAAGGGGTCTTATATTAAAGTAATTCCGCAGGAAAATAAGATTATCGGGTATTCAACAAAAAATAGCGGTGGTGTTCCAGAGAATTTCAAGAATTACTTCGTCATTACTTTCGATAGACCATTCTCCTACAAAGCTGCTGTTAAAAGCGGAGCGATAAGTAAAGACGAATTGGAAATTCAGGATAATCACGCTGGAGCAGTCGTTGGTTTCTCTCCCTTGAAAAGAGGGGAGAAGGTCACCGCCCGTATTGCTTCTTCCTTTATAAGTTTTGAGCAGGCAGAAATTAACCTGAAGGAGGTTAAATCGAAAACATTTCAACAGGTTGTTGACGAAGGTAAAGCACAGTGGAACGAAATCCTCGGACGTGTACAGGTTGAAGATCCTAATATTGACCGATTACGTACATTTTATTCCAGCCTCTATCGTTCAACACTTTTTCCAAGGGACTTTTCTGAAATTGATGGAACAGGCAAGCGTATACACTATAGCCCTTACAATGGGCAGGTCCTGCCTGGCGAAATGTTTACGGATACAGGCTTTTGGGACACCTTTAGAAGTTTGTTTCCCCTGTTGAATTTATTGTATCCGTCGATGAATGATCGGATGCAGGAAGGTTTGGTGAATGCGTATAAAGAGAGTGGTTACCTTCCGGAGTGGGCCTCGCCAGGACATCGTGCATCGATGATTGGAAACAATTCCGCTTCTATTGTAGCAGATGCCTTGATTACTGATCGCAAAGGCTATGATAAAGACCTGTTATGGGAAGCGCTTAAGCATGGGGCCAATAGTGCCTATCCGAAACACTCTTCGACGGGACGCTTCGGTTATGAATATTATAATAAATTGGGCTATATACCTGCTGATGTAAAAGTAGACCAAAATGTAGCACGTTCACTGGAATATGCATACAATGACTGGTGTATTTATGAATTTGGCAAAGCACTGGGCAAACCGGAAGCTGAAACAGCTATTTATGCAACACGCGCGATGAACTATAAAAATCTGTTTGACCCAAGTACAAAACTTATGCGTGGAAAAAAAGCAGACGGATCGTTCGTCTCAGATTTTGATCCAAGTGCCTGGTCGCGCGAATACACAGAAGGAAATGCTTGGCATTGGAGTTTTTGCGTGTTCCATGACCCTCAGGGTTTAATTAATTTGATGGGTGGTAATAAATCTTTTGCTTCCATGTTGGATACGGTGTTTGTTATTCCGAGTTATGAGGGTATGAAAAGTCGCGGAATGATCCATGAAATGCGTGAAATGCAGGTGATGAATATGGGGCAGTATGCGCATGGAAATCAGCCTATCCAACATATGCCCTATCTGTATAATTATGCTGCAGAGCCCTGGAAAGCACAATATTGGGTACGCAAAATAATGGATAAACTTTATTTGCCTACACCAGATGGCTATTGTGGTGATGAAGATAATGGGCAGACTTCAGCCTGGTATGTCTTCTCTTCGCTAGGATTTTATCCTGTTTCTCCTGCCTCGGGCGAATACGTGATTGGTTCACCACAATTCGATAAGGTGACATTAAATCTTGAAAATGGGAAAAAAGTGAATATCCAAGCGAAACAGCAGGGAGCAAATCAGGTCTACGTAGATCAACTAACTTGGAATGGAAAGCCTTATAGTCATAATTATATCCGTTATAAAGATTTATTGCAGGGTGCCAAACTTGATTTCAAAATGAGCGACGCACCGAATAGAAATAGAGGTACAAAAAAAGAAGATGCTCCATATTCCTTTAGTAACGAAAAAATAAAAGGAAAATAAAGATTGAGTTCTGATAGACAATAATGAATTCAATGATGATACTTTAGTTCGAAGTAATTGTGTCGACTGTTTAATTGATCTTTTAAGGTTTATAACGGAAACCATGAACATTACTTGTTTTTTGAAAACCATGACAGCTAATTTTTTAGGCTGTCATGGTTTTTTTACACGAATAAAATAATCTTAGCTATTTAAAGTCATACCTTTGTAGTTCGAAATTTCGATATGTTAGGCAAAATATTTCATTTTTTAACACTCTTTGCATACCTTAATCTGTTGACCTATGAGTCTTTCTCCTCGGCAACCGGACAGGTGCTGCATGCAGGTGAGACTATTGTGGAGTATTTTCTGGATGATGTATTGGATTTGGAACCCATTCATTCTTCCCAAGAAGAAAAAGTACTATTGCAAGATGATTATCGTATATTTTCGCTCAATAGTCAAGTACTACCAATTTTTATTTTTGTTTTTGGAATCGTCTTTACGGCATTATGTTTCGCAAAAGATGATGAACATCCTTTTTACCGATCTAAAACCCTATGCTTACCAGGGTATTATCGCTTCCTGTCCCGTTTTAGGCCATTCTAGTTACGCTCCTCTAATTTTCTAGCGGAGGCTGCAACAGTTTAATTTTATTTCTATATATGGTATGGAAGGCCTTGGGCCGCTCTTTACACTATAGAATTGCTGTAGCTCCCATCTAACACATTCTCCTAACGACTGATTTTAAAATACCGTAGGAGGGTTTAACATTTTACATTTTTTATCGTTTATGAAGAAATTACTTTTACTGTGCCTTTTCGTGGGTATGGTTGGGATGCTGGCTTCATGCCATTCATCCAACGCTAACGCTGATCCGAAAGAAGAACTCAAAAATATCCCTGTAGTACCTTTAATGGTAATGGATACGACTGTTTATCAAGAGTATATTGCGGATGTTCAAGCCTTAAAAAACGTCGAAATTCGTTCCAAATTGAATGGGTTTTTAGATAAAATTTATGTAGACGAGGGGGCTTGGGTAAAGAAAGGCCAAATACTATTTAGGTATAATAATGAGGAATATCGTTCGGAATTAGCCAAGGCCAAAGCACAGTATGATAATGCCATTGCCGAAGCACAAAAGATTAAGCTGGAAATGGAGCGAACTCAAAAATTGGTTGACAAGAATATTGTGAGCTCTTCCGAATATAATTTATTGAAAATTCAACTAAAAGCGGCCAATTCTAAGATAGAAGAAGCCCGAGCTTTGGTTAATCAGGCACAGACAAGATTGGACTATACTGTTATACAAGCTCCTTTTGACGGCCGTATAGACCGTATCTTATTGAGAGAAGGCTCTTTATTGACCGAGGGTAGCTTAATTACGACGATCTCCGATTTAAGCAAAGTGAACGTTTATTTTGACATTTCTGAAAGGGAGTATCTGACACTTATGCGTGATAAGTTGGACGGTAAGGAAACGCAAAAATCGGTCAAGTTAATTTTGGCCAATGGTGAGCTGTATCCACACGAGGGAATTGCCCATTTGGTAGAAAGTGAATTTGAAGCCAATACTGGATCCATTGCCCTTCGAGTTCAATTTCCCAATGCCGAGCATATCCTAAAACATGGTGCAACAGGTAAGATTGCGGTGCCAATGCAGACAGGGGAACATACCTTTGTACACCAAAAATCAGTATTTGAAATTCAGGACAAGACATACGTTTATACTGTACAGGCAGATAGTACCGTAAAAATGACACCTTTTACAGCGGGCCCGCGTGTGGGGCATTATTACATCGTGGATGGAGGTTTAGATCCCAACGCCAAGATTGTCTATGAGGGGGTACAGGGACTGCGGAGTGGAATGAAGATTAATCCAAAAATGAGGAAACTGTAGGGGAGGATAAATTATGTTTGAAACATTTATAAAACGACCCATATTGTCGTTGGTTATTTCGGTGTTTATTACACTTTTAGGGTTGTTGGCCTTATTTACATTGCCCATCACACAATTTCCGGACATTGTACCACCTTCGGTAGTCGTCAATGCCAATTATACAGGTGCCAATGCTGAGGTGAGTACAAATGCCGTCGCTATTCCTTTGGAAAAAGCAATCAACGGTGTAGCTGGGATGACTTACATGAATTCAGTGTCTACCAATAACGGCAGCACGGTTATTCAAATCTTTTTTGAAGTTGGTACAGATCCAGATATTGCAGCTGTAAACGTACAGAATAGGGTAACTACTGTATTGGATGAACTCCCTGAAGAGGTCATCAAAGCAGGGGTAACCACCGAAAAAGAGGTCAACTCCATGCTGATGTATCTGAATGTTTTTACCGATGATGAAACCGCGGATGAAAGATTCATTTACAATTTCGCAGATATCAACATTCTAAAGGAACTGAAACGGATTGAAGGTGTCGGTCTCGCTCAGATTATGGGAATGCGTGATTATGCGATGCGTGTATGGGTTAAACCTGACCGTATGGCAGCTTATAATATCTCTACGGAGGATGTGGTGGCCGCATTACGAAAACAGAATATCGAGGCTGCGCCTGGACAAACCGGTATCAGTTCCGATAAAATGCGTAACATGCAACAATATGTATTGCGTTATCCAGGTAAATTCACTGAAATTGAGGAATATGCCAATATACCTATTCGAGCTACTTCAAATGGTTCTATTATCCGTATAAAAGACGTAGCAGATGTTGAATTTGGTTCATTGGATTATGAAATGGTATCCAAAACTGATGGACGTCCATCCGCATCCATCATGCTAAAGCAATTGCCGGGATCAAATGCACAAGAGGTTATTCAGCGTGTAAAAGACCGCATGGCAGAATTGAAACAAACTCAATTCCCGACTGGCATGACCTATACCATGGGTTATGATGTGTCGCGGTTTTTGGATGCCTCAATTTCTTCTGTCATCAAAACCTTATTGGAGGCGTTTCTTTTAGTTTTTATCGTTGTATTTATCTTTTTACAGGATTTTAGGGCGACTATTATACCAATTTTGGCTGTACCAGTATGTTTGATTGGGGCATTATTTTTTATGCAAATGTTAGGTTTCTCAATCAACCTGCTGACCTTGTTTGCCTTGGTACTGGCCATAGGTATTGTGGTAGACAATGGAATTGTCGTCGTCGAGGCTGTATATGCAAAGATGGAAGAAGAACATCTTCAATCTATGGAAGCGACATTGGAGGCAATGAAAGAAGTCGGTGGCGCTGTTGTGGCCATTACGTTGGTGATGTCTGCCGTGTTTGTTCCAGTTGCCTTTCTTTCAGGACCGGTGGGGATATTTTATCGTCAATTTTCATTGACGCTCGCGGCTGCCATTGTTATTTCAGGTATCAACGCGTTGACATTGACGCCCGCTTTATGTGCGCTTTTCCTAAAATCACCCCATGACCGTAAACCTTCGAATAACTGGTTGGACCGTTTCTTTAAAAAATTCAATGCCATTTATGACAAGACTGCCTTCGGCTATAAGGGAATTTTGGTAAAAACCAGTGCGCGACGTGGATTGACTCTCCTTCTACTTGGAGGATTCTTTCTAGCGACCTGGGGAAGTAGTGCCATCTTACCCTCAGGTTTTATTCCAACCGAGGATCAAGGAATGATCTATGTCGCTGTAACAACCCCGCCGGGAGCAACCGTAGACCGTACAGAACGCGTTTTGGATAAAATTGACTCCGTATCACGGAAACTCGATGTTGTTGAAACAGTCTCTACGTTGTCCGGTTATAGTATCATTACAGAAGTATCCGGTGCTTCCTATGGGATGGGGATGATTAACCTTAAGCCTTGGAAAGAACGTGATCAGACCGTAGCGGATGTCATTAAAGAATTACGTGATAAGACTAAGGATTTTGCGGATGCAGAGATTGATTTTTTTCCGCCGCCAACGGTGCCAGGCTTCGGTAACTCTTCAGGTTTTGAGTTGCGGCTTTTGGATCGCAGTGGTAACGAAGATCTCAATAAGACGGCTGAGGTATTGCAGAAGTTTATGGACGATATGGAGAAAAGCGAAGTCCTTCAGGATATCGGTTCCAGTTTTGATGTAAACTTCCCGCAATATATGCTGAAGGTGGACTACGATATGGCTGCAAAAAAAGGAATATCGGTGGAGAATGCCATGAATACACTGCAGACCTTAATGGGAAGTCTTTACGCGACAAATTTCATCCGTTACGGACAGATGTATAAGGTCATGGTACAGGCTGGTCCCGAATATCGCCAAAGACCAGAAGATGTATTACGCTTATATGTGAAGAATGAGACGGGGGAGATGGTACCATACAATGCCTTTATTTCGATGGAAAGAATATATGGTCCTGAACAAATTACCCGTTACAATATGTTTAGTTCAGCAATGATTACTGGACAGTCTTCAGCTGGTTTCAGCTCCGGGCAAGCTATCGAAGAAGTCGAGAAAATTGCTTCTTCTTTGCCGCAAGGGTATAGTATCGAATGGTCGGGGATGACTCGTGAACAGAAAATCTCCGGAAATCAAGCCTTGTATATTTTTGCACTCTGTCTTCTGTTTGTTTATCTGTTGTTATGTGCACAGTATGAAAGCTTTCTGTTGCCTTTACCTGTTCTGCTCTGTCTTCCGGCAGGGATCTTTGGTGCATTTATCTTCTTGAAAGTCTTTGGATTGGAAAACAATATCTATGCGCAGGTCGCATTGGTCATGCTGATTGGTTTGCTAGGTAAGAATGCGATCCTGATTGTGGAATATGCCAATTTGAAATATAAGCAGGGAATGGATATCGTGACCGCTTCAATCGAAGGAGCTGTTGCCCGTTTGCGTCCGATATTAATGACTTCCTTTGCATTTATTGCAGGTCTAATTCCCTTGATGATGGCCAGTGGAGCAGGAGCATTGGGTAATCGAAGTATCGGTACCGCTGCGGTGGGAGGAATGCTTATCGGAACCATACTCGGAGTAATTGTCATCCCGGGATTAGTGATCTTATTTTCAAAAAAGGATAACAAGAAACAGGTCGTTAAAAAAGCTTCTTTAGTCATAGCTGCACTTATTTTATTTGGTAGTTGCTCGGTTCCCCAAAAAACGCTTCAACCGGAGAAATTAAATGTACCTACTTCCTTTTCCAACCATCTTTCGCCAGATAGTTTAAATGTAGGAAGCCGGTCTTGGAGGGAAATTTTTAAAGATCCGAAGTTGGTTTCTCTAATTGATTCTGCGCTGCAGAACAATTTAGATATTCGTCAATCCATTTTGCGGTTGGAATCTGCACAAGCTTATTTTAAACAACGGAAGGCGGCATTGGGGCCCACTGTAGAGGCTGCAGTAGAAGGAGGAATTCGGAAATATGGGCATTATACAGAATCAGGAATAGGTAATTATGATTCAAATTTTTCGGAGAACTTGAAAAGTGATGAAAAATTGCCCGAACCATTTATCCCAGATTATTTTATAGGACTTCGTTCGTCTTGGGAGATTGATCTTTGGGGAAAGTTGAAGAGTCAAAAGCAGGCCGCTTATTTTAGCTTTTTAGCTGAGCAGGAAGGCAAGCGTCTATTAGAAACGGAATTGGTATCCAATATTGCGACGGCTTATTATGAACTAATTGCTTTGGATCAAAAGATAAAAGTTTACAATCGGAATATTGAATTACATAAAAATGCACTGGAGGTTGTTGAGGTGAAAAAAGATGCCGGTTATGCGACTGAACTTTCTGTGCAACAATTTAAAGCACTATTAGCCAACTCGAAAGCTGCCAAAGAACAATTGAGCCAGGAAATAGCACTTTGGGAACATCATATCAACGGCCTGTTGGGGCGTTTTTATCAGCCTATTGTAAGAAGTACATATACCGAAAATGCAGATTTGTATCATGCAATGCGTTTTGGTACACCAGATGATCTCGTGAACCAACGCCCAGATATTAAGGCCGCTTATTTGAAAGTCATTGCTTCTTCGAATAATCAGGAAGCATCACGTTTGGCTTTTTTGCCTTCTGTTGCAATAAGTCCATTTCTCGGATTACAGAGCTTTAGCTTTAACAAGTTATTTAATTTGGATAAATCTATTGCTTATAATTTATTTGGAGGTATTACACTGCCGATATTTAATCAAAGACAGCTTAAAACACAGTATGAGATTGCGAAAGCAGATTATGGAATTGCGTTTGTAGACTATGAAAAAGCAGTTGTAAACGCTTATAACGAAGTTTCCAATGTTGTCATGACGCAAGAGGCAATCGTCAAACGACGTAGCTTTGTCGATGAACATGTTCAAGCGTTAAACCTCTCTATTGAAGCGGCACAGGAACTATTTATTGCGGGGCGGGTGACTTCTCTTGATGTCGTTACAGCACAAAAAGAGTCTCTGGAAGCCCAAATAGGAAAAGTAGAATTGGAGAAAGAGAATACTTTAAATCAGATTCTACTCTACAAAGCCTTGGGAGGAGGTTGGCAATAGGTTGCGATATAAAAAAAGAAAACTATTTTTCATGCGATAAAGAATTAACTTGTTAATTCTTGGACCCTTAACTGGGTCAGGGGAAGAGGCCGTCGTGAGACGTCCTCTTTTTTGTTGTTATTTTTATGTAGTTTAGTCTACACTATCTTGAACCGATTTTATTATGTTGCAGCGCATTTTTCTTTTTATTCTTTTCGCACATTTTAGTCTTTACCTATCTGCACAAGTGGCTTCCGATAGCACCCGGGTTTTGCAACGATTGGAATATCTGATGGAAAATCAGAAAATTTACATCAAGAACCGTGAAGATAAATTGGAGAAATTAAAACAGGAGGCAAAAGCATTAGAAGGCAATCCCGTTCAATTTTTGAAGAAGAACTACGAAATCTTTGAAAATTATAAGAAGTTTGATTCTGACGCAGCGCTTACTTATATTTTACTGTGTCAAAAGCTCGCTCCACCGCTTAATGACTCCCTACAGGCAGTGATTCATCTCGATTTGGCCTGGGTGTATTCCACCATCGGAAGGTATATAGAAGCTTCACAATTGTTGAAGCAAGTCGATCCCGCTCATCTAGGTAGGGATCTTCTCGCCAAGTATTACGATACCTACAGCTCGTTCTATAGTCATTATGGTCAGAGCAATAATCGACCAGAATATTATCAGGCAAGTGAAAAATATCGTGATTCTTTGTTAACGGTACTACCGAAGTCTTCCTTGGAATATCGTACCACCATTGCGATAAAAACGCTGTTTAACGGTAACCGGGAGGACGCTAAAAAGCAATTGTTAATCCTCTGGAATGAGAATAAAAAGGATATTGAGCAGCGCGCGCTGATCGCCTATTTTATGGGGCTCATTTATAAATATGAAAAGGATACGAAAAGCCAAATTTACTACCTTTCAATATCGGCCAGTGCAGATATTGAAATGGCAAATCGTGATAATGCATCTTTTCATGATCTGGCGTTAACGTATTACGATCAACAGGATTTTGATCGGGCTTTTCAGTTTATTGAAAAAGCAATCGACGATGCGATGTTATGTAAAGTACGGTATCGCATTATTGAGGGGACCTCTTCTTATCCCATTATCAATGCCGCCTATCAGCAGAAAATCAGTAGTCAAAATCGACAATTGGTTGGACTGGTCATTATCGTTAGTATTTTATTGATCGGTGTCATTATTGGACTTGTTGTTATCTATAGACAGGTACAACATTTGCGGCGAATACGATCAGAATTATCTGCCACAAATCAGCAGCTTCGCTCATTGAATAACGAAATTAACCAGACTAACCTTAAATTGTCGGAATCCAACCATATTAAAGAAGAATATATCGCCCAATTCTTTGACATGTGTTCGAGTTACATCGATAAAATGGAAGATATCAGAAAGGCATTACTGAAAAAAGCGACGAATCAGCAATGGGATGCGCTGCGGGAACAGTTAAAGTCAACGCAAATGGAAGAAAGGGAAGTGCAGCAGCTTTATGTTAATTTTGATCGTATCTTTTTAAATCTATATCCAACCTTTGTTGATGAATTCAATGCGCTACTTCAGGAAGAGGAGAAGATCTATCCCAAAAAGACAGAGTTGTTAAATACCGAACTTCGGATTTTCGCATTAATTCGATTAGGGATCGATGATTCCGTGAAGATTGCAAGTTTCCTGCGATACTCGCTTCGGACGGTTTATAATTACAGAACAAAAGTACGTAATAAAGCCGCGGGAAATCGTGATGCTTTCGAGGCGGCTGTATGTCAGATTGCGGTGATCGACCGGGCATAAAATGTGCTGTAATACCCGAAAATTGTCTATGTTAAAGACAATTGTACGCTCCTTTAGGTACTTTTTAAGGGTGTATATTTTTTATAGTCATCTTGTTTTTAGTTATTTATGTTTTTTCTTCGGTACTTTTTAAGTACTAGCTCTTTTTTCTCCGTCAAGCTGATCTTAGTTTTGTTTTGAGCAATGAAGCAGGGGAAACTCATTGCCATTTTGGAATAACCAAAAGATTAAACAATAACCAATTTTTTTATTTCATATGATTTACTTTACACGAAAAGTTGCCTTTTCAACGGGGTTAGCTTTCTTGTTTACTTTGGTGAATTTGGTGTTTGCCCAAGACCGAATTCAAGTTAGTGGACGAGTCTTGGATGCCCAAGATCAGAAACCACTCTCTGGAGTAACCATTACACAAAAAGGAAGTAATAACGCAGTCTCCAGTAACGGAGATGGGCGTTTTCAAATTTCAGCTAGCACGGGCAGTATACTCCAATTTACTTTTGTTGGCTACGACAGTAAAGAACTACCTGCCAACAGTACCATGATTGTCCAATTAAATTCCTCAACCAATTTGCTGGAGGATGTTATTGTCATCGGTTACGGTAGCGTGAAAAGAAAAGATGTCACGACTGCAATCTCTTCAGTTTCCACCAAAGACTTAGAAAAGAGACCCGTTACTAATTTTGGGCAAGCCATTCAAGGTAAAGCTGCCGGGGTCACTGTTATTCAGCCGAGTGGTCAACCAGGTGCAGCACCTCAGATACAAATTCGTGGAATAACGTCTTTTAATAGCAATACCACTCCTTTGTATGTTGTTGATGGAGTTCCTGTGGAAGATATTAAGTTCTTGTCTCCTAATGATATCACGGATATTCAAATTCTAAAGGACGCGTCATCGGCAGCGATCTACGGCTCCCGTGGTTCGAACGGTGTTATCTTGGTTACGACAAAATCAGGAAAAGCCGGGGAAGCAAAAATTACACTGGGAACACAGTGGACAGCCAATGTTGTCAATAACACGGTTAAAGTTTTAAATACCAGTCAATACAAAGATTTACAGGATGAAATAGGCATGATAAATCTGCCAGAGGGATTGTTGGATCAAACAGATTGGTTTAAAGAAACCTATAAGACAGGTATTCAACAAAATCATCAAATATCCGTTTCGGATGGCAATGAGAAGCTCCGTTATTATTTAGGAGGGGGGTATTTGAACGAAAAAGGAACACTACAAGGATCCTTCTTTAGACGATATAATTTTCGTGCTAATATTGATAACCAAGTCCGAAAATGGCTAAAGGTGAATGCGAATATCAATTATTCCGATAACAATGATAATGGAATTACCTCAGGATTGGGTTCTAATCGTGGGGGGGTAGTTACATCGGTGATTACAACACCAACCTACGCGCCTGTATGGGATCCAACCAATCCGGATCGATTCTATAATAATTTCTATGGGATCAACAACATCACCAGTCCTTTGGAAAACCTAGCCCGGACAAGAAATAATAATAACCGCGAAAACCGACTTGTTGCCACAGGAAGTGCACTGGTTTCTTTTATGCCTAATTTAACTTGGAAAACTGCGTTTTCATTAGATAGAAGATCAGGTGTGATGACGACCTTTTTGGACCCTTGGACAACAGCTTGGGGAAGAAACCAATTCGGGGAGGCTTCAGATATTCGTAATACAAATACCGTGTTGACTTGGGACAATTTCTTGACGTACACGAAGAGCTTTGGAAAGCATAATTTGGAAGTAATGGGCGGTTCGTCATGGACAGATTCCAAGTACTCCAGAAGCTATATCTATGGTTCAAACTATGCAAATGGAATCATTGAGACACTTAATGCGGCAAACAAAATCTCTTGGGATAGAACAGGATCCACAGCATCCAACTGGGGGATTATGTCCTATTTCGCCCGCGCAATGTATAACTACGATGGCAAGTATTTATTGACCGCAAATATGCGTGCCGATGGTTCTTCGAAGTTGAGTCCGGAACGTCGCTGGGGGTATTTCCCATCGGTTTCAGCTGCATGGAGAATCTCTTCTGAAGACTTTATGAAAGATGTAACCTGGATAAACGACTTTAAAATCCGTGGCGGATGGGGACAGACAGGTAATCAATATGGATTAGGTGATTATGCGTACCTACAGTTGAGTGGGATCCAACGTCAACAGTGGTTCGTTGAGGGAAAAGACAATTCATTGCCAAATATCAATAAACCAACAATCTTAAGAGCGAAAGATTTGACTTGGGAGACGACAAGCACAACCAGTATTGGTTTTGATATCACTATGTTGAATAATCGACTCAGCATCAGTGCAGATTATTACAACAAGGATACGAAAGATCTTTTAATGAATGCAAGTTTGCCCGCAGGACAGCAAGCAACCACAATCCAAAGAAATGGTGGAAGGTTGAATAACCATGGTTTTGAATTCGCGGTAAATTCAAAAAATCTGACCGGAAACTTGACTTGGAATACCGATTTTAATATTTCTTTTAACAGAAATAAACTGAAACAACTGGATCTACAACAAGTGTACTACGATGTAAAGACAAACGATTATGTCAATGATTTTGTCGTGAAGAATGAGCCAGGAAGATCACTTGCAGGATTCTTCGGTTATATCTCTGATGGTGTAAACCCTGAAACCGGCGAACTCATGTACCGCGACTTGAATGGCGATGGAAAGATTTCATCGAGCGACCGCACATATATCGGTAATCCTCTTCCAAAGTTTGTCTATGGTATGACAAACAGCTTCTCCTGGAAAAATTTCGACCTCAGTATATTTATTCAGGGAACTTACGGAAACGATATCTTCAATGCGAGCCGCATGGAAACAGAGGGGATGTATGATGGTCGAAATCAAACTACTGTTGTATTGGATCGTTGGCGGGTACCGGGACAAATTACCAACGTTCCGAAAGCTGGGTTTGACATGAAGAATTCAACCTATTTTGTTGAGGATGGTAGTTATTTGCGGATGAAAAATGTTTCCTTGGGCTATTCCATTTCTCCGGAGAGACTGAAACGTATTGGTATCCATAAAATTCAGCCTTATCTATCTGTAAGTAATCTATTTACCTTGACTAAATATTCAGGTATGGATCCCGAAGTAAACCAGTATTCCGGTGGATCTGATTCCAGAATCCAGGGTATTGATTGGGGGACCTATCCACAGAATCGTTCATTTGTTTTAGGTCTTAATATTGAGTTTTAATTGTCTGTATCATGAAAAAATATATAAGTAACGCTCTTTCTTTGCTAACCGGCTCTTTGTTTTTATTTTCTTGCTCTTTGAACCGTGATCCACTTTCAGATTATTCGGATGTTAGTCAAGGGAAGACAGAGACAGGAACGCAGGTCGTTTTCAAGAATAAAGCCGAAGTTGAAACTTACTTGGCGGGGATCTATCAACAGATGAAAGATCGGCAGGAACATTGGTACCTCGACCTGCTCTTGATTGGCGATTCGCACGCCGATAATTCCTATGCGGGAACGACCGGCGCGGAAGTTGTACCTTTTGAAAATAATTCTATTGAAGGGTCTAATTCTGTGGTTGACCGGGATTGGGGAAGATATCTGGAAGATGTTGGACGTGCAAATCGATTGATCATTTATGTGGATAGTGTCGCTGATAAATCGGTGAGCGATACAGAAATTAGGACTTATAAAGCACAAGCGAAACTATTCAGAGCATTGGCGATGTTTGATATGGTCCGTATATTTGGATCTATCCCTGTCATTACCACAATTGCACCCGATATTACCGGTGATAATGTCAATGAAGTTTATCCGCAGTATTTCCCTAAACAAGCTACCGAAGAAGAAGCCTATAAGCAGATCGAAAAAGATTTGATGGATGGATTGGCAGATGCGCCGGCCAACAATAACGGAAATAAGACTTTATTTACTAAATCCGTAGCGCGAGCTATGCTGGCAAAGATCTATGCCGAAAAACCAATTCGCGATTATGCTAAAGTTATCCAATTTGTTGATGCATTGACTGGGGATGGCTTTGATCTGAATACCAATTACTCGGATTTATATGCGATGAATGCAAGCAGCACAGATCTTGCACAACGGAATACGAAAGAATCGATTTTGGAAGCACAGTTCACTGCAGGTGGAGGCAATTGGGCGACTTGGATGTTTGGAAGGGATTTGTCCAATTATGATAATAACTTCACATGGGCAAAATGGATAACCCCATCACGGGATTTGATACAAGCATATACTAATGAAGGGGATCAGATTCGTTTGGGGCAATCTATCGTCTATTATTCCACTACTTGGAGCAACTATTATCCTTCAAATCATTATCCATTCATGTTTAAATTGCGGTCTGCATTTAATAGTATTGTCAAGCTTCGTTACGCAGATCTTCTATTGCTCAAGGCAGAAGCTTTAATTCAACAGGGATCAGATTTATCCGGCGCAGCAGACATTATTGACAAAATTCGCACACGTGTTAAATTACCAAAATTGTCAACTGCGATACGTTCAAATAAGGATGCTTTATTAGATGCTTATCTGAAAGAACGTCGTCTTGAATTAGCCTTCGAAGGACAACGCTGGTTCGATCTCGTGCGCTTAGATAAGGTGGAATCTGTCATGAATGCGGTCTATGCAAAAGACGCTGGCAGAAAGGCGCAGGTGTATCCCTTTACGAAAAACTCTTATCGTTTACCGGTTCCGCAACCAAAAATTGATCAGAATCCTAATCTAGTTCAGAATCCGGGGTATTAATTGATTTAACAAGTGGAATCCCCCATCTGATGGATGGAGACAAATATATTAACAGATGAAACGTAATAATAAAAAAACTATGATATATACATTCTTGTTGTCCTGTCTAGTGACGGCAACATCTTGTAACCGTGACAGCTATACACCTTCGCAAGGTGATGAAATTAAAAAAAGTGGTGATGTTACCATTTATACGACGACGGGCAGTCGGTCTTTGGATTTTGGAAAGCGCTTTGTTGATTTCAGCTCCAAATTTAATATGTCGCCCAATACAATTACGCTAGATCCTACTAAGAAATTCCAGACGATGGACGGCTTCGGTGCAGCCATCACAGGCTCAACATGTTATAATTTAATGAAAATGAGTAAGGAAGATCGGACAAAATTCCTTACAGAGACTTTTTCAGATAAAGATGGAATGGGAATGAACTATATCCGTATTGCTATTGGATGTTCCGACTTCTCTTTGAGTGAATATACCTGTTGGGACAAAGAAGGAAAGGAAAATTTTGGATTGCAGTCTGAAGAGATCCAATATATCATTCCGGTGCTGAAAGAAATACTTGCTATCAATCCATCCATAAAAATCATGGGCTCCCCATGGACTCCACCGAAATGGATGAAAGTTAACAACCTAACTGATTTAAAGCCCTTTGATTCATGGACCAGTGGTCAGTTAAATCCAAAATATTACCAGGATTATGGTTGGTATTTCGTTCAATGGATCCAGGCAATGAAGAAAGAAGGCATTAATATTTATTCGATTACTGTTCAAAATGAACCATTGAATAGAAAAAATTCCGCTTCGCTTTATATGTCATGGCAGGAACAACAGGCTTTTGTCAAACAAGCGCTAGGCCCGCAATTAAAAGCGGCTAACTTATCAACAAAGATCTATGCATTTGATCATAATTATAACTATGATAATATTGCCGATCAGTCTGATTACCCAGTAAAGATTTATAACGATGCCGGAGCAGCGTCATTCTTCGCCGGAGCGGCATACCATAATTATGGAGGGGATAAAGCTGAACTTATCGATATTCATAATCAACGCCCAGACAAGGAACTGGTATTTACGGAAACATCCATTGGGGAATGGAATGATGGACGCAATCTTGAAAAACGTTTGATGGAGGATATGCGTGAAGTGGCTCTCGGTACAGTGAACAATTGGAGTAAGGGTGTTATTGTATGGAACCTGATGCTTGATACTGACAAAGGGCCAAATCGCGAAGGTGGCTGTCAGACATGTTATGGCGCCGTGGATATTAGTAAGGCAAATTATAAGAATATAACGCGCAATTCGCACTACTATATTGTTGGTCATCTTTCTTCGGTTGTCAAATCAGGAGCCTCGCGGATTGGTACTTCTGGGTATACAGCAGAAGGGCTAGTTTATACAGCCTTTCAAAATACAGATGGGACCTACGCTGTTGTTCTGTTAAACGAGTCAGGAGATAGCCGTAAAATTACCGTCGCAGACGGTAAACATCATTTTAGCTATGATGTGCCAGCTAAGTCGGTTGTTTCTTACCGTTGGACCTATTAACTGGAGGATGATAAACCCTAAGCGCTATCACATTGATAGCGCATAAATTATGAACAAATGAAAAGATATCTCATCAATATACTATTGGGAACTGCTGCTATTACTGCAGTTAGTTCCTGTAAAAAGGATGAAAAATATACCTATCAAATAGGGGATCCTAAAATCGAATTGAAATCGCCTATCTCGGCTGCAAATTTTGGGGATAGTCTCGAGTTTCAGGTCCATGTGTCGGATAGTGAAGTTGCGCTGTCTACTGTTAAAGCACAATTGTATTTTACAGATGACAAGGTAACAGAAACCGTTATCCGTACCAAACAAAATGGAGACTATGCTGGAAAGATTTATGTTCCGTTCCTGAAAGATATTCCCGATGGAAAAGCAACCCTTAAGTTTGTCTTACAGAATATTAGCCAAAAAATAACGGAACAATCTTTTGATATTAACCTGAGCAGACCCGACTTTCCATATTTGACTTTAGTCACAGAATCCAAATCCTATCGCATGGAAAAAGTAGGGCGCAACCAATATGCGGCAAAAGAAAATTTTGCAGCTGAGGTAAAAGGCTATATTCAAGCGCCAAAAGTAGGTACACAAGGCAATGCGATGAACTTTGGATGGGTCAATAATGTTATTAACTTGGGGTCTACCGCTGAAATTCCTTTTTCAAATTCGACTTCTGGCGTATATCCAATTCAATTTAATACATTGACATTTCAGGCATCTCCATTTATTGTTGTACTGCTAAATGGATCGCAGTTCAGTCGACTGGATGATAAACATGCTAAAGTTGAAATCGAGCTGGCGCAAGGGAAAACGACGACTTTTGAAGGGATTGCGGATCTGCAAGATTGGTGGATCGATCCAGATTTCTTTACCAAAGCGGCCGATGGCACCCTATCGTTTAAAGGAGCGACAGGGAAATATCGTGTTACCGCAGACTTTAACTTAAAATACTTTGTGGTTGAGGCGATGACGGGCAATGATTTGGCAAAACTCCAAGATGATGGATCTGGGGCTGTCTGGATTATTGGTGAAGGAATTGGAAAGCCTAAAGTATCCAGTAACCAGGTGGGCTGGAACACGGATAAAGCGCTTTGTCTGGTTCCACTAGGTAACAAGAAATACCAGATAACTGTTAAGGCAGGAGAGTCTATAAATTCTGATAACATCAACTTCAAATTTTTCCATCAAAAAGGATGGGGAGGTGAATTTGGGGGTACAGATGTGACAACCTCAAATGATATCGTCTTTGTCGGGGATGGCAAGAATGGTCGTGATTCAGGCAATCTAGGCATCAAAACGGGTAAAGTTTTAGAGGCAGGTAAAACCTATGTTTTTACATTGGATTTGACCGCCGGCAATAAGAAAGCAGTTTTGACGGTCACGTCAAAATAATTAAAATTGAGTTTTATAAGTCCTAGGTAGTAGTCTGCCTAGGACTTTTTCTTTTAAATAGCATTTGTTTATTCCAAGATTCATTTGTTATATTTGCCCAAACTCAAAACGAATTAGCATGAGCTCGATTTGGTAAGCTTACAAGATAAAGAAGTAATCTTAACGATGTAAGCTGCTATTGAGAATAAAATATTCGAATGAAAACCAGACTGTTTATATGGATTCTATTACCCTTGATGCTCCTCCAGAGCTTCTCGACGGTATGGCTATGGACAGTCTTCGAGTTGAATCGAGATTATATTGCACGTTACGAATGTATCAATCGTTTTAACGATAATGCGCTTGCCTGTCGAGGCCAGTGTATTTTGATGAAGAAAATGCGCGAGCATGAGGAAAAGGAACAAAAAAATCTTGAATTGCGTATTATCGATGTTGTTTTTATAAATAATACACAAGATTTTACATTTAAAAATACGGCTCTTTATGAAGATACTGTGGAGCGCCTGCTTCCAGTATATAATGAAGATTATTCTTATAATCCCATCTTTACGATATTTCACCCCCCTTTGGTTTAAATCCACTTAGAAATTTATTTGATTAAGTAGTCGATCACTGACGATGGATTACAAGGTATGCTAAGATTTCCTTCGCGTTATAATTGTGCTGTGAAAATGCTTTTAGTGATGCTTTGTCCATAAAATCGATCTTCGGTTAAGCTATTTCTTCAATAACTATTTATTTCAATGAAACCTTCCTAATTATTTGGGCTACATCATGGTGTGGATCCGAATCATTTGAATATTGATAATAGATAATAATCTGTTTAAGATCAATATTGATAGTTTCATTTCTCTAAAAGTTGAATGGAGCGCATCTATACGATGAAATATATCCGTTCGTCACAATAGGATATCATTTTGATTTATTGGATGAGCCCTCGTGCTCACGCAATAAATCGGATAGCTTCCTAACAAATGAAAAATTATAGATGAGAGATTTATTTATAAAAAAAGTGGGTTTTTATATCGCGATTATGTCTTTTCTCCTAGTCGCTTGTACAAAGGAGAAAACAGACTATGAGGCAGAGCGGGGAAATACTGTGGCAGAGAATACAGAGTTTAAAGAGGTTACAAGCCTTGTTTCTTCAGGGTATAGTATTCGTATTGAGGCTCTAGGCGGGGTATTGTATCGCGGTTATAATGATATCCGCGTGATAATCAATAAGCAGCAAAATAATGAACCTGTAGCCGTTTCCTCAGTCAAATTGCTGCCAGTCCAAACCAATGTGGAAGGAATGAAAATTGTTTGTCCGCACCAGTCCGAAATGGACTACACGTTGGATGGTCGCTACTTTTCGGGTTACAGTGTGTTTACAGATGAAAGCTCTGCAGCAGCAAACTGGAGTTTGGAAATCGATTTTACAATTGGCGATCAGACCTTCACCGCTACACAACAAGTAACTGTAAAGCCGCAGGTAAATAAAAATCGTAACATAACCACCTTAACCGGGAAAGATGGCGAACAGTATTTAATCGCCTTGATTGCTCCTTGGAAACCAACTGTTTCTGAAAATAAACTGGTCGCCGGGATTTATAAGTTGGACTTGGCACAATTGTCTTATACGACAGTCAATGGATATACCTTACAATTGGATCCGCGTATGCCAGAACCTTCGATGGGCAACCATTCTTCGCCCAATAATAAAGACTTGGTACAACAGGCCGACGGATTGTACCACGGTGTTGTGAATTACACAATGACAGGAAACTGGACATTGAATTTTATTTTGGTTAACCAAAATGGAAGGGTGATAGCAGGAACTGAGGTGCCCAAGGACTTTACACCGGGGGTAGAAGGTCGTAAAAGCGAGTTATACATTGATATTCTATTCTAGAGGCTATGAGGAAGATAAGTATTATTCTCTTTATGTTGTCTTTGGGATGGAACGTACACGGAAAAAACAATCCTGTTACCCGCGATACAACGAGACGTCTAGCCGAGGTTACAGTCAATGCAGCTGCCAAAAAGAGAATTGAAAACGATCTGAAGATGACAGTCTCCGTGGATGAATATTTGGCTTCTGCAAGTAATATTAGCTTTATCAAACGCGGAGCCTATGCTTGGGAACCCCTACTCAATAATATGAGTAGCGAGCGTTCGACAATTACGATCGATGGGATGCATGTCTTTGGAGCATGTACGGATAAAATGGACCCGATAACCTCGTATGTAGAAAGTAATAACCTTGCCGCCATAGATATTAAATCGGGGCAGGAAGGTAATCTGCATGGTGCTACGGTCGCTGGCAGTATAGATCTAAAAAGAAGGAATACCTCGTTTGGTTTGCAGAAAAAAATTGGCGGAGCCTATCAGACAGGTTTTGAATTCAATAATAAGCAGACTTTCAATCTTGGGAATTTATATTACTCAAGTGACAAATTTGTGGCAGATGGAAGTATTGCCTTCCGGAAGGCTGGAAATTATTATGATGGAAATGACGATGAAGTACGGCATTCACAATATAATAAATTCAATGCGTCGCTGGGCTTGGCCTATAAAACAAGTCCGCTTTCTGCTGTTCGGGTAGATGCTATTTTTGATCGTGCAAAAGATGTGGGATTCCCGGCTTTGCCAATGGACTTATCCTTATCCAGAGCGATTATCACTTCGGCTGCATACAAACAGTTGTTTGAAGAGGGCTTGGTAAAAGTATGGGACACCAAAGTTTATTTTAATGCAGTTGAGCACTATATGGATGATACCACCCGTCCCGAGAATTTGGTCCATATGGATATGCCGGGCTGGAGTACAACCTATGGTCTTTTGTCCAAAATTAATCTGCAGAAAGATCGTTATTCTTCGGAAATACAAGTAAATGCTTACGATAATCTATCCATAGCTGAGATGCGTATGTACCCGCAGGATCGATCCAAACAGACCATGTTTGCCTATAGCTGGCCATGGGTGACCACCCGTTTCGCGAGTGTAGCCATTAATAACTCGTTAGATCTTTCTGATATCAGTAGACTTGTCTTTGGAGGTTCATTGGGTTTGAACTATAATTATTCGAAATATGTTGAATTCAACTGGATCTTCCATCCTGGTTCTCCACAGAAAAAAAATAGAATTCTTCCGAGCCTACACGCCAGTTATCAGTTAAATATTGGTCAGTTTGACTTTTCCATAGGAACAGGGTTTGGGCATCGTGCTCCCTCTGTTTCGGAGGCTTATGGTTATTACATTTACAACAGTTTCGATCGGTATGACTATATCGGAAATCCGGATTTAAAAAATGAAGTCTCTTATGAAGCCAATGCCAGTGCCGGATTTAAGACCGGAAAGTTAAGCATTGGGGCCAAGGCCAATTATTTCTTTATCCAAGACTACATTATTGGCCGGATTTTGAGTTTGGGTAGCCCTATGAACTATCAATCGGTAGGCGTGAAAGGCTATACCTCTTTAGATCATGCGACTCTGTTTAACCTAGCACTCAATGCGCAATATCAAATTTTGCCAAGTCTAGATTGGAAAGTCGTACTTACCTATGCCAGAGGGCAAGACAATATGGGCGGAAACCTGCCTTTTATACGTCCCTTAAGTTATCAAACATCATTGCATTATCGATACAAAATGATCGGTGTGCAAACTTCAATGAACGGGGACTTTAGCCAGGTCAATTTTAGCCCTGAATACGGAGAGGACCAAACTGCATCCTATAAGATATGGAATGTTTCGGCAGACTATACCTTCACTATTGGAAAATTAAATGCCGTGTTTCAGGTCGGTGCGGAGAACCTCTTCAATGAATACTATAGTACCTATGCAGATTGGGGAAATATACCACGCATGGGTAGGAATATTTTTACATCCTTAAAAATCAATTTTTAAATACCTTAAAACTTAGAATAAAATGAAAAACAATGCAATTAAACTCCTGATGATTTCTTTGGTTATGGTTTCTTGTAGCAAAAGTGAAGATGTCGCCAACAGTGTTAACTTACATTTCAACAATACATTTAAAAATACAACAATTGTGCTGGGTAGTGCAGATTCACCAGCTGCCACAACAAATACATCAGCCAGTGGGCAACTGCATCAGTTTTCTGAGCTGAAGTATGTAATTAGCAATATCAGGCTTATTAAAGCCGATGGATCTGAAATCCCTTATAATGTAAATGACCTCGATAAAGGGGCTACAGTAATTGATCAGGCGAAAGCAGCAACTTTAAATTATGTACTGAGTAATATACCTGTTGGCGATTATAAACAGATCAAATTCGGTTTGGGAGTAAAACAGGAAATAAATACATTGGATCAACTGAGATTCCCAGTTTTCTATGCAACAGCAGGGGCTAATGACACCAAAATGCACTGGGAATGGGGAACAGGTTACCGATTTACGAAATTGGAAGGCTTTTATGGTGCGGATCATAAAGAGTTGTCTATTCACACAGGAAGTACGATCAACGGAACAAATGGTGATGAATCCACTTATAAACAGGGGGTAGATGCTTATCGGGATATTACGTTGAATTTACCGTCCTTAGTTACTGTTGGAAAAAGTGTACCACAGATTAATATCAGGGCGGATTTCGATAAGCTCTTAAGCGGGAAAACGAATACCATTACATTGGGTGCTAACAACGCTGTGCCTAGTATTCATTCGGCAGTCGAAATGGTCAAATTTGTTGATAATCTTGGCGGTAACGGCAGCAGTGATACAGCAGGGATGTTCACTGTTGAGCGTGTTTCTAACTAAATTTTACGTAAATGGCTATGATCTTGAATGAGGTTGTAGCCATTTGCTGAAAATACGTTATGCATAAACAAAAGAACGCCGTCCGATTGCACCATGACTTTCAAGTGTGCATTCTGAATATTCATCAACCATTGATAAAAATAGAAGGATGAAAAAAGTCATCTTAATCCTGACAGTTATACTGATTGCTTTATCCTGTAGTAGGGATAATATCGTTGAATCTACGCTGGAAGACAACCCCACAGTCACGTTCAATATTCCTGCGGATTTTCCGAGTCTGAATAATGCATTTAATAGCAATAAGCCAACAAAGTATGGTGTTGAATTGGGTGAAAAACTATTTCATGAAAAAAGATTCAGTGGAAATAATACGATATCATGTGCCAGTTGCCATAATCCCTCATTG
Organism: Sphingobacterium sp. BIGb0116; assembly: GCF_024808035.1. Classification (NCBI taxonomy): domain Bacteria; kingdom Pseudomonadati; phylum Bacteroidota; class Sphingobacteriia; order Sphingobacteriales; family Sphingobacteriaceae; genus Sphingobacterium; species Sphingobacterium sp. BIGb0116. Next base: position 252,870 of record NZ_JANUDT010000010.1, on the reverse strand, counting down.
GCTTTTTCCGATGGAAAAATGCAGGCAGTGGGTATAGATAATCGCGTCGGATTTCGGAACACTCCACCTTTGCAGAATTTGGCTTTTATGAAATTTTATAATTGGGATGGCAATATACTCGAACTGGAAAAGCAACCTTTAGTGCCAATTATCACGCATGAGGAGATGAACTCATCTATCCTGGAGGTCATCGGTAAAATCAATGGCGAGTTTGATTATAAAAGATTGTTCAAGAAGGCTTTTGGCGATGAGAATATTACACCTGAACGAATTTATAAAAGCATTGCACAGTATGAGTATACCTTAGTTTCGGCCGACAGTAAATATGATCAGGTAAAAAGAGGTGAAGGGGAGCAATTCACGATCGAGGAAGAACGGGGGTATCAGCTGTTTAAGTTGAAATGTGAAAGCTGCCATGCAACAGAATTATTTACCGATCAGAGTTTTAGAAATGTAGGGTTTCCTTTAAATAAGCATCCCGATGAGGCCGGGCGAGCACGCATCACAGGTATTGAAACAGACTATATGGCTTTTCGGGTACCTTCTTTAAGAAATGCGGAATATACAGCGCCTTATGGAAGTTTTGGGCAGTTCCCAACGTTAAAATCTGTCCTGGATTATTTTGACAAGGGTGTTTTGGATGCAGCTAACCTAGATCCGATTCTTAAGGAAAATGGTAAAAGAATTCCTATGACAGAAGAAGAAAAGGAAGCTATCATAGCTTTTATTAAAACATTAAGTGATCCCAAATTTGTAGGCAAATAATGCTGATTTATGAATAGAAGAGATCAACCAATTGTTTCGCTTCTTTTACATCATGTACGCGGAGAATTTGTACGCCTCTTTCGAGAAGTAAGGTATTTAAAGCGGTGGTGCCATTTAAAGCTTCTTGGGCGGTGATTCCGATTTTTTTATAAATCATAGATTTACGGGATATTCCGCCCAAAATTGGTAATTCGAAGTAGTGAAGTTCATTGACACGATAGAGCAACTCATAGTTCTGTTCGACTGTCTTTGCAAAACCAAATCCCGGATCAAGAATAATGTCTTTCACCCCCATACTTCTTAGCGTCGCAATGCGGTCACCTAAAAAGGTGGCTACGTCAGTTACAATATCTGTATAATCTGTTTTTTCCTGCATATTTTCGGGAATACCGCGCATATGCATGAGAATATAAGGAACTTGATATTTTGCCACCGTGGCGAACATGTTATCATCGAGCGTACCTCCCGACACGTCATTTATGATGTGCACTCCCGCATCGATTGCAGCAGCAGCAACGTCTGCCCTAAAGGTATCTATTGATAAAATAGCGTCAGGAAATGCAGTTTTAATTGCTCGAATAGCGGGAAGAGCTCGATCCATTTCCTCCTGTGATGAAATTAATGGAGCGCCCGGACGTGAGGAATATGCGCCAATATCAAGAATTTGAGCACCTTCAAGCAATAGCTTCTTTGCTTTCTCTATCGCGAGTGCTACGGTTGTATTGTCGCCACCGTCATAAAAAGAATCTGGAGTCACATTGAGTATCCCCATAATAATAGGCTTTTCGAAGGTCATTAAGGTACCATCGACCAGTATAGAATGACAGGCTGAAGTGTGGAATCTTTTCATCAGAACAATGCTAGGCTTGGTGTGAGAGCGTCTTATTTGACAACCAAAACACCGTCAGCAATAATGCTAATATCTTTTTTAGGTTGTGTAATCTGGTCTATTTCAGACTGTGATTTACCAAGATCCTTTGCCGCATGTTGTAACGATGCTACCGAAACTTCCTTTTTCTTTGCGATACCCTCGACGACAACTGTTTTACCGACAATGTCTGCTGGCATGAAGAAACCATAGTCTTTAAAACGGACGGTAATAGGCTCTTCGCCGTCCCGTTGCAAGGTCATGAAACAACCTTTTTTCTTACACACTTCAACAACTTTGCCCGATATCTTTCCATTGAAGGCATTCTTTTGCGTGAGTTCTTTTTCAAGCTTAGCTACTGAAATCGCATTGGTCGCAGAGATTTCTTTGCCATATTTTACGCCTGGTTTGGCTGCGGGAATATCCTTTTGCTGTGCGAAAGATAAATTGGTAACAGCAAATGCTAATGCAAAAAATAAAACGATCTTTTTCATGCTATTTTCTAATAAATTCAAATTTACCACTTGGGTCCAGCTTCATGACAGTAGATGATTTCCCATCTGTTGTTACGTCTCTGTCATAGGCGACAATATAGTCTACCCCATCTTTGATGGCATCAGATATTTCGTCAAAATCTTTCGCTGTGGGTTCACCACTGATATTTGCCGAAGTTGAAATTATCGGTTTGCGAAACCGTTGTAAAAGTTGTTCACAAAAAGGGTGCTTGACAATTCGAATGCCAATTGAACCGTCCTCAGCAATCGCATTGGGCGCAAGATTTTTGGCATTCGAATAGACAATTGTCAAGGGTTTTTCGGTGTATTCAATAAGTTGATAAGCCACATCCGGGATTTCATTTACATAACTCGCTAATTGATTGTCGTTGTGTAATAGGACGATCAGACTTTTGGATTTATCTCTTCCTTTCAGTTGGAAAACTTTCTCCACGGCTTCTGGATTGGTGGCATCACAACCTATCCCCCAAATGGTGTCGGTGGGGTATAGAATTAATCCGCCGTTTTTTAATGTCTCCAAGGCCTTATTCAAATCCTCACGATCTACGAATGCACTCATCTTATCTTTATACTAGTTTTAACTTTTATACAGCTACATTATGATCACGTAGTGCATCATTTAATGAAGTCTTTTTGTCTGTAGACTCTTTACGTTGACCAATGATCAAAGCGCAAGGAACTTGATATTCCCCTGCCGCAAATTTTTTGGTGTAAGAACCCGGGATAACAACAGAGCGGGCAGGTACATAACCTTTATATTCTACTGGTTGAGGTCCCGTAACGTCGATAATTTTTGTTGACGCTGTCAATACGACATTAGCACCCAATACAGCCTCTTTTTCTACACGAATACCTTCTACTACAATCGCTCTTGAACCTATGAAAACATTGTCCTCAATAATAACTGGAGCTGCTTGTACGGGCTCTAATACGCCACCAATTCCGACGCCGCCACTTAAATGGACATGTTTACCAATTTGTGCACAAGATCCAACAGTTGCCCAAGTATCCACCATGGTACCTTCGTCTACATAAGCACCGATGTTAACGTAAGAAGGCATCATAATCACTCCTTTAGCCAAATATGCACCTAAACGAGCAGAAGCCCCTGGTACAACACGTACTCCAGTGTGCTTGTAGTCTGTCTTTAATTTCATTTTATCATGAAACACAAAAGGACCTGCAGTCATTTCGCGCATATCATTGATTGGAAAATATAAAATAACAGCTTTCTTAATCCAGTCATTGACGTGCCATCTTGTACCGATCATTTCAGCGACGCGGATTTCACCGCTATCTAATTTCATGATAACAGCGCGAATGGCTTCTGTATATTCTTTATATTCTAATAATTGCCTATCTTCCCAAGCTTCCTCAATCAGTTTTTTAAGTGGCTCTACCATATTATTTATTTTCTTATTTGAATTAGTTTATTTTGATGTACAAACTTAGATAAAGTTGGACTTAAAAACAACTTTATCCATTGTTCCTTGCAATAGACTTTCCTGATAACAACACCCTACCAAATTATGATCAACTCCTGACTCCAACCACAGTGTGTGCACAGTGAGTCCACGTTGAGTCCACCTTTTTAAGGTGCATTCACGCTACAGACATTGTTTTAACAATCCGCTTGCAGTCAGTAGTTGGTATGGATTTGATGATAACTTGTCCGCAATTAGCTATTAAACTCTTCCGGCGAACGGATGAAAGACGTTTTAATAAGTGAACTCAGTTTAATAGGAATTTTCCATAATTGCTTTTGGTTATAATGATTCTAAAAATATAATTATTTTTGTATTATGGCTGGAACATCAGAAAAATTGAGAATTGATAAATATTTGTGGTCAATTCGCTTATTTAAGACAAGAACTTTGGCAACAGAGGCCTGTAAGGCAGGTCGGGTGAAACTAAAAGGCCAAAATATAAAACCCTCTTATGAAGTTAAGATCGGAGATGTATACCATGTCCAAAAGGGAATTGAGAAAAAAGTGGTGATGGTGACAGGTCTTTTGGAACGTCGTGTTGACGCCAAGACTGCTGTTCAATTCTACGAGGATCAAACACCTGTTGAAGAAACTGTAGGGTTTAAATCCGTATTTCATGCGCCTGTCCTAAAACGCGACCGCGGTACAGGGCGCCCTACGAAAAAAGACCGTCGTGAGATAGATGATTTACAATCTTCAGAATGGTGGGAGAAGGAAGATGAATAATCTCAAGATATGCGCCATGATAATTATGGGAAGTCTGTTGACAATCTCCTGTAAATCATATAAAAAACCTGTAGCCGTGACTGAGGGAGAATTTGTTTTGGCGATCCATGGTGGAGCGGGGACGATCTTGAAAAAGAATATGACAGATTCGATGGAACAAGCTTATAGAATTGTCTTGGAGCAAGCGCTTCGTATGGGCTATCAAAAGTTGCAAGAAGGTAAATCCAGTTTGGAAGCGGTTGAATCTGCTATCCATGTTATGGAAGACTCTCCCTTGTTTAATGCGGGGAAAGGAGCGGTTTTTACACATGACGGACATAACGAACTGGATGCCTCCATCATGGATGGTAAATCCTTGGCTGCAGGCGCCGTTGCGGGAGTGACAACAATCAAAAATCCAATCTCAGCAGCCAAGGCTGTGATGGAAAAATCTGAGCATGTTATGATGGTAGGTAAAGGTGCCGAAGAATTTGCGAAGCAAGTGGGATTAGCCATTGTAGATCCTTCTTATTTTTGGACGAAAGCACGTTGGGAAGCTTTGCAGAAAGTGAGAAAGGACGATAGTACTCAAACACAACTAGATCACGATCAAAAACAAAGTTCACGTTTAGGCATTATCAATAAAGACGCTAAATTTGGTACTGTAGGTTGTGTTGCTTTGGATAAAGCAGGTAATCTGGCTGCGGGCACATCAACAGGAGGGATGACAAACAAGAAGTTTGGACGGGTCGGAGATTCGCCAATTATCGGTGCTGGAACGTATGCGAACAATAATACCTGTGCTGTTTCCTGTACTGGATGGGGTGAATATTATATCCGCACCGTGGCGGCATATTCGGTGTCAGCTTTAATGGAATATAAAGGTGAACATGTTGATCAAGCGAGCTGGCAAGTAATCGATCGGATTGGTGAAATGGGCGGTAATGGCGGCATGATCGCATTGGATAAAAACGGACATGTTGCTATGCCTTTTAATACCGCCGGCATGTATCGGGGTACGGTGACTAAAGACGGTAAAATAACTGTAGAAATTTATAAATAGCCAATTCAGCTTTTTTCATCATCATAAAATATCCCAAGTGATCAATACAATACATGTTGAAGATCGCTTGGGATAAATTTTGCTAAAATTTTTTATTGAACAGCAGTTATGGCCTATAATGTCAAATTGCCGTTAGGTATTGTTCTATCTCATCAAATTGGATATCACCATGTGAAGCGTCATATAGACTGTCTTTTCCTGCAACAATCAGTATTTGGGGTGATTGATGTTCTACATGCCAACGTTGGGCAATCTCATTCGATAGTGGGCGGTAACGCAAAAGGTCTAAAAGATAAATCGCATAATCATGGTCTGAAGTAGCAGACATACGCTCAAGACTACGCTTAGCCATATTGCTAATACCACAAGTTGTGCTATGTTTAAAGATGGCTACAACTTTATCAGATTGATAAAGCTCCTGTAGCTGTTCTTCTGTATTTAATTCTATCCAATTAATCATATTATAGTTCTGTAAATTTTTTCTGTTCTACCTGTACAAAAGATGAAATAGAGGAGAATATACAACTCTTTTGGTCATTGCTTGTGGAATTGAAAAAACTGGGTAAACGTATACCGTCGCCAATCTCCTTATATTTGCTCACTTCATAGGTGTTTTTTTCGCCCTTATCTGTGTATTCGTAACGGACAATCTCACCGGTATTTTGATCAATATAAAGCAAACCATCAATCTTTGAACCAAAGATAGGGCCTGACGAGCTGATATTTGCTATCGTTAATTTCTGTCCAGCACTGAAACTTTCCTTTTGGCTTTTCAGCTGCACATTTTTCTGCCCGATCAAGGTGGGCAAAAGTAGCAGATTGAGATCCGAAAATAGCTGGTTTTTAATTGATTTCTTGAGCTCTGGCTCATCTGCAGATAAATTCCCTCCAATAAAGAGTTTGTCTGACCCTGGGTTTTTAAAATTAAACAGGTAGGTCACCTGATCCGTTCCCTTATAGCCATCAAATCGACATGCTCCAGTCGTTCTATTGAACAGGAACTTTCGTTCGTCGTTTAACAACTGGTCTGAGATGGTATTTCCCTTTGCTGAGAAAGCCAAAAACTGCAAAGAATCCCATTTTTCCTGGCCACCGATACTTTGCCAAATCTGCTTGTTTAGACTATCGTCTTGTGCCACTAGATCCAACTGACAAAATAACGTCAGTATAACGACCAAGAGTACATTCGATAATGTTTTCATAATCCTATTTTTTAAAGAAACAATCATCAAGTAATTCGTACCAAAATTGATAGCGTTAAACTTCATCATTGCGTCATTGTCTATAAAACTACCGACTGTTGTATAACTGATTTACACTACAATCAAGACAATTCAATAACAATTTATTCTAGTGAAAAAATAAAAATCGATTAATAAGATAACTAAATATTTTATTAATCGATTTATTCAAAATATAAGTACCTGAGTAATAAGCTGTGCTCAGCAATACTTTTCATCATTGAATGGTAGGCAAAATTAATACCAAACTAGAATTTTTTGGCAATATGGGCCATTTGTATTGCTGTAATAGCAGCTTCTTCACCTTTATTACCATGTTTCCCTCCGGCGCGATCCAATGCTTGCTGAAGATTATCAGTCGTTAATACACCAAAAATAGCTGGTTTATTGTATTTTAGCCCTACATTGGCAATGCCATTTGCAACTGCATCGCAGATAAAATCGAAGTGTCTGGTCTCACCCTGAATGACGCAGCCTAAACAGATTACAGCGTCAAAACTCTGATTTCTGAATGCGAGGTCTGCTCCTGAAATTAATTCGAAACTTCCAGGAACCTCTATGACTTGGATATTGCTTTCCTGAGCGCCATGCTCTTCCAAGACCTTTATTGCACCATTCAATAATGCACCTGTAATTTCTGCATTCCATTGTGCAACAACGATTGCAAATTTGAATGGACTTGCATCCGCAACCTGGATATGCGAAAAGTCGGATAAATTTTTAATGCTACTTGCCATAATAGTAACAAAGATAGTGATTTTAGATGGTCACAAAAAAAGAGGCTATCAAATAGCCTCTTTTTATTATATTTTTATAATTATCTATTATAGATGTGCTTGTACACGGCCTAATAAACCATCAATTGTTGAAGCTTCTTGACTCTCAGGAAAATCTGTTTTAATCTTCTTGTAAGCATTCTCTGCACTTTTATAGTCATTTTGTGCTTCATATACAAGTCCTAGTTTTTTCAAAAAGAGTGGAGTTGTATACGAGTTGCTTGATTTTTCAGAAGCTTGCTTGTAGTAATCAGCGGCTTTTTTGTAGTCTTTTAACTCTGAAAAAGCATCACCTGTTAAACCAATTACGAGTGGGTCTAGAATTTGGCTTCCTGTTGGAGCATATTTTTCAAGCGCTTTCGCAGCCTCATCGAATTTACCTTGACGCAAATATAAACCTCCTAAATAGGCGTTTGCAATATTGGCAGATTTTGTATTGGAATATTCGTCCGCAATTTGTTTAAAACCAAGAAACGCACCATCACCCATGATTGCTTTACTTTGTAAAGAATCAATTGTAGCAAGCTGTTCTGCTTTGTACATACGGTTCGAAGCTTCTTCTGCTCTTGGATCTAGATAAAGCTTTTGATATCCAAAATAAAGTAAGATCAATACAACGATACCACCTAAAATGAACACTACACTTTTTTGGTTATCTTGAAAAAAAGATCCTTTTGAAGGTTTGAAACCTTGATTTGTATTATTTGTGTTTTTAGACATTACTAATCAGTAAAATATGGATTGCAAAAATACACTTTTCGAGCAAATTTGCAAGCGTTTTGCAAATTTTAAAGTGAATTAACTTTGGTTTTCTGACTCATTCGATAGTTCAATTTCCTTGTCTAGCTGTTCGTAGATGGAATTTTTACTTTTGAATTCAGGTACAATAATTTTCATTTGATAGACAACTTCGTTTTTGTTTTGTGTCGCTAAACGCTGTTGCAATTCGCCAATTTTCATACACACGATATCATAATTATTTTCTCTGACTTTGGCGATCATGATTTTTTCGTGGTGAGTCGGTAAGGTATTCTCTAAATCATTCAGTAATTCCTCATATAGTTTTTCACCAGGTCTTAATCCAGTGAATTTTATTTCAATATCTTCATTCGGTTTAAATCCTGAAAGACGAATCATTTTTTTAGCTAACTCAACTATTTTTACAGATTTACCCATATCAAATACAAAAATTTCGCCACCTTGTCCCATTGTTCCAGCTTCAAGGACTAGTCGGCATGCTTCGGGAATGGTCATAAAATACCGCGTAATTTCTGGATGAGTAACTGTTACAGGGCCACCTTTTTGAATCTGGTCTCTGAATCGAGGGATAACAGATCCATTGGAGCCTAGGACATTGCCAAAGCGGGTTGTGATAAATTTGGTGTGCACAGTTGCCCCTAACGAGTTTTCCAAATGATTGTTTAACGATTGTACATAGATTTCTGCGATACGCTTTGTCGCTCCCATGATATTCGTGGGATTGACAGCTTTATCGGTAGAGACAAAAACAAATTTTTCAACTTGAAATTCCACGGCTAAATCAGCTAGATTCTTAGTACCCATGACATTGGTCTGTACTGCTTCCAAAGGATGGTTTTCCATCATTGGCACATGTTTGTAAGCTGCCGCATGATATACATAATGCGGCTTGAAAGTGTCAAAAAGTAATTGCATCCTTTTTGTACTTCGGACGTCTGCTATATAAGTATGATAAACTTGATTTGGAAATTCATCTTGAAGGTCAAGTTGGAGATTATGTAACGGGGACTCCGCTTGGTCACAAAGGATAATCATCTGGGGCTCGTATTTCCCCAATTGGGATGCAATCTCACTACCTATGGAACCTGCTGCCCCAGTAACTAAGATCCTTTTGCCTTTCGTTTGGCTTAGGATGTGGTCGTCGTTAATCTTAATCGGCTCCCTTTCTAGTAAATCTTCAATTTTTATTTTTTGGATCTGATTGGGGTTAAGATCACCATTCATGATCTTTTTAACAGGAGGGAGCGTTAATATGTTGACATTTTTTTCGAGCGCAACATCTGTAATTTCATTTTTACGGTCGGAAGGAATGTTGTGCGAAGCGATGATGACCTCTTCAATATTTAGTGTGTTGATGAGGTGGCTAAACTTTTGAGAAGAGTAAATTTTGGTCCCATCAATAACTTTGTTAATTTTTTGCTCATTATCGTCTAAGAATCCAACAATAGCATTTTTGGATCGTACATCATGGTCTAAGGTTCTTTTTACAGCAATTCCCAAATCACCGGCACCGTAGATGAGTGTCTTTTTTCTGGATCCGTTGACTTTTTTTGTGTATAGAAAGAAAATTTTAATAATTGTTCTATATACGGTTAAAATAAGAAATGAAAAGAGTGCAAAGAAGATAATGAGTGCAGTTGGGATGTTTCGCTCTATCTCGTTTGCCTGGATCACTAATTTTATAACCAAGAGAACGAAAACACTAAATGTTATCGTTGATAATATACGTATGGAATCGATAGCGCTTGTGTAACGAACTATCCCAGTATACATCTTGAAGAGGTAGAATGATAAAGAACATATGGCTATAAATAAAATGTAACGAATGCTAAAATCAATGTCGAGCAGAAAATCGAAGTTAAAATCATAGTAAATAACATTTGCGAGGAGATAAGCGATGGAAACACTAAAGATGTCCAATAAAAAAATGATCCATCGTGGCACTATATTGACTTTACTGAGCATGGTATTATATCTGATTAATTTAGACAAATGTATATAAATTTGTTTCATTCCAAAGCCGTGCCAAACCAAATTTATCTTCGTTTGATAAGATTGATTTTTTATTGTAATTTTAGCTAACTATCAATTTTACAAGATGAATGAGTTAGGAAAGCTTGCGAGTCAGGCTATGATTTCTCCAAAAGAGATGCTGTTTGAGAAGAAAAAGAATGCAAAGAGTTTATTTATAGGCATTCCAAAAGAAATCTCGCTTCAGGAAAAGCGGATCTGCTTGACGCCATTAGCGGTTGCATTATTGGTAGAAAATGGACATGAAGTAATCATTGAGACGGGAGCAGGTGCTGGGGCCAATTTTTTGGATCATCATTATAGTGAACAGGGCGCTCGTATCGTTTCATCTCGGGAAGAGGTGTACCAAGCAGATCTGATCATTAAAGTTGGTAGCCCTATGCTTAGTGAAGTTAAGTTGATGAAAGAAAGACAGCTTTTGTTATCTTCTCAGCAACCTTCACTCATGAACCTGGATGTACTAAAGGCGTTAATGCATAAAAAAATCACTGCAATTTCTTACGAATATTTAAGAGATGAGGGCGGTTGCCTGGCAGTGGTTCGTGCGATGAGCGAAATCGTGGGGGCAACGGCAACCTTAATCGCTGGAGAGTATCTGAGCAATGCATTTGGAGGGAAGGGACTGATGCTCGGTGGTGTGACCGGCGTAGCTTCCACAGAAGTCGTTATTATAGGCGCGGGGACCGTTGGTGAACAAGCTGCCCGAACGGCTTTGGCGCTAGGTGCACAGGTAAAGGTTTTTGATAATTCGATTTATAAACTTAGACGCCTGCAAAACAATCTTGGCAGCCGTGTTTTCACTTCCGTTATACAACCTATTATTTTAAACAAGGCTGTGATCAGTTCGGATGTAGTTATTGGCGCTTTACGAGCTCGTAATGGACGTTCTGCTTGTATAATTTCGGAGGAAACAGTTTCTAAAATGAAACCTAATTCTGTAGTGATAGATGTGAGTATCGATCAAGGGGGGAATTTTGAAAGCTCAGAAGTGACTTCACATGATAAACCTATCTTTCGGAAATTTGATGTTATTCACTATTGTGTTCCCAATATAGCGTCTCGGGTAGCACGAACAGCCACTTATGCAATGAGCAATATTTTTACGTCTATTTTGCTTGATTTTGCAGAACTCGGGGGACTGAAAAATGCAATCTGGAAGAATCCCGGTATTCGGAGTTCTATTTATTTGTACCAAGGAAACCTTACAAATATTGACATGGCCTCAAGATTTAATATGACGGCGAAAGATTTAGATCTTTTAGTTGTTTCTTCCTTATAAACCAGGGGTATCCAGTTCATGTTTGATTCGTTTTTTTAGTATATGTAGTCTGGAGCTCTCTTTAAAAATATCATTTTAATGAAAAGAATTTTTATGATTTTATGTTCGTTGATTTCGCTTGTTAAAGCGCAGGAAGCAATCAACCTTTATGCAGATTCTATTCCAAATTCGACTGATAAAGAGCAGGTAAATTTAGAAAAGAATGTACCAAAGTTATTTGCATATACAGCAGATAAAAGTATAGATAAAAATATCGCGGTACTGGTTATTCCAGGAGGAGGGTATTCTCATATAGCAATGGATCATGAGGGGCATGCCGTTGCAAAAGAGCTGATAAAAAATGGCTATTCGGCATTTGTTTTACAATACCGATTGCCTTCACCAAATATCATGCGTGACAAATCAATAGGACCTCTTCAGGATGCCCAGCGGGCAATGCAGTTGATCCGAACCTTGCATCCCGGACTTCGAAAAGTTGGGGTAATAGGATTTTCCGCTGGCGGGCACCTAGCTTCCACTTTAATTACGAAGTTTAAGAAAGACTATATAGCGAATCCTTCCCATGTATCGCTAAGACCTGATTTTGCAGGATTAATTTATCCAGTAATCTCTATGGAAAATGATATAACACATAAAGGTTCGCGTATAAATCTCATTGGAGAAACCCCCTCACAAGACCAAATAAAGCTGTTTTCTTCCAATTTGCAGGTGTCTTCTAACGTTTGTCCGGTTTTCTTTGTCCATGCCAAAGACGATATGGCTGTGCCAATAGAAAATAGCTATAGAATGATGGCAGCTTTGGACAAGTCAAAAGTGCCCAACAAGCTTTATACCTTTGAGCAGGGGGGGCACGGTTTCGGATTAATTAACAAAACCTCGGATAAATTATGGTTTGACGCATTTTTATCTTGGCTAGAGACACAAGACTAGGGCATACAATTAATGGTCAAAAGCGATCCAGTGAGATATGGTTAGATCGACAGCTTGTAGTTTTTGTGGAATTATTTGCGATGTTATAATCGCATGTAAGTTAACCTCATTATTGCTGACGACGATTTCATAATAAAAACCTCTGAATCGGACATCTTTTACAAAAAAAGTAGACTGTTCAGAAGGACTAATTGAAATCCATTCTTGATGTATCGCGATTGGTTTTTCGCTTGTTATGCCTAAATTTTGAGCTTGCTCAACCTGTAATATATTGCTTTTTGCCAGTAATTGCGCAGTATAAGGGTGCGATGGATTGCTATACAATACATGTGGATTGTTTTGATCTAGGATTTTACCAGATTTCATCACAATGAGATTATCTGCCAAAGCAAGTACTTCCGTAGGATCGTGTGAAACTAAAATGACGGTCAGCCCAGTTTCTTTAACAATATCTTTTATGTCCTGTTGCAAGGTATCCCTAAAAGAGGCATCAACCTGATTGAAGGGTTCATCCATTAGTAAAACTTCAGGCTCGTTGATCAACGCACGACAGATGGCGACGCGTTGTTTTTCTCCCCCACTAATGTCTGCTACTCTTTTTTTAGCGAGGTGATCTATCCGTAGACGTTGTAATATTTCCGCAGTTTTGTCTTGTTTGCGTTTGATATCTGTGTTTGGCAATTGTGAAGCAACATTATCCCATACATTGGCATAAGTATTCAAATCGTCAAAGCCCTGTGACACTAATTTCATCGCATCGTGTCCGGGAATTAACTTGTCTTTACGTGTAGGAACCTGCCACCCCTTATAACGGACAGTACCGTCTGTTGGTTCCAATAAACCATATATTAATCGTAGTAAGGTGCTTTTTCCACTGCCAGATTCACCAATGATCGCTGTTATTTTTCCTTCATCGATATCGAAAGAACTATTTTCAACAGCAAACTGCATATTGTTCTCATGAAAGGAAAAGCTAAGGTGCTCGGCGTGTATAGCCGCTAATCCGGGCACATGGATATCAGATGGAATATATTGACAAGATGATAAATGAGCCATAGTAGGGAGTCAAAAAAAAGGTAGTTAACGAATAGAAATTTTACGTGTTGTTGCATCTATGATGCTAATATGTATCTCTTTTGCTTCTTCAGGAAGTAAATTGGGGATTTTCTCTGGCCATTCAACAAAGCAATATGCACCTGAATAGAAATATTCTTCATAGCCAAAATCGAAAGCCTCCTGTTCATCTTTAATGCGGTAAAAATCAAAGTGATATATGGGTCCAACTGTAGACTCATATTCATTAACAATGGAGAATGTTGGACTAGATGTACTATCTTGTACATTCAATTGTTTGCACAGGTGTTTTACAAAAGTTGTCTTTCCTGCTCCCATTGAACCATATAATAGAAAAATTCGGTCCTTTGGAAAACTATTTAAAAGTGTCTGAGCCGCTTGAGATAGATCCGCTGTCGTATTTACAATAATTTCCATGTTGCAAAATTACTATTTCGGTAAGTATGTCGCAAAGGGGATAATCATTTCTTCCAAAGAGATTCCTCCATGTTGGAATGTTCCGTTAAAGTAATTGACAAATTGATTGTAGTTGTTGGGGTAAACAAAATACGAATCTTCTTTGGCAAAAACGTATGTTGAACTAACATGAAGTTTAGGCAACTGTGCCTCGTGGGGATTTTTGATAGCAAAAACATCTTTGTCAATATAGTTCAGATTTTTCCCTTGCTTATATCTCAAATTTGTATTTGTATTTCGATCACCAACGATTTTACTTGGCTTTTTTACACGTATCGTGCCATGGTCGGTTGTAATAATCACACGAACTTTCTTTTGTGAGAGCCATTTTATAGCCTCTAATAAAGGTGAGTGTTCAAACCATGACAAAGTGAGAGAGCGATACGCTGCTTCGTCGTTTGCTAATTCACGAATCATAGAGCTGTCCGTACGTGCGTGAGAAAGCATATCAACAAAGTTATACACCAACACATTCAGTTGATTGTGCATCATATTACCGAGATTGTCTAACACATCCTTTCCTTGTTCCAGGGTCAAAATTTTCGTGTAGGAGTGTTTTATGGACTTGCGGTAAAGTCGCTTGATCTGATCTTCCAAAAATTTATCCTCATATAAATTCTTGCCACCTTCATCTTCATCGTTTTGCCATAATTTCGGGAAGCGTTTTTCCATTTCCAGTGGAGTTAATCCACTAAAGATGGCATTTCTAGCATATTGTGTTGCTGTTGGTAAAATACTGTAATAGTTTATCTCCTCCTCAAGTCTAAAATAGTCGGTGATTACCTCATTGATAATTTTCCATTGATCGAAACGCAAATTGTCTATTAGAAAGAAAAATGTCGGTGTATCATCTTCTATGGTCGGAAATACCTTTTTCTTAAATAGCTGGTGTGAAAGAATGGGCGCGTTTTCGGGGCGATTAATCCACTGTATATAGTTGTTTTCTATAAATTTTGAGAATTGCATGTTTGCTTCGGATTTTTGCATCGTCAGAATTTCATGCATATTGTTATCTTCAAGCTTTTCGAGGGATAATTCCCAGTAGACAAGTTTTTTGTAAACTTCTGACCATTGGTTGAAATCCAGATTGTCATTCAGGATCATCCCCAAATTGCGGAAGTCTTGTTGATAGGCCATGGATGTTTTCTCATTGACAAGACGTTTGTTCTCCGTTAATTTTTTTATTGTCATCAAGATCTGCTTGGGGTTGACCGGCTTGATAAGATAATCATCTATTTTGGAGCCGATGGCATCTTCCATGACATGTTCTTCTTCATTTTTTGTGACCAGAACAACGGGGACAGTAGGGTTGATCGATTTGAGTATAGCAAGTGTTTCGAGCCCGGTTAGCCCAGGCATATTTTCGTCTAAGAAAACGAGGTGGAAAAAACCATTTTTAAAGGCTTCAACGGCATCATTTCCATTATTGACTGTGTCAACTTTGTAACCTTTGCTTTCTAAAAATAAAATGTGTGGTTTTAGAAAGTCAATTTCATCGTCAGCCCAAAGAATATGTGTTTTTTGCATCTTGTTATTATATGTCTATTAGTAGTAGAGGGGAGGATCGGATTTTCGATCTCATGCTAACATAAGCAAATATCGTGCTTCAGATTTTATTTTTAACATTTATTAACGATGAACTAACTATCTTTGTTTTAAGTTTATACTAGTGTTAACCAGGAGTTCATGATTAAAGGGCTCGGTTTCATATTTATAGTGTTGATGATCGTATTAATTTGTCTCCACATTGAACAAAAATAAAATTATTAATGATCCGGTATATGGATTTGTCGCTATTCCTACAGGATTGGTCTTTGACCTAGTGCAACACCCTTATTTCCAAAGGCTCCGCTATATTAAGCAGGTGAGCATGACGCATCTTGTCTATCCCGGAGCGTTGCATACTCGTTTTCAGCACGCCATAGGAGCGATGCATTTGATGTCGATGGCTTTGGAAACTTTGAGGAGTAAAGGTGTTATAATTTCAGCGGATGAAGAGGAGGCTGTTCTGTCGGCAATATTGCTGCATGATATAGGTCACGGCCCTTTTTCACATTCCTTGGAGCATAGTTTGATTGAAGGAGTTTCTCATGAGCTATTGTCTTCCCTTTTAATGGATCGAATCAATAATGATTTGGGTGGAAGACTAAGTCTAGCAATTACAATCTTTAATAATAAATACGAACGTAAATTTCTTCATCAATTGGTGTCGAGCCAATTGGATGTTGATCGAATGGACTACCTCAATAGAGATAGTTTTTTTACAGGCGTATCGGAAGGCGTTATCTCATTTGACCGTATTATAAAAATGCTCAATGTGGTGGACGATGAAATAGTAGTGGAGTATAAAGCGCTTTATTCTGTGGAGAAATTTCTGATTGCGCGGCGGTTGATGTATTGGCAAGTATATTTACACAAGACCGTTATCGGTGCTGAACAGTTATTGATTAAAATTCTGCAGCGGGCAAAATATTTGACGGCTGCTGGCCATAAGCTCTTTTCTACCCCGGCTTTTCATTGGTTTTTAAGCCAGCAGGTCAACAAAACTAACTTTTTGGATGACTCGTTACATTTGGATTGGTTTACTCGTTTAGATGATACGGATATTATGTCAGCCATAAAAACATGGGAACGTCATGAGGATTCGATTTTAAGTACAATGTGCCAGCGTGTTATGAAACGTAATCTATATCGATCTGTCATGAGTGATAAGCCATTCTTGCCAGAATATGTTGATTTAGTAAAGGCGAAAGTACAAGCTGAGATGGGAGTGGCTCAAGAGGATATTCATTATTATGTATTTATGCAGGAAATTCAAAACCGGGCCTATAATTCTTCCAGGGATCAAATTAAAATATTATTGAAATCGGGCGAGCTCGTCGATATAACAGAGGCTTCTGATCTAGGGAATTTAGAAGCGCTATCGAAAAATGTAGCTAAATATTCCTTATGTTATCCAAAAGAGGTGGGATATGTTGCAATTACTTCCATCAAGTAGTTATTTTTTAATAAAAAAACATAGATTTGTACCATGCAATTTACTGCTCAACAAATAGGGACATTATTAGAAGGACGGATTGAAGGAAATCCAGAAGTTACTGTAGGTAACCTTGCCAAAATTGAGGAAGGTAAAAAAGGCGATCTTTCTTTTTTGTCAAATCCAAAATATGAGCATTTTATTTATACTACTGACGCCTCGATTGTAATTGTTAATGAAGATTTACAATTGACCCAAGCAACTAAACCGACATTGACGATCATACGGGTTAAGAATGCCTATGCTGCTTTCTCTACTATTTTGAACATGTATAATGAGTTTCGTCTTGACAAAAGCGGACGTGAGGAACCTCATTTTATACATGCTGAAGCGGAGATCGGCCAAGGAGGTTATATCGGTGCATTTGTATATATTGGACGCGGGGCTTCCATTGGAAATAACGTAAAAATCTACCCACAGGTCTATATTGGCGATAAAGTTACGATTGGAGATAATACAACACTCTATCCAGGGGTGAAGATTTATCATGATTGTAAGATTGGGGAAAATGTCGTAGTACATTCCGGTGTTGTGATTGGGTCGGATGGATTTGGATTTGCTCCACAAGAAGACGGAACATATAAAAAAGTACCGCAGATCGGTTATGTGCAAGTGGAGGATAATGTTGAGATTGGCGCCAATACTGTAATCGATAGGGCAACAATGGGCGCTACAATAGTGCGTGATGGTGTTAAGTTGGATAATTTGATTCAAATTGCACATAATGTTGATATTGGAAAGAATACAGTAATCGCAGCGCAAACAGGTATTTCTGGTAGTTCAAAAATTGGAGAACATGTAGTTTTAGGAGGACAGGTTGGTGTTGTTGGGCATATTGTTGTTGCAAAGGGGTCTCAAATCCAAGCCCAATCAGGAGTGAATAGATCGATTAAAGAAGAAGGCAAAAAATGGGGCGGTACACCAGTGATGCCTTATCAGCCGCAATTGCGTTCTAATGTGATTTTTGCACGTCTTCCTGAGTTGGAAAAACGAATCCAAGAGTTAGAAAAGTTAGTAGAAAAAAAATTGAAATAATTATTTTTCATTGAAAATAAACTGTTCTTTATTTGTGATGAAATAATCATTCCTAGTAAGGCTATGGCGAACATCGAAATAGCTTCAAGGATAAATGTTTTGTCAAAAGAAGTTTTGATTTAAAAATATGTTATTAGAAATGAATGTAAAACAGAGAACCATCAAAAACGAGGTTGAAATTTCGGGGGTAGGTCTTCATACAGGAAAAATTGTATCGATGACGATTAAGCCAGCTCCGGAAAATCACTGGTTTAAGTTCAGACGTGTGGATTTAGAGGGGCAACCGGAAATTTTGGTTGATGCGGATAATGTTACGGATACCTCCAGAGGGACAACAATAACGCAAAATGGAGCAAGTGTGAGTACAATTGAACATTTGATGGCATCGTTAATTGGTTTACAAATTGATAATGTGCTGATTGATATTGATGGTCCTGAAATACCAATTCTCGATGGTAGTTCAGCTATTTTTGTGAAGTTGTTAGAGGAAGCGGGATTTGAAGAACAAGATGCTGATCGGGATTATTATGAGATTTCCAATAATATCCATTATGCAGAACCAGATCGCAAAGTTGAAATACTGGGCATGCCAATGGATGGTTATCGTTTGACTTGTATGATCGATTTTAATTCGCCTGTGTTGGGAAGCCAGCATGCAGCAATAACATCTATTGAGGATTTTAAATCGGAAATAGCCTCTTCGCGTACGTTTTGTTTTTTACACGAATTGGAAATGTTGGTTGATCATGGGCTTATTAAAGGTGGTGATTTAAGTAATGCCATCGTTATTGTGGACAAGGAGACTTCTCCTGAGGAATTGCAAAAATTAGCGCACCTTTTTCATAAAGAAACCGTTGCAGTTGCTAAGGAAGGAATATTAAACAATAATCAATTGCGTTACCAAAATGAGCCTGCTCGACATAAATTGTTGGACATGGTTGGAGATTTAGCGCTAGTCGGAAGACCTTTGAAAGGGCATATTATGGCTGCACGGCCAGGTCATGCAGCGAATGTGGCTTTTGCAAAAAAGATAAAGGAGCAGATCAAGAAAGATAAAACACGAAAAAAAATTAAAGTTTACGATCCCAATATGCCGGCATTATACGATACGGTAGAAATCATGAAGATTTTACCTCATCGTCAGCCCATGCTTATGGTCGATAAAATTCTTGAGTTGACAGAAACACATGTTGTGGGGTTGAAGAATGTTACCATGAACGAAGATTTATTTATGGGACATTTTCCTGGTGCACCATTATTTCCCGGTGTTTTGCAAGTGGAGGCTATGGCACAGACAGGGGGAATTTTAGTTTTGAAGACGGTCCCTGATCCAGAGAATTGGCTGACCTTATTCCTTAAAATTGAAAATGCACGTTTTAAAGCGCAGGTAACTCCAGGAGATTCTGTTATTTTTAGATGTGACTTGATGGAGCCGATCCGAAGAGGTATCGCAAAAATGAAAGGTGTGGCTATGGTAGGAGAGAAAATTGTGTGCGAAGCGGAGCTTATGGCACAGATCGTAAGAGTAAATAACAACTAAAGTAGTATAGATGATACAGCCATTAGCTTATATTCATCCGGAGGCAAAAATTGCTAAAAATGTGGTCATCGAGCCATTTGTAACCATTTATAAAGACGTCGTCATTGGTGAAGGCACTTGGATAGGATCAAATGTGACGATCATGGATGGAGCTCGAATTGGAAAAAACTGTAAAATATATCCCGGTGCAGTAATCTCTGGGGAACCTCAAGATTTAAAATTTGATGGTGAGATTACTACAGCTGAAATTGGAGACAATACAACCATTCGTGAGTGTGTAACAATCAATAGAGGAACCAAGGATAGGTATAAAACGGTCATTGGAAAAAATTGTTTGATCCAAGCTTATAGTCATGTTGCACATGATTGTGAAGTAGGTGATAATTGTGTTTTTTCGAACAACAGTACACTTGCTGGACATATTACGGTCGGCGATTATGTTGTACTTGCTGGAATGGTTGCTGTTCACCAATTTGTCAAAATTGGTTCGCATGCATTTGTTACCGGTGGTTCATTGGTGCGTAAGGATATTCCTCCTTTTGTTAAGGCCGCACGTGAACCGATTTCTTATGCTGGTATTAATTCTGTTGGATTGAGAAGAAGAGGCTTTTCGGAAGAGCAAATTGCCGAGATTCAGAATCTTTATCGAATTCTTTTTGTCCAAAACAGAAATTTGGCTAAAGCAATAGAAATTATAGAAGCTGAATATCAGGCAACGGAAATCCGTGATGAAATTTTGGATTTTATTCGGAATTCAGGCCGGGGTATCATGAAGGGATTCAATAATAGAGCGATGTAATCGCATTGTCGATTCTAGTGAATTTGAAAATTACATTAAAAGATATTGGTAGGAGGTATAACAATGAATGGATTTTTAGGCATATAAACTATACCTTCGAGTCCGGCAAGAGTTATGCCATCCTTGGCCATAACGGTTCAGGGAAGTCCACTTTCCTAAAAGTGCTTTCAAGTAGTTTGACACCCTCAGCGGGTGAATTGATTTACACATATGGCGAAGAGGTCTTAAGTGTGGATCAAATATATCAACAACTGTCTCTTGCAGCCCCCTACGTTGAACTGATCGAGGAATTTACCTTAAATGAGTTGATCGATTTCCATTTTAAATTTAAAAATTATCTTCCTTCTTTTGATAAAGAAACAGTTGTCAGCTTATTGGGATTGGAGCATGCACTTGACAGAGAGATAAGATTTTTTTCTTCAGGTATGCGTCAACGGGTAAAGCTAGCACTAGCTTGTTGTTCTGCATCTAGCTTGGTATTGTTGGATGAGCCAACAAGTAATTTGGATAGTGCCGGTGAAGAATGGTACATGAATTTGATCGATCGAGCAAAATTAAAATCAAGAATACTTGTCGTTTGTTCAAATCAAAAGAAAGAATATGAGTTCTGTGATGAAACGATATCCATTCTGGATTTTAAA
Source organism: Sphingobacterium sp. BIGb0116 (assembly GCF_024808035.1). NCBI lineage: Bacteria > Pseudomonadati > Bacteroidota > Sphingobacteriia > Sphingobacteriales > Sphingobacteriaceae > Sphingobacterium > Sphingobacterium sp. BIGb0116. The sequence continues at coordinate 231,869 of NZ_JANUDT010000010.1, read as the reverse complement.
GCCTAATTCTCCTATTTCTCATAGCATTTAATGCACAATTCTTAACAATAACATCCTAATATTTCATTTTTTTATGAACCCAAATTGTTACGAATTGGAATCTTTATAGCTGCATATCTGTTTTTGGGTAAATGATGGGAGTATATTATTCGTATCCGCTTTTTGAAATTATAGGGATGGCTCCAGCTACTCTTGAAAACGGTTATTTCAATAAAAAAGTAGCGAATGAAATTTTAATAACACAATTAGTTTTTGTACTTTTGACGACTCAATAATGAGATAACCGTTTAAAGTTCAATTCAAAGAATGGCTAAGGCATCAGAGGTAAAATCAGGAAATATCTTAAGATTTAACGGAGAATTAGTATCCGTAGAGGAATATATACACCGTACACCAGGTAATTTACGTGCTTTTTATCAAGCTAGAATGCGTAATGTTAAAACTGGTAAGTTAGTTGAATACCGTTTTAGAGTTGATGAGTCTGTCGAGATTGCACGTGTAGAAACGAATGATTATCAGTATCTATATGATGATGGCGATTTCTTCGTTGTAATGGACAATAATACATATGAGCAGTTTAATATTCCGAAATTTTTATTTGGTGATTCTGCACGCTTCTTGAAAGAAGGAATGACTGTAATTATTGCTTTTGAAAGTGATGAGCCTATCATGGCAGAAGCTCCAAAAAGTGTTGAGTTAGAAATTACATATACTGAACCGGCTGTAAAAGGAGATACTTCTACAAATGCATTGAAAAAAGCAACTGTAGAGACTGGTGTTGAAATTATGGTGCCGTTGTTCATTAATCAAGGTGAGAAAGTAAGAGTTGATACGCAAACAGGTAATTATATCGAGCGCGTAAAATAATATAAAGATTTTAGGTTTAGGTTGATTATTCGGTCTTGTTAGCGCTCGCTACAAGGCCGTTTTTTGTAATACTAGACTCGGTTTAGCACCTGGTTTTTCTATTCTGAACAAAAAACTCTAATCGCTTTTGAAGCTTAAATAAAAATTGAATTGGAAGGAATACTATTTTTAATTGACCTTGGCATAGGTGATGGAATTTAATGGGGCTTTTGGTAAGAAAGAGAAATAAATTTTGGAAATAACTATTTTACAAATGAAATCGAAACAAGAATTGAGACTTGAGTATAAAACTAAGCGATGTCAATTGTCTTTAGAGGAAGAAACTGCGCTCAATGAACAACTACTTTCGCGGTTTACAAAGCTTGATCTCTCAGGGGTCGAATTTTTGCATATTTTCATTCCTATAGGAAAATACCACGAACCCAATACATATTTAATAATAAATTATGTTCAAGAGTTTTTTCCACAGATAAAGATCGTTGTTTCGCGATCTAATTTTGATGATTATTCGATGCAACATTTCATATTGGATGAGCATACACTATTTGAGACGAACAGCTGGGGTATTCCAGAGCCAATATCTGGCATTAAGGTCGCTTCATCGGTTATTGATATGATTATAGTGCCATTGTTAATTTTTGATCTTTTCGGATACAGGGTAGGTTATGGGAAGGGGTTTTATGACCGTTTTTTCTCGTCCTGTAAAGTTGGTGTACAGCGTGTCGGACTATCTTTTTTTAATCCAATTGATGTTATTGCAGATAAAAATGAATATGATGTCCAATTAACGAAAGCTATTACACCAGATCATATTTATCATTTTTTTGATGACAAGTAATACTATTGGTCAGAAGAATAATCTCACCGCTTTTTGTGACTAGTCACAAGGTTTTTTAAAAAGTGGCTTCTCTGTTTAATTTGCGAACAATAGTAGGATATTATTTAATGCACTATTCTTCTTTTTAATCGAAGAGTGTAAGGCACGATTACGGTCTCAATCTTAACAGTGTTTGTAGTTGGTTGATTTTTTCTCATGATGATTTAATTAAAATTATTTTTTATTTTTATTGCGAAATTCAATGCCTGTGCCGATATGTTTCGATGTCTTCTATTTTTTCTTTTCCTAACAATCATACCTTGTCGTGTTGTCTATGGGATGGATTTAATGGATTCCAATTCCTCGATAGAAGAGAAGAACTTTTACGAAACAATTATAAAAGAATCAGCGCAGTATCAATCCTCTAGTCTGTCGTTGAGCAAGTATCTTGCGCCATATTTTAGCCAAGCGGTACGAAAAAATGATAAGGCACTTTTGGCAATCTATTATTGTTTATTGGCGGATCAGTCGTTTAATGACGAGGGTGCAAGAAATAACTTTAGTGATAAATACTATTTAAAAGCGCTGGACCTTGAAGAAGGCTATAGCTATCAAAACGTACGCGTTTGGGTAAAGGTAATGTATGGCTTTTACTTATATCGATGTCTGAAAGCCTCTGAGGCATTACCTTTTATCTTGGAAGGAGAGAAAGGGCTCGAAGATATACCGAAAGAACTTGTTTTAGACCTAACACAAACTTACAAGAAGCTTGGCTATTTTTTTGGAACTTTAGGTGATTATACTTCTGGAATTAAATATCTGGAATTAGGGCAACGAGAAGAACAAATTTCACCGAAATTGAAAGCTGAAATCTTAGACAATTTAGGTGTACTGACTCTGAAAAGTGGTGGTGATACCTTGCAGGCAATGAAAATTTTTGAATTGGCTCAAACTTTAGCACTTTCAGAAAACGACTCATTACGCTACGCGAAGATTTTAGGGAATCAGGCTGCTGTGTTTGAAGGTATGAAGGATTACCATAAGGCTTTATTGCTTCTAGATAAAGATCTTGAGATTTCCAGATCTCTTGGGAATGACCGAAATACAATCTTTGCCTTAATGATGCGGATTCGATTAGATATAGCGAATAAGGAAACGAAGGATGTTCGTCATATGATTGCGGAAGCTGAGTCCCTTTTGTTGGGCTCGGATGATAAGAAGACAATACTTGAACTTGAGATTCACAAGTTGAATTTGGCTATGCAAAGTAACGATATAGGTCGTGAGCTGAATGCACGAAGAAGGATAGAACGTCTCCAAGACTCACTACGCTTTTTAGATGGTGATCCAGTATTGTCCCAATTGAAGTTTATGGCCGACAAGCAAAAGTATGCCGATAAATTATCGCTGGCACAAGCTGTTATTAAGAAAAAGCAAGCTGAGAGACGATTATGGCTAATATTAAGTTTATTGGTATTGGTCTTATTCTTTTTTATTTATAATGCTGTTCGATCCCGTGCTAGAAAACGGATACGTGACTATGAATATCAGCTTCTTAATTTAAAGTATACAAAAGCGGAATTAGACAGGGAACTGGTGAGCTCTAAAAGCCAAGTGGAAGAGTACGTCGCTTATCTTAAGCGCAATAATGAACAGATAAATGTACTTTCTGCGATGCTTGAAGAAAAAGGGAATGTTGTTGAAAAAGATCGCGAGGAGCTAAAAATATTGTTGCAGTCACATCTCATCACTGAAGAGAAATGGCAGGAATTTAAATTATTGATTGTAAAAGAATTTCCCAATTTACTCCAGGATATACAATCTAGATTTCCCGATATAACGGAATCCAATCTGAGGGTAATTGTGCTTATGAAACTGGGGCTAAATAATAAGGAAGTAGCCAACGTATTGGGGGTTACTCCAGACGCGATAAAAAAATCTATGCAGCGCTTGAAAAAGAAGCTTGGAGATCAGGCCGGAATGCTCATGGAATATATTTCCGACAAAGAGTTTGTTTAATGTTGACCTTCAGTTGGCAGATAGACCCTTTGGGAGCCAAAAAGATGACCGTCTCAGTTTTTAAGACGGTCATATAAAGTTAAGCTGAGTATAATGCTTTGCTGTAGCAGCAGAGGCTATTGTTTAATCTAATGGATTTTCCTTCAGATTTTTTTCCCATGCCCAGGCAGAAGCCATCATTTCATCAATACCAAGTGCTGCTTTCCAATGCAACTGATTGGCCGATTTAGTGACGTCCCCATAAACCTTGATGATATCTCCGTCACGACGTGGACCAAATTCGTAATTTAGTTTTTGTCCTGAAGCTTTCTCAAAAGCCTCGATCGCTTCAAGGACAGAATATCCATTTCCTGTTCCCACATTAAAGACATCGTATTTTCCGTTCGGGTTGCCTTTTTCCAATAATCTGATTGCTGCAACGTGAGCTTTTGCTAAATCAACAACGTGGATATAGTCGCGGATACAAGATCCATCCGGTGTGTCGTAATCAGAGCCGAATACCGTTAATTTTTCTCTTTTTCCAATGGCTGTTTGTGTGATAAAAGGAAGCAGGTTCTGAGGAACACCGTTTGGTAATTCACCGATCAATGCCGACTCATGTGCACCTACAGGGTTGAAATAACGGAGCGCAATAATATTGTAGTTGTCATATGCAGCAGCAGTTTCCTGTAGGATTTCTTCAGCAATTTGTTTTGTATTTCCATAAGGAGAGGTTGCCTTTTTCACGGGAGCACTCTCGTCTACAGGTAAGTAGTCTGGCTCACCATATACGGTACAGCTTGAAGAAAAGACAAAATTAATAGGCTTATTTTGATATGCCTCTAATAAGTTAATTAACGAGAAGAAATTGTTGTGGTAATATTTCAAAGGCTTCTGTACAGATTCACCTACTGCTTTAGAGGCCGCAAAATGGATAATTCCTGAGATATCGGTATTGTTTTTTACAAATTCATTCACGCGGTCTGTGTCACAAAGGTCAAATTGGTGAAATTCAGGTCTAACGCCGATGATCTTCTCAACCTGATCCAAAATTTTGATGTTTGAATTGGACAGATCATCCACGATGACAGGTACATATCCTGCTTTATGTAGTTCGACTACTGTGTGCGAACCGATATAACCTGTTCCTCCTGTGACTAGTATTTTTTTGTTCATTATTGTTGATTATAGTAAGTAAAGTCTTTATGTGATAAGGTATCCAAAGGGATCTTTTTGTAAAATTCTATGGTTTTTTTCAATCCTGTTTTTCGGTCTATTTGAGGTTCCCAAGCTAATTTTGATTTGGCCAAGCCAATATCGGGTTTCCGTTGTTTGGGATCATCAACCGGCAATGGTTCGTAGACGATTTTACTCGAGCTGTCTGTCAATTCGACAATTTCATGGGCCAATTGTAGCAAGCTGATTTCGTCTGGATTACCAATATTTATAGGTGTTGCACATGCCGAATGCAGCAAGCGAAAGATGCCTTCGACCTGGTCGTCAATATAACAGAATGATCGTGTTTGTGAACCATCCCCAAAAATCGTGATGTCTTCGCCACGTATCGCTTGTGCGATAAAGGTGGGGATAGCTCGGCCGTCATTGAGACGCATTCTGGAACCAAAGGTGTTAAATATCCTGACAATACGGGTCTCCAGACCATGTGCATTGTGATAGGCCATCGTTATCGCCTCTTGGAAGCGCTTCGCTTCATCGTATACACCGCGAGGTCCCACGGGATTTACATTGCCCCAGTAGTCCTCGGATTGTGGTGAAACCAGTGGGTCGCCATAAACCTCAGAGGTGGAGGCTACCAAAATGCGTGCTTGTTTAGCACGCGCTAGGCCCAAGAGATTATGTGTGCCCAAGGATCCTACCTTCAATGTTTGTATCGGAATTTTAAGGTAATCAACGGGACTGGCTGGCGAAGCGAAATGCAGGATATAATCCAAGTGCCCGGGAACGTGGACAAATTTTGAGACATCGTGATGATAGAAGTCAAAATTTTCCAACTTAAATAGATGTGCTATATTCTGTAGATCTCCGGTAATTAGGTTGTCCATTCCAATTACATCGTAATCTTCCGCAATAAAGCGATCACAAAGGTGAGAACCGAGGAAGCCAGCTGCTCCTGTTATCAAAATCCGTTTGCGATGTTTATTTTCCACTCAATGGTTCCGTTTAATGAAATGGGTTTAATATCTTTGACTAAGATAAACATTATTTTAAAAACATGCGTTTGCTTTATTCAATTGGAATCTTTCTTTATGGACTCTTACTGCGTATTTCGGCTCCTTTTCATGCCAAAGCCAAGCTCATGGTAGAGGGACGAAAAGACTGGTATTCGAGGATGAAACAAACGGTTGATTCTTCCCAAAAACATATTTGGTTTCACTTTGCTTCATTGGGGGAATTTGAGCAAGGAAGACCTGTCCTGGAAGCGGTGAAAAATAATTATTTGGATCATAAAATAATTGTAACATTTTACTCTCCCTCTGGCTATGAAATCAGAAAAAACACTACTTTGGCCGATTATGTTTTTTATCTCCCCTACGATACTGCTCAGCACGCACGGCTTTTTCTCGACTTGATTAATCCAAGTTTCGCTGTGTTTACGAAATATGAATATTGGTATTATTTTTTTGAAGGCCTGCATAGACGGGGTATTCCCTTGTTTTTGATCTCAGCAATATTTAGACCCGATCAGATTTTCTTTCAGGCCTATGGTACTTTTTTTCTGAAAATTTTAAGTTATGTGACTTACTTCTTTGTGCAAAATGAAGAAAGTGTACGTCTTTTGAAAGAATTTGGGATACGGAATGCCGGGTTAGCCGGAGATACACGTTTTGATCGTGTGGTAGACATTCCTAAAAGCAGAAAAATGATTCCCGAGATCAGCCAATTTATTGGTGAAAATCCGGCCTTGGTTGCAGGAAGTACCTGGCCCGAGGATGAGCAGGCTCTACAGGAATTGCTGCTGGATAATTCAGACTATAAGCTGATCTTGGCTCCGCATGAAATTAATGAATCACATTTAGCGAGCATTTTTAACCTTTGGCCGAAGGCACTCCGCTTTTCGGACATGGCTACCTACGATGCCGCAATAATAGCCGATTCAAAGGTACTGGTTATCGATAACATTGGTATGCTTTCGTCTTTGTATGGGTATGGCCAACTGGCCTATATTGGTGGTGGTTTTGGCGTGGGGATACATAACACACTCGAAGCCGCAACTTATGGCATACCGGTTCTATTTGGACCAAATTTCAAGAAGTTTCAGGAGGCGAAAGATCTTGTGCAAAATGGATCAGGTTTCGCCATTGCCAGTGCTAAAGAATTAAAGAAAGTCTTTGCTGTTTTGCAAGATCAGACTGTCCGTCAAAAGGCCGGAAAACTGGCCCGTGAATATGTTCTGCAGAAAGCAGGAGCAACACCGATAATTATGAAATACCTCAAAAGCAATCCTGTAAAAATATAAGCGGTAATTGCACAACGAACTGCCGCTTATATTTTTAGGGGTGATGCTAATAATATGTATACCTTCTTACGCCGGTAATATGACGAGATAAGCGCATTACCTGATGGGAATATCCGTATTCATTGTCGTACCAGACATATAGAATGACATTCCTGCCATCTGCCGAGACTATCGTCGCTGGAGCATCCACGATCGCAGCGGCAGTGGAGCCGATGATATCTGAAGAAACGAGTTCATTGTCTTTAGAAAATTTAATCTGTTCGACAAGGTCACCCTGTAGTGATGCCTCTTTTAAAAGTGCATTGATTTCTTCGACGGTAGTTTTAGATTTAATTTCGAGATTTAAAATCGCCAATGATCCATTTGGCACGGGAACACGAATGGCATTGGAGGTCAGTTTGCCCTTCAGTGAAGGCAATACTTTTGAAACGGCAGCCCCCGCTCCAGTTTCTGTGATCACCATATTGAGCGCTGCGGCACGGCCCCGTCTGGACTTCTTGTGCATATTGTCGACAAGATTCTGGTCGTTAGTATAGGAATGTATGGTTTCGATATGCCCTTTTTCAATGCCTATTTTATTTTCAAGGACCGCCAAAATAGGGGATATTGCGTTGGTCGTACAGGAAGCGGCGGAAAAGATCGCATGCTTTTGCACGTCAATATCATTTTCGTTGACTGCGTATACGATATTTGGAATACCTTTCCCGGGTGCTGTCAATAAAACTTGGGCGGTACCTTTGGATTTCAGGTGGCGACTCAGTTCTTGCTCATCTCGAAAAGCACCCGTATTGTCGACGACTAAAGCATGCTGTATTCCATAATAGGTATAATCGATGTCCTCTGGCTGTTTGGCAGAGATAAGGTGGACAGTGATGCCATTGATAATAAGTGCCTGATTTGGAATGTCGACCTGTACGTCGCCTTCGAACGCACCATGTATGGAATCTGTTTTTAATAGTGTCGCTCTTTTCAATATGGACTTGCTATCATTGGCGTCTCGCGTTACAATGGCACGAAGGCGAAGCTGCTGTCCAGCACCGGCTTTATGCATAAGCTCTCGGGCGAGTAAACGGCCGATACGACCAAATCCATAAAGCACAACATCGCGTGGTTTTAATTCCGCTTGTTGATTGATATCTTTTAATTCATTTGTAATAAAACTAGGCAGATCGTTGTTGTCAATAGTCTGTTTCTTGCCCTGTAAGGTAAGTTTTCCGATATCGATACGCGCAGGTGATAGCGTGAGTTTTTCCAATACCTGTGCTGTGTGAAGGGTGTCAAAAATATTGAATGGCTCGTCGGTAAGGAAGACGCTTTCCTTGATCAGGTTGAGAATTGAACTCGATTTTACATCAATGAGTTGATTTCGAAAAAATACAAGTTCAATAGCGTGGTTATACCACAGGTTACTGACAATTTGAATTAAGCTTACGGCAGCGTTTTGTTGCTCTCTGTAACTTTTGATCTCTAAATCAAAAGATGGCTTGTGTGACATCATAATTTTATAATAGATTATGTTGCAAACATAGTACAAACCGCCTAGAAAATAGATTTATATTTTGATTTTCGTAATTTTTTAAATGTAAATACTTGTGATATTATTATTTTAATAAAATATTAGTGATTTATTTGTTAATCCTCTATTATGAATAATTCAGACATGATATGATCGGCCATTAATTTACCGGGATCCGTCAAGCGTAATTTGTTTTCTTCCAAAACGAGATTTTTCTCTGCTAGAAATGGTTCTGCATCTTTCAATACACGATTTTTGACAGATTGCCCGAATTTACTTTCCAGCGCAATCAAATCCAGTCCCCACATGGTTCTCAGTGAAGTCATGATACTTTCGTTGATCTGGTCCAGCGTAGAAAGCTCCTCAATTTCCAGGGGAAGTTGGTTTGAATTGATTGAGGTCATATATTTTGCGTTGTTGGAAACATTCCAAGCTCTGGAAGTTCCATTGAACGAATGTGCCGAAGGACCTATACCAAGATAATGTTTACCTTTCCAATAATTTGTGTTGTGACGCGCATAACGGCCATTTTTTGCAAAATTGGAAATTTCATATTGTTCATATCCCGCGGCTTTCAATGTATGGATAAGAAGACTCATCTGATCCGCTGCCTGATCTGAATCTATAGCCGGACTTAAGCCTTTTTTAATAAAGTGATCCAATGCTGTCTTATTTTCTACGGTCATGGAATACGAAGAAATATGGGGAATTTCAAAGTCAATCAGCTGTTGCATATTGTGGCGCCATTTCTCATCAGTCAACAGCGGGTAGCCATAAATAAGATCACAGGTAATATTTTCAAAGCCCGCATCTTGCACCCGCATGATAGAAGCCAGTGCTTCCTGCTGATTATGTGCTCTGTTCATCCATTTAAGATCCTCTTCAAAGAAAGACTGTATGCCTATGCTGAATCGATTGATTGCTGTATTCCGCAGACTGTTTACTTTGGCCGCATTTAGATCGTCGGGGTTTGCTTCCAGCGTAATTTCAGCCTGATTTACGATGTCAAAATGCATTGCTATCGTATCGATGATCCGTGCGATCTCTTCAGCTTCCAATAAGGATGGCGTGCCACCACCAAAATAGATCGATTCGACCTTTTTGTCTTCCAAATAGGCTGCTCTGAGCTCAATTTCCCGTCGTATGGCATTGATCATCTCACTTTTGTATTGTAGTGAAGTGCTAAAATGGAAGTCACAGTAATGACAAGCCTGTTTACAGAAGGGGATATGGACATAAATCATGGGGACAAATATACCAAGACCTGACCAAATCGCCCTTTATTTTTTCTTCTTTCGACTATGCGTACCTGAAATCTTCGCATGGCTTTTCCGCACGCTCATTAAGGATTTAAAAAGAAAGTGCAATAGTATGGAAGAATCATCTAAAAGAAGGTTGACAACAAGCTAGTTATTCTTTATCTTGTTGTCAATATTTGTAGGTAGAAAGCACCAATATAGCACCTAATGTCTGATGAAGGAGGAGTGAATTCAAAAGTTTCCTTCTGAAAAAATCGAAAAGCTATAGGTATCAGGCTCGTGTAAATTATTTCATGGGAGCTTATCAAATAGATTAAAAAACGAATTATTTTCTTCTAATAAAAGTAAAACGTATGAAAACCTCCCGTCGAGACTTTCTAAAAAATGTAGCCGGTGTTTCTGGCTTCTTCATATTTTCAAACCATGGATATGCTTGGGGGGACAGTCTTGAAGACTCCTTTATAGATAAGTTATTACCGGCGCCAAAAGGAGGAGGATTTGCGATGAAAGATTATTGGATTTGGGACCCATCGGTCATAAAAGGAGAAGATGGACGATATCATATGTTTGCTTCGCGTTGGAGCAAACAATATGGCTTTGGTAATTGGGTGACAAACTCCGAAGTCGTCAGGGCTATTTCAGATACCGCTGAAGGGCCATACGAATTTGTTGAAGTTGTACTGCCTGCCCGGGGGAAGCAATATTTTGATGGCTGTACAACACACAATCCTCGAATTGTAAAAAATGGTGACTATTATGTGCTTTATTACTTTGGCAATAATTATGACGAACCAAATCCCTCTTTTACAGAAAATGTATGGGAGTCGGGCTTAGGCCAGAAAGCCTGGATGCATAAACGTATTGGGATGGCCTATTCCAAGTCAATTGCAGGGCCATGGAAAAGAGTTGATCAACCGATTTTGAATCCCCGAAAAGGGGAATGGGATGCCTCCATTACATCAAATCCTTCGCCAGTTGTCTTACCGAACGGAAAGGTTTATTTAGTTTATAAATCTTCCCCAGTAAATTATAATCCACCACTTTTATTGGGAGCCGCGCAAGCGGATTCTTTCCTCGGACCTTATCGCCGTTTATCGGACAAGCCTATTTTTTCATTCCATACGGACCAAAACCATGAAAACGATGTAGAAGATCCATTTGTCTGGTATAACGGTCAGCAGTTTGAACTTATTATGAAGGACCGTTACGGAAAGATCTGCGGTGAAGAGGGGGGCGGGATACATGCTTATTCGAAGGATGGCATAGATTGGCATCTTTCGAAGTCTGTAAAAGCTTATTCTAAAACAATTCAATGGGATGATGGCACGACGAGTCATCAGGCCAATTTTGAACGACCGTTTTTACTATTTGAAAATGGGAAGCCTACTCATTTGTTTGCGGCAACCGGGGATGGTTCAGAGCCCTATCAATTTGAACGTACATGGAATATGGTTATTCCCCTTAAGAGTATATAATCCACGGAATTAAAAAACAGCTTCCAAACCGCGTCGTATATATTGGGTTTGGAAGCTGTCTTGATTTTCCCATCTGTTCGGATAATGGGAAATATATGTAGTTACTTACTAAAACTGTTGTTTGCCGATTCTACATCCGCTAATCGCAATGAAGGATCAATTGTTACCGTTTTTGGTGTTTTCGATACATGGATAGTATAGTCCGGTTTGGTCCAGAACCAATCCTCAAGCACGGTTCTTTTAACACCTTTGTAAATGTCAAAATGCTCTTCTGGTTTTTCTCCGCGCATTTCACGCAAAGGGATATAAAATAATTCTTTGCTTCCATCGGTGTATTCTACCAGAACATCCAGTGGCATGGCAAAATTGGACTTATTGGCCAATAGGATTTCTGTATCTGTTACTTTTTCAATGGCGTAATCGATTTGACGTGTTGTATTGATAAACAGATTGAAATACCATTTTAAATTGATACCGGAAACATCTTCAGCAACGCGTTTGAAATCATTTGGTGTCGGATGTTTAAACTTCCAGATGTCATAAAATTTCAAGAAGGTTTTTTCTAAATTTTCCTGACCAATAATATAACCCAACTGCTCTGCAAGCACGGCACCTTTGTTGTATGCTTCGTTGCTGTAGCCATAGTTGGTGTTATAATAATCTGCCAGTAAACTCATCGGTTCTTCTTTACCTGAAAGGGCCAATTTATAATATCCACGGTAGGCTGCAATTTGCGGGTTAGATGCTATGGCACCTCTTTTTTCAAAGATATGCTGCATAGCTAACTCTTCGACATAAGATGTGAAGCCTTCATCAAACCATTCATCTACGGTTTCGTTGATCCCAAACAATTGTTGGTACCAAGAGTGCGCCGATTCATGGAATATTACACCGACAAGGCTTTTTAGATTGCGGCCACCTGTGATAAGCGTAGCTGTACCATATTCCATTCCGCCATCTCCACCTTGAATGATGGTATAAGTTGGCCATGGATATTTACCAAACTTCGCACTACAGAAGTCAAAGAATTCGGTAGAAAGGCCTATTGCTGTTTTCCAATTCGAGATCACTTCTTTGTCTGTTGGCAAGAATACGGTATACACTTTTATACCATTTTTACTTGAAGCGGAATCCACGACAAATTTAGGGTCTGCTGCCCATACAAAATCATGGATATTTTGGGCCTTATAGTGCCACGTTGCTTTATTGTCGACGGCTTTTACTTTTGCTTTTGGTTGATAGCCTTTAACATCTGATGGATTTTGAAGAACACCAGAGGCACCAACGACATAATTTTTATTGAGGTGTATGGTAACGTCAAAATTGCCGAAAGGGGCAATGAATTCGCGACCTGTATATTCATCCAAATGCCAGCCGAATTCATCGAATTGAGCCATCTTCGGATACCATTGCGCCATAGATAGCGCTACACCCTCGGCCGAATTTCGGCCAGTTCTTCTGATTTGTTCCGGAACTTGTGCGGTCCATTCCATATCAAAACGTGCTGTTTCCCCATCTTGGATCGCAACTGGTAAAGTTACCTCCAAAATAGTTCCATCAATTTTAAATGTTGTGTTGGCACCATTGACCGTTAGGGTTTTAATTTTCTGGTAACCAGTTTGATTGGCTTTCAGTTCTCCGATGCGACTTTGATATACCGGTTTTTCTTTTGTACCCAAGTTAGTGACCATTCGCTTGTCGGGGTCACTTATGTTTTTTAATCGATAGTCCATCATCGATCCTGGTTGAAAAGCATTGAAATATAAATGGAAATATACCTTTTTTAGTGACTGCCCTGAATTATTGCTGTACTTCAAGGTCATTTTTCCATCGTACTGATATGCTTTTTCATCCACGTTGACATCCATGTTGTAGTCAACTTTCTGTTGCCAGAATCCTTTTCTTTGGGCCTTCGCTACTGCCCCCCAAATATTTAATACACATGCAAGTGTAAAAAAGGATATTATTTTGATTTTCATGTCCCAAACTTACAAAATTGTCTCAATAAATGGCACTTAAACGAATGTAACGAAGTTAATGTCATCAAATCTTGACGAAAATTGACTGGTCTTTGGAGAATTGGCTTGGTTTTGGTTAGGGGATTTATCTGTTAAGTTAAAAATCAATTTTACTGTTTTTATGGAAAATCTATATTATAAGCCCTCGGGAAAGGCTCCTGCTTTGGCATTTATTGGATCTCTTGTGCTAGGTACAGTGGGGGCCATTGTCCTGGCAATTGTTTACATCGCTTTGCAATGGTTTATTCCTATTATTTATTTTAATGTATTTATTACATTGGGATTTGGTGCTGGAATATTCTATGTTCTTAACTTCTGTTTCAAACAATGGAAATTAAGAAATAAGGGCATTGCAATATTGATTACTTTGCTGATTGCAATTTTAGGCTTTTATGCCCAGTGGGCTCTTTTTGTGTCGCTGATGTACAATGCGGAGGGGACAATGGGCGGAGATACCTGGGTAAAATCGTCTTTTAATCTGGAGGGGTTTAAGGCGTTTTTCTTACACCCTTCATTTATTTGGGAAGCGATGCAGGGTTTAAATGAAGTCGGCACTTTTACTTTGAAAAAGAGTCCGGTTTCGGGCGGTATGTTGTGGGCCGTGTGGGCGATTGAAATGGGTATTATTCTGATTACCCCAATTATTATGGCATTCAGGGGTATTACTATTTATCCTTTTTCTGAAAAAGACGAAGCATGGATGAATAAGCGGACATTGCCGGGAAGGTTAAAATTCGTGGCGGATAAAGATGCTGTAGTAAGCTCCTTGGGTAATCATGATTTTGCCTATGTGTATGACCATCTTTCGGATGAAGAAGAGCATTTCTCTTTTGCCACTGCCGAATTATATGAATCTGAAACGGACGACCATCAGTACCTGACCATCTATAATCATCAATTTACGGAAAAGAAAGGCAAGATGGAAGAGAAGAAGGATGAGATCATCGAATTCTTGCGGATCAATAGAAATAGTCTATAAACGAAACATACTGCCGAGCTGAGTTGCTCTATATTGAATGCAGTGGCAGCTAAAGTTCGATCGTATAGCTTGGTTCTTTAAAAAAAGATCCCAGGATAAATATCCCGGGATCTTTTTTACATGTTATTGTACCAATGTTCCACCCTTTAATTTCCATTCATTGATGGAAGGACTATAAATTTTGACGTCCTTAATACCATTTTTCGCCAATATGGATGCCGCTATGGTTGCTCGGTCTCCGGACTGACAATGCAGGTACAGCTGTTTACTTCGATCAATTTGGTTAAGATTGTCTGCAATTGTACCAACAAAGATATGAGTCGCATGCGGTAAATGGCCCTCTGAAAACTCACTGGCATTGCGCACATCAAGTATTTGGATATCGGATTTGCCCAATACACTATTCATCTCTTCGAAACCGATGAGTTGCTGATGTTCCAATGGAATCCCCAAATGAGGAATCGTATCAGGTGTAACATATCCAGCGACATGATCCAATCCAATGCGCATAAGCTTGCGGGCAATGTCGTCCAATTGGCTTTCCTCTACAATGAGTATAAAAGGATCCGTGTAATTAAGGATCCAACCAGCCCAGGTATTAAACGTTTTGTTATTCTGAATATTGATGCTATTGGGGAGATACCCTTTGGCAAACTCAAACTTATGGCGTGTATCAATGATAGTTGTTCCTTTGTGGTATAAACTCAGAAAAGTTTCGTTCGTTAACTTGTTGTACTGAGGAACTGCCGTTTGCAAAGGCCGTGCTATTTTGTTGAGTTTTTTCATCATGGCAAAATAGCGTGGCGGTTCGGGCTGTCCTGATAATAGCTCTTCCACGAAGGCTGTTTCGTTGTTTTGGTATTGAAGCGCCCAGTTTCGTATTTTTTCATAACCAACTGTTGAACTCGGAACGGCGCCTAGCGCCTTTCCACAAGCGGATCCGGCCCCGTGTGCGGGCCATACTTGAATATGATCAGGTAGAGCCAAGAAATGTTGCAACGATCGGTACATTTGGTGGGCTCCAATTTCCTTGGTTCCGATCATTCCCGCTGCATTTTCTAACAGATCTGGGCGTCCGATATCTCCAACAAATACAAAATCACCTGTAAATATCATGACAGGCTCCATGGTTGCAGGCGTATCAATCAATATAAAACTGATACTCTCGGGCGTATGTCCAGGGGTATGGATAACTTGGAAAATCAGATTTCCAACTTGAAATTGATCTCCATGTTTTAATCCAATATGTGGAAATTCATATTGCCAATCTTCTCCACCTTCATCGGAAAGATAAGGTTGGGCGCCTGTCAATGCGGCTAATTCTAGCGTACCTGAAAGGTAGTCGGCATGTATATGCGTTTCCGCAATATGGGTTATGGTCAGATTATTCTTTTGTGCAATCTCAAGATAGCTGTCTACATCTCTTTTAGGGTCAATGACTAGCGCTACACCCTTGGCTTGACAACCAATGATATAACTCGAATGTGCTAAAGATGACTCAAAAATGTGTTGAAAAAACATAACGTGTGATTTTAATAATTTACAAATTGAATGAATTCGAAAGCAAAGATTAGGATGCCGATACTAATTAAAAAGTACCCAAAAATACCTTTCAATTTTGCCGCATCTAATTTGTCTTTCCATTTGGAACCAATTTGGAGGCCTATTAAAGTGATTAACGTAAAGGTAACCAATATAAACCAATTCATATGTTCCAGGAACTGATAATTCGCGATCAAACCGAATGAGGCGTTTAAACCGATGATAAACAACGAGGTGGCAATGGCCTGCTTAAGTGGAATTCCTAAGAGTAATACGAGGGCCGGCACAATGATAAAGCCTCCTCCTGCACCCACTAGGCCAGTCATGATACCGACGAGCAATCCGACGAGGACAACGTTGAAAATCTGGCCAATTCCACCTCTGAATCGATCGTGCTGAACCTGTTTGCGTCTTCGTACCATTGCTGTCGCAGAAATCAGAATCACAATCGAGAAAAGGAGCATAATGATATGGTTTCTGGAGATCGCTATCTCGCCAAGGTGGAATGACTCTGGTATGGCTACAAGGAGATAACGCTTGGTCAAATAGACCGAAATTAGCGATGGAAAGAGAAAAATGGCCGTAGTTTTCAGGTCAATTTCTCTTTTTTGCAATGGAGAAATTGATCCGACCAAGGCTAATATTCCTATAGAAAACAGCGAATAGTCCAATGCATATTGAGGTTCTATATGAAAAATATAAACAAATATTGGCAATGTTAGAATACTTCCGCCGCTACCCATCAAACCCATTGATAGACCAACCAGAACAGCTAATATAAAACCAGCTATAAATATTAATTCCATTTTCTTTTTCTAAAATTTTAACTAGTGGTACAGGCGTCAGTCAGATTTCGGATATGTGATTAATTTACTGTAAAGTAGCTAGTTAAAACTAGTGCGGCAACTTATTGCGCAAGACACCATAAAGCCAAGTACCCAACAAAGCGAAAAGAAGGACGATTCCTAGAGTCCAATAACCAGCACCGATTAGGGCAAACATTGGTCCCGGACAAGCGCCTGTCAATGCCCAGCCTAAGCCAAAGATTGTTCCCCCGAGCAGGTATCGTGTAATACTTTTGTCTTTATCATGGAATGCTATTTGCATCCCGTTACTATCTTTAATTTGCTTTCTCTTGATGATTTGTACGATTATAATTGCTGTGGTCAGTGCTGTACCGATAATCCCATACATATGAAAGGAACGAAATTGAAACATTTCGTAGATTCTATACCATGATGCGGCTTCCGATTTGTATAAGATGATTCCAAACAATATACCGATGAAAATAAATTTTAGTGCTTTCATTTATGCGAAAATTAGCGGGAATAAAAAATGAACCATAATGATCCCACCTAGGAAGAAACCTATAACGGCGATCAAAGAAGGAAGCTGAAAATTGCTAAGTCCAGAAATAGCATGGCCTGATGAACATCCACCAGCATAGCGTGTTCCAAATCCAATCAATACACCGCCAATACTTAAAAGTAGAAACTGAAACAAAGATCCGTCGAAAACGAAAATGGATTCAGGAAGGTAGCCTTGTAGATGGTCGATAATACCCAGCTCTTTTAAGTCGGCAACACTTTTGGAATTAATCTGGCTTGCAGTGCCATCGCTCAGAAAATTATGTGCAATAAAACCGCCAATAGCTGTCCCAAGTACCACCAATAAATTCCAGGACTGGGTCTTCCAATCGAATCTGAAAAAAGAGGAAGTTTTTCCGGCACCTAATACAGTACACATGGTGCGCAGATTATTGGACATGCCAAAATCCTTTCCCTGTTTGAGCAGCAGGTACATGACCAGTGCAATTAAAGGTCCTGAAATATACCAGGGCCATGGTTGTTTGATGTATTCCAATAGCATAACAATGTTCTTAAGTGATGTTACAAAGGTACATACTGCCTTTGCAAAAGCCTGTAACAAATGTTACCGAAGGAAGAAAGAATTTATAGGTCGTAATATTCGATGTCAGCGTCCTTTAGGGCTTCCGTTAGCAGGGGAAGATCATCTTCCTTTTGAAATAATTTGTTGCGCCAGGTACGGAAGGCTGGACCTTTGTTTTGGTTGATAATGATCAGGTTTCCGCCGGAACGTTTGAGATTCCTGATATGAGAAATATTATTCAAAGGGAAAACGATTGTTTTTTTAGCGTTACTTATCTGAAGTGTATTTTCATCCAAGACCCAAGTCGATGACAAAGTCGAAGACTTTATGGCCAGATACAGTGCTAAAGGAATCATTAAAAGAGCAATAATAATCTTGAGAATTTCCTGTATGGGAACTTTAGACATTCCCATTCCGATCAAAAAGATTGAAATCAGCAAGATTAACATGTATTTTCCACGATGCAACGTCGACAAGTGGAATGTCTGTGGATTACTCTTCATATTTCTTGATAAACTTCCCTTTTGCGTCAATATAGTAAAAATTCTCTAGATCCTCCGTTACAAGCGCTAGCCCGTTTTCAAAAGCTTGGGCATTTTGTAATTTAAATGGAACAACGACTTTTCCTGTGTAATCAATGTACCCATATTTATTGTCATTAAATGCCAGTAGAAGTCTTTCACCCGCAAACGATAGGAACTCATAATCCGTTTTAAGTTGATTATGCCCAGTTTTATTAATAAGCTGGTAGGATTGGTTGACTAAAATTAACGCGAGGTTATCGCGATAATCCGAAATGGTTTCATATTTGGCAGGAAGTAAAACAGCGCCTTTTTGATCCATGATACCCGTATGTTCTCCTTCCGTAAAAAGTGCATATTCTGGGCTAGGAACTGAAATAAAGTCATATTTGGCCTGCAGCAATATTTTACCGTTTGTATCCAACAGGCCATACTTAAGATCTCTCATATAAACTACTGGACCGCCTTCGGTTTCTAAACTGAGCGATTCATATTGACATGGAATAACTTCTTTGCCGTGTATGTCTATTAAGCCAAACATTTGTGCTGCATCAGTTACGATGGCATAGTCTCCTACATAGCTATATATTGCCGTATACTTTGCTGGTGTTAATTTGTTTCCTAAGCTGTCCTGTACACCAAAATATGCTGTATTGGAATCTTGATACCAAGATAAATGGTCGTTTAGCGTGGAATCTACAGCTTCTTCAATAGGTTCACCTTCTTCATAATCCGCCGGAATTTCAAAGAGTGATTTGTCGAATGTTATTTCTTCCACCTTGGTCGCTTGTATTCCGAGCCCGGCCGATCCGATATAGAGCGCTGCCCCGGGCACTTTTTCGAGATAATCGTAAGTGCCCCAGTATAACTTTGGCAATTTTGGTGCATACCAAACGGTAATTTCCGTTTGTGGATCTTGGCTACCTGTTAGATTGAATGTTGCTTTTTCGCAGGTGATTCCTGCAATTATCTTCTTTTGATCGGGAACTAAGCTGATCTCAAAATCTCCCGAATAGGCATAATTATCACCCTCGTTTACGGCAGTCTCAATGAGTTTGCCGGTGGCCAGCTCTGTTGCAGTATAGGTTTTATTTATTTCATCCAGTAGAAAAGAGCTGCCTTCGTGGATATTGCTGATCTGTATCGATTTTCCGAATAATAAACTTTCAATTCGCATCTGGTCTTTGGTGATGAAGGCCTGCATTAATGCTTCATTATTTCCAGCCAATATTTTGATGAATTCTGAAGATGCGGTATCTGTTCCCGTTTCAGGATCAGCAAATTGATATGAAATTTTATATAGCTTTTGCTGAGCGTGTCCTTGTCCGATAAGGAGTAAAAACGCCAACTGTAAACAAAGGATAAATTGTTTCATTGTGTGATTTTAAGCTGCAAAAATATTGAAATTCGATTGATTTTTGAAATAATCTTTCGCTGTTTGTGGAAATTCTTTCAAAAATAGATATTATTGTATTTGGTTGTTTAAATCTAATTTTTGGTCTGTGCTTCAGATTCAGGTGCTCGAAATAGTCCTATCTTTTGAGTAGAGACCTTAAGTTGTGGACTATTTCTATATCAAGTGAAGTAAATCGTTGTAAGGACGACGGTTGAGATAGCGGTCTTGCGGGGGTGTATGTATTTTTTACTTGTTTTATAGGTTATTATCATATAATCGTCAAGAAAAAGCGAAAATAATTAGGGAATGTAGCTTTTTGGAAAAAGGTGAAATGTTAATTTTGTATTTTACAAACCTCGAATTTTTTACTGTTTAAAAAAGATACCTGTGGAACTATTACTAATAGAGGATGAACCATCCGTCATATCATTGATCGAAAGAGGCTTAAAAGAAGAAGGCTATCATATTAGTATTGCTATGGATGGTTATACTGGTCTAAAAATGGCGGGATTGAACCGTTATGACCTGATCCTATTGGATGTGATGTTGCCTGGTATGAATGGCTTAGATGTCTGTAAAAACATTCGGATGTCCAACAACGAAGTCCCAATTATTATCTTAACGGCATTAAATCAAACGGAGGACATTGTCGAGGCCTTTGACAGGGATGCGGATGATTACTTGACAAAGCCGTTCCGTTTAGAGGAATTAAAAGCTCGAATCAGTCGCTACAGCCGCAAATCCAAAACCATTACCGAGCAGAAAAATATATTGGTATTTGACGATCTTCAATTGGATAGAGACAGTAAATCGGTTCAACGTGCCAATTCTCCTATTATTCTCACAGCTACTGAATTTCGTTTACTTGAATTTTTAATGCTCAACCGAAATAAGGTATTAAGTCGGATCGATATCCTAGAAGAAGTATGGGGTATGGATGTCGACTTAAGTACCAATGTTGTTGACGTGTATGTGAATTACCTTCGGAAAAAGATCGATAAACAATTTTCACGTAAACTTATCCATACAGTGATTGGGATGGGCTATGTAATCCGTCATGAAAATTAGGACCAAAATAGTTCTCCTATTTTCTATCATCAGCACCCTGCTGCTTGTTATTTTTGCCATTTATGTGTCTTATTTCACGTACGACAGTCTACAGACCAAATTTTTTCATCGGCTAGAAGAGAACGCCGTGATTGTCGGAGATCATATCGTCCATCAGAAGGATGAAAATAGGGCGCTTTATATTCAGGTAAAACGTAAATACCTGAAACAATTATCTGAAGGAACAGACCATCTCATTCGTGTTGTTAAGGGAAGTGATCGAGTTCAATTGAGGCCTGAGCTGCCTATGCCAAAAACATTCTATGCCGATGTAATTCGTCATGGAAAGGGAAGATATATGCATGGTAAGACTGCCTTTGTAGCGGTATTCTTTCAGGATCATCTTCACCAGGAAAATTTGATTGTTGTATCGGAAGGTATTGATGATTACGGCCATGATGAACAGCGTCAATTGGATCGTACCCTGATCACAGGTGGGATTTTGGCGATTTTTTTAATTGTACTGATGTCTTTTTACTTTGCTGACCGATTATTGAAACCCATTAAGGATATCAACAATGATTTAGATAAAGTTGATATCGCACATTTAGACCATCGCCTGTTTAGTAAATTTAGCAATAGCAAAGATGAATTGGGTGTTTTGATTGCGAACTTAAATTCAATGCTTAGCCGATTGGATATCTCGGTTCAGTCGCAACAGAGTTTTATTGGAAATGCCTCTCATTCGCTAAAGACCCCACTTACAATTATTGGGGGAGAAGCCGAATTGGCACAACAGCTCCTGTCGAAAGAGCATGAAGCCTACTATTCCCTGGAGACTATCGCGAAATATGCGGATAAAATGGAGTTGATTATCAACAATCTTTTGCAACTATCCCGCATGGGCTTCAAGGGGGAAGTGGACAATAAAGAAATTATTCGAATTGACGAGTTACTCTATGAAATTTATAAAGCCGAAAAAAGTATTCATAAGGACCTCAAGCTTTCTTTTGATCTAACAGAAATTCCAGAAGATAGTGATGAACTTACGGTTTTGGCGAACCCGGATCTGTTTTTTATTGCCTTTAGCAATATTATTTCAAATGCATTTAAGTACGGCAATGGACTGCAGGTTGGCGTAGCCATAAGTAGCGATAGCAAAAATATTACGATAAAAGTGTTTGACCAAGGGATAGGTATTCCTAAAAAAGACCAGCCACATATTTTTACCTCTTTTTACCGTGCTTCTAATGTAGGTGACATCTATGGCAATGGTTTGGGGCTTGTTTTAGCCAAAAATATCTTTGACCTCCATGGTGCTGAATTGTTCCTCAATTCAACGGAAGGTCAAGGCACTTTGGTCGTTGTTACAATCCCAAAAACTCCTCTCTAATTTCATTTTAATCTCATCCTTATTCCATTTTTAGGTGGCTGTGATATACTTGTACCAGAGATAAGTATAACTCATGGATCTATCTTGTTGTTTCGAATCGAATTATGTTTTGAAACCGCGGGATTGCTTCGTTACCATAAAGGAACAAAATATAAGGATGAAAAAAACACTTTCACTTTTTACAACACTGGGGATTGGCATAGCATCATTGCATGCGCAGGAGCAGATCCAAACGGACTCTGTTCAGGCGCAAAGGAGCAGCTTGTTACTGAAAGAACCCGCGAGAGCAAAATCATTTCAATTGGATGTCCTGTTAAGAGCAGGCCTGCAAACGGACAATGGGGAGGGGGCGTCTCAAGCAAAAGCAAACCTTGATGATGCCCGTATTTTGATGAGCGGGGAATACAATGATAGACTGTCGTATAAAGTACGTTTTCGCTTGAATCGGTCATTTGCTCCAACGAGTCAGGATAATGGATCCAGAGCCTTGGACATGGCATTGATCAAGTACAAGTTTGGCAAGGATCTCAAATGGTCCGTTACGGCCGGCAAGCAAAGTGCGATGGTCGGGAGTTATGAATTTGAAAATAACCCAATTTACGAATATAAGTTCACAGACTATGTCGACCGTATACTGAATCTCTTTGTTGTCGGTGGAATGTTATCTTATGAAGTCAACCCGAATCATTCGTTACATGCCCAAGCTTACAACACGACCAATGATAGTTTTATGGAGCTTCATGCAAAAAATGGTTTTGCTGTAGGTGATTTGGAACGCTCTAGTGTACCAATGGGAGCCTATTTCACTTGGGTGGGTGCATTTATGGATAAGCGTTTTAATACGAAATGGTCTTACAACATCTCTCAGTTTGCAAAGGGACATACTAATCATGCCGTTTCATTAGCGAATAAATTCAAAACAGCAAAACAGATGCTATATCTTGATTTACAGTACTCTTATCTTGCTGTCGATCATGCGATGATTGCATCTTCGGCGATCAACGAATTTTATGGTAGAACTGGCGAGAACCGTGTATTGGCCAAAGATGTGAACTACAGCTCTGCCATATTGCGCTATGATCAATTTTTGAGTAAAAAATGGGAGGTTGCTTTGAAAGGTGGGTATGAGATCGCGGGATCGAGAGATGATAATCAACTCGGTAAGAATTTTCGCCAAAACTGGACCTATTTTGCGGCTTTGCAACATAAGCCGTTTCACAACCAGGATCTTCGGTTTTATTTAGGTTACGTTGGTAACACCGTAAACTATAAGGGCTATATGGATATGGCCAAGAGTCAGTACAACCGCTTAGCCTTTGGGGCATATTTTACCATTCCAGTTTTATAATAATTCCTTTAACAAATTAACAAATAATTATTTTTTTATGCGTTTAACACCGAGAGAAACAGAAAAGCTGTTGTTGCATTTGGCCGGCGAATTGGCGGCTAAGCGATTGAAACGCGGGGTAAAATTAAATTATCCAGAGTGTATCGCTTACATCAGTGCCCAGATTATGGAGGAGGCTAGGGACGGAAGGTCTGTGGCGGACTTAATGTCTTATGGTACTACCTTATTGAAGAGGAGCCAAGTCATGGAAGGAGTCCCCGAGATGATCCATGATGTACAGATCGAAGTTACTTTTCCGGACGGAACTAAATTGGTGACTGTCCATGATCCTATTCGTTAATAAATATTGAATGATATGATTCCAGGAGAATACATTTTAAAAAAAGAGGAAATCAAAGCTAATGTTGGGCACAGAACCACAAGCATTGTTGTGAAAAATGAAGGTGATCGACCGATTCAGGTAGGTTCACACTATCATTTCTTTGAAGCGAACAAGTTGCTTTCCTTCGACAGGGAGAAAGCGTTTGGGATGCGCTTGAATATTCCAGCCAGCACCGCTGTTCGTTTTGAACCAGGGGAACAAAAATCAGTTGTTCTGGTTGAATTTGGCGGAAGTAAGGAAATCCACGGTTTTAATGGATTGACAAATGGGAAGTATACAGATCAATCGGTGAAGACCAAAGCCATTGATAAAATGAAAAAATTGAAATTCAGACAATCTAAATAAATATGGGAGGATGGAATAGACGCGAATGGATTAAAGTTGTAGGGCTCACTACTTTGGGTACTACTGTTGGTCTACATGCGCTTGGTTTAGATAAACTAGGTTTAGATAAATCATCTGTAAAATATGTTGATGGGGAACTTTATATCCCGAGAGACAAATATGCCGCTCTTTTTGGACCGACCACTGGAGATAAGGTTCGTCTGGCAGATACAGAGCTTTTTATTGAAATTGAAAAAGATTTCAATGTTTACGGAGAAGAGAACAAATTTGGTGGCGGTAAAACTATTCGTGATGGTATGGGGCAATCTGCTCGTGCCTTGCGTGATGAGGGTGTGTTGGATTTTTGCATCACTAATGTCATTATCATTGATCACTGGGGTATTGTAAAAGGCGATGTCGGTATTAAGGATGGTAAAATTGTAGGTATTGGTAAAGCTGGAAACCCAGATGTACAGGATGGTGTAACCGAAGGCATGATCATCGGTGCTTCTACGGAAGTGCATGGGGGAGCGGGCTATATCCTAACTGCAGGCGGTATTGATACGCACATTCACTTTATCTCGCCGCAACAGATTGAAACAGCGCTATATTCTGGTGTAACTACTTTTATTGGTGGCGGTGCGGGACCTGCAGATGGAACACTGGCAACGACAGTGACTTCAGGAAAGTGGTATATCGAGCGTATGTTTGAAGCTTTTGAAAACCTTCCTATCAATGTTGGTTTTTTCGGAAAAGGTAACGTATCGACCACTAAACCTATCGAAGAACAAATTGAAGCTGGTGCACTGGGCGTGAAAATCCATGAAGATTGGGGAGCGACTCCGGCAACAATTGATGCGGCATTGAAAGTTGCTGATAAATACGATGTACAAGTTGCGATCCATACCGACACACTGAATGAGGCCGGTTTCTTGGAAGATACTGTTGCTGCGATAGATGGTCGTGTAATCCATACTTTTCACACGGAAGGAGCCGGCGGTGGACACGCTCCGGATATTATTAAGATCGCCATGTATCCCAATATCCTCCCTGCATCTACCAATCCAACAAAACCTTTTACGGTAAATACTGCTGAAGAACACTTGGACATGCTGATGGTCTGCCATCACTTGGATAAAAATGTGAAAGAAGATGTGGCATTTGCTGATTCACGTATCCGTCCACAGACAATTGCTGCCGAGGATATTTTGCAAGACATGGGCGTATTTTCAATTATGAGCTCGGATAGCCAAGCGATGGGACGTGTGGGAGAGGTCATTTCCCGTACATTCCAAACCGCCCATAAGATGAAAATCCAACGCGGCCCTTTAGCTGAAGATCAAGGCAAAGAAAATGATAACTTCCGTGTCAAACGTTATGTGTCTAAATTTACAATCAACCCTGCTAAAGCACATGGTATTGACCAATATATTGGTTCGATTGAAAAAGGAAAGTATGCAGATTTGATCCTTTGGAAACCAGAATTATTTGGTGTAAAACCCGAGTTGATCATCAAAGCCGGTATGATTTTGGGCGCTAAAATGGGGGATGCCAATGCGTCAATTCCGACGCCACAGCCAATCATTTATAGGCCAATGTTTGGGAATTATGGTAAAGCAGTTTCAAAACTATGCTTCAATTTCGTTTCGAAAATTTCTTTGGAGAACGGAAATATTCAAAAATTGAATTTGTCACGTAAATGCCTGCCTGTGGAGGGATGTCGTACGGTGATGAAAAAAGATATGGTACATAATCATGCAACACCAAATATCGTCGTTAATCCAGAAACCTATGAAGTAACAGTCGATGGTGTGTTGGCGACCTGTGAACCATTGAAGGAACTTCCAATGGCCCAACGGTACTTCTTATTCTAATTGGTTATTTATGTTGTTAGCAAGAGACATTAAGGGGAATATTTGGGCCGATAGCACAGATCAGAACGGTGTTGAACTTGATTTTTTGGAACTCGAATGGTTTGATACGGAAAGACGTATTATCCGAGGGTTCACTGTTGAAGGCCGTGAAATAGGCTTTAAAAATTTGGGGACGGAATCCTTGTTTGACGGTGATATTTTGTTCGAAACAAAGGAACTGCGCATTGCTGTTCGAATATTGCCCTGTCCTTGCCTTGTTGTACGTCCTAAAAACCTCTTGGATATGGCTCGGATATGTCTCGAAATTGGCAACAAACATATCCCTGTTTTCATCAACGCTGCACATGAAATTATTGCAGCCTATGAAAATCCCCTTTGGGAAACCTTAGAAAGAGCAGGTTTTACGCCGACGAAAGAACTACGGGTGATTGAAAGAACCCATACGTTACGCATACATCAGTATGCCGTAGTCCAGCACAAAATTACCCTGGCCAAGGGACTCTAATACTTAATTAATAACGATTACATATGAATCCATTGTTGACATTAATGCAGATTAATGATTCTGTATTTCCGATTGGAGGCTTCACACATTCCTATGGCTTGGAAACTTATATCAATAAAGAGATTGTACATGATGCTAAAACTGCAAAAGAATATGCACAGACTTTATTGGAGCATAGTTTCTATTACAACGATGCCGCTTTTTTTCATAAGGCCTGGCAATTGTGTGAATCAAGAGCAACTAGGAAAAAGATCGCTGAACTGGATGCATTGATAACCGCTTTCAAAGCCCCTTATGAGATTCGGGATGCCAGTAAGAAATTGGGAATACGGTTTTTAAAATTGACAGAAAAGTTAAAACCGGTCAAGCGTTGTTCGGCTTATCTAAAGGCGATAAATGCGCAAGAATTGCATGGTCACTATGCGATGGCATTTGCCATGTTTGCCCATGCGCAGGAAATTAGTTATGCAGACGCACTGAGTGCTTTTTATTATAATTCTTTGAATGGTATTATGACGAATTGTGCCAAACTGGTTCCAATTAGCCAAATGGATGCACAGCAGATTTTGTTTAAACTACAGCCCTTGATTAATAAATTGGTTGCATTACAGCCCGAACTGGATGATGATCTGATTGGAAATTGTTGTATCGCTCAGGATATTGGATGCATGCAACATGAAAAATTATACACGAGAATTTACATTTCGTAAAAATAACTGAAATAAAAGATGTCTAAGAGAAATTACGTGAAAATTGGTGTTGCTGGTCCTGTGGGCTCTGGCAAGACGGCACTTATTGAACGGTTGACACGTTCGATGTCGGCAGATTATAGTATCTGTGTCGTAACAAATGATATTTATACGCGTGAGGACGCTATGTATCTACAACAGAATTCGGCACTGCCCGCTGAACGTATTATTGGTGTTGAAACAGGAGGTTGTCCGCATACGGCTATCCGTGAAGATGCTTCGATGAACATTGAAGCTGTAGAAGAATTAGCGAATCGTTTTGAGGATGTGGAACTGATTTTTGTTGAAAGTGGGGGCGATAACCTGACGGCGACTTTTAGTCCGGATCTAGCCGATTTGACCATATTTGTTCTCGATGTTGCTGAAGGAGAGAAAATGCCGCGTAAAGGTGGGCCAGGTATTACGCGCTCGGATTTGTTGTTGATCAATAAAATAGACCTTGCCCCTTATGTAAATGCCGACTTGGAAGTTATGCGTCAGGATACAATCCGCATGCGTGGTGAACGACCATTTATTTTTACAAACTTAATGACTTTAGAAGGTTTAGAAGATGTGAAATCATGGATCAAAAAGTATGCTTTGTTGGAGCCCGTAGGTTAAAATTTATCGTATATGGATAGCAAAATCGTATTAAATGTTGCCAAAGAGGACGGCAGAAGTAGATTGAAGGAAAGTTATCATAATGCACCTTATAAACTAACGCATTATGGCGCGTCAGGATTGACCAATCATTTGGAAATGATCATCATGAGTGCATCGCCTGGTATTATGGATACGGATTATTTGCACATTGATGTTCATGTGAAAAAAGATGCACAATTGAAACTTTTTACACAGTCTTTCAATAAGCTTCATCCTATGAAAACCGGAGCAAGACAACATACGGACGTGCATGTGGATGCCGGAGGCCTGTTTCATTACATTCCACATCCAGTAACCCCGTTTAAGGATTCTATTTTTAAGGCAAGCAATCATATTCACTTGGCTGAAGATGCAGTTTTGATGTGGGGGGACATTATTAGTGTGGGAAGAATCCACATGAAAGAAGCTTTTGAGTTTGGTAGCCTGCATACCCAAACCAAGATTTTTAGACAAGGTAAACTGTCCTTTATTGACAATCAGCTTTTGCGTCCCAAAAGTCAGCCGATACAGAAGATGTTATTTTTTGAGGGATACACCCATCAGGCAACTTTTGTGTTCTCGGCTCTTTTTGCGCAAGAATTAAAATATGAATTGGATGAAATCCTAACTGTTGAATACAATGACATCTCTTACGGCTTTACGCAGGCTTCAAAAGATGTGGTTATCCTACGTGCTTTGGGTACTGATGGAGAGTTGCTTTATGACTTTTTACATATGTTGGGGCAATTGTGTTGGGATTTTACACAACATAAGCTTTCTGAAAAGAAGGAAGACACAACAGTTGAAGCTATAGCCGAAGATGAGAAATCGAAGGCGCAGGAAATCACCGTCATTGAACACAGAAAACCTCGTCGAAAAAGTAAGCGGGAGTTGGTGGATGCTGTAGTGGTGGAAGGAACTAACTATGCATAAGGGAAACCTGCACGACGAGATATGGATTGATGTTATCCCTGATTTTGACAAATTGAAGCTGGGCCGCGATTCAGATATTTTGGATCTTTCCTATTATGAAGTAAATAAGCGCGTTATCCAGCGGAAAACAAGAAAGGGTAATCGAGTGCGCATACAGCGTGATGATAGCAGCGCATTGCGTTCAGGGCAGTGTATTTATCATCGCGGTGATTTATTTATCCAGGTCAACATTTTACCTTGTCTTTGTGTATTGTTGGATAGTCAGAATCTATCTGTTGTGGGCGAGTTCTGCTTCGACGTGGGCAATCGACATTTGCCGGTTTATCTCAAAGCCGATGGGCGATTTGCTGTTTCTTATGATGGACGTCTCTATCAGGCGCTAAAGGAAAAATATAAGGGGTTTATCACATTGGAAAATACGATTTTAGAACCTGATGAACAGATTACCTACATTCGTAGACCTATCCTCGAATGATGGAATGTTGGTATTAGCGAAAAATTACGCA
Source organism: Sphingobacterium sp. BIGb0116 (assembly GCF_024808035.1). Classification (NCBI taxonomy): domain Bacteria; kingdom Pseudomonadati; phylum Bacteroidota; class Sphingobacteriia; order Sphingobacteriales; family Sphingobacteriaceae; genus Sphingobacterium; species Sphingobacterium sp. BIGb0116. The sequence goes on along the minus strand of NZ_JANUDT010000010.1, from coordinate 202,431 downwards.
TTTTTGTCGCTATGAAATTTGGCGAGGAATTGCAAGTATGGTATCGACAACATAAGCGAGATCTACCATGGCGAGAAACAAAAGATGCCTACAAAATATGGCTTTCTGAAATTATTCTGCAACAGACTCGTGTCGAACAAGGCTTGCCCTATTATGTACGCTTTGTCGAGCGATTTAAGAATGTTGTGGAATTTGCGAATGCAGAAGAAGATGACATTCTTCATCTTTGGCAAGGTCTGGGTTACTATTCTAGAGGCCGGAATATGCATAAGGCTGCGCGAATAGTTCGCGATCAGTATCAGGGTGTTTTTCCGGTAGATTATCAAACATTAATAACGCTTCCTGGAATAGGAGAGTATACTGCTGCGGCGATATCCTCTTTTGCGAACGATGAAGCCCAGGCGGTATTGGATGGAAATGTGTTTCGTGTATTGGCGCGATACTATGGCATAGAAACACCTATCAATTCTACGGAAGGAAAGAAGATTTTTACAGCTATAGCCAAAGAAAATCTTGATCCTAAACACCCGGCATTGTATAATCAGGCGATTATGGATTTTGGTGCTACCCATTGTAAGCCCAAGCTGCCTTTATGTGAATTCTGTATGTTTCGTCCTTCCTGTTATGCGTTATCTAAAGGCCAGGTAGATCAATTGCCTGTAAAGCTTAAAGCCAAGGCAAGCAAAGATAGATACTTTAATTATTTTATCTTGAAGGACAACGATCGGATACTGATGTCTAAACGCGGTGAAGGTGACGTTTGGCAGAATCTATATGAGTTTCCACTTTTGGAGTCTAATTACAGCTTGTCAATTCCGGATGTTCTTAGCGATGAGTGGTTTATTTCCTGTTTCGGTCCCGATGCAGAGCTGCATGTTTTACAGCAGCAGACAAAACATATCTTGAGTCATCAGAATATTTATGCGACATTTTTTGAGGTGCGGTTAAAAGGCGATCTAATTCAAAAAAAATCCAATTGGGATTATGTATTTCTAAAAGATTTAGATAAATTAGCTAAACACAAGTTGATCTTTACCTTTTTGGAAAGGTCAAATTTTTAACCATTTATGCTTTTAAATTATGTCAGGAGTTAACAAAGTCATTTTAGTGGGACATCTTGGAAAAGATCCCGAAATTCGCTATTTAGAAGGCAATGTCTCTGTTGCCAGTTTTCCATTGGCAACATCAGAAACGTATAACAAAGACGGAAAAAGAGTAGAACAAACCGAATGGCACAATATTGTTATGTGGCGAGGTCTGGCTGACGTGGCTGTAAAATATCTAACAAAGGGGAAGTTAGTTTATATTGAAGGTCGGCTGCGGACTCGTACTTATGAAGATAAGGAAGGTATTAGACGATATGCTACAGAGGTTGTCGCCGAAACCTTTACGCTTTTAGGCCGTAAATCGGATTTTGAGCCGAATGCTGGTGTAAGTGCTGGTAATACAGCAAACACACAAGCGCAAAAAGTCGAAGATAAGGAAGTGGAGGTCGATTTTACGGAGAATGATCAGGAGGATAATCCATTACCATTTTAAGCGGAAGAATTTGAGATTATGTAAAAACTTTACATGTATAGTAAATATAGTAAAATCATCGAAAAACAAAAGAGCAGGCAACTATGCCTGCTCTTTTGTTTTATTCGTATTTTGGGGGTTGAAATCTGATAGCTTTCTCCCAAGCGAGTATGCTGTTTCTGTTGCGTGTTTTTTTATGATGCTCAGTCGAAGTTCAAAATTTCTTTTTAGCGGAAATTTTGGCTATGTTTGCTCTAATTATGTTGCAAGATAGAATTACGCAGTATACTGAAGAGATTAAGGCATTTGTGCCAACTTCTTCAGCCGATGTAGAAAATTTCAGATTGAAGTTTTTGGTTTCCAAAGGGATTGTGAAAAATCTTTTTGATGAATTCAAAACAGTTACGCCTGAAGAGAAACGTACTTTGGGAAAAGTGTTGAATGAATTTAAGCAGTTAGCAGAAAATACATTCAAAGAAGTACAAGAAAAGTTCGGGTCTGGTGAGAAGCAAAAATCCCAGGAATTAGCGAGTGATTTAACATTGCCTGGTCAAGGTTTTCAGCTAGGGTCTAGACATCCAATCTCTTTAGTTCGTAAAGAAATTGTTGAAATTTTCAAGAAATTGGGTTTTATTGTGTCAGAAGGGCCGGAAATTGAAGATGACTGGCATAATTTTTCTGCGTTGAATTTTCCGCCGGAACATCCTGCGCGTGATATGCAAGATACTTTCTTTATCAAAAAACAAGAAGGTAATGACATTACATTGAGAACGCATACCTCTTCGGTTCAGGTGCGTTTAATGGAAGCCGGTAAACCACCGTTTCGTGCGATAATGCCTGGACGTGTTTATAGAAATGAAGCTATATCAGCACGTGCACACTGTTTCTTTCATCAAGTAGAAGGTTTATATGTAGATGAAAATGTTTCTTTTGCGGATTTGAAACAAACTTTATATCATTTTGTTCAAGAGATGTATGGCGAAGGTACCAAAGTACGTTTCCGTCCATCCTATTTTCCTTTCACTGAACCTTCGGCAGAAATGGATATCTCCTGTACAATCTGTAAAGGGGCAGGGTGTAACTTGTGTAAGTACTCTGGCTGGGTAGAAATTTTAGGCTGCGGTATGGTCGATCCTAACGTGCTTGATAACTGTGGTATCGATAGTAAAAAATATTCGGGTTTTGCTTTTGGTATGGGAATAGAACGTATCACAAACCTTAAATATGTGATTAAAGACCTACGTCTTTTCTCAGAAAATGACACACGTTTCTTGTCTCAATTTGAGACTGAATTAATATAAATTAATCATTGTAAAGATTGTGGCATCACATTATTCTCTACGATAACTAGGCAAGAGAATAATGTGATGCTTTTTGGTCTTTAAGCTTTGTAGATGACTTTCAACATTCGTACGATCTAACGTATATGGAACCAGATTATATTATTGAATCCATAAAAAGAACAGCACGTGAGCTCTTTCGTCAAAATGGCTACCATAAAACCAGTGTAAACACATTGGCAAAAAAAGCTAAGATTGCGAAGGCGACGGTGTACAAGTATTTTGATAGTAAAGAGATGATCTTGCATGCCATTCTCATGGATTATCTTCGTGCGAGTCTGCAGGATATTTTGAAAACAACCAAATATGAAGATGATATGGCTTCGTTTTTGGCTTCAACAATTTTGCGGGTAAGCCGACTGACTTATACGGCTTGCAATGAATTGATCGGTTGGGAGTTTATCCGGGAATCTGCGAACGCACAAGAATATTTAAAAACGCTTTCTGAAGATTTGGAGTTTTTGCTCCTAAGCACATTCATTCAGAATGAAAAAATAAATGAAGCGATTAGCGAAGAAAAGCTGACCTTTTTGATCAAGTCCAGTAAAAGCATTGTGTTTTCTTTTGCTTTTACGGCCGTCTCAGATGCCGATGTACGAAAAAACTTTATTTCGTTTCAGAAAGAGATCCTTCCTTATCTTGTTCAGGCAACAGTTCAGTAAAATTATCCTAAGCCTTTCATCTCTGCCCAAATCGCGGCGCCATCTTTTGAGTATAGCTCTCTTTTCTTATGATTCTCTTGTAGGGGAGTTGCTTTTGCTCATATTCCTTTGTCCCATTGTTTCCTTTACGAAGTTACGAGCCTGTTAAGAACCCGTTTATACCAGTGATAATCAATGCCTATAAATAATTTATGCAGATGGAAAATCGGTATAAATTTGTATTTTTGCACCCTATGAGTAGAAGAATTCCGCAAGATAAAAAGTTCTTGAAAGATATTGCCATCATTGATATTGCCGAAGAGGGTAGAGGTGTTGGAAAAACCGAAGATTTGGTTTTGTTTGTAGAAAAAGCTGTTCCTGGTGATGTTGTTGACGTGGAGCTTATGCGCAAGAAAAAGAATTTTGCGGAAGCTCGGGTAACCAGTTTAAAAGAGGCTTCATCTTATCGCGTAGATCCGTTTTGTGCACATTTTGGAGTGTGTGGTGGATGTAAGTGGCAGCATATGACCTATGATGCTCAGTTAAAATTTAAGCAACAATCTGTCGATAATGCGCTGTCGCGTATTGGGAAAGTAGATACTTCAGCGATGGAAAGTATTTTAGGCTCTGTGCAAACAGAATATTACAGAAATAAATTAGAATATACTTTTTCAAACAAAAAATGGTTGACTTCTGTTGATGAAGATTCGTCCCAATTAGAAATGAACGCACTGGGTTTTCACGTGCCTGGACGTTTTGATAAGATTTTAGATATCGATCATTGTTTTTTGCAAGAAGATCCTTCAAATGAAGTTCGTAATAGCATTCGTGATTTTGCTCTTAGTCAAGGTATGACGTTCTACGATCTGCGTGAGCACGCAGGTGTATTGCGCAATTTGATTATCCGTATTTCTTCAACCGGGGAGATGATGGTGATCGTTGTGTTTGCATATCCGGAAGAAGGACAGGTTGAGTTGTTGATGGAATTTGTTAAAGAAAAGTTTCCGCAAGTCGCTTCTCTGTTATATATCGTAAACCAGAAACGCAATGATACAATCTTCGACCAGGATATTCATGTGTATGCCGGTCGTGATTTTATCTATGAGGAGATGGAGGGTTTGCGTTACAAAGTAGGGCCTAAGTCGTTCTATCAAACAAACTCTGCGCAAGCGTATGAGCTGTATAAAATCACACGTGACTTTGCCAATTTAAAGGGGGATGAGTTGGTATATGACTTGTATACAGGAGCAGGTACAATTGCAAACTTTGTCGCTAAGAAGGCAAGAGAAGTTGTTGGTGTAGAGTATGTCCCTACCGCCATTGAGGACGCTAAAGTCAATTCGTCGATCAATGATATTACGAATACAAAGTTCTATGCTGGAGATATGAAAGATGTGTTGACCCCTTCCTTTATCGCCGAACACGGTAAACCAGATGTGGTGATTACCGATCCACCACGTGCAGGAATGCACGCTGACGTTGTAGCTCGTTTGTTAGAAATGGAATCTCCGCGTATTGTGTATGTCAGTTGTAATGCTGCTACACAGGCACGCGATTTGGTGTTGTTGGGCGAAAAATATGAAGTGAAACGCATCAAGCCAGTAGATATGTTCCCGCATACCCAACACGTTGAAAATGTGGTTTTATTGGAGTTAAAGAAGTAATAGCATACAGTATGGAAGTAGAAGATTTGTTTGCAGGATCTGCAAGAGAAGAAAATGCGCCGTCTACAGAGCAAAGTCCATTAAAGAGTCTGCAGGTAGATCTCGATTTTTATAGTGAATCAATCCGCGAAGTAGCGCTGGAGATTGTTGAAGAAGGTTATTCTGACTACCCAATTTTTGTCGCACATCAGCATGAAGTTTCCGTTGGCGAAGTGATACTAGATCGCAAGGAATTGGAGACGAAATGGAGCATAAACGCCTCTACATTGGAAGAGTTTGTAGAAATGGATATTATTCAAGAAGATCGTAAAGCGTCTTTTATTCAGAACTATAAGCCTGCGAAAGACTATATGTGCTTGTTTGTTGTAGTTGCTGAAGGGGCTAATTTTGTTTTTTATCCATACAAATGATAAACAAAGAATATTTAAACTTTTTTAACAATACAAGTGTCAAACTATTACTACTTTTAGCAAAGTAGGTTAGGTGTAGCTGGGAATTAATAAGATTGAAATAAATTATAGGCTGTTCCTTACGGAATTGAATGTTTGACCCAATGAAATTGTTGATAATTACAATCGCACTGAAACCAATTGGGGTAATTGAAGAGAGATAATAGGATGAAAATAATACAGATACATATATTAGGGCTTTTTTTGCTGTTATTTACCTATTTCGGAGCTACTGCGCAACAACTGCAGAAGGTTTCGGGGATGGTACTGCAAAAGGGGAACGGTAATCGCATTGGAGATGCTGTAGTGCTTAATATGCGCACGCACAGATCAACGTTGAGCAACTCTTTTGGTGTTTTTACGATTGATGCATCGGTAGGAGATTCCCTGTCTTTTACCAAAGTCGGGTATTCACCTGTTAAAACCGTGCTGACCAACCTGAATGAGTTTTATGTGGAATTGCAAGAAGGGATACGATTGGAGACCGTCATCGTTGAACGAAAAACGAAGGAGGCTGAATTAAATGATGCCATGAATAATTACGCTAAAAAGGGTGTTTATAATGGGGGTAAAAATAAGTTTGGAACTTACCTGGGTAGTCCTGCAACCGCCCTTTATAATCTTTTTGGAAGGGAAGCCAAGAATGCGAAACGCTTTGGACGATTTATGGACAAAGAGAAGGATGAATTACAAGTTGATCGTATTTTCTCTCGTGAAGCCGTTAAAAATCTGACGAAGCTGGATAGTACAGAATTAGATGCTTTTATGATACGTTACCGTCCATCTTTTGATCTGGCTGAGCATTGGGGACAGTATGATTTGATGCATTACGTACAACAATCTATGGACGACTTTAATGCAAAGGGAAGGCCTAAAGGGGCTCTTTTACCTGATATTGAAGTAAAGACCCAAGAAAAATAAAAACATTTTGCTTTTGTTACTGTTAGCTGTTTGTAAGAGTAGGAAAAGGTGATTTAAAATTTTGTAGCGTATCAACGTCATTTTTGGAAGTTTCAAAAGCCTTTTTTAGTGTTTTGTAACAAAAAAGTTGGTAAATATATCTTTTGGCACTTTGTTTGATTTTAGTAGAGCGGTATTTAATTGGAATATTAAAAGTCTTAGATAGCATACATATGAAAATGAATAGAAAATTAGCTGTATTAGGTTTGACAGTTGCAACCTCAGCTATGTTATTTGGAAGTTGTTCTACCATCCAAAATACAAATAATACGACTAAAGGCGGAGTAATCGGTGGTGTTGCCGGAGGTGCTTTAGGGGCATTGATCGGTGGCAAAGCTGGTAATACGGCTATTGGTACATTAGCGGGTGCTGCCATTGGTGGAGCTGCGGGTGTATTGATCGGTAAAAAAATGGATAAGCAAGCTGCTGAGATTTCTAAAACTGTTGAAGGAGCTGAAGTTACGCAATCTGCGGAAGGTATCGTGGTTAAGTTTGATTCAGGTATTTTATTTGACTTCAATAAATCAGATTTAAAAGCGTCAGCTAAAGATAATATCGCAAATTTAGTAGCAACGTTGAACAAGGAACAAGGTACTGAAATCTTGGTTATCGGGCACACAGATAATGTAGGTACGTTGGCTGCAAATGAAAAAGTGTCTTTGGACCGCGCAAATTCTGTACGTGCATTTGCGGTATCTAAAGGCTTAGCGTCTTCGCGTATTAGAACTGAAGGTAGAAACTTCTCTGAACCAATTGCAAGTAACGATACGGAAGCAGGACGTGCTCAAAACCGTCGTGTTGAAATCGTTATTGTTGCAGGTGATCAAATGAAGAAAGAAGCAAAACAACAAGCAGGTCAGTAAGCATTTTCAGGAATATTCTCCTGAAACAAATCTATTGATCTTGAATCATAAGAAAGCGTTGATTTAATCGACGCTTTTTTTGTGAAATTTGACAAAGCATAAACCATATTTCTGTCTGCCAAACTGTCATTATATGGATTTAAATTTCTAACTTTGTAGTCTTTGAAATAACTAAGGGCATAAAATCAGATCAGCAAAAAGATCGGTCATTGCATTGGTTACGCCATCGAAAATAATAAAAATTATATTCTATTGAATATCGAGCTATGCTAGATTTAACACATACCACTAAGGAACACGACGAATCTCGTCAGGGTGAGGCATTATTATTAGAACAGGATCCGATTTTAAGTAATGGACGCAAACTGTATATTGAAAGTTACGGTTGCCAGATGAATTTTTCGGATAGTGAGATTGTTGCTTCTATTTTGTTGGATAAGGGATTTGAAACAACTAAGAATTATCAGGAAGCTGATGTGGTTTTTATTAATACCTGTTCAATCCGCGAAAATGCAGAACAGCGTGTGCGCAATCGTCTAAAGGAATTTGAAGCTGCTAAAGCAAAAAATCCCGGAATGATCGTTGGTGTGCTGGGGTGTATGGCGGAGCGTTTGAAATCGAAATTCCTAGAGGAAGAAAAATTGGTTGATGTCGTTGTAGGGCCAGATGCTTATCGCGATCTACCAAATTTGATTGATAAGGTTGACGATGGAGCTAAAGCTGTAAACGTTTTGTTATCTAGAGAGGAAACGTATGCCGATATTAATCCAGTCCGTTTGAATTCAAATGGCGTAACAGCTTTTATTTCGATTATGCGTGGCTGCGACAATATGTGTTCTTTCTGTGTTGTTCCTTTCACACGCGGACGTGAACGTAGCCGTGATCCACAATCTATCCTGAAGGAGGCCCAAGATCTTTTCAATGCAGGCTATAAGGAGGTTACGTTGTTGGGGCAAAATGTGGATTCGTATAAATATAGCGTTCCTGTCACCGAAGGTGAAGAGCAAACTGAGACAGTAACTTTTGCGTCTCTACTTACGATGGTTGCTGAAATCAGCCCGCTTTTACGTATTCGCTTCTCTACTTCCCATCCAAAAGATATTACAGATGAAGTTTTATATGCAATAGCTTCGCATGAAAACATCTGTAATTATATTCATTTACCAGTTCAATCTGGAAATTCCCGCGTATTGGAACTGATGAACCGTACATATGACCGTGAATGGTATATGGAACGTGTGGATGCCATCCGTCGTATTATTCCTGAATGTGCTATTTCTACCGATGTTATTACAGGTTTCTGTACTGAAACAGAAGAGGAACATCAAGAAACATTGTCTATGATGGATTATGTCAAATACGATTTCGCCTATATGTTTGCTTACTCAGAAAGGCCAGGTACTTTGGCTGCAAAAAGATATGCAGATGATATTCCGGAGGAGGTGAAAAAACGTCGTTTAACAGAAGTTATCAATAAACAGCGCGATCATAGCTTATATCGTTATCAACATTTTGTTGGCAAAGTTTGTAAAGTGCTTGTTGAGGGATTTTCAAAAAGGTCTGAGTTCGATTTTTGTGGTCGTAATGATCAAAATGCATTGGTGGTATTTCCAATCGATCCTCGATTTAAACAAGGTGACTATGTGAATGTACTTATCGAGTCATGTACTTCTGCGACATTATTGGGAAAGATTGTTGATTAAGAAAACTTAGATTGTTTTATTTCCAACTGGAAATTTATGGATAACCAAGATATAAAGAATAGATTTGGAATTATCGGTAATTCGCCTTTGTTGAACCGTGCTATTGATATTGCACGACAAGTGGCTCCAACTGATATCTCCGTATTAATACAGGGTGAAAGTGGGAGTGGTAAAGAAGTTTTTTCGCATATTATCCATCAATTGAGCTCCCGTAAGCATGGCCCTTTTATTGCGGTCAATTGTGGAGCTATACCAGAGGGGACCATTGACTCCGAGTTGTTTGGTCACGAAAAAGGCTCTTTTACGGGTGCCCACGAAGCCAGAAAGGGATATTTTGAAGTCGTTGATGGTGGAACAATCTTTCTGGATGAAGTAGGTGAGTTGCCTTTGGGTACACAAGCAAGATTATTACGTGTATTGGAGTCAGGTGAGTATATACGGGTAGGGTCATCCAAGGTACAGAAGACAAATGTGCGGGTGGTTGCTGCGACAAATGTGAATGTGTTTGAAGCCGTACAAAAAGGTAAATTTCGCGAAGATCTTTATTATCGCTTAAATACTGTGCCGTTGCGTGTACCGTCTTTACGTGAAAGACCTGAAGATATCAACTTATTATTTCGCAAGTTTATTGTGGACTTTTCTGAGAAATACCGTACACCTGGGGTTCAATTGACAGAAGATGCACAGAATATGCTACGCAACTATAGCTGGCCCGGAAACGTGCGTCAACTGAAAAATGTTGCGGAACAAATCGCTGTTTTGGAGAAAGAACGCATTGTTGATGCATATATACTTCAAAATTATCTGCCCAATGAATCCCGAACGAGTTTGCCGGCGGTAGTTCCTTCAAATAATGGTGGAAAAGAGGATTTCTCAGAAAGAGATTTGCTGTATAAGGTCTTATTTGATATGAAGAAGGATATGGTTGATCTGAAAAAACTGGTGGTTGAATTAATTCAGAAAGGTGTCGATTCTAGCACATTTGATCAAAATTCTCCCTACATTAATCAATTGTATCAGGAGATTGAACCACAATTGAAAGCAGATCCAGAAAATTATAATACGACCCCAACACTAACTATACATTCTCCGGCAAATACGACAAATGTATTAAAAAGTCCTGTTGCACAAGATGAATATCTGCAGGATGCTCAAGAAGTTGAGGAATCTTTATCGCTTGTTGATAAAGAGTCTGATCTGATCAAGAAAGCACTAAAAAAGCACCGTGGTAAACGTAAAGCTGCTGCGCAGGAGTTGGGAATTTCTGAAAGAACGTTGTACAGAAAAATTAAAGACTTAAATTTAGATTAAGGTTTACAGATGTTGTCAAGAAAAATTTTATATGCTTTTCTCACCACAATCTTTTTGTTTGTAATGAATAGTTGTGGGGTAAAATATGGATTTACTGGTGGATCCATTCCTGAGGGAATGAAAACAGTCAATATTCAATATTTCGAAAATATAGCTCCTTTGGTTTATCCGACCTTAAGTCAGAATTTTACGGAGGCACTGAAAGAGCGTATCCGTAACCAATCTCGATTGAGTCAGGTGAATCAAGACGGTGATGCTACCTTTGAGGGATTTATTACAGAGTATTCGATAAGTCCAGCAGCTGTTGAAGCCGGGACAGATCGTGCAGCTATGAATAGATTGACTATTACAATCAAGGTTACCTATCATAATAAAATTAATCCGAAGGATGATTTTGAACAGCCTTTTACGCGATTTAAAGAGTTTGCAGGAAATCTTCAGAGTGCACAAGAAGAGACCTTGGGTAAAGAAATTATTCAAATGTTAACTGAGGATATATACAATAAAGCGTTTGCTAATTGGTAATTCTATTTCCAAGATGAATCTTAATATATCATTATCCAATAACGAGCTTTTTTTTCAAGCAATCAATCATCCGGACACTGTGGCGGAAGATGTTGTTTTAGCATTGATTGAAAAATACCCTTATGCCCAAAGCCTGCGATTCGTTTATGAACGTAAAGTTTTTGGCAAGCATAGTTCAGTTCAGAATTTATCGTCTACTTTGCTCTATGCATCTTCTCCGAGTTGGTTGTATGAATTTATGCATTGTAAATCAGCGGCAGAACCTGATGCAATAATGCCTTCAGATGATTTCCCGGTGGATGGAGCACTTCGCGACGATGATGCGATTGTCGAAATTGAAGCTGTGAGCGAAATGGTGGCTGAACCAGTTTTATCCAAGGTAGAGGTTGATGAATTGGATCGTTTGATTCAAGCAGGGGTTGCAAAAGATTATTTTCGGTCAAACGATCAGCAGCAAGAAATTATTGCCGATTCAGAGGAGCCTCCACTAGTAGCACCTGTTCTAGCGGAATCTGTTGCCGATATAATGGATGATGGTCAAGAGCGTGTTTCGGTCTATGATGATGATACCATGCCATACAGTTTCTTATGGTGGTTGCATAAGACGAGATTAGAATATGCTGATACCTATCAGCCTTATGTTAAATCTCCATTAGGCCCAATGACACCCTCCAATGACGATATTGCTAAAATTCATGAGAAACTGGATACTCAGTTACTCGATCAACAGATCCGGGAGAATATCTTTCATTTACAATCGCCTGAAGCAAAGTTGAGTGATGAGGTTAAAACGACAATCTCTTTTCAAATACCGCGTAAAACTGACGAGGTGATCGAGAAGTTTATTCGTGAGGAACCTATGATTCAGCCTTTGCAAGCGGAAAAATTAGACTTGGAGAATAAAGCTAGGAAAAGTTCAGAAGATCAACATTCTCTTGTTACCGAAACACTTGCAAAGATCTATATAGAGCAAGGCTTATATCCAAAAGCAATAGAGGTTTACAAAAAATTAGTTTTGAAATATCCAGAAAAAAATGCTTACTTTGCGGCACGCATAACAGAATTAGAAAAGAAATTAAATTAATAACATAAAGAGATGCAAGGATTATTAATCGGTCTAATCATATTAGCTAGTATTATTTTAGCGTTTTTGGTTTTAATCCAAAATCCAAAAGGAGGAGGTTTGTCATCTGGTTTTTCCGGTGGAACGAATCTTATGGGAGTAAAACGTACGGGTGACTTTTTGGAAAAAGGTACCTGGATCATGGTTATTGCCATTATGGTATTTAGCTTAGGTGTAAATGTTATTGGTACGTCTCCAAGTACATCTAAAGGTGGGTTGGGAGGTCAAATCGAAGCACCTAAACAACAAGGTCCATTGAACTTGGGTACAGGACAACAACCTGCTGGTGCTCCGGCGGGACAAGAGCAAGCTGCTCCGGTTCAATCGCAAGAAAAGGCCCCAGCGGCTACACCGACAACAAAACCGGTAGAAGAAGCTAAGAAATAGTTGTCAGTAAAAAATTATGAGCCCCGTTTGTTTTTACAGACGGGGCTTTTTTATGTTGGGTATTTTGTCTAAGGTAGGCATGTACCGTTAAATTTATAGGGATGGCGGTCGGCGGAAGTAAGACTGGCAGACCGGGAATGACAGTGTGACAGCAAAATGAATTTTTGTCGATGGCGATATTATCTTTTCTGTGAAAAATTGTCTTATAAGCTGTCTTATTTACAATTGGCATAAAAGATGATGTGTTTATAACGATTATAACATTAAAATAAATTCAATAACAGATAAAAAGTAAATTAATTATGGCATTAAGTATCAAACCTATCGGAGATAGAGTAGTAGTAGAAGCTGCTCCTGCAGAAGAAAAAACAGCTTCAGGGTTATATATTCCCGATACAGCGAAAGAAAAACCATCTCAAGGTACAGTAGTTGCTGTAGGTACAGGTAAAGTTGACGAGCCGTTAACTGTTAAAGTTGGTGATAAAGTATTGTATGGAAAATACGCAGGTACTGAAATCACTTATGAAGGAAAAGAGTACTTAATTATGCGTGAGTCTGATATTTACGCTGTTATCTAATTAATACGAACAGGTTATTTAAAAAGGAGCTTGCTGGCTCAAATAAGAATTCAATAGGTTATTTTAGTGAAGCTTTAAAATTAGACGTATTAAAAGATAAAATTGGTTTACGGTTCTATTTCAATGCCTAATTATGCTTCTTAGAAATACTAAATACTCATATAAAAATGGCAAAACAAGTAAAATATAACGTTGAGGCTCGCGAGGCCCTTAAAAAAGGTGTAGATACTTTAGCTAATGCAGTTAAAGTAACATTGGGTCCTAAAGGACGTAACGTAATTATTGAGAAGAAATTTGGTGCTCCAGTAATTACTAAAGATGGTGTTTCGGTAGCGAAAGAAATCGAATTGAAAGACGCTTTAGAAAATATGGGTGCACAAATGGTAAAAGAAGTAGCTTCCAAAACAGCTGATCAAGCTGGTGATGGTACTACGACTGCTACTGTATTAGCACAGGCAATTGTTGCTCCAGGTATCAAATCTGTGGCTGCAGGGGCTAATCCAATGGATCTAAAACGTGGTATTGATAAAGCTGTTGTAACTGTTGTTGCAAACTTGAAATCTCAGTCTCAAGAAGTTGGTCAAGACAACAACAAAATCAAACAAGTTGCTACTATTTCAGCGAACAACGACGAAGTAATTGGTGCTTTGATTGCTCAAGCTATGGAAAAAGTAGGTAACGATGGTGTTATCACTGTTGAGGAAGCAAAAGGTACTGAAACAGAAGTAAAAACTGTAGAAGGTATGCAATTTGACCGTGGTTATTTGTCTCCATATTTTGTTACAAACTCTGACAAAATGGAAGCAGAATTAGATAACCCATACATCTTGATCTACGACAAGAAAATCAGCAACATGAAAGAATTGTTGCCTATTTTGGAGAAACAAGTTCAAACTGGCAAGCCATTATTGATCATTGCTGAGGACTTAGATGGTGAGGCATTGGCAACATTAGTTGTTAATAAAATCCGTGGTTCGTTGAAAGTTGCAGCTGTTAAAGCTCCAGGTTTCGGTGACCGTCGTAAAGCTATGTTGGAAGATATCGCTATCTTGACAGGTGGTACTGTGATTTCAGAAGAAAGAGGTTTCAAATTGGAAAATGCTGAATTATCTTATTTAGGTCAAGCTGAGAAAGTTCAAGTTGACAAAGATAATACAACAATCATCAACGGTGCAGGTAATGTAGAAGACATCAAAGCGCGTGTTTCTCAAATCCGTTCACAGATTGAAACAACAACTTCTGATTACGATCGTGAGAAATTACAAGAGCGTCTGGCTAAATTGTCAGGTGGTGTTGCTGTATTGTATGTAGGTGCGACTACTGAAGTTGAAATGAAAGAGAAAAAAGACCGTGTTGATGATGCTTTGCATGCAACTCGTGCTGCTGTTGAAGAGGGTATTATCGCTGGTGGTGGTGTTGCTTTCATTCGCGCTACAGAGGCTTTATTAAACCTTAAAGGTGAAAACGAAGATGAGCAAATCGGTATTGATATCATCAAACGTGCTATTGAAGAGCCTTTGCGTCAAATTTGTAATAATGCAGGTATCGAAGGCGCTGTGATCGTTCAAAAAGTGAAAGAAGGAACTGCAGATTTCGGTTACAACGCGCGTACAGACCGTTACGAAAACTTAATCGCTGCTGGTGTAATTGATCCAACTAAAGTATCTCGTGTAGCATTGGAAAATGCAGCTTCAGTTGCTTCAATGTTATTGACTACGGAGTGTGTATTAGCTGACGAAGCTGAAGAAAACCCTGTAGGTGCTGGTGCTCCTCCAATGGGTGGCGGTATGGGTGGAATGATGTAAGATTCATCCTTATAAAAAAAACCTGTTATCTTAGATAACAGGTTTTTTTATGCCTTGTACTTAATGACGCCTTCTATATTTCTCGTAATAATGATCGTATTCTCGAGGTGAATAATTACGTTTAGTACCCCATTCCTGCAGCTCGTCATTAAAAAAATGTAACCAATATTGACGCAATCCTGAGGCTGAATCTACTGGATTTTCAAGTTGAGGAGTATTATATTCGTATATTTCTAAGATGCCTTCCTGATACTTCTTAGCAGCCACAATAGCATCTGGTTTTCCAAGTTTTTGAATAACTTGTGCTTTGGTCATACCAACTTGTATCTTTGTAAGATCAGGCCCTTGAAGTATTTTGCAGTTTGAAAATAAAATTAACGTAAATATGGTCGCTAATGTTGCTCTGAAAATCCTGTTGTAGTTCCTTTGAATCATAATATGTTATTTCTTGTAAGATAGGGATTGCATCAAATAGTTTAATCATTTTTAATCTAATAACCTTTCGCTGTATCGTCTCCACGTGGATCGGCTCCTGTCTGTAATTTACCATTTGGTAAGACAAGTATATTCTCCACACGGCCGATTGCCCCTCTCGGATTTATCGTATAGCCATCTTTTGTTAATTGGCCACGTAAATTGGCATTGATAGCGTTATTTTCGACATCAATGCGATCAGGAAGCCATTGATGATGAAATCTTGGCAGGCTCACTGCCGATTGTGCATTTTGTCGGAAGTCAATAACGTTGAGGATAGTCTGAAAAACAGAGGTAATGATAGTTGATCCCCCCGGGGTTCCCACAACCATGAATAGTTTGCCATCTTTTTCTACAATAGTGGGTGTCATTGAGCTGAGCATTCTTTTGCCGGGCTGAATCTCGTTCGCTTTTTCTCCTGTAAGCCCATACATGTTTGGGACACCGGTTTTCACAGAGAAATCATCCATTTCATTGTTTAGGAGAAAACCTGCGCCGGCCACAAATACTCCCGAGCCATAAGAATCATTGAGTGTTGTTGTAATGGATACTGCATTCCCTTGCTCGTCTACGATATTGAAATGTGTCGTTTGTTCACTTTCATAGCCAGGAATGACATCTGCATTGACATCTTTGCTTAATGTCGCTTTACGGAAATTGAATGAATTGAGTTTATGTGCATTTGAGCTGGAGTCAATAAGCTGTTGGACGGGTACCCTAATAAAATCAGGATCTCCTAAATATTTGGCCCGATTGGCATATACATAACGTTCAGCTTCGACCATGACACGAATGGTTGAATCGGTTTGAAAGCCCCAGCGTTGAAGTGGAAACTGTTCGACTGATTTGAGCAGGGCCAAAAGAGATGTTCCCCCACTCGAAGGCGGCGGCATGGAAATAACTTTGTGGCCCCTATAATTTGTGGAAATTGGGATACGCCAAAGTGCCTGATAATCCAGTAGATCTTGATGGTTAATAATGCCTTTCCCCTTGCCCATTTCGGCAACAATTAAGTCGGCCGTTTTACCTTTATAGAAGCCGTCTCGCCCTTCTATTGCGATTCTTTCCAGCGTTTTCGCTAGCTCCTCCTGGATAAATAGGTCACCTGTTTTCCAAGCTTTGGTTTTGATAATTGCAGCACCAGAGGGATTCAGCTTGACAAAACGATCTTTATGGCTTTCAAACTCATTAGCTTGTCGTTGACTGATTTTAAAACCTGTTCTGGCTAGCTGTATTGCTGGGAGTACGAGATCTTTCCATTGCAACTTGCCATACTTTCTGTGTGCTTCCCACATACCGGCAACAGACCCAGGGATGCCTGAGGCCAATTGACTATAAAGGCTCAACTCAGGAATAACATTACCTTGGGCATCGAGATACATATCCCGGGATGCTTTTTGAGGAGCTTTCTCACGAAAATCTAGGGCATCTAAATTACCCCGATGATCGCGGTAGAGCATAAAGCCGCCGCCGCCAATATTTCCTGCATTGGGATAAACAACTGCAAGAGCAAATTGCACGGCAACTGCAGCATCTATTGCATTTCCACCTTGTTTTAAAATCTTTACGCCGACTTCTGAAGCCAAAGGATGCGCTGTGACTACGGTAGCCTTATTAAAAGTACTGGCCTGCTCGACCTTAGAATTTAGCTGTTGTTTTGTCGCACAAGAGGCAAGACATATGCTCGCTATGAGCGAATAGGTTATGAATTTATACATCGTATTCGATTTAAAACTTTAATATTATCTCAAAGAGTTGTACAAACAATACTATCTCCAATTATTTAAGTTTTTCGTTGTTTTTATGGCGGTCGGCATCCCGAATTGATTTCTTTTGAAGATTTTGTTCCAGAGCTTCTGTTAGATCAATTCCCGTTTGATTGGCAAGACACATCAAAACGAATAATACATCGGCCATTTCATCTGCTAAATTGACTTCTTTGTCTGATTTTTTGAAAGATTGCTCTCCGTATTTCCGAGCCATTATTCGGGCAACCTCACCGACTTCTTCCATGAGTATGGCGGTGTTTGTCAGTTCGTTGAAATAACGTACTCCGGTACTATTGATCCATTTGTCAATAACCTCTTGTGCTTCTTTAATTGTCATCTTTTTCAATAAAAAATTAAAAGTTGTCCTTATCTTTTGTATCCATGACGATGGTAACTGGACCATCATTCAGTAGGTCGATTTTCATATCTGCTCCGAATACGCCAAGTTGAACCTCTTTTTGGAGCAATTGACTTAACAATAAAGCCATCTCTTCATACATTGGTTTGGCTTTATCCGGTTTTGCTGCTCTGATAAAAGAAGGTCTGTTTCCTTTTTTTGTTTGAGCAAAGAGGGTGAATTGTGAGATGAGTAAGATATTTCCGTCTATATCCTGTATCGATTTATTCATCAAGCCCTGTTCATCCTCGAAGATGCGTAAGTTGATGAATTTCTGTCCTAACCATTTAAGATCTTCTGTTGTGTCTGCTTCTTCAACTCCTAATAAAATCATTAAACCCTTCTGGATCTGGCCTGTAATCTGATTATCTACCGTACAAGAGGCGTTTTTCACTCGTTGTATAACTGCGCGCATAATGAAAAGTATAAAACCAAAGGTAAAAATTCCGATTGTTAAACACGATGTAATGTGCAATTTATCCACCATATTAAATAAAAAACGTCTCTTGCTTCCTCAGGAAAAAAGAGACGTTTTTTTATTTAAATAAATTGTTTCTAAAATTTGAAATTCAAGCCCAATAGGAAATTTGTTGGTGCTTGTGGGAAATAGAAATTATAATATTTTCGGGTATCACCTTCCATCCAACCAAAGGTGTAGCCATTGGCTTCGTACTTTTCGTTGAAGATGTTGTTGACCTGTAAAGTTGCACTGATGTTTTTGATACCTAATGCTGTAAAGCTATAGTTTGCTAACAGATTGTTGACAAAATAAGAGGAAATGCTTCTCTCTTTCGCAGATGAATTATCTAGATATTGTCTTCCTACAAATTTGGATAGAAGAGAGAATGTAAGTGATGTTATCGGACTATAAGAAAAATTACTTGACAAAATCGTTCCCGGAGATAAAGCAATGTCTGTTTTCGAATAAAATATCCTTGTATCACCGATTACCTCTTCAAAGTCTTTAATTTTATTTTGGCTGAAACTAGCTGTTGCTTTCCAGTTGAACTGCTTGTTGATGTTCCATGATCCATCGAATTCAAGCCCCATTCTATAGCTATCTTTGACATTTTGTCGAATTGGAGAGCCAGTATCACTGATTTCACCTGTTGGGATCAACTGATCCTTGTAAAACATGCCATACCCATTCAATCCGATGTTGAATTTTTCATTTGTAAAGCGATAGCCAAATTCGATGTCCTGCATTTTCTCCGGGGTCGGGTCGGGTAAGGCGCTATTTTTCTCTATAAAATCCTTGCGAACAGGTTCTTTCTGTGCAAAGGCATAAGAAGCGTATACATTTGAATGGTCATTTAGCAAATAAGTTGCACCAGCTTTAGGGTTTAAGAAATTAAACTTAGGATGATAATTATAATTTTTCACCTTATCATCATCACCATACATGTGGTAATCTACATTCCGATATTGAATATCGGCCATTAATATCCACTTATCTAGT
Source organism: Sphingobacterium sp. BIGb0116 (assembly GCF_024808035.1). NCBI lineage: Bacteria > Pseudomonadati > Bacteroidota > Sphingobacteriia > Sphingobacteriales > Sphingobacteriaceae > Sphingobacterium > Sphingobacterium sp. BIGb0116. Next base: position 183,465 of record NZ_JANUDT010000010.1, on the reverse strand, counting down.
TTATAATCGACCTTTAAGAAATTACTGAAATCATTTTTTTGTGATTTCCCGAAGTAATATTTATCGTCAAGAAAACCTGTTGATGCATATTGTGCCCAAATCACCTGGCCATAATGTTTTCCTTTGTATTGATTATAAGCTCCACCCCAAGTAATTTCAAGCTGATCATTCGGTCTGTAATTTAGGGCATAGGTCATGCCATAAAAATAATTATCAAGCCATCTCCTGCGGACGAGATCTGTTTTTTGTATGGTATCTTTACCAATGATGACGTTAGGCAAACCGTATTTACTTAGTTTATCTCCGGGTCTCATTTCTTCATAGTAACCATAACCTCTTGTATAGTGTAGGGCTGTATTGAGCGTCAATTTGTCGTTCAGGATATTGGTATAATGAAGTTGATGATGTTTCTGCGTATAATTATCTGTTTGATTTTGATACGTATATAGATTATAATTCCGGCCGGCGTTCATGAAACGATCCTTCTCTGCGCCCGAGATTTCGAGTGCATTATCTGCATAGTCATCCATGCGTGATCGATCGCCAGTAATCAATGGTTCGGGAACGCCATTCCAGGCTTGATATGTCTTTTCTTTTCCCCAGAATACAATTCCTTTTAAAATATGTTTCTTGCCATAATAACCTCCGTCCACATAAAAAGATTGTAAGTCTGAACTACCTCTTTCGATATAACCATCGCTACTGATTCGAGATAATCTGGCATTGAAGGCAAATTTGTCGTTAATTAGCCCGGTACCTACCTTGACTGTATTTTTCCAGGTATTGTAGGAGCCAAATGAATTGTTGAGCTCTGCGTAAGGGGTTTCGACTAACGTATTGGACTGAATATTTAATGAGGCTCCAAATGATCCGGCACCATTCGTCGAAGTCCCAATACCACGCTGAACTTGGATGCTCTCGGTAGAAGAGGCAAAGTCGGGAAGGTTTACAAAAAATGAACCCATGCTCTCCGCATCATTTAAAGGGATTCCATTTAATGTTACGTTGATTCGTTGATTATCCGATCCCCTGATTGTCATTCCGGTATAACCTATACCTGCACCGGCATCGGAATTGACCTGCACGGATGGAGTCTGATTTAAAAGGAATGGAATATCCTGGCCGAGGTTATTACGCGTTATTTCTTCTTTGGAGATGTTTTTAAAGGTTGTAGGAGCATTTCTTTTGGCACGGGTAGATTGAACAAGTACCTCTTCCATTTGAATTGTACTAGGTTCTAACGCTACCGTAAGCTCCAAATTGTCTTTAACATCCACATTTTGGCTCCATGTTTTATATCCAAGAGAAGATACCTGGATCTGGTGCTTACCTGTATTGATACGATATAGTTTAATCAGTCCATTTTTGTCCGATTGGCCAGCGAAGGATGCTTGTCCATCTATGGATATGGAAACATACTGTAAGGGGGTCTGATTAGTATTGTCTACAGCTTTAATTGTCAGATTTTGTTGCGCAATGGCAATTTGGCTTGAAATAGTAGCTAAGGAGCTACAAATCAAAAATTTGATCATGGTAATGTATTTTGTTTGAGTTAAACAAATCATAGCAAGGGGTTACTATGACCGCACTATTTAACTAACCTCTCCCTACGCCAGCATTATCTGGATCAGGTGTACAGAATTTAATCTGTTGGGTATAATCTCAGCCTTTATTTGTGTTCCTGACAAAACAAGGCACCCCTATTCGATGCTGCGAATATATAAATTTAAAATTGAAATGAAGTATAAAGAAGTAATTTATGACAAATGGAAAAGAGTGGATTTGCGGTATTATTTCTTTTTGGTTAAAAATTTGTGCAAATTGTTGTTTTTGGTATTTATTGTTCTTTTTAGGTACCTTGGCATGAATTTTTCTACTAGAGGTATGTATTCATACAGGTCAAAAAATTTTAGTTACTAAATTGATAGTGAGGAGATAAAATGTTAAAATATTTAAGCGCTAATTATATTCTGCCGATTACTTCAATGCCAATAAAAGACGGTATTGTTTCGGTAGATGAGGAGGGGGTAATTCAAGGTATCTATGACCCAACTTCATTTACACCTTCAGATAAAACGAAGGTTGAGAGATATGAAGGAGTGATAATTCCAGGTTTTATCAATGCACATTGCCACATTGAATTGTCGCATATGAAAGGTATTGTTCCTAAAGGTACGGGGCTTCCGAGCTTTCTCAGTAAGGTGATGACAACGCGGTCGGCATCGATGAAAAAAATAGATGACGCTATGGCCAAAGCCGATCGAGATATGTACGAAAATGGTATTGTCGCAGTCGGAGATCACGCCAACACTGATAATTCTTCAAAATTGAAGGAAGATTCACAGATATTATATCACACATTTGTGGAGGTGCTCGGAATTGAACCTGAAGAAGCTGACTTTAAGTTAAAGGAGGCTAAATCGTTGACCCAAGAGTTTAGGAATGGGCATGTATCCATTACTCCGCACGCTCCCTATTCTTGTTCGAAGGTCCTTTTTAAGAAATTCAAGAAGATGGTTCCGGAAACAAATATTATCAGTATTCACAATCAAGAAAGTGAAGAGGAGAATAAACTGTTCCGTTATAAAATGGGTGAGTTCTTGGACTTTTATAAAAGTATAGGAAAAAATGCTGATGCGATTAAGGCGCAGGCAAGAAATTCGATTCAGTCTTATCTTCCTTATTTGCCTTATCCAAATAAATTATTGTTGGTTCATAACACCTATACCTCTCTTAAAGATTTGGATTTTGTAGAGCGTATGGATCGTGATGTGATGTGGTGTCTCTGTCCAAAAGCCAACCTTTATATTGAGGGAACATTACCAAAGGTTCAGAATTTTATGAATGCCGGACAGCGTTTGGTAATCGGAACGGACAGTTTAGCTTCAAACGATACATTGTCCATTTTGGAGGAGCTAAAGGTATTGCATGCGCACTTTGAGGATCTGGATTTCTTGCAGACTATTCAATGGGCTACAATCAATGGTGCTATCGCGTTGAACATTGAGAATGAATTTGGCTCACTTGAAGTGGGTAAAAAACCTGGGATTGTGTTGTTGCAAGGTATGGAACACATGCGCCTAAATGAAGATGTTAAGGTAAAACGTTTAGCGTAGTATTTAATTCCCCAAAACTTCTGTACTTTTGCTCTTATTGAACCGTCCATGACTATAATAACGAAACTATAGTCATGGTAAGTTCCATCTGACCGATGGAAGAAAAAATAAGTTACAGATGAAACATTTGAATATTTCAATAAGAGGTAAAGTACAGGGGGTCTTTTTTAGATTGACAACCAAGGCGGTTGCAGATCAAGTCGGTGTTAGAGGCTTTGTTGTCAATTTAAAAGATGGTTCTGTCTATATAGAGGGCGAGGGCGACGATTTTGCACTAGATTCACTGTTGGAGTTCTGCCAAGAAGGACCCGAGGGTGCAATCGTTGAAAGTGTTGAGGTAAAGGAAGGCGAAATGAAGGGCTTTTCCAATTTTGAAGTAGTTAAAAGAGTTCAATCTTAAGCCGTTTCGCCTTGTCAGTACTTAAAAAATTCGCCGGACAGACCATGATTTATGGCCTGAGTACGATTATAGCCCGTATGCTGTATTTCGTCATGACGCCATTGTATGTCCTCAAATATCCACCTGCGTCCTACGGAATATTTACTAATATGTACGCCTGGGCATCCATGATCAATGCCGTTTTGGCATTTGGAATGGAAACAACTTTTTTTAGGTTTCTCCAAAAAGTCGAAGAAAAGGATAAAAAGCAGGTTTTCAATAACAGTTTTATCGTCATTGCCTCTTTGGCAACATTATTTTTTATTACGGCCATAGTCTTTGCTGGCACTATTGGTAGCTGGTTGAATAAGGGAACTTACAATGCCGATTACGAGAGCTATGTGAAGTATTTCGCCCTCATATTGGCATTGGATGCTTTAGCTATTGTTCCTTTTGCGAAATTGAGATCGGAGGGAAGGCCTATTCGATTTGGTGCTATTAAATTGGCCAACATCGGTATTATGGTTATTCTTAACCTATTCTTTATTGCGCTAGTTCCCTATCTGATAAAAGATGGTGGTACTTTGGGTAATTGGTGTTCCGGTTGGTATAGAAATGAATGGATAGGTTATGTATTTATTTCTAATATTGTGGCAAGTGCAGCAACCTTTCTATTGCTCCTTCCTGAAATGAGGGGTTTCTATTTTAAACCGGAAAAGCAGCTAATCTTAAAGATGCTATCGTATAGCTTTCCGATTTTAATTGCCAATATTTCTTATATCATCAACGAAAATTTAGATAAAATTGTGTTGCCAATCTACCTGCCTAAGGATATTGGGGATCGCGATTTGGGGATCTATGGAGCCGTTGGAAAATTAGCAATGTTTCTGAGCATTTTTGTTCAGGCTTTTCGATTGGGGGCCGAACCATTTTTCTTTTCTTATGCAAAAAATGCCAATGCAAAGAAGACCTATGCGTTGATTATGGAATATTTCGTAATTGCCATGATGTTAGTTATGCTGGGGATTACAGCGAATATTGACTGGCTGAAGTATTTTATTAAAGGAAATGTGGAAACTCGTGACTTATATTGGTCTGGACTTTTTATCGTTCCGCTATTACTATTCAATTATGTCCTGCTGGGTATTTATATGAATCTCTCCGTATGGTATAAGCTTTCCGATCAAACGCGGTACGCATTGTATATTTCATTGGTAGGGGCAGGAATAACCATCGTTGCAAATTATTACCTGATCCCGAGGTACAGTTATGTTGGAGCATCAATAGTCACATTTCTAGCCTACTTTTCTATGGTGGTGCTATCTTATGTATGGGGGCAAAAACATTATCCTATACCCTATAAATTGGGCAAGATCCTGATGTATATACTTTTAGGGATATGTTTCTCCTATCTATCCTACTTTGTATTTAATCATAATGCCTTCGTTGGTAATGGGCTTTTGATTGCTTACATTGGAGGTGTATTTATGATGGAAAGAAATCAGCTCAAGCGATTCATAAAGAAAGACGCTTAAACGAAAAAAGGTCGTGCTAATATTAACTTAGCACGACCTTTTTCTTTATAAATTGTGGACTTTAGGATTATACCATTTCTGCCGAGAAATTGTGTTCAATTTCATGAAGTACCTCAAGAATCTCAGCTTGGCTTTGTAAGCTGACCAACTTCATTCGGTGTTCTTTAAAGTTAGGGATTCCTTTGAAGTAATTCGCATAATGCCTGCGCATTTCAAAAATACCCAATTTGTCACCTTTCCATTCAATGGATTTGTTCAGATGTGTTCTGCAAACCTCGACACGTTCGGCAATAGTTGGTCCTTCTAAACGCTCACCAGTATTGAAAAAATGTTTTATTTCTCTAAAAATCCAGGGGTATCCGATTGCTGCACGGCCAATCATAATGCCATCCACTTCAAACTCCTGCCGCCATGCCGCAGCTTTTTCGACAGAGTCTACATCGCCATTGCCAAAAATTGGAATCTTGATGCGCGGATTGCGTTTGATATCACGAATCATAGACCAGTCCGCCTGACCTTTATACAGCTGCGCGCGCGTACGTCCATGAATAGCAAGTGCTTTGATCCCCACATCTTGTAACCTTTCGGCAACTTCGTATACATTTTTTGTGTTATCATCCCAGCCAAGACGTGTTTTCACCGTTACGGGTAAATCCGTAGCCTCAACGACAGCTTTTGTCATTGCAACCATTTTATCGATGTCCTGTAGCAGGGATGAACCAGCTCCTTTGCAGACTACTTTTTTAACTGGACAGCCGTAATTGATGTCGATTAAATTAGGCTCTGCTTTTGTGCAGATCTCAGCAGACTGACGCATACTTTCAATATCTCCACCAAAGATCTGAATGCCAATAGGACGTTCATATTCAAAAATATCAAGTTTTTGAATTGACTTTGCAGCATCCCGAATTAAGCCTTCCGAAGAAATAAATTCAGTATACATTAAATCAACACCATTCTGTTTGCACACATAGCGAAACGGAGGATCACTTACATCCTCCATCGGAGCTAATAACAATGGGAATTTACCCAAATCAATATTTTCACCAATCTTGACCGACATCTTCGATAATTTTTTACAAAGGTACAAAATTTGGCATTAGTATAAAGTTAGCTAACTGTCACGAGTTTAGAGCCGATTTTTGATCTCTTCAGATCCTGTCGAACGTTGACCGTTCGAATCGCCAACCCCGCCAAATCGATAGTTAAAGGAGAGTATAGCCGTCCTACTGTCAGGGTTCGATTTCCCTACGAGCCTTATTGTTGACGAAAAGGTCTCATAACGCCGATTGTTGGTCCTCAAAATATCATTCACAACTAGCTTGACAGATGCTCTTTTATTGAGTATATTTTTTTGGATGCCAGTATATATTTGGCCGTAACTCTTGATCTGACTTAAGCCTATTGTCAGCCCCGATACGTAGTTCCCGCCGAGTTCTATAGACCAATCTTTAGGCAATTTGAATGTATTCTGACTATTGAGTGTAAGCGTATTGCCTTTTCGGCTGATCAAGCCATCCTCTTGTGGGATATTATATTCATTACGGTAATAATTTGCGAAGTGTGTAGCTGACCACCAAGCTGTCAATTGGCTAGGGGCGATAATTGACAATCCGTAATTTCTAAATGAACCAATATTCTCAGGACGTTCGTAGGTAATGTATGGATTGGTTGGATCCGTACCAATGATCTCGTTAACGACATTGGTCCTCTTTGCATAGTTTAAGGTCAAAATATATTTGCTGGCAAGTGTATAGCCAAACTCAAGAGAATGCTCGTAAGCAGGATTCAGCTGAGCATTGCCTTCCGAATAGGAAAAAGGATCTGTATATACGCGAAATGGATTGAGATCCCAAAATGATGGTCTTTGTACGCGGTAGCTGTAGCTTGTCTGCAATTTGTTTTTTTCATTGAGGGTATAGGTTAGAAATGCCGAAGGAAATAGTTTGAAATATGATTTTTCAAATTGCTCATGGAGGGTGATTTGATTACCTAAAGTATGCGTATGCTCACCTCTGACACCAACCTGTGCCGAAATTTTATGCCAGCTTTTGGATAGATTGATATAACCCGCTTGTATTGTTTCTTTGTAAATGAAATGGTTGCTTGTTGTCAGGTCCGGGACGTATTGATCCTTTTGTAAGGTGTCATAATGCAGGTCATTTTCTGTGCGTACATGACTGGCTTTCCAACCTGTCTCCAGTTTATACCCTTGGGCTAGCGGGAGTATATAATCCAACTTGGCGACGTACACTTTATTGTCTGATGGAATGTCTCCTCTACGTGACGATGGTTGGTTGAGCGTGGAGCCATCTGCTTTCGTATAATTCGTGTTCAGCTGCTGATCCATTTTGGAATAATGGTCGACAAGATCGAGATCGATCTTTAGTTCGTGCCCTTTCTCGTTAAATTTGACAGTATAGTTGACATTGTAGAGCATGTCCCGCCAGTGTTCTTTTCCTTCCGTTATCGTAGCAGAAGACCACACTAATTGATTATCGTCAAAGTTTCTGAAACTATTTGTCGTGGGTTCATACTTCGGATATTTGCCAAAACCGCCATTGATAAGTAGGCCAAGTGTCTGTTTGGAATCTATGTTATAATCTATACCAGCTCTAAAGTTATTAGACCGTAGTTTGGGGCGTATGTTATTTTCCTGTTGGCTATAAGATTCTGGAACATTGTGCTGATCGGGATAAAAATACCGGGTGAGGGAATTGAAATATTCGAGGTTCTGATGATATTGATTGTAAATTCCAAATACATTGAGTTTCTCCGTGCGGTAATTTAAATTGAGACTACCGCCAAGATGTGTGCCCCTGCCTAACCCTCCATTGAGCGAGATGGCACCGTTCCATCCTTGTTTTATTCCTTTTTTTAAAACGATATTGATAATTCCTGCTGAACCGGCCGCATCTTGTTTTGCACTAGGGTTGGACATAACCTCGATTTTGTTGATATCAATGGAAGATGTGCTCCGCAGTAAATTGGCAAGTTGATCGCCTGAAAGATAGGTCATCTTGCCATTGATCATCAGGGTTGCTCCCGATTTCCCTTTCATACTTAATACTCCGCTGTCATCTACAGCTATTCCTGGAATCTTATTCAGTAGTTCAAGTCCATTATTGCCATCAGCAAGCATCGAGTTTTCTACATTGAACACAAGCTTATCCTGTTGTTGTTCGATGAATTGCTTTTTGCGTTGTACCAGTACTTCTGCTAAATACGTATTATTCGGTAAGAGGGTAATCTGACCGAGGTTAATTTCACCCAGTTGCTCTGTCAGGCTGAAATGTGGGCTAAAAGTCTCTTGATGCGTGATGTTTTTTATCTTCACAAAATAACGACCTGCTTTTTCATTGGCGAATGTAAAACGTCCTAAGCTATCCGAAAGAATCGTATTGGATAGTGTACTATCTTTGGCGTTATGAAGGCTTATACTTACATAGGGAATAGCTCGTTTATCTTCACCCACAATTTGTCCCTTAATAGGATTGGTTTTTTGTGCATAGCAATTGAACGTTGTACAAATAAATAGAAAACTTACGATATAATGCTGGATATGACGCATAGTACTATGATTAAGAGATTACTAAAATTTAAGGAGTTGCTAGCTGTGTATGTTTTGTTTTTTTTACCGTTTTTCTTTTCTTGCCCCACCAGATATAGAATCCCGTTGCCGGTAAGGTCGCACAGATCAATGAGGCCACGAAATAGATGATTTTTGTTGTCATTCCTCCAATAAAACCAGTATGGAGTGCATAGTTGGATCGCATCAACCATTCTGTGGTATTTGCCTCATCAATGGGACCTTGTTTTCTGCCGGCTAGCTCAAGTGTATATCGGTCGAAATTGAGATCTCGCCAGGTGCCACCTTCCATGTCGGTACAAGCATACACTGTTTTGTCTTCCGGCTCAGGATAATGGACAATGACTGCCTCTTTGTTATATTTGGCATATTCACGACGTACTTTATGCCAAATCTGGTCTGCAACAACTAAAGCATCGTTTAAAGGTTGATCAATGTATTCTTCTTTATTTGATTTCTCTATCTTAGGTTTATTTGGATACCCCCCAGTCAACGAGACGACAGCGCTTCGGATCCATGGAAAGCTCATGATGAGTCCAGTAAAACACATAACCAGCGCTATTGTTAGCGAATAGAAGCCGAGCACATTGTGAAGGTCATAATTCACTCTTTTAAATTTCGCCTTCCATTTGATTGAAAAGCTTTGTTCTCTAGATCTCTTGTTCCATTTTTTTGGCCACCAGAGTACAAGCCCAGTGATCAACAATATAAAGAAGATGAATGTGCTCCAGCCGACTACTTGTCGTCCTATTTTTACAGGCATCCAAAGGTGACGATGCCCTTCATCCATGAAATGAAAGAAATCTTCATGATCTACAATGGCGAGGACTTCTGCGGTGTAGGGATTTACGTAAACTAGACTATCGGAATGGTCCAAACTCACTTTGACGGATTTGTCTAATCCGTTATACCAGGAACTTGCGATTTCTTTATCAGGAAGAATATGGTTTACTGCTTTGTAAATAACGGAAGGAGGAAGTTGTTCTTCGGCACTTCTGGGTTCGACGTGAATATAGTTGGTAGTCAATTCTTTGATGTCATGTTCAAAGACGAGTACACAACCTGTAATTGCTAAGATAATAACGGGAATACCGGCGGCAAGTCCCAACCAAAGATGCAGCCAGGCGTTGATTTTACTGAACATAATTTAATAATGATAACGGATAGTATTTAATCGAAGGGGCGACAATAGGTCGCCCCGGTTTAATAAGAGATTAATCTAAATTATATAGCATTGGTGTATCTGCGTCACCCCCAAGTATTTTGGCGCCTTTTGTTAATTTGTCCGTAGTTGGGTTATACTCCCAAATATAGATGGCGTCAGCTTTGGGATCATTTACCGCTATGTATGCGTTCCCATTGATGACAACTGCCGAGCGGGAATTACTGACCAATGGAAAGTCTAATTTTTTAACTACTTTTTGTGAGTTTACGTCAACGATTAGGTATTCCCACATAGCAGCATACCACCAATCGTTCCATTCTTTAACATTATTTTTTGTGTCATGTGCGCTGATAAGTAAAGCCTTACCATTACCTAGGTAAGAAACCCCCAGTTGGTTATCTCCGCCTTGGTACTGACTGATATTGAAGAAGTAATTTGGATCAAGTTTGTCATCTCCATCTTTAATTCGATAGAATCCAGTAGGTAGGTTTTTGCCCCCACCCAATGCGGGCATTGTATACGTTTGCAAATAAGTGTAACCATTTTCCTTGAATTTATGAAAATAACCGTTTCTAACTGGACCTACGGGTGCTGAACGGTTGTCTTCACCTGTTTTCTTAAAGTTTTTAAACGATGGATAGTCAACCGAACCTGTATACGTAATGTCGTAGCTTACCTTTGTTATATTGTTATATAAACAATAACCTAAGACGACTTTATTACCTTGAGGAAGAAAAGCATAAATCCGCATATTATGGTCTTTCGGGATGTCGGTGTCTGAGGTTATTGTACCACTTGCCTCTACAAGCATCGTATTTGTGTTGATTACAGCGTATTCGTTGCTATTGCGTGGGCCGACGGCCAAGCGATCGTCATCCAGCCAACTATGCCAGCCTATATATAAAGTGGTTAACTTGGTGAACGGAATGACTTTAATAGCCTTTAATACACCATTTTCAAAGCTATATTTTCCGAACTGAGCGGCATTTGGATCAATCGAGTAGAAATACTTGCCTTTTTGAATTACATTTTCTTCCCATGGGAACATACTTGTTACATCAGTACCGGCGCCTACTGGAGAGATCGTACCTGACATGAGATCTTTTACAGGAAGCATAAACGAACCATTGTCTGTACTGAACTTTATCGCAAAATTTCCACCAACTTCTTCCGTTGGATTTGTGGGCGTACCGTTGTCAGGTGTGGATTTGCTACAGCCTATTAACGAAATGCCTGCCAAAGCAATTAAACTAACGTTTTTTGTAATTGATTTTAACATGATATTATAGTTTTAAATAATTTTTAATGTGAGGAGCGGATGAGGTACCGTAATTTTAGATATACAGAACGACCGGGGCGCTGTTGCTTGAAAATATCGTAAGCAATTTGATCAGTCAAATTTTTTCCCTCGACGGTGATGTTATAAGTATTGTTATTGAAAGAATAGGTAGCGGCAATATTGTGTAACCATTGGGCTGGAATATAATCTTTTGTTGATTTTTCTGCTAATTTGGACCAGCTTAACGAATAGTTATTTACAAACTGCAAGTAATAATTTAGCTGTATACGATTGTCTTTGGAGCTAAAAAGGTTATTCCGGCCATAACTGATGTCTAGGTTTCCAAATAGCCACGGCTCATTGGGTGTACGATTTTTGTAGGTTATCTTTTCTCTATTATTTTTATCATACTTTTCGCGATCGACTGCATTATAATAACTCATGTTTAATACGGCCATAAAATTGGATTTGTACCCATATTTAACTTCGAAATCAAGGCCATTGACCTTCACTCCGCCTTCATTGTCCGCTAATTGTTTTTGCCCCTGCGGGGTGTCGTAAGATTTCTGAATGATATAGTCCTTAACATTCCTATAATAGGTTGAAGCGTCCACATTTAGATAGTGGTTTCCAAAGGTTGTTCCATAGTAGAAATTCAGGTTATAGTTGTCGCTATTTGCAGGCTTTAATTTTTCATTAGCCATAACGTTTAAACCATCTCCAAAGAGCTCGGTAAAAGTTGGTAGTTGATAGGCATGTTCATACGATAGTTTTATGCCGTAACTCGCATCTAATTTAATGTTCGTCACAGCGCCATAACCAAAGTAGTTTTTGGAGGTTTTACCAGCAGTGTTGGTTTTGCCAGATAAGCCATACTCTTTGATGAAAAATGAATTATTTAGTCGCTCTTTCCAAAGAATCTGTTGATAATTGAGCCCAATAGTCGTTCTATAGATCTGATTTGTTATATTATAAAAATCATTGTAGGGATCTATCTCATTGTAATTTTCGCGTTTATTGGTGTTTAAATTATAGTTGAAATTGAATAGGTGCGATGCTGATAGCTTGTAATTTAAATTTACCTGCGAAAAGCTGTTGTTAATCTTTTGATGGGTGATGGATTTGTAGCTATTCAGTTCGCCTGCATTGGGACTATATTCTGTAGCTATACCGTTCCAAAAGTAATATGTCCTCGAGCTCGTGTCGGTGATAATATTTTCGCCTCGTGAATAATTTGCGTATACAGTTGCTGATAAATTTTCAAAAAGAAACTTGTCTTTTCTATAGCGCAAGCTTGGAGTAAACGTATGACTTTTACTGAATACATGCCCTAGCACACGTTCTTGTGTCGCTGCGGTTTGTTGCTGGTCATACACGTCATTATAAGTCAAGCCTAAGACAGCGATATCGGCCCATCTTTTATTACTTATGCCCACTTCAACCTGTGTCATAAATGAACGATAGTCATCATGAAAACGCCTTGCGGATTGCAGGGTGTCAAATAATTCGTTTTTCGGAGGTATAGGTGCCTTTAGGTATACACCAGCTTTGGGATTGGTTCTCATGAGATAGTTATTATTTGAGAAATTGTAATAACTATTCAAATTGATCATCAAGCCATTTTTGGGATGTTTATAACCAGCACTCACCGCAGCGCGGTGTGTATTAAATGAGCCAATACTATAACTGAGATCTAAAGATTTTTTATAATCACGATTGGTGACGATGTTGATCGCTCCACCCAAAGCATCTGAGCCCAGGTGTGCCGGTACGACACCTTTATACACCTCAATGCGTTCTGCGATGTTCACCGGCATATTATTGAGACTCATGCCACTGCCGAAAGATTCAATTGGTACCCCGTCGATAAAAAATTTAATGTTATTGCCAGATAAGCCATTTAGCGAAAAGGAATATCGGGAACCTAGGCCGCCTTGTTCTCGAATCTTTACGCCTGTACTTCGATTGAGTATTTGATTTATATCGGAATTGGTATTGGCATATTGTTTGGTTTCTATTACATTAACGTTGAAACCAGATTCTTTGATCCTTTTGCTGACAGTTTTTCCTTCAACTTGTACTTCATCCAATGAATTGCTTTCCGTACTTAATGTGATCTCTTTTAGAATTTCCGTTGACTTATTGACTTCGAGTTTCAGCGTTAAAGTTTTATAGCCGAGTGCTGAAATAATAAATTCATGATTCCCAAAGGGTACATGTTTTAGTATAAAGGTACCGGTTCTATTTGCTTTTGCACCGTTGTTAGTACCTTTATGGAGGATTGTAGCGCCTTCAATCGGTTCCTTTGTGCTATTTTTGATGCTACCTTCGATCTGGGCCAGTTGCTGAGAAAACGAGGGAAAAGATAGGGTTAAAAATAACATTAACCATATCACTTTAAATTTGAACATTGTTTTATTTAGATTAATTACACATAAAGAAGTTGCGTAACTCTAAATTTACCGAAGGTCCTAAGGTGAAAAAAAAGAATAATTTTTGTAATAGTCTGTTTTACAGATAGAATTAATTTAGTCGATCGATTCTTACAATGAAATCGGTCTCTCGATCTAATTGAAGCCCTGGGGTAATTTGACCTGATTTGATATCATAAACCCAAACCTGATGTTTGTCTGAGCTGTCATCAATGGTGATATATGCTTTACCATTTTCAACAAGTACAGATTCTTTACGGGTGCCTTTGTCAAATGGTAGGTTGAGTTTGCGTGTGGTTTTGGCACTGAGGTCAACAAGGAAATATTCAAATTGATAAGTAGAGTGGTGGTCGCTGAAATCGGTATAGCGATCTTTACGTTCGCTCCGTACAATTGCTTGATGATTTCCCAGGTACCACATACCATAAGCGTGGTTATGGGTCTGTGCTGTTAAATCAAAGAAATAATTCGGGTCAATTTGAGTTGATTTCTGACCAATTTTAAAGATAGCAGTTGGCTTTGAGGGAATATTTCCTAAGGCTATGCCTGGGCATGCCATAAAATAATAGTTTCCCTCTTCATCATTGAAACTATAAGATTGTACCGTATTGATCCCTCCGGGATAAGTGGATCGGGTATCTTTTTGAATTTCTTTTAATTGTAATGTCGTTTTATCGAATGTTGCTACATAGAGGGTGTCTATTGTGGTGAAGTCTGTTTCATTGATTATTTTATTGAAGGTATATCCAACGAGTAGCTGTTGCTGGTGTATGGTACTAAAGCCAACAGAAATAATATTGAAATCGGAAGCTGAGGAAGGTATGATTATTTCTTGTTGCTGAGCGACGTTAAAGTCATTGACAGCAACCTTAGTGTACCATAGGCGGCGATTGGTTTTGTTGTCTGATGTGAAAAGGAGTAAGGTGTCGTTGTTGAGCCAATTGATATTTTCAATATGTTGGTCAGGCATAGACAGCTGAGCAATTTCTTTTAGGCCTGTTTTTTCTAGTGTATATTTTCTAAATTTCCCTTCTCTGAGGAAATAAAATCTGCCATTTTTAACAATGATGCTGCGATCGAACTCTTGTGTTGGGATATCAACTCCACTTTGTCGAATCGTTAATTTTCCGCTATCAATGCTGTTGGTCGTGATGATGGTGTTTCCTAAATCCTTATCCATGGTATAGAAGCTATATTTGCCAGCTAAGTTTTTCTCAGCATGTTCTGATCGGCAACTTATCGTAAAGCTAAGAAGCAAGAGCGGTAAGAATAAGATAAGACGGCTTGTTAGCATGGTTCTATAGGATGGGGGATAGGGATCGATTAAATGATGTTAAATTGTAATTTAAGTTCGTGCTGTAATGTTGGTGCAAGAAAAGTTAGTTCGGATTTGGCAATGATAACCTGATTTCCATTTTTTTGCGGTTGCAGTACAAAATAGGTCTCGCCGATTTTTAGTTCTTTCTTTTTATCTCCCGAAAGGCTGAATGCAAAGTTCTTTTTGGGTATAAAGAGCATATTGCCTGTCGTTTTAATTTCCCCAGTATCGGTATTGATCTGAGCAGTCGCATTTTTGCCTAAAACTATTTTATAGTTATCCTGATTGATATATTTTAGGTTAGCATTCGTTCTGTTGTCGAATGTCGCATCAGTTTTTTCACTCATGTTAAACAGATGGAAGCCAATACTCAGTACGGCTAATAACGAAGCTGCAATGCCAAGGTATCTAAAATTGTATTTTTTTTGTTTAATTTTTATTGGTGCCTTGGATTGTTCAATATGCGCATTGATGTCGGCCCAGATATCGCTTTCTAATTTGTTTTTTTGAGCTGTAGAAATAGGCAATGGCTTAGTTTCGAAGGTGTCATCCAGCAACCATTGTTCGACCAACAGTCTTTCTGTTGGCGAGCATTGGCCTAAATGATATTTCTCTATTAACTTCTTGTCTATGTTCATCAGTATATTCAACTTGCTAACAAAAATACGAGATTTCTCTTTTTATGGATCAACTTACAATATATATTCTGTTAATTCTGTTTTTAATGTTTTAAGTGCCCGCGAAATATGGTATTCTACAGCTCTTTCAGAGATCACCAGTTCCTGGGCAATTTGCTTGTTGGTAAGTCCCTGTTCCCTGCTCATCCGAAATACTTTTCGACATTGGTTAGGCAGTGTGTTGACCAGGTGGGAAATTTTGTTTGCGAGTTCCTCAGCAATCAACGTATTGTCCGTATAGTGGGATTCGCTGGTGTTTGAAATATTGCTTAGGTGTTGTTGACGGGAGACCTTGTTGCGAATGTATTCAAAAGCTTTGAGTTTTACCGAGCGGATCAGATAACGTTCCACTTCTTTCAGTCGAAGCTCATTTCGTCTTTCCCAAAGTGATTTGAAAACATCTTGAACGATTTCTTTTGCATGCTCTTCATCTTGGATATTACTAAGACAGAAAGCAAACATACCTTCCCAATGACGAAGATATATTTGCTCAAAACTCTCTCGATCTATAATAAAAAAATCCGTTTCCAAAATACACTGACCTTAGCTTATACCTTGGCAAATATAATCTTATTTAGATTGATTTTAAATAACTTTCTATATTTCTTTTACAAAGTCTTTGATAGCTTGTCCAGGATCGGCTGTCTTCATGAAATTTTCACCAATTAAAAATCCCTGGAATCCGGCTTTTTTTAAGGCTTTAATTGTCGAAGGATCAGCTATACCGCTCTCAGATACTTTAATATATTCTGTTGGTATTTTGTTCAGGAGATCATAAGAATGCTGAATGTCGACTGAAAAATCTTTAAGGTTTCTATTATTGACACCAATTGCGTCAATGTCATCGAAAAGATTATCCAACAGTTCCTGTTCATTGTGTACCTCAAGTAAAACATTTAAACCCAATTGGTGTGCATAGGCTGCAAATTCCTGTATTTCCTCCTTTTTCAGACATGCTGCAATTAAAAGGATGATATCTGCTCCATAAGCTTTTGCTTCGGTGATCTGATATTTATCCACGATGAATTCTTTTCTTAAGATAGGAATGCTAATAGCCTTACGTGCTTTCGATAGATCTTCTAAATTGCCTTTGAAAAATTCACCATCAGTGAGAACCGAGACTGCCGAAGCACCTGCCTCCTCGTATGCCTTTACAACATCTTCCACTGCTGAAGTACTATTGATGTCTCCTTTTGATGGCGATGCTCTTTTGTATTCAGCTATAATTCCTGTTTTTTCAGGATCAAGAATAGATTCTCTCAACGATAGACAAGCCACACTGAAATAGGGATAGTTTAATAGCTCTTCCAAAGGAACTAAAGCTTTTGCTTTTTCTACTTCTATTTTTTTTCGTTCAATGATTTTATCAAGTATAGTCATTTTTTTAGATGTTAGATTCCCAACCAGTTTTCAATTAATTTTTTACCATTTGTGGTCAATACCGACTCTGGGTGGAACTGCATTCCCCTTACATCGTATTCGGTATGGGTTAAGGCCATAATGATGCCATTCTCGTCGATCGCCGTTACCTTGAGGCTAGCTGGTAGGCTGTCTTTGTTTACGGCCCAAGAATGGTAGCGTCCAATTTTGGAATCTTTTGGGAAGTCCCGAAACAATTTCTCTGACTCATCAACAACAGTAATATTTGTTGCTACGCCATGCAAAGGTTTTTCCATATTGAATAGTGTACCACCAAAGACTTCTGCAATAGCCTGTTGGCCTAAGCAAATACCCAATATACTTTTATGTGGGGCGTAGGTACGGATAACATCAAGTAATAATCCAGCTTCTTCTGGAATACCTGGGCCCGGCGAAAGAAGTATTTTATCGAAAGCATCAATATCTTCCAGTTTAAATTTATCATTTCTCCATACAACATATTCTTGATCTAATTCCTGTAACAAATGGACCAAGTTGTAGGTGAACGAATCGTAGTTGTCTATAACGACTATTTTATTGTTGCTCATAACCTTTTGCTATAAAATCTTGATTAATATAATTTTCAATTTCCTGGAATATGGACTGAATAAATACGATTGGCAAATGAAATCTTTTTGCCAGTAGGACATAATTACTGTCCAGGTTCCGTATAATATTCTGCTCTCCGTTTTGCTCATCGTTTAAAGACTTGCCTTTGCCAATATAGGTTTTTCGTAATGCCAATAGCTCAACGATGCGGTTGTCAATGGTGTCTACCGAATCATGGATATGTTGCTTGTTGACACAGTATTCCAATGGTCTGATCATAATGTTTCTGCTAATTGTAATGCTTTTCGTAGCGCAGCAATTTTGTTATTTACTTCTTGTAGCTCCATTTCAGGGTCTGAATCTAGTACGATACCGCCACCGGCCTGATAATGTAAGGTGTTTTGCTTACTTAGGAAGGAACGAATCATAATGGCATGATTAAAATCTCCGTTAAAACCCATAAATCCAATTGCACCCGAATAAAATGAGCGTTGTAATCCTTCATAACGATCAATCAATGTCAACGCCATATGTTTTGGAGCACCTGAAAGCGTACCCGCTGGATATGTATCACCTACGATGTCAAATGGGTTGATATTATCTTTTAATGTGCCCGTTACTTTGGAGACCAAGTGGATAATATGCGAGTAATATTGTGGTTCCATGTAGGACTCAACTTTAACTTGGGTGCAATGTCTACTTAAGTCATTGCGGGCAAGATCGACGAGCATAACATGTTCTGAAGTTTCTTTAGGGTCTTCTTTGAGCTTGGTGGCTATTTTTTGATCTTCCTCCATGTTGCCTGTCCGTTTGAATGTTCCTGCAATAGGGAAAATTGTCGCTTGTTTCCCGTGGATACGCAATTGAGCCTCAGGCGATGATCCGAAAAGTTTAAAGTCACCATAATCAAAATAGAAAAGATAGGGCGAAGGGTTGATGGAGCGGAGCGCACGATAGACATTAAATTCATCCCCGGAGAACGGTGTCTTAAAGCCTCTGGATGGAACGATCTGGAATACATCACCACGTTGTATATGCTCTTTCATCTTTTTGACCAACTGACGGTGTTCTTCATCGGTACGATTGGAGCTTTCCTCACCGGCTAGTTTGAAGGTATATTCGGGAAAGTTTTTGTTCTGAATAAGGAACTGCATTCTTTCAAGTTCTGATTCTTCGTCATCCAGCAGATGTTCAAAAATATAGAGTTGATTACGGAAGTGGTCGATGGCAATGACATATTTGTAAACATGATATTGCATAAACGGTATTTTCCGTGCTGGATCTACCATTGTTGTTAGTTTGATGTCTTCAAAGTGTTCAATACAATCGAAGGTGAAGTAACCAAATAGGCCATTGGAGATCAAGTTAAGTTCAGCAATTGTATGATCTTCGAAGGAATTTCTAAAATCGGAAACTTCTTGACGTAATTCGATTTCGTGCGCATTTTTTACGATACGTTCTCTACCCGGATAAGTGAGCGTCAGCTCTTTCTCATCGAGCTGGATCCCAGCGATTGGTTGACAACAGATGTAACTTATGTTGTTGTCGCGACTATGGTAGTCGGAACTTTCCAGTAACAATGAGTTTGGAAAGATATCTCTTAGGCGAAGATAGATGCTCACTGGTGTAGTTGTATCCGCAAGCAACTTTCTGGTTTGTGTTTTGAATGTATACTTCATTTTTTGTGTCTTATCTTCTTGTTGTAAATTTTGCATAAAAAAACCCCGATACTGGTCAGCATCGGGGTTGGAATTTCCATAAATGGTTTTGGTTGATTATGAAATATTATGACAATACCAATTAGTTCCCGATGCTTATTGCTTCAGGCCACCACCAATTTGTATTTGTATATCTTCGTGTCATTATTACACAAATTTATAAAAAAAAATAAATAAGCAAACTTTTTGTGATAAAAAAACAAAAATTCACCTTATTTCTTAATCATTTAATAAATCAGGACGTCTTTCTTGCGTTCTTTTTAACTGTTGTTCATCTTTCCATGCAGCGATTTTTGCCTCATGACCACTGAGGAGAATATCAGGTACTTTGTGGCCTTTCCAGTCTGCAGGGCGTGTATAGATAGGCGCGTCAAGTAATCCATCCTGAAAAGAATCTGAAAGCGCGGATGTTTCATCCGACAAAACTCCGGGAATCAGACGGATAACAGCATCTGTAACAATCGCAGCCGGAAGCTCTCCTCCGGACAATACATAATCACCGACCGAAATCTCCTTTGTTACGTAAATATCACGGATACGTTGATCTATTCCCTTGTAATGCCCACAGAGAATCATCATATTTCCTTTTGTAGATAATCCGTTCGCAATATCCTGATTGAATGTTTCCCCGTCGGGAGTCATGTAAATGATCTCATCGTATTCCCGTTCAGCTTGCAATTGCTCAATACACTTGGCAAAGGGTTCGATTTGAAGGACCATGCCCGATCCGCCTCCATAGGGATAATCATCGACACTTTTGTGTTTATTTGTTGAATAGTCTCTTAAATTGTGGACATAAATTTCAGCCAAGCCTTTATTCTTTGCTCGTTGTAAAATAGAGTGTGCAAATGGACTTTCCAAGAGGTCAGGTAAGACTGTAATAATATCAAAACGCATGTGGCAAAGATACACAAAAATGCACCATTTATAAGATTGATTCGCTTATCTTTGTGCCAAAATTAAGTGTATATACAGTGATTGACGTAAATAATATTTCTGTTTCCTTTGGGGGAACGACTCTTTTTTCAGATGTATCATTTTCCATTAATGAGAATGATAAGATCGCATTGATGGGTAAAAACGGTGCCGGCAAATCTACCTTACTAAAAATTATCGCTGGAGTGGGTAAACCTACTACAGGTAATGTTGCTGGTCCAAAAGATGCGATTATCGCCTATTTACCGCAGCATTTGCTAACGGAGGATAACGTGACCGTTTTTGAAGAAACATCAAAGGCTTTCGAAGAAGTCTATGGGATGCGTGATGAACTGGAGAACCTGAATGAGCAATTAAATATCCGCACAGACTATGAGTCTGACGATTATATGCAATTGATCGAACGTGTATCCGAATTAAGTGAAAAGTTCTATTCGATTGAGGAAGTTAACTATGATGCAGAGGTTGAAAAGGTATTGAAGGGGCTGGGTTTTGAGCGTTCGGATTTTACAAGACAGACTTCTGAGTTTTCCGGTGGCTGGCGGATGCGTATCGAATTAGCTAAAATATTATTGAAAAAGCCTGATTTGATTTTATTGGATGAGCCAACCAACCACATGGATATCGAGAGTATTCAATGGCTGGAAGATTTCTTGGTCAATTCGGCTAAAGCAGTTATTGTTATTTCGCACGATAGGACATTTGTGGACAATATCACCAATCGGACCATCGAAGTGACGATGGGACGCATTTATGACTATCGTGCCAAGTACAGTCATTACTTGGAGTTACGTCAGGAGCGTCGCCAGCATCAGCTAAAAGCGTACGAAGAGCAACAACGCTTTATTGCGGACAATCAGGAGTTTATCGATCGTTTCAGAGGTACCTATTCTAAAACATTGCAGGTGCAATCGCGTGTAAAGATGTTGGAGAAATTGGAAATCATTGAGATCGACGAGGTAGATACTTCCGCACTGCGTCTTAAATTTCCACCATCCCCGCGCTCGGGTCAATATCCTGTTATCGTTGAGGATCTAACGAAGGTTTATGATGAACACGTTGTTTTTCAAAAAGCAAATATGGTCATCGAACGTGGTGAAAAGGTCGCTTTTGTCGGGAAGAACGGTGAGGGTAAATCGACCATGATTAAAGCAATTATGGGTGAGATCGATTTTGAGGGTACCTTGAAAGTCGGCCACAATGCAAAAATTGGGTACTTTGCACAAAATCAGGCCGCATTGCTTGATGGAGAGATGACCGTTTTTGATACCGTTGATCAAATCGCTGTAGGTGAAGTGCGTGTTAAAATGAAAGATCTTTTAGGAGCCTTTATGTTTAGTGGCGATGATACAACTAAAAAGGTGAAAGTGCTGTCCGGAGGAGAAAGAACACGTCTGGCGATGATAAAATTGTTGTTGGAACCGGTAAATGTATTAATTCTCGATGAGCCGACAAACCATTTGGACATGAAGACAAAGGACATTATCAAAGATGCTTTGAAAGATTTCGATGGTACGCTGATCCTTGTTTCGCACGACCGTGACTTCTTGGATGGTTTGGCTGAGAAAGTCTTTGAATTCGGAAATAAACGCGTACGCGAACATTTTGAGGATATTAAAGGTTTCTTGGAATACAAGAAGATGAGTAGCTTGAAGGATATTGAACGTTAGCATCTAAATAGACGTAGTATAAACCCCGATAGGGGGCTCAGTTATAAAAAGCGGCTTTTTTATATAAAAGCCGCTTTTTTGCGTTTTTAATTAAGATTAATCGAATCTTCAAGCTTTTTTTCCTTAATCCCAAAGTGTGTGAAAGATACCTTCCCGATCAATACGTTCATAGGTATGTGCACCAAAATAGTCTCGTTGTGCTTGTATAATATTTGTAGGTAATTTTTCCGATCGATAGGCATCAAAATAAGAGAGTGCGTTTACGTATCCGGATACGGGTATCCCATTTGCGATAGCATCTTTCAATACCTCGCGAAGGCTGGCCTGTGTACTCAGCAACTTTTGTGCAATGGTGCTATCGAGTAGGATATTGCGCAAGTCCGGATTAGCCGCATAGGCTTTTCTAAAATCCTCGAGCAAAGCCGCGCGAATAATGCAGCCGCCTCGCCAGACTTTGGTTACCACCTGTAAATCTAACTCATAGCTATAGCTTTCCGATGCAACAGTAAGCTGTGCCAAACCTTGCGCATAGGTCGTGATGATCACAAAGTACAATGCATTTTTTAAGCGAGAAATGAGTGTTGCTGCGGGGAGATCAACCGCTTGTCCATCCCATTGAAGTAATTTTGCTGCCTCCAAACGTTCGGGTTTGTATTTGGACATATCGCGCATATTGACCGCTGCATCAATCACCGGGACTGGCACCTGTAGATCCATCGCATTTTGCGAAGTCCATTTACCCGTTCCTTTTGATCTTGCCCAATCTGAAATCAGGTCCACCAAATACTGGTCACCTTCTTTTTTCTTCAGAATCTGAGCGGTAATCTCAAGCAAGAACGAGTTTAGTTCGCCCTTGTTCCATTCTTCGAAGGTCTGCTGTATAGTTTGGGTGTCAAAACCATATAATCTTTTCATCAGGTCATAGGTCTCTGCAATTAACTGCATGATACCATATTCGATACCGTTATGCACCATCTTTACATAATTTCCGGCCGACCCGTTGCCTAAAAATTCCACACAGGGCTCGCCGATTACCTTGGCCGAAACCGCCTCAAATATTGGTCTTAGTCTTTCGTATGCCTTTCTGTCGCCACCGGGCATCAAGCTTGGCCCGCGACGAGCGCCACTTTCTCCTCCCGATATGCCCATTCCGAAGAAATGTATACCCAAAACGGAAAGCTCATTAAACCTTCTGTCTGTATCCGCGAAGTACGTGTTTCCGCCGTCGATGATTATATCTCCTTTATTCAAAAGCGGAACAAGACTGGCAATTGCCATATCTACCGGCTTTCCGGCCGGCACCAATAGCATAATTGCTCTGGGTTGTTGCAAAGCCCCGATAAACTCTTCTACTTGGGTCGTCACTTTGATGCGATGTCCTTCGCTTGCTTCAGCTTCCAATGACTCCGCTTTCTGTGGATCCAGGTCTAGTCCTGCTACTGCGAAACCGTTGTCGGCGATGTTCAGCAATAAATTACGTCCCATTACGCCGAGTCCAACTATTCCAAAATCGTAGTTATTCTTTTTATCTATACTCATCGTTTAATACCGTTTTTCTAAGTTGAAATTTACCATTTTTGTTGATACTATGAAAGACAATTATCAGCAGATCGGTATGCGGCGCTTTTCTCGCTCCAATTAGTTTGCTGGTATTGAGCCTTTTGTTGTAAACCAACAGATAATCCGTATATTGAGCTCTCCTAAACATCAATTTTATTTATGATCATTGGATTAGACATTGGGACATCATCTGCGAAAGCTGTTGCATTTGACTACGAAGGTAACATCTTATCCCAGCATAGTGTACCTTATCCTATATTAAACCCGTCGGAAGGCTGGTACGAGCAAGATCCGGAGATTGTTTATGCTGCATGTATTGAGGCTGTTCGGTATGTAATGATTAGCTTAAGGCAATCTCGTACTGAGCTACCGAAACCCGTATGTATTTCGGTGAGCAGTGCTATGCACGGACTGATCGCTGTTGACTCGGCGGGGCAGCCACTTAGCAATTGCATTATATGGGCAGATCGCAGAAGCGAGAATATTGCGGTTGCCTTGGAGGCAAGTGAGGTGGGCAGGCTGCTTTATCAGCAGACGGGTACACCAATACATCCCATGTCTTTGCTTTGCAAATTAATGTGGATAAAGTCCAACGATCAAAAATTATTTGCTCAGTCGCACAAGTTTATCGGTATCAAAGAATTTCTTTTTTACCGGCTCTTTGGAGTTTACATAGTCGATCATTCCATCGCATCTGCAACAGGGCTTTTCGACATACATCACCTAACATGGTCTGATCAGGCGTTAAGCTTGGCGGGTATATCGGAAGAGCAACTAGCATCTCCAGTTCCGGTCGATTATATTTTAAATATGCCTAGCCGAGAAATTGCGGCCTTGATGCACATCCCTGAAGATACCCCTTTTGTTATAGGTGGTAGCGATGGTTGTTTGGCTAATCTCGGGGTAGGGGCTATAAGTCCTGGAGTGGCTTCGGTAACAGTCGGTACCAGTGGGGCTATTCGCGTAGCAAGTTCGCAGGCAAATCAAGAAAAAAAACAAAGACTATTTACATATCTACTTAGACCAAATGAATATATAATTGGTGGTGCGGTTAACAATGGCGGTGTATTACGCAACTGGTTTCGAGACAACTTTTTGTGCGAATTTACCCAAATGGAAGCAGATGGAGATCCTTCTGCGTCGTTAAATGCTTTGGTCGACTCCGTCGTTCCCGGGGCGGAGGGCTTGATATTCTTGCCCTATCTAACTGGTGAACGGGCACCACATTGGAATTCCAATGCAAAAGGTGTTTATTTTGGAATACAGTTGCATCATGGCAGGGCGCACTTTGCACGTGCCATGATGGAAGGGATGTTGTTTGCAATTTACAGTGTAGGAATCGCATTAGAGGAGAACACCGGTCCCATTCATACGATCTTTGCAAGCGGCGGCTTAGCGCGTTCATCGTTGTTGGTGCAGATGCTTGCAGACATTTTCAATAAACCTGTATTTACCAAAAATACAGTAGAAAGCTCTGCATGGGGAGCAGCATTGATAGGCTTGGAAGCATTAGGTATACAGGGAGGTGAGCCTACTATAAAAAACAAACAAACGGAAGGAAAGCAAGATACCGAGCACTGTTATAAACCGAGTGCGGAGAATCACGCTGTATATATTAAAAACTTCCAGAAATTTGAACACCTGTACCATATATTGGAAGGTGATTTTTAACTAGATATAAATTATTATGCCTCTAATCATCGTTATTTTGGGAGTAGCTTTACTACTTCTTTTAGTCACTGTCGTCAGGTTAAACACGATCTTTTCATTACTGATAACCTCCGTTGCGGTTGGTTTTGCGATGAATATGAGTGCCGTCGATATCCTTAAATCTGTTGAAACTGGAGTGAGTACCACTATGGGCCAGTTGGCACTATTGTTGGCTTTCGGGGCTCTACTGGGGAAATTGATGGCGGAGGGTGGTGCTGCAGAAAAGATTACAAAGGTACTAACGGCTGTATTTGGCAAAAAGAACTTACCTTGGGCAATGGTTCTCACGGGCTTTTTAGTAGGAATTCCCTTATTTTACAATGTCGGTTTTATTGTCTTAGTACCATTCGTTTTCATGGTATGTGCTTCCAATAAAATGCCCTTGCTTTACGTCGCCATTCCGTTGCTGGCAGCGCTGTCCGTGACACACGGTTATTTGCCTCCACATCCGGGAGCTACGGCCATAGCGCTTACCTACAAAGCGGATATAGGTTTAACAATGGCGTATGGCATTATTGTGGCAATTCCTGCCATAATTATCGGTGGACCGCTCTTTGGCAGGATGCTTAAGCGTATTCCGACCAACCCGCCCACTGAGTTTTTTCCTGAACACAATCAAGCAGATCGAAAAGAGCTTCCCGGATTTGCAATTAGTATATTTACGGGGCTTTTTCCAATAATTTTAATTGCTTTTGGTTCATTTTCCCATCTAATATTTTCAGAAAGCTCCTCTTGGCTGAAGGCACTACGTTTCTTGGGTGACCCGGTGGTGGCTTTAATGATTGCATCGCTAATGGCGATGTACACAATGGGTATCCGCCAAGGCAAAAGTTTGCGGGAGCAGTCAGCAAGTGTGGAAGAAGCAATCCGCGGGATAATGATGATCCTTTTTATCATTGCAGCATCAGGCGCTTTCAAGCAAATTTTGGTAGATAGTGGTGTAGCGAATTACATCGCTGACCTAACCGCAGACCTGAGCTTGTCGCCTCTTGTGCTTGCATGGTTAATAGCCGGTATCATTCGCCTAGTTATCGGTTCGGCTAGTGTTGCTGGGCTCACGGCAGCGGGCATTATGCTTCCCATTGTGCGGGCAGGAGAGGTTACTCCTGAATTAATGGTGCTAGCGACGGGAGCGGGTAGTCTCATGTTCTCACACGTCAACGATCCGGGGTTTTGGATGTTTAAATCTTATTTTGGAGTGAGCATGAAGGATACGTTTCGCTCATGGACGGTGATGGAAACGCTCGTTTCTGTTATTGGATTGATCGGTGTCTTGATTTTACACTGGCTTGGTCATTGACAGCGAATGGGAAAGTTTCATATTGCTAGGATACATTAATAGGACAGAGCGTCTTAAACGAATATTGAATTATATAGGCCCATAATCGGTTGATTATGGGCTTTTTTTTGATGAAAACCTTTGTTTGATTTTTTTTTCTTAATATCGTGACAATGAGCCAAATTTTGTTGTTCTAAAACTATGCAGAGATTACATCGTTTTTATATTTTTTTATTGATTTGGGTAGGAAGCTGCCTCCCCGGGCTGTCAGCTTTCGGGCAATTTATCGCCTATACCGTCGACAATTTGCCAAGCCCGAAATTACAGGGACAGGATTATTTTGTCTCCAATCCGGATGGAATCCTATCCTCGAGTACAGTGGCCGAATTAGATGGCTTATCGACGCAGATTGAGGCTGCTACAAAAGGTGAATTTGCCATCGTTGTTGTGAATGATTATGTTGGCGACAGTGATTTCGAATTTGCCTTAAAATTATTCAATACCTGGGGTATCGGTAAGAAGGAAAGTAACAATGGGCTTTTGTTGTTTATTGCTAAAGACCGACATGAATACCGTTTTATTACAGGGTATGGTATGGAAAGTATTTTGCCCGATGCCTATTTAAAACGTATTGGCGAAAAATATCTCGTACCCAATTTTAGGAATGAAGATTACGACCGCGGTGTTAAGGAGGCCGCAGAATTTATTAAGACAATACTTACCTCACCGGATAGTAAGGCCGAGCTGGAACGCTTGATGCCAGAGGCAACGCCGGTCTGGAGCTTTAAAAGTCCTATTCTGCGAAATTCACTGTTGGTTTTAGGTTTATTTGCGATCTGTTATATCTGGTTGGGCGAGGTGACGCGAGCGATCAAAGGAAAGTTGACCAAAAAAAGTAAATATTTTCCGCCTTTAGTCAGTGGATGCGGCTGTATGGGGATATTAATGTTTATCTCGGTGTTTATCTGTGCATTTGCCCTCAATAATTTTGAGAAGGTCTATCAGTGGAAAAATCTACCTTATTTTATAGTTGTTTTTGGTAGTATTACCCTGGCCATGAAATACAATGCAAGCCGCACGCAAATTGTTAATTCCTATCAGGATGAGGAAAATATTCAAAAGGCCCTACGTAAATTTCGCGTCTGGGGTTTGGTTCCGCTATTACTGAGTCCATTGGCACTATTTGATCTCATTGGATTAAATAAACGCATTCGGAAGAATCAACTTCGATTGGTTCCTCCAGATCAATCTGGTCGCTGGTTGCGCATGAATAAGGATGATGTATCTACCCGTGAAAGTGCGTACCTGGATAAGGGGCAGCTTTTGGAGGAAAAAATTGGTAGCCGTTCGTACGAAATCTGGATAGATCAGGAGACCAATGAAACAAAGCTGGTTCCCTGGGACGAGAATGTTGGGTTCAGTGAATGTCCTGCATGTCATTATCGAACTTTTGAGACTGGACGTACCAAGACGATACGTGCAGCAACTTATAGTTCGCAGGGATTGGAGGAACGCTTTGACTTATGTAAGAATTGTGGACATCGGGTATCTCATGGTGAACACTCGACTCCAGTTAAAGTGCGTTCAACATCGAGTAGCTCTGGTGGAGGATCTAGTAGTAGTGGTGGCGGTGGAAGCTTTGGTGGCGGATCTTCTGGCGGGGGTGGTGCCGGTGGACGATGGTAATCCATAATTTAGGGCAAAAAAAAGGTTTCCAAACGGGGAGAATGAAAACCTTAAATAACCAATTATAAACCTAAATTATGATGACACAAATATAGTGTATATATTACACTATGCAAATTTTTTTTTAAAAAAAATGAAAAAATAAATTACAGCTAGCGCGAGATGATTTCTGTTTATAAATTAAAACCAAAATTTCAGCAGTTGCTGATGCCGATCTTGAACTTTTTGCATCGAAAAAAGGTAACGGCAAACCAGATTACGATCGGATCTATTGTATTGTCTTTGATCATTGCTTTACTGTTTTGGTATGCTGATCGCTTCCCGATTTTCTTTTTGGCCCTGCCAATCGGATTGTTATTACGAATGGCTTTGAATGCCTTAGATGGCATGATGGCACGACTTTTTAATCAGACTAGCAAGACGGGCGAAGTCTTGAACGAAGTCGGAGATATTGTTTCGGATGTCGTGCTATTTTTTCCTTTGTTGAAGTTTCATCCGGAAAGCATATATCTGATCGTCGCTTTTATCGTATTAAGTGTTGTGAATGAGTTTTGTGGATTGATCGGGAAGGTGATTGCCAATGATCGTCGTTACGATGGACCGATGGGTAAAAGTGATCGTGCTTTGCTGTTGGGGGTATATGGAATTTTAGCATTATTGCATATTTCAATGGTTACTGTTTCAGGTTATATTTTTGGTGTTTTGTGCTTACTCTTACTTTTGAGTTCGGTAACTCGATTGAGAAAGGCTTTGGCACATGGCTGATGCCAACGGCAAATTCGCAGATGTTCCTGTTCGTGTTAGAAGCTGGGGATATATTGTCTTGGTACTGGCGGTTGCCTTCGTTCCTGCAACACTATCACCCTTGTTTGTCGCCTGGATAACCTTTCAGGGGATGCGCGAGTTTGCTCGTATGTTTATCCCTGAATGTAAGACGCATCCATTGGTGTTTCTTTGCATGGCATTGTTGCAAGCGTTGCTCCTATACTTTTGTTCCTATCGAGCATATCTATTGTTGGCTAGCTTCTTGTGTTTGGGGACTGCCTTGTTTTTCAAGTATGGTTTAAAGGTTAAGAAGAGAGCTGTATTCGGGCTGTTTTTGGGCGCGGTAGCTTGTTTGCTTGCATTTAGTCATTTAGCTTTTATCCGATCCATTAAAATGGATGGCAACGCGTTCCTAGGACTAAAATTAATCGGATATATTGTTGTGCTAACGGAACTGAATGATGTCTTTCAATACCTGATGGGTAAGTTTTTTGGCAAACGTAAAATCGTTCCGCGTATTAGTCCAAATAAGACAATTGCGGGATGTGTGGGCGGTATCAGCTTAACAATTATACTGAGTAATTTATTGGGCTATTTCTTACTGCCATTTCAGAATTTTCTATACTTTTCGTTGTTCGGTTTGTTTTTCGGTATTTTGGGATTCTGGGGAGATGTCCTTTTTTCCTATCTGAAAAGAAAGACAGGAGTGAAAGATACTGGGACATTAATTCCTGGGCATGGTGGATTATTGGATCGTATCGATAGTCTGATCTTCAATGCGCCACTGTTTTATGTTTTGATTATCCTGTTGTTGGGGAATTAATAGAATTTGATGAATGTGGTAGTGAGAAGGCTAACTAAAATTTCAATCTGATGGCTTATCAACGTGCAGTTTTATTTTCGGGGGGCGGAACTCGGTTCAGTCTATATCTTGGTATGTATGCTGCGTTAGATGAGCTGGGCTTAAAACCAGATCTCCTTATCGCAAGCTGTGGTGGTTCAATGGCAGTGGCTGTTATACAGGCCTTTGATACACATGAAGCTCGCAAGTCCTATCTGCAATCAGACGAGTTTTATCAGTTTTTCCTGCATCATCGGCTTACAGAACAGCGTCGTTTGGGGAGGCTGGGCGTGTATGTTTTGAAAAAACAGTTTAACAGAAAACGGGCGCCCTTTATTGAGGATGTTTTTAATCGCTATCTTGTCCATATGGAACAGGATCTTTCCTCACTATTGCCTACATTGGATAGACCATTCTCAGCAGAAACTCCAGCACTTGTGGTTGGCGCTAGAGTGCTGTTCAGTCCGTCTGAAGTTGGGCAGCGGCGTGGGGATCGGAAACTCTATCAAAAGATGTTGATGGGAACTCAGGATGTATTGGCAAACGTGCCGGTTGAGACAATAGGAATTTTGGATGATAATTACAAGCATAGTGCAGTGGCTAAAGCTGTTCATTTGAGCGCTGAGTTTTCTATGCTACAGGCGGCCCGTATTTCGATGTCCGATATGTTTTATATTGAACCTGTATGCTCCAATAAAACCTATTATACGGGTGGAGCAATTGATCTTGTTCCAATGGAGCTAGCAAAGGCGCTTGCTCAAAACATCATATGTGAGCGAAAACAACCTTATAAACCACAAGAAGAAGCGTTGGTTCGGGCGGTATTGGGCTTTAGCGGAAATAAACGATTAACAGATTTGGAACAGCAGTTTCCGTATGCACATTGGATTGATACACAGGATGCCGCGGAACAATTAGCTGGGAAATACTGTAAAAAAGGAATTGATTGGTCTAAATTTGAAGTTACGCTGTCTTTCCCGATTGATCAACAAGAATTTGCTGAAGCGATGGAAGCGCAATGGAACTATGGCTATGAGGTGACATTAAATTCATTGAAATGAAAGTATTTATTGCCGGTGGTACAAGTGGAATAGGCCTTGCTTTGGCCAAGCGTTATCTTGAGCAAGGAGCGGAGGTAGCGGTATGTGGGCGTGATTTGACGAAAATGTCGGCATATTCCTGGGGACATAGCATCAGAAGTTTTGAAGTCGATGTATATCAATTGAGCAGCCTGCAAAATGCGGTCAGTTCATTTTGTGCACATATGCCTTTAGATCTCTTTATCAATTGTACAGGGAGTTACGCGGATGACGTTGCTCAACAAATAAGCTATCAGGAGGCGGTGGCTATGCTCCAGGTCAATATGATGGGCACTTTAAATTGTTTTGAAGCGGCAAGAACTGCTATGCAAAGTCAGTCGGAAGGACAAATTGCAATCGTTGCATCAGTTTCGGGAACGCTTCATTTTCCCAATTCAAGCCTATATAGTAAGACAAAGCGTGCTGCAATCCAAGTGGCTGACGCGTATCGTAGGGCACTCCATCCGTATGGAATTGCGGTTACTGTTATTGCTCCGGGCTATGTTGATACGGATAAACTGAGAGCGCTCAATAAGCAAGATTTGTCTAAAAAGCCATTCTTAATCCCTGTAGACGATGCAGCAGAGCGTATAATGACAGCTATCGAACAGAAGAAGAAGCAAGTCGTTTTTCCGAAGCGTATGAAGTGGTTGATGGCATCTCTGGGACTACTTCCAAATATTGTGTTGAATAAAATTATGTCAAGGAAGGCCAAATGGATGAAAAACGACTGAAAAATAGGGGGCTGCAATTTGCTGTTTTCCTTTATTGTGCGCTATTTTTCCAGTTGACTTATTCTGCTGCTGCGGTCCATGCTGCAAATCAGGCTACTGTATCTTCGTTTGTGTTTCCTTTTGAACACTTTATGCCGTTCGTTTCTTGGATGATTATCCCCTACATGAGTAGCGGTTTGTTCTTCGCTTTGGTTCCTTTCTGTTGTCGAAGTCGAGAAGAGCTTTGGGTCTATACGAAGCGTTTCAGTTTCATTACAATCGTCTCTATTTGTTGTTTTTTTATTTTTCCCTTGCGATTTTCTTTTGATAGGCCTAGCGTTGAGCATCCTGTTTTTAAATTCTTCTTCACCTTTTTGAATAAGCATGACTCTCCATTTAATCAAGCACCTTCGCTGCATGTGGCGTATGCATGTCTGTTTTGGTCTGTGCTCGGTAGGCCGCTAAAAGGCTGGACACGCTGGGTAGTGGGGATTTGGCTGCTATTCATGGGGATTGCTACACTCACCGTTTATCAGCACCATCTGGTGGATGTGTTGACAGCGTTGATTCTGGCTCATGTTGGATTTGTCCTATTCCCATCTCCATCGGAATTGCTTCATGACAGCGCTTTATCGAGGCTAAAGGCGGGGGATTTGCCCTTTTTGGCCGGTACCGAAAAGATGAAATTAGACGAAAAGGGGAAATTAGACTTGGAGGCCGAGGTTTGTCGTAGAAACCATGGAATTGGCAACGTTTACTACGCTATCGGCTGGTGTTTACTGTTACTGGCATTATGGGGTGGGACTCATGCATTTGGATTATATCTTTTGTGTTGGCCATCCTTAGTCTGTATTGCGGTAGGAAGAAATTATGTTATCAATAATCCAAAGTTTCTGAAAAATGAAAAAGGTTGGATACCCTGCTTTAAGAAATTGTTTTATAGCCCATACCAATGGATTTATTGGTTGTTGTGGCGATTCGTAAGACGTCGTAATAATCCGCCATTGCTTGAGATTTTACCACGTTGTTATGTAGGCCCGAGGACGACAACCGGAGAGCTCCGTGTGCTTGGTCTGAATAAGCATCTGGTTGTTTTTGACCTGGCTGCAGAATTGGAAGAAATAGCGATCCTACATGTACAGGAAAACTATCATTCATTTCCATTGTTGGATATAGCGGCAATTACGCTGGCTGATGCCGAAAGGATATTGGCTGCGCTTGTCATCAGTTATCAGCAATTGAAGCGAGGTGAAAATATGATTATACATTGTACAATGGGCTACAACAGGAGTATGATTTTTGCTGTTCTATTGTCACAAAAAATATTATCTTTAGATTTAATGGATGCTATAGATTTGGTTAAATCTCATAATAAGCATCTTGTATTGCATAGACATACACTTAAGTTGATGGAGGTGCTGGTCGAGAGAAATAGCTAGACAGTCATTTGCATGATCTTTGTTGTTAACTATACTATTTGATATTAGTCAATAAAATTATACATGAAATCAGGTTACTTCAAGAGTTTTGATCAAGGGGAGTTATTATATCGCGTTTGGAATTATCAGGCCGGACAGCGGACATTGATCGTACTGCACCGTGGGCATGAGCATTCGGAACGTCTGCAGGAGATGGCTACGGATCCACAGTTTGCCGATCATTCAATCTTTGCATTTGATTTGCGCGGACATGGCTATACGAAAGAACCAGTTTCAGCGATCTTTATGGATTATGTACGGGATCTAGATAGTTTCGTTCATTATATAGGCCGAGAATATTTGGTTGATTCGAAAGACATTTTCGTTATCGCCAATAGTATTGCAGGAGTTATTGTCAGTGCCTGGGTACATGATTTTGCTCCTAAAGTCGCTGGTATTGCATTGTTGGCACCTGCATTTGAAATTAAATTATATGTGCCCTTGGCAAATCAGATGATTGCTTTGGGAACAAAGCTAAAAAAAGATCTGATTATCCAGAGTTATGTCAAATCTAAAGTGTTGACTCACGATATCGATCAGCAGAAGGCTTACGATGCCGATCCTTTGATATCCAAATCTATCAATGGCGCTTTGTTGGTTGATCTATTAAAAGCTGGCGAGCGTATCGTTGAAGACGCTGCGGCGATTGATATTCCTGTGATTGTCCTTTCTGCTGAAAAAGATTATGTGGTCAAAAATTCGGTACAGAAAAAATTCTTTGTGACAATTGCTTCAAAGTTGAAGACCTTTATTACATTACGTAATTTCTACCATGGGATTCTATTTGAAACAAACCGGCAGAAAGTTTACCAGTATCTGCGAAACTTTATCGACAAGGCCTATGCCCGACAAAGTCCTGAGTTGACGCTTGAACCCGATGAGTTTTCGGTGAAAGAGTATGAACAATTATACCATAA
The DNA here is from genome assembly GCF_024808035.1 of Sphingobacterium sp. BIGb0116. NCBI lineage: Bacteria > Pseudomonadati > Bacteroidota > Sphingobacteriia > Sphingobacteriales > Sphingobacteriaceae > Sphingobacterium > Sphingobacterium sp. BIGb0116. The sequence goes on along the minus strand of NZ_JANUDT010000010.1, from coordinate 149,655 downwards.
GTTACTTCCTGCGGGTGAAAAATTGAATTATGCGGTCCAAAAATGGGCATTGGGTAAAATAGGTTCCTTAAGTAAAGGAATGAATTTAGGCCTGCAGTTTGGATTTGATTCTGGGATATCGCTGGACTACGTCTATCGCAATGAATCGCAGGGTAAAAATCGCTTTGGGCGTATCCTCGACCGTGGTTATCTGGAGGCCATCGGCTGGAAAGGAATTCGCATTCGAAAACAACACTTGTTACAGTTGCTGGAAGAGCATATAACGAAAGTTAAAGCTGCTGGAAAAACCGTTAAAATATTGGACATTGCGGGTGGGACCGGAAATTACTTATTTGATATTAAAGAAAAATATCCCGAAGCCGAAATCGTGATTAATGAATTCCTGTTGTCAAATATTGCGGTAGGAGAGAAGATTATCCGTAGAAACGGATTGCAGGGAATACGATTTACCAACTACGATTGTTTTGATACAGCTACCTATTCCAAACTGGAATTTGAGCCTAACATTGTTATTATCTCAGGTATTTTTGAACTTTTTGGTGACAATGAAATGGCAAGTAGGGCTTTAAAAGGTGCAACTTCGATTTGTGAAGAAAGCAGTCATTTGGTTTATACTGGACAGCCATGGCATCCACAGTTAAAGATGATTGCTTACGTGTTAAACAGTCATCAGAAAAAAGACTGGGTGATGCGCCGTCGTTCGCAGAAAGAATTAGACCGTCTGATGGCCTACAATGGAGTCGTTAAGGAACGTATGCTAATCGACGACTTTGGCATATTTACAGTCTCTTCGGGCCTGGTAAATAAGTAGTCCGCAATCGCTATTTCTAGAAAAGCACTGTTGTGCGTCTATTTAGGATAGTTTTTTCCAGCTGACTCATCTTTTGTCGTCAGCTGGAAAAATCATGAAAAATGCTAATTCTTATAAGCACGAATGGCCTGTATGATACCCTCTAGATTTTCGTTAAAGTCCTGCATTTGTGCAAACACCTTATCATCTTTGGCCAAACCACCATGTTTATTGTTCTTGCGGAAGATTTGTTTGATGTGTTCCCAGCGCTCTTGTTCCACATTGTTTATCAATCCGGCGAGTTCTTTCAATTTTAGAAGATTACTTTCTGTATCGGCAGTAAGGGTTTGTGACTCGCTTTCATAATGTGCGAGGATAACTTGATCGATTTCCTGATCGTTCATCATGGGCACGATCTGCGCAATGAGCTTGCTCATATTCCGGTAAGATCCTTGCATTTTGAACGGCGGTTCTGTTCGGTAATTGTCCTGCATGGCCGCACTTTGAATATAATTTTGATTGACCTTAATGACAACATTTCTGATCTTTAATACATGTTTTAATACCGTTATAAAATCATCGATATCTTGCTTCAGGTAATTGCCTTCTAAATCGGGAAGTTGGTCTACCACCGATTGCGCGTAGTTCACTAAAGCATAAAAGTCGTTGAAGGATTTGCTTGCTATTTTTTCAAGGTAGCTGTTTTCAATTGCCGCATTTTCGATCAAGCTTAGATTGAATAGTGCTTCGGTATCACCGATCACATCCCCTAGATTGTAGACATCGGCACGGTTGGCAAGCATATCTGGAATCTGAAATTTGGACCCGCTTTCTGTATAGGGGTTTCCAGCCATTACGATGCAGAATCTTTTCCCGCGCAAATCATATGTTTTACTCTCGCCTTCAAAAATACCGTCGATCTTACGTTGGCCGTCAGCCAATGAAATAAATTTCTGTAGGAATTCAGGATTCAAATGTTGGATATCATCGAGGTAGAGCATCACATTGTCGGCCATTTCAAAGGCAAGATTAATCTTCTTAAGTTCCTCACGTTCCCCGGAAGTTTTCGCCTCCACAGGATCAATTGAAGTAATGGAATGCCCAATTGTAGGTCCGTTGATTTTCACAAAATGTAATCCCATGGTTTTCGCTAGGTATTCCATCAATGTTGTCTTTCCGTAACCTGGCGGAGAAATGAGGAGAAGCATACCCATTCTGGCGGTACGTTTATTGTCGCCAGCTGCCCCAAGTTGTTTGGCCAGATTATTTCCGATCAATGGAAAGTAAACTTCGTTGATCAACTTATTGCGGACAAAGGATGTTAAGACTTTTGGTTCAAATTCTCCGATTTTCAGCTCCTTGGCATATGTTTTTCCAAGCTGCTCCTTCAAAGAAGCGAATTCTTGAAAACGAGGGGCATTCAATTCGGCAAATGTCTTCAACCTACTCAGAAATTGATGGTATTGAATCTGCTCTTCTCCATTGTTCAAGATCGGATGATTTCCCTTTAATCCCTGGATGAGCGCATTGTCTTTGGCGATGATCAATTGGTATTCATCTTTTGGATAAAGGAGTGTGACTGCAGTTTCCTCAATGTACTTGTGGAAAGCCTGGTAGTCACTGTTCTCGTCGATAAAAGAATTTAGCCAATTTAAAGTCAAATAGAAACGGTCTACGAGATTAAATTGTGTATGCTGAATATCTGCTTCAAAGAGTTTGAAACTCTTTTTGTTTTCCAATAACCTGATGAAAGCCTTCTTCAGTTCATCCGATTGCTCACTGACGACAAACTTGCTGTAGCTTGTGAAAGTCTGGAAAAGATAGCTCGCGATCTCCTCTCCACTAATTGTCGAGCGGTCCAAATGAGTGTCCCAATTGTTGAATAATTTTGTGAGTTCGTCAACGACAGATTGGTAGCGTGTGGAATTTGGAAATGCTTTTAATACGGAGTGTGTAGACTGGATCAACGCTTTCTGTTTTTCCTGTTGGTCTTGGGCCAGTGAATGCCAAAACAACTGCGCCATAGCACGCAAATGAGCATCGTAACGTAAAAGATCAAGCTTGCTGTCTAGCTGTTTGATGGTATCATAGATTACCAGGGCATCAAAATTATGCACTCCTTTGACATAACCTTCCGAATAACTTTGCTCGACAGTCTGATTGATAAACAGGTTGGCATCAAAATCGTGCTGTCCTTTAGAAGCAAGGAATGTTTTATAAGCGAGATATTCAGCTCGGTATACATCTTTGTTTTCGGAAATCAGTTCCTGATCCCAAATATCTCTAAAGTTTTCTATTTCGGAGCCTTTGACTTTTTGATAGAAGCTTGTTCCGGTAAGATGGAAGTATATTTCGTCATTTTTGCGCAAGAGCGTTAAACTAAGTGACTGATTATTGACGGCGAATTTATGCTTGCCAAGCGCAATAATATTCTCTCCATCTACAAAAAGATCATTCCTGTCACGTAAAATGCGCAATGCATCCTCTTGAGATTTTTTGAGTAGGTTTTCAAGATTTTCGGCTTTTGAAACATCACTGAGCGTTTTCAGTTCTTGCACAAGTTGTCTGATTTTGTCAATCATCAAATCTGAAGCAAAGAAACTCAGGATTTCTTCACGTGTTGCAAATGTCTTTGATTTGTTTTCGATATTCTTTAAAACACGAAGCCCAATTTGTTCGAGCGAAGAACTGCGTTTGTTGATCTGTTCAACGATTTGCTCTCTGCGGGAATTGAATGCTTTGATAACTTCATCGCGTTTATCTGCGATCTTCAGTGCAAAGTCCTCAAATTCTGAAAATTTACTTTCGAGTTCTTCCAGTTGGACAATGACTTTGGTGTAATACTCGTCTACTTTTTCTGTTGTTGTGGAGAGTTCAAGGTAGTTGGTGACAGATTGCTCCAGTAGCGTAAGCTGGGCCGAAAATTCTGCAATGGCTTCCGTACTTTTTAATGAATTGAGTTTGCGTGTAAGCTGCGACCGGACTTCATTCAAGGACGAGAAAATAACAGCTATCTTTTCAATTATTTTAGTCGTCTGGGTGGAATCGTCTATTTTTAAGCTGTTTAGTATGTCAATTAGGAGCTCGAGCTCACTGGATATTGCCGAATTCGTTTCCTCGATCGCTTTGGCATTATAAACTTTGATAATTGCAGCGACGTTGTTCTTCTGTTGTTCAACTTTTTGCTCATAGGACTGCAATGCCTCGTCGCGAAGCAAGAAGGCAATTGTCTTTTCGGCGAGTTCGGTGGTGATTGACTGTAGTTTATCGAGTAAAGCATCGATGCGGACTATATCGATATATTTGACATTTTTGAGGTCAATGATTTCGCCCTGTAAACGACGTGAATCTGCCAGTTGATGAACAAGTTGATCAAGCTTTTCGACTACTGTACTATTGATGGAAAAGGTAAGCTCTTCCATTTTCTTCTCGGCACTGCTATTGAGCTCTGTGGCGTATTTACGTTGGGCTTGAACCTTAACAAACTCGTCAATTGCTGTATTGGCAACTTCCTTGATTTGAGCTAATGGCTGCCCAAGGTTTGACAAGGCTTCATCCTTTATCCAAAAATAGGAGTCAAGCAGGACAGTCGATTTTTTGAGTATATCCTCGTAAAGACCTTCATAACTGTCTTCTTTGTTAATGAGCTGTATGACTTCTTGTGCCTCGGCCATGGCTTGTACGATCTGTTTATTACCAACCTTATAAAGCGGATCGTCTTTTTTTAGCTCATTTTCTTTGAGTACGGCCAAGTAAGGGGTTTCCCAGATCTGAACCTGATGATGCCTTGTTGCTTCAGCCTCTGTGTGAAAGTAAATTAAACTACCGTCTTTGAAAAGTGTGAAGCCATTGCAGATGATCGGAGTTTCGACATGCTGCTGAATGATATTATAAGACAGTAAGATGTAGGTATTCGTCTCTTCCTGACAAAAGATATAGAGAAAGTCTTCGCCGTTTGGTGATGCTATGCGTCTAAGGAAGCTAACCTGGTCAAACTGGACGTCAAAGATTTTATGGGTGCCATTCTGCAGGTAGTATCCGTTAGAAAAAATGATTCCTTGATTATCGGGAAGTAGAATGGCTGATTCATTAAGCGATTTAAGATTGACAACTTCTTTTGTCCGTTGGTTAAAGACAAATGCGCGGAAATCTTCTTGATAGGGTTTGATGCGAACGGCTATCAAATTGCCAAGGTCTGCATAATAGTAATCCGCATCGTCCAATTGTTGGTCGGTGTTTGAAACTTTTTCGGAGAAGATCCCTTTCCCCGTATCGGTATTATTTTCGATTTTGAAAGTAATATCGCCATTGATTGCTTCAATAAAGATTTTGTCCTTAATGGATATGTGTGGATGTTTCCCAAGACGACGATCTTCCAGTGTTGTTTTTGTCCAATCAAACTCAAACTGGTTAGGCAATTTGACCTCATGAATGCTTCGGTCGTCCTGATATTGAAGCGTTCCGTCTTTGATCAACCACTTGAAAGCTTTCAGGTCAGCAGGATTTTTGCTGGTCTGAAAGATCATGTAAAGATAGTTTTCCGTACGTCGAAACTTGGAAAAGATCGAGTCGCGATAGTATTTATATAGATTTTGATAATCACTAATGAAATTGTGATCATTGATCAGATCGAGTGATTGTGGTATAAACTGGTTGTTTTCAAATGCATATACACTAAAAACATCTTCGAGTTTAATTTCAGAGCGTAAGCCAAAATGGACATTATAGCCAAATATACATAGATTGTCGAGGGCTAAAATACCACGGGCAACACAGTTGTTTTCTGTGGTGATCCGTTGATTGGCCTTGAGTATAAAACTTGTCGCATTAAATACTTCCTTGCGGGCATCATTTAGCTGCAGGAGTTTGGAAGAAAGCTCTTCTTTTTGTGTAAGGAGTCGCTTTCGAATAATCTCATATGCACCTTGATCAAGGGAGTCGTTCTGGTTTATTACGTTTTCTTCTGGCATAAAATGAGCTTTATCGACTTTGTATATGTGGTGAAATCTTTTGTTTATTACCTGCAGTGATAAATAGCATTCATCTGCAGGCAATAATGGAGTAGGTATTAACTAAGACAGCTTTTTATTGGATATGCCTAAGTTTTTTGCTAACCCGAACAAAGAATTGATAAAACCGGTGTCTTCGCCATTTTCAGCGTCAGTCGCCGCTTGTTGAAGTTTTATCAATGCTGCTGAAACTGTGAGGTTCTTTATATCGTTTGTGGAAATTCCATATTTATCGGCTAATCCACGCACCTTCTCTGCAAGGTCTCCTTGTCCATCTGGACCTATCAGGGAATTTTTGATATCGGTCGCATGTTTGGAGTTGTCGATCAGATGGTCAAAACCTTTGGAATTGGAAACTTGACGGACGATATTCTCAAAGAACATCGTTTCACCCCCAACGATGTCGATTTTTGCCGTTTTAAGTGCTTCCGACAATACGCCAGCTTGTGCTTGAGCAATGTCTTTTTGGATATTGATGTGTGCGAGTTCAATATCACGTTCTTTTTGCAATTGCAATTTGAACTCTTCGTGATCTCTGCCCACACCATCCAATTTCTTCATCGCCTCTGCTTTCTCTTCGATACCTTTTGCTTCAGCAAGCGCTTTCTCACGCACAACTTCCGCTTGTGCTAAGCCCTCTTTACGCATCGCTTCCGCTTTCTTCTCGATCACATTAGCTTCAACGGTACCTTGTTTTTCTTCGGCTTCGGCTTTTGCAACCATCACTTCAGCTTCGGATAAGCCAAGCGCGGCTTCTTCTTTGGCTTGTGCTTCAGCAATAATTTTACGACTTTCGGCTTCCTTCAGTGATGCCTCTTTTTTCGCTTCAGCATCTATCAATAATTCCTGAGCACGCTTTTCGGCAATTTTACGAGCCGCCTCTGCGTCGATTACTTTTTTCTCCGCTTCCTGCTCTGCAGCAATTTTTGCAGCTTCGGCTGCCTTAACAGTGGATATTAATTTTTCTTCTGCTTCTTGTGATGCAGCGATAACACCAGCTTGTTTCTTTCGTTCTACTTCACGGAATACTTCGATGTCTTTGACGCCTTGTTGCTCTTCAATAACACCTTTCTCCAATTGTACGCGTTCCTTGATAACACCTTGGATACTTTTCTTTTCAGTCTCGATTGAGCGTTCTTTGTCGATTTGGGCCAAGGTAACAATGCGTTCACGTTCAGTTTGTTCCAAAGCACGGTCTTTCTCTACGCGTTCTGCTTCCACAGCATCCGTGCGCTGCTTGTTTTTCTCAGCAATGATGATCTGACGCAGCTTATTTTCTTCCTGTACTGCCAGCTGCTCTTCGGTAGAAATACGGACACTTTCATATTTTAAGCGCTCTTCTTCACGGACCTTTGCTATTTCTGCTTCTTCGCGGGCCTTGATGTTATCAATTTCACGTTTTTGCTTTTCTTCTTTTTCAGCAAGTTGACGATCAAGTTCCAAAATCGCTTCACGAGCTTCCACGTTTTGCTTTCTGATCAACTTCTCTTCGTCACGACGGATAAAATTGGCATTGATATTTTGCTTCGCCGTTAGCTCCGTTATTTTTTTAATGCCCTCACTGTCTAAGATATTGTTTGGATTGAGATGCTCAATATCTGTCTGCTCAAGATAGTCGATTGCACAGTCATCTAGAATATAACCGTTCAGGTCTGTTCCGATGATATCCAAAATTTCGTCGCGAAACTCCCGACGCGCTTCATACAATTCGATGAAATCAAATTTCTTACCGACTGTTTTTAAGGCCTCGGAGAATTTAGATTCAAAAATGCTTTTTAATGTTTCCGGCTCACTTGCACGGTCGCAACCTAAATTTTGGGCAACATTGATCACATCATCTACACTTTTATTGACGCGAACAAAGAAAGCAACTTTGATATCTGCACGAATATTGTCCTTGCAGATCAAACCCTCACCTTGCATACGGGCGATCTCAATTTTTTTGATAGAGATGTCCATGATCTCCATCTTGTGAAATACAGGTACAACATACATTCCTTTGTTGAATGCTACCTTTGTACCACCAACACCAGTTCGGACAATTGCTTTCCCTTGTGGAATTTTCTTATAGAATGCACTCAATACAACAAAGAATGCAAAAATTAAAAAGACAGCCAATCCGACAATTAAAAGTATAATTCCGTTTAAGCCACTTAAAAATAAAAGAGGTTGATATAGCATATGATTTGTATTTATTTAGATTTTAATATTTGGGTTTACGATTAGGATTTAAAAGAATAAATATCCGTTCTTTTAGGACAGTTGTTTAGGTGTCGATTCTTTTCTTTTATTCTTTTTTCATTAAATATTGTCTATCGTGATTTCTTTGGTCACATAATAATATTTCTTGTCCTTGGATTCGTCAACAATAATGACATCGTCTCCGTAGCCTATTTTCTCCCCATTGTGGCTGACAACATTGAGGCGAATAGGATCCTGTTGGATGATAAATTCGGCAGAACCTATTTTCTTGCCTTCAATACTGGCTCTCATTTTACCCATGCGACCAAGAAAATCGTGACTTTCTTCGCCATTGTAACCTATAGTTTTAAACATTTTAGCTAAGGGTTTGGTCAGAAAATGCATTAATATAAATGTAACAATGAAAACGGGGATTAGGATTAATACAGACTTTATTCCCCATGAAGCAACGTCGATAAAGAGCGAAGAAATAATGGTAATTATCCAGCCTATAAATTTGAATAGTGTTACAATAAGCATGATGGGTACTTTGCCAACATTGATGTAATCCATTGCTTTTGCAAAGAAACCAGGTTCTGTATTAGCGTCCGTATCCGTATGATGATGGTGAGCATGGTCGCCCCCCTCAGTTGCGATATCATGTGATCCATCAACGTCCGTGACATCAGGTGTGGGATGGAGGTCTATATCTGCATCGGCATCAAAGAGATGTACTCCATCACCCATCAGAAACATAAATAACCAATACACTACAGACATGCCAGTTAAGACTGTCATAATTCCATTGGATAATGGATTGAATAAGATATTGATTAGTTCTGTCATCGTGTTATTGTTTAAATTTTCTCCCTTTTGAATGTGTAATGGAACGACCAGGAACTGCCATTGACCTCAAGGTCCTGCATGGTTACCAGTTCCCAGCCTTGATTTCCAAGATCATTTAAGATTTCATCAATTTTTTCGGGATCCAACTTTGTTCCCCAGAAACCCTTAGGTTCAATTTTTAGCGTTTTATACTCAAATCTTTTCATCACTATTTAATTTTCTTTTTAGTTCTTCTAATTCGTTGTTGACGGCTTCAGACCCGCCGATGGTCTCGTTAATCTCATCAACTTTACTTTTATTACCTAGTGCAATCTCGCCATAGGCCTTCGCTAGTGCCTCGTCTTCCTCGACTTTCTCTTTCATACGTTCTAACATGGAAATCGTACTATTGGAATCGATATTAGCGAGCTGCCGATTGACCATTTTAGCTGCGTTAGAGACCTTTACACGTGCCTTTAATGTGGAGAGTTCACCTTCCCATTTCGATATATTGAATTTGAGAATGTCTACATTTTTGTGTAGCTCATCGGCTGAACTTTGATGAATCACGGCTTGTTTCTCCAATTCACTAGCTTCGATTAATAACTGTTTTTTCAGTAACAGCGCTTCCTTTGCCAGACCTTCGGCCTTTTCTGCCGTTAGCTCTCCCTTTTGTGCCTTTTGGAGTAATAGAATAGCTTTGTTCTCAAATTCATTGGCTTCTTCTTTTTTCTTTTCACAATTGTTTTGGGTACGTATGGCTAAGGCCTTCACTTTAGCATAGGCTTCCAACGATTGTTCCAGGTCCTCTTTCATCTCACGGATACCCTGTTCCGTCATTTTGATGGGGTCTTCCATTTTGTCCACGACTGCGTGGATCTCTGCTTGACCGATTCTGAAAATTCTCTTAAAAATATTCATTATTCTATAATTTTGAAAAACTTATTAACTGATTATAATATTCACTCATCAACAGACTCAGCGAATTGATGGCTGCATCAAATTCGTTCTGGTCGAGATTATGTATTTGTAACGTATACCGAAATATAACTTTGGTACCATCTTCCGTTAACGCAAATCCGCCGTGGATAATATCTCTATTTTTTATCAATAGTGATTTGAACATATCCATGGTGTCATTGCTGATTGTAAAAAGGTATTGCTCAAAAATCAGGATGGGTTGGGCAATGCCTACAATGAGGTTACGAATTCCGTCGTCTTCATTTTCGATGACAAAGATTCCTTCTTTTGTATCCTTATGGGTAATGGTGTAACCGATGTTGGCGATATAATTTTCAATTTTTGAGAAGTACATAATCAAGTTTTTTATATATTGCACATATTCTTTGCATAAAGGTAATAAAAATGCAAAAATATTTTGCAATAAAAATTCAATTTTTTTTAAAATGAGTAACGTAGGGAACAATATTAAGAAACTAAGAAAAGTGAAAGGAATGAGTCAACAGGCGTTTGGGGATATTTTTAATCTTACTAGAGGTAATATTTCGTCTTACGAAGAAATGCGTGCGGAACCAAAAATTGAAATTGTTCTTAAAATTGCAAATTATTTTGGCATTCCTGTGCAGCATCTTATTGAAAAAAATCTATCTGTCAATGAAATTCTTAATTTCAATGATTATTTTGAGCCAAATGTTTCTATTATTGGACGTAAAAGATTGTTACAAATCCCGCTGCTGGAACGGGATGCTATTTTTGAAGCGAGTACTCATTTTTCGAAATTAGATGAGCTTCCAATAATTGAATTTCCTTTGCAAAGTAGGAACCGTCTCATCGCAATCGAATATGCTGACCCTATTCCGGTACCGAGCGATTTTTTGGCTAGCCCTCAATCCATTTTGTTTTTTGAAGAAGTTGATGTTCAGAGCTTACATACTTTGGATAATGCCTTTGGTTTGTATTTTTCCGAGGAAGAGTTCTTTATTGGAAAATACAGTTTGCAGGAAAAGGAGATTAGTTTAGCCTTAAATGTCTGGAAGAAGATTGATTTCACTTTGGGAGAGAAAGCATATTTCTGGAAATTGTATGCCAAGTTTGAGCGAATCTAATCGCGTGGAACTTTTTCCTGCTGTTTATTTGGTATTGCCGGTATCGAGCGTATTTACATATTGTTACCATATTCTAGGTTAATGGTGTTATTGTACTCTACTTACAGGGGGTTAACAAGGGGTTTGCAGGGATTTACCCCTGCTATACCCCTGTTAACCCCCTGTTAACCCCCTGTTAACCCCATGTAATACCCCTACGAAAAGCGGTCTTGAGGTTGATCTGATGCTGACTTTCAGGCAAGAAAAGAAGACTACTAAATCAGGTCTGCAGATGTGAATGCCCACAAAAAATTTTGTGAAGTCGGGCATTGTAATTAAATTAGTTCGATAATAAAGTAAAACTTTTGCGCTGTTGATTCGCGTCTTTGGTTCATGAGAGATTATTCTAAACTGTTATCTCACAATAAAAATGGAAATTTGTGCAGGATTCGATCCAAGATCAGGAGTCAACACCTGGATAATAGGATAATGTATCATCAACAGAGAGTTGGTTTTTATTGGTAAGAATAAATCTCAAGGACGGTAATGTTATAAATCGGTAATGTTATAAGTAAGATAAATAGTGACGAACTTGTCGATCCGCTAAAAGTAGTGTGATTTATTTAGTTTCAGTACAACATGCATAAACGGCTAAATTACCATGGATAAAAAACTAAATTTAAATAGATGAAGAAAGTAACCTTATTAGCATTAATTGCTGGATTTTTTGTTATTTCCTGTAATAATTCCACGACTAAAAAAGTTGAAGTAAAAGATACGACTGCCGCTATTGACATTAAAAAAGATACGGCCAAAACGCTGCTGGAAAATAGAGGCGGCGAAGTGCCAATACCTAAATTTAGTTCTGTTGAGACACAAAAATTGGCGGAGGATTACACAAAATATATCAAGGAATTTATCGCTGTTGCTAAAAGTGGCGATGTTGTTAAGCTCAAGGAGCTTGCGTCCAAGCGTCAGGAATGGGCGACCAAAGAAACTGAAGCTGTTTCTAAGTTTACACCGGAAGATGCCAAATTATGGAAGGCTTATGCTGAGAACCTAGGAAGAGAGTTGACAGCAAGCCTAACAAAATAAGTTGGGAACAATCGACGAGGTAGAGACTTGAAAAATCTACCTCGTCGATCATACTAGAAGGGGAGGTCATCTTCAGTTTCATCCGGAAGTTTTGGGCTGTCTTCTTTGGCACCGTTGGACTCCGATAAAACCATGAAATTATCTACTTTAATTTCTGTGACATATTGTTTTACCCCATCTGCATTCTCATAATTACGATAGGTGAGTTTGCCCTCAACCATGAGTTTGGTTCCACGTTGGCATTTCTTTTCAATGGTATTGTTTTGATTACCCCAAACCACGAGTGTATGCCATTGAACTTCTTCAACCCACTCGCCGGCTTTGTTCTTGAAAAGATCATTGGTGGCGAGACGTAATACGGAATAATTTGTACCGGTGGAAGTTGTTTTGATTAATGGGTCGTTTCCTAAATGCCCAACCAATTGTACTTTGTTGCGTAATGTGCTCATGCGTCTAATTTTTAAATGTTTTTAATAATTCTTATTTTAGTTGACGGTCATTGGCTATCGATGCCAAATGATCTTAAGCAAAGGTGGGGCGGGGAAAAGAATATAGTCGTCTATTTACCATTTGTATTCGACTATAGTCGATTGTAACCGTTTGTTGTCGTTTAATCTTCCGTTATGAGTTCTGTCGAGAAAGTCTGCCTTGAATGTGGCAAGGGTATATATGGCCGTTCTGACAAGCGATTTTGTGATGATGCTTGCCGGAACGCCTATAACAATAAATTAAATAGCGACCAGACCAATATGGTGCGCAATGTGAATAATATCCTACGAAAAAACCGTCGTATTTTATTGGAAGCGTTGAGTGGGGAGGGTATGATCAAGATACAACGGGAAAAGTTAAAGCGGTTGGGATTTGATTTTAAGTTTCATACACATACTTTTTCCAATAACAAGGGACAGACCTATAACTTTATTTATGAAACAGGCTATCTGTTGCTGGAGAATGATTGGGTATTGATCGTTCAAAAGAAACCACTGTGATTTTAATCGCAACAGATTCATTAGTATTGGTTTAGTTTGCAGAACTGAGCTTGGCCTTCCTTATTGCGATATAATTAAAAATAGTGAAGGTTAGAATCAATATGTAGTAGCATACTGGGATGAGTAAAAAATAGGCGCTATTGAATATATCGCTTAAAAAAGACGGTAGTGAAATCTTAAAAAAATCTGCAATAATAATATAGCCTATGAAACTTCCGAGAAAAAATAGTCCAACAGCATGTATTACAATTATTTTTTTTAGGTGTTTACTGTATAAGGCGTCTTTGTTTTGCTTTGTATAGCCCATAATTGCTGGGACCAATAATCCTAATAACGGATTGACCAAAAAGGTGAGCGATGCTAAATATAGCGCTTTAATACTTCCTGTTTGATTGTTGTCGATACTGATTTGATTTACATTTGGCATAATGAGTTGTTCTAAAGGTATTTCCAAGATTTGACTGATCTGTTTGAGACTAAATCCACTGATTTCTTCAGTGCCTTTTTCGATGCGTTGCACTGTTCTTAGCGATACACCCGCCTGATCGGCGAGTTCCTGCTGCGTTAGTCCCTTACGTTTTCTTGATAGTTTGATTAATTGATTAGCTGATTGACTTTCCATAGTCCAAAGATGGGGAAATAGTCGTTGAATTTCAGCGAAATTGATGCGACAATAATATGCCAATATCGTGCTGTAAGATATAACGGATTAATAATCAAAAGTTTTTGGGAATTTGGTAAATATTTTGAATCTTTGCAATTTAATAGAGTAATTAATAAAAACGGAAGAATATGTTTGTAATATCAGAAAATCCCGCTTCGTCCACAGAGAAGATTCTCGGGAATATTCTTCGGAATACGGCCCTTTCCTAATCTTCTTTCTTAATACGTTAAGTAACCTATGTTGATATTGGCTAAAACTTGGCTCTCTAAATGGTGGTCCACTGTTCCAATATGCTTAGCTTATTATGGAGTTTTAAAAATCCAGTTACTTTCAAGGTTATTGTGAAAGCTGGATATGAATGTTATGTTTTAGAAAATTTTATGAATTCAGTAAATAAATATGTCCTTCAGGCACTGGATAATTATCCTATGTATTTGGAGGAGACCATGGAATCCTTATCCTATGCACTGTCTTATGATGAGTCTAATACAATGGCGCTATGTTTGATGGGAAGAGTTCATGCCGAACAGCTATTGGACTATGAGCAGGCAAAAAGGTATTTCCAGGAAGCTTTGGTGCATAATGTACAGGCATTGGAAGTATATCCTTATTTCATTCAGACATTGATTGATATGGGGGATTATGAAGCTGCAAAAAAGACGATTAAATTTGCTTTGACACTTCCGGCGATGCCCTTGACAGGGATTTGGATCAAGAAAGCACTTCTATTTGAAAAATTAAGAAAATACAAAAAGGCATTGAAGGCGTTAAAGATGGCAAAACTTGAAAATGTTGATCTTGATTTTTCGTCAAGCCTGAAGTCGATTGAAGATCGGATTAAAGGGAAACAGGAAATTAAGAACGGGAGAGAAAAGGAAAATAAGAAAGAAAAGAAGAACACCCGAAAATAGTCTCACACTATCCCGATAACAGTTTTTGTTTCGAACCAAGGTCCGATAAAGAAGCCCTAGATGAAATTTCATCTAGGGCTTTATCAATATAGTTTAAGAATTATTCTGCTCTTAAGATTTTCGCAGCCTCAACCATCGACTCTAAAGCCGCTTTGGTTTCTGGCCAAGCACGAGTTTTTAAACCACAGTCAGGGTTAACCCAAAGCTGTTCTGCTGGAACTACTGCTTTTGCTTTACGCAATAGATCTACCATCTCATCTTTGCTTGGAACACGTGGTGAGTGAATGTCATAGACACCTGGACCAATATCATTTGGATATTTGAAATCACCGGCGAAAGCATTCAACAATTTCATTTGAGAACGTGAAGTCTCAATCGTGATGACGTCAGCATCCATTGCAGCGATATCTTCGATTACATTATTGAACTCAGAGTAACACATGTGTGTGTGAATCTGTGTATCGTCTTCTACATTTGATGAAGAAACACGGAAAGCACGTACTGCCCAGTTCAAGTAATCTTTTTGATCAGCTTTACGTAGCGGCAATCCTTCACGGATAGCTGGTTCATCGATTTGTATGATTTTGATACCTGCTTTTTCCAACGCTTGTACTTCATCCAAGATCGCCAATGCAATTTGGTAAGTCGTTGTTGAACGCGGTTGATCATTACGTACGAAAGACCATTGTAAGATAGTAACCGGACCAGTCAACATACCTTTAACCGGACGGTTAGTCAATGATTGCGCGTATGAAGACCAACGGACAGTCATATCTTCAGGACGGTATACATCACCATAGATAATTGGAGGTTTTACACAACGTGAACCGTAAGATTGTACCCAGCCGTTTTGTGTGAAAGCGTAACCAGCCAATTGTTCACCGAAGTATTCAACCATGTCGTTACGTTCGAATTCGCCGTGTACTAATACGTCGATATCTAATTGCTCTTGAAGACGGATTGTGTTCTCAGTTTCTTCTGCGATTGCTTTATCATATTCTGCCTGCGTGATAGCACCTTTTTTCAAGTCTGCTCTCCATTTACGAACATCTTTCGTTTGTGGGAATGAACCAATAGTTGTAGTAGGGAATGCCGGCAAGTTGAATTTCGCTTGTTGCGCTGCTTTACGGTCAGCAAATGCTGAAGTACGTTTTGCATCGTTATCAGTGATATTGCTTGTACGTGTTTTAACCTCTGGTTTGTGGATCAATGGAGAAGTACGACGACTTTCAGCAGCAGCTTTGTTAGCTTCGAAGCGTTTTGCTGTTTCAGCATCAACTTCACCTTCCGCTAGTACGGCTAAGTCTTTTACCTCAGCTAATTTTTGTTTAGCAAATGCTAACCAGTTTTTTACTTCAGCTGGTAGCGATTGCTCATTGTGCTCATTGTCTAAGTCAAAAGGAACGTGCAACAATGATGAAGAAGGAGCTACCCATACACGGTCTTTTCCTAATGCATCAACAGCCTGTTTGATTTTAACCAATGATTTTTCGTAATCATTTTTCCAGATGTTACGGCCTTCAACAATACCCAAAGATAATGTTAATGAAGCAGGAACTTTAGCTAGTACCGTATCCAATTGGTTTTCACCGCGTACCAGATCTAAATGTAAAGCATGGATAGGTAGGTTAACTGCGATATCTTCGTTGTCTTTTAAAGCTTCGAAGTAAGTAGTCGCGATTAATTTGATATTTTTTGCTGCTGCAGCTAATTTTTCGAAAGTAGGTTGATATAAAGCTTTTACTTTAGCATCTAAATCCAATGCTAAGAAAGGCTCGTCAATCTGAACATATTGGGCACCAGCCTCAGCTAGTTTAGCTAATATTTGCTCATATACTGGAACAAGTTTATCCAATAAATCGATGCGGTCGAAGCCAGCTTCTTTTTCTTTACCGATCAAAAGGTAAGTGATAGGACCTAGTAGAACTGGTTTAGTATCGATGCCCAATGATTTTGCTTCGTTATATTCATTTAAGAATTTTTCGGACGTCAATTTGAATTCTTGATCTTTTGTGAATTCTGGCACCATATAGTGGTAGTTGGTATCCAACCACTTGGTCATTTCCATTGCAGTCACGTCGATTCCTTCTTGTTGGAAACCACGCGCCATGGCAAAATATAGATCTAAGCTGTAATTGTTGTCTACTTTATTCAATAAAGAATGGTAACGAGCAGGAATTGCACCAACAGTAAGGGTTAAATCCAATACTTGATCGTAAAAAGAGAAATCATTGGAAGGGATCAAATCTATTCCAGCATCTTTTTGTGTTTTCCAATTGCCTTCACGAATTTTTTTTGCGGTGTCCAATAATTCCTCAACAGAAGATTTTTTAGCCCAATAGGCCTCATTGGCTTTTTTCAATTCGCGGAACGCGCCCACACGAGGGTAACCTAAATTGTTAGTCAATAACATAATGAATGTTTTTAATATTTCTTTTTCAACTATATTTCTTGCTAGAGAGAGAAGGACACACTAGAATTCGGTGACTTCGGCTTATCATTCCCATATCAAGTAGGGTAGAATTTAGCACCTTGTCAAGGGACAGGTTGCTAAGGCTTCATCGGGTCTATTCCCTCTGCCTTTCTCTATAAGCGACGCTAAGTTAGAACATTTCTTTTTGAAATGCAAATTTTTTATAAAAGTGCATCAATTTTTTATATTCTACTAAGGATAAAATTGTTTTGTTCTTTTCTTTTCATCCGTGATTTAGTGTATGCCATGTTTCAATACGTTGTGGCATAAAAAATGGGGAATGACTGTTTCTCATTCCCCATTCTTTTAGCTCACCAAAAGTTTGTAACCTTTTCCGTGCACATTGACAATTTCAACCTTACTATCTTCTTTTAGATATTTACGAAGTTTACTGAGAAATACATCCATACTTCTACCCGTAAAGTAGTTGTCATCATGCCATATTTTTAATAAAGCTTCTTCCCGGGTCAGCACATCATTTTTCTTTAAACAAAGCAAACGTAGTAGTTCCGCTTCTTTGGTGGATAGTTTTTGCATCTGTCCTTTGTAAGAAATTTGCTGACTTGTATAATCAAAGAAATAATCACCAATTTCAAATTTATCAGCAACCACTTCCTCTTCTTTGTCTCGAACACTGCGCTTCAGCAAAGCATTGATGCGGAGCAATAATTCCTCCACTCGAAAAGGCTTTGTGATATAATCATCTCCCCCTAATTCAAAGGCTTCGGTTTTATCTTCCATCATCCCCTTTGCTGTGGCAAAGATAATAGGAACAGTGTTGTTTGTTTTTCTGATTTCACGTCCAACTGTAAATCCGTCCTTTTTTGGCATCATGACATCGAAAATACAGAGGTCGTAGTTATTTTTTTTGAATTGAGAAATCGCTTCATCTCCATCCGTGCATAATGTGACGTCAAATTTTCCCTTTAATTCGAGATAGTCTTTTAAAAGATCCCCCAAATTAGGATCATCTTCTGCTAATAATATCTTTTGCATAATGATTATATTAATTTTCACCAATGTCCCTTGATGCTGATAAATCAGCTTTCCTCAACCTTTGAAATTTTTTAAAGAGGAAATATACAAAAAAGGAACGTTTTATTTTTTAATAGGCAAAATTACTTCAAAGGTCGTGCCCTTATCTTTTTCACTTTTAACTGTAATTTTTCCGTTCAGCCTTCTCAGGATGTCCTGTACATAACTTAAGCCAAGACCAAATCCTTTGACATTATGAACATTTCCAGTTGGAATACGGTAGAACTGGTCGAAAATCTTTTGCAGGTGATCCCGGCTCATCCCAATACCGTTGTCGGCAATAGTGACGACAATGGTATCGCCAACATTTTTTGAATTGATGTTGACATGTAAATCTCCTTTGCTGTACTTGATGGCATTATCCAATAAATTGTAAAATACATTCGAAAAATGTAACTCATCACCGATGACAATATCCTTTGTCGCTGCAAGATCTATACTGAATTTTCCGCCGATATTCTGCATGCGTAGCTGCATACTGTCCGTTACTGCAGAAACAAGATCATTGATGCTTACTTCTACCTGGTCGAGTTTTAGCGTTTCTTTTTCTAGTCTTGCCAAATCGAGTACACGTTCAATATGATTTCCGAGTCTAACATTTTCGTCGTAGATGATATTAGCCAATTTCTGAACGCGCTTGTGGTCGGCATTGATGTCTGGATCTTTAAGTGACTCACTAGCAATCATAATTGTTGCAACAGGTGTTTTAAACTCATGCGTCATGTTGTTGATGAAATCTGTTTTCATTTCCGAAACTTTCTTTTGTCTGAAGATGATAATCAGTGTATAAGCAAAACAACCCACCAACAAGAAAAGTAGTGCCAGCATAGGTAGTAACAGATAGCCCATATTATCTGCGATTATTGCCTTTTTATTGGGGAAATAGATTGTTAATTTCCCTGGCGCAGCACCGATATCACCTTTAAAAAGTGCGGTCGAGTATTTTGTTGTATTTGTTGGGTTATTTAAAGCGGCTTCGTTTAAAATATTATTCAGTAATATATTGTTTGTACTCCATATTTCAATATTAAAAGGAGCTTTAATGTCGCGTTGAGCCAACTCTTCTTTGATAAGTTCTTGGACGATGATAACATTCAATCGATCTTTTAACGGACGTTTAGCCAGCTCCATTCCAATAGCAACATCTTCGATGTAGTCTGCTTTTTTGCCCCCCAGCATGGCAACGGAATCGTATACATTAAAACCACTCCAAGCATTTTTTCTGTTGAGAATATCCAATCTTTTTTCCAAATCAGAAATTGTTTTTGCAAGTTTCGTGTTCTCTCTAGGTGGTAATGTGGCTACCCTGAATTTTGTCTGTTGATTGACCAGTGGGTCCATAAGGGGGATAACAAACCGTGTGCTATCGTCTTTTCCACTAATCTGATCATCTACCTTTGATGCATTTAACATGATAAAAGCCTGTACCAGATTATCGTCGGTAAGCTCATTTGAAACAGAAAATTTGATGAATTTCTGGTACTCCGGTCTTTTGATGTATGTTTCGTAAAAAGAATTCTTGATTTCAATTACATTTGGATACAATGCGCGTAATTGGTCTTCTTGCTCTTTAAAGTTTGAGAAAACAACATGCTGTTTGTTTTTTAATTCTTCAATTCTATACTGTATTTCGAGTTGCTCGGCCAAAAGACGTTGTTTGGCTTGTTCCTGCTTGGATTTTTCAATATTACGTTCCTGTTGAACTTTAGCAAAGTCGACCACTTCCCGTCGTTCAAGCTTTCCGGCAACAGCTGTAATCGCAGCATTGACGGACTCATCAAATAATTGGGATTTTTGACGATAGGAATCTCTCAGAAAATAGAATTGCATAGCCAATACCCCAATTAGAGCTAGAGACATCAGTCCAATGATTAATACAATGCTATTTTTCTTCATTAGAATTGGGTATTAAATAAATGTATTTTGAATATATAACAAAGTTTATAGCACTCAGTTTATTTACCATTTGCGTATCCATCCCTTATACCATGTGAGTGGCCATTTAAGGTCCGGTAGCTCATATTTTCTTAAATTGTTACAAATATAAAGATGCTAATGTGTTTTGATGCTGTTTTAACAATGTTTAACAGCAATCTGTTTAAATATAGGTGCTGTTGTTTGTAAATTAGTGAATAGAAATGAATTATGTGCTGAATTGGTCTATTTGATAAATTTAATCTACGCGGTCGAGTCTGGCTGCTGTAGAAGTGAATAAGCCGAGTATAACGTGTTCATTGGTGCAAATGAGTGCAGATACTCTTTAACAACTATATAGAGATGAAAAGTTATGTATTATTATTGGTATTATCTTCCATAGGGACCATTGCTTTGGGGCAGGTGAAGGTAAAGCCGCAGATTCCTTTAATGGAGGAAAAAGAATCAAAGATGCCTGTCCTAAAATTGGATTCTTCAGATGAAAAATATCATATGCCCATTAAGAAGCCAAATCGTGTGGATGGTTTAGCTCCGATGCCAGGAACAGAAAAAATGCCCAAAGGTGATGAGAAAGAAAACAATCTTCCGTTTAGGCGCTTGAATGATTCGTTAAAGGTGAAGGACTTTAAATTAAAAATCGACTCCTTGTATCCAAACAAGCAAAAAAAATAGCGTTCTATCTAGAACACTATTTTTTTTGCTTTAATCCTTATTGTCCATTATAGCTGGGAAACACGGATTGTATTTGTTTTACCTTTTTCGATTAACGGCGTCGAAGCTGTATTGATAATGATAGATCCAGGTTTAACGTAGTTATTTTTTACAATAAATTTGTTAACATCATGGATAGATCCATCCGTGCTTTCGAACTTGTCGTAGATAAATGTTTTTACTCCCCAAAGTAGGCTGAGTTGTTTCAGCAATTTTTGTGTTCCTGTGAAAACTAAGATATCTACATTTGGTCTATAACTTGTAATTTCAAACGCTGTTGCTCCAGATGATGTTAATACCGCAATTGCTGATGCATTTGTTTTTTGAGCAAGGTAAACTGAAGAAGCACAAATCGCGTCCGGAATAAGTGTTCCGTCGTGGATTTCACTAACTTTCTCATTATAATAAGGATAAGAAGTTTGTTCCACGTGGATAATGATTTTGCTCATTGTTTCGATAACGATTTCAGGGAATTCACCAACTGAAGTCTCGCCACTTAACATCACAGCATCCGCTCCATCCAATACGGAGTTGGCTACGTCATTTACTTCAGCACGTGTAGGACGTGGTGTAGTGATCATACTTTCCAACATCTGTGTCGCAATGATCACTGGTTTTGAAAGATCTCTACATTTCTGTACGATGATCTTTTGAAGTCCTGGTACCTCTTCCATTGGAAGCTCAACACCCAAGTCTCCACGAGCAACCATAACAGCATCTGTAGCTTCAATAATTGCATCAATATTTTCAATCGCTTCTGGTTTTTCAACTTTTGCGATTACACGTGCATGGCTTCCTTTTGCCTCAATGATTTTTTTACATTGAAAAATATCTTCTGCCGAACGGACGAAAGACATAGCGATCCAGTCTGCACCATGATCCAAGGCAAAATTCAAGTTGTCTAAATCTTCTTCGGTCAACGAAGGGATAGATACTTTGGTATTTGGTAAGTTAACGCCTTTACGTGAAGTAAGAACACCTCCGTGTACAACTTCACAGGCAACAGTGTCTTTATGATTGGTCTCTAAAACACGAAGTTGAAGTTTTCCGTCGTCAAGTAAAATGATTTCGTTGGCTTCAACATCGTTTGGAAAGTTTTCGTATGTAATGTAGATTCTGTTTTCGTCTCCGATAAGCTCGTGTGTCGTGATTTCAACTTTTGAACCATTCACGAGAACAGCGCCACCTTCTTTCATTTTTCCGATCCTAATTTTTGGACCTTGTAAATCGGCTAAGATGGCAACATTGAATCCTGTTTCATTATTTATTGCATTTATAGTTTCGATTACCTTAAGGTGATCTTCCTGGCTGCCATGAGAGAAATTCAACCGGCACACATCAACCCCTTTGGCAATCATGTTGGTCAAAACTTGTTTGTCTGCCGAGGCAGGGCCTAATGTTGCGACAATTTTAGTCCTTTTTTGAACTTTTTCCATCTGTTATTTTGTATTTTAAATGTTCTTCATTAATCACAACAAATAGCAAACTATATTGTTGTGTTCTGTCAAAACTAAATCGAATTAATTTAGATCTAAACTGGGGTGTATTTGCTACACTAACCTACAGTTTGCTAAAATATGAGATTTTCTTTAGATTTCAATATTTTTGGCGATATTTCTTTTGCAATGACGACTTCGGGTAATTTGCTGATCCTTTTGATAATATGTTCCACGTCATCCTCACAGATGTAGTTTTTTATAATGATAAAAAAATCAAAGTGGGGGTTTTCAGGAATTAAATAAGTTCCTTCGATGCTCTTATTGTTGATAAGAAAATATTCGGTATCGGCATCGGGGATAAGGTGATGAAAAGCAGTGAAGTGGTAGCTTATTTTTTTCTTTGTGTCAAAGATAATATGATATTCAAGTTCTTCTTCGGGTTTGTTTTTTTGTCGACCATCGTGGTCGTATTTGCTTTCTTTTCCTCTGGAAAAATTCAGATTAGTCTCCTTGTTGATGAAATGGCAGAGTCGGTAATCTTTCAAAGAACAGGTAATGGCGAGTAGGGTAAAATCCAACTCTTCGTCCATATCCATATCTAATCTTGCTACTAACTTATTGACCACTTTAATGCTTAAATATATGTTCCTCTGCTAACGAAGGTACTAATAATTTCAAGGTTGGAATATACTTTTTGTGTAAAATTTGAGTTAATTAGCTGAGCGTTTGGAATACAAAATATTTTTTGTTATACTTGAACTAAGTTAATATAGAGTGGGTTAGCTAGTATAAGACGCGAATAAGTTCGGTCGCCTAACGTGGTGACTTTCATCTAAATATCAATTTAGGTTTGAATTTTGATGAAATTTATTTTTCTTTGCACAGATTTATTAAACAATTAAACTATAAAATCATGTCAGATATCGCTTCAAGAGTAAAAGCAATTATCGTTGAAAAATTAGGTGTTGACGAAAACGAAGTAACACCAGAAGCTTCATTCACTAATGATTTAGGTGCTGATTCACTTGACACTGTTGAGTTGATCATGGAGTTTGAAAAAGAATTCAACGTTGCTATTCCTGATGATCAAGCAGAGACTATTGGTACTGTTGGTCAAGCAATCGCTTATTTAGAAAAAAACGTTAACTAACTAATTTAATTAGGCTAATCGTAATAAATGGAGCTTAAAAGAGTAGTAGTAACAGGATTAGGCGCCCTTACACCAATTGGAAATACCGTCTCAGCTTACTGGGAGGCGTTAATAAATGGTGTAAGCGGAGCTGCTCCTATTACGCATTTTGATGCGTCAAAATTCAAGACTCAGTTTGCATGTGAGGTAAAAGGGTTTGATCCGCATGAATTTATGGATCGTAAGGAAGCTCGTAAAGTCGATCCTTTTGTACAGTATGCAATTGCGTCAACAGATGAGGCAATTAAAGATGCTGGCTTAGATTTTGAAAAATTAGATACAAATCGTATCGGAGTAATTTGGGGTTCAGGAATTGGGGGTTTAACAACTTTCACTGAAGAAGTTGCAAATTTTGCAAAAGGAGATGGAACACCTCGTTTCAATCCTTTCTTCATTCCTAAGATGCTCGTTGATATTGCTCCAGGACATATTTCAATGCGTCATGGTCTTCGTGGTCCCAATTTTTCTGCCGTATCGGCTTGTGCCTCAGCTACCAATGCAATGATAGATGCTTTTAACTATATTCGTATGGGCAAAGCTGATGTGATTGTTACGGGTGGATCAGAAGCTACAGTCAATGAAGCTGGAATTGGTGGGTTCAATGCTATGCATGCTTTGTCAACCAGAAATGACGATCCTAAAACAGCCTCGCGTCCTTTTGATAAAGATAGAGATGGTTTTGTTTCGGGAGAGGGTTCAGGTGCCTTGATCTTAGAAAGTTTGGAGCATGCCTTAGCACGTGGAGCAAAAATCTATGCAGAGATTGCAGGGGGTGGAATGAGTGCTGATGCACATCATATCACAGCATCGCATCCTGAAGGATTGGGCGCAAAACTGGCTATGACAATGGCTGTAAATGATGCAGAGATGGATTTTTCAGATATTGATTATATCAATGTTCATGGGACTTCTACACCGGTCGGTGATATTAGTGAAACGAAGGCTATTGTTGACCTGTTTGGTGAACACGCCTATAAATTGAATATCAGTTCAACTAAATCAATGACAGGACACCTTTTGGGTGCTGCAGGGGCCATAGAAACTATCGCTTCTATATTGGCTGTTCAAAATGATATTGTCCCTCCGACAATCAATCACTTTACAGACGATCCGGAAATTGATAATAACTTGAATTTTACATTCAACAAAGCGCAAAAACGTACCGTTAATGCGGCGTTGAGCAACACATTCGGTTTCGGTGGGCATAATGCTACCGTTATTGTGAAAAAATATAAAGCTTAATGTTTGATCCTTCAAACATGGTTTGATAATATGAGCTAGCGACAGGTTCTTTAACTAGGACTTGTCGCCTTATTTTTAGAAGAGATGCCTTTTGCAAGGATATATAAATTATATTTTTCGCCAGATCGGGAATACGTTAGAAAACTAAAAAACCTGCTTGGATTTGTTCCCGGAAATGTACATCTGTACAAGATGGCGTTTAGACACAAGTCTGTCGCCGTTACAATTAAGGAGGGCGCAAAGAATAGCAACGAACGTTTAGAATTCTTGGGTGACGCTGTTTTGGGTTCGGTTGTGGCTGAGCTGTTATTTAAGAAGTATCCTTATAAAGATGAAGGGTTCCTTACTGAAATGCGCTCAAAAATTGTCAGTAGAGCAAACCTAAACCAGCTTTCCAGAAAGTTGGGGTTTAATGAGCTTATCCAGTTTGATGCGCGAATGATCAGTTTTCCGAATAAACAAGGATCCTTATTGGGAGATGCTTTTGAGGCATTGGTAGGGGCAGTCTATCTGGATAGGGGCTATGTTTTTACAAAGAGCTTTTTATTGAATCGAATTATTAAACCGCACGTCGATATTCATCTATTGGAACAGACGGAAACAAACTTTAAGAGTCGATTGATTGAATGGTGTCAACATACTGGCAAAGAGATCGTATTTCGGCAAACAGACAACCCAGAAGGGGAGTCTTCTAAAATGTTTAGTATTGAAGCGGTCGTTGATGGCGTTGTTTGTGGGCTTGGCCGTGATTTTAATAAGAAATCTGCGGAGAAATCTGCTGCCGAAAAAGCCTGTGAATTCCTTAAAATTCTGGAAGTAGAATAAAGGATTTTATTAACTTTGCCAAATATGGCAGTAGTAAAACCTTCTTTGGCAAAAGGAACGCGTGATTTTTCACCTTCCGAAATGATCAAACGTAACTATATTTTCGATACACTGAAAACGGTATTCAGAAAATATGGCTATAATGAAATACAGACCCCTTCATTTGAAAATTTGACAACTCTTACCGGTAAATACGGTGACGAGGGTGATAAATTGATCTTTAAGATTCTTAATTCGGGTGATTATTTGGCGAAAGCGCCAGATAACCTGCTTCATGATAAAAATTCCAATAAGCTCATTCCTCATATATCAGAGAAAGCACTACGATATGATCTTACGGTGCCGTTTGCACGCTATGTTGTGATGCACCAAAATGATATTACTTTACCATTTAAGCGTTTTCAGGTACAACCTGTGTGGCGTGCAGATCGTCCGCAGCGCGGAAGATACCGTGAGTTTTATCAATGTGATGTCGACGTGGTCGGGTCAGAAAGTCTATTGAATGAAGCTGAGTTTATTTTGATTTATCAAGAAGCCTTCGAACGTTTTGGACTGAAAGATTTTAATATCAAAATCAACAACCGGAAAATTCTTTCAGGTATTGCTGAAATCATCGGAAAACCGGAACTGATTGTGGATATGACCGTCGCGATCGATAAATTGGATAAAATCGGGTTGGAAGGTGTCAACAAAGAGCTGTTGGAAAGAGGTTTTACAGAAGCAGATCTTGCTATTTTGAAACCTATAATTTTATTGGAAGGCTCGAATGATGAGAAACTGTTTTCCTTAAAAACGATTTTAGCAACTTCTGCTGTCGGTTTAAATGGTATTGCTGAGATTGAAGAAGTGTTTGACTATGTCAGCAAATTAGGTGCTGAAGAAAAGTTGCTTAATCAAATCATAGATCTGGATATTACATTGGCTCGAGGTCTTAATTATTATACAGGTTGTATCTTTGAGGTCAAGACGAATGAGGTTGCCATGGGAAGTATAGGTGGCGGTGGTCGTTACGATGATCTCACAGGTATGTTTGGGCTGAAGGGGCTGACAGGAGTCGGTGTTTCCTTTGGTGCGGATCGCATCTATGATGTGTTGGAAGAGCTGGAGTTATTTCCTATCGGTAAGGCCGATTCTACCAAGCTCCTGATTATAAATTTTGATAAGCAACTGGAAAGTTATACCCTGAATTTACTCAATAAGCTTCGGAAGGAAAATATCGCTTCGGAACTCTATGCTTCTCCTGTAAAATTGAAAAAACAAATGGGTTATGCGGATGGGAAAGGAATTCCCTACGTATTATTAGTGGGTGACGAAGAGGCTACTTCAGGGCAATTGTCTTTAAAGGACATGGAAATCGGGGAACAGATAAAGGTAACTGAAAGTGAGCTGATACAAAAACTTCGATAGCAAACAGTTTGCATAAAATAGATTAAGCCAAATGATTATTAAGTCCTTTGGCTTTTTTATTTTCATAAGTTTTTGATTTATTTGATTGTGCCGTTCATTTATTTGCAATCAAATGCTATATACTTTAAATCAAATGTCTTAGAAGTGTCTTAAAGTATAAATAAAATTGATTTTTGGGCAAGGAAATTCGTCCAAAATTATTAGATTTGTAGTCTAGAATAGTAAGAAAATCAAAACTTTGAAATGAGTTCAACACCTATAACAAAAGAGACATATTTGGAGTGGTATAAGTCTATGTTACTTATGCGTAAGTTTGAAGAAAAAGCAGGTCAACTTTACGGACAGCAAAAGATTCGTGGTTTCTGTCACTTGTACATAGGACAAGAGGCTGTAGTCGCTGGAACGATGTCAGTAATCAAACCTGAAGATTCTTTAATCACTGCTTATCGTGATCACGCCCACGCTTTGGCTAAAGGCGTTTCCGCAAATGCTTGTATGGCTGAATTATATGGAAAGATCACTGGTTGTTCAAAAGGTAAGGGAGGTTCTATGCACTTCTTCTCCAAAGAACACAAATTCATGGGTGGCCATGGTATTGTTGGTGGTCAGATTCCTTTAGGTGCTGGTATTGCATTTGCTGAAAAATATCTTGGTACAGATAATGTAAATATCTGTTATATGGGTGATGGAGCTGTGCGTCAAGGTGCATTCAATGAGACATTGAACATGGCGATGTTGTGGAAACTTCCGGTTATCTTCGTGTGTGAAAACAACGGTTATGCAATGGGTACTTCTGTACAACGTACAACGAACATGCAGGATATTTACAAAATGGGCTTAGGTTTCGATATGCCTTCTGCTCCGGTTGATGGAATGGATGTTGTTGCTGTACATAATGCGATGGACGAAGCTGTTCAACGTGCTCGTGCAGGAGAAGGTCCAACATTCCTAGAAATTCGTACATACCGTTACAAAGGACACTCGATGTCTGATCCAGCTAAATATCGTACGAAAGAAGAACTAGAAGCGTATAAAGACCGTGACCCATTGTTGTCGACTAAACATGCTATTTTAGAAAACAACTATGCAGATGACGCTTGGTTTGCAGAAGTTGAGGCTGATGTGAAAAAGGTCGTTGAGGAGTCTGTGAAATTTGCAGAGGAATCTCCTTATCCAACTGCAGATGAATTGTACAAAGATGTATATGTACAACAAGACTATCCATTTATTTTAGATTAATACTCTTTAACTTGATAATATAATAAAGAATGGCTGAAGTAGTAAGAATGCCGAAAATGAGCGATACAATGACCGAAGGGGTCATCGCGAAATGGCACAAAAAAGTTGGTGATAAAGTAAATTCTGGTGATTTAGTAGCTGAGATTGAAACAGATAAAGCTACGATGGACTTTGAGTCTTACCAAGAAGGAACTCTTTTATATATTGGTCCCAAAGAAGGCGAAGCAGTAGCTATTGATGCTGTTATTGCTGTTTTAGGAGAGCCGGGTGAAGATTTTCAAGCATTGTTGAGTGGTGATGCACCTGCTGCTGAAAAAGCACCAGAAAAAACTGAAGAAAAAAAAGCAGAAGAAGTTTCTGGATCAGAATCTTCGGCTAGTACTGTAACTCCTGAAGAATTGGGATGTACAGTTATTACAATGCCTTTGTTAAGTGATACCATGAAAGAGGGCGTCATTGCGCAATGGAACTTCAAAGTTGGTGATACGATTAAATCTGACGATGCTATTGCTGATGTAGAAACTGATAAAGCGACTATGGAAGTTACAGCTTATGCTGATGGTACCTTGTTATATGTTGGTCTTGAAGCTGGACAAGCTGCAAAGGTTAACGATATCATCGCGATCGTTGGTCCTGCTGGAACTGATATCACACCTTTGTTAAATCAAAAATCTGCACCTGTAAAGGCGGAAAGTGCTGAAGCTCCTAAAGCTGATTCAGCTGCTGCTGTAACTGCTGCACCGGTAGCATCGTCTTCAAGCGATGATTCTCGTGTGAAAGCTTCTCCTTTAGCACGTAAAATTGCACAAGAAAAAGGGATCAACTTAGGTGATATCAAAGGTTCTGCAGATGGTGGCCGTATTGTGAAGAAAGACGTTGAATCATTTGTTCCTGTTGCTGCACAACCTGCGGAGACAAAAGCTGCTCCTGCAACCGAAGCAAAAGCAATTACTTTGCCTACATTTGTTGGTGAAGAGCGTTATACTGAAAAACCAGTTAACCAAATGCGTAAAACTATTGCGCGTCGTCTAGCAGAGTCATTGTTTACAGCTCCACACTTTTATTTGACTGTATCTATTGACATGGACAATGCAATGGCTGCTCGTGCACAGATCAATGAGATTGCTCCAGTAAAAGTTTCTTTCAATGATATCGTTGTAAAAGCTGTTGCTGTTGCCTTGAAAAAACATCCTGCTGTAAACTCTTCATGGCAAGGCGATAAAATCCGTTTCAACGAGCATACCAACATTGGTGTTGCAATGGCTGTTGAAGATGGTTTATTAGTTCCTGTTGTGCGTTTTGCAGATGGTAAATCATTGTCACATATCTCTGCAGAGGTGAAAGACTTCGCCCAAAAGGCGAAAGCTAAAAAATTACAGCCTGCGGATTGGGAAGGATCTACATTTACAGTTTCCAACTTAGGTATGTTTGGAATTGACGAATTTACATCCATTATCAACTCACCAGATGGAGCTATTCTTTCTGTTGGTGCTATTCAAGCAGTTCCTGTTGTTAAAAACGGTGCTGTAGTTCCTGGTAATGTAATGAAAGTGACTTTGGGTTGTGATCACCGCGTGGTTGATGGTGCAACTGGAGCTGCATTTTTGCAAACATTAAAATCTTTGGTTGAAAATCCAGTAAGATTATTAGCATAATCCTTTAATAGAGGAATTAAAAGCCACTTTAGTAATAAAGTGGCTTTTTTTATGGCCTTAATTGATTAAGCTCATTCCACGGGAAAGCTTTTTTTACCGATAGTTTCTATCGTTATCTGTTTGGTTGAAGTAAGTGCACGTTGTCCAACGCTATAGTAAAGGAGACTCTGTGCGTAAAAAAGGTAACATATACGATGAATAACAATTATTGTGGGGAAAAATTCGTTTTTTTATACTAAAATCTTCATTTTAGCATTATTATCAGTATGCTGGTCCTTCTATTACGAGCTTCAATAATTTGATATTATTTAGGACACAGGCAATAGGCGGTATTTATTGATATACAATACAGAAAACACAAAAATCCGGGAGACTTAGTATAGTGAAATTATTTTTTTTAAAGGGAATAGTCGCTCTTTTGTTTGTATCTACAGTGGCTTGTAGTTCAAAAGAGAAAAAACAGAAGGAAGCAGCGATAGCGCAGGCAAAAGTGGATAGCACAAGGCTCATCTATAATCCAAATAATGCAGATCAGAAGATCGATGCTTTTATGAAAAATCTTCATTCAAAAGCTGCATTCAATGGGAATGTTCTTGTTGCTAAAGATGGTAAAATTTTATATCAGAATACATTCGGCTGGGCCAATTACTTAAAACGGGATAGTCTAAAAATTGATGACAAATTTGAACTCGCTTCCGTTTCTAAACCGCTTACAGCTGTCGGAATTTTAAAGTTAGTGGAGGCAGGAAAGTTACGGCTCGATCAAACGATCAATGACTTCTATCCAGATTTTCCTTATCCTGGTATTACCATAAAAATGTTATTGACACACCGTTCGGGATTACCTAATTACGTTTATTTTTCAGAGGAACATTGGCCTGATCGTAAGAAAGGAATGACGAATCAGGATGTGATGAAAATGCTGACCGAATTTAAGCCTAATCGCTATGGTGCGCCAGGAGGCCGTTTCTTTTACAATAACTCGAACTTTATGGTCTTAGGGGCCATTATTGAAAAGATATCAAAGCAAGATTATGCTACGTATATGAAAGATAGCGTATTTAATGTTGCCGGAATGACAAATACAGCTGCACTTTCTAAGGCAGTGTATGATAAAATCCCGACTAACGTTATTGGGCATGACAAGGTATGGCGAAGATCCGTCGTGCAAAATTTTCAGGATGGACCGCTTGGTGACAAAGGAATTTATAGTACAGTGCGTGACCTTTATCGTTTTGATCTTGCTTTGAGAGATGGACGATTGTTAAAGCAGTCAACATTGGATTCGGCATACCGGGGATATCCCGATGCCAAAAAGGGAATCTTTAGCTATGGTTACGGTTGGCGTACGTTTGAGCATGGTAATGATCATATCGTATACCATACAGGTTGGTGGCACGGTTTTAGACATATTTATGTAAGAGATTTGAAAAGAAACATTGTTATTGTTTTACTTTCTAATATGACGAATGGAAGCTTGGTCAAGTTGGACGAGCTTTATAAAATCATGGGAATGCCAGTATTGCGTAAAAATGCGTATAGCAATCATGGTGATTTTATCATTGATGAGTAATTTCTGAGCGATGCTATTTTGAGAATTTGGATTATCTTCTTTATCCTATTGTAATTAGCAGGCAAAGAAGATAATCTACACGCCTTGAGTGTGCATGCAACAGGTAAATACAAAAGATATAAAAAGGGATGAAAAGAACATTGATTTTAGGTGCTAGTACCAATCCTTCACGTTATTCGAATAAAGCTGCAAATATGCTGCATAAACATGGGCATGCTATCGTCAATATTGGCTTGAGTGGAGGGGAAGCTGCAGGAGTTCCTATTGAAAAGAAAGGTGAGATCTATACAGATATTGATACTGTGACAATGTATCTTAGTGAGCCTAATCAGAAAGAATATTACGATTATATATTAGCGACGAAGCCAAAACGGATCATATTTAATCCTGGTGCGGAGAATGCAGAATTGGAACAGCTCGCTATGGAGCACGGTATTAAGACAGAAAGAGCCTGTACTCTTGTCTTGTTGAGTACAGGACAGTTTTAGATTTTGGATTTATGAAGCAATTCAACCGATAGGTACTTCGTGATAAAATAATTTGTCAGACCCACGGTATTGCTGTCGAGATTTAGACTTGACACTTTTATGTCACAATGTTCCTTCAAAATGGCCATGGTATAGGAATTTATGGCTTGCTGTATCGGAATCGTGATCAATTCATTTGCTTTTGCAATTTTTCCACCCAACACGATCAATTCGGGATTGAGTAGCTGTATTAAGGATGCAAAAGCTTTTCCTAGATTTGTCCCTAGTTTTGAAATCTGATTTATTGCAAATTGATCACCCTTGTTTGCCGCTTCAATAATATGTGTCGGTGTTAAATGTTGTAATTCATCGGGTTGCAATTCATTTAATTTAGTCAGCTCTCCTTTTTGGATTTCCTGTTTAGCATTGTTGACCAAAGCAATTCCGGAAGCTACGGTTTCCAAACAGCCCCTTTTCCCACAATAGCAAAGTTCACCGTTGTCGATAAAGGGCATATGTCCTACTTCGCCGGAGTAGCCATCACGGCCTAGGTAGACTTCGCCATTGGACACGATTCCTAAACCTATCCCCCAATCCATTAGGATAATTAAACTGTTTTTTGTGTTTTTTGCCAATCCAAATTTTAATTCAGCATAAGCTGCACCTTTGACGTCATTCAGAATGAAGACCGGTTTTTTATATATGCGCTCAAAATAGTTTGTTATGGATTGATTGTCCTCATGTAAAAAAGTCTCGTTGGTACCTTCTTCAGCGTTGATTAGTCCTGGCATGCCAATAATAATCCCTGTTAGGTTCTCGGTATCAACTGATTTATCGATGAGATATTGATCAACGATTTGTGTGATAATAGCTAGATTTTCTCCATTGCGAGATAATTCATTATCAAGCTCAATCGTTTCAGCAATAATGTTCTGGTTGTTGTCCATTATGCTCAGTGTGATGGAGAAACGTTGGAGTTCAATCGATAGCACCTGAAACAATCCATCACAAAGCTTATATAAATTGGGTTTACGTCCTCCAATAGATTCTCCTTTGTCAAATTGACGGATAAAATCATCTTCCAGCAATTCTGCAATGAGGCTATTTACCGTAGGCAGGCTTAAATAGAGGTTTTTTACAATGTCATTTACCGATACAGATCCTAATTCGGCTATTAATTTTATAATGGAGATTTTATTGAACAGATTTTTCTTTTCAGGTTTACTCTCCAATTTTTTGTTAATCAGTAAGTTTACGGCTTTAGTCATAAAACATCATATTTTGAAATAGAATCCTCAGGGCTTTAATTTAGCAAAAGTTTTGGAATCATTTGGTTATTTTTCTCACTTGACAAGCAAGTGGGCTAATTAGCAAAAAGGGGATAAGATTCCTTATCCCCTCTCTACGTATAAGTTTAGACTATTTGAGTTTTTTCACTCGAATATCTTTAAAGAATACTTCGGTACCGTGTCCTAAAAACCCGATATGACCAGAGGTTCTTTTAAGCCCGGGATGTTGTTTGCCATCCAGGGTTCCATTTTTGCTTGCCTCTGCGATATCCGCATCCACGATAACCGCGCCATTCAGTGTAACTTTGATGCGATTTCCTTTCACCACTATTTCCTCGGAGTTCCATTCACCTACAGGTTTTAAATGACCTTTTTTGGCAGGAACAACTCCATAAATTGAACCGTGATATTGGTATTGCTTCAAGTCTTTATAAACATCTGCACCATCATCAAGTACCTGGATTTCCATAGCCTCATATGCGGCATCTCCTTCCAGAGGAGCGCGTATTCCCACACCATTGTTGGCACCAGGAGTTAATTTGAAGTCGAAGCGATAAATGAAGTCTGCATATTCTTCTTTTGTGTAAAGGTTTCCACCAAATTTTGCATTTGGATACACCCAGATATAACCTTCGTCATTGACGACATAAGCTTGGTTTTCTGTCCACTTGTCGAGGTTTGTTCCATCAAAAAGTACTT
Source organism: Sphingobacterium sp. BIGb0116 (assembly GCF_024808035.1). Classification (NCBI taxonomy): domain Bacteria; kingdom Pseudomonadati; phylum Bacteroidota; class Sphingobacteriia; order Sphingobacteriales; family Sphingobacteriaceae; genus Sphingobacterium; species Sphingobacterium sp. BIGb0116. The sequence continues at coordinate 115,968 of NZ_JANUDT010000010.1, read as the reverse complement.
CAAAACCTTCTTTTTTCTCTTGATCGCTCAATTTAAAGATTTGTTTTCTTGGAAATTCCTTGATAAAAAGATCTCTATAATAAACAACTGAACCATGCGCTTGTAACTCAATTTGTTCGGTAGGGAAAATTGATTGGTTCCTATCCCAATAGTTTTCAAGAGGAATATTATCGGTTACTAACTGTCCATTTAACCAAACTGTGACTTTATCGTCTACCATTTTGATTTTAAACGTGTTCCATTCGCCAGTAGCATTGTCGGCAACCTTTAATGGTTTGCTTTCATTTTTCTGGTTGTTGTATAATCCGCCAGAGCCAACTTGGGCGCCGACTCTTGTATTTGCAATATCCCAAATTTGTACTTGTGGAGTACCTCTCAAGTAGATACCGGCATCACCTTCTATACCGCCATAGTTCTCCAATTTCCAATCTACGAGCATTTCAAAATCGCCATATTTCTTTACGGTAGCCAGATTATCTCCTTTACCACTGAAGGCAATTTCACCGTTGGATGCTGTCCAGCCTTTGCGCATGATATCGTCGGCTTTAGCTTGTTCTGCTGCTAAAGTTTTCTCGTTCATTTTACTTCGTTTGATCGGATCCGCTACTAAACCTTTCCAGCCACTTAGGTCTTTACCGTTGAACATCGAAACATAACCTTCTTTGATTGGCATTTCAGCGAGATAGCGAACAACAGCTTCTTTAAGGTATCCACTTTCACTACCCGACAATTTACCGATTACCTGTTCAAGAACCTCTCTAACCTTTTTGCCATAGAACTTGTTGTCCATTGCAATGTTCATCGCTACATTGGCCGCAGTTCCGCCAAGTTGCGCATCGTTCATTAAATCGGCGGCAAAAACTAAAGACTGATATGTTCCTGTAGGTTGTAACGCCGATAATGCTGCTTTTTTCTGGTCTGCTGTTTTGGCAACGCTGAATGCATCTTTTAATAACAAAGTTTTCTGTTCAGGCGTATTCGGAGAAGAAGAAATTGATTTAATTAATCCTCTGTATACTGTTTTGAAAAGATTATCGTCTTTTTCTGTTCGGGAAAGAGATACCAATTCTGGTAGTGCGTTGGAGGTAGACCAGCTAGCCAAAGACTCAATTGCTGCGGACCGTAGACCTGTATTATTGTTGTTAAGGTATGCAGTTACAGCTTTCAATGACTGGGCGTCACCAAGCCCAGCAAAAATAGGGAAATATTTAGCCGTATTAGGCGCTGCAGACTTCGATATATTGGCTGCTAGTTTTTCTGTTAATCCTTTTGAATTTGTGCTTGACTGAACCACATTGACAATGGCACGTTGCAATAACACAGCAGATTTATTGTCTGTCGTATTGTTTAACCTACTGAATAGTTCCTCTAAATCCGATTCCTGAGCTACATTTGGGAGTGCTTTGTTGATCGCTTCTTCGACAGCAGGGTTTGAACTCTTTATGGCTAATACAGCTTTGGATGATGCATTGTTGGAACGTTTACTTAAAATATCCAGCAATTGAATCTTTTTGTCGTCGTCTACAGTGGCAAGTGCATTGTTGACATCGGTAACGACATTTGCATCTTTCGATGAAAGGATCAATGCTTTTACCGAATTGTTGAATTGTTGATCTGCGTTGAGCGCCTGGATTAAGGTATTGGTTTCTTTACCCTGAGATAGTGTATTTAGTGCACTTAATCCAGCTAATTTAGTTACGGGAGACTGTGTTTTATTTACTAATGCTTGGATTAGTTTTAAGCTGCTTGCCGAACCATTGTGGGCTAAGTAGTTCAATACACTTTCTTGCACTTCAGGAGTACCCTTGCTTGCTAAAGCAAGCAAGCTTTTTGCGTCGGCGCCTTTTCCGTATTTTCCAAGTAATTGTAATGCAATGTTACGGTAAGCACCATTATCGCTCTTAACAGCTGCTAACAAGTTCTTTTGTTGTTTCGCTGGGTCGATGGTCGTCAATAATTTAAGCGATGCAATTTGGCCGTTGATCGATTTTACTTTTTGTGATTCCTGGAAAAACTTGTTTAGGAACTTAACCGCATCTTGGTCGTGTTTATTGTCGATCAATGCTTGAGCATAGTCAATACCAAGTCCTACCGCATCCAATTTGTCATAGCTATAGCCGGCAGCATTTAGTTTTTCCTGGAATAGCGATTCAGAAGCTGTGCCCCCGATTTTGCTCAGCGCGATTAATGCTGTCCTTTGGAAGCCATCCGAATTATATTTTTGCGTTAATCCTAAAATGGCACTTTCAGCATTTTTATCTTTTAGATCTCCGAGTGCTGTAACCAGGGCAATGGCAGTTTTCTCTGTTGTGGATGATGCTAAAGCTTTTTCTAAGACTGCTGTCGATTCAGGGGTACGAATAGATACTAGGGTTCTCGCTGCTGCATCGGCAAGATAATCGTTTGTCAAACAATTAGCGACAGCTGGTATAGCTGTATTATCGGCGCATTGACGTAACAGGCGTAGGGCAAAGACCTGATTTGTTGGTTCACTCAATTGCGCTATGGATTTTGCCAATCCTTCAACAAACACTCTTTTCTGCTGTTCTTTGCCTGGTTGGTTTACGTAAAACGAATAGCTGTTTGCCGCAAATTCTATCGGAGCATTGTTGCTACCTGGTGCTTTAAGTCCTTTGAGGAAGGTAACGACGTCATCAGAAGAAAAACCTTCCAGCTCATGCATGGCAAGTAAAAACTTTTCTTTTTCTTCGGCAGGCTGTTGTGCCAATACGTCTGCTATTTTAGTTGCAGTCGTTCTATTTTGTGGTTGCTGAGCGTAGGTTGCACTAGATATAAGAAGCAATACGGTCAGCGAATTGAATATTCTTTTCATTAGGATATCTTTTTAAATAGACCAAGGGCCTCTCATTGGTTGGTGAATTAATCTATTTGCGGCGTCGTCATTAATAAATAGCTCATTTTGGGAGTCATATTTTAGTGATCTGTTCAGTCGCAATGCTGCTAATCCCATGTTGACCAATGTACAAGAACGGTGTCCATTGATTTCATTCAGTGCAAACTTTTCTCTTGTGCGAACGGATTCCAAGAAGTCAGTAATCTGTGGTGCAGGTTCAGGGTACTGTGCAAGTTTTCTTTCCAAATCTGGTATATCTGATTGGAATCCTCGATATAATTTACCTTTTGGACCTTCAATATAGGCTGCCTTTTCATCTTTCGCTTCACCGTCTAAAATAATCTGACAACCATCGGCATAGGTAAATGTAATTCGTCTCCATGTGCCCACGGCATCCGGATGTTGCTGCGGAGCATCAACGTCGACGGTAATCGGGCTTTCGTTGTCTTTACCTAAGAAGTATTGAACAGGATCCATATAATGTTGCCCCATATCTCCTAGACCGCCACCATCATAATCCCAATATCCTCTAAAAGTGGTATGCACGCGGTGTTTATTGTAAGGCTTGTATGGTGCCGGACCTAACCAAAAATCGTAGTCAAGTTCAGCCGGTACTTTCTCCTCTGGTAAATTTTCCTTTCCTACCCAATAGAACTTCCAGTCAAATCCGGTATGTTTGCTTATCGTAACTTTCAAAGGCCAACCTAACATGCCAGTATCAACTAATTTTTTGATTTTGCTTACTGGAACATTCATTCCATAAAAGTCATCCTTGAAACGAAACCAGGTATTTAAACGGAAGATATTGCCATGTTGTGCAATGGCTTCTTTCACTTTTTTACCTTCACCGATAGTACGTGTCATTGGTTTTTCACACCAGATATCTTTTCCTGCTTTTGCCGCTTCAATGGACATCAGTCCATGCCAATGTGGCGGAGTAGCAATATGCACAATATCTACTTCCGGAGATTTAATCAACTCCCTAAAGTCATGGTATTCCTTCACACCACCGCCTAAGTCTGCTTGTGCTGCCGCTAGATGGGTTTTGTCCACATCACAAATGGCTACTGTTTTAGTTCCGGCGTAGCCAAAGTGCCCACGGCCCATATTGCCGACACCAATTACACCTTTGGTTAGATGGTCGCTCGGAGCAAGATAGCCCTGTCCTCCGAGTACAAAGCGTGGTACAATAGAAAATGCCGCAGCACCGACCACGGATTTTTTTATGAAATCACGCCTTGATGAATTCTGTTCTTTCATTTTGGTTGGATTAGTTGTTTTATAATTGATCCACTATTAGGCTGTTAAAAATAACGGCATTGGATATTTAATCTTAAAAATAGATAAAAAACTGATAAATGTAAACTGATAACTAAAATTTTACGTATTGTTTATTTGTGTTTTGTTAAAAAATAACAAAAGAATACTGTTGAATTCATTTCTTTCATATATAGCTACCCCATTATTGCCTATGCTTTGTTGTTTTATCTATTAAATTGTTACATTTCAGTGATGTAGCTATTCGATGTGATGGACAGAGAAGAGCTTGAATCTAGGTTTTCCTCAATCGTTTTCGTAAAAGAGGCTTGATTTCAGGAGAATAATCCAGCATCTTTATGGTCGCTCTGATAGCATTAAATCCTAATGATGAATCTAAGAATACTGTTTTTACTCGTTTGCATCCTATGCCAGCCATTTGGAGGATCAGCTCAATTTAGAATTCCAGTATTGGGCCATACGATTTATGAAGGTGTGTTTACCGGAAATGGTCTCCTGGGAACGATGACTTACTTAGCTGGTAAGAATTCGATGCGTGTGGATATTGGAAGAACTGATATTTATGATCATCGAGCGAATTCGGCCGATAAATTGTTTGATCAGGCGCGTATGTCGTTAGGTCATTTTGAAATGGAATTTGAAAGCCCTATTGTGCAGGCACAAGGAGAAATTCATTTAAAAGATGCCTATGCTGAGGCGAAAGTCAGCACAGACCATGGGATGGTGAGAATTCGGACGACCACCTTATCGAATGACAACATTATTTTGCTAGAGGTATTTAAAAAAGATTTTAACGGGATTTACCATCTTACATGGAAACCCGACGAAGCCATCAGTCCTAGGATGGGATTCAGCTATACGCAAAAACCGAAAAATTATCCAACAAATCCAAAAGGAAGTTTTGGCACGCAAGGCGAAACAAAATATTTTGATCAGCCTCTTCTAGCCGGGGGAGGGTATGTGACGGCTTATTGTGGCAGATCCGGCAAAGAGGTGGATACTTATTTAATTACTGTAGATTATAACCAGCAGGGAACCGCTTATGTCAAAAAGGCGATCAATTATATTCGGAATTTTAATAAGCAAAAGTTAACAAAGGGACTGGCAGCCCATCGCAAGTGGTGGACAGACTATTTTGCAGCATCTACACTGGAGCTGCCAGATACGGTTTACCAGCAGTTTTATGATATGCAACTGTATAAGCTTGCCAGTGCAACAAGGTCAGATAAACCCGCGATGGATTTACAGGGTCCCTGGACAAGTCCAACTCCGTGGCCAGCGTACTGGCTTAATCTTAATATGCAACTTGCTTATTCCCCTGTTTTCAAAGCGAACCAGCTCGGTATTGCAAACTCGTTGATCCAGATGATTGATCGGAATAAAGATAATTTAAGACAAAATGTTCCCGAGCCTTATCGCTATAACAGTTTGGCTGTTGGTCGCTCCTCGGGGCCGACATTATGGAGTCCTGTTCTTCTGGCAAAAAATGTCTCATTGGATGCGGCTTCCGATGGAGAAAAGGAACTGGGGAATCTCGTATGGCTGTTGCATAGTTATTATCAATATTATCGAGCGACCCTGTCGCAGGAAGTATATGATCGCTTATTCCCGCTACTGAAGGAAGCGATAAATTATCATTTGCACCTAGTGGAAAAGAATCAAGCAGGAAAATACCATATCGGTGTGAAAACCTATTCGCCAGAATATTCAAAAGGGTATGCTTATGATACAAATTATGATCTTTCTATTTTCAAATGGGGTCTCAAGACGCTTATTGAGCTGGATCAAGAAAGAGGCGGCAAGGATAAACTTCATGCTGTCTGGAAAGACGTATTGGCCAACTTGATTGATTATCCACAAGATGTCGATGGCTTTATGATCGCAAAAGATCTTCCCTATGGCGAGTCGCATCGGCACTATTCGCATCTAATGATGATTTATCCTTTTTACGATATAAATTGGGATCAGGTAAATAATCAGGCTCTTATCGAGCGCTCTATTGCACATTGGCAGAGCAAAAAGCAATGGTTGCAGGGCTATTCATTTACGGGGGCTGCCTCTATGTATGCCATGATGGGGAGAGGAGATTCGGCTTTGGCTTCACTGGATGTTCTATTGCAGAAATATATTAAAGCCAATACGCTATATGCTGAAAGCGGTCCGGTGATAGAAACCCCACTGGCAGCGATGGCGAGTATTCAAGAATTGTGCATGCAGTATTGGAATGGTGTATTACGCGTGTTTCCTGCTATTCCTCATAAATGGAAGGATGTTTCCTTTACCAATTTTTTGACAGATGGTGGAAATCTCGTATCAGCAGAGCGGAAAAATGGAAAAACGGCCAACATCCGGATCAAAAGTCAATATGGAGGTCGTCTATGTTTAAAATCCGATATCGGAATACCAGAGGTAAAGATACAGGGAGAGGGTACGTTTGATATAAGGAAAGACGGAATGATTGATCTGCAGCTCGATAAGGGAGCAATCGCTTTGATCAACACACATTGATAACGCGAGATTAAAGAAAGTAAGACAGGACGAGCTAAATAGGCAGATTCTGTGAATCAACGCTCTATATTCCTCAATCAATTGAAATAAGGAAAAAGAGCATATTATTGAGGTATAAAATTGAAGCGCTAATGCGCTGACCAAATAAAAATAAAAGAATAGAAAATAATGAAATTAAAACAACTTTCCGTGTTATTATTGGCCATTTTGGGTACTTCGACTGTCGTTCAGGCGCAAACGGCAAAACCAAATCTATCCAAAGCGTTTATTCAGCAGCAGCTAGATGCTGCAGCGAAGCAAATAAAAGTCCTGGCGAGTGAAACTCCGGCAGAAAAGTTTCCAAAAACTTTCGAAAATGGCAAAGAGGTATTTTCTTCGTCGAGCTGGTGGTGTTCGGGGTTCTATCCAGGGACATTGTTGTATTTATATGAAGGCACTAAAGATGAAGGGCTATTAAAGAAAGCAACTGAGAAATTGACCTATCTAGAAAAAGAAAAGAACAACAAGGGTACACATGATTTAGGGTTTATGTTATTCTGTAGTTTTGGAAACGCACTGCGTCTCACGGGTGATAACCAAAAGTATGGACCAGTACTCAGCACCGGCGCCAATTCCCTAGCATCTCGCTATAGTCCAACTACCAAAACGATCCGTTCTTGGGATCACGGATCATGGCAGTATCCGGTTATAATCGATAATATGATGAACCTGGAGTTTTTGACACAGGTGTCTAAAATGACTGGAGATAAAAAATTCTATGATATTGCGGTATCTCATGCTGAAACAACCTTGAAAAATCACTTCAGAAAAGATTATAGCTCATACCATGTGATCGATTATGATAAAAACACAGGTAAGGCCATTGGTAAAAAGACCCATCAGGGCGCATTTGATGAATCGGCATGGTCAAGAGGACAAGGATGGGCGCTGTATGGTTATACCATGATGTACCGCGAGACAAAGAAGAAAGAATTTTTGAAGCAGGCCCAGCAAATCGCAAAGTATATCCTAAGCAATCCGAATTTGCCTGCTGATCTGGTTCCTTACTGGGATTTTGATAAAGATAAAATTGCGCAGTCAGATAAAATGTATCCGAATAAGGATCTGCGGGATGTATCTGCGGCGGCATTATATGCATCTGCTTTGTTAGAGCTCTCACAATACACAAAGGGAAGTGAAGCTTTGAATTATTTTGATAAAGCAGAAACGATTCTTAAGAACCTGTCGAAGGTACCTTATCTGGCACCTTATGGTCAAAATGGTGGGTATATCTTACAACACAGTGTTGGAGCGCTGCCATTAAATTCGGAAATCGATGTGCCGTTGACTTATGCAGATTATTACTATGTTGAAGCCTTGGTTCGTTATCAACGCCTATTGTCCGGAGAACCTATGATCAAAGAGATCGCTAAATAAGGTTGTCAACAGTTAAAAGCTTATTTTAGTGGGATCAGATCGTTTAAAAAATGATTTGTTTTAAGTAAGGCTCGAACTTGATTAAAAACGTAGTTAAAGCTAAAAGACAGAGGTGGCTATGCCACCTCTGTCTTTTTTATTGGGAATAACAGCGTTTATTGAGCATTACGGAGACTACAGTTCGATATAACAGGGTTTAGCTATTCTGGTTGGGCGTAGCGGTTTGTTCCGACGGATTGTATCCAAACTGTTTTTTAAATTCCTTACTAAAGTACTTCCTGTCCGAAAACCCCACAGCATAGGCGATCTCACTGATGTTCATGTCAGAATTCAGTAGTTCTTTCGCTTTGTTTAGCCTATACGTTTTAACATAATTATTGAGCGATAAATTGGATATGGCCTTCAGCTTACGATAGAGAATTGGAGCGCTCATTCCCATTGTACGCGATATAAAATTAACATCAAAGCTATCTGACTGGATATTTTCTTCGATCAACTCATTTAGGGATGAGATGAATTGCGCATCAAGTTCATTGTCGAATGAAGCTGTTTTGACCTGAAATTCTTTACTCTTTTTGTGGCTGATAGCCAGGAGGTTTTGAGCAGAAAGAAATAGTTGTTTATTGTCGAAGGGCTTTGTTAAATAGATATTTGCACCCTGCTCCAGGGCTAAGGTTTGTGAATGGCTGTCTGTTACGGCTGTCAACAAAATGAACGGAATATGGCTTGTCACCATATTTGTTTTAACGGCCTGACACAGTTGGGCTCCATCCATATAAGGCATCATCAGGTCTGAAATAATAAGATCAGGGATATATTCCAATGCTTTGGAAAGAGCTTCTTCGCCATGATCAGCCGTAATGATTGTGTAGGTGTCCTGAAACAGACTGACTACCGTTGCTAATAATTCTTTGTTGTCTTCTACAATTAAAATAGTTTGTTGCAAGGAAGTATCGAGCGTGTTTGGTACCAGTATGCTAACGTCTTCTGCTTCCTTTGCAAGGAGGCCTATTGCTTGTGGCTCTACTTTCTCGCCAGCTTGTTTCGGTAAGGTTACCGTAAATACCGTCCATTTTCCTTTTTCATCGTCCTGTGAAAAACAACGAATCTCTCCCTTGTGCTGCAGTACAATTTGTTTGGTAAGTGCCAAACCAATGCCTGTGCCGATCGCATCATTAGCTTGTTCTTCACGATAGTATTCTTCAAAAATTTTAAACTGATTGTCTGTGGCAATGCCAATGCCGTTATCAACTATGTTTATGGAAAACGAGTCCTCGCTTTCGATCAGATCCAGATAGACTGTACCATATTCGGGTGTGTATTTGATGGCATTGGAGAGTAGGTTAAACATCACTTTGTCAAATTGGACTGTATCGATGGACTGCAGTCCTACAGCATCCAACTGACGTATATAATAGTTGAGATGTTTTGTTTTGGCAAGGTCATTCAGTAAGTAGAACGTATCTTCTATGTATTCTCTAAAAGAGATGTCGGTTTTCTTCAGCACAAAGTGTTTGTCATCGAATTTTTTAAAGTCCAGCAGCTCGTTGATTACACCAAGGAGTTTACTGGCATTCTTTTTTATCCGTTTTACTTTGTTTTGAGTAGCGGTAAGATTGGCCGTTTCGGAAATAATTTCGTCTAATGGAGCTGTAATCAAAGTCAAGGGTGTGCGAATTTCGTGCGATATCTGTGTAAAGAATTTTATTTTCTTTTCCTGTTCCCGTTCTGAATTGATCAACATCTCACGTTCGACAACGAACTTGATGACAAAATGTACCCCCAGCGTAAACAAGCCGGCATACAACAGATACGCCCACCAAGTTCTCCAAAAGGGAGGTTTAATATCGATATTGATCCGTAGGGGTATACTGCTCCAGATGCCGTCGTTATTACTAGCGAATATGGTCAAGGTATGCATTCCGACTGGAATATTGGTATATCGTATTGACGGAGTACTTGTTTCAAGCCAATCCTTGTCAAAACCATCGAGCTTGTATCGGTATCTATTCTTTTGCGGTTTGATGAAATTAGAACCTGAGAAATTAATCGTAACAAAGTTTTCATCATGTCGGAGTTTGAGCTGATAACTGTTGGGATCTGTTGTTTTCTGAATCCGTCCGTAGTTCAATGGTGTCTCTTCAAGAAAGATATTTCGGAAAAATACCTCAGGGATAGTCAGATTGAAGATTATTTTTCGGGTATCCAGGGCAACTACACCATTGAGAGTTGTGACGAATAGTGTTCCTGTTTTGCTGGCAAAGACTTTGGCTCCAAGTAAATTTTTGACCGGTAAACCGTCATACTGATTCAGGAGGTAGCTATGTTTTGTTTTGGGATTATAGCATATTAATCCATTTTTACTGGTAAGCCATACCTGCTTGTTCACAAAGATGGGCCAGCCTAGCGAATTGTTCGGAAAGCGAGATACCTTGGTTAAGTGATCATGCTGATCAAAATGATATAAGTATTCTTTGGATGTCAGCCAGATGTCCCCGTTCGGATGAACATAAAACCCACCTAGCGTCAATGTATCCAGCTGTTTTATTGGTTTTATGTTTGATTCATTCGTTTTTTTGCGAAAAAGTGTACCTCCTCTGAGAAAATATGTCTGCTGTTTATTGTCCGCTTGGATATCATCAATTGTGCCTGTTTTTAATGCAGCGTTATATGCTGCAGGTTTTCCAGGATCGACGATGTAAAGCCCTTTATTGGTTCCGAGGTAAATGCGGTGAACTGGATCGACATAAATGCTATAAATATTGTTTTTGAGATTCAGGAGATCTTTTTCCAGGTAAAAGTGTTGTGTGTTTCCAGATTGTGCATCGATAATGGAATAACCGCCGCCATACTGTGCCGCATAAATTTTGTTATCTCTAACGTATAGATCCTTGATCAGGTTTGACTGGGTTAATTTAGACAAAGGGGAGGTCATTTCTGTTCTTTTGTCAATTTTGTTGATTCCTTCTTCTTCTGTTCCAATCCAAAACGCATTTTCTGACTCTGCGAAACTGCCGGTGATATCGCTGTTGAGGCTGAGACCAGGACGTGAACGTGTTGAATAATGCTGTATGGGGATCAGATCGGGGTAGATGGCATTGATTCCTCCAAAATAAGTTCCTATCCAGGTGATCTGTTGTCGATCAATAAAGATATCATAGATAGAGTTTTGACTCAATGAGTTTTTGACGGAGGTATTATGTTTATAATTTAGGAAATGTGGTGCCCCATTAAAGATGGAGAGTCCTTTTAATGTACCGATCAAGAGGTCTCCCTGTTTAGTTGGGACGATTTTTCTGATGTTATTGCTGAGCAGATTGCTATTTGTTTCTGTTAGATTATTCCATTTTTTATCAACGAAGTTGTATTGGAATATTCCATGCAATTTTGTGCCAACCCACAGGATGTTTTTATGAAGATACATTGTGCTGAAAATCTGTTCTTTTAGCGGCAGGGGGGATGCTATAAGATTCTGGATCGTAGAAATTTGATTATTTTTTAATGAAAAGGACGTTATACCATCCATGCTCGCCATGATATAGGTTTCCGGTCCTGTCTGAATAATCGATTGTACACGGGATTGGTTAATGATTTTTTTTAGATTGTAGGTGCCTGCTGTGGGGATAGCCTGAAAGAGCCCTTTGTCGGTGCACAGAAATATTTTGTCTGAAAAGATCTGTATGTCGGCGACGGCAATTTTTTCTTGAAAAGGTTTTCCCTGTTTAAATACCGCTTTGCGTTTGTCGATATCGAAAATGAATAACTGCGTTGCTGTAGCAATGAAAAGGTCATTATTTGCGTTGATGGCAATCTTGTTAATGTAATCTACCTTTTTAAATACCGTATCCTGTACGAGAATATTGGTGATATTTTGGGAGTCATATACAAAAAGGTTGGCTCCGCCGCCGAACCAAAGTTTACCTTGTTTATCTTGAGCAATTGCTAATACCGCCTGTTTATCCAATACGTTCTCCTGGCTTAGTGTCTCAAATTTTAAATTCTGGGCATGACAAATGGAAATGATGGATATCAACAGCAGAAATTGTCGCGATAAAATAGGTAGTATGCTCATGGTTATGGGGTATTTGTGTCAAATTTAAGATTTTACCCCCAAATATTTATGAATTTCACCCCTCTTAATTTGCTCATAGACTCATCTTTGACCTATTAAACAACCAATTTTTATCATAAAACTAATTTCCTAAAGTATGGCAAAGTTTTACAAAGTTGGACTGTCTGCTATGATGATGTTTACTGTGGGTGCGAGTATGGCACAACAGAAAATTTCAATTACGGGGCGGATTACAGACAGTCAAGGAGCACCTTTATCGGGTGTAACGATTCGAGAAAAGGGTGGAAAGACCGCCACTTCAACAAATGAGGCAGGTCAATATGCCATTTCTGTTTTAGAAAATGCTACATTACTGATTTCATATATAGGATATCAGGATCAAGAAATCAATCCTAAAGGGCGTTCGATAATTAATATCAGTCTGGAAAAAAACACCTCAGCGCTTGATGAAGTTGTTGTTGTGGGTTATGGCACGCAGAAAAAAGTCAATTTGACTGGATCTGTCGCTACTGTCGGTGCAGATAAACTTACAAATAGACCGATAATGAACCTTGCCGCGGCTCTAGGTGGAACTGCACCTGGTATACGTGTTACGCAGGGCAATGGGAATCCCGGAAGCGAGGATGTGTCCATTCGTGTTCGTGGTACAGGGTCTTTCAATAATAATAACCCGCTGATTCTTGTTGATGGTGCTGTAGCCGATATGGTTCCATTAAATACGGATGATATCGAGAATATTTCTATTTTGAAAGACGCGGCTTCAGCAGCAATTTATGGATCTCGTGCTGCTAATGGCGTCATTCTCGTAACTACTAAAAAAGGGCGGAAAGGTGAGGCGCCTAAAATAACATTCAATGCATTGTATGCGCGTGAGAAAGCGCAAACTGATTTGAAATTTATGTCGAGTACAGCAGATTGGATGGAACTACACAACATCGCTAAGGTGAATGCTAACCCGACTTCGACATCTCCTGATTATACACTTTCAACGATTGAAGACTGGCGCAAAGCAAATGCTGATCCTAATGGTACATATACTAATCCGATCACTGGGAACAGCATCCCTAATTGGTTGGCATATCCAAATACTGATTGGGCGCAGGTTCTCTTCCAGCCTCAATATTATCAGCGATATGGTGTTTCAGTAACTGGAGGGAGTGATAAATCTTCTTATCTCATGTCCGCCGGATACCAAAATAATCCTGGAACGTTGGCAAATACTGGAATGAAGAGATTCAACATTCGGACCAATTTGGAAACAAAAATTGCGGATAGAATTACTTTTGGAACACAAACCTATGCTACAAAGGAGTATAAGCAGCCTGGTAGCACTTCAATGACTTATTTGCTTCAGGCTTTTCCAGGAATGACACCAATTTATGAGGGAAAATATGGATCCAGTGAAGATCCCAACACAACAAATAAGGATAATATTCTCCAACAGGTGGCTTCGAATGGTGGAGAAAACAACTACACACGTATCAATAGCACATGGTATGCTAACGCGGACCTTTGGAAGGGAATTATTGCAGAGGCTCGCTTTAACTACAGTGAGTATACGCGTGAAGATGAAAATTATTCCCAAAATTTGCCGAGGTATAGTTTTAGAGAAAGCTTTGAGAAGCCTAAAGAGGGTATAGGAAATTTGGACCAGGCGACAACTTACCGTTTTTCTTATAAATCTTCCAGTTATACAGCGAATGCATTATTGCGTTATGCACATACTTTTGGAAAACACGATGTTGGCGGATTAGTAGGTTACGAGCAATATTATTCAAAGACAAGTGGGTTTAATGCTACTCAACGAGGATTGCTTGATTGGAGTGTTACTGATATAAACTCGGGAGGTACAATGGAGTCCATTGGCGGCTCTGATCAGAATAGAAAAGATAATGCAAAAGCGGAGAACGCAATGATTTCTTATTTTGGGCGGGTAAACTATGCCTATGATGGTAAATATTTGTTCGAAGGAAACTTTCGTTCGGATGCGTCATCTAAGTTTGCTCCAGGACATCGCACAGGATTTTTCCCTTCTTTCTCGGCAGGTTGGGTTATCAGTAACGAAGGGTTTTTTGATCCAGCCAAAACAACGGTTAATTACTTAAAGCTTAGAGGGTCCTATGGAACCTTAGGGAATACAATAAGTGGAAATTACGATTGGCAGACTCTTTATCAGAAAGTGAATAATGTATTTAACGAGTCGGTTGCGAATGGGGTTATTCAGCAAACTATCCAAAATCTTAGTTTATCATGGGAGAAACTAACGACATATAATGTTGGGTTGGAAGCCAGTTTCTTAAATCGTCGTTTGAGTGTCGAGGCCGATATGTATTCCCGAAAGACTTCTGATATCTTAACGGCAGCTATTATTTATTTGACGATGGGTAATATCAATGCACCGATGTCCAATACTGCTTCAATGAATAATAAAGGGATAGAACTAAATTTGGGGTGGAACGACAAAATTGGAGATTTCAGGTATGGAGTTAGTGGTAATATCTCTTACAACATGAACAGAGTTTCCGGATTTAAAGGAACGTTAAAGTATGAACAAGATCCATCGACTCTCGATATTTGGGGTAATCCAACTTGGCGTTATACGAATTTAGCAGATGTGTCTACAGGAGGAAACGAGCGTCGTGTGGAACAGCATATGCTTGACGAATGGTTTTTAAGAAAGCCTTACGCGGGTACTGGAACTTATATGAAATCTGATGGAAGTGTAGATCCCAATGGTGGTCCAACAGATGGAATGATTCGTACTAAAGCCGACCTGGAGTGGGTGAAATCCATGATTGCTGCAAATTATTCTTTCAATAACAATACAGTGGGCCCGGGAGCAGCAAATATTTGGTATGGACAAATGCTTATGGCAGATGCGAACGGTGATGGTAAGTACGGTAATGATGATGACCGTGAATTCACTGGGAAGTCTTCTGTTGCCAAATTTGTGTTTGGCTTAAATCTGACAGCAGCGTACAAGGGCTTTGATCTAAGCATGCTTTTGGCGGGACGTGTCGGCTCTTATCATTATATTAATGAGCGTGGATCTAATGGATCAATCTTAGCGAATACAGGTGATCAATTGCCAGCAGATGCCTGGACCAAATATTATTCTTATGATGCAGTAAGAGCAAATAGCGATTATGATAATTATGATCCTGCTACAGATCCAAATGCAAATATAAATGGTAAATATCCACGTTTACTTTCTTCAAGTTCAATCATGCAGGCTAATACATTCTATCTGTACAATACCTCGTATTTAAAGTTAAAGTCTTTGCAGTTGGGGTACACATTTCCTAAAAAATGGATTAATCAAGCTAAAATTAAAGACTTAAGGGTATTTGTAACTGGAGAAAACCTATTGACTTTTAAACATAAAGACTTTCCAGGAGTGGACCCGGAATTAGGTGGTTCATTGATTGTTTATCCGATCGCGAAGTTATATTCCGCCGGGGTATCAGTAACTTTTTAACTTAATCTCAGAACAGAAGGATAAGTTAATTTGAGTTTTCAATAGAGTAAGACTTAGACTAGCATCTTAATCTTAAACTCTGTTTAGTCAAATAAAATAGAAATAGAGATGAAAAAAATATTAAAATCTGTCATAGCAATTAGTATAGCAAGTTCTTTATCGTCTTGTACGAAAATATTGGACCTTGCACCTAATGACAAAATATCTTCGGGAACAATGTGGTCAACGGAAACGCTGGTTGATCAAGGGGTAATAGGTGTTTACTATTCGTTACAACGTCCGGTAAGAAGTGACGGAATTGTAGGGACATCTGCAAATATTGGGTATTATGCTTATGAGGCATTTGGTATGACTGGTCAAGGTGAATATAACTTAAATAACCTTTTCTCCAGCGCTGTGAATCCAAGTAATTCCTATTTTTCATTCCAATGGAAATGGTTGTATGATGGTGTACATCGCGCTAACGATGCAATTGTTCATATTCCCGGTGCGACGATGGCTCAGGAGAAAAAGAATAAATTAGTAGCCGAATGTAAAGTATTACGAGCCTTTTTTTACATGCGGCTCAATGAACTGTATGGTCGGAATGGTTTAGGTGTTCCTATTTACACCGAGCCTATCAGTCCTGCAGAAGGTAATAAAGGGCAGAGTTCAGAAGAGGATGTTTGGGCGCTTATTATTAAAGATTTGACTGATGCAATCAATGAGAGTGCTTTGCCGAACAATCAAATCCAAGGTGAAGGACGTGTGAGTAAAGGTGCCGCTTATGCACTACGTGGCCGTGCTTATCTTATGACCAAAAAATACGATCAGGCAGTTGCTGATTTTGCGAAAGTTGGAGAGAGCGGCTATAAACTCTTTTCAAATTATAAGCAATTATTTAAAGTTGCCAATGAACGTTGTGAAGAGATGATTTTGAGCGTTCAATATATTGAGGAACCTTCAGGATACGGTTCTGCCGTACAGAAATATACCGCCGCATTTCAACAGGGAGCAAAAGATAGTAGAGGGTGTTGGACAGATTTGCAAGTAACCCCGGCTTTGGTCAATTTGTATGAAGAAATAATTGATGGTACTACTGTACGTCCTTTTAGTTGGTCGGATTATATTCCTGAATGGAATACTGTAAATGCTTTAGGAGCTCCCAATAGAAAGGTCTTTTTTATACGAGACCAAAAAGTTAACGGAAATGATGTTCACCCTACGGTAACCACAGTAATCAATACAGAATTAAATAAATTGAATAGTACTGCGCGAGTGTTGTATCTGCCTGAGGGTAACGAAGCACGGCTTAAAGCAGCTTATGCAAATAGGGATCCACGGTTAGCTTATAATGTAGTGACTCCTTATGCATCTTTCCAGGGAGTGAATAGCAATTCCACGGCTGCAGGTATGTATACATACAGATTCCCAGTCACAGGTAAGTACTATGTAGACCAATCTGGAGCTGAGCCCAATTTAAATAGTAGTTTACCTGGTAGTTATTATACTTCGGGAAGTGCCAATGCGCAGGCAGAATTTAAGTATATCCATCGTAAGTTTGTGGGCGAAGGGTTAGAATATGCTCGCCGTGAGCAAAATCCGGTCGACGAACCTATTATTCGTTATGCTGATGTTTTGTTGATGTGGGCAGAAGCATTAGTCGAAATGAATGATTTACCTGGTGCGATGGCAAAAGTAAAACAGGTCAGAGATCGGGTTGGAATTCCAACAATGGCCTCTTCTTTTTCAGATCAAACCAAAGCACGGAATTATGTACGAGATGAACGGCGCCGGGAATTAATTGGTGAAGGAGTTAACTTTTTTGATGAAATGCGTTGGAAGACACTGAAAGAAACAAAGTTCAACGAAAAATTCGCACAACATGTTTGGGGTGGCACAGAAAATACTGGTGGTACCACTTATGAATGGATAGGTGACCAATGGTACACGTGGCCAGTCCCTAAATCTGAAATAGAGTTAAATAAAAATTTGAAGCCAACACCAGGGTGGGTTTATTAAGTAAAGAAGTTGTTATCAATCGCTCACGCAATCGTTTGCTAGAGCGATTGATTTTTTTTGATTTGTTTTTTTAGCTTAAAATAAAGATTTTTAATGTTTTGTGTAACACTTCGATTATGTTCGTTATAAACCAATGTCAATGAAAAGAAGACTCTTATTAAAACTATTGGGCGGTGCCGGGATGGGCGCACTGGCGACATCTTTTGCTGGTGATGCGAAAGCCAATGTTGCCGCGTCGGAAAGAAATAATTACAG
Source organism: Sphingobacterium sp. BIGb0116 (assembly GCF_024808035.1). Lineage (NCBI taxonomy): Bacteria > Pseudomonadati > Bacteroidota > Sphingobacteriia > Sphingobacteriales > Sphingobacteriaceae > Sphingobacterium > Sphingobacterium sp. BIGb0116. The sequence continues at coordinate 98,106 of NZ_JANUDT010000010.1, read as the reverse complement.
CGAGAACGATCGTGCCTATTGGGTGTCTATTTTACATAAGATGGCTGCTCCAATATTAGGCAATATCAGTAAGCAACAATGGCGTAAAAATATGCCGATGGAAGTGAGCCCTACTTTTGATAGTCGAGACCCTGGAGTCGGATACTTAGAAGCTTTCGGTCGTTTGTTGGCAGGTATGGCTCCTTGGTTGGCTTTGCCAGATGACGCAACTGAAGAAGGTCAATTGCGTAAAAAATTACGTGACCAAGCATTACTCGGTATACAATATGGTGTCGATCCTAAATCGCCGGATTATTTTACCTGGCGAGGCCCTTCATCCCAAACACTCGTCGATGCGGCGCATCTTGCGCTGGCTTTTTTGAGGGCCCCACAGGCTTTATGGCAGCCTTTGGACCAAGTTACTAAAAAAAGAGTAGTTGAAGAATTCAAACTGCTGCGGAAGATCAAGCCGAATGAGAGTAATTGGTTGCTGTTTGCCGCGATGACAGAGACATTTCTCTATAGCATCGGGGAGGAGTGCGCGCGTGAAAAGATCGATTATGCAGTCAATAAATTTGATCAGGAATGGTATGTCGGAGATGGCTGGTACAGCGACGGAGCGCGTTTTAGTTTTGATCATTACAATGGGTATGTGATTCACTGCATGCAGGTTGAGTCGCTACGCCATAATATTACCGCCGGCGGAAAATACAAAGAAATGTATGATAGAGCGTATAAACGAATGCAGCGCTATGCACATCATTTGGAACGTATGATTTCTCCAGAAGGTCACTATGTCGTTGTCGGTCGCTCGTCAACTTATAAGAATGCAGCGTTCCAACCTTTGGCGACAGTTGCTTTAGAAAACAAGCTACCTGAGGATATCTCAAAAGGACAGGTCCGGGCAGCTCTTACAGCGATATTAAGGCATATTTATATTGACAAAACCTTTGCCTCGTCAGGATGGCTGCGTATGGGAGTGGTAGGTGATAAACAATCCAATCTCGCAGATTACTATACAAATGCAGGGTCTATGTATGTGGCCTCCCTGTCATTCTTGCCTTTGGGATTACCTGCAGACGATGAGTTCTGGACCTGTGCTTCACAACCCTGGACTTCTCAGAAATGCTGGAGTGCCGAGCAATTTCCGAAGGACTATTATGTAAGTTATTAAATAAAACAAGAATAGAGGGTTCTAAATTTTATATAAACATGAAGATACAACATTATATTACGGGGGGCCTAATCATTGGGCTGGGAATGCAAGGAATTTCTTGTTCTAGTCAACGGAATTTAGGATCCGTTAAGTTGGGGCTTGACAAAGAATTCGTTCATTCAAATTTAGAAGATGCACATAAACAAATCGCTTACCTCGCAGCATCGATCAATGAATCCGATATGCCCACGACTTATAAAGATGGTAAATATGTGAATTGGGGTTCGAGTTGGTGGTGTTCGGGGTTTTATCCCGGTACAGTGCTCTATCTCTATGAATATACCAAAGATGAGAAGCTATTAACGGAAGCGAAAAGTAAGTTAAAAGAACTCGAGAAGGAGAAGAACAACAAGGGAACACATGATTTGGGCTTTATGTTATACTGCAGTTTTGGTAATGCATTACGTTTGACGGGAGATTCAGCTGCTTATAAGGAGATTTTAAGTACAGGAGCAGCATCGCTGGCAACACGTTTCCATGTAGCACCGCAAACGATTCGTTCATGGGATGGTGGCAAAAACTGGGATGACCAACCCTGGACCTATCCAGTGATCATCGACAATATGATGAACCTGGAGTTTTTGACGGAAGTTTCCAAAATGACAGGAGACAAACGCTATCGTGATATTGCTATAACGCATGCAAATACAACGATGGTCAATCACTATCGAAAAGATTATAGTTCCTACCATGTGGTGGATTACAATCCGAAAGATGGACGTATTATTTCGAGAAAGACGGCACAAGGCGCTTTTGATGAGTCTGCATGGGCTAGGGGACAGTCTTGGGGACTTTATGGTTATACAATGATGTACCGCGAAACGGGCGACAAGAAATATTTGGAGCAGGCTAGGCATATTGCTCAGTTTTATCTGAATCATCCCAATCTTCCGAAAGATCTGATACCTTATTGGGATATGGATCAGAATAAACTTACGCCGGACAGTAAATATTATAGCCAAAAAGATCTTCGCGATGTGTCGACAGCTTCAGTGACTGCTTCGGCTTTGCTGGAACTGGCACAATACACAACAGGCAGTGAAAGCCAGCTGTATATCTCGAAGGCTGAGCAGATGTTGCGCTCGCTTTCTTCTAAACCCTACAAAGCAGATTACAAGGAAGCCGGTGGCTACGTCTTGAAACATAGCGTCGGTTCAATCCCACATAAAACAGAGGTGGATGTGCCTTTAACCTATGCCGATTACTATTATGTAGAGGCATTGGTGCGGTATGACCGATTGCTCCGCGGAGAAAAGGTGATTAAACAATAGACGATAAGGCACGTTTAAACTGTTCTTAAAATAAGTGTTGTTTTAGGAACAGTTTTAGCCGTTTGTGCTCTTGGGAAAAATGCAGTTCCAACCAATCCCAAATTTTCATTGGAGCATCTCCTGTTATAATAGTCGCGATAGACCCATAATATTTGGCGAGATCTGTCACCCGGATGTGTCAGATCTATACCGCTCCGTTTATACGTTACCAATATCATAAATCTAACAAAGAATGAAAACAACAAATAGTAAAGTCAGATTTATTGAAATTACACTTATTGTGTTTTTTAGGGGTCGGTAAGTTCTTGTATTTTAAAATTGTATATTCTGATCAAGTAATCATTTGGACGTATTAGTAGGCAGTACACCTATTTTTTTACGGAGAATTTTTTAAAGCGATGCGCCGTTGATCTTTCAACCATAATTATTAATGGTGAGGCATCATTCGCTAATGATCGAGAAACTTTAGTCAATTTATCTAAAAGAAAGGAGGCCCTTATGATTTAGTTAAGACAGAAGCCAATTGTTGATAAGCTATATCTCAAAAAAGCTTATTGAAATAGTCAATTATTTATAAACACTTTTGAATTATGTTAAAAAAATCATTTATAATAGCCTTTGCGTTATTTATTGTCACTGGTTTGTTCGTTCAAGCTAGAGATTTGAGTGTACCAGCAGCAGTAAAATTATCTAATAAACGAAATATAATTTCTACGGAAAATGTTGGGGCAAAAAAAAATACCAAAACGACTATTAAAACACTAAGCAGCACATTCGACTTTTATGTGTATAACTTTAGTAATTCACCCATTTATTTGACCTTTAGCGGGAATTTTCCAGGAGGAACCACACAGCATGTTGTAGTCCCTGCGAATACGTTGTCTTATCCAGTCAATATTCAAAGTGGAAATTATGATATTTATGCAAGTTGTCCTAGTTGGTTAACAATGTGGTATGCGATGAGCTGCGGTCATTCGGGCTCCGGACAATCTTACACTTTCGAAAATGTTTATTTGAGCGATACTGGCTGTACATCGTTAGATGTCGGAAGCAATTAAATTGCCCAAAATAATTAATGTTGCTGTCTCAATGTCTTCATTGGGGCAGCTATTTACTATTTCGGTCGAATACGATGGTAGAAGCCGAAAGAATTTTTGATCCGCTACATCGCGAAGGCTAAGCAGATGTAGCGGTCGCTTTCTTCTAAACCCTACAAAGCAGATTATAAAGAAGCCGGTGGCTATATCTTGAAGCATAGTGTCGGATCAATTCCACATAAAACAGAAGTGGATGTGCCCTTGACCTATGCCGATTACTACTATGTGGAGGCATTGGTGCGATATGATCGGTTGCTCCGAGGAGAAAAGGTAATCAAGCAATAAGGAGTGACTTTTTTAAGTTTTCAACAAAGTTATTAACACGATGTGGAAAAGTGAAGTATATAGGTACTTCACTTTTTTTGTTTTATTGGATTTAACGCTCTCAATCTAAAAACAAGTTTCTTCATGTTGTACTTGATTCTATTCTCTGTCAAATACAGTCTCTTTCATCTAGTGCACATGGGTAGTATAACATGATATTATTTTCTATATTAATAGGGGTTTTATAGGGGGATAACAGGGGGTTAGCAGGGGGTTAACAGGGGTACTACCCCTGTTAACCCCCTGCTAACCCCTAATAAAAATAGTGTTACTCCTTTTTTAATTCGGAATCTGATGTTAACTTGTTAATTATTTGCTCCTGAAGAAGCCAGTTACAGGTAAGCTTTATATTTGATATACGTTCGATAAAGATACACGAGCAGAACTATATATTTTGCTGTATTATATTTGCCGTGTTCCATAATTTAAAACTTTGCCATTTTTTGTGACATTCATTAAATCATTTGGGCTTTTTGTACCTTTATCCCAATGACCGATATTCAAAAGAGATTCGACCGCATACTCGCTATTTATATGCATCTACAAGCTAAACCTGTGGTCACCGCCGCTGCTTTGGCAGAACGTTATGAAGTTAGTCAGCGTACGATTTATCGTGATATCAGATCCCTGATGCAAGCTGGAATTCCGATTTATGGTGAAGCGGGAAGCGGTTATTCTTTGGTGGAGGGATATAAGATGCCGCCTCTGCAATTTACCCGAGAGGAGGCATTGAGTTTTGTCGCAGCGGAGAAACTGGTGGAAAAGTATACAGATCGGAATCTTGCGCATCATTTTACAACAGCATTGCTGAAAATGAAAGCCATATTGCGGGGCAATGAAAAAGAACAGGTGGCCTTAGTAGGGGATAACTTTCTGGTGCGCGGTGGGCGTCATCAATTCAATGAGAAGCTTACCCATGGCACCAATATACTGATCGAAAGTATCGCTGCAAAGAAATGTGTGGAAATCTATTATTCCAAACCTTCGGATAAAACTCCAGAAAGGCGTGAAATCGAAGCTGTGGGTATTTTTGTGGAGAGCAAGTTTTGGTATGTCCTTGCTTTTTGTAGATTACGGAAAGATTATAGGCAATTCCGTTTGGATAGAATAAACAATATTAGAATACTTGCCGATGACTTTGCAAAGGAGCATCCTGAACTTTCATCTTTTCTGAATAAACGTCATGACGTTCCCACGACAAAAGTTGTCGTGCAAGTGGACAAGGATATGGCCCGCTATATGGAATGGGATCGCCACTATTTTGGTTTCCAAAAAGAAACGGTCACTGATAACTATGTGGAAATGCATTTTGAAAGCATTAATATGGAGAATGGCTTTGCGCGTTGGTATCTGATGTTTGCCGATAAAGGAACAATTATTGAACCTGAATCGTTAAAAGAGGTCGTAAAGCGGTTGCTCTCATCGGCATTGGAGCAAGTTTAGTCAAAAACGACGAAATCAGCCTTGCTGCTATTGTACGCAAAAAACTTGTTCGGCTGAAAGGACAGGTACCGAACAAGTCATTTGTAGGCTGTACTAAAAATAAGCTTCAGCGCTCTGTTAAGAAGGAATTTTCATTGCAGACATTACCTATTTAACCTCTTTCCCAAAAAAATGGAGGTTCTATGCCGAGTAATCTTAGATAAACAAATCCCTGACCGCGGTGGTGGATCTCATTGTCGATAAAATAAAATATGCTGTGGATAATGGGCGATTTGTATTGTCCAAATAAATTGAACTCTTCGGCAAAGCGTTCTTCTGGGATTTGATTGAACAGTTCACTGATCTGAGGAGTAGCTTCATCCCAAGCCTGAAGCAATTGTGCTTTGGTCGAATAACTGAGATTCTCATTGAGTTCGCCGCTCTTGTTGTTGACAATCTCTTGGAGACCTGGAACAGCAATACCTAATAGCTCCTTAATCATATCTGCAAAGGTGCGCATGCCTTCTACTTTGTAATCGAACAATCCTTCTTCTGGAAATTTTTCAATGGTTTGTCTTGTTAGGTTTCTGTGGCCTAACCAATGCTGAAGTAGCTCGTTCTTGGAAATGATTTCTGTTTTCATGATTCTCGTATTTAAAGTTTTTGAGTAAGCTATACATCGCCTTCTGCGTTGTATGACAGTTCAAAATTACTGCGGTTTGTGACAGCTGTGTGGCAGTATAAATTCGGAATACTAATTTTATTTTTTTTTGAGGGCGTTTATTTCGTGTATGGAATGTTGAAGGGATAAATCGTAAAATAGGAGGGGAGAATAAAAAGAAGTAGAAAATAAAAAAAATAATTCACTAATTATTTGACAGTTATAAAAATGTTTGTAACTTTGCAGTCCCTTAATGGGAATAGTGTGTCTTGAGCGAAGCCCTACTGCTTCGAAGGACTTTTAATTAATTAATTTACAACATGTCAGGTATTATTGGAAAAAAAGTAGGAATGACGAGCCTGTTTAACGCTGATGGGAAAAATATTCCTTGTACAGTGATTCAGGCCGGGCCGTGCGTGGTTACGCAGATACGTACGGAAGAAAAGGATGGCTACTCGGCAATTCAACTTGGTTTCGACGAAGCTAAGGAGAAAAACACGACAGCTCCTTTGAAAGGGCACTTTGCGAAAGCAAACACAACGCCTAAGCGTAAGTTGGTAGAGTTTAAAACTTTCCCAGATGCAAAACAACTTGGTGACGTAGTTGACGTTACACTTTTCGAGGAAGGCGAATTCGTGGATGTAGTCGGTACTTCAAAAGGTAAAGGTTTCCAAGGTGTAATGAAACGTCATGGATTTGGTGGTGTAGGTGGTGCGACTCACGGTCAGCACAACAGATTACGTGCTCCAGGTTCATTAGGTGCTTCATCATGGCCTTCACGCGTATTCAAAGGTATGCGCATGGCGGGTCGTACAGGTGGTGACAGAGTTAAAGTTCAAAACTTACAGGTGTTGAAAGTTTACGCTGAGCAAAACCTTATCGTTGTTAGTGGTTCCATTCCAGGAGCTAAAGGTTCTTATGTAATCGTAGACAAATAGTAGAGATGGAAGTTAAAGTTTTAAATTTATCAGGTAAAGAAACAGGTGCCAAGGTGCAACTTCCTGAGTCGGTATTTGGGTTAGAGCCTAACGATCATGCGATCTATTTGGATGTGAAACAATACTTAGCGAACCAACGCCAAGGAACTCACAAATCTAAACAACGTAACGAAATCGCGGGTTCTACTCGTAAATTACACAAACAAAAAGGTACTGGTGGTGCTCGTGCGGGTTCTATCAAGTCTCCATTGTTTAATGGTGGTGGTCGTGTATTCGGTCCTCAACCTCGTGACTACTCGTTCAAATTGAACAAAAAATTGAAACAAGTAGCACGTAAATCAGCGTTGTCTTACAAAGCAAAAGATAATAATATTGTGGTATTGGATGAAGTAAAATTCGATGCTATCAAAACTAAAAATTATGTTGCTTTAATAAATGCGTTGAATGTAGCTGATGAGAAAACATTGTTGGTATTGCCAGCTTACGATGAAATTGTTTATAAATCAAGCAGAAACTTGAAAAAAGCAAAAGTTATTGTTGCATCTGATTTAAATACATATGATGTATTGAACGCAACAAAATTATTGTTGACTACAGATTCTGTTAAATCTTTGGAGGAAGCATTAGCTAAGTAATATGGAAATTATTAAAAAACCTATCTTGACTGAGAAAGCTTCTATGTTAACGGAAAAATTAAACCGTTACGCTTTCAAAGTGGATCACAGAGCAAACAAAATCCAGATTAAAGCAGCTGTTGAGGCTATGTTTGGTGTTACAGTTCTTGCTGTAAACACTGCAGTAGTAGCTGGTAAAGCAAAAAGCCGTTACACAAAAGCAGGTTTCGTATCTGGTAGAGCTCCTAAGTATAAAAAGGCTGTCATTACTATTAAAGACGGCGAAACTATTGACTTTTACAGTACTATATAATAAAAAATGGCAGTTAAAAGATTCAAACCGGTAACCCCTGGTACTCGTTTCAGAGTAGGCGCTGACTACTCTGATGTTACTACAAACGTTCCTGAAAAATCGTTAGTAGTAAAAATCAACAAGAAATCAGGCGGTCGTAATAACTCCGGTAAAATGACTATGCGTTATCTCGGTGGGGGACATAAAAAAGTATACCGATTAATTGATTTCAAACGCGATAAAAAAGATATCCCTGCAAAAGTAGCTACTATTGAGTACGATCCAAATCGTACTGCTCGTATTGCATTGTTGCATTACGCTGATGGTGAAAAACGTTACATCCTTGCTCCAGCTGGTTTAGTAGTTGGTCAAACTGTAATCGCAGGTGATAAAGTTGCCCCAGAAGTTGGTAATACATTACCATTAGCAAACATTCCATTGGGTTCTATCATCCACAACATTGAATTAAATCCTGGTCAAGGTGGTTCAATTGCTCGTTCGGCTGGTACTTATGCTCAATTGTCTGCTCGTGATGGTAAATATGCCATCATCAAATTGCCTTCGAGCGAAACACGTATGATCTTATTGACTTGTGTTGCTACAATTGGTTCGGTATCGAACCATGAAAGATCTAACCAAGTGTTAGGTAAAGCAGGTCGCAAACGTTGGTTAGGTCGTCGTCCAAGAGTTCGTGGTGTTGCGATGAACCCAGTAGATCACCCTATGGGTGGTGGTGAAGGCCGTACTTCAGGAGGTCACCCACGCTCACGTACAGGTGTATTAGCTAAAGGCTTCAAAACACGTTACAAGAAGAAAACATCGAATCGTTACATCATTGAGAGAAGGAAAAAATAATGGCTCGTTCAATTAAAAAAGGTCCTTATATCGATCACAACTTAGAGAGAAAAGTTCTTTCTATGAATGAAACTAACAAGAAGTCAGTTATCAAAACATGGTCTCGTAGATCAATGATTTCCCCTGATTTTGTTGGCCATACCTTCGCAGTGCACAACGGGAATAAATTTATCCCTGTTTATGTAACAGAAAATATGGTAGGTCACAAGCTTGGTGAATTCGCTCCTACGCGTACATTCAGAGGCCACGCAGAAAAGAAAAAATAATAGGTAATGGAAGCAACAAAAAAACTTAAAAAGTCTGTCTTAATTAGACAACGCAAAGAGCAAGAGAAAGCTCAACAAGGAGGAGCTTCGGATGCCAAATTATTGAACTGCCCTACTTCGCCTCGTAAGATGCGTTTAGTGGTAGACTTAATTCGCGGTCAACGTGTGGAAAATGCATTATACATTTTGAAACACTCAAGTAAAGAAGCTGCTGCTCGTGTAGAAAAATTATTATTATCTGCAATCAAAAACTGGGAAGCCAAAAACGAAGGTAAATCAGTGGAAGAAAGCGAACTAATTGTAAAAGAAGTATCAGTAGGTGGCGGTCGTCAATTGAAAAGATTGCGCCCAGCTCCTCAAGGTCGCGGATACAGAGTTCGTAAACGTTCAAATCACGTTACGTTGGTAGTTGATAGCAAATTAAACGTTGAACAAAACTAATTTATTGAGAAATGGGACAAAAAGCAAATCCAATAGGTAGCAGATTAGGAATCATCAAAGGTTGGGATTCTAACTGGTTCGGAGGTAAAAACTATTCCGATAAATTAGTTGAAGACGAAAAAATCAGAAAATATCTTTCTGTTCGTATTGCAAAAGGTGGTGTAGCTAAAGTTGTTATCGAAAGAACTTTAAAACGTATCACTGTTACAATTCACACTGCTCGTCCAGGTATCGTTATCGGAAAAGGTGGTCAAGAAGTTGACAAGATCAAAGAAGAGTTGAAAAAACTGACTAAAAAGGATGTTCAAATCAACATTTTCGAGATCAAACGCCCTGAGTTAGATGCTAAGTTAGTAGCTGAAGGTGTCGCTAAACAATTAGAGGCACGTATTTCATTCCGTCGTGCAATGAAAACTTCAATCGCTTCTACAATGCGTATGGGTGCAGAAGGTATCAAAATCATGTGTTCTGGTCGTTTAGGTGGTGCTGAAATGGCGCGTACTGAACAATACAAAGAAGGAAGAACTCCTTTACACACATTACGTGCTGATATCGACTACGCTTTAGCTGAGGCATTGACTACATACGGTAAAATCGGTATCAAAGTTTGGATCTGTAAAGGTGAGGTTTACGGTAAACGTGACTTATCTCCAAACATTGGTCAAGCATCTGGTGTAAAATCACGTGGCAACCACGAAGGTGGTGGCGAACGTCGTGACAACCGTAATAACAAAGGTGGTCGCGGTGGAAATAACCGTGGTGGAAACAACCGTGGTGGAAGCAACCGTGGTCCGAAAAAAGATTAATAGTTTTATTTAGATTACAACAAAACCTGCTGAAAAAGCAGATTTAAAAAGTATACGAACATGTTACAGCCAAAAAGAACGAAGTTCAGAAAGATGCAGAAAGGCCGCATGAAAGGTAACGCTTCTCGTGGAGCGGAGTTAGCTTTCGGTTCTTTCGGTATCAAAACAATGGAGCAAGCATGGATCACTAGTCGTCAAATCGAGGCAGCTCGTATTGCGGTTACACGTTATATGAAACGTGAAGGTCAAGTTTGGATTCGTATTTTCCCTGACAAACCTGTTACCAAAAAACCTGCAGAGGTACGTATGGGTAAAGGTAAGGGTGCTCCAGAATACTGGGTAGCAGTAGTACGCCCAGGCCGTATGTTATTTGAAGCAGAAGGTGTGCCTTTGGAAATTGCCAAAGAAGCATTACGCCTTGCAGCTCAAAAACTTCCGGTTCAAACTAAGTTTGTGATTCGTAGAGACTACGTTGAAGCATAAAAATCTTGGTAATGTCATCATTTAAGCGTTAGGGCCGTTACCCCTAACGCTATATATAAAGCGATGATAACCCAAATAACAACTGAAAAAACATGAAAAATTCAGAAATTTTAGAATTATCTAATGAGGACTTAAAAGCTCGTCTTGTAGAAGAGAAAACAGCCCTTACAAAATTGAAATTTGCACATGCTGTTTCAGCTATTGAGAACCCTAACGTGATCAAAGCAGCACGCAGAACTATCGCTCGTATCAGTACAGAGATCAGTGCACGCAAAGCTGCAGCTAAAAATGAAACAGCCTCTGAGGCGTAAAATTTAAAGTCGAAATGGAAAGAAATTTAAGAAAAACAAGAATCGGCTTAGTAGTTAGCAACAAGATGGACAAATCTATCGTGGTAACAGTGGAACGTAAAGTGAAACACCCGATCTATGGTAAGTTCGTGAAAAAAACTACTAAATTTAAAGCTCATGACGAAACTAATACCTGCGGTATCGGCGATACGGTATTAATCATGGAAACTCGTCCGCTGAGTAAAACAAAAAACTGGAGATTAGTTGAAATTATAGAAAGAGCTAAATAACATGGTACAACAAGAATCAAGACTTAATGTAGCTGACAATAGCGGTGCTAAACAAGTTTTAGTAATCCGTGTATTGGGCGGTACGCGCAAGCGTTATGCATCAATCGGAGATAAGATTGTTGTATCGGTGAAAAGCGCTATGCCTTCAGGAAACGTGAAAAAAGGTTCCGTTTCTAAAGCAGTAGTAGTTAGAACGAAAAAGGAAATCCGTCGTAAAGATGGTTCATATATCCGTTTCGATGACAACGCCGCTGTATTATTAAATAATAATGATGAACCACGTGGTACACGTATCTTTGGCCCTGTTGCTAGAGAGTTGCGTGAGAAACAGTTCATGAAAATTGTATCATTAGCACCGGAGGTTTTATAATTATGGCACAGAAAACAAAAACAACTACGCACAAAATCAAAATTAAAAAAGGTGATTTAGTGAAAGTTATCGCTGGTAACTCTAAAGGTGTTCAAGGAAAAGTATTAACTGTTTTAGTGGATAAAAATAGAGCTATCGTTGAGGGCGCTAACATCGTAAAAAAACACACTAAACCAAGTGCAGCTAATCCTAATGGTGGTATCATTGAGAAAGAAGCTGGTATTCACATCTCTAATTTAGCTGTTATCGATCCTAAAACAGGTGCAACTACACGTGTAGGTCGTAAGTTAAATGCAGATGGTAAATTAGTTCGTTACGCTAAAAAATCAGGGGAGGAAATTAAATAATGACTTACGTACCAAGATTAAAAGTGAAATATGCGGAAGAAATCCGTAAAGCACTTCAAGAAAAATTTCAGTATAAAAGTATTATGCAGGTTCCTAAACTTGAGAAAATCGTTGTTTCACAAGGCGTAGGAGCTGCAACAGCTGACAAAAAATTAATCGATAACGCTATTGCTGAGTTGACTTTAATCACAGGTCAACAAGCCGTTGCTACAAAATCGAAAAAAGATATTTCAAACTTTAAATTACGTAAAGGTATGCCTGTAGGGGCACGTGTTACTTTACGTGACAACAACATGTTTGAATTCTTGGATCGTTTGGTAGCAGTATCGCTTCCACGTATTCGTGACTTCCGCGGTATCAACGATAAAGGTTTTGACGGACGTGGTAACTATAACTTAGGTATCACTGAGCAAATCATTTTCCCTGAGATCAACATTGATAGAATCAACAAGATCCAAGGTATGGATATCACTTTCGTGACTTCTGCTCAAAATGATGTTGAGGCTTTAGAATTGTTGAAACAATTCGGTTTACCATTTAAAAATCAAAATACTAATAACAATGGCTAAAGAAGGATTAAAAGCACGCGAAGTAAAACGCGCTAAATTGGTAGCTAAATATGCGGCAAAACGTGCAGAATTAAAAGCTGCTGGCGATTACGTTGCATTAGATAAATTGCCTAAAAATGCTTCTCCAGTACGTTTACACAATCGTTGTAAATTGACTGGCCGTCCTAAAGGATATATGCGTCAATTCGGTATCTCTCGTGTAACATTCCGCGAGATGGCTTTAGATGGCAAAATCCCAGGGGTGAAAAAAGCTTCTTGGTAATTAAAAAAAAATACTTAATTTTGCCCGGGCAATTCAACTTAGGATTGCCGGGGTTTTTGCATTTTAAAATTGTTTAACAGATAGAAGGTCCCATACCAACGGTTGGGAGGGAAACCGCTGTCACAAATTTTCATATATAATGACTACAGATCCAATTGCGGATTACCTTACACGAGTAAGGAATGCCATCAAGGCCAACCACAGGGTTGTTGAAATTCCTGCATCGAACCTAAAAAAAGAGATTACTAAAGTTCTTTTTGATAAAGGTTACATTGCTAATTACAAATTCGATGAGAATGGCGTACAGGGTACGATCAAAATCGCATTGAAATATAACCCAATTAGCAAAATTCCGGCTATTCGTACGTTGACACGTGTGAGTAAACCTGGTTTAAGAAAGTATGCAAGCGTTGATACTATGCCTCGTGTTTTGAATGGTTTAGGTATTGCTATCTTGTCAACATCTAAAGGTGTAATGACAGATAAAGAAGCTAGACTTCAAAATGTTGGTGGTGAAGTTTTATGTTACGTTTATTAATCTAGGTAAAAGCACAAAGAAATGTCAAGAATTGGAAAAGCGCCTATCGCTATCCCTGCTGGGGTAACTGTTACTATTTCGGACAAAAACTTAGTTTCAGTAAAAGGTCCTAAAGGCGAATTAACACAACAAGTTGACCGTGACATCACGATTGCTCAAGAAGAAGGCAATATCGTTGTAACACGTCCAACTGATCAAAAGAAACACAAAGCATTACACGGTCTATATCGTTCCCTGTTGGCTAACATGGTTCACGGTGTGACTGAAGGTTACAAAACTACGCAAGAGTTAGTCGGTGTAGGTTACCGTGCTTCAAGTACTGGTAATGTATTAGAGTTAACTTTAGGTTTCTCTCACCAGATTGTTTTTGTATTGCCAAACGAGGTTAAAGTATCAACTACTGCTGACAAAGGTAAAAACCCTACAATCACTTTAGAGTGTGCTGACAAACAATTAATCGGTCAGATAGCGGCTAAAATCCGTGGCTTCCGTAAACCAGAACCTTACAAAGGAAAAGGTGTTAAGTTTGCAGGTGAAGTATTGAGAAGAAAAGCAGGTAAATCAGCTAAAAAATAATAATCATGGCAGGACAAAAAGCATCTCGTAGAGAGAGAATCAAAAAAGGAATCAGAAAAAACCTTGCTGGAACGTCTGAACGTCCACGTTTATCGGTTTTTAGAAGTAACAAAGGTATCTATGCGCAAATCATTGATGACAATGCAGGTAAAACATTAGTTGCTGCATCTAGCTTGTCAAAAGAGTTTGTTGCATCTGGTAACAAGGTTGATCAATCTAAAGCTGTAGGTAAATTGGTGGCTGAAAAAGCAGTAGCAGCAGGTATTAATAAAGTAGTTTTTGACCGTAATGGGTACTTATACCATGGCCGTATCAAATCTTTGGCTGAAGGTGCTCGCGAAGGCGGTTTAGACTTTTAATCATAGAAAGAAATGGCATTAAGCAATATAAAAAGAGTAAAATCAAGCGAAATTGAATTAAAAGATCGCTTAGTAAGTATCCAACGTGTAGCTAAAGTTACTAAAGGTGGTCGTACTTTCAGCTTCTCTGCAATTGTTGTAGTAGGTGATGAAAACGGTATCGTAGGTTACGGTTTAGGCAAAGCTAAAGAGGTAACTGAAGCAATCACGAAAGGTATCGATGACGCAAAGAAAAATTTGGTAAAAGTTCCTATTATCAAAGGTACTGTTCCTCACGCGCAATATGGTAAATATTCTGGTGGTTCAGTTTTGATTAAACCAGCTGTAGGTGGTACAGGAGTTTTAGCAGGTGGTGCAATGCGTGCAGTATTGGAGTCTGCTGGTATCAAAGATGTATTGGCTAAATCATTAGGTTCTTCTAACCCACACAACGTGGTAAAAGCAACTGTAACTGCTTTAGCAGAAATGCGTGATGCGTATACAGTAGCACAACACCGCGGTGTCGATTTGAATAAAGTATTTAACGGTTAATTATCATGGCAAAAATCAAAATCACCCAGATAAAGAGCGTTATCGACAGAAGCGAGCGCCAAAAGAAAACTATTGAGGCATTGGGTTTGAAAAGAATCAACCACTCAGTAGAAGTTGAAGCTACTCCATCAATTATTGGAATGGTACGTAAAGTAAACCATTTAGTAGCTATCGAAACTATTTAATATTAGCATATGGAAGAGGTCTTTGGGCTTCTTCCATTACTTGTTATTAATAATAATTATTTTTTAATCGCTAGTACCTGTTTAGTGAGAGCGAAGGGCTAGCACAATTTAGTTTAAAAATGAACTTAAGTAATTTAAAACCTGCAAAAGGTGCAGTAAAAAGTAGCAAACGTATTGGCCGTGGTACTGGTTCTGGTCGTGGTGGTACTTCAACGCGTGGTCACAAAGGTGCTGGTTCTCGTTCAGGTCACTCTACGAAAATCGGTTTCGAAGGTGGTCAAATGCCTTTGCAACGTCGTGTGCCTAAATTTGGTTTCAAAAACATCAACCGTGTTGAGTACAATGGTGTAAACCTAGATACTTTACAAGCGTTGATCGAGAAATACAATTTAACAGCTGTAGATTTCGACGCATTGAAAGCTCATGGTTTAGTGTCTAAAAATGACAAAGTTAAAATCTTGGGTCGCGGTGAATTGAAAGCTAAAGTTGAAGTAACAGCGCACGCGTTTACTGCTTCTGCTCAAAAAGCTATTGAAGCTGCAGGCGGTTCTATCGTTAAAATTTAATAAATGAAGAAACTAATCACAACCTTAACCAATATTTGGAAAATCGATGATTTACGTACGCGTATTCTAAATACCTTACTTTTTCTTTTGATTTACCGTATTGGATGTCACGTGGTATTACCAGGTGTAAATCCTCATGCTTTGGCTTCTGGTCAAAAAGAGGGTTTATTGGGCTTATTGGATATGTTTGCGGGGGGATCTTTCTCTCGTTCGGCTATCTTTGCTTTAGGGGTAATGCCATATATCTCGGCATCCATTGTTGTTCAATTGCTGGGCATCGCGGTTCCTTACTTCCAAAAGATGCAGAAGGAAGGGGAAAGTGGTCGTCAAAAAATGAATCAAATTACTCGCTATTTAACTTTAGGGATTACTTTGCTTCAGGCTTTTGCTTATGTACGTACTCAAATCGAGCCAAGTGCTAAGACAATAGCTGACCCATTATTCACTATTCTAACTGCCATAGTTTTGACAGGCGGTACTTTATTTGTGATGTGGTTAGGGGAAAAAATTACTGATAAAGGTATCGGTAATGGTATTTCTTTGATCATCATGACTGGTATTATCGCTCAATTGCCAAGTGGTATCACTGCGGAATGGGTTTCTAGAATGGCGAAAGGTGGTGGTGGTCCAATTCCATTGTTGCTTGAATTTGTAGCTTTGTTCTTTGTTGTGATCTTTACGATCTTGATCGTACAAGGTGTTCGTAAGATCCCTGTACAATACGCGAAGAAAATCGTTGGAAACAAGCAAGTCGGTGGAGTACGTCAGTATATACCTTTAAAGGTAAATGCTGCAGGTGTAATGCCTATCATTTTTGCGCAGGCAATCATGTTTGTGCCAATGAGTTTAGGACAGTTCTTCCCAAATCTTCAGTCGGAATTTTTGACTTCGTTGAGTAACTATACTTCTGTAGCATACAACGTGACATTTGCGGTGTTAATTATCGCATTTACGTTTTTCTATACAGCGATCATGGTGAACCCACAACAGATGTCGGACGACATGAAGAAGAATGGAGGTTTTGTACCGGGTATTAAACCGGGATTGGAAACTAGTAATTTTATAGACCGCGTAATATCAAATATTACATTTCCAGGTGCAATTTTCTTAGCGATCATTGCTATTCTACCTGCTATTGCAAGTTTGTTTGGTATTAATAATCAATTTGCGCACTTCTACGGTGGTACGTCTTTATTGATTTTAGTAGGTGTGGTGTTGGATACTTTGCAACAGATCGAATCTCATTTATTGATGCGTCATTACGATGGATTAATGAAAACAGGTCGCATTAAAGGTCGTTCGGCCGCGTCTGTTGAGGGAATGGATCATTCGGCAATTTAATTTCTTTAGATGTCTAAAGTATTTTATAAGTCAGCAGAAGATATAGAGCAATTGCGGAAGTCAGCAGATGTGCTTTCGCAATTGCTTGGTGAAATCGCAAAAGTGATTAAGCCTGGGGTAAAGACTATATCTCTTGATAAATTAGCTTATGAGTATATTCATGATAACGGCGGGACGCCTGCGTTCTTAAATTATCAAGGATTTCCATATTCTTTGTGTATATCTGTCAACGATCAAATTGTACACGGCTTTCCAAGTGATTATGAAATTAAAGATGGAGATCTTGTTTCGGTCGATGGTGGTGTCAATCTGAATGGTTTTATCAGTGATTCGGCTTATACCTTTGGTGTAGGTGAAATATCTGAGGAAGCACAGTTGTTATTAGATGTAACAAAGGAATCATTGTACAAAGGTGTTGAACAGGCTGTGGCTGGTAAACGTGTTGGGGATATTTCTTCGGCTGTTCAGGAGTATGTGAGCAAATTCGGATTCGGAATTGTTCGCGAGCTGGTTGGACACGGAGTTGGTTATCACTTACATGAAAAACCTGAGGTTCCCAATTATGGAAAACGAGGTGCTGGTCCTAAATTGGAAGAAGGTTTGGTTATTTGTATCGAACCGATGATCAATGCGGGGCGTGCGGGTGTTCGTTTTTGGGATGATGGTTGGACAGTAAGTACAGTGGATGGAAAATTATCGGCGCACTTCGAACAGATGGTTGCAATCCGAAAAGGAGAACCAGATGTGTTGCTGACATTCGAACATGTAGAGAAAGTTTTGAACAAAAAGTAATTGGTTTTCAATTATTTTTATTTATCTTTGCACTCCTGTTCGCAGGCTTTTAAATTAAATTTAATCGAGAATATATGGCTAAACAAGCCTCAATAGAACAAGACGGTATAATTAGAGAGGCACTTTCTAATGCTATGTTTAGGGTAGAGTTGGAAAATGGACATGAAATCATTGCCCATATTTCTGGTAAAATGCGTATGCACTATATCAAAATTTTACCTGGTGATAAAGTTAAATTGGAAATGTCTCCGTATGATTTGACTAAAGGAAGGATTACTTATCGCTATAAATAGCCGTAAGTCCTTGTATTAGTGCAAGCTTTTGAAAAAATAAATATCATGAAAGTAAGAGCATCAATAAAAAAACGTAGCGCGGACTGTAAGATCATCCGTCGTAAAGGTAAAGTTTTTGTAATCAACAAAAAGAACCCAAAGTTTAAACAACGTCAGGGTTAATTCATTAAAAAAATAATAGCTTAATATTATATGGCAAGGATAGCAGGTATTGATTTACCTAAAAACAAAAGAGGTGTGATCGGCCTTACCTATATTTTTGGTATCGGTCGTACAAGAGCTGAATATATCTTGGAAAAAGCTGGTATCAGCGAAGATGTGAAGGTACAAGAGTGGAATGATGACCAATTGGCAGCAATTCGTACCATCATTAACGACGAATTGAAAGTTGAAGGTGCATTGCGTTCAGAAATTCAATTAAACATCAAACGTTTAATGGATATCGGTTGTTACCGTGGATTGCGTCACCGTAAACACTTACCAGTTCGTGGTCAACGTACTAAAAACAACTCACGTACTCGTAAAGGTAAACGTAAGACAGTTGCAAACAAGAAAAAAGCTACTAAATAATAAATAAGAAATGGCTAAAACTAAAAAAGCTGCAAAAAAGCGTATCGTTGTTATCGAACCTGTAGGTCAGGCTCACATTAACGCAACGTTTAACAATATCATTGTAACTTTGACAAATAATCAAGGTCAAACTATTTCTTGGTCTAGTGCTGGTAAAATGGGTTTCCGTGGTTCTAAAAAGAACACTCCATATGCTGCTGGTCAAGCTGCACAAGACTGTGGAAAAGTTGCTCACGACTTGGGTTTACGTAAAGTTGAAGTGTTTGTTAAAGGACCTGGTGCTGGTCGTGAATCAGCAATCAGAACATTGCAAACTGTAGGAATCGATGTGACTACTATCAAAGATATCACTCCACTTCCTCACAACGGTTGTCGTCCTCCAAAACGCAGAAGAGTTTAATTAATTTAAAGATAAGATTCATCGGCAATAGGCTGATAGATACTTTAATTGTAAAAGAAAATGGCTAGATATACAGGACCTAAGTCCAAAATTGCCCGTAAATTTAGAGAGCCGATCTTCGGCCCAGATAAAGCGTTAGAAAAGAAAAACTACCCTCCTGGACAACATGGAGCTTCTAAACGCAGAGGTAAGCAATCTGAATATGCTATTCAGTTGTTAGAAAAACAAAAAGCAAAATACACTTATGGTGTATTGGAGCGCCAGTTTGCAAACTTATTTGTTAAAGCTGCCTCTAAACAAGGTATTACAGGTGAGATCTTCTTAAAATTGTTAGAAGCTCGCTTGGATAACGTAGTTTACCGTTTAGGTATCGCTACTTCTCGTGCCGCTGCTCGTCAGTTGGTATCCCACAAACACGTTACTGTTAACGGCGAAGTTGTTAACATTCCATCATATAGCTTACGTCCAGGTGACGTTATAGCAGTTCGTGAACGTTCTCAAACACTTGAAGCCATCACAAATTCAGTTGCAGGTCGTACTGTAAACAAATTTTCTTGGTTAGAGTGGAATGCGAAAGAATTGACAGGTACTTTCTTAAGCTATCCAGAAAGAGCTGATATTCCTGAAAACATCAAAGAGAACTTAATCGTTGAGTTATACTCTAAATAATAAATAAAATAGAAGAATGCATAGTCCAATTTTGGGGTATGCATCTTCTATTGTATTATAATTATTATTACAAATAAAACATTAAAAGAAAATAAATGGCAATTTTAGCATTTCAAAGACCGGATAAAGTTATCATGCAAAAATCTACGGATTTTGATGGTACGTTTGAATTTCGTCCATTGGAGCCTGGTTTTGGTGTAACCATTGGTAATGCTTTGCGCCGTATTCTATTGTCCTCTTTAGAAGGATATGCAATTACGTCGATAAGGTTTTCTGGCGTTTCGCACGAATTTTCAACGATCAAAGGTGTTGTTGAAGACGTAACTGAAATTATCTTGAACTTGAAACAAGTTCGTTTCAAAAAAACAGGTGAGATTGGCGACAACGAAAAGGTATTTGTAGTAATCAATGGTCAAGAACAATTCTTAGCTGGTGATATCACAAAGTTCTCTAATAACTTTACGGTCTTAAACCCAGACATGGTAATCTGTAACATGGATAATTCAGTGACAATTGAATTGGAATTGAGTATTGCCAAAGGTCGTGGATACGTAAATGCTGATGAGAATAAAGTTGTTGATGCGCCAGTAGGTGTTATCGCAATCGATTCGATCTTTACTCCGATCAAGAATGTTAAATATACCATTGAGAATTACCGTGTAGAGCAAAAAACTGACTACGAGAAATTGTTGTTGGATATCTCTACTGATGGCTCAATTCACCCCGAAGAAGCTTTGAAAGAAGCTGCTAAGATCTTAATTCAACACTTTATTTTATTCTCTGATGAGAATATGCTTCTTGAGTCTCAAACGAAAGAAGAAACTAAAGTTGTTGATGAAGAAATCTTACACATGCGTAAGATCTTGAAAACAGAATTGGTAGATCTTGATCTTTCAGTTCGTGCATTGAACTGTTTGAAAGCTGCTGATATTCGCACATTAGCTGAGTTAGTAACTTACGACGTGGCTGATATGTTGAAATTCAGAAACTTCGGTAAAAAATCGTTAAGTGAAATTCAAGAATTGGTTAAATCAAAAGGTTTGTCATTCGGAATGAACTTAGCAAAATACAAATTAGACGAAGAATAATAATTTATTAAGCGACCACTATATGTAATTCCTCTTCAAGCTGATTGCTGAACAAGATGGGCTTTTGCCTTTGATAGATTTCGCAGTTTAAGTAAAGCAAGAACGGTATATATAGTATAATAAAATCAAAATGAGACACGGAAAAAAAGTAAATCACTTAGGCCGTACGGATAGCCATAGAAAAGCAATGTTGGCTAACATGGCAACATCATTAATCCTACACAAACGTATTACGACTACTTTAGCTAAAGCTAAAGCATTGCGTACATATGTAGAGCCTTTGATTACTAAATCTAAAAACGACACAACACACTCTCGTCGTACAGTATTCGCTTATTTGAAAGATAAAGACGCAGTTTCTATCTTATTCCGCGAAATTTCTGAAAAAGTAGCTAACCGTCCAGGTGGTTATACTCGTATCATCAAAATGGAAAATCGTTTAGGTGATAACGCAGAAATGGCTTTCATCGAATTAGTTGATTACAACGAAATCTATGGTAAAAAAGCTGCTGCTGCTGATAAAAAAGCTACTCGTCGTCGTGGTGGTGCTAAGAAAACTACAGCTGCCGAAACTGAAGCTCCTGCAGAAGTTAAAGCTGAAGTAGAAGGTGAAGAAAAAGTAGACGGAGAATAGTCTTCTTCTGATCTAGCATAAAAAAGTCCTCTTTTTAAGGGGACTTTTTTTATTTTATGACCATTCCTACCGTTATAACTAATATATTTGTAATGCTAAAATCTGATAGCTTTTTCTATTACTAGCTATTTCGTTTATCAATCTATAATTCATTAAGATGAAACCATTTGATGTTTATCCCATTAATCCCATTAACATAGTAAAAGCTAATGGATCAACGGTGTGGGATGCCGAAGGAAATGCTTACTTGGACTTGTATGGTGGCCATGCTGTGATATCGATAGGACACACGCACCCACATTATGTACAACGCGTCACAGAACAATTGAACCGTATTGGGTTCTATTCCAACTCTGTCGAGATTCCAATTCAGCGTGAACTTGCCCGATTGTTAGGGGAAATTTCGGGAAAGGTTGATTACGATTTATTTCTTTGCAATTCTGGCGCAGAAGCAAATGAAAACGCATTGAAGCTGGCTTCTTTTTACAATAAGCGTAAAAAAGTCATAGCGTTTTCAAAAGCTTTTCATGGAAGGACTTCATTGGCCGTAGCGGCTACAGACAATCCTAGTATAGTTGCTCCTGTCAATGAAACTGATAATATTGTATTTCTTCCTTTCAATGATGAAGAGGCTTTGACTGAGGCTTTCGCATCATATGGTGATGAAATTTCATCTGTTATCGTGGAAAGTATCCAAGGGGTAGGTGGAATCAGAGAAGCGTCAGTATCGTTTCTTCGATTGATTCGGTCTCTTTGCGATCAATATAATGCGGTGTTTATTGCAGACGAAGTACAATGTGGGTACGGAAGAACAGGCTTATTCTATGCGCAGGACTATTCGGGCGTTGAGGCCGATATTTACACAATGGCAAAAGGTATGGGCAATGGTTTCCCAATTGGTGCAATCAGTATATCGCCCAAATTTAAAGCGACTTACGGTAGCTTGGGAACGACATTTGGTGGCAATCATCTCGCATGTGCTGCCGCACTGGCTGTATTGGAGATTATCCAACAAGATAAACTGATGGAAAATGCGGCTCAAGTCGGACAATATCTTATTGATGAGCTTAAGCAACTCGATGAGATTATAGAAGTGAGAGGCCGAGGATTAATGATCGGTATAGAACTACCTGAATCTTTGGCCCATGTGAAGAAAGATCTCTTGCTAAAGAACCGTATCTTTACAGGAGAGGCTAAGCCTTTTGTGATTCGCTTATTGCCTGCTTTGAATATTACGAAAGATCATGCTGATCAGTTTTTAGAAGCATTGAAAGCACATATCAAAGCAGTAACGGTTGCATAACCTTAAGGCTGTCGATCAAATTATCCAATAGCCACACATCGGCTAATGCAAATTTGATTGCGACATAGTAGTTAAAATATATACTGAGTGTGAGGCGCCTATTTATTGCCGTTGAAAATGCACTCGAATAAATAAATATAGATGAAAAAGTTTTTCTCTGTTAAGGATGTTTCCAGTGTAGCGGACGTTGTTCAAGAAGCGTTAGCTTTGAAAGCTGCACCATATGACAATCAGGACCTTGGCCAACATAAAACCTTGGGACTTGTATTTTTGAATCCGAGTTTACGTACACGTTTGAGCACACAAAAAGCGGCGATGAATTTGGGCATGAATGTGATGGTTATGAATATGGATAAAGATGGTTGGGCTCTTGAGACACAAGATGGTGTTGTGATGAACGGGACAACTGTTGAACATATTCGTGAAGCCGCCGCTGTTATGGGCGAGTATTGTGATATTTTGGGACTTCGTTCCTTTCCAAAATTGAAAGATCGTGAAGAGGATTATAGTGAGGACCTGTTCAACAAATTCATTAAGTACTGTGGTGTTCCTGTTGTTTCCTTAGAGAGTGCAACACGCCATCCATTGCAGAGTTTGACAGATATGATTACCATCACTGAGTACAAGAAGACTGAAAAGCCGAAAGTGGTATTGGCTTGGGCTCCGCATGTTAAGGCATTACCTCAGGCAGTACCTAATTCTTTTGCAGAATGGATGTGCAAAGCACAAGAAGAGGGATTGGTCGATTTTACGATAGCTCAACCTATGGGGTATGAGTTAAGTGAAGAATTTACTGCTGGAGCAACCATATCTAATAATCTTGAGGAAAGTTTAAAGAATGCTGATTTTGTCTATGTGAAAAACTGGTCTTCTTATCAAGAATATGGCGAGGTATATGGTGTTGATGAAGATTGGATGATGGATAACAAGAAGCTCAATTTGACGAACGATGCCAAAGTAATGCATTGTTTGCCAGTAAGAAGAGATCTTGAATTGTCTTCTGAGATTTTAGATGGACCAAACTCACTCGTGATTAAAGAGGCTAGCAACCGTGTATGGGCTGCTCAGGTTGTTTTAAAACGTATGTTAGAGGATTTGGCATAGTCCAATCCTATAGATTATTGAAAAACTATTTTTATTGGGAAAAGTTGCGTAATGGCTAATAGTGTATTAAATATAATTAAAATTGGCGGGAATATTATTGATGATGAGCGCCAATTGGATTCTTTTTTAGAAAAGTTCTCCGCATTATCAGGGAAAAAGATTCTTGTACATGGTGGGGGTAAAATTGCAACTCGTTTGGCTAGTGAACTGGGAATTGAAGCCCAAATGGTAGAAGGGCGTCGTGTGACAAATGAGGAAATGTTACGCATTGTAACAATGGTATATGCTGGATTGACAAATAAAACAATCGTTGCTAAGTTACAAAATTTGAAATGTGATGCTGTTGGATTGACTGGAGCCGATGGTGATGTCATTAAAGCGATAAAGCGTCCGGTTAAAGATATCGATTACGGCTTTGTAGGTGATTTGTTGCATGACTCTGTAAATACGCTGGCTATCAAGAAATTTCTAGAAGCTGGGTTTGTTCCGGTGTTTTCGGCTATTACACACAATGGCCTTGGACAATTGCTCAATACCAACGCGGATACTATAGCTTCTTCATTGGCGGTGTCTTTGGCTTCATTATATGAAACTTCTTTGGTTTATTGTTTCGAGAAGAACGGCGTTTTACGCGATGTAACAGATGAGAATTCAGTAATCCCAACGATTAAGTCAGAAGAGTTTGAACATCTTAAGGAATCCGGCGTGGTGAATGACGGGATGATCCCTAAGTTGCAAAATGCATTCAATGCTATAAATAAAGGTGTTCAAGAGGTCTATATTGGAAATGCTAATAATTTGCATTTGTTTCAACAAGGACAATTTGGCACTTGCTTGACATTAAAATAAAAATCTAACCTAAACCCAACGATCGCTATGAAAAAGGTCACCATTATCGGAAGCGGTAATATCGGTCTTTCTTTGGCAAAAGGACTTGTAAAAAGTGAATTTGCCAATGCTGCCGATATTACATTGACGAGGAGAAATTTGAATGCACTGGCCGAAGAAGCGAGCCAGGGCTTCTCAGTAAGTAATGATAATAGGCTCGCTGTAAAGGGGGCTGATATTGTTGTTTTCGCAATACTACCTCAACAACTAAAAAAGGTATTGGTGGAAGTGGCCCCTGTAATTGAAAAGACAAATCAGATTTTTGTCTCCATCGTGTCAGGAGTCTCTTGTACCGATTTAAAAGCAGAGTTGGGTGCAGATGCCACAGTTATACGGGCAATGCCCAACACAGCAATAGCAATAGCTCAATCAATGACTTGTATCGCCAGCGACAATGCTTCGGACGATAGTTTGAAGGAGGTTGAGAAGATGTTTGAAACTGTTGGTTCAGTGGTTGTCATTAATGAAGACCTTATGACATCGGCAACGGCATTGTGTGCCTGCGGTATCGCATTCTTCCTACGTGCTATTCGTGCTGCTTCACAAGGTGGAGTTGAAATCGGATTTCATGCGCACGACGCATTAAAAATGGCAGTTCAAACTGCAAAAGGCGCTGCTGATTTGTTATTGCATACCAATGCTCATCCAGAAGGAGAGATTGATAAGGTAACATCACCAAAGGGATGTACAATAGCGGGATTGAACGAAATGGAACATAACGGTTTTAGTTCTGCTTTTATAAAGGGAATTAAACTGTCTGCGGATAAAGCAGGAGGACTATACCATGAAGGATAAACAGCATCTATTTGAAGATGCTCTGGCCCTTTTAAAACAATTAATTGGACTGTCGTCTTTAAGTAAAGAGGAAGAGTTCACGGCAGATTTAATTGATCGCTTCTTTCGGGAGCGTGATATCAAAACGCATCGGAAAGGCAATAATGTCTGGGTGTATAATGCCCATTATGATATCACTAAACCTACGATATTGCTTAACTCCCATCACGATACAGTAAAACCAAATACGGGTTATACAAGGGATCCTTTGGCGGCAACTGTAGAGGAAGGTAAATTGTTCGGATTGGGGAGCAATGATGCTGGAGGCTGTTTGGTATCATTGATAGCTACATTTTTGTATTTTTACCAGCAGACGGAATTGAAGTATAACTTCTGTCTTGTCGCCAGTGCCGAAGAAGAGATCTCAGGTAAGAATGGTGTAGAATCTGTTTTGGATGCTATCGGTCCAATTGATTTTGCAATTGTGGGTGAGCCTACCTTATTGGATTTGGCAATTGCAGAAAAGGGGCTGATGGTGTTGGATTGTACCGCTTTAGGGACGGCTGGACATGCTGCGCGTAATGAGGGTGATAATGCGATCTATAAAGCGATCAAGGATATTGAATGGTTTCAAAATTATACATTTGAAAGAACTTCGTCAACCTTAGGCCCAATTAAGATGTCGGTAACAGTAATTCAGGCGGGATCACAGCACAATGTGGTACCGGCTACTTGTAACTTTGTTGTTGATGTCAGAACCACAGATGCTTATTCGAATGAAGAGACGTTGGATATTATCAAGTCTCATGTAAAATCAGAGGTCACAGCGAGATCGACGCGCCTGAAGTCTTCTTCTATTTCTGAAACGCATCCAATCGTCAAAGCAGGCATTGTACTGGGACGTAAAGTATATGGTTCACCGACGATGAGTGATCAGGCTCTTATTCCTGTCCCTTCTCTGAAGCTGGGACCTGGCGATAGCGCGCGGTCGCATATGGCAGATGAGTTTATCTATATTGATGAAATTAGAGCAGGGATCGATCTCTATATCGCAATGTTAGAAAAGATAGTATAAAAAAAGCTTCCATTTTTATGGAAGCTTTTTTTATACTAGACTAAGCTGATTTGACGTTTGATACTCTCTTCGAGAGAGATGATCGTCTCGGTACGTTGAATCCCTGGTACGGATTGAATATCTTCATTCAATACTTTTCTCAGGTGAACTGTATCTCTACAGATGATTTTTGCAAAAATACTGTATTGGCCAGTACAATAGTGTAATTCGACCACTTCTTTGATTTCTTTCAATTTATCTACCGCATCTGCATATTGTGAACCTTTTTCAAGATAGATACCCAAAAAGGCCGTGATATCAAATCCGACTTTTTGAGGATTGATAATTAGATTTGACCCTCTAATGATACCTAGTTCTTCCATCTTCTTCATTCTAACGTGAATTGTACCACCTGATACAATTAGCTTTTTTGCTATTTCTGTATAAGGAATAGAGGCATCGTTCATTAGAATAGACAAGATTTGGATATCCAAATTGTCTAGATCATAGTTTGCATATTGATTTTCCATTAACAATGGTTTTTGTGTTCATTAATTGGTCGTTGCATCAAGATCTGACCAATAGCTAAAATAATTAAATTTATTTCAAAATTACTAAGAATTTTCGGTTTATAGATGTAAATTTAATAAAAAATACTTATTCATATTGATAATGTTATATGTTTTTGATTGAAAGTGATTATAATTGTTTCATGGTGATCTTATTATAGGTTAAGTGATTGTTTTCATGTTTGATATCAAGATTATGATAAATTAATTTAGTATTGCCTTTTTTAGAAGTAGGAAAAACAGTTGGCATATTGAAAATCTAATCAGTTCGAATTTAGCATATGATGGGGGCAAAAATGTAGCAGACTGTGTGATGTTTGAGTAAACGAAAAATCAAATACGGAATAGAGATGGAAGAAGTTCAAGATGTAAAGATTTCGAAAAAGAAACCGATTTATGAAGTAGGGGAAGGACTTCATAAATACCTTAAGCTGTATCAGCGAGACGAAAAGTTGCCGATAGGATACAAAGATCTACTGAATTTTACGGAGACAGTACCTGTCATGGATAAATTTGGCAACGATACTTTTTGGGAGACTCCACTGTATCCGCAATATCTTATCGACCAATTGTATGACGGATTGAAGGTGATTTATGCTAAACTGAAAGCATCAGGTAATACGCGAATCGTCCAGCATAAGTATATTGATCGTGTAGAGTATTGTGGCTTTGGCAATACTAAACCATTTCGTATTCGTATCGTAAACCGTTTAAATGATGTGTACGATTATTTTTACATCAAGCAAGCCGATGCGTCGCGAATATATGGATTGGAGTTAGAAGAAATATTGTCGCCCAATCAGGTGAATTATATGGTAGACCATGATACTTTGGTTGAAGAACATATTGTTGGAATCCCCGGGGACACTTTTTCGAAAACACGTATGTTCTCGCCTGATTATAATCTGACCCGGATTTCCAAAGAATTTGTCAAGTTTAATGAACGATGTATTATTACGTTGTTGGGGGATATGAGGGCCTACAATTTTGTGATGCAGATTACACCAGATTTTGATGATTTCCAGTTTCGAATTCGGGCAATAGATTTTGACCAGCAGTTTTATGAAGGAAATCCGAAAGTATATATGCCACAATTTTTTAAGGAGAATCTTCCCTATGTCAAATTAGCGATGGAACATCTAAATGAAAAAACTGTGCTGCAATACCAACAGGAGGAGCGTTCTTCCATTGTGCATAGAGTCCGGAGTGAAAGACATCGGATCGCTGATCTGAGGGATGCTTCGCAAACGCAGGTCCTTTCTACGCAGGAGAATATCAAACAGTTACGTGAGGGCTATGCTGAATTTTATCAAAATAACTCTTACCTCAAGTGTAAAACGATGACGGATATTGTTGAGTTGAATGTGAAGAATGTGATTCGTCAGGTACAAATGTAATTACTTGATCCGATCTTTGTTGTCTTTGATAAAGGCGGACCATCCAGTGTACGACTTGCTGCTGCTTGATGCTGCATTTTTCTGAAAGGAGTGGCAGACAGCGATTGCCAATCCGTCGGTGGCATCTAAAAATTGTGGTGTTTCCTCAAATTTTAATAAATTTTTTAGCATAGCGGAAACCTGCTCCTTTGTAGCATTTCCATTCCCTGTAACGGATTGTTTTATCTTTCTTGGGGAATATTCAAAGATTGGGATATCTTGCGCCAGCGCCGCCGCCATGGCAACACCTTGCGCTCGCCCTAATTTGAGCATGACCTGTATGTTTTTGCCATAAAATGGGGATTCAAGAGCTACGCAGTCGGGATTATATTCCTGCATTAGAGCAGAAGTTTTTTTGAATATACGTTGTAGTTTTAGGGCATGGTCATCTAAATGTCCCATTTTGATGACCCCCATTGAGACCAAGGATATGTTATTGCCGACTTCTTTGATGATGCCATACCCAAGTATTACTGTTCCGGGGTCTATACCTAAAATTATTCTTTCTTTCGCCTTTTCCTTCTGCATATACAATAATACAAATTTTGCGTTTTATTCGCGGATTGCGTTCGACAAAACTTAATCATTTGGCTAAAATTTAGTAACATTGCTCTCTAATTATCAAAAGTTGACTGGAAGACAAAAAAAATACATCAGTCTTTTATTGAAGATACTGGTTTTCGCCCTAGCGACCTGGTATATCGTTGTGAAGGTATCCGATAGAAGCAATATTGAGAAGTTCAAAACCCTAATTGCCGGTTTGGAGCAGCATTCGGTTGTTTGGACCCTTATTTTAATTGTGGTTTTAATGCTTGTCAATTGGTTGCTTGAAGTTGTGAAATGGCGGTATCTTGCATCTAAACTGGAGCATATGTCATTTTGGAAGGCTTTCCAATCCGTTTTCTGCGGGCTTACCTGGGCTATTTTTACACCCAATAGGATTGGAGAATATGGCGGGCGGGTACTTTTTCTACAGCCCCAACATCGGGCAAAAGGAGCCGTAGCGATGGGCGTTGGATTATTTGCGCAATTGGTGCTCACAAGCGTTGCTGGATCACTAAGTATCGCTTGGTTTATCTGTAAATTTCTTTCTACTCCTTTAACAGTACAATTTGGGGTATGGCTACTTGCTATTATCTATGCTGGAGGATTTGTAATCTTATATTTCAATGTAAAATGGATTGATTTATTGGTCGGTAAAATTAAGTTTTTGACACGGATTAAGCCCTTCTTTGAAGTATTGGAGCATTATTCAATGCGGGAGCTCAGTATTGTTCTTTTAAATTCTTTGGCGCGATTTGTTATTTTTACTTCTCAGTATATCATCTTGATGAAGCTAACTTTGCCTGAGTTACCACTTTTATCCATGATTCTGATGATTTTTATCCTGTTTTTTGTCCAGGCAGCTCTACCTACATTGGATATTTTTGATTTCAGTGTTAGAAGTTTTGTTGCTAGCAATCTATATAGCTATATTACCACACAAGAAATTGCTGTAATGGCTATTGTTTCCTGTATTTGGTTCGTTAATTTGATTCTTCCAGCTATATTTGGTTCTATTTTTGTTTTTAAGATTAATTTTTTCGGTGATACAAATTCTTAACTATTTATTGATCATTTTTACCTGCGTATATGCAATTCTAGTTTTATGGATGCGCAGGGGCTGGTCCTTGATTTTGGAACCTAACAATTCTATTAGGCCAACAATGACCGTATCTGTGATTATCGCTGCGCGGAATGAAGAGTTAAATATTAGGCGCACCATTGAATCCATACTAGGGCAGAATTATCCTAAAGAGCTCCTTGAGCTAATTATTATCGATGACCATTCAGACGACAATACGTCTTTGATTGTGAAAGAATATGAAGATAAAGGTGTTAAGCTGATTCAATTAAACGAAAATGGCCGTTTGAATTCGTACAAGAAATTAGCAATTTCAAGAGCAATAGAATGTTGTCATGGTGAAATTATTATTACCACTGATGCGGACTGCCGCATGGGGTCGAACTGGTTAGCAACGGTTATCAGCACATTTGAGAAAGAAGGTGCTTATCTACAATCTTCTCCAGTGGTGTATTCGGAGGAGAAAAGTTTTTTTGAACGACTGCAAACCTTGGAATTTTTGTATTTGATAGGTCTGGGCGCTGCAGGTATTGGTAACAAAAAACCAACGACCTGTAATGGAGCAAATTTGGCCTATCGAAAGGATATTTTTAAACAAATGGGCGGATTTAAAGGGATTGATGAGCTAGCATCCGGAGATGATGAACTTTTTTTACATAAGGTAGCAGAACAATATCCCGAGAAAATAATGTTTTGTAAATCAAAAGATGCCGTTGTTTATACGGATGCGAAACCAGATTTGAAGTCATTCATTAGTCAACGCAGACGTTGGGCTTCAAAAAGTACCAAATATAAAAATAAAGGTGTCATCGCATTGGGGATTTCCATTTGGTTCTTTAATTTATTGATTTTGGTAGCTTCAGTTCTTGCTCTTTTCGGCGTGAAATTCGTTGCTTGGGTTGTACTTTTTGCATTGCTATTGAAGATGGTCGTCGAATTTCTTTTTATTGAACCTTTGACCAGGTTCGCAAGCAGAAAGGAACTCTTATGGTATCTTCCTTTATTGAGCTTGGCTCATATTCTTTATCTGGCTTATATAGGCATATTGGGTAATGTGGGTAAGTACGACTGGAAGGGAAGGCAGGTTAAGTAGCTTATTCCTATTTCTCGACCTTTAGTTTTATCGCTTCTTCAGCTAATTTAACGATCTCCTCAATATTCTTACCCTCCGTATCCAACGGATTTAGCACTTCCCAGGTCATGTGAAGAAATGGGGTCAGTGGATACATCCCATATTGTACCATTTCATATGATCCAGTGATCGCAATAGGAACAACGAGTGCATGTGGATTTTTCTTTAATAATGTGGCAATCCCACCAACATGAAAGGCCTTCATTTTCCCGGTCTTTGATCTTGTACCTTCTGGAAAAATAAACGCGGACCAGTTTTTGGTTTTCATATTATTGGCAAGTTTTAATATTTCAGCAATAGATTGTTTGGGGTCATTGCGATCTATATTTGCGGCACCACCATGTTTTAAGTTGAATGAGATACTAGGTATACCGCTGGCAAGTTCTATTTTAGAAATAAACTTTCCGTGAAATCTACGCAAAAAATAGATCATTGGGGGGATATCAAAAGTACTTTGGTGATTGGCAACGAACACGATAGGTTGACCTGTTGGAATATTTTTGTTGTCGATAAATGTCACCCGATTAAATAGCGTGTAATAGCAGGCAACGAGGCAGGCATTTAACATATCGACACTTTTTTTGTGGGCATCATATCCACCTAGCTTTAAACATAGCCACTGTATGGGGTGAAAAATAATTAAGGATAAACCAAAACAAAACCAAAATATAATAGATAGGAAATAGCCTAAAAACTTCTTCATAAACGTTATTTAATGATACAAATATATCATTAAGCAATGGTTTTTGAAAAATATTGATTTTATAATGTTTTGTTTTAACATTATTAATATTATCTTTAATAATGTTAATAATGTTATTATTTAATGAAAAAAATACCGGTTGATTGCCCTTGTTGTGAGTCGAAGTTAAAAGTCGCCAAATTGGTGTGTGAATCCTGTGAAACCGAAGTTGTAGGTAAGTTTTCTTTACCTGTGTTGATGCAGCTTACTGTAGAGGAGCAAGAACTTGTTTTGAATTTTTTGATGCACTCAGGGAGTTTAAAAGAAATGGCAAATCAGATGGGCAAATCCTATCCGACGGTCCGTAATATTCTCGATGATCTGATTCGCAAATTGAAATCGCTTGATCATACAAACAATGGTGGCAAAAATAGAAGTATTTAGCAGTCTGGACAATCGAATGATTGATAAACAAAGAATTATATCAAGATGAAAAATAATACGCTTTATACCGAAAGCCAATCTTTTTTTAGCTGGTGGCTCTGTCTGATCCTTTTATCTGTCAGTGTGGCCAGTTTTTCTGTGCACTGGAATGAGCTCTTGCGGTTGAATTTTGCTCCATTATTTCAATTACCGGGGTTTTGGATCAATTTGGTATTATGGGGATTGTTTGGCGTTCTACGATTAAGAACTACTATTCGTGAAGATGGAATTGAAGTCTATTTTTTTCCATTTAATTTCTATCGTAAAAGAGCGCGTTGGACAGATATTCGTGCTGTTGAGGTACGAAAATATAACCCGATTGGTGAGTTTGGTGGATGGGGTTTTCGGAGAGGGCAGAAAGGGCTGGCTTTTTCAGCTCGTGGTAATATGGGCTTACAACTTACATTGGAAACTGGCAAGATATTACTTATTGGAACCCAAAATCCAGTAGAAATCGAAAAGCTGAGCTTATCTCAATTCTTAAAAAATGAAAGTTAAACAGATTTTTCAGAATCCATTTGCGGAATTGCCGGAGTGGAAACTATTCTTTGCTGGTGTTATCGGATTTTTGTTATCAAGCTATGTTATTTATTTATCGGGCCAGCAGTTTAATGGATTTATGCATTTCTATCAACCAGATATAGGGGTGTCCATATGGGTTGTCTTGGGCGTTCATGCCTTTATGGTTTTGGCTCCTTTTACACTTCTTTACGGTACAGGGATGTTATTAAACAGAAAGACTAGAATCATTGATGTCATGAATGTCGTTTTGATTATACCATTTCCGCTCTATTTTGCATTATTTTTGGGGAAACTATTAAATCAGGACAAATTTACTGACCAACTATTAAAAGCGGTGCAAAAAGGCGATCATACATTGGCCGGAGTTGATAAAACTGAACTATTTTTATTTGGTATGTTTGGAATAATCAGTTTATTATTGCTGTTTTATCAGTTCTATTTATTGGTCAAGGGCATGAATGTAGCGGTTAACAATAAGAAGATTGGTATCAGTGTACTATTTGTGGCATTATATTTTATACTGGATCTATGTATACAGTTTAATTTCTAGTAAAAAATGACAATGAGAAAAATTTTATACCTATTTATCATTTGTTTCCACTTTTCATGTTCCCATGCACAGACATTTGATGGATCATGGAAGGGCGAGGTTGAGGTTTCGGGGCAGAAGTTGCTGCTGGTGTTCAACATTCAAAAAGATAGCGCAGGGAAGTGGAATGGAACCTTTGAGAGTCCGATGCAAACAGCGCAGAAATTTGCAATCAATCAAATACGTATAGAGCACGATTCCATTTGGATGGACGTTAGGAATATAGGTCTTCTGTATGCTGGCTTTTTGGATCGGGATAAAGATGTTATGAAAGGAGTGATGAAGCAGGGTCCTTTTGAATCTGCTATGATTTTGGTACGAAGCGAGAACGAACAGAGTGGGCTTTCTCGTAAACAGGATGTTTTCCCCCCTTATAGCTATACGGAAGAGGAAGTGGAATTCAAAAATAGCGCGGGCAATGCGCTACTTACGGGTTCCCTGACTTATCCCAAAAGTGGAGGGCCGTTTCCTGCGGTAGTATTAATCAATGGCAGTGGGCAACAAAATAGAGATTCTGAAGTGTTTGGTCACAGGCCATTTAAGGTGCTTGCTGATCGTCTTACGAAAAATGGTTTTGCCGTATTACGTTACGATGACAGGGGAGTAGGTGGCTCCAAAGGAGAAGTTAATTTGGCAACAACGATTGACTTTGCTTCCGATGCCAATGCTGCAGTTGATTTTCTAAGCAAAAAAGCTGTAGTTGATGTGGATAAAATCGGGATGATTGGCCATAGTGAGGGCGCTTTAATTGCTGAAATAGTGGCATCAGAAAATAGTAAAGTAAAATACATAGCGCTTCTATCCGGACCTGTGATTAAAGGTGATTCCCTACTGATCTTACAAAGTTACGCCTTGGGGAAAGTCGGTGGTTTATCTGAAAAGGCTTTGGATGTAAATAAAGCAAATAATCGAAAATTGTATAATATTCTATTGGAAGACGAGCCACCAAAAGTATTGGCCGAATCGTTGGAAAAAGAACTTATTCAGCAAAATAACGGGAATCCACTGACTCCTGATATGAAGATTAAACTTAGTCCAATGATGAGCCCCTGGTTTAGAACGTTTCTTCGCATCGATCCAGCTTATTATCTGAAGCAGGTGAAAGTACCGATTTTCGCTTCCTTCGGGGGAAAGGATGTTCAAGTCCCGGCGAATGAAAACATCTATTGTCTCCAACACCTGCATTTAAACACCACCGACGTCACCATTAAGGATTATCCTAATTTGAATCACCTTTTTCAAAATGCGCAAACAGGAAAAATTGAAGAATATTTTGAAAACTCAGAGAGCTTTAATGAACAATTGATGGATGACCTTACGAAATGGCTTAAACTGAAAACAAATTGATTTAATCAACTAAAGGCTGCGGATTTTAATATTTTTTCCGGATCAAATAAGTTTAAAAAAATCGGGACCATTTAATAGTGCATTAAATGGTCCTGACTATATTAGATAAACCTGAGTGTATTAGAACAAGGGATATCTCTTTGAAGTGCGCTATTCCAATTAGGGTGTTGTATTGGCTACGGGAAGTATTTTCCCATTGAAATAGTGATGCCCATTTTGAGCGAAATCTGCGATGTAGCGTCCCATTTCAAAGGCTAAAGTACCCGCTTCAACACCTGGAAAAGCAGCTTCGAACATTTCAGTCTGAGCAGATCCTAAGGCTAGGCAGTTCACTTTGATTCCCTTTTCCTTAAATTCCTCCGCTAAGCATTCTGTAAGCACTGCTAATGCAGCTTTACTGGTTGAATATGCCGAAAGTCCGGGAAACTTTAGGGATCCCTGGAATCCGCCCATACTGCTAATATTGACAATATGTGAGCCTGATTGCATCATGGGAACAACGTGTTGTATCATATTGACGTGTCCCATCACATTGGTTTGTAGCATTTCAGCAAAATCCTTTCCATCAGTTTCCATAAATGGCTTATTGATGAGTGCTCCAGCATTGTTAATCAAGATATCAACCTTATCAAATTTTGATTGGATGAAGGGAACGAGAGTAGTATAGTCATCGTAGACAATATCAAATTGAGCCGGATATAAAGTGCCGCCATCATAGTTGAGCTGACCTGCAATTTCATGAAGTTTTCTCAGTTTGTCTGCTGATCTAGCCAAAGCAATTACTTTGTTGTCCTTTTTAGAGGTCAAATCCAATACCGCTTCAAATCCAACACCACTGCTTGCACCTGTAATAATAATATTTGCCATGTTTATTCTTCTAGTTTTTGACTTTGTTCAACTTCTTCTGCGGAAGGTAATTTGTCCTCGCCAATTGCTTGCGGATGAAAGATAAAGTAAATCCCCGAAAGAGCAACGAGAGCGGAAATAATATAAAATAACAATGTGATCAAAACCGCATTGTGAGAGTCTACCTGGAATATGCCAGCTCCCCACATAATCACAAGTTCACGCATGCCCAATCCCCCAACAGAAAACGGAATGATTGAAACCAAAGAAGATGCAAGGAATAGAAATAGGTACGGAGAGAACTTACCGCTAAAACCTAAGGCATAAAGAATGAGGATTGCTGCGAGAACCTGCATTGATTGTACACCAATAGCCTTTAAATGTGCTCTTAGAAATGTTGCCTTGTATTCCTTAAAGAACTTGGTTACGATAAAGTAATAGAGAACGCTCCCTATAATAAATAAAATGATGGTAAGATAGTTTGGAATCCCTAGCTGTGGCATATAGGTAACCAGCGCTGCGATGATAAGGCATAGTGCCCATAGGCCGCTTAATCTGTCTAAAAATAGGGCCGTGAATAATTTTCTTCCTTTAATATTGAATCTTTTCCTGAGGAAAAATATCTTATATCCATCTCCGCCAACACCCCCAGGTAGAATGAGGTTATAAAATAGGCCAAGTTGGTACAATTTCAAATTATATTTTTCCGTGACATCCAGACCGATTGCCTTTAAAAAGGTTAATAAACGCGAAGAGGAAATAAAAATGGAGATACTATAAGCGACTAAAGCAAAGAATAGATAGAGCGGATTGGAATTGATGACAGCTTCTTTCAGATCCTTTAGAGATACCTTGCTGAATACCCAATATAAGGCTCCCACAGTAACAACGATCTTTGCTATATTTTTGGCTATTTTGAGCCCCTTTTTTTTATCCATAGAAATTATACGTCCAATCTTGTTCAGCTGTAATTAGCGATTTGGCGAATCCAAAGTTAGAAACTTTGTCGAATTGTGCAATTGTGCTTAAGCTATCGTTGGGTAAATTCTTGAATACAATAATATCAAATATAAAATACCAAAGATAGTCGCAAGAGAAAATAGCCAATTTAGGTCAATTCTGTTATATTTGTGCTTGAGCACAGCGATCATCAATCCAATGATGAAGCAAAATAATAAAATAGGAGCGACAAGCGCGATCTTATTGGTAAATGCAAGGCTGATTTGATTCAATTTGCTTTTTGCTTCCTGTCCTAAAAAAAGCGGATAAGAAGCAAAGGCCAATAAAATGATAAATAACCTTAACAGCGTTTTTGCGATTATTTTGCTTATGGTATGATTTTTGGCTGTAATCTTCATGATTTGTGGATTAATTTACCCCAAAAATACAATTTGAAATTAAAATTTATACATATGAATCGATTCGTTTTATCATTAGCAACAGTTTTTGCTACGGTGACCTTATTTTCTTGTGGAGCACAAAAGCAAGGTACATCAACTGGAAATCCTTCTTCCAATACGAGTGCAGCTTCTGGTCCTAGCGCTTCGGATTGGAAATCCGCTGTAAAAGGAACGTGGACATTGAATACAATCGATAGAGAGAATTTACCTTCTTCATTCACGATTAAAAGTGTATTTGAAGAGGCTCCTGCAGAATGTTTCGTAGGTAGTACATGGAATTTTATTGGAAATGGTAAAGGATCAATTACATTTAATGCGCAAGGAACTTTATGTGCTCCGGGTGCATCACGTGAGATCTTTTGGTCTATCTATAACCCTGGAAAAGGCTTAGGAGAACCTCAGTTTCAATTTAAAAAGATTTATGCAGGCGATAAGGCGAAGAACGTAACAACAGGTTACCGTTTGGATTTATCTTATTCGGATGGGAATAAATTAGTTATGCGCATGCCATTGACTGTTGCTAACGGAGAAGCCTATTTAGTGTTTAATTTTACGCGTTCGAACTAAACGTAAACGATAAAAGAAGAATAACAGAAAGCTATAGGAATTCCTATGGCTTTTTTTGTTTAAAATTTAATACTTTTACACTCCCAATTCATTATGATTTATTTGTGCCATAGGCTGCGGAATTTACCGATACAGTGAAAAAGCCAACTATGCATGATAATCTTGTGGGCGGATAAGCTTATTTTAAGTATGAAAATGGGATATATACCTAACGATTTCGTCAGGTATTGCTTAATCTAGAGAGAAACATGGCTGAACAAAACACGAAAACTGCTTTAATAACAGGTATAACAGGACAAGATGGTGCCTATCTAGCAGAATTCCTATTGAAGAAAGGTTACAAAGTACACGGTTTAAAGCGTCGCAGTTCTTTATTCAATACAGATCGTATTGATCATCTTTATCAAGATCCCCATCTTGACAATAGAAATTTCACATTGCATTTTGGTGATTTGACGGATTCAACCAACTTAATCCGTATTATACAGGAAACACAGCCTGACGAGATTTACAATCTTGCGGCGCAATCTCACGTAAAAGTTAGTTTTGATACGCCGGAATATACTGCAAATGCCGATGGTATCGGTACCTTGCGGATTCTTGAAGCAGTCAGATTATTGGGAATGATTGAGAAAACCCGTATCTATCAGGCTTCTACTTCCGAGCTGTATGGATTGGTGCAAGCGGTTCCACAAAGTGAAACAACACCTTTTTATCCGCGAAGTCCTTATGCTGTAGCAAAAATGTACGGTTATTGGATTACTGTCAATTATCGTGAAGCCTATAAGATGTATGCCTGTAATGGAATTTTATTTAATCA
Source organism: Sphingobacterium sp. BIGb0116 (assembly GCF_024808035.1). Classification (NCBI taxonomy): domain Bacteria; kingdom Pseudomonadati; phylum Bacteroidota; class Sphingobacteriia; order Sphingobacteriales; family Sphingobacteriaceae; genus Sphingobacterium; species Sphingobacterium sp. BIGb0116. The sequence continues at coordinate 59,631 of NZ_JANUDT010000010.1, read as the reverse complement.
CGAGAGCCCTGTAAGGGGAGAGACTTTTGTGACACGTAAAATTACCAGAGCTGTAGCAAAAATCGCGCTAGGGCTACAGGATAAATTATATCTTGGTAATCTGTCGGCACAACGCGACTGGGGGCATGCCAAAGATTATGTAGAAGCAATGTGGTTGATTCTACAACAAGAAACCGCAGAAGATTTTGTGATTGCTACAGGTGTGACAACAACTGTAAGGGACTTTGTTCGCATGGCTTTTGCAGAATTGGGAATCGAGATTGAGTTCAGTGGAAAGGGAGAGCAGGAGAAGGGGGTAATTATCGATATTGACGAGGAGCGCCTAGCCCAGTTAAATATTGATAAGTCGCTGATTAAATTCGGTCAGACTGTTGTCAAAGTTGATCCAGCATATTATAGACCAACTGAAGTCGATTTACTTATTGGTGATCCGACTAAAGCAAATACAAAACTTGGATGGACGCCAAAATATGATCTTCAGATGTTGGTAACAGATATGGTACAATCCGATCTTCACCTGATGAGAAAGGAAGAATACTTAAAACAAGGCGGATTTGAGACCTTGAATTATTTTGAATAATTCATAATTGGTAATAAAAAATAAAACTGGAATAATTTTTGTTTAAACATTCAATAGTATAAATTATAGATTTATACCTATGAATATGACAGTATATTATGATAAATTCAGAAGTTGTTTCGAGTAAGAAAGAAGAAGAAAAGAAGAAAGATTCTTCGAAGATTTACTTCTTTATCATTGCGATAGCAGCATTACTTGCAACGAACATATATTTTTATGTCAAGTTTAAGACCAATGGTGAAAAGGTCTATACACTTACAGTGGAAAAAGAAAATTTGCAGGTACAAATCGATCGTATTGAAGCTGAATTGGATAAAATTGATGTAGAAAATGTCCAATTGACTCCAGAGATGTCCGTGCAGAAGGATGATTCCAGAGCTGAGATCGCAGAGCTTCGTAAAAAACTTGAAAATAAGAGTATTACTCCAAAAGATATCGATGAAGCACAGCACAAGATCAATCAGCTTAAGAAGCAGGTGGATACTTATCGTGTAAATGTGCAGCGGCTGATTCAGGAAAATCAGATTTTATCGAAGCAAAACTCCAACTTGAGCGAATCTGTTGTCGAAAAAGAAAAACAGATTACTTCATTAGTTACATCAAATTCGGATCTGAAAGAGAAGGTTGCAACTGCTTCAGCATTAAAGGTTTCAAGCATCAGTATAAATGGCCTTGAAGTCAAAAAGAATGGAAAGGAATTTGTAGAGGAACGCGCTAAAAAAATTGATAAGTTAAAAATCAATTTTACCATTGCTGATAACCCCTTAGCAAAAAATGGAGAACGTGATATCTATGTCAGAATTATAGATCCACAGGGAAATCTGGTCGTGCAAGGTGATAATATTTTCTATGTACATGGCGAGAAATTACAATATACTTTTAAACACAATATTTTATTTACCAACAAAGGTGAAGATTATATCGTCTATTGGGCAGCAGAGGAAGGATTCTCTAAAGGGGCCTATACGATTTTGTTATATGAAGATAATGCAATTATGGGACGATCTACTGTTGTATTGCGTTAAAAATAAATATACTATAAACAAAAAAGCTCTTTGCAGTCATGCAGAGAGCTTTTTTGTTTATAGTATACTGTTCTTGTTATACTGACCCTTAAAACAAAAGAGTAAGGCTATCCATTAACTGGTTAGTTTTATGCTATCAGTGTTTGAGTTATGAGGTGCCCTAATTGAACGCTACATTTTTATTTACATTAGTTGGCATGACGACCCCTTCTTTACACAAATGGAGCGGCAGGTCCTTATTAGATATACTGGAGATAGGTTTCATATACGCTTTCTTCGATGTCTTATTTTTGTTGATTGTTATCTGCACATATTAAGACTCTACCTGTTGCAAAGGAAGCAGTATATGAAACGTCGTACCTTCGCCTTCTACAGTCTCAAAATAAATTTGCCCATTACTGGCTTCAATTGTTTTTTTGACAAGAACTAGCCCTAAACCGTTTCCTGAACTCTTTGTCGTGAAATTAATCTGGAAAATTTTATCCTGCATCTCTTTGGGAATTCCATAACCATTGTCTTTGATGTCTATCTTGACAAATTTGTCTGAGTAGCGTTCAATGGAAATCTCGATCTTCATGTTTTTTCGTCCATAACCGCCTTCAATTGCATTTTTTATTAAATTATTGAAGGTTCTCAATAGCTCATTACCATCAGCCTTAACAATAAGGGTTTTGTGATCAGCATTGTTAATGAGACGAATACTTACATTTGGTGTATTGTTGTACAAGGAAATGGACTTTGTTATTTTTTCTACAATATTGATGTTTTCCATTACCGTATTTGGGAATTTTGCGAAGTGCGAAAATTCTGAGGCAATATGTGTCAATGCATCGATTTGTTCGATAAATGAAGTGGAGAATTTATTGAAGCGATCCGGAAATTTAGGGTCCTCATCTTTGTACGATCTACGGAGTTGCTGAATGCCTAATTTCATTGGTGTCAGCGGATTTTTGATTTCATGGGCTATCTGTTGAGCCATCTCGCGCCAAGTGGATTCTCGCTCAGTATCTTTGATTTTATTGGCATAGTCCTCAAGTTTTATGATCATGAGATTATATTCTTTGATCAATGTACCTATTTCATCATTTCGTTGCCAAAACAGAGGTTCGTTGGGTTGTCCCAGGCGTAGTTGTGAGATCTTCTTACTGATGATGCTCAATGGATTGGTGACACTGTTGGCCACAAATGTCGCATAAAAACCAAAGCCTATGATGATCAGCGAATAAATGTTCACTATCGTATTTAAAAGAAGATTTTTATTGATATTTTCTTCCTTCTGAAGCGAGAAGTTTGGTATACCTATATAAGCCAGTGTATTATAGTTTTTATCCCTGATGGTGGCATAACTGGTCTCAAATTGAAAAGTGCCTATACGCTCATCTTCAATCGTCTCCGATTTTTTTAAGATAGAAAGATTCTTCAGTGCAGCTGGATTAATGAATGTAGAGAAAAGCTCCAGATCGTAGATTCTACGCTGTGAGCTATAAAGTAACCTGCCTGATTTGGAATAAAGATTGAAGTCTTTGGAAATAGTTTCAGATAATGTCTTGAGCATGCTGATAAGCTGCGTTTCGGTGGATGTTTCATCCGTGTAGGTCAACATATTTTCCATCCGTTTGCCCAATTCGATAATAAAACGTTCCTTACTTGCTCTATTATTATTATAAAGCTGCTTGTTGATACTTATATACGAAATTACCGCCGATATAAGGATCGCCAGTATTACTGATGAGATAATGGAGGTCTGAATACGTGTAGAGTACTGTATTTTATTTATTATTTTGTAGAACTGATATTTTAAATTACGGAAAGTTAGCTTGGTATTCTTGAGAAAGATATAGAATGATTTTATAAAATGGAAAAACATGAAAATCATAAAAAATACCAGGAACAAAAATGAAGTAGTCGCTAGATAATCCCAAAAAGAAGGTTTCTGTTTACTGATAACATATGTTGAGAATTTATTGGCAACATAAGCCATATGTAGGTATGCATCACGGTCCAGTACTTGAATATATTCTCCTGGAACACCTTTCAGCCCCCTTAAATTGTTCTCGTAGGTATATTTTCCAAACTGTGTTATTAAAGAGCCTCCTTTATAGAGGGCTATCGAATAATCCCCTTTATTATAATATTGTGAATTGTTGATCCGCATATCGGTGAGGATTTCGGGATAGGGAACCGTATAACTAAAATCTTTATTGGAAAGATTGATGATGACATTGACAACCCTATTTTGGTCAATGGCGACAGGAATAATGGAGAAGTATTCATGCGTACCTAATTCCGCACTGGCACGGTAGAAGTTCTGCGTGACTTTTATAGACTTGTTGATTACCTTTTCTCGATATTCATTGATCTTATTCTGACTGGCTGGATTGAGGGGAATATTATTTTGATCATAATAATATGCTTTGAACTCATACTTGGAAAGATAGCCACTAAAATACTTTTTCTTGATAAAATCGTTGATCCCTTCGGTATTGGTATAGGGTAGACTGATATTAAATAAATGTTTTAATTCTTCATCGTTTGCTATGCTGCTTTCAATATCAGAGAATAATGAAACAGCATTGACATCATCTTCTGATTGTAGATTACTCAACAAGATTTTCATGTCGATTAAGTTCCGTTCCTGATAGAAACGTGCGTGCGTGATCGCACTTATGATTGCCCAAAGTATCAGTACAGCGATATAATTTGTTAATATATGTCGGTCGAAATACTTCTCGCCAAATGATTTAATAAGGATGATCAGTGCAAGTAACAAATTGACCAGGCTATTTTTCTCTATATAGAAGGAAATGATCAGGATGACAAAAATGACACATGCCAGTTGAATATTGAGTAGCTGCGTCGGTTTTAATTCTAATTTTTTAAGAAAAAATAGTACAAGATCAATGTAGATACTTAAGGCCAAAATACCCATGCCAACAATGCCTAGATCTACCCAACTTAAGAAATGTAAATCGACAAGTTTTGTGAAATCAAAATAGATGTTGTTGGAGTGTGTAATCAATGTACCAGCGATATCATACAATAGACCGAACGATAGATATATACTTAGAATAAATCCGATTGCGATAGGAATTCTAAAGAGCCGGATGTTTTTTATTTTGTCAAAGTTGAGCTCTTTGCGAATTGCATAGATAAATAGAACCAACCATAGCACCAATATGGTGGTGGACATCACGGACCATATATTAGGGAAGAAACGGTTGTAAGCATAATTACGCGAGTCGAAAATTGAAAATGTCGCATTTTCGGACAGCAGATTCCATTTAAGATCAGCAAATTTGACAAGGCTAAATATCGATAACAGCAGGATTGCAGACCACCAGGCCCGTCCTGTCTTGGCCATATGTAAGCAGAGGCTATTGAAGAAGATCAGTAATGCGATCCAGGCAAGTAGCCAGCAGAAGAATTGCAAAATTGTATAGGCATTTTCATGCTCTCCATCTTTCAGCTTAACGGAGAACAGATAAGACCCCTCATTGCTATAGATATTTTTAATGGTGACCGTGTCTGTATAGGAGGCAATGTCAATATTTCTGGTGTCGAAGAAGTTTCTCCGCAAAGAGCTATTTAAATAGGGGTTGTTGTTATTTGTATAGCCTTTTACAATAATATAGGCGAGTATACTGATATTGCCAATTGTTTTTTTTCGAACAACGTAAGAACGGTTATCATCCTGAATAAAATTGGATTTTTCTGGAAATCCCTGATCTGTAATAGGTACAAATAGATGCGTGCTCCACATCTTCGGTTCATGGTCCTTAAAGAGAAATAAATAAACCTTCTCATTGGTTTTAAACTTTTCAAATGCCTGATAAACTGCTATCGGATACTGATCGTAGTTTTTAAATGTTTTGAGTAGGAGTGAATCATTGAAAATTCGGTCGACTTTTTTCTCTTGTTGAGCGATATAATCATTGAGTGATTTTGTATCAATGTCCAGTATTTCCTTATTGGTAACAGATTCTTTAATGGTGATAGCTGTTCCTATAAAGCATAAAGTCAAGATAAGTAGGAGTAATCGAATTTTTATACCAGAATTCACGTTCGTCAATTTACATTATTGTAAATATAAAAAAAAGTCCTTGCTTTCTTAGGGCAAGGACTTTTATATTATTTTTCTGAACTATCTATTTTCATGGGCCAGAAAGAATCTTCATTAGATTTCTTTAGCTGTTGATGCTAGCGAAAACATGAAGGATTTAATACGCTAATTAAACGTGTGGTTCTTCTTGACGGAAGATTTTGGCAGTCAAATACTCGCGGTTTAGACGAGTAATGTTTGTTAATTTGATACCAACAGGACATTCTGCTTCGCAAGCTCCAGTGTTCGTACAGTTACCAAAACCTTCTGCATCCATTTGATCTACCATTGCCTGTGCACGTTCGTAACGCTCAGTTTGGCCTTGAGGTAATAAGGCAAATTGAGATACTTTTGCAGACACAAATAACATTGCAGAAGCATTTTTACATGCTGCAACACAAGCACCACAACCGATACATGTAGCCGATTCGAATGCTTCGTCAGCAATACGTTTAGGGATCGGAATAACATTGGCATCAGGAACACCACCTGTATTGACATTTACATATCCGCCCGCTTGTTGAATGCGGTCAAAAGCCGTACGGTCTGTTGCAAGGTCTTTCAATACCGGGAATGCAGCAGCTCTCCAAGGTTCTATCACGATAGTCTGTCCATCGTGGAAGCTACGCATGTGCAATTGACATGTTGTGGTACCTTCTTTAGGACCGTGAGGGCGACCGTTGATTACTAATGAACACATCCCACAGATACCTTCACGACAGTCGTGATCGAAATATACAGGATCTTCTCCTTTACGAGTCAATTCTTCATTGACAATATCAAGCATCTCTAAGAAAGACATATCATCAGCGATATCGTTTGCCTGATAAGTTACAAATTGACCTTTATCTTTATCATTTTTTTGACGCCAAACTTTCAGCGTTAAATTCATATGTTGTGCCATGATAATTTTCCTTCTTATTTATAACTTCTTTGTGTTAACTGAACGTTCTCGAATACCAAGTCTTCCTTGTGTAATTCCTCAGGTACATTGTCTCCTTTGTATTCCCAAGCAGATACATAGGCGAATTCATCATCGTTACGTTTTGCTTCACCTTCTTCAGTTTGGCTTTCTAAACGGAAGTGACCACCACAAGACTCAGCGCGTTGCAATGCGTCAACAACCATTAACTCACCTAACTCTAAGAAGTCAGCTACGCGACCAGCTTTTTCTAAAGAAAGATTTAATTCTTCGTTCTCTCCAAGTACTCTAACGTTTGTCCAGAATTCTTTTTTCAACTCTTGGATCAAACCTTGTGCTTTTTGTAATCCTTCAGCTGTACGAGCCATACCACAATATTCCCACATGATGAGACCTAGTTTTTTGTGGATATCATCAACAGTTTCTGTACCGTTTAAAGACAATAATTTGTTGATTTTGTCTTCAACTTCCTTACGTGTAGCTTCGAAGGCAGGATGGCTGTGATCTACTGGTGCGAATGAGCCTAATTTAGCTAAGTAATCACCCACAGTGTAAGGAATTACGAAATAACCATCGGCAAGACCTTGCATCAATGCAGATGCACCTAAACGGTTTGCACCGTGGTCAGAGAAGTTACACTCACCTAAAGCATACAAACCAGGGATTGTAGTCATCAAGTTGTAGTCAACCCATACGCCACCCATTGTGTAGTGAACAGCCGGGTAGATACGCATTGGTTGTTTGTATGGGTTCTCGTCAGTGATTTGGTAGTACATGTCAAATAAGTTACCGTATTTAGCACGTACTGCATCTTCGCCTAGACGACCGATCGCTTCTTTAAAATCCAAGAATACGGCGAAACCAGTTTTACCAACACCACGACCATCATCAACGGCTTCTTTTGCATTACGAGATGCTACGTCACGTGGTACCAAGTTACCGAATGAAGGGTATTTACGCTCCAAGAAATAGTCTCTGTCGTCTTCTTTGATATCATTGGCTTTGATCTCACCTTTACGTAATCTTTCTGCCATTTCTTGAGTTTTAGGAACCCATACACGGCCGTCATTACGTAAAGACTCTGACATCAATGTCAATTTGGATTGGTGATCGCCTGTTACCGGAATACACGTTGGGTGAATTTGTGTGTAACAAGGGTTTGCAAAGTAAGCACCACGTTTGTGTGCTCTCCAAGCTGCTGTAACGTTACATCCCATTGCATTTGTAGACAAGAAGAATACGTTACCGTAACCACCAGTACACATCAATACTGCATGTGCAGCATGAGTTTCGATTTTACCTGAAACCAAGTCACGAGTTACAATACCTTTAGCATGACCATCGATCATAACTAAGTCTAACATCTCATGACGCGTATAAGATTTTACTTTTCCTTTTTTGATTTGACGGTTTAATGCTGAATACGCACCTAACAACAATTGTTGTCCAGTTTGACCACGCGCATAGAACGTACGGCTTACCTGAGCACCACCGAAAGAACGGTTGTCCAATAAACCACCATATTCACGTGCAAAAGGAACACCTTGCGCAACACATTGGTCGATGATGTTGACAGATACTTCTGCCAAACGGTAAACATTTGCCTCACGTGAGCGGTAGTCACCACCTTTGATTGTATCGTAGAATAAACGGAAAACAGAGTCTCCGTCGTTTTGGTAGCTCTTTGCTGCGTTAATACCACCTTGTGCCGCAATAGAGTGCGCACGACGAGGTGAATCTTGGTAACAGAAGGTAATTACATTATATCCTAATTCGGCTAAAGATGCTGCTGCAGATGCACCAGCAAGACCTGTACCAACAACAATAACAGTAAATTTACGTTTGTTAGCAGGGTTAACCAACTTAAGATTAAATTTATAATTTGACCACTTTTGGGCTAATGGGCCCGCTGGTACTTTTGAATCTAACATATCTCTTAATTTTATATTGATCGATAAAGCCAGAGCTTTATCTTAAAAGATTCTGAATTATTTAAAGAAGAAAAACAATGGCATTATTGCAAAGCCAATTGGAATTAATACCCCAAATACCCAAACACCGATTGCTCTGATGATTCCAATATATCTTCTGTGGTTAAAACCTAAAGTTTGGAATGCAGATTGGAAACCATGAATTAAGTGGAATGCCAAAGCTGCCATCGCAATAACATACAAAGCTACCAATGCAACATTTTTGAATGCAAAGTCAACTTGCTTGTACAAATCTCTCGCTTTTAAGATTTGAACATTGTTTTCTACCGTTTCTTGGTAGTCGTGGAATTCAGAAGCTTGAAGTTCTCTCGCTGTGGTTTGTCCAGTTGCCAAATCAGTACGGTATTCAATGTACGGCACTTCATCATTGTGAAACTTCCACCAAAAATTAGACATGTGCGTAGCTAAGAATACTAAAATGACAGTACCTAAGATACCCATGTTGCGTGAATTCCACTTGCTGTTTGCTTGACCATCATATTTGGCATAACCAATAGGACGAGCGGCCTTGTTTTTCATCGACAATGTAATGGCGTAGATGACGTGAACAATTACCGAAGCATACAATAAGTAAGAAACAACTTTGATTGGTGTAAAGTGAGTCATAAAATAGGCGTACTTGTTGAACGCTAGACCCGCATCATCTTTAAATAATTGCAAGTTACCAACCAAGTGAACAACTAGGAATAAACATAGGAAGATTCCTGTTAAGCTCATGATTAGCTTCTTCCCAATCGAAGAACTGAAAACTGGCTTTGATTTACTCATTATCCTTGTAATTTAATTTGAATTAGGCAAATCTACTATTTGCTATTAAATATGATACCATTTTGACAAGAAAAAGCAACAATTTAGAACGGTTCTAAAGTTTATTGAAATAAAAAGTCCGTTTTGAATAAAAACGGACTTTCTAACGGTATATGAACAGTGTTTAACGAACTATAGAATACTGAATAATCTATAGCCTAAACCGATACTCCACATGTTAATTTTTGGATTTGCCTGGCTCTCATTGTTGACTTTGTTTAAGCCCATTTCGTATCTTACATCGACACGTAAGCTTGAAATGTCAGCACCTACACCGAAGGCCCAAGAAGTACCACTCTTTTTATAGTTATTTGGGTTCAACTGATCAATGACTTTATCTTGCTTGTCATCTACTTTAAATGAAAATATAGGACCAGTCTGGATTCTTGCTCCGATAGGGCCCAAACCAAAGCGCTTGCCCAATAAAATAGGAACATCAACCGTTGTAAATTTTACATCTGTCGATTCGCCATTCTCAGCTTTCACTGTCGTGTTTTTACCGGTTAAATAAACCTCAGGTTGAATATGGAATCCCAATACACCAACACGTCCATAAAGACCTGCTTGGTAGCCTGCTTTTGTGTCTGAATTGAAATATTTGCCATCGCTTTTAAGCTTAGAGAAGTTCAAGCCTCCTTTTACACCCACCTCAAACCCGGGCAGAAGCTGCGCTTGTGCCGTTGCTACGCTACCACAAATCAAAAGTAATGCTGGTAAAATCTTTTTCATAATCTTTTATTTATGTATATATTGTATCTTTAAACAAACTTTTACAGTTCAGTAAAGATATACAAATTTTATACCTAAATCTTAGTTATGCTGAAAATTAACGAAGAACAATGGCAAGTAGCCAAAGAAAAACTCCGTCGCAAGTACAACCACTTAAGTGATGAAGATTTAGCTTTTCAAGCAGGAGAGGAAGATAAACTGATCAATAGATTGTCTTTACGTTTGGGAAGAAAACCTTCATATGTTTTGTTTACAATAGGTAAAGAGATTCAGGATATTAGTAGCAACCGATTATGAGTGATGCCATTAGTTGGGGCGATTTCGAGAAAGTGGATTTACGGGTAGGAACGATCCTGGATGCAAAAGACTTTCCAAAAGCGAAGAAACCAGCTTATCAACTGGAACTAGATTTTGGAGATGAAATCGGTATATTACAGAGTAGTGCCCAGATTACAGTACACTATAACAAAGAGGAGCTGATCGGAAAGCAAGTGGTTGCAGTCATAAACTTCCCCAGAAAGCAGATTGCTAATTTCTTTTCTGAGTGCTTGGTAACAGGATTTCCTGACGAAAATGGAGATATTATTTTGACATCAGTCGACAAAAAATTACCAAATGGATCTAAACTTAGTTAAGTTTGTACCATGACATTTATAGATTTTGAAGGAACACAACTCATCGATAGTGACGAGTCGTTCATGCGTATGGCATTGAATGAAGCTAAGGTTGCGTACGAAGAGGGAGAGGTACCTATTGGGGCGGTTATTGTTCATCGAGGACGTGTTATAGGGAAAGGTCATAATTTGACGCAGCGATTGAATGATGTGACAGCTCACGCTGAGATGCAGGCTTTTACGGCAGCTGCAAATTACCTTGGAGGCAAATACCTGGATGAATGCACATTATATGTTACTATTGAACCTTGTATTATGTGTGCCGGAGCGGCCTATTGGACACATATTGGTAAAATAGTCTATGGAGCCAAAGATGAAAAGCGTGGTTATTCTCATTTTCACGATAAAATATTACACCCCAAAACTGTCATTACACATGGCGTTTTGCAGGAAGAATGTGCTGATCTGGTAAAATCATTTTTTCGTCAAAAACGGTAGAGAGATAATGGATTTATTGTAATACATAAAAACATAACCGTGTATATTATGTTATATTTGTATATATAAACGAAGTAATAAACATTTAAATTAAAATAGATATGGCATTTGAATTAGAAGCGTTACCATACGCAGCCGACGCATTGGAACCACATATTGACAAAACTACAATGGAAATCCACCATGACAGACACCATCAGGCATATGTGGATAACTTAAATAAAGCAATCGCAGGAACAGACGCAGAAAACCTATCGTTATTGGATATCATCAAAAATGTAAGTAAATATTCTGCGGCAGTACGTAACAACGGTGGTGGTCACTACAACCACTCTTTGTTTTGGAAAGTTTTAGGCCCAAATGCTGGCGGAGCTCCAACAGGTGAGTTAGCTGAAGCAATCAATGCTACTTTTGGTTCATTTGATGAATTGAAAAAGCAACTTCAAGCTGCTGGTGCAACTCGTTTTGGATCAGGATGGGCTTGGTTAATTGTTGGTGCTGATGGTAAATTAGCTGTAACTTCTACACCAAACCAAGACAATCCATTGATGGATGTTGCTGAGGTAAAAGGCACGCCTATCTTAGGTATCGACGTTTGGGAGCATGCTTATTATTTGAAATTCCAAAATAAGCGTCCGGCGTATTTAGAGGAAATCTTTAATGTTATCAATTGGGATGCAGTAGCACAAAACTATGCTGCAGCAAAATAAGTGATCATTTGATAGAAAAATAGAAAAGCGACAATAAGTTATTATTGTCGCTTTTCTATTTTAGAAACAAAACGTCGTTAGTGTTTGTTTATAGAACATCAATTTGACTCCAATAATTAAAGGAAGAAAAACGGATGGAAGAAAGATAGCTATTTATGAGAAATATTCTGATATTTTTAACAGTACTTTTTGCATTGAACTCTTGTCAGGGGCAGCAACAGGGGCCGCGGGTAAAGAAACCTGATTTCACCAAATTACCTGCAAAAAATAGGGCAAGTTTGGATACGGCGACATTTGCGGCGGGATGTTTTTGGTGTACTGAGGCACAGTTTAAGGAGTTAAAGGGTGTTGTAAATGTTGTTTCAGGATATACTGGCGGATGGGTAGCAAATCCAAGTTATGCGCAGGTTTGTACCGGGAGTACAGGACACGCAGAAGCAACCAATATTATTTTTGATCCTAAAGTGATCAGCTACGACAGATTATTGGAAGCCTTTTTTGTGGCACATGACCCAACGGAGCTCAATCGTCAGGGAAATGATGTTGGCACGCAATATCGTTCGGCTATTTTTGTACACGATAAAGAGCAGCTTGACAAGACTCAATATTATCTTTCGGTCTTGGAGAAAGAAAAAGTTTTTAACAAACCCATTGTAACCGAAGTAGTTCCGGCAACAGTATTTTATCCGGCAGAAGACTATCATCAAGATTATTATAGATTAAATGGAAAAGAACCCTATTGCCAATTGGTCATTAAACCGAAATTGGAAAAATTTAAACGTATCTTTTCCACTGTGCTCAAAGCGGGACAGTAACTTTGGGTATTCATAAAATTTGAGGTAATTTTACTTCTATTAGCGCTATTTAGTATCATGCTAATAAGTTGAAACCATGGTTTCTTATGTAAATAATGGTTAAACAAACTTGATAGCTTCATGACTGTTAAATAGCATTTTTTTGGATGAATAATAAATAATTGTAATATGTCTAAAGGATTTTTTACAGTTCCTGTTCCTACCAATGAACCGGTGTACACATACGCTGTCGGAACGAAAGAACGTAAATTGTTGAAAGCAGCAATTGATGAGGCACGTTCTAAACAAATCGATATCCCAATGTATATTGGTGGTAAAGAAATCACTACTTCTAAAAAAGTAAACCTAGCTCCTCCACATGACCACCAACATATTTTAGGTCAATACAATCAAGGCGATAAATCTCACGTTACAGATGCAATCAATGCAGCTTTAGCCGCAAAAAAAGATTGGGAAAATCTTACTTGGGAAGATCGTGCTGCGATATTCTTAAAGGCTGCTGAATTGATTTCGGGAAAATATCGTTATGAGTTGAATGCTGCTACAATGTTGGGGCAATCGAAGAACCCATATCAGGCAGAAATTGATTCGGCATGTGAAATCATAGATTTCTTGCGTTTCAATGTGCAATATCTTAGTGAAATCTATAAACAACAACCTCCAGTATCTGGTAAAGGTGTTTGGAACCGTGTAGAACAACGTCCTCTTGAAGGTTTTGTATTTGCATTGACTCCATTCAATTTTACAGCTATTGCGGGTAATCTACCTTCTTGTGTTGCAATGATGGGAAATGTTGTGGTATGGAAACCATCCAATACACAAATCTATTCAGCAAATGTATTGATGAAAATCTTCCGTGAAGCTGGGCTTCCGGATGGTGTAATCAACTTGGTATATGTTTCAGGTCCTGACGCTGGCGATGTGATTTTCCAACACCCTGATTTCGCTGGTATCCACTTTACCGGTTCAACAGGAGTATTCCAAGATATCTGGAAAACGATCGGTAACAATATCCACCGTTATAAAACATATCCACGTATTGTTGGTGAGACTGGTGGTAAGGATTTTATCGTTGTACACCCTTCGGCTGATTTAAAAGTGGCGAATACGGCTTTAGTTCGTGGCGCTTTTGAATACCAAGGTCAAAAATGTTCTGCAGCATCACGTGCATATATTCCAAAATCATTGTGGCCGGCATTGAAAGAATCTATGACTACTGACGTAAAATCTTTTACAATCGGTGGAACAGAAGATTTTACAAACTTTTTCAATGCTGTAATTGATGAAAAGTCATTTGATAAATTAGCGAAGTATATCGACAAAGCTAAAGAATCTAATGAAGCAGAAATTGTAGTGGGCGGTACATACGATAAATCTAAAGGGTATTTCATTCATCCAACAATCATTGAGGCTTCAAAACCAGATTACGAAACGATGGTTGAGGAGTTATTCGGACCTGTATTGACCGTATATATTTACGAGGATGCTAAGTTTGAAGAAACTTTAGATATTGTTGATACAACATCTATTTATGCCTTGACAGGATCGATTATAGCACAAGACCGCTATGCCATTAGTTTAGCAACAGATAAATTGAGACATGCCGCTGGTAACTTCTACGTGAACGATAAGTGTACAGGTGCTGTCGTAGGTCAACAACCGTTTGGCGGTGCTAGAGGCTCGGGTACAAACGACAAAGCGGGATCAATGATCAACTTGCTTCGTTGGGTGTCTCCACGTACAATCAAAGAGACATTTAATCCAGATACAGATTATAGATATCCTTTCTTGGAAAAAGGAGAATAAGCGAAGCTAGCATTATAGGTTTGTTAAATATAGAAAAGGACGCTTAATTAAGCGCCCTTTTCTATTTCTTAAATAATCCCAATTCGGTACCATCGTCTCTTGTCATCCGTATAGCCAGTGACTTGCTGTTCCCGGATACATCGATAACTGTTCTTTTACCTACTTTGGGACCTCCGCCTATAAAAACAGGATAATTATGGTCTTTATCTGCCGGGTAGTATCCATATTGATGGGTATGGCCAGAGATAATGGCATCAATTTTATATTTTTGAAATAGGGGATGAAAACATGCTCTATTGTCCAGGGTGCCATGCCAATCATCCGAATGAAAAATTGGAATATGGCTAATGACGACCGTGTGTTGGGCTCTCTTTCTTTCCTTGGACTGGAGGACCTGTTCCAGCCATTTAGCCTGTTCTTTTCTGTAGTTATCATAATCTACTGTTCCGGCGTACACTTCATGGTTATCGGGCTTGTCCTCACCACTGTCCAACATGATCCAAAAAATAGGTCCCCTTTTAAAAGCTTGGTAGTACTTATTGTCAGGATAACCAAAATATCGTTTGAAATTACGTGCGAAGGATCCCCTTGTCTCATGGTTTCCCCGATTCATAATGAATGGTTTGCTTGTCGCAAAAAATTCAATTGGCTTTAGTAGTTTCTCTGTAATATCTTGCTGATTGGTGACATAATGGAAGGAATCACCATTCAGTACAAAAAAATCATAGGGTGAAATATCCTGACGCGGGATAAGATCAAGATAGCTGCTTTTTTCCTCATGCACATCGTTATAGACCAGACATCGAATCTGCTCTTGATTATTCCGGGCTAATTTAGCCTCAAAAATAGGGCTTTCTATTTCTTGACCGTATACGATTTTATAAGGATCGAATTTTTGGATTTCCTTCGCCTTGACGCGATAGCGAAACGATCGGGGTGCGTCCTCAATAGTAAAATGAAAGAAATCAGTATTGGCATTGATCATCCCATCCTCGGATTGGTAGATCTTTTTTTGGACATTCCCTGTGTTGTCGAGAATCTCGAGCCAAGCAAAGGCATCTTTGCTCAAAATCGTAAAAATACTGATTCCTGTTTCGGTTTGATTTTGTAGATAGGCAGGTACGACAAAGCTAAACTCGTTTTCTGCCTCATTGGCGTCTTTTTCTTGCGCAACGCTTATATTAGGTAATGTAATCCCGGCCAGAGCCAGGGATTCTAAGAATCTTCTTCTGTTAAAATTCATATTTAAGGTCACAAGTGGTTATTTAATGTTTATCTCGACATATAATGGCCGATGATCACTCGCATATTGTTCGTTCAGAATACGGTGGTTGGAAAATTTCGCAGCGGCAGATTTAGTAATCATGATATAATCGATTTCAGTGGTGGGCTTGTCTTGAGGGAAAGTAAACCCCTTGGTGATACTGGTTTTTTTAAATACTTTACCAAGCTCCGTAATGGCAGGATCTTTGGGCTCGGAGTTTAAATCACCGACGAGGATGGTGGGTAATTTTTCATTCTCGAAACGATTGGTGATGAATTTCGCCTGTTCGATTTTGTTTTTGTCCTTTAGATCCAGGTGTGTATTGGCAAAGAGGATTTTCCTTTTGTGAATTGTAACTTCGATGATAGATAAACTGCGCCTTTCGCTTTCCACAGGGGAGGGCAGAAAGTGTTTCTCTACACGTTCAATCGGACTTTTAGATAGGATAGCAGTACCATATTCGCCTTTTTCAAGATCTATTCCTTTGGAAAATACATAATGCATGTCTGTCAATTCTGCGAGTTTTTTTGCTTGGTTTTCAAAATAAGACCTACCGAGATTAACATCGATTTCTTGAAGCCCTACGAGATCGGCTTTTGAATTTTTAATAATCTTGGCAATTGTGTCAAGGTTGATAACTGATTCTTTTTCGGTGGGTGGGTTCCCATGGTGGATATTAAAGGAGAGTACGCGTATCGTTTGTGCATTTAGATGAAATACTGATCCTAGCAGTATCAAGAGGAATGGAATTAGTTTACGGTTCATTGTTTATATTAAGTTTAGCATTTGGATGTCGGATTTTAGTTCTTCCTGCTAAAATTAATAAAATCTATGAGTACAAATTGAAAACTTGAGACATGTAACAAAATAATCATTTAAGCACTTGAGCCTTCATGAAAAAAAATAGCCATCCTAAACAGAATGGCTACCTACATTATACTAATTTTTACAGGAACTAGTCTTGGTTTTCCTCGATGTTAAGCATTGGATCTTCTCCTGTTACTTCAGCGCGGATTTTAGCTTCAAGTTCATCCATTAAGTCTGGATTGTCGAATAATAAAGCTTTGACGGCATCTCTACCTTGTCCTAGTTTGGTCTCACCATAGCTAAACCAAGAGCCTGCCTTTTTGATGATGCCATATTCAACACCTAAATCAATGATTTCACCTACTTTAGAGATACCTTCACCAAAGATGATATCAAATTCCGCGATGCGGAAAGGAGGGGCTACTTTATTTTTTACAATCTTCACTTTTACGCGGTTACCCGATACTTCATCAGAATCTTTGATTTGTGATGTACGACGGATATCTAAACGTACAGAAGCGTAGAATTTTAATGCATTACCACCAGTTGTTGTTTCTGGGTTGCCAAACATCACACCAATTTTTTCACGCAATTGGTTGATGAAAATACAACAACAGTTTGTTTTTGAAATTGTACCGGTCAGTTTACGTAAAGCCTGAGACATCAAACGAGCTTGAAGGCCCATTTTAGAATCACCCATTTCGCCTTCGATCTCACCTTTTGGCACCAAAGCCGCAACGGAGTCAATAACAATAACGTCGATTGCACCAGAACGGATTAGGTTATCAGCAATTTCTAAACCTTGCTCACCATTATCTGGTTGAGAAATCAATAAATTTTCTACATCTACGCCTAATTTTTGAGCGTAATATTTATCAAAAGCATGCTCAGCATCAATGATTGCTGCAATACCGCCTTTTTTTTGTGCCTCTGCAACAATGTGAGTTGCTAAGGTAGTTTTACCTGACGATTCAGGTCCATATATTTCAATGATACGGCCTTTTGGTACACCGCCAATTCCTAAGGCAATATCCAAACCTAGAGATCCTGTAGAAATAGCCTCGATCGGCTCAACAGCAGTATCCCCTAATTTCATAATTGAACCTTTTCCAAAGTTCTTTTCCAATTTATCTAACGTCAGCTGTAAAGCTTTTAGTTTATCTGTGTTGCTCATATTTTTAGTATATATTTCTCAAAATTAAAAATTAAAAATCATAAACCAAATATTTTCACTAAAAAAATTAGTTTTTTGTTTCTGGTATAGCTGAGACACTTTTTATATGGTGATTTTTTTCAAAGTATTTACACATATAAGTGATAGGGCATTTCTCACACATTGGTTTTCGGGCCAGACATATATAACGTCCATGTAAGATCAGCCAATGATGGGCAATCGCAATTGTATCTTTGGGTAGATTTTTTACCAACTGTTTTTCCACGGCCAATGGCGTTGTCGCACGATAAGTTAGCCCAAGACGGTTTGCAACACGAAAAACATGTGTGTCTACAGCCATAGCGGGGTTATGATAAACAACAGAGGAAATGACATTAGCAGTTTTTCGACCTACACCTGGAAGTTTCACAAGATCCTCGATTTTTTCGGGTACAATATTGTCGAACTTTTCAATCAGTAGCTGAGCCATCCCCACAAGGTGTTTGGCCTTATTATTCGGATAGCTTACAGATCGTATATAGCTAAACACCTCGTCTACGCTGGAAGCCGCCAAGCTGTGTGCATCAGGGTAGCGTGCAAACAATTTGGGCGTGACTTGATTGATCCTTTTATCTGTACACTGTGCAGATAAAATAACAGCAACCAGTAATTCAAAGGGATTACTATAGTTGAGTTCTGTCTGTGCGTCAGGACTATTTTTGGAGAAATAATCTACGAAAGCCTTGTATCGTTCTTGTTTTAACATCGGTTCAAAACTAGCCAAAATTTCCATCAAAAAAGAAATTTTGAAACCTACTACACGGGGAATAGTCTGATTTTAATGTGCAAAACGGAAGGCAAATCTCAACTGTTTTGGATCGTAGATAAATCAAGGCAATATTAAGGTTAAAAAATAAGGCCTAATCTCCCAGATTAGGCCTTTCTTTTTTCCAGTTGTTTCGAATATGCCAGGATATTCTCTACACTTCTCTTGCTTGGATGAAGCAACATTTTTGGTAATTGAAGTTTCAATTCATTTTCTATGTCCTCGTCTGTCATTACCTTCTCGTTTTGGGTTAGCAAATTTTGAACTTCGTTTTCTGATTGGGTAAAGTTTTCTACCATAAGCATCCGTTGTTTTGTCTCTGTAAGTTAAATAATTAAACGGACAAAAGATAGTTTTGGTATAAAAAACGAGAAAATATTTATTTTTTCTTTTTGTTGGTATATTCCTCTGCTTTAATAATGGCGTTATAGGCATTGACGATTCCTCCGGTGACCGAGATGTCCGCTAATCTAACCGTTTTGGTGGCATCTTCACCAACCTTTATCTGTACCAGTTGGTTCGGCTTTTCCACCGATTCCATAATAATCTGTTTGGTTTCCACAGCGCTCAAATTGGGATAATAAGATCGAATCATTGCAGCCAGACCAGCGACAACGGGCGCAGCCATACTCGTGCCCTGTTCTTCTTTATACTTGGAATCTGGTACCGTTGAGTTGATGTGAACGCCAGGAGCGAAAACATCGACCGTTTTTTTACCATAATTGGAAAAATCGGCTAATAGTTCATTGTCCAAATGAAGGCCGGTTGCGCCTACGGTGATCCATGCATTGGCAACTCCGGTGGTATCACCTTTTCCATCCGTATAATACTTCATCGGAAAATTAGGTTCTATATCGTTATCTTCACTGTCATTTCCTGCGGCATGAACCATCAATACATCTTTGGATTCAGCATATCTGATGGCGTCGTCTACAGCCTGCTTATTATAAGCATAACTTTTCCCAAAGCTCATGTTCAGTACTTTGGCTCCGTTGTCTGCAGCGTAGCGAATAGCATTTGCGACGTCTTTGTCACGCTCATCACCATCAGGGACGAGTCTAACCGTGAGTATCTTAACGTTATCTGCTACTCCATTGATGCCTATATTATTATTGCGTTTTGCACCAATGATTCCTGCGACATGGCTGCCATGTAATGCATCTGGCCCCTTTACATCGGCGTTGCCATAATGTCGCTCTGAGGCATCTTCATAATTATCGCCAACAATAGGTCGAGAATCGTATGCTTTGTTTAAATGATAATCAACTTGATTGTTGAAATATTTTGCACCTTCGGTGATATCATCAAAAAATTTGGCAAAGCCGCCGTTGTGGATTTCGTCTTTTGCATAGCCTAGTGCGATACGTTGCGTATTTGTGGTTGCTTTGAAATTGTCTATATCCTCCTGTGTGATATCTTCAGGCTTTTTACCTATTTCACGTACCACAGCGTCTATGTTGCGTTTGAGTGCATCGTAGGAAAATTGGCCCATCTTAGCTTCTTCTAGCTTGCTTTTATATTTGGCAAGCATCTTTTGATAACTAGCGAAAGCTTTTCGACCAGCTTCATTGAGTTCTGTTGCCGCTGTGATGTTTGCAAACTTTTCGTCCAGTATCCTAAGCTGTCTTGTCAGCTCCAGGTTGTCGAACTGAACATCTTTTCCATTGGCGTTTCCAATAAAGTTCCAGCCATATTTATCATTGATATAGCCATTGCCATCATTATCTATATCATTTGCAAGACTATCCTTCACATTGATCCACACAACATCTTTGAGATCCTCGTGATAAACATCAACACCTCCATCCAATACGCCAACGATGACTGGAGTGGAGTTTCTTCCTTTCAATAAAGTTTTATACGTTTTTTCGGTACTGATTCCCATCACCCCATCCGTTTTATAATCCAAATTAAACCAATTTGCTGGAATGGTATCCGATTGTCCGAAAGAGATAAGTGGCAATGAGCCTAAAGCAATTAGATATAGTGATTTTTTTAAATTCATATGTAAATAATTCTTAATGAAGTGTCTGCTTTCAATGATTGCCATGAACGCATTCCACGCGGTTATTCTCTACTGTTTGTTTTAAATTTTTTTCAAGAGCGTGCCTGCTCATTTATTTCTAACTATAGCAGAATAGCAAAGATAATGCTAATGCTTCTTCTGAACTGTTAATTTTTATTAAAAGTATTTATAATCCATAACTCTTATTAAACTGTTGACGAAATATCTTAAATTCAGATCTTTCTAGGAGGCTCCTGTTTTATAGGATGGTCCGGATAGCAGAATAAGAAAGCGTGTATATTAAATAGCGAATAAGAAAGCGAATGCAACAAAATAAAAAAATAGTTTGGCCTAAAGTAATGGCCCCAATGGCAGCAGTTTACCCTCATGTAAGAAACATACATGATGATGCTGTGCGAGATGATTATTACTGGATGATTGATTACTTTAAAAAAGGAGAAAAAGCTCAAGAAGTTATTGACTATCTGGAAAAGGAAAACGATTACACCAGTTTGATGCTTCAAGATACGGTAGACCTACAGGAGGATCTTTTTCACGAATTGAAGTCCCGTATTAAGGAAAAAGACGAGTCGGTACCTTATTACAAAAATGGCTACTATTATTACAGCCGGACGGAAGAGGGGAAACAGTATTTTAAATTCTGTCGGAAAAAGGGCACGCTTGAGGCCGAAGAAGAAGTGCTTTTGGATGTAGACCAGCTTGCGCAAGGGCATGCATATTATACAGCAAAGGGATTTTCGGTTAGTCCGGATAATCGTTTGCTTGCCTTTAGTGTGGATACCGTGTCCCGGAGGGAATATACCATATTTATCAAGAATATTGAGACCGGAGAAATTTATCCCGATCAGATAAGGAATACGGAAGGGGCCGCGATATGGGGAAATGATAACCTGACGTTGTTTTATACCGCTAAAAACCCTGTAACTTTACTTAGCGAGAAGATTATGCGACATACATTGGGTAGCGATCCAAAAGTGGATGTGCCTGTGTATGAAGAGAAAGATAATACAAATTATATTGCTGTCGGTAAATCTAAAAATGGAAAATATATTATCATCAGTTCGGAAGGGACATTGTCCTCAGAAATTTGGATATTGAATGCGGATTTACCACAGACGGAATTTCGCGTTTTTCAGCCAAGGATACATAATGTTCTGTATTCGGTCATTGCATTGGACGATCGCTTTTTAATTCTGACCAATGATGAGGCCATCAATTTCCAAATCAAACAATGTTCCTTAGATCGTACAGAGCGTAGCAACTGGCAGACATTCATCGACCATCGGCCGGATGTATTGGTCAGCGATATTGAAGAGTTTAAGCACTTTCTAGCGATTGCTGAACGAAAAAATGGATTGACTCAATTGGCAATTTATAATTTAAATAGTCAGCAACAACACTATTTGGATTTTGGAGAAGTTACCTACACTGTATATCCGGGTATTAATGTTGAATACAACAGCGATAAGTTGCGGTATGGCTATACTTCTTTAGTGACACCAAGCTCAGTCTATGAATATGACATGGCTAAGCGGGAGAAAGTATTGTTAAAGCAACAGGAGATTTTGGGTGGATATGACCAAGCTGCATATATCACCGAACGTGTTTTTGCAACAGCAAGAGATGGTATTCAAGTACCAATCTCTATTGTTTATAAACAAGGAACCAAACTTGATGGTTCAGCTCCATTGTTGCAATATGCCTACGGATCTTACGGGGCGTCGATGGACCCCACTTTTTCGAGCAATCGACTGAGTTTGTTGGATCGTGGATTTATCTACGCCTTGGCACATATCAGAGGTGGAGAGGAAATGGGGCGGCAGTGGTATGAAGATGGGAAAATGATGCATAAGATGAACACCTTTTATGATTTTGTGGATTGTGGTAAATACCTGATTGATCAACATTATTGTACATCCGAACATCTCTATGCACAGGGGGGAAGTGCTGGAGGTTTGCTGATGGGCGTAGTCGCTAATATTGCACCGGAGCAATATCATGGGATAATAGCTCAGGTGCCGTTTGTGGATGTTGTGAATACCATGTTGGACGATACAATACCGTTGACTACAAATGAATATGATGAATGGGGCAATCCTAATGAAAAGGAAGCTTATAGTTATATGAAGGCCTATTCTCCATATGAAAACATTGAAGCAAAAGAATACCCCAATTTATTGGTCACAACTGGGCTTCACGATAGTCAGGTGCAGTATTTTGAACCAGCAAAATGGGTGGCTAAACTTAGAGCAACTAAAACCGGAGATGCGGTTTTACTATTAAAAACAGACATGGATTATGGCCACGGTGGGGCATCTGGTCGATTTGACTACTTAAAGGAAATTGCATTGGAATATGCTTTTCTCTTTAAATTAGAAGGTCTTATTTCAAATTATACAAACGAACAATAAAAAAGCGGCATTAGCCGCTTTTTTATTGTTGAGCATGATTAATGCTATCCTGTTGTTTTTGTAAACGTTCTTCCCGCTCGATCTCTCTCGAATCGATCTGATGCTGTTGATAATTGTCCATGGCCACTTTACTGGCTTTCTGCGATACGTAGATCGCTAATAGGGCAACAATAGTAATGATTGCTATTCCCCAGGCATATTTATGTTTGTCCTGTTTGACGAGCCAATACATAAAGATAATGTAAGGGACAGCAAAAATAAGATAGAATATTAAACTCGGTGACATACTATTCTCCATTAAATGATCCCTACAAAAGTATCGTTTTTGACTAAAAATAACGAACCGATACAAAAAACAACAATTTCAATTGATAAAGCCTTAAACCTTTATCTGTTTTATTGTCAAATTAATATCGCTAATGTGTGTGGTCTATTGCCGACTTATTGCCGATTAATTGCTTGAAAATGAAGCTTACAACAAGGTTTTGATGGTAGATTGTAAATTTTTAATTTTTGCAAAAAATCAATGAGAATATTGTGGAAAAGAAAAAAATATTTTTATACATTTGCATCGTCAGAAACAATTGACAGCGCATTAAAAAATGAAACAGAACAAAAAGAACGATTATTCTTATACTCAAACTTTTGAGAAGTTTATGAGGAAGGTCTTTTGTGCTTTCATTTTTGTAGAAATACCTGTTTTACGCCTCCGACGACCTATACTACCTCGGGCTTGATTTGAGGTAGTGAATCTTTCTAAGCAAGACCATGATTGTCCGATGGTTTTGAATCATTATTTTAATTTATTTAGTAACAAAACACGACAGTAGTTGTTGTTTTATTATTAGGGTCGTAAGTCAATGACTATATCAGATTTTTTAATTATCCCGGCTAAACCTGAGCATGCACATTATGCGGAGGTTATTTGCGACGAAATGTTCGAGTCTGCAAAGGCTCGTGGTACTGGTATTGCGCGTCGTAAACCAGAATACGTTGCCAACAAGATGAATGAAGGTAAAGCAGTGATTGCTTTACATAGAGATGGCCGATGGGCAGGTTTTTGTTATATAGAAACTTGGGGGCATGGTGATTATGTCGCTAACTCAGGTTTGATTGTCAATCCCGAATTCAGAAAAGTTGGTTTGGCTAAAGCGATCAAAAAAAGAGTCTTTGAGCTTTCCCGTGAGAAATACCCTAAAGCGAAGATTTTTGGTTTGACAACCGGGTTCGCTGTGATGAAAATCAACTCAGAACTAGGTTATGAACCGGTTCCATATTCCGAATTGACCTCCGATGATGAATTTTGGAAGGGTTGTCAAAGTTGCGTGAATTATGAAATCCTGATGAGTAAAGACCGTAAAAACTGTATGTGTACAGCCATGCTTTGGGACCCCGAAGAGAAAGAACGTGAATTGAGAGAGAAGATTCAACGCAAACATGAAGCGAAAGAACGCTTGGAAAGAATTACGCAAAAACAGTCTCTGCTAAAGCGTATACAGGCGAAGTTTTGGAAATCGGCCAATAAATTTATTGCCGTCAATTTTCCGAAGCATAACAAAGTCGCAAAAGGATATTAAGCGAAGACTTGAAAGATTAAATTAAAAATAGACGTAGCATGTACGTGAATATGTCCGTAACAACACGATCTGTTCATGGTCCGCTCGACATAAAAATAAAAACCGAGTGAAACGACTTAAATCAGCCGTTGAAAACAAGCACTCATAAAATAACATTCTAATGAAAAAAGTAGTTTTAGCATTTAGTGGCGGTTTAGATACTTCATTTTGTTGTATCTATCTTACACAAGATTTAGGTTTAGAAGTTCATTCCGTAGTTGTAAATACAGGTGGTTTTTCGGATGAAGAATTAAAAAATATTGAAGAACGCGCATATGCTTTAGGTGTGAAATCACATACAGCTATAGACGAGACGGCAGACTATTACCGCGAAACTATTAAATTTTTGATTTTTGGCAATGTGCTGAAAAATGCGACTTATCCATTGTCAGTGTCTGCTGAACGTGTATGCCAAGCAACAGCAATTGCAAACTACGCAAAGAAAATTGGCGCTGAATGTGTTGCTCATGGATC
The DNA here is from genome assembly GCF_024808035.1 of Sphingobacterium sp. BIGb0116. Lineage (NCBI taxonomy): Bacteria > Pseudomonadati > Bacteroidota > Sphingobacteriia > Sphingobacteriales > Sphingobacteriaceae > Sphingobacterium > Sphingobacterium sp. BIGb0116. The sequence continues at coordinate 34,458 of NZ_JANUDT010000010.1, read as the reverse complement.
TACAGGTGCAGGAAATGACCAAGTGCGTTTCGATATGATTTTCCAGACCTTGATTCCAGGCGTGGAAATTATCACCCCAATCCGTGATCTACAATTGTCGCGTGAAGCCGAAATTGAGTATTTGAATAAACATGGTGTAGAATACTCTGCTGAAAAAGCAAAATACTCTATCAATAAAGGACTTTGGGGTACTTCTGTTGGGGGGGCGGAAACATTGACATCCAACCAATATTTGCCTGAATCGGCATGGCCAACTCCAGTGACTTCTTCAGCGCCGCAACAAATTACAATCGATTTTGAAAAAGGAGAGCCTATTGCCTTAAATGGTGAGAAAATGGCTTCAGTTAAAGTGATTCAAGAATTACAGGCAATCGCTCAACCGTACGGTATTGGCCGTGATATCCACGTGGGTGATACCATCATTGGTATCAAAGGTCGTGTGGGTTTTGAAGCCGCTGCTTCTGTCATTTTAATTAAGGCACATCATGCCTTAGAAAAACATACCTTGACCAAATGGCAATTGTCTTGGAAAGACCAAATCGCTGCTTTCTATGGAAATTATATGCACGAAGGTCAAATGCACGATCCCGTTATGCGTGATATCGAAGCATTCTTGCAATCTTCACAAGAAACAGTGACTGGCCGAGTGATTGTTGAACTTCACCCATACCGTTTCGTCGTCATTGGTGTCGAGTCTGAACACGATTTGATGTCCAATAAATTCGGTAGCTATGGTGAGATGAATAAGGGCTATACAGGAGACGATGTGAAAGGTTTCTCCAAAATTTTTGGAAATCAAACCATCATTTGGCACAAAGTGAATAAAAAATAAACCGTGTTTTGTGCCCTGTATTTTTTCTTAATGTAAAATTGATAAGAAAAAATACAGGGCATAATAGGTGACAACACATACCTAAATTCTAAATTCAAAAAAATGATAAGAGTAGGAATAATTGGTTCGGCAGGATATACTGGTGGTGAATTATTACGTGTATTGATTTATCATCCTGAGGTGGAAATCGTATTTGCTAATAGTGCTTCCAATGCAGGAAATAAGTTATATGAAGTGCACAATGATTTACTTGGCGATACTGAATTGACATTCTCTTCCGACTTTCACTCTGCGATTGATGTCTTGTTTTTATGTGTGGGCCATGGAGATGCACGCAAATTTTTAGATGCAAATCCGATCGATGCGTCCGTAAAGATTATTGATCTTTCACAAGATTATCGTCTTCGTGCGAATACGGCTTATCAAGGGCAACAATTTGTGTATGGGCTTCCGGAACTAAACAAAGAAGCAATCAAAACAGCTCAGTATATTGCTAATCCAGGATGCTTTGCAACAAATATCCAATTGGCTTTATTGCCATTAGCGAGTAAAGGCTTATTACCTGATCAAATCCATGTTAATGCAACGACTGGATCAACAGGAGCGGGGCAAAAACCGGGTGCAACCACGCATTTTTCCTGGCGTAACAATAATCTTTCTGCTTACAAATCTTTTGAACACCAGCATTTACAGGAAATTTCAGAGTCTTTGGATCAGCTGCAAGTGGGATTTTTACCGGTGTCAGAAGGATCGTTGTTGGAACGTGCAGCAGCAAAAATTAATTTTGTTCCACAACGTGGAGATTTTGCCCGGGGAATTTTCTCGGCAATTTATGTAGACACCGATTTGTCTGAAGAGCAGGCCTACGCCTTGTATGAGAGCTATTATGCCGCTCATCCTTTTACACATGTTAGTCCTAAAAATATTGATCTCAAACAGGTCGTTAATACAAATAAAAGTATTATCCACCTCGAAAAACACGGAAATAAGCTACTTATTTTAAATGCAACCGATAATTTGCTGAAAGGGGCATCCGGTCAAGCTGTACAAAATATGAACTTAATGTTCGGTTTAGATGAGCGTACAGGATTAAACTTGAAAAGCGTTGGTTTTTAACCCTTTTTAGGATATTAAACAGCGATATTAACAAGATGGGAATAATTTGAGGATGGCCTGAAAGCGAAATAAGGTTTTCAACATTTTATTAACATCGTGTGGAAAAGTGAAGGGTCTACCCTTCACTTTTTTTATGAATCGGTGTTTCGAACCATAGATTATCCGGTTATGAACCATAACATGTCGTTTATGAAAAAAATGGATCATCATTTTGCATCAACTGCTCAAGTTCATTAACTTAAGAAGAGGAAGTCCATGTTGGGCAAATAAACAAGAGTCAATTCGATTATATTGCTGTTTTTTTACACAATCGATTGATATACATTTTCTTTCTTTTTCTGTAAATCTAAGCCCTATCTTCATTAAATAATCCAGTTTCACAAACCGATACCATCTTTATTCAATAGTAAGGTGGAGCAGAAAGATAGTTGATAAATTGAATTCAGAACTAATAAAGAAGTCGGTTTCACGAGGTACTCGAGTATAATAGTATATCGAGTTTATGGCGAACATGAATAACCGCAGGTAGTATAACTAACTTAAGGTTGATATATAAATTGATAAAAAAAAATAAAGTATGAAAAGAAAACACTTTATCCAGTATCTCTTTATGGGAGCTTTATCCTGTCTTTCGATAAGCAGTATTGCGCAGACAGCAGAGAAGACGTATGCTGTTCCTCTTGCCGGGAATGCGTTCATTACTGCAGGGCAAGCCGGTGATGCGGAAATTTCCGGTCGTAATGGCCTGGTAAAATGGTCAAGCGACAAGGAAGTTGCGTCGGTTTATTTTCGTGCTCAGAAAGCAGGGAAATTGACATTAAAGCTGAAAGCGAAAAATGATGCTGGGAAATCTAAAATAGAAATTGACGCACAAGGAAAAAAAACTGTTGTAGATGTTGAAGGGACTGAACTTATCGAAACAGCTCCGCTGTCCATTGAAATAAAGGGTCCCGGTTATGTTCGGGTCAACCTAAAAGGAGTCAGTAAATCGGGCAGTAATTTTGCTAATGTGACAGAACTACTTGTTAGCGGTGAAGCCGCGTCAGAAGGACTTATCTATTCTGATAACCCGGACTATTACTACTGGTCCCGAAGAGGACCTTCCTGTCATCTTAATTATACCGTTCCTACGGAGGGCAACGTGAGTTACTATTATAATGAAGTAACCGTCCCTAAAGGTGAAGATAAAGTTGGTTCCTATTTTATGGCGAATGGTTTCGGAGAAGGCTACTTTGGTATACAGGTTAATTCAGAAACCGAGCGACGTATTTTATTTTCCGTATGGAGTCCATTCCATACAGATGATCCGAAAAGTATTCCAGACGAGCAAAAAATCCATCTGCTAAAAAAAGGAAAGGACGTGCATTCGGGCGAGTTCGGAAATGAAGGGTCAGGCGGACAGAGTTACCGCAAGTACTTTTGGAAAGCAGGTGTAACCTATAAGTTTCTCTTGAAAGGTGTGCCCGACGGAGAAGGAAATACCGACTATACAGCTTGGTTTTTTGTACCTGAAGAAAATGCATGGAATGTAATCGCAAGCTTCAAACGTCCGCAGACAAACACCTATCTAAAACGCTTCCACAGTTTCTTGGAGAATTTTAGCCCTAATCAAGGTTACTTGGGCAGAAAGGTCGAGTTTGGCAATCAATGGGTTTATGATGGGCAGTGGAAGGCAGTGCAAGAGGCTTCATTCAGTGTCGACAATACATATCGTGCCAATCAGCGTATTGATGCGATGGGTGGAAAAACGAAAAATGGGTATTTTCTTAGAAATGGTGGTTTCTTTAACGAAATTGTTAAGCCTGGAAGTAAATTCCAATTCGTTAATAAAAATACGGCTCCGAAAATTGATTTTGATAAATTGCCTTAAATAGAAGGCACTAAACATATGTACGGAATGTACAATTCATTTGATGAAGTGATAGTAAAAGAGCTGCAGGTATTTGAAGTGCGGCTCTTTTACTTGTTATAACCTATTTCTATTTTTCAGATAGTTTAATATCACGTTCTACCGAAACATTATCTCCTGTAACAGCATTACCATCCTTATCTACTAGGGTCAATTTTACTTTGTTGTTGCCTATTGGCAGGCCTTTTATCTCATATGGCCCCCATTTGTCCAATGTAAATGTTTGGCCATTGATATCTGCAATTACCTTGTTGCCGTCTGGAGCAAGTTTGGTATTGACTAGGTAAAAATCTAACAGTAGACTTTTTGTCTCATCTCCTTTATATTCACCTTTAGGTCGGGAATAGAAAAGCGATGGTTCCTTTGGTGTTGCATCTGTCGTCAATTTACCCGTTGCATCAATCTTAAATTTTACCAATTTAGAAGCTTCAGTGGTTTTTATGGATTCATGATAGGATCTTGATAAAAACGAGAGCAGGTAATGTTCCGAATTTAACGGTACGGTTACGGAATTCTCGGGCTTGTATAGAGCCGTATAAGGTTTATTGTCTAAAATAAAATGAATATGTTGTCCATCATGCGAATTCGCCATATGGGCAGCATGGGCATCATCAGTCATCTCTGTTAATTTGAAATTCTTAATTGCATATTTTACAGTTACTTTTGCGGAGTCTGTTCCTACCTTTTCTGCAGTGATTGAGGCGATCTGCAGATCAGCTCCAGGAAATTCTTTCGAGTCTGCAATAGGACTGACATTGATAGAGTCCATTTTTTGTGCAGTATTTGTGTCTATACTGCTGCTTGAGTCAGCTCCATCTGTACTTTTCGTAGAAGAGTTGTTACATCCAATGGCACCTATTAGGAGCGCTACTGCAGCAGTAATACCTGTAATTCTGTAATACTTCATAATTTTTTTGTTTAATTTTTTAATCATTCAGCATCTTAAGTAACAGTCTATGTACCTATTTTGTTTGTCGTAAGGTCAAAAATAGGGCTTCTGGGCTACTCATTTAAGTTTAATATACAGTGAACTAAATATTTTTAAAAAAATAGTCATATTAGATGTAATAAATCGGTAAGCTGAAATGTCTTGATTATATAAAAGGCACGGGTGATATGGAGATGGAGCAAAAGCCGATTAGAAGATTAAAATAGCGTAAGTCTCTATATTGACGATAATATGAACCAAGAGCAATTTAAAAATACCGTTTTCATCCATAAGGATAAGCTATTTCGCTTTGCGAAACGGATCTTGGTTGATGATGATGAGGCTTTCGATGCAGTACAAAATGTGATGATGCGGTTGTGGCAATTAAAAGATCAGCTGCTTCAATATAAAAATATGGAAGCCTTCTGCATGCAGAGTGTGAAAAATGAAGCGCTTAATCGTCTAAAAAGAGATAAGGTCAGGGCAGACTTTGTTGAGCAGCATCAGGTTGTTACCATGACGGAACATACTGTTGGGAATACGAAAGAAATTATCCTGGAGATGATCAATTCCCTTCCCGAAAAACAACGGCTTGTTATGCATCTGCGCGATGTGGAGGATTATGACATCGATGAAATCAGTGAAGTATTGGAGATGGGCGAGTCTGCGGTCAGAGTTAATCTGATGCGTGCTAGACAGAAGGTAAAAGAGCAATTGACAAAATTATTCGATTATGAAACCACGCGGATTTATTCAGGTAAAAAATAAACCCGATTGTTTCATCGTATTTGAAAATAAGATGCACAGTGATGAAAGATAAGAAATTAAAAGAATTGGAAGAGAAGTACTTTAATGGCCAGTCGTCATTAGAGGAAGAAAGAGCATTGAAAAGCTCGGATGACGCTTTTTTTCAATCATTGAATCAGGAAAAGAATACGACAATGGACTGGTCCTTTGAGGACTTCCAAAGTGAGATCAATGAGGATAAGAAACGTATTGTATGGTGGAATAATCGCTGGATAAAATATGCTGCAGCAGCCATGTTGTTGATGGCTATTGGAATTGCACTATTCCTAAATCAGGAGTCAACAACTCAAGTACCGGTACTTGCCGAAAAGGAAATGAAAGCACTGAAACCCGTGGACAAGAAGCTGATCGAACAACAAAATGCAGAAGCGGGAGTTTCCAATTCTAATGATGGGAGCCGTTCGGTGGAAAGCGGTAGGTCCTTACAGCTAGCAAAAACGGTCAAACGTCCTAAGGTTAAAAAACAAGCGATGGAATGGACTGAAAAGAAGGAAATGGTTGCTGAAGGTCTGCAGTCTGTCGAAAGTGCATCCTACCAGGCAGACTATGTTGTTTTGAATGGGAAGCCTGTCGCTAACGAACAGGAAGCTGTTGAATTGACGCTAAAATCTTTAGGCTTACTGGCAAATAATCTGGAAAATGGCGTAGATAAAGCAATGAATATAAAACAAATGTCAATAACGATTAACTAAAATAAAATGAAAGGTTTTTTAATAGCTTGCCTTCTACTTGTAGCAAGTATGGCAAATGCACAAATTTCAAAATTGGATAAACTTTTTGAACAATATCAAGGAAAAAAAGGCGTGACAACACTCAAAATAGGCGCGCCGATGTTCAAACTATTGGGTAATTTGAAAATAGACGATGAGGATATGCAGACAATTACACCACTACTTAAGAATGTTAAATCGTTGCGGATGCTGATTGTCGAAGATGGAGAAGATAAAGCCTTAACAGGTATTATTCAGGGGGCTGTTTCAAATTTAAAATATGAAGAACTCATGTCGCTCAATAATGAGGGCCAGGATATCCGGTTCATGGTGGAAAATATATCTGCAAATGCCGATATCCTAAACAATCTGTTACTTACGATCAACGGAGATGGGCAAAATCTATTTATGATCCTTGACGGGGCTATACCGTTGAAAGACGTGACTAGCTTGGTCAACGAAGGGAACAATAAAGTGAGTAAGAATAAAGGTGATAACAGCAAAAAGTAGAAGATTATGAAAAGATTACTAACCTTGTTGTGCCTAGTTGGCGTTCTTCTCTCCATGCAGTCATGCATGATAAAAAAAGCTTCCAATATGGACTTCGTCAGCCGGTCTAATGTATCTGACGATGCTGAGATTGTTGCCATTAATTTACCGATTTGGTTAACAAAACCCTTTATGAAAAAAGCCTTAAAGGATGATAATGATGAAGAGTCTCGTGCAATGGTCGAAATTGTAAAGAAATTAAAGAAGTTCAGAATGCTGACACTATCAAATAATGATAAAACGAAGAATGCACGGATTTTGGACGATTACCATAAGTTTTTGAAGAAGAACAAATTTGAGGAATTACTGGTTATTAACACGGATGGACAGGAGATTTCGCTGAATGCGCGTATTGATAAGAATAATGTTATTCAGCGGGTTTCTCTACTGGTTCATGATAACGAAGATGAAAGTGTATTTATGGATATCAAAGGTAAGTTTTCATTGGATGAACTTATTGCCGGACTAAATAAGATGAAATCTAAAGATAAGAAGTTGGCAAACAAACTGTAATAAGCACGTTGATGCAGGCCTACACTTCCACTAACTCATAAAAAAAGCTCTCTAGTAATATACTGGAGGGCTTTTTTTATAGTAGTTTGATTTTATGCACTAAAGACAATGTCTAAAGCATCGAAAATATGTTTTTTTGCCTGTTCAAGATCTGCTGCTGTATGCGCATCAGAAACAAAGCCTACTTCATAGCCTGAAGGACCAAAATACACGCCGCGATTTAACAACTCGCGGTGCATAATTTTATAAGATTCCATCGATTTAGGATCGATTTCACTCGCTTTTTTAATTTCTTGTTGTTCTGTGAACGCAAACCAAAAAATAGAAGCAACATGGAAAAGTTGAACTTTATACCCTTTCTCAGCAATATAAGTACGCATATCATTGACGAAAGCTTCTGTTTTGGCATTTAAATTTGTGTAGAAATCCTTTTGTGCCAAGATACCTAATGCGGCAATGCCGGCAGCCATAGCAACTGGATTTCCGGATAAAGTTCCGGCTTGGTAAACTGCACCATCAGGAGATATACAAGCCATCAATTCTTTTGAGGCTCCATAAGCGCCAACAGGCATTCCACCACCAATAATTTTTCCATAGGTGATAATATCTGGTTGTACGTCATAGTAAGCTGAAGCACCTTCAAAACCAATACGGAATCCTGTGATCACTTCATCCATAATCAACATTGCACCATGTTCCTTGGTGATATTCCGCAAGAAGTGAACATATTCCTTAGATTGCAACAATAAACCATTGTTTGCAGGGATACCCTCAATGATAACTGCCGCAATCTGACCGTTAAATTCTGCAAAAGCAGCTTCTAAAGCTTGTTTATCGTTTAACTCAATAACAATGGTTTCGTCTGCAAATGCTTTAGGTACACCAGCCGATGATGTCTCACCAAAAGTAACTAAACCAGATCCTGCCTTCACTAAAAGAGAATCGGAGTGCCCATGATAACAACCATCAAATTTGATGATCTTATCGCGTTTCGTATAACCTCTGGCCAAACGGATCGCAGACATTACGGCCTCAGTTCCGGAACTGACAAAGCGAATTTTCTCAATAAACCTATTGTTTTCGATAATCAGCTCTGCCAGCTGGTTTTCCAGCGCAGTAGGAGCGCCAAAACTTAAGCCTTTCCCAAGTTGTGCCGCTACAGCTTCACGAACTTGATCATTATTGTGCCCTAAAATTAAGGGACCCCATGAACAACAAAAATCGATGAATTCATTCCCGTCAGCATCCCACAGGTGTGCTTTATCGCCACGCTCAATAAATAATGGGGTACCATATACGGATTTGAAAGCCCTAACAGGAGAATTTACGCCTCCAGGGAAATATTGTTTTGCTTTTTCAAATAGCTCAGCAGATTTTGCTCTTGAAATATCAGGTGCTTGCATAGTCTATGTATTTGAATGCGAAGTTATCTTTTTTTAAGAAGATAAGTCTCATAGAAACGTAAGGAATCCATAATAGCCTGATATTAGCTATTTAAATTGAGTAATAGCTTCTTTTTTCAGCAATTTTATTTCCTGTTTATTGACAAACAGGATAATCTCATTTGCTGACTTAATTTCAATCTCAAAAGCCGTCTTGTTATCATTATATTTTCCAAAAAGGTTTGGACTAAAAAAGTAGCCACTGAATTTTCTGCGATTTAATATAGCAATGCTATCTACTTTCTGATGAATTGAGGTTTGGGGACTCTGAGGATTTGAATTTGAAAAGGTAAATAAGGCGTCACCATTTTTATTGAATGTGATTGATTTCAGCTTAGCGTTGTCCGCAATCCAATTGCCTTCCAAAAAGGAGTAAAAGGTAGTTTCATGAATGGAAGAAGCCGATAAAAGGAAACTGCTGATTATAATACTTTTTAACATAATAAGGCGGATTATAATTTTCTGTTTGACCGCAATGTCGTAAAAAGGTTTAAATAATATCTTTAAAAAAAACAGAAGCTCGAAAATGAATTCCCGAGCTTCTGTTAGTTATATTCAGATTATCGAAGATAATCTGGAAGTTGTTAAATAAAACCTTTCTCCAGTACTTCTTTGGAGTGATAGGATAAGATTGCCGTAGCGCCTGCACGTCTGAAGCTCAATAGCGTTTCCAGTATGACGCGCTCATCGAGCCAACCGTTTTGAATAGCGGCCTTTAACATCGCATATTCTCCACTGACATTATATACTGCAATTGGTAGATCGAAGTTGTCTGCAAGAAGTTTAACGATATCCAAGTAGGGAAGTCCTGGTTTTACCATCAGAAAATCCGCTCCTTCCTGTGCATCGAGCTGTGCTTCGATAAGCGCCTCTTTTGCATTGGCAGGATTCATTTGGTAGGTCTTTTTATCGCCATGTTTGGGCGCTGAGCCTAAGGCATCTCGAAAAGGACCATAATAGGCCGAAGCATATTTTGCCGTATACGACATCAAAGAAACGTTAGTAAAACCATTATGGTCCAATAGCTCACGGATGTAACCGATGCGGCCATCCATCATATCTGATGGGGCAATGATATCTGCACCTGATTGCGCATGTGCCAAGGCCATTTTGCCCAATACCTCTAATGTCTCATCGTTTAGGATCTCACCGTTTTCGACAATTCCATCGTGCCCGTCACTGCTGTAAGGGTCCATGGCAACATCCGTTACGATACAAGCCTCCGGAAAATTTTTCTTTACGGCAGCAATCGCACGCAAGTATAAACTTCCATCACGGTAGCTTTCTGTAGCATACTTGTCTTTTAATGACTCTTCAATGTTAGGGAAAAGATCAAATGAACGTAAGCCCAACTTCAGGCAACTTTCCACTTCCTTCAATAGATTGTCTATTGAATAGCGATAGATGCCAGGCATCGATTTAACCTCAGTTTTTTGATTTTGCCCATCGACGATAAAAAGTGGGAAAATCAAATTTGACGCGTCTAAACGTGTCTCTTGAATCATGTCGCGAATCACGGCAGATTTACGATTTCTTCTCGGACGTTGTAACATTTTTTTTAATTATTTATTAACTAATACTCCAATCCAAAAACGGCTTCGGAAAGACCGATCTCGTCTGGAGAATAAGGAAGTGTATAAGGCACATTCATCTCATCAAACTTTGCACCGGTGGAGCGGCCAATACAGATTACTTTCTGGCCTGGTTCCAGTAGGTTGTCTGCAAAATAAGCTTCCACATTGCTTGGACTGGTAAAGACCAATACCTCCGCATTGGATGGATCTACATTTTCTTCTAAGACCGTTTCATATACCGGTATATTGATAATTTTCGTCTCCGGGCTTAATGCTTTTTGGATCGTCTCCAAAGATTCCTTCGCACGTGGAATAAGAACGGTACCACCATTGGCCAATTCAGCAAATTTCTTCGCAATTTCCTCCATATTGATGCCCTCACTGTCGCCAGAGAAATCAGCAACGCGGTCATATTTGCGCAAAATCTCTTCCGAGCCACGGCCAATGACACCTATCTTGGTCTTTTTGCTCAAACGTGGCTCTAAATTGAAAAAATGCTCAATGCCATTCTTGCTTGAAAATATAATCCAATCCACGTGTTTTAGGATAAAAGGATCCAATTTGTTGATGATAGGGAATATTTTGATCAAAGAGCGGCCTTCAATAGTAATATTGTGTTTGGCCATTGCCCTTGCGAAATAGGAATTTTCGTCTACCTCTCGGGAGATAAATACAGATTGTGGCAACTTTCTATCTTTTGCATACTTGCTGAAAATGCGCTCCGCTAAACGTATAGCATCGGTATCTCTAAGGTAAACACGGTCAGGAAAATCTTCACTTGTTTCAGCTATGGAGGCCCAAGCTTCATATTCATCACCGCTTTTACGGCAATAACAGCCAAGTGGCGCATGGCATCCTGCGTCAAATTTATTTAATACCAAACGTTCTACAGAGATTGTTTTTGCTACTTCTTCATTGTTTAAGGGCCGTAAAGCATCAAAAAGTTCCTTGTCAACTTCACGGATCTGAATAGCCAGTACCCCTTGCGCTGGTGCCGGGATAATTTCAACAGGAGGAATCTCCTCCACATGAAAATCTGTAATATCCATTTCAATACGGCTAATACCTGCCTTTGCAAGTACGATAGCATCGTATTGCTCATCACGTAGCTTCTGGATTCTTGTCTGTAAATTACCACGGAGATCGTCAAATTCTAGATCAGGACGTAGTGCAGAGATCTGCGCTTTTCTACGGTTGGATGATGTTCCAACAGTCGCATTGTGCTTTAATGAAAGTCGTTTTTTGATATCCACACAATCTTTGTGGATAATCAATAATTCAGCGGGATCTTCGCGCTCAGAAACCGCTGCAATGATCAATCCTGGAGGGTTGACCGTAGGTAAATCTTTATGTGAGTGTACAGCTAAATCAATGGTCCCGCTTAAAAGTTCCTCTTCAAGCTCTTTGGTGAAAAATCCTTTGCCTTCTAATTTATCCAAACGAAGGTGTTGAATGATATCCCCTTGTGTTTTAATGACTTTTAATTCTGCTTCAATTCCGATTTCTGCCAATCGATCTTTTACAAAATTTGCCTGCCACATGGCAAGAACGCTTCCCCGGGTACCAATAATTAGTTTTCTATTCACGTTAATTTTACTTTACCTATTAAAACAATCACAAAGATGTTCCACCGGTAGCCCCGTATTCAACTAGCACAGCATGTGTTTTTGATTCAATTGAGCCCCGGAAATAAACAATTTCGGAAAAATGTGTTTAATACCATTTATCAGAGCAAAAATAAATAAATAGAAGGAATATGTTGACACGTTACTGTCATTATATGTCAGGAAATAATTGATAAACCGAAATTTAAAGGAAACAGTCAAAGGATAGCTCCGCGGGACGGGAGCAGATTCATGCAGCTAAATAGGCGTTGTTAAAAACCTAGGGAAGCAACAAAAAGTAATAGAATATAACTGCTTGAAGAGGAAGCTTAGTATTAATTTTTTTCCGTTTCTGGAGTTTTAACCAAAATTTCTTTTGCCATAACCATTGGAACCTTGATATATTTCTTTTCCATATAGTTGATGACTTTTTCCAATACTTCTCTCGCTTCGGGGGTTAGGGCTTGAACCTCTTGGGCAAAAACCTCATTTAGCGCGAATGATTTAATTTCTTTAATCTTTTCAGGAACCTCACGCATGGCAACCTCTATACGTCGCTGTTTGATTAAAGGTAAAAATTCTTGGATATTGTCCTGTATAATCTTTTCGGCACTCTCCAATTCGTTATAACGCTCTTGGATGTTTTTCTCTGCAATAGCTTGTAAGCTGCTCACTTCGATATAATGAATCGGATTATTTTGGAGAACTTCAGCATCAATATCATTCGGAACGGCTAAGTCAATGATAATTTTCTTATCAGTCTCTCCGTTTAATAAGGATTGATAAAGTGTGTTGTCAATAATGGAGGTCGGAGCACCTGTGCAAGTAATCAGAATATCAAAGCCTTCTTTGTATTGATCAATATCAGCTAGGGGGTAAGCTTCAGCATTTAATTCTTCGGCTAAGGCTTTAGCATTCTCCACTGTACGATTGAAAATAACGAACTTGGCTTTTTGGTTCTTTTGGAAATATTTCGCTAAATTCTGATTGGTTTCTCCAGAACCGATGATAACGATTCTAGGGTTTTCAACCAGTTTTAGTTCGCGCAATTTGCGATAGGCGAGAGAGACAACAGAAATTGGGTTTCTGGAAATTTTAGTATAGGTGTATACTTCTTTAGCTGTTTTTACAAGGCGATCCATCATTAGACGTAGAAAATCTCCAGTAAAACCAGCTTCTCTACAACGATCATAAGCCCGACGCACCTGTGCTAAAATTTCTTTTTCACCAACAACAAGACTTTCAAGTGAGCATGACATCCGAAGCAGGTGATTTAAAGCATCCATACCCTCGTATTTATTGACCTGTCCTAAATAACATTGTAGTCTTTCCTGAGGAACACAGAAGTTCAATTTTCCCATAAAATCAGCAATGAATTCATGGGTCAATTCGTGAGCACCATAAAATACAAACTCTACTCGGTTACAAGTACCAATATAAAAGATCTCTGGAATGTCTAGGCTATGCTTTAGATTGATGAGGCGACTTTCTAAATCCTCATTGCAGATCACTAGATTACCTAGATCTTTTAGTTCGACATGTTTATGAGTAAACGCTAATACTTTAAGATTTTTCAAAGCTCTAATCCCTCGCTTATATTTAACGGTACAAATGTAGCTTAAAAGCTTTGTGCTTGTGTCAAAAATCTGTCAAAGGGATTAATTTAGAAAGATTTTAAATAGATGATTTTGATGTTTAAATGGCTGTTTCATAGTTTTTTATATTTTAGTGTAGCGCTGAATGATTTTCGTCACGATCTGTCGTGACGAAAATTTTAAGTTATAAAATACGATAAACTACTCTTTAATACCCGTGTTCGTCCCTGTAGAGTCGATGGTGACATCTTCCAATTCTTCCACATAAGGCTCTTCTTCGGAAGTAGTAGCTTCCTGAATTTCACTATCACTGTATTGGTAATAGCTGTCGAAAGTTTTACTGCTTTTATTGTAAATCAATGCGTACTTGGAACTTTTATTCTTGACAATAATTCCATCGGCAGGAGCGGGCACCAATTTCATTTCATCCATGAAAATTTTCTGTCCCTTTTTGAAGCTGTTAATGAGTGGGAGTTCGCTTGAATATTCCTTCCAGAATAAAATATCGCCTTTTGCAGAGATGATCCAGATAGCACTGCTCTGGTAGTCGTTCTTTTCTACCAAGAAAGCCATTTCTTTATTCCAACTGTCTGAATCGTTGCGATCGGTAAAGTTACCATAACAGAAAACAGATTTAGCACGATCTTTTATCCGTGTAAACTTGTATATAGGTTTATCATCTACAGGTTCAAGGTAGTTATTACCCATGAATATCTTTGTAATACCCCTTCTATAGCGTAACGGGATATTATCGTATTCGGGAATAGTGAATATTGCATTGTTCCAGTGTTGATAGTCTTCTAGTGAACTCCAACCATCAGCATCTTCCAGATCTTTGGGATCCGCATTGTCAAATCCCACAACAGCTGTCGCAGTACTATCCACCTGCAAGCCGTCGAAAGCTTGTCGATGGCTATAGTTGTAATATCCACCACCCGCTAGGACAACCAATAGCACGGCGCCAATAATGATATAGACCTTTCTCTTTTTATTAGGCTGTGCAGGTTGTTCTGTTGCGATTTCTTCAACTTCTCTTTTCATGTTTGTTATTCGGCTTAAATGCTAAAAATTATATTCATTTCTTTTAAACAAGTGAAAAACCAGATTCTAGATGATTGATGATCTTTGGATTAGTCTTGTTTTTTATTTGTTCTAAGCGTTAATTGCGCTTAAAAATAGAATAATTTTTCAAAAAGTGAAATACAAGTTATATATGTGTCAATATTCAACTTATATTCGTAGCAGTTTTAAAGGAATTTGAACCATGATTATTATCAAAAAATACTTTGCCATTGTTGGACTAGTCATTTCTTTTTTGTCTAGCATGACACCATTCTTAAAAGTACCTATTAAGGGAAATTGGAATTTATATCAGGTAGATGCCTATTTGTTCTTTCTTACATTACTTATACTCGGGGTGACTGCCCTCTTGTTTTTTGTCCGTGCAGTAAGAGCCTATCAGTGGATGACGCGATTAGCTGCCTGCTGGTACCTATTGAGTATAACCGCAGTCTGGTTTAAGATCAATAATTATTTCGGCTGGGGATTTGCCGATAAATTGCTTTCTAAATCCCTGCACATGCGCTGGGGCTGGATTGTCTATTTGGTTGGCATTGTACTATTATTGTTGAGCACCAAGAAGGTTTCTGGTACGGCTGAATAAAATAAAGCCGTTTACCAAACAAAAAATAAGCTAGATGAAATTCATCTAGCTTATTTTTTGTTTGGACGATGCGGTATGAAATGACTTTTCAGCTTGTCCAGTCCTAAATCCTCTTCAATCTTATCCAGTTCGTAGGACCATATTTTTTCATCCAAAATTTCGTTCAGCACTTTTGGATTAGTAAGGTCTACAGGACGTACACGTTGTTCTCTGTTGATTGGTGAGGTTAGTTCCTGCAAACTACCGCTATGCCGTATGATCTGAAAACGGAAGGTAGGCCATTTCCCAACATTTGCAAAGTTGCCTGTATAAAACTGCATAGAATCGTGCGGCGGTATTTTATTGCTGAAAATACCTTTCACTTTATTCGCTGTGGCTTCAGCTACGGATACCAGTAGCTCAAAGCTGGTTTCATTGATGATATGTAATTTGGCAAGTCCATCTTTGTGATCTCCCGAAATTGCCAAAAGTATTCCTTTTTCGATAAATCGATGTGGTGTCAGTGGTGTCGCATGCTGGTCAAGTTCATCATCTGCTCGACGCATATTACCGAAGACAAGGGTGATTTTATCCATGGGCACCGGAATCTCAAAACCAGTGTCGTCTGTAACGCCTACAATATCGTTGGGCTGCATGGATGTGATATGCCCCTCAATGGGCTCATCGACAAACCGTACTAAGTCGCCTATTCTAAATTTCATGTTTACTTTACTTTTGTGTCAATAATATATAGTAGCTTCTCAAGATCCGAGTGATCATTGTATAAATGAAATCCAACACGGATCCCCGATCCTCGGGGAAAGCATTTTATGCCCTCATCTAAGAGAGTTTGATAATTGTCGGGGTTGATCTGAATATTGAAAATATTGCTCTGCGGACGTCTATTGATGATGCTGTCCAATAACAGTTTTCGGTCGGCAAGTTCAGCGCGGGCATCTGCGATCAATTTTTGGGTATAGGTCACTGTTTCGGAAAATCCCCATTCCTCCAATTGAAGCAGAGACTGCTGTAGGGTGCCGTGCGATAGGGTGTCCAAATGCCCAGGTTCAAAACAGAGTTGTACCACAGATTTATTCATCCATTGATTGTTGAGGAAGCTGTAATTTTTTTGGATATCCGCATAAAGTATCGCTTTGAGTCTGTCACTTAAGAGAACAAATCCATTGCCAAAGCCAGCCATAAGCCATTTGTATCCACTGGATAATACGGCGTCAAAGCCCGAAAGCGTGAAATCAAAAAGATCTGTTCCCAAAAACTGGGTGCCGTCACCGACGATCAGCAAGTCGGGATGCTGATGTTTTAATTCCTGTATGAAAGATAGGTCTATTTTTAATCCCGAAATATATTGAACAATGGAAAGGATAAGGACATCTGGTTTAAATGTTGCTATTGTGTCCAATAAATTCGTTTCCAGCTGTTCGTCCATCCTGACAAATTGATGTTCAAAACCGCTTATAATTGTAGGAAAATTAACTGAAGGATAATCATTGTCTAATAGCAGCACTTTCGATTGTTTTGGTAAACCTGCCAATAGTGCATTGAAGGCAAAGGAAAAACAACTTGATAAGAAGACATTTTGGGAAGGGCAATTGAAAAATTTACCGAGCGTATCCCGACAGGCATCTAAAGTTGCACCTTGCTGTTCGCGTAAGGTACTGTTCGCGTCAAAGAAATCTTGGTCTCTTTTGGCGCGCCAAGCCTTTGTTTCACGTGAAAGTAAGCCGGATCCCGGTGTGGTGAGGTAGGTTACGGTTGAAGCGATGTCAAAATGTTTACGATAAGGACTACTCATGTCTTTGGTCTTTTGTTAGTATTGCTAAATAATCTGTCAAGGAGAGGTATTCACCCCCCATGCTTTCCAAATGATCTGTGTGAAATTGGCAATCAATTAAATGTAGTTCAATTTCTTGGGCGAGATAAATCAGGGCCGCTTTCGAAGCGTTGGCGACTTTTGAAAACATACTTTCTCCACAAAAGACACCATTGATTAACACGCCATAAAGCCCGCCAACGAGTATATCATCTTGCCATACTTCCACCGAATGTGCATAACCTAGCTCCGCAAGTTTACTGTATGCTTGGATCATGCCCTGGGTTATCCAGGTTCCAGCCTGATCTTTTCTATTGATAGTCGCGCAAAGCTGAATGACTTCTTTAAAGCTGCGGTCTATTGATAAGGAAAATGTTTTTTTCCGGAGCACACTCGCCATGCTTTTGCTGATCTTGACCTTGGAGGGATCGATCACAAATCTGGGGTCTGGGGCATACCAAAGTATCGGGCTGTCATCGCTGAACCAGGGAAAAATTCCGTTACTATAGGCCAGTAGCAAACGATCTACCGAAAGATCTCCTCCTACGGCGAGTAAACCATCTTCTTCTGCATAGCTTGGGTGTGGAAACTCCAGTCTGTTCGTGTCCAGTTCAAATACCATGGTTGTTTAACATGCTGCGATAGATGGCATTATTCTGGCTGACGCGGTTCTTTGCCGATCTCGTCAAATAGTTTGTCCATGTGTTCAACATATTCGTTGGTATCATCGAGGAAGAACTCCAATTGAGGAACAATCTTTACCTGGTTCTTAATTTTTGCCCCCAGTTTGTAACGTATTTCAGATGTTTTGGAACGAATAGCCTTAATATCTTCCTGTGCCGTTTTTGTGTTTAAAAAGCTCACGTAAACACGGGCAATTGCCAAATCAGGCGTAACACGAACCCGTGTAACCGTGATAAATGCGCCGGGAGCCCATGAATTACCTTCGCGTTGAAATAATGCTGCTAAATCCTGTTGAATCACCCCAGCAAAACGTTGCTGTCTCTTGCTTTCTGTTCCCATCGTATACGTTTTATGTTGAATATTCTCAATTGTGTCAAACAAAAATAGCCAAAATTTCAATTAAAAGAGAAACTTGGATCGACATAAGAAAAAAGGCACATCTTGGTTTGACGTGCCTTTAAATTTCGATTCACAATTGGTTAGGTAATTTCTTTCAAGTTTTAAGACTTTGGGGTCTATCATATTTGGTTTGAAATTTCGGTGTATTTAAAGCGGTAAGTATTTACTAACCTTACCATCTTCTATTTTTTCATCTCCCTTACACTACAAACATAGGAATACTTAAAAAACTGACAAAATAACTTTTAAAAATAAAGTGAGTGGTTACTTATAATGTGTGTTTATCGCGATTTAACAAACTTTTAACATTTAATTTTTTTTGTAACGGCACTTTTTTTTCACCCGATTTTTTGTTTTTCATCAAATTGTCCGAGCAAAATGTATGCAATCTTTGCATTGATATAACCATTTGCAATTGGTATTTTTGTAAAAATTGTATGTGATGGAATTATCAGGAGCTTCAATCAACACTAAACCGACCAAAGGCTTTTGATAATAACAGGATCAAAAAGAAATTATACGCATGAAAATCTGGCAAAAAAATATAGATGTCGATTCTTTTGTAGAATCGTTTACGGTGGGCAATGATCGCGTCATGGACCTGCAACTTGCTGCTGCGGATGTTTTGGGTTCATTGGCCCATACACGCATGTTGAATAGCATAAACCTGATGACCGATGAGGATCTAACGCTTGTACAAAAAGAACTCAAAAATATCTATAAAGAAATTTTAGCCGGTGACTTTCGTATAGAAGACTCGGTAGAAGATGTGCATTCGCAGGTTGAAATGCTGCTTACACAGCGTATTGGAGAGGCCGGTAAGAAAATTCACTCCGGCAGATCCCGTAATGACCAGGTTTTGGTCGATCTAAAATTATACTTCCGCTCAGAGATTCAGCATATCATCCAGAATACAGAGGCCCTTTTTAATGAATTGATCCAACTCAGCGAGCGGTATAAACATATTCTGATCCCTGGATACACCCACTTGCAAATTGCCATGCCTTCATCGTTTGGATTATGGTTCGGTGCTTACGCCGAAAGTCTTGTAGATGATCTGGAGATGATGCGTGCAGCATGGAAGGTTTGTAATAAGAATCCTTTGGGATCTGCTGCAGGGTATGGATCATCCTTTCCATTGAATAGAACGATGACGACACAATTGCTAGGATTTGAAGACCTCAATTACAATGTGGTTTATGCACAGATGGGAAGAGGGAAGACTGAACGTATCTTGGCACAGGGTATGAGTTCCATCGCGGCGACATTGGCCAAGTTTGCAATGGATGTATGTCTGTATATCAACCAAAATTTTGGCTTTATCTCCTTTCCTGCACATTTGACTACAGGGTCGAGCATCATGCCACATAAGAAAAACCCGGATGTCTTCGAGCTGATCCGTTCACGCTGTAATAAAATACAGGCCTTGCCAAATGAAATTGCATTGATGACGACCAACCTTCCATCGGGTTACCATAGAGATCTTCAATTGTTAAAGGAAAATTTATTCCCAGCGTTTAAATCGCTCAATGAATGTCTTGAAATCGCAACCTTTATGTTGGAAAATATAACTGTAAAAGAAAATATCCTGGACGATCCAAAATACGATTATTTGTTCTCTGTTGAAGTCGTGAATAATGAGGTCCTGAAAGGAGTTCCTTTCCGGGAGGCCTACAGGACTATCGGTATTGATATAGATGAAGGGCGTTTCAAGCCGTCAAAAGAGGTAAATCATACCCACGAGGGAAGCATTGGAAATCTCTGCAATGATCAGATTCAACGTATGTTCGGCGAGGTTAAAGCAACTTTTGGTTTTGAAAAAGTCGAATCAGCATTGGATGAGCTTTTAAAATAAAAAATGCGCTGTGGTCCTACAAAGGAAACAGCACATCAACATAAAACGGCCGATAAGCATGTGCTTATCGGCCGTTTTATGTTCTTATTTTTTTATGGAGAACTTAAAATGTGTCTCGGAGTCGAATGATTCGCCTGCTTTTAACAAAGTTGAAGGAAATTCCGCTTGATTGGGTGTATCCGGAAAATGCTGTGTTTCCAGACAGAATCCGGCATAAGGAAGATACTTGTAACCTCTTTTGCCAAAATCATTTCCCGTCATCCAGTTTGCTGTATAGAGCTGTACACCCGGCTCCGTTGTAAATACATCCAGCTGAATGCCTGTGTTTTTTGAATAGACTGTTGCACAAGGCTGCGAAATAGGCAGGTTGTTGACATAACAATGGTCATAGCCTTTGGCAGCGATCAATTGTTCGTTATTTGCCGTAATATCTTGGACAATAGGTTTGGGTATGCGGAAGTCGAAGGCGGTGCCTTCCACAGGTACTATTGCATTTGGTATCTGGTTGTCGTCTACAAATAAGACCTCATCTGAGTTGATCTGAAGGATCTGCTGCAATACGTCGCCACTGCCTTCCCCATCCAGATTGAAGTACGTATGATTGGTCAAGTTGACGTGCGTATCGGCATCCGATTGCGCATGATATTTGATAATGATCTCGTTATTTCTGGTCAGGGTATAAGAAACCATAACTTTTAAGTTTCCTGGAAAGCCCTCTTCACCATCTGGGGAAACATAATAAAATTCGACGTGCGATTGGTAAGTTACCCTTCTGTCCCAAACCTTATCATGAAAGCCCGAAATGCCACCATGAAGACAATTATTTCCGTTATTTTGCGGAAGCGTATAGTGTTTTCCGTTGAGCTCAAATTTGCCATCAGCAATGCGATTGGCAAAACGCCCCGCTGTGCATCCATGGTATTTCTCATCAGAATCGAGATAGGCCTGAATTGAATCGAAGCCCAGTGCTACATCCACTAAATTTCCCTTGTTATCAGGTACCAAAATACTGACAATACGAGCACCGTAATCCGTTAAGAGGACTTGCATGCCTCCTTCGTTTTTTAATAAGAGCAAATGCGTGTTTTTGCCTTCGATTGTACCTTCAAAATATTTTGGAATAAGTGTTTGATATTTCGTCATGATGGATCCCTATTGGTATTTAGGTTAAAGATACAGAATATAACCAGTATAAAAATGACTTTGATAACAGCTGTTTGTAAAATTTGTCATTTTGAAATACAATCATAGATACTGTTGCAAAAATGACTCCTTGATAGGTGAATAACAGGAGTAAAATATAGCGATATGCGGACAGTCATTCGGGTAATTCCTAAATCTGTATCCTATGATTATAATTGTATTTGAAGGCAAATTTATCTAAGTTTGCGCTATGTCTGAAAAAATGAATTGGAAAGATTTGCTCTCTGCAAAGCGCTGGGGTTACGAAGATCGGAGCGTAGATAGTTACCTTGTGGCCCGGTCGGAATTTCAACGGGATTATGATCGTTTGATCTTTTCATCCCCATTTCGGAGATTACAGAATAAGACGCAGGTTTTTCCACTTCCTGGCGCTGTATTCGTGCATAATAGATTGACACATAGTTTAGAAGTTGCCAGTGTGGGACGTTCTTTGGGGCGTATGTTTTATGCGCAGCTGAAAGAGGAAAACCCAAACCTGGATAATGATTACCCTTTTCTGCAAGAAGTCGGAAATATTATCTCGGCGGCATGTCTTTCACATGACCTGGGCAACCCTGCCTTTGGTCACTCGGGTGAATCCGCCATATCCACGTATTTCACGGATGGAGATGGACGTAAATACCAAGAGCAGGTCACGGCCGAAGAATGGGCAGATCTGACCCACTTTGAAGGAAATGCAAATGCCCTACGGATTCTGACGCATGCCTTCCAGGGCAAGGATCCCAAAGGTTTTGCATTGACCTATACTTCCCTGGCTTCCATTGTAAAATACCCCTGTCTGGCAATTGATGGCCACCTTAAGAAGAACCATCACCGCAAGAAATATGGTTTTTTTACAGAAGAACAAAAGGCGTTTGAGAAGGTTGCCAATGAATTGGGACTATTAAAAGATCCCTCTAATCCAAAGGGCTATCTGAGACATCCCTTGGTTTATCTCGTGGAGGCTGCAGATGATATCTGTTACAATATTATTGACTTGGAAGATGCTCATCATCTTAAAATATTGTCCTATCAAGAAGTGGAAGAATTACTATTGCCGCTATGTGGTAAAGAGAATCTTCGTGACAGGCTCGATGGATTGCTGGATACCCCGAGCCGCGTAGCATTGTTGCGTGCCAAAGCGATCAATACCTTGATTAAGGGGTGTGTTGATGTCTTTGTCCGGGAACAGGACAAGTTTTTATCGGGAACTTTCGGATCAGCTTTGATGGACGCCCTTGATGAGGAGATTGTCACGCAGATGAACAAAATTTCTAAAATTTCCATCGCAAAAATCTACAACGCTCCAACAGTTGTTCAGATTGAAATTGCCGGTTACCGGGTGATGGATGCATTATTAAAAGAGTTTGTTCCGGCGTATCTTAAGAAGAACAAAAATAATTACGATAAGAAACTAGTCGCTTTAATTCCAGCACAATTTTATACGGAAAAACAAGATTCGTATTCGAAAATTCGCTGTGTTTTAGACTTTGTTTCCGGAATGACCGATGTTTATGCCATTGAACTTTATCGTAAGATCCAGGGAATAACGATACCATCAATAGAATAGGGACGTTTAAGGTAAAGGGGTAAAACATCAATATTAAATTGAGACTAGCTGTAATACCAGGAGGTATTATCCTAAAGTCTCGGATCTAAAATCTAACATCTCATATCTAAAATGAAGGTTGTAATTGCTGAAAAGCCCTCCGTGGCGCGTGATCTAGCTCGAGTGATGGGGGCGAAGGAAGTCAAAGACGGTTATATCGCCGGCAATGGCTACGCTTTTACGTATGCTTTTGGTCATTTGGTTCAACTCTGTACGCCACAGGCTTATGGATACAATTCGTGGACAATCTCGAACTTGCCGATCATTCCACCAACATTTAAGCTGGAGTCGAAGAAGGTGAAGCGTGATGGCAAGCAGATGGACGATACCGGAGCAGTTAAGCAACTCAACACCATAAAATCCCTTTTGGAACAGGCCGAAGAAATCATTGTGGCTACCGATGCTGGACGTGAGGGTGAATTGATCTTTCGTAATATATATTATTTTTTGGGTTCTAAAGTGCCTTTTAAACGCCTTTGGATATCGAGCCAAACAGATAAGGCCATTAAAGAAGGATTTGCCAATTTGAAAGCAGGTACGGAATATGATAGTCTATACATGTCTGCCCGCTCACGTTCGGAATCGGACTGGCTCATCGGTATCAATGCGACGCAGGCCATCACCTTGGCGGCGGGGAATAAAGGATTACTTTCTTTGGGTCGCGTACAGACACCAACTTTGGCCATGATCTGTTCGCGCTATCTGGAAAACAAAGACTTTAAACCCCAGGCATTTTATAAAATTCAGGCTGGGTTTGAAAAAGACAATATCAGTTTTAAGGCAACCTCCAATAAGATCGATAAAAAAGATGTTGCCGAGCAAACCATTGCGCGATTGACCGTTGGTTCCAATGCCCGTGTGGCAAAGGTGGAAGCCAAAGAAACAAAAGAGCAGCCGCCCTTGCTGTTTGATTTGACATCGCTGCAACAGGATGCAAATAAAAAATATGGTTATTCGGCAGATCAGACACTGAATATCGCACAAACACTTTACGAAAAGAAGGTCATCACTTATCCGCGTACGGGTTCCCGTTACATCGGTGAGGATGTTTTTGAAGAAATTGGCGCACTTTTTCAACATTTAGCAGATACCGCAGATGAATCCATCGCGTCGATTGCAAAAAACCTGATCGGTGCAAAATTGAACAAACGTTCTGTCGATGACAAAAAGGTAACAGATCACCACGCTTTGTTGGTGACGGATGAAAAACCGGGGCCCATGCTCAAAGAGCAACAGAACGTTTACAATATGATTGCCAAGCGTATGGTGGAAAGTTTCTCGGAAGTTTGTATAAAAGATATTACCACCGTGACAATTGATGCGCAGGGAGTTGAACTTATCGCCAAAGGTACTGTGATCAAGCAGTACGGCTGGCGCCTTTCCGCGGAGCAGATCGAAGCGCCTGATGAAGATAAAAACAATGACGATCAGGATAATGAAAATGCGCAATTACCGAAGCTATTAGCCGAGGAATTATTGCAGGTTCTGACCCTCGAACTTGCCGAACGTTTTACCAAAGCAAGACCCATACATACCGAAGCTTCGTTATTGAAGGCCATGGAAACCTCGGGAAAGGAAATTGAAGACGATGAGATGCGACAGGCCATGAAGGACTGTGGACTTGGTACACCTGCTACGCGTGCTGCAACCATCGAAACACTTTTTCAACGTGATTATATTAAGCGCGACAAGAAAAAACTGATTCCAACGGAAAAGGGGCTTGCGGTATACAATCTTGTAAAAGATCGTTCCATTGCCAAAGTAACCTTGACCGGTAAATGGGAGCAGAAGCTGGAGGAAATGCGGGCCAATAAAGTGTCTTATGATGTTTTTATGAAACATATTAAGGACTATACGGCCAAAATCACAAAAGAATTGTTGACACTGCGGATTTCTCTCGCACAAGAGGAAGTTAAACCTCAACAAAAAGGAAAGATAAAATGTCCGAAATGTGAGAAGGGATTGATTTTGCTCTACGATAAAGTAGCCCAGTGCGACCATTATGCCCGTGGATGTGATTTTAAGATCTGGCGGACATTAAATGGTATCTTTCTGGACGAAAAAGAGATGAAGAACCTATTGGAGAAAGGAAAAACCTCCGAGTTTAAAGGCGTAAAAAATAACGAGGGCGCCATTGTCACTGCGCCGCTTGTATTTGAAAATTTCAAGGTTAACGTGGGATAAATGGTTTACCCCACGTATTTATCTTTTCGGTTTTTATCCCCGCTGCAGAATATCCTGCAAAGCAGTTGAAATCGTTGGAAACTGGAAGGTAAATCCACTGTTCTCCAACCTTTCAGGTAATACCCAACGGCTTTTTAAAAGCAGCTCTGTCTCCGTCCCGATTAAAACCGCACCTATTTCCAGTAGCCATTTTGGAGATGGTAGGCCAATTTTACGGTTCATTACCTGTCGAAAAGTTGCCATAAAAGTCTTATTCATAATCGGGTTGGGTGCCGCACAATTAACGACACCATCCAAATCCTCATGACCTTTTAAGAACAAAATAAGCTGAAATAGATCTTCAATATGAATCCAGCTAAAATATTGCTGACCATTTCCCTGTATACCCCCTAGTCCGGCACGTACAAGATTTTTAAAAGGAAGGATAACCCCTCCATCCGCGCCCAAAACTATCGCCATCCGAAGTGCCACCTGTCTTGTCTTTTCCGATTTGAAGTCGAAGAAAGTCTTTTCCCATAATGTTGCAACATCAACGGAAAAACCTGTTCCGATCTCCCCCGAACTTTCTGTCATTGGATGATCTTCGGCATGACGATAGATGGTAGCGGTACTCGCGTTTAGCCATAGCTTTGGTGGATTGGTACAGCCTGCTATGAGCTCCCCGAGAAGCGTAGTCGTTGCTGTTCGTGAAGAAAATATTTCGGCCTTATTTTTTTCGTTATACCGACAGTTGACAGATTTTCCGGCTAGATTGATTAGCATCGCTGCATTTTCCAGTGAATCGGAAATAGCGGATCGATCGGTCCAAAGGATATTGCCCGGCCGACGGCCAATGATGATCACCTGATAGCCTAATGTACGAAATCTCTCGGAAAGATATTGTCCAACAAAACCTGTTCCTCCAGCGATGACTATTTTATTCATGACAAGTGTATTTGCAGTCTGTTTTAATTATGCATTGAAGGTTGTATCCATGTTTCTTCGTTGTTTTGCAATCCGTTTGCCTCTAAAGAAGAGAAACATATTAAGAAAGAGCATTACACCAAGATATATGCTAAATCCACCGATTTTATAACTCAGACGCTCAATGAGTTCCTGAATGCTCGGCTTGTACAGGCTGATTTCAAGTATATAGAGTGCAAATCCTAAATTCATGAGGTAGAATCCGATGCGAAATAAATTATTCGTCGCATGGGCTACCTCCGGCCTACCGGCAAAGATATCATTCATGTAAACAATGCTATTTTTAAAAAGCACGTAGGCAACATAATAGGTTAATCCTATTGCAATGGGTAAGTAGATAAAGTACCCGATAACTGTTAAATTTCCCATGATATTAATGTTTAATGGTTAATGAATTCTTTCTTTTTGCGAAAAAGTAAATACTGAGCATATTGAAGTAATGTAACCCAACAAGGACAAAAAGTAATCGTCCTGTTTTAAAGGCAATGCTGCTGATCATTTCATCAAATGATTCAATTTGTCGCCAATAACTAAATTGCAGGATTGCATATCCGATGTTGAGTAGGTAATATCCCAGCAGCAATAAATTATTTGTCGTATCGGCCAAGTTGACCTCCTGGCGGAAAAGCGATAGGATGAAAATCCGACCATTTTTATGGAATAACCGACCGACCCAAAGAATAATATAACAGGTGAGCAGGCCGTAGATTGCGTACGCTAGGATATTGAAGTTCATGACGCTACATCATTAGTTTAATCAATTTGATTAATAAATCTCCGCCGCTTGTATTGAAAATCTTGTTGGCAATAGTTTCGAGTTGATCCGTCAGATTTTGGATGTCCTTTACCGTTTTATGGAACTCCTTGCCTTCTGCTGTCTGGTCCTTTTCGGTATTTCGGCTTATATCCTTTAGAATATCCATAACGGGGTCAAGCTCTTTCTGCTTACGCATCACCGCAATTTTCATCGCCCATTTTAAGACCTCTTTCTCTGCAACGAAATATTCCTTTCGATCACCAGCAATATGTTTTTTGTAGACAATACCATAATCGATCAATTGCCGGATACTCATATTGGCATTCCCGCGCGAGATCACCAACTTTTCCATAATCTCATCTGTAGACATGGGATTGCTTGCGGAAAGGAGTAGGGCATGAACCTGAGCAACAGATTTGTTGATCCCCCATTCAGAACCTAATGCGCCCCAGGTGTCTATGAACTGTTGTTTTGCTTCTTGTAATTCCATCGTGTTTTTATTTTTTGCCAATACCTCAATTTGTTTTTATCGGACTATTGAACCGATCGGCTTTCCCATCCTTTTTTGTGATTGCCTATATCAAAGGTATTTAAAGTTTTTGTATTTTCAATAATTTCTGAAAATAAAATAAGTTTAAAGATGCAAGTCACCATATCGTAATAAGAATTTGCTTTTCTTGCGGGCTTTTCGATTTGTTTTAACTTTGCCAGCATTATGGCGACAACTTTGTATAATCCATTCAAACAATTTCAGTTTGATTCAGATATTTGTTTTTTAACAGGGAATAAGCTTCAGTCGGAAGAAGAATCCATTCAGGTGTTTCCTGTATGGATGATGAAATCTTTTCAATTGGAAGATAAACCTTTTAAAATGCTGGATGAGAATCTGGTTACTTACAAATCGTTGAAACTACCCTGTTCCATGGCTGCATCCGAAGCTATTGAGCAAATGGAGCGTGCGGTAGAACAGTCGTTTGAACAAGGCTATGAAGCCGTCAAACAGTTGGATCCATTACTATTGTTTCAATGGATGACAAAAATTATCTATGGGGTGGTTTTTAATGAAATTCTTGCGGGAATTCAGCAGCAAAAAGCTTCTGGTGAAGATATGAACTTTTCTCAGGCACTCGCGCAGCGTTTTACGAATCTACATGCGATGTTACAGTCTCTGGTTGTACCGATGGAGTTTGAAAATACATTCCCATTTTCATTGGTTGTTGTACCTGTTGAGAATGCACCTGATACATTTATGTATCGTGATGAAATCAATACCTTGATCTTCTCGATCCGTATGAAGGACTTTGCTGTAGTTGCCTGTCTTCAAGATAATGCTACAAACAATATTTATCACGAAGATATTCTCAAAGTCATTGCGGGCAAAACATTACACCCGATCCAGTTTGAAGAATTGTGTGCACGCTATTTTTATTCAGCCTACTTATTTAACCGTCTGCCAGATTATACCTATCTAAACACCCCGCAAAAAGTCTATGTTGAACCTATGCCATTAGCAGATATGTCGATGAAACCTATCTTTGATCATTGGCAAAATAAGACTTATGGCCAAGTTTTGGAAAATTTTTGGAAACCTTGGGGATTGACTTTATTCGAGATTATTAAAAATCCGGAGCATCCGATCAGTTTTCTTGTTGATGAAACAGGGGCGTTTGTTGCAGAGGTTGCTATGCCGCTCAATTAGTCCGGAGTATTTAAAGCAATAAATTATCTTATACAAGCGTTAAATGGTACGATTATGGATAGGATAGGTTATGTATTTAACGGGATTTAAGACTTTTTTTTCAATTCTACTTTTTATGGTATTGTGTACTTCCGCAAGTGCACAAGTGATTGCTAAACGGGATATTCCTGCAGATAGTATTGCGCAGAACGTTGATGATTTTCCCTATTTCAAGGGCGGGGTGGTGGCCTGGTCCAGATTTTTGCAAAATAACCTGGATTTGTCGGGAACAATCAGGGCAATGGACAGTGTGGCCTATGCAAAATACGGATCTCGACAGACGGCAATTCTGAAATTTATTGTTTGTGAAGATGGGGCGATCTGTAATATTGAAATCGAGAATCCCGATAAAGTGAGTCCCGAGTTTGCAAAGGCTGTGTTGTCTGCCATGCGCAGATCGCCGCAATGGATGCCGGGACAGGTCAAGGGAAAACCAGTTAAAACAAGATTTAGGCAACCTGTAGTTGCTGTGATCGAATAAATTTGAAAAGCAAAAGAATAGCTTAAATTTTCACCTTTTATAAGATAATATGTCATTTTGGGATAAAGTCAAAAAAATTATGAGCGGCGAAGAGGAAGAATCTCCGTCCGAAAAAAAAGATACAGAAATTACTGCTGGAGGGTCTACGGTCTACCGTTATGAAGATCAATCTGATGATAAGGATCCAAAAAACTTATTCCCCGAGGTACAATGTGTCTATCTGGATGAAATCGAGGAGCATTTGACCAAATATATTGCCGAACCCGATATGGTGTTCCATGAGATTATCTCCGAACTTGTTCATATCGATGTACATTGGATTAAACCAAGTGCAAACTATCCATACCATATATTGGTTACGTCGGGCATGAGTGATTTGGCCATGCATGTTCCAGATGAAGTGGAAAACAAAGAGGCTTATGAGCGGGCGGAGCTAATGGTCGTGTTGCCTGCAGATTGGAAGATCGGAGAAGAGGAATTTCAGGATGATAACAATTATTGGCCGGTCTATTTTTTGAAAAGATTAGCACGGTTTCCCCATGAATATAAAACCTGGTTGGGATATGGGCATACCATTCCCAATGGGATGGAAGCCGAGGATATTGCAAATACTGGTTTCGGTTGTATGTTGCTGCTTCCACCTATGCTAAGTTTTGATGAGGAATTTTTGGAGTTAAAAACCAAAGATGGTAATCTGATCAATTTTTATGCAATGATCCCTGTATATAAAGAAGAGATGGATTACAAACTTGAAGAGGGTACAGATGCACTCTTAGACCTGTTTGATGAGTATGGAATTTCAGAACTGGTCGATATTGACCGTCCCAATGTATGTAGAGATAGATAGTTTATAAAAAAAATAAGCAATGCTATAGGCTACATTGAAGCTTTTTAGCATTGCTTATTTTTTAGGAAATACTCTTTTCTATAATTGCTATCGTTTTATCAATATCCTCATAACTCACATTAAGGTGCGGTCTAAAACGGATACTTTTCTCTCCACAGCCTAACATAATCAGTTTATTTGCATAGGCATTTTTGATAAATTCATTGCGTGCAGCTTCCGATGCGAAATCCAATGCAACGAATAAACCCTCGCCTCGTAAATTGGACAGCTGCGGTTTTTTCGCTAACAGTTCCTGGAGCTTATCTTGTAGATAGCGCCCTTTTTCTGCTGCATTTTGAACCAGATTTTCTTGTTCTATGACTTCAAGAATTAATTTAAAGCGGAGCATATCCATAAAATCGCCACCAAATGTTGAATTGATACGACTGGATTCTTTAAAGACATGATGTTCCACCTGATCAAATTTTTCCTTACTCGCCAGTATACCACATACCTGTGCTTTTTTGCCGAAGGCAATGATATCGGGAATTACGTTGTAATGTTGGTAAGCCCACATTTTCCCCGTAATACCCAATCCAGTCTGTACTTCGTCAAAAATCAATAGGATCTGATTTTCATCACAGATTTGACGAAGCTGTACGAAAAATTCCTTTCGAAAATGGTTGTCGCCACCTTCACCCTGTATCGGTTCAATAATGATACAGGCAATATCGTTGGGGTTGGCGGCAAGGGCTTGGTGTATTTCAGAGACAGCCTTTTCCTCCAAAGCAATCGTCTGATCGATATGTTCGCTTGTTAAGGGGTAGCTCAACTTCGGATTGGTAATGCGTGGCCAGTTGAACTTTGGAAAATAAAGGTATTTTCTGGGGTCTTGTGTATTTGTTAATGATAGGGTATAACCGGATCTACCATGAAAAGCCTGTTTAAAGTGAATGACCTGGCTGGCTTCCTTTTGTATTCCCTGTGCAAAATTAAGCCTTGTTTTCCAGTCAAAGGCAGCTTTTAAAGCATTTTCCACGGCGAGTGTTCCGCCCGAGATGAAAAAGGCATAGGAGAGTTCTTTCGGTATGGCTACGCGGTCAAAAGTGTCGACAAAATCAGCAAACTCTTTTGGGTAAATATCCGACATGGCTGGTTTATTGACGGCCATTTTGCCTAAGAAGTCACGTTGTTTGACCAAATGTGGATGATTGTAACCCACGGCCATGGAAGCAAACATACTGAACATATCGAGGTATTCATCTCCATTTTCATCCACGACATAAGAACCATGGGATTTTTCCATATCCATAACCAAAGGAAATCCATCAGCCAATATATGTTTGCTTAATCTTTCATGTACGTTGCTCATAATTTTGTGTCTAAATGGTTTATAAATCAAATTTGATACCTTGTGCCAACGGTAGGTCAGTCGTATAATTGATGGTATTTGTTTGACGGCGCATATAGGCTTTCCAGGCATCCGACCCAGATTCCCGACCTCCGCCAGTCTCCTTTTCGCCTCCAAAAGCACCTCCGATTTCGGCTCCTGATGTGCCGATATTGACGTTGGCGATACCACAATCAGAGCCAGCAGCACTCAGAAATAGCTCGGCTTCCCGTAGGTTGTTCGTCATGACGGCAGAAGACAATCCCTGTGCGACGCTGTTTTGTAGGTCTATGGCCGCACCGATATCTCCCTTGTATTTGATTAAGTAAAGAATAGGGGCAAAGGTCTCATGCTGTACGATTTCATAATGATTTTCGACTTCGGCAATGACAGGCTGCACATAACAGCCACTTTCGTACCCCTTGCCTTCAAGTACCTTTCCTTTGATCAGCATTTTTCCCCCTTGTGTTTTAATTTTGTCCAGTGCGTTTAAGTATGATTTTACGGCGGCTTTGTCGATCAATGGTCCTACATGATTTTTCGTGTCCAAAGGGTCACCAATTTTTAACTGACCATAAGCTTTGGTCAGTTGTTTTTTGACATTGTCATAAATGTGCTCATGGATAATAAGTCTTCGGGTACTTGTACAGCGTTGTCCGGCTGTACCCACGGCACCAAATACAGCGCCGATGATGGTCATTTTTAAGTCTGCGTCTGGAGTAACGATGATCGCATTGTTTCCACCGAGTTCCAAAAGTGTTTTACCGAGGCGTTGTGCTACGGTGACGGCGACTTCTTTTCCCATGCGCGTGGATCCTGTTGCAGAAATCAAAGCGATGCGGTTGTCTGCCGAAAGCCACTCGCCAACTTCTCTGTCGCCCATAATGAGGTTGGATATTCCCTCGGGCAGCCCGTTGTTGTGTAGGATTTCTGCAAGTAATTTTTGGCAAGCTATGGCACATAGCGGTGTTTTTTCGCTGGGTTTCCAGACGACAGTGTTGCCGCAGACCAGGGCGAGAGCGGTGTTCCATGCCCATACCGCCACCGGAAAATTAAACGCTGTAATAATACCTACGACGCCCAAAGGGTGATATTGGTCGTACATGCGGTGCCCGGGGCGTTCCGAGTGGATGGTGTTACCATACAGTTGGCGGGATAGGCCTAACGCAAAGTCGCAGATATCGATCATCTCTTGCACTTCCCCCATGCCTTCTTGGTAAGATTTACCCATTTCATAGGAAACTAATTTTCCGAGAATGGGTTTAAGCTCCCGGAGCTTGTCTCCCAGTTGGCGAACGATGTCGCCTCTTTTTGGGGCAGGTAGTAGGCGCCATTGTAAAAATGCATCTCCGGCCTGCTTAATGACCGCTTCATAGTCCTTACGATTGCTGCCTTTTATTTTTGCGATGAGTTTTCCATCGACAGGTGAAAAGGATTCGAATTCTTTACCTTCGGAAAACCATTGCTGTCCAGTTGATGATCCTAAATTCTGGGAAGATATTCCAAGTGTTCTAAGCGCTACTTTTATCATAATGGTTTATTTTATTCGTGGAATAGTTTAAATATATGAAATAAATTTTTTGTTGACAAGTTTGTTCTGAATATTGTTCAGTGAAAAATAATCATTATCTTAGATAAGCTAATGTAGACTATATCATGATCAAACAGATTAATATCGATTATTACCAAGTGGACGATTTATTGTCCGAAGAACATAAACTGATACGGCAGTCTGTCCGTGATTTTGTGAAAACAGAGATCAAGCCTTTCATTGAAGATGCGGCACAGGAACATCGCGCTATTGGAGGGTTGATGCCTAAATTGGGGGCAATTGGAGCTTTGGGGCCTTATATTCCTGCTGAATATGGCGGGGCGGGATTGGATCAGATTTCTTATGGCTTGATTATGCAGGAACTGGAAGCCGGTGACTCGGCAATTCGTTCTGCAGCATCGGTGCAGTCCTCTTTGGTGATGTTTCCCATTTATACGTATGGCAGCGAGGAGCAGCGTCGTAAATATTTACCGGGGTTGGCATCCGGCGAGTTGGTCGGGTCTTTTGGGCTTACTGAGCCTAATCATGGATCTGATCCGGGTGGAATGGAAACGAAATTGACGGCAAAAGGAGATGGTTTTTTATTAAATGGGGCAAAGATGTGGATTACAAATTCGCCTGTCTGTGATATTGCCGTCGTTTGGGCACGAGATGAGTCCGCAAAAGTGCGGGGAGTAATTGTTGAGCGTGGAATGGCTGGTTTTGAAACTCCGGAGACTTTGCATAAATGGTCGTTACGCGCATCTAAAACAGGTGAATTGGTTTTTCATGATGTTTATATCCCTGCGGAAAATGTGCTTCCTGCTGTAAATTCAATGCGTGGACCGCTTTCCTGTTTGAATTCAGCCCGCTATGGAATTTCATGGGGGGTGATTGGAGCAGCAATAGACTGTTATGAAACTGCTGTTCATTATGCGTTAGAGCGACATCAGTTTGATAAACCAATTGCTGGTTTTCAATTGCAGCAAAAGAAGCTAGCGGAATTTCTGACAGAAATTACCAAGGCGCAGTTGTTGTCGTGGCGTTTAGGGCTGCTCAAGAATGAGGGGCGTGCTACTCCACAGCAAATCTCCATGGCAAAGCGGAACAATGTGAATATGGCGCTGCAGATAGCGCGTGAATCTAGGCAAATCCTTGGCGGAATGGGGATTGTTGGTGACTTTCCAATAATGCGGCATATGATGAACCTAGAGTCTGTAGTTACCTATGAAGGGACGCATGATATTCATTTATTAATCACAGGACAAGATATTACGGGGCTGAACGCTTTTTCTTAATCATTTTCTTTGATCCAACCCACCCTCCACGGGGATTAACTATACGATGCTTTAGTGAATTTTTATCCAATAAAGCATCGTATAGTTTGTGCAGGCTTTGCTATTGCCAAAATAAATCTTCGGTCCGTATAGACTTATTTATTCTTAATCTCATACCGTCGCGCTATAATGAGCAGTCTCCAAAACGGATAACAGGCTAACGTTTTCATAAAAAATGCCTATATCATGGCGATTCTGGTTGGATGCTGGGACACTTATAGGGCTATTTGTGTAGTGTTCTATTTATTCGCTTTTATTTAGTTCTTCTTTAAGCTAGATTTTAATTGGTATTTAGTTAGCTTTTGGTTAGGGTTAGTTTAGGTATAACCTAAGCTATACCTAAACTAACCCTAACTAAACCCTAAGTAAACCCTAAGTAAAAGCTATACCAAAATGAGAATTGATCAAGGTTTACTTTAGACTGGTTCCGCCATCCTCTATTCCGCTGCGGTTGCGGTTCGCTGTCACGT